>NZ_NIVS01000012.1 GCF_002205165.1 Stenotrophomonas maltophilia | reverse complement strand
CGCTTCGTGCTCATAACCACCTCCGCCTAAGCCATAGTTTATGGCTGCGAGGTGTCTACGGAACCCTGGGCGATTCAACCACCATTGCCACTCCAGCCGAGTTCATCGCGTATCTTCCACAGCCAGCTATCCAAGCTTTAGCACATTCTTTCATTAATGCAAGAAGACAAAGAAGCAATTTACGACAACACTTGCCGCATCTAACCGTCTGGAATAAAACACGACATTGCGTCTCAGAAAACGCCCCGTCTGGGATGAGTGTTTTTTCAGACACGTGGCAGTGCTGGCCGCCACCCTGCACTGCTCGACTTATCAGACGAACGGATCCTCCAGGACCATGGTGTAGCCGGCGCCTTGGCAGGTCGAGAAGATGCTGACCGGACTACCGGCTAGCTCTCCCGTCGCGCAGCTGGCCGCGAGCCGCCGCCGGAAGGTCATTCCCGTGGATGATGCCCCGGATGTTCTCGGTCCAGCCCGCGAACTTCAGATACACCGGCGCATATCCGTCTACGACGACTGCAGGGCCGTGTAACTGCTGCCGGGCACAACCCTGCCCAACGTGGTGCCACTGAGCGGCAGCCATCGGTTAGACATCGCCGGTGGGCGGAGCACCAACAGTCGTGGCTTCACGCGCAGTTGCGTCCAGTTCGGCTGCACGCACAGTGGCCGCCGCATGTCTCCTGCTATGTTGCAGGGCGCCACGGTCGCATCGCCGATTTTGGCTGGGATGATCCTTCTGTACCGATAGTCAGTTCGACTATCTAGTCGCATTTCGTTCCTGCATGGAACCCGGGACGCTATTCTTCAGATTAGCGTTGGCTTGGCGGGCAGGTTACTGGAGCACTTTCCATCAAAGGGGTAATCATGAGCAATCAATCGACACTGACGCTTCTGCTATTCGCTGGACTCGTTGCCCCACACATCGCCGCTGCACAAGACGGCTACACTGGCACCAACATGAAGTTTCTTTACACAGCCAATGTGATCGGCAATACCGATCCTTTGGTGCGGGAGCAATTGACCATGCTACGCAACTCGGGAATCAACGTTATTCCCGTGTCCGGCTGGTCGCCCAGCGAGGTAAGGTCTGAACTGTCTGCCGTCCGCCAGGACCCGCTGCTGTCGCAGTTCAAGGTGGTTCTGATGTACAACGGCCCCGTCAGTGACGCTTGGTTTAGCGACGAAACCGCTGCGTGCAATCCTGGGAGCGAACGCCTGCCCAGCTGGCTTGAATCGAGCCTGGACGACCTCGCGAGTATCGCGCTCCAGAACTCGGACATCGTGGTTGGCTACTACACCTTTGACGAACCAGCGCTACGCAGAGCCCCAGTGAATCGAGGGATATGCAAGCGATATCAGGAACTGGTCTACCAGCGGATCCGCCAAGTTGATCCGGATACGGTAGCACGCCCGATCATCATCGCAAACACGATGTGGGACCTTACCGATGTGGAAATCCAGTACGGCATCAGTGCCACTGCTCAAGATGTCGTCTTTGTCGATCAGTACGCCTACGATCTGCAGAGCCAGGTCAATCAGTACCGGAAGTGGCAGAAACATGGATTGCTGCGCACCGGCATGGTGCCGGTGCTTCCTGCCTTTGCTGGCGCATGTCGCGACCCTGCCCTTCGCTTCAACTTCAGGCCAACGCTGGAGGCCGCGCTCCAGAGCGTCTATGGATCAGATCGGCCGCGGAGTATGGGAAGCGCCTACTTTGCTTACTGGCCGGAAACACGGCCAGACTACGCGTTTGATGGTCATAACTGCCCCGCTATTCTCAGCTCCGTCGTAGACGACTTGAGCCACCAGCCAGACCTTCAGGTCATGCGCGTGGAGACAGTGCCTGCACAATTCCTGCCAGGCCAATCGGTGCGCTTCCGGGCTGTGATTCAGAACACCGGCAACGCAGCTTCACCTTTGGGACTGCACAGCGTACTCGTACATGAGGATGGACGTTGCTTCACAGGTGGGTGCCAGTGGGGCATGACCTCGGCCAGCCTGATGCCCGGTGAGCAGATTGCCATAGATCTGAACCAAGGGCCCGCGTGGCAGCCTTCTGCAGGCCTACACCCCATCACTGCCTATGTCGACGACGCAGACCGTTTAAAAGAGTCGAACGAGCATAACAATGAGACAACTCGCGAAATTGTGGTTGGCGACAAGCCGGATCTTCTGCCCTATCTGATTGAGAGCGTGCCGGCCAACTTTCAACCTGGCGATCACGTGGGCTTCCGCGTAGCGGTGACCAATCGCGGCTCGATGCCTGCATCAACGGGTTGGCTGGGTGCCGTGTATCTGGTCAACGGCACCTGCCCGCAGACGGGTTGTCCATGGAGCGGGCTGATGAGTGCATTGCAGCCTGGTGAATCGGTTTGGCTTCCTGCAGCTGGTCCCACTTGGCCAGCGGCATCCTCCCTCCAGAACATCACCGTCATCGTTGACGATCAGAAACTGGTGCCCGAAGCAGTCGAAAGCAACAACCAGCTGTCCCGCCTAATCAATGTCTCGGACAAGCCCGACTTGCAAATCGTGAACGCCTATACACGTCCTGCCCACCCCCGCGCAGGCGATGCGACATCATTTGTCGCCACTATCGAGAATATCGGATCGATCGCCGCAAGTGCGACCTGGATGGGGCTATTGGCGACGGAAAACAGTCAGTGTTTCAGCCAAGGGTGCGTCTGGGGTGGCCTACAGAATGCCACTCTGCCACCAGGTTCACGTAGCCGCGTCAGCACGTACTACGGTGCGTGGTTGGCTTCGCCCGGTGCGCATACCATTCGACTCACCATCGATGACCAGAACACGGTGAGCGAGTCTAGAGAAGACAACAACTCGTTTGATCTCCCCATTCAGGTTGATTGACGATCAAGCCAAATCCCTGCTTACGGTGCGCTTCCCTCAACCGCGAAGCAAGCGGACTTCGCTGGAGTCGACGCCGTGGCCGGATCTTGCTCCATGCTCATGACTTAGCGACTCTGAGTGCCCTAGGATGCGTTCGAACAAATTATCGAGCTGAGGCCCGGCACTGCGACCGTTGACTCAAGGTTAGCTCCAAGCGCCATGGCATCGGCCCGCGTTGGCGGGCCCGGCGCAAGCGTTTCTACATGTTGGTTTCGATAACGCAGATGGAGCGTCTTTCAGGGCTTAAAACGCAACCATATATTTTGGAAGCTCTGTTAGCAAAGAGAAAAAGCCCCGCTTGCGCGGGGCATTTCTTTACGCCTTACACCTTCACGCGATACCGGGCGTGGCCCGGCACTGCGCGCCTGATCAGGCGAACGGATCCTGCAGGACCATGGTGTGGTCGCGGTCCGGGCCGGTCGAGACGATGCTCACCGGGCAACCGGCCAGCTCTTCCAGCGCGCGCAGGTAAGCGCGGGCGGCCGGCGGCAGGTCGTCCCAGTTGGTGATGCCGTGGGTGTTCTCGGTCCAGCCCGGGAACTCCAGGTACACCGGGGTGCACTCTTCCCAGCCCTGCGCGTCCAGCGGCGCGTACTCGGTACGCTTGCCGCGGTATTCGTAGGCGATGCAGACCTTCAGCTTTTCCATGCCGTCGAGCACGTCCAGCTTGGTGATGCACAGGCCGCTGATGCCGTTGATGGCCACGGCGCGCTTGAGCGCGACGATGTCCATCCAGCCGCAGCGACGCGGGCGGCCGGTCGAAGCGCCGTACTCGGCACCGCGGTCGCGGATGCCCTGGCCGACTTCATCGTCCAGCTCGGTCGGGAACGGGCCACCGCCGACGCGGGTTGCGTAGGCCTTGGCGATACCCAGCACGTAGTCGATCGCATCGGCGCCGACGCCGGCACCGGCCAGTGCACCACCGACCGTGGTGTTGGAGCTGGTGACGTACGGGTAGGTGCCGTGGTCGATGTCCAGCAGCGCGCCCTGGGCGCCTTCGAACAGCACGCGCTTACCCTGCTTGCGCAGGTCGTGCAGAATGCCGGCAACGTCGGACTTCATCGGCTCGACGTATTCGCCGAAGGCCAGTGCTTCGTCGTAGGTCTTCTGGAAGTCGACCGCGTCGGTCTTGAGGTAATTGGTCAGCACGAAGTTGTGGTAATCCAGCGCGGTGCGCAGGAGTTCTTCCAGCTGGGCCGGGTAATGCAGGTCGGCGATGCGGATGCCGCGACGTGCCACCTTGTCTTCGTACGCCGGGCCGATGCCACGGCCGGTGGTGCCGATCGCCTTGCCGCCGGCAGCGCGTTCGCGCGCCTGGTCCAGGGCGATGTGGTACGGCATGATCAGCGGCGCGGCCGGGGAGATCTTCAGGCGCGAACGCACTTCCACGCCGGAGGTTTCCAGCTCGGCGATTTCCTTCTGCAGCGCGGCCGGCGAGATCACCACGCCGTTGCCGATCAGGCACAGCGCGTCTTCACGCAGGATGCCCGACGGAATCAGGTGCAGCACGGTCTTCTTGCCATTGATGACCAGCGTGTGGCCGGCGTTGTGGCCGCCCTGGAAACGCACAACGGCACCGATTTCCTCGGTGAGCAGATCGACGATCTTGCCCTTGCCTTCATCGCCCCACTGGGCACCAAGCACTACGACAGACTGACCCATGACGGGCTCCTCATATGTTGCGGCCATCGGGGCCGCGGACGGGTAAACCGTGGCAGGGCTGGCCAGCGCGGTGATGGCGGCTCCAAACGGGGAGCGGCCGGCGATGGAAGGCCCAGACACGGAAAAAGCCGAACGGGGAGGCCCGTCCGGCTTTTTTGCATTATCCGGGTTTCCCTGGGCAGGTGCCACCCCGCCGGAGGCCCGTGTTGGCAACAGGTCAGGACCGGGCGGGACCGCGTGATGCCGGGCTGAACCGGGAGCCTGACCCGGGTAGTGCCGGAGCCCGCAGGCATCCGCTCAGTGCTTCAACCACCACAAGGTGGTCAGGCCGGCCAACAGGATCACCCCGCCCCAGGCGCGCAGGGCGCTGCTGCGCAGCATCAGCAGCTGCTCGGCCATGCGCTTCCAGGCCAACGGGGCGGCGAACAGGAACAGGCCTTCGAGCACGGCGACCAGACACAGGGCCGAGAACAGATCTTTCATGACATCTCCACAAACAAAACGGGGACCCGGTCTGCACCGGGTCCCCGTGGATGACGACCGCCTGAAGCCTCAGCGATCGCTCTTGAGGTACTGCAGGAACGGGTCGTTCTTGTCGAGCACGATCACGCCATTGCCGTCGGTCATGGAGCCACGGTAGGCCTCCAGGCTGCGGTAGAAGGCGTAGAACGACGGGTCGGCCGAGCCGGCCTTGCCGTAGATGCGGGCGGCGTCGGCATCGCCGGCACCGCGCAGCTGCTGGGCGTCGCGCTCGGCTTCGGCCACGATCACGGTGCTCTCGCGGTCGGCCTGGGCGCGGATGGTCAGCGACTGCTCTTCACCCTCGGCGCGCAGCTTGGCCGCTTCCTGCTTACGCTGGGCGCGCATGCGCTCGTACACATCGTTGATCACCTGGCTGTCGGTCGGCAGGTCGATCTGCTTGATGCGCAGGTCGATGATCTGCATGCCGAGCGCCTTGACCGACTCGTTGATGCCGGTCAGCTGGTTGGCGATCAGTTCGCTGCGATCCCCGGACACCAGCTGCTGCAACGAACGCGAGTTGATCTGGTTGCGCAGCGAGTCGGTGATGATCGGGGCCAGACGGGCATTGGCCACGCGGGCATCGCCGCCGGTCGCGCGGAAATACGCGCGCACGTCGGAGATGTAACCGATGGCGAAGAAGTCGACGCTGACGTCCTTCTGCTCGGCGGTGAAGTAGCGCGCCGGGGCGGTATCGAGCACCTGGAAGCGGCGATCGAACACGCGCACCGTTTCCACCAGCGGCACCTTGAAGTGCAGGCCCGGCTTGATGTCCGCACGGACCACCTTGCCCAGGTTCAGCACCATCGCGGTCTGATCCTCACGGACAACGTAGACCGAACCCAGCAGGCCCAGCAGGACCGCTACGGCCAGACCAATCCACAGTGAACTTCTCATCGGCTGCCCTCCTCACGACCGGTCGGGCGCGTCGTCGGACGCTCCGCATTGCGAACGCCATCCACGGCCGTGCTGGCAGGCAGCGACGGCAGCATGACTTCCGGGGTCACCGCCGGAGCGGCGTTGGTGCTGGTGCGGGTGTCGCCCGGCATCGGCACGTAGATCAGCTGGCGGCCATCGCCACCGATGATCTTGCGGTTCTCCGAGAGCACCTTCTGCACCGTTTCCAGCCACAGGCGCTTGCGCGTGACTTCCGGGGCGTCCTTGTACTGGACCTGCAGCAGGCTGAAGCGCTCGGCGTCACCCTCGGCCTTGGCCACCACGGCCTGCTTGTAGCCTTCAGCGGTGGTCCGGGCCCGCGAGGCCTGGCCGCGCGCTTCCGGGACAACCTTGGCGGCGTAAGCCTGGGCTTCGTTGATCAGACGCTCCTTGACCTGCTGGGCACCGTTGACCTCATCGAAGGCCGGCTTGACCTCCTCGGGCGGGCGGGCATCGGGCAGGGTCAGGCCGGTCACCGACAGACCGGTGCGGTAGCTGCCGAGCGAGGCCTGCAGGCGCTCTTCGGCGGCCACGGCCAGCGGGCCACGGTTGTTCAGCACGTTGTTGAGGTCGGCACGACCGACCTGCTCACGCACCGCGCTCTGCGCGGTCTGTTCCAGCACCTGGTCGGCATCGACCGAGCCGAACAGGTACAGGCGCGGGTCATCGATGCGGTACTGCACGTTGAGCGAGACGTTGACGATGTTCTCGTCGCGGGTCAGGACCGGCACCTGGCTGCTGAACGTCTTGATCTCGGTGGCATTGACCTTGGTGACCGATTCCAGCGGCCACGGCAGCTTGAAGTTCGGGCCAGGCTGCAGGATGCGATGGAACTGACCGAAGCGCAGCACCACGCCGCGTTGCTGTTCGCCGATCAGCTGGAAGCTGGAGAACAGCAGCAGCAACACGGCAGCCACTGCGACCCACCGCAGGATGCCGCCATCGAACAGGTCTTTCAGCGGACCGGGCAAACCGCCCCAACCGCCGCCATTGCCGCCACCGCGAGGACCGAACGGCCCACGTCGATTCTCGTCGGGGCCTTGTCCGCCCTTGTTGCCGCCGGGTGTATTCCAGGCCATGCACGCTCCATCAAGGTAAGGTTGCCTGCGGGCCATTCCCGCACCGTCAACCGTTAAAACGTTAAATCGCTGTCGATTCTACTAGATGGGGCAGATCGACAGGATTGGAAGGGGTCACGCATCTCGGGGAACGATTCATAACCGCAGCAGGTAAGGTGGCGGTTTCCCCTCGTCAGGCATCTTCATGGCAATCCCCGACCGGTTCAACGCCTTCCGCATCCACCAGGACGATAGCGGCTACCACGCCGGGCTGGAACCGATCGGCCTGGACCAGCTCAACCCGGGCGAGGTGGTGATCCGCGCGCACTGGTCCTCGGTCAACTATAAAGATGCGTTGGCCGGCACCGGCAAGGGCAAGATCCTGCGCCGTTTCCCGCTGGTCGGCGGCATCGACGTGGCGGGCACGGTGGTCGCCTCGACCGACCCGGCCTACCGCGAGGGTGATGCGGTGCTTGCCACGGGCTGCGGGCTGAGCGAGACCCGCGATGGCGGCTACAGTCCCTATGTACGCATGGCCGCCAGTGCGGTGATCCCCCAACCGACCGGCTTGAAACCGCGCGAGGCGATGATCCTGGGCACCGCCGGTTTCACCGCCGCGCTGGCCCTGCTGCGGATGCTGGACAACCGGCAGACCCCCGCCCACGGACCACTGGCAGTGACCGGGGCCACCGGCGGCGTCGGCTCGCTGGCCGTGGACATCTTCACCCGCGCCGGTTTCGAGGTGCATGCGATCAGTGGCAAGGCCGACCAGGCCGGCTACCTGCGTGGCCTGGGCGCCCGCGAAGTGCTGCCACGTGAGGTGCTGGCGACCACCCGGCCGATGGAATCGGCGCGCTTCGGTGGCGGGCTGGACAATGCCGGCGGCGCGATGCTGAGCAGCCTGCTGGCCCAGACCGTGCCTTACGGGTCGGTCGTCAGTGCGGGGCTGGCCGCGAGCCCGGCGTTGGACATGACGGTCATGCCTTTCATCATCCGCGGCGTGTCGCTGCTGGGGGTGTCCTCCTCCAGCGCCCCGCGTGACCTGCGCGAAGCGGTCTGGGAAAAGCTGGGCGGCGAGTGGAAGCCGGCGCATCTGGACACGATCTGCACCGGCGAAGTCGGCCTGGAGGGCCTGCCCGCGGCATTCGAGGCCCTGCTCGCCGGCGGCAACCACGGCCGCACCGTGGTACGAATCGACTGAGCGTGGCAGCCGGGCGACGGACGGCACGCCCGGCGCTTCACGACGGTGCGAGGCCCGCACTACACTGCGAGCATCACACGGGGAACACCATGGCACGCATTCTGATCGTCGACGATTCACCGTCGCAGCTGTTGGGGATACAGCGGATCGTCGAAAAACTCGGGCACGAGATCCTGACCGCCACCGATGGCGCCGCCGGGGTGGAAGCGGCCAAGGCCGAGCTGCCCGACCTGGTGCTGATGGACGTGGTGATGCCCAACCTCAACGGTTTCCAGGCGACCCGCACCCTGGCCCGCGATGCCTCGACCAAGCACATTCCGGTGATCCTGGTGACCACCAAGGACCAGGACACCGACCGCATGTGGGGCATGCGGCAGGGGGCAAAGGCCTATATCACCAAGCCGTTCTCCGAAGACGAGCTGTCCGAAGTGCTGGAGCGCGTTTTCAGCCACCAGGAACCGCCGCTGCCCTGATCCCTCAGATCTTCTCGCCGAATGCCTTGGCCAGCGTCTTGTAGGCCTTCTTCTGCGCCTCATCCGTGGGCGCCGGCGCAATGATCTCCAGTTCCACGATCTGATCGCCATCCGGGTTGCCCGGCAGCCCGCGGCCACGCAGGCGCAGCTTGCGCCCGGCATCGGACTCGGCCGGCACCTTCAGGTCCACCGCACCGCCTAGGGTGGGCACGCTGATGCTGGTCCCCAGCGCCGCCTGCCACGGGGTGACCTGCAGGGTGTAGAGAATGTTGCGGCCATCGACCTCGAACTGCGGGTGCTCGGCGTATTCCACTTCCAGCAGCAGGTTGCCGCCCCCGGTGCCCTGCCCGCCCAGGCGGATCACCTGGCCGGGGCGGATGCCCTTGGGTACGCGCACATCGAGCTGCTTGCCGCCCACGTTGATGCGCAGGCTGTCGCCCTGGTAGGCGGCCTCCAGCGGCACCGACAGCTTGGCGCGGGTGTCGCGGGTAGGCTGCGGGCCCTGGCTGGCACCCCCGAAGCCGCTGGCACGGCCGCCGCCACCACCGCGCTGGCGCGCGAACAGGCTCTCGAAGAAATCGCTGAAGCCGCCACCACCGGCGCCGCCCCCGAATACCTCTTCAAAGTCATAGCCCTGGCCACCACCGTAGTTCGGCGGGGTGTGGAACTCCTCGCCGGGGCGGTAACCCTGCGCCTTGAGCTGGTCATAGGCTGCGCGCTTCTGCGGGTCGCGCAGCGCCTCGTAAGCCTCGTTGACCGCCTTGAATTTATCCTCGGCCCCGGCTTCCTTGCTCACATCCGGGTGGTACTTGCGCGCCAGCCGGCGGTAAGCGGTCTTGATCTCAGCATCGCCCGCGGTGGGTTCCACCCCGAGCGTGGCGTAATAATCCTTGAATTCCATCCAAACACCTCGACTAAGTTCGGCCACCCGCGTGGGCGGGCGCCGTCCGCGCAATTCTAGCCGCTGCGGACCGGCCCACCGTGACGCCGGGCGCGAATGATCCTGCGCAATGCGGCGGACATCCCGGCCGGCTACGCTGCCCCCGTGGCCCGCCTTTCCCGTTGGAGATGGGTCTGCACGGCCGTTTTTCAACATGTTGACATGGCCATCCCATGCCCCTCACTACCCTGCCTGTGTCCAAGGAGTCCGCATGACCATCCACGTTGGCGACCGCATTCCCGAAGTCACCCTCAAGCGTATCCGCGAGGGCATGGAGACCATCGACACCCATGCCCTGTTCGATTCGCGCAAGGCGGTGCTGTTCGGCGTGCCCGGCGCATTCACCCCGACCTGTTCGGCCCGGCACCTGCCCGGCTTCATCGAGCAGTTCCCCGAATTCCGCCACCGCGGCATCGAGGTGTTCTGCATGGCGGTCAACGATCCGTTCGTGATGAAGGCCTGGGGCGAGAGCCAACAGGTACCCGACGGCCTGCAGCTGCTGTCCGATGGCAACGGTGAATTCACCCGTGCGCTCGGCCTGGAAATGGATGCCAGCAGTTCGGGTATGGGGACGCGATCGCGTCGCTTCGCGCTGTATGTCGAAGACGGTGTCGTGCGCGAAACCTTCATCGAGGAACCCGGAAAATTCGAGGTGTCTTCAGCGCAGTACGTGCTGGAGCATCTCCCCCGCTAGACCCACGCAAGAGAGGACACCGGCCAGCCATGTCAACGCCAGCCAAGAACACCCGGAACAACGCCCGCCCGGCGGGCATCAGCGACACCGCCACCCTGCGCGCCAAGGCCCGCAAGGACATCGAAGACGGCGCGATCACCGACAGCTACAGCGCCGACCGCGAGGCGGTGATCAAGCTGCTCAACGACGCGCTCGCCACCGAATACGTGTGCGTGCTGCGCTACTACCGCCATTACTTCATGGCCAAGGGCATGCTCGCCGATTCGATCAAGGCCGAGTTCCTGGAACACGCACAGCAGGAGCAGGCGCACGCCGGCAAGCTGGCCGAACGCATCGTGCAGCTGGGCGGCGAGCCGGACCTCAACCCGGATACGCTCACTGCGCGCTCGCATGCCGAGTACAAGGAAGGCAGCGACCTGCGCGACATGGTCCGCGAGAACCTGATCGCCGAGCGCATCGCGATCGACAGCTATCGCGAGATGATCAATTTCGTGGGCGACAAGGACACCACGACCAAGCGCATCCTCGAAGAGATCCTGGCACAGGAAGAGGAACACGCCGACGAATTCGCCGATCTGCTGGACGGCTGGATCGGGGAGTAATGCTGGACGGCAGTGCCGGCCCGTGGCCGGCACTGCCAGACCCTGCGCGCCGCATGATCAGCGCAGGATGCGGAACCGCACCTGCGTCCATGCACCATCGGCAGCCAACGCGGTCAACGTGTGCTCGCCCACCTCATCGAAATCACGCTGGAACAGACGCGCACCTTCAGTGCGGGCGATCCAGCGGTCATCCAGCAACCAGTCCACCGTGGTGTCATTGCCCAGCGCGCGCAGTTGCAGGCGCACGCCGTGCTCGGCATTCGGTGCACGCGCCAGGGTGGCCCGGTCGTTGAGCCCTTCGATGTGCAGGGTGCCACCGCTCTCGCGGCCATCGTCGCTGCAATCCGGCGACAACGCAGGCAACTGCGAGGCCTGACGCTGGGCCTGCGGCAGCCACGGGGACAACAGCGCCGGCCAGCGCGCGATCTCGCGCTGCACTGGTTCATGCGGCCGGCTGCACTCCGGCGACAATCGCAAGCCCGTGCGCGCATCCACCTGGAAGCGTTGCAGACCCGGCTGCCACAGCCGCGCCTCGCGTTCGGCAAACGTCGGCGGTACCACGTCATCCAGCACGAAGGCCGGCATCCTGCGTTGGCACAGTGGCGCTGCGGTCTGCTCGGCCAGGCCACCGGTCGGCCAGCAGATGTCGGCCTGCGCAACACTGGCCGGCATCGGTGCCGTGCTCGCATCGCCAGCCTGGCGCGGCAGACTGTCGACCACTTCGAACATCAGCGGCAACGCGGTCACCGCCCCGTACTGGCCGGGCAGCGGCGTGCCATCCGGACGCCCCACCCAGACGCCCACCGTGTAATGCCGCGTCGTGCCGATCGCCCAGGCATCGCGGTAACCGTAGCTGGTGCCGGTCTTCCAGGCCACACGCGGCCGGCCGGTGACATCGAAGGTGCCCGTGCCATAGCCCGGGCGTGGATTGGACTCGAGTACCTCCCGGGTGATCCACGCCGCGCCGGGCGACATCAGGCGCCGCTCGATCACCGCATCCTGCGCCGTGTACCGCACCCGCCCGGCGATGCCGTTGCGGTTGAACGCGGCGAAGGTGCCGACCAGATCCTCCAGCCGCGCACCGGTGCCGCCAAGGATCAGCGAGAGATTGGGCGCACTGCCGTGGGGAAACTGCAGGTTGATGCCCGCATGCGACAAGCGTGCGGCGAAACGCGCCGATCCGACCCGGTCGAGCAGATCGACCGCGGGCACGTTGAGCGACAAGCGCAGCGCCGTGGCGGCACTCACCGGCCCGTTGAAGGCCGCATCGAAGTTGCCGGGCCGATACCCGCCGAAGCTCTGCGGCGCATCCACCATCAGGCTTTCCGAATGGATCAACCCGTCATCCAGCGCCATGCCATACAGGAACGGCTTCAGCGTGGAGCCCGGCGAGCGCCACGCCTGCACCATGTCCACATGACCGAGCCGCTGCTTGTCGCCGAAGGCCACCGAACCGACATAGGCGCGTGCTTCCAGCGTGCGATTGTCCACCACCAGCAAGGCCGCCGAGGTGCGCTCGGGCAGCTGCGAAAAGTACGAGGACACGCGCTCTTCCAGCGTGCGCTGCAGGCCGATGTCCAGCGTGCTCTCGATCCGTGCCGCCCGCGGCTGGGCCGAACGCAGGCGCTGGGCCAGCAAGGCGGCATGCAGCGGCGGCTGCAGGGCGCGGGTGACCACCGGTTCGATGCGGGCATCGTCGACCTCCTCGCGTGACCACACCCCCAACGACACCAGGCGTTCGAGCACCTTGTCGCGGGCACGCTGGGCGGCCTCGGGATGCCGGTCCGGGCGCAACCGGCTGGGTGACTGCGGCAGCACCGCCAGCAGCGCCGCCTCGGCATGCGACAGCTGCGAGGCCGGTTTGCCTAGATACGCCCAGCTCGCCGCTTCCACGCCTTCGATGGTGCCGCCGTAGGGCGCGCGCTCCAGGTACAGCGCCAGGATCTGCGCCTTGCTCAGGTGCAGTTCCAGCTGCACCGCGCGCAGCAGCTGCTTGGCCTTGCCCCATGGGGTACGCGTATGCGGGTCGAGCATCCGCGCGACCTGCATGGTCAGGGTTGACCCGCCGGAAACGATCCGCTGCTCGAACAGCCATTGCTTGCCCGCGCGCAGCAGGCCCCAGGGATTGATGCCGGGATGCCGCCAGAACCAGCGGTCTTCGTAGTTCAGCAGGGCCTGCAGGTACAGCGGCGACACGCTGTCGGCCGAGGCCGGATAGCGCCACACGCCGTCGGCATCGGCGAACGCGCGCAGCGGCGTGCCATCGCGCGCGACCACCAGGGTACTGGTGTCACGCTGTCTGGGCAGCGGCGGCGGAAACGCGAGGTCCAGCACCAGCAGTACGGTGAGCAGCGCCGCCGTACCCCATCGCAGGTACGGCAGCACGCCGCGTAGCGCCGACGCCCACCACCGCTTGGAAATAAGAGACGTCATGTCGGTTCAGCAGCGAGGCAGGCGGGCCGTCACGGGGACGGCCCGCCCTGCGATCAGGGCTGCACCACGGTCAGCGATGCCGGGAGGCTGCGCCCAACGCCGCGCAGGTCCGGCCGGTACATATCCTCCACCAGCGGCGGCGGCACCCGGTAGGTGCCCGGCGTGACCGCGCGCACCAGGTAGAACACCTTGGCGGTGCTGCCACGGGACAGTTTCAGCGCGGCCACATAGCGGTCGTCGCGGAACTCCTCGTGCTTGATGTTGGCCGCATCGCCGCGGTCGTTCACGCTCAGCCCGTCGACCACCACATCGGCCCATTGCTTCGCATCGCCCAGGTTGAAGTTCTCGATCTCCAGCCCAGCCGGCAGCAGATCGGTCAGCAGTGCATCGGGCATGTCCACGTTCGGGGTGACGCTGACCCGTACGATCAGGGCCTCGCCTTCCTTCAGCGGCCGCGGCGTCCACGGCTTGCCATCGGTGGTGTACCAGCTGCGCTCCACGCCGAGCGTGCGGCTGTCCGGTTCCGGCGGGTTGCGCGGAATGCCGGCCACTTCCAGGCTGGCGAACATCGGCGGCTCCCCCTGCGGGCTGAAGCGCACGCCCTTGGCCAGCGCGGCGTAGTCGAAGCTGCGGCCGAACATGCGGCGCGCCGAGATGCTCTCGCTTTCGCCCCCCACCACCAGCTCGCCGGAGACCAGCTTCTTCTGGTTGGCCGACAGCGCCTTGCCCATGCGGGCCAGCGCCACCTGCTCCTGGGTGCTCAGCCACATCCAGCCACTGTTGCGGCGGGCATCCAGCGCGCGGCCGAGATCGACCGCACGAGCATCGTAGGCCGGCTTGGACAGCTTGCGCTCGTGCAGCAGCGCGATCATCAGCGCGTCATCGCGTACGGCGCTGCCGTAATCGGCGAAGTAAGCCGGACGGTCCTCGGCGCGCTTGGCAAAGCCGGCGGCAATGGCCGCATCACCGCGCTTGTGATCGCCCTGCAGCGACAGCGCGATGCCCAGGTGCACTAGCGACAGACCGGTCAGCGATTTGCTGCGTTCGTTGTCGTACAGCGCGCGCAGGGTCCCCAGCGGCGCACGGTTGACCCGGGCCAGCACGTAGCCCGAGTAAGCCTGGTTGGCGAACTTCAGGTTCTCGCGGCGGTCCTCGCCATAGAACTGGTTGCCGCCGGAGAGCAGGTCTTCACTCAGGCGGTTCAGTGCCTTCTGCAGCACGTTGTCCGGCACGGCAAAGCCGGCATCCTTGGCATCGAGCAGGAATTCGGCGATGTACGGGGTCAGCCACGGATTGATGTAACCGTCGTCGCCCCACATCGAGAAGTTGCCGTTGGCGACCTGCATCGAGGCCAGGCGGCCGAAGGCACCCTCCATGCGCTCGCGGCGGGTCTTGGCATCCAACCCGTCTGCACCCAGCATGGCCGAGGTCGCCTCATCCAGCATCAGCGCGGCATAGCCCTTGCTGGTGGTCTGCTCGGCGCAGCCATACGGATAGTTGAGCGCACCGTTCAAGGCACTGGCGAACGGGATCGGCGGCAGCGCGCTGACCAGCATGCGTGCGGTCACCGAATCGTTCATCAGGCCATCGGCCAGGCCAGCCTCCATCGTGACGGTGGCCAGCGGATCCAGCGTGCGGGTCTGTGCGCGCAGCACCTGCGGCCATGCCGCACGCACCGGCAGGTCATAGCGGCGATCAACCTTGAAGCCGTTGCCATCCACGCGCACGCGCACCTTGGCCACGGTGTAGCCCTCGCGCGCGGTCAGCGGGAAGCTCAGCGTGCTCTTCGCATCGGCATTGAGCTTGAGCGTGCGGCTGGATTCGCCCAGGGTCAGCGGGCCGATACCATCGACCTGCACCTTGAACTCGCCCGGTGTGCCGGTGAAGTTCTGCACGTCCAAAGTGACCGTGCTGGTATCGCCGGGCGCCATCACCCGCGGCATGCTGGCTTCGGCCAGGATCGGCGCGCGCACCACGGTTTCCACATCGCGCTTGCCGTACTGGTCATCGGCGTAGACCAGCGCCGACACGCGCAGCGTGCCGTTGAAATCCGGCACCTTCAGCGCGATCCGCGCGATGCCCTTGGCATCGAGTTTCACCGGACCGGAGAACAGGTCGACCGTCTGCACGCGCGCGGTCGGGCGTTTGGCCTGCGGCATCGCCGCCAGTGCCATGTCGCCGCCGAACTTGAGCTTGCCGCTGCTGCCGTCGAAGCTTTCGATCACGCGGCTGTAGATGTCATAGGCGTCCACACCCAGGCGACGCTGCGCGAAGAAGTGACTGGCAGCATCGGGCACCGGGAAGCGGGTGATGTTGAGGATGCCCACATCCACCGCCGAGACGGTCACATGCGCGACCTTGCCGGCCAGCTGCGGGGCACTCACGGTGACCGGCAGGGTCTGCTCCGGGCGCATCTGCTTGGGCGCCACCAGACCGACCGCGATCTGCCGCGCCCTGCGGTCCATCGGCACATGCACCACGCCGACCGCACGGGCCGGGGTGATCTTGCTCGGCGCACTGCCGCCGCGGAACACGAGCGCAGTGATGTAGACGTCGTGACGTTCCCACTCGGCGGTGACGGGAATGTCGTAGGTGCTGCCCGGCTTGGCGTCGATATCCTGGACGTAGAGCATCCTGTCGCTCTCGACCATCAGCACGCCCTTGCCGGCATGCGGCGGGGTGACGGTGACGCGCACCGTGTCGCCGGCCTTGTAGCCGGTCTTGTCCAAGGCCAGCTTGACCTTGTCCGGGCGCGCATCCAGGCCGCGGTTGTCGTCGTTCCAGCTCCAGCCGGCGTTGAACGGATAGCGGCTGGTCAGCCCGGTGGCCGGGTCGAACACGTCCAGCCGGTACTCGCCCCACTCCACCGGGAAATCAATACCGACCGCGGCACTGCCGGCGTCGACGGTGCGGGTGTCCTTGTTCTCGAAGCGGCGGGTGAAGTCGTAATCCCAGCGGTTGTCGTTGAAGGTCCAGTGGTAGTCGCGCAGCTCGCGCACCAGCGTGACCTTCAGGCCCTTGGCCGGCTGCGGCTTGCCCGCCGCGTCCACGCGCATCAGCTCGAAGCGCGCATTGCTGTTGGCGTCGGCGCCGTCCTTGGGATCGAACAACGGGCGCACACCGACCAGCGCGGTGGCCGGCCACATCACCCGCTTCAGGGTGCGGGTCACGGCGCGCCCGCCGGTTTCATACACGCTGCCGGACAGCACCACCGCGATCGGCGCGGTCGGCTTCACCTCGGCCGGCAGCTCCACGTCCTGGCGCAGCTTGCCGTCGGCCGGGAACTGGGTATCGATGACGTCGCGCGCCTCGCGCGGCAGCGCGGTGGTCGGGTCGCCGAAGAAATAGCCCGGCAGCGACTCGACCGGCGACTGCTCGGCCGCCACGGCCAGGCGTGCGGTGAAGCGGTTGCCGTCGGCCGGCGCACCGTACAGGTACGCAGCATCGGCCTGCAGTTTGAGCGGCTCGCCCGGTTTGAGGATCTTCTGGGCACTGTCCAGGTCCAGCTTCATGCGCTCGGGCAGGAACTCCTCGATGCGCAGGGTCATGCCCTGGATCGCTTCCTTGCTGGCCGGGTTGGTGCGGAACTCCACCTGCCAACGCCCGGTTGGCGCTTCGGCCGGAATCAGCTGTTCGAAGCTGAAATAGCCCTGCTCGCCTGGGGTCAGGCGGGTCTCGCGGAAGGTCTTGCCGTCGGGCTGCTTCAGGCGCAGGAACACCGGCTGTGGCTTCACCGGCTTGCCGTCGTTGTCGCGCAGGAGGGCCGAGATTCGCACGGTTTCGCCGGGGCGGTACAGATCGCGGCCCGACCAGGTGAACACGTCGAACCAGGCGTTGTCGCGGCCGGCCACGGCGAACTCGCTCAGGTCCAGCGCGGGCTGGTTGAACGGCAGCATCGAGGTGTCACCGCCACTGCTGGCGATCAGCACATGGCTGGCATCCAACGTGTAATTGAGCAGCGCATTGCCGTTGCCGTCGGTTGCGCCCTTGAGCACCACCTCGCCTTTTCCATCCAGGATGCGCAGCTCGATTTTCTTCAGCGACGCCCCGCTCTGCAGCGAGGCGGTGTGCACGAACAGCTTGTCCTTGTAGGCGCGCGTATGCAGGCCGATGTCGCTGACGGTGAAGAAGGCGGTGTCGTACTCCCCTTCGAACGAACCGCTGCGCTTCATCACCGCGAAGTACAGGCCCGGCTGCTGCAGCTCCTTGATGTCCTGGGTCGGCAGGTAGGTGAGCACGCGCTCGTTCTGCTTGCCGCCGATCACGAAGCGGTTGACGTAGACCGGCTCGGCCAGCTGCGACATCGGCGTCTTGTCGCCGTAGTCGCTGTCCAGCTCCCAGCTGCCGCGGCGGCCGCCGCGCTGGTACTGGCTGAAGAAGTTCGGCAGCTCCTTCTCGCGCACGCGCAGGAACTCCACGTCCACTTCCGGCACGTTGACCGACACCACCGGCAGGCCACGGCTGTCCTTGGCCGGCAGCACGCTGCCCTGCGAAGCAAACCCGGCCACCGGCTTGAGCTCGCCGGTGAAGACCTTCTGGCGCAGCTCCTTGCCGATCCGGCTGCCATCGGCGGCGAGCAGATCGGGGGAGACGATCAGCGAGTATTCCTTGGCCGCTTCCACGAACGGATAGCGCAGGGTCTTGCCGTCATCGGACAGCGACCAGCTGCTGTCCTCGGTGCCGACCTTCTCGGCGAAGCGGACCAGCGCGTCGAAATCCTGGGTGCCGACCAGCGGGCGGGAGAACTCCAGCGCCAGCGACAGGCCGTCACTCTTCTGATCGGGGTAGGCCCGGACCAGGGTGAACTCGGTGATGGCCTCGGCCTTGGCCGCGATCGGTGCGCCGGAGGGGGCTGGCAGCTGGCCACTGTCGTTGCGCTTGCAGCCCCCGACGCCGATGACCAGGCCGGCGACCAGCGCCAGGCCCGCGATTCCCTTCCAGCTCCACTGCCCGAACCGACTGCGGCTAGCCATGACGTCACTCCTTGAACAAGGCCGCCAGTATACGGGCCGTCCCGGTCCGCCCGGGGGGCGCGGGTGCCGGGCGATCCGGCGTCATGGTCGGGGGCAGGAGCGCGGCGAGAGGCAGCGGAGGGCAGCCGACCAACGGTCGGCTCTACGTGGCGATGTAGAGGTCCATGTACTCGTGCACCGGCATCGCCTCCAGCGCGACCGGGTCCAGCGAGGCCTCGAGGATCCGGCGCTGCTGCACGGTCGGGAACACCCCGGCGAGGTGCCGGCGGAACTTGTCCTCCAGCAGCGGGATGCCCTCGGCCCGGCGCCGTGCGTGGCCCAGCGGGTACTCGACCACGGCCTCCATCGTGCTGCCATCAGAGAAGGTCACGTGCAGCGCGTTGGCGATGCTGCGCTTGTCCGGGTCCAGGTAGTCGGCCGTGAACTGCGGCTCTTCCACGCAGGTGATCTTCGCCCGCAGCGGATCGATGCGCGGATCGGCCGCCACGTCATCCTCATAGTCCTCGGCCACCAGCCGGCCGAAAATCAGGCCGATCGCCACCATGTACTGCACGCAGTGGTCGCGGTCGGCCGGGTTATGCAGCGGGCCGGGCTTGTCGATGATGCGCAGGCAGGCCTGCTGGGTGCGCAGGGTGATCTGCGCGATGTCTTCGCTGCGCTTGCCGGTGGCGCGCATCTGCGCATGCAGCTGCATTGCCGCTTCGACCGCGGTCTGGCCATGGAACTCGGCCGGATAGCTGATCTTGAACAGCACGTTCTCCATCACGTAGCTGCCATAAGGCCGCTGGAAGCGGAACGGCTGCCCGCCGAAGGAGACGTCGTAGAAGCCCCAGGTCGGCGCGGTCAGCGCGCTGGGGTAGCCCATCTCCCCGGCCGCGGCCATCAGCGACAGGCGCACCGCCCGGCTGGTGGCGTCGCCCGCCGCCCAGCTCTTGCGCGAGCCGGTGTTGGGCGCGTGCCGGTAAGTGCGCAGCGACTGCCCATCCACCCAGGCCAGCGACAAAGCATTGAGCATGCGCTCGCGATCCAGCCCGAGCATGTGCGACACCACCGCGGTGGAGGCGACCTTGACCAGCACCACATGATCCAGCCCGACCCGGTTGAAGGCGTTCTCCAGCGCCAGGCAGCCTTGGATCTCATGCGCCTTGACCATCGCCTCCAGCACATCGCGCATCGTCAGCGGCGCCCGCCGCAGCGACTCGGCATTGCGGCTGAGCCAATCGGCGGTGGCGAGAATGCCGCCGAGATTGTCGGACGGGTGCCCCCACTCCGCCGCCAGCCAGGTGTCGTTGAAATCCAGCCATCGGATCATCGCGCCGATGTTGAAGGCGCCCTGCACCGGGTCGAGCTCGAAGCGCGTCCCTGGCACGCGCGCGCCGTTGATCACCCGCATGCCGGGAACCACCGGCCCGAGCAGCTTGCTGCATGCCGGGAACGAAAGCGCGGCAAGCCCACAGCCCAGCGTATCGATCAGGCAGTGCCGCGCGGTGGTATACGCCAGCGGCGAGCTGACCTGATAGTCGCGAACGTAATCGACGATGTCGGTCAGGACCGTGTCCCATGCGGGACGCTGGTTGCTGTGGCTGTCATGACCGGACATCGTGATTCTCCTGTTGGGGTTACAAGGTCGTGGCGGGCACCCGTACGGCGCCGTCCATCAATACGCGGGCACTGCGGCTCATGATGGCCTTGGTGACCGTCCACTGCCCGTCAACGAAGGCCGCCTGCGCGCCCACGCGCAAGGTGCCGGAGGGATGACCGAAGCTCACCGATTCGCGCTCACCGCCGCCGGCGGCCAGGTTCACCAGCGTGCCCGGGATCGCGGCAGCGGTACCGATGGCGACTGCGGCAGTGCCCATCATGGCGTGGTGCAGCTTGCCCATGGACAGCGCGCGTGCGTGCAGATCGATATCACCGGCCGCGATCTGCTTGCCACTGGAGGACACGTAGTCCTGCGCCGGGGCGATGAACGCAACCTTCGGCGTGTGCTGACGGGTCGCGGCCTGCTCGATGGTGTCGATCAGCCCCATGCGCACCGCGCCGTGCGCGCGGATCGCCTCGAAGCGTGCCAGCGCCGCGCTGTCTTCATTGATCGCCGGCTGCAGTTCGGTGCCGGTGTAGCCCAGGTCGGCCGCATTGAGGAAGATGGTGGGAATGCCGGCGGTGATCATCGTCACCTGGAAGCTGCCCACGCCGGGCACGTCGAGCGTGTCGACCAGATTGCCGGTCGGGAACATCGCCCCGCCCTCGCCATCATCGGACGGATCCAGAAACTCCAGCTGGATCTCGGCGGCCGGAAAGGTCACGCCATCCAGTTCGAAATCACCGTCTTCCTGCACCTGGCCGTCCACGATCGGCACATGCGCCAGGATGGTCTTGCCGATGTTGGCCTGCCAGATCCGCACGGTGCAGACGCCATTGTGCGGAATCCGCGCCGGATCGATCAGGCCGTTGCTGATTGCGAACGGCCCCACGGCCGTGCTGAGGTTGCCGCAGTTGCCGCTCCAATCGACGAACGCGGTCTCGATCGCGACCTGGCCGTACAGATAATCCACGTCGTGATCCGGCACCGACGGCGCGGAGATGATCACGCACTTGCTGGTGCTGGAGGTCGCGCCACCCATGCCATCGGTGTGTTTGGCATACGGATCAGGCGAGCCGATCACGCGCATCAGCAGCGCATCGCGCGCCGGGCCGGGCACCTGCGCGGCGGCAGGCAGGTCGGTCAGCTTGAAGAAAACGCCCTTGCTGGTGCCGCCGCGCAGGTAGGTGGCGGGGATGCGGAGCTGGGGGAGAAACGCCATATCGAAGTCCTGAGGGAACGACGGCCCATTACCGGGCCGTCGTGATGCGGGTGGGATCAGGCGACCTGCGCCGATTCCAGGAAGTCCTGGGCAAACCGCTGCAGTACGCCGCCGGCCTCGTAGATCGAGACTTCTTCGGCGGTATCCAGGCGGCAGGTGACCGGCACCCGCAGCTGTTCACCGTTGCGGCGATGGATGACCAAGGTCAGCTCGGCACGCGGCACACGCTCGCCCAGCACGTCGAAGGTTTCGGTGCCGTCGATGCCCAGGGTCTTGCGGTTGACGCCTTCCTTGAACTCCAGCGGCAACACGCCCATGCCGATCAGGTTGGTGCGGTGGATGCGCTCGAAGCCTTCGGCGGCGATCGCTTCCACGCCGGCCAGGCGCACGCCCTTGGCGGCCCAGTCGCGCGAGCTGCCTTGGCCGTAGTCGGCACCGGCGATGATGATCAGCGGCTGTTTGCGATCCATGTAGGTTTCGATCGCTTCCCACATGCGGGTGACCTCGCCTTCCGGCTCCACGCGCGCCAGCGACCCCTGCTTGACCTGGCCATCGACCACGGCCATTTCGTTGATCAGCTTCGGGTTGGCGAACGTCGCACGCTGCGCGGTGAGGTGATCGCCGCGGTGGGTCGCGTAGGAATTGAAGTCTTCCTCGGGCAGGCCCATCTTCGCCAGGTACTCACCGGCCGCGCTGCTGGCCATGATCGCGTTGGAGGGCGACAGGTGATCGGTGGTGATGTTGTCGCCGAGCACCGCCAGCGGGCGCATGCCGGTCAGGCTGCGGGCCCCGGCCAGCGCGCCTTCCCAATACGGCGGGCGGCGGATGTAGGTGCTCTGGGGGCGCCAGTCGTACAGCGGGCTGATCGGTGCACCGTGTTCCACCTTGAAGGTGAACATCGGCTCGTAGACCTTGCGGAACTGCTCCGGCTTGACGCAGGCCTTGACCACCGCGTCGATCTCGGCATCGCTTGGCCACAGGTCCTTCAGCGTGATCGGGTTGCCGTCGGCATCATGGCCGAGCGCATCCTTTTCGATATCGAAACGCACCGTGCCGGCGATCGCGTACGCCACCACCAGCGGCGGCGAGGCCAGGAAGGCCTGCTTGGCGTACGGGTGGATGCGGCCGTCGAAGTTGCGGTTGCCCGAAAGCACGGCGGTGGCATACAGGTCGCGGTCGATCACTTCCTGCTGGATCTTCGGGTCCAGCGCACCGCTCATGCCGTTGCAGGTGGTACAGGCGAAGGCGACGATGCCAAAGCCCATCTGTTCCAGTTCGGTCAGCAGACCGGCTTCTTCCAGATACAGCTGCACGGCCTTGGAACCGGGCGCCAGCGAGCTCTTCACCCACGGCTTGCGGGTCAGCCCGGCGCGGTTGGCATTGCGGGCCAGCAATGCCGCGGAGATGACGTTGCGCGGGTTGCTGGTGTTGGTGCAGCTGGTGATCGCGGCGATGATCACCGCGCCATCGGGCATCAGGCCATCGGCCTGCTCCTGCTTGCCCGAGGCCAGCTTGCCTTCATCGGCGATGCCGCGCGCGGCCAGGTCGGTGGTCGCCACGCGCTTGTGCGGGTTCGACGGGCCGGCCATGTTGCGCACCACGGTGGACAGGTCGAACTGCAGCACGCGCTCGTACTGCGCGGTGACCAGATCGTCGGCCCACAGGCCGGTGGCCTTGGCGTAGGTTTCCACGAGTGCGACCTGGTCGTCCTCGCGGCCGGTCAGGCGCAGGTAATCCAGGGTCTGCTGGTCGATGTAGAACATCGCCGCGGTGGCGCCGAACTCCGGCGTCATGTTGGAGATGGTGGCGCGGTCACCGATGGTCAGCGCGTTGGCGCCCTCGCCGTAGAATTCGATCCACGCCCCGACCACACGTTCCTTGCGCAGGAACTCGGTCAGCGCCAGCACCACGTCGGTGCAGGTGATGCCTGGCTGCGGGCGACCGGTCAGCTCCACGCCGATGATGTCGGGCAGGCGCATCCAGGAGGCACGGCCGAGCATCACGCTCTCCGCTTCCAGGCCGCCCACGCCGATCGCGATCACGCCCAGCGCATCCACGTGCGGGGTGTGGCTGTCGGTGCCCACGCAGGTATCCGGGAAGGCCACGCCATCGCGCACCTGCACGACCGGCGACATCTTCTCCAGATTGATCTGATGCATGATCCCGTTGCCCGGCGGAATCACGTCGACGTTCTTGAACGCCTTCTTGGTCCAGTTGATGAAGTGGAACCGGTCTTCATTGCGGCGGTCCTCGACGGCGCGGTTCTTCTCGAACGCTGCCTTGTCGAAGCCGGGGTATTCCACTGCCAGCGAGTGATCGACGATCAGCTGGGTCGGCACCACTGGGTTGATCTGCGCCGGATCACCGCCGGCATCGGCGATGGCATCGCGCAGGCCGGCCAGATCCACCAGGGCGGTCTGGCCGAGAATGTCATGGCAGACCACGCGTGCCGGGAACCACGGGAAATCCAGATCCTGGCGACGCTCGATCAGCTGGCGCAGCGAGGGCTCCAGCGTGGCCGGGTCGCAGCGGCGCACCAGGTTTTCGGCCAGCACGCGCGAGGTGTACGGCAGCGTGGCATAGGCACCGGGCTGGATCGCATCGACCGCGGCACGGGTATCGAAATAGTCCAGCGCGGTGCCGGGGAGGTTCTTGCGGTACTGAGTATTCATGGCTGGCGATAGCTGCTTGTTGGCGGGCCGGGGCGTCGTGACACCGGCGAAGAAGGAGTAGCGACGCCGCAACGGAGCAGACCGGCATCGCGCCGGCCTGTTCCGCAAAGCACCCGCGAACGGGTGCGGTACGTCTGTCTTACTTGCGCTGGTCGATCGGCACGAAGGCCTGGTCTTCCGGGCCGGTGTAGTTCGCGCTCGGGCGGATGATCTTGCCGTCGATGCGCTGCTCGATGATGTGCGCGCTCCAACCGGAGGTACGCGCGATCACGAACAGCGGGGTGAACATCGCCGTCGGCACGCCCATCATGTGGTAGCTGACCGCGCTGAACCAATCCAGGTTCGGAAACATCTTCTTGATGTCCCACATCACCGATTCCAGGCGCTCGGCGATGTCGTACATCTTGACGTTCTGCTGCTCGGCGGACAGGTCGCGCGCGACGTCCTTGATGATGCTGTTGCGCGGGTCGCTGACGGTGTAGACCGGGTGGCCGAAACCGATCACGACTTCCTTGCGCTCCACGCGGGCCTTGATGTCGGCCTCGGCATCGTCCGGACTGTCGTAGCGCTTCTGCACTTCGAAGGCCACTTCATTGGCGCCGCCATGCTTGGGACCGCGCAGGGCACCGATACCGCCGGTGATCGCGCTGTACATGTCGCTGCCGGTGCCGGCGATGACGCGGCAGGCGAAGGTCGAGGCGTTGAACTCGTGCTCGGCGTACAGGATCAGCGAGGTGTGCATCGCCTTGACCCACGAATCCTGCGGCTTCTCACCGTGCAGCAGGTGCAGGAAGTGGCCACCGATGGAGTCGTCGTCGGTCTCCACGTCGATCGCACGACCGTTGTGGCTCCAGTGATACCAGTACAGCAGCATCGAGCCCAGGCAGGCCATCAGCTTGTCGGCGATATCGCGCGCGCCCGGGTGGTTGTGGTCGTCCTTCTCCGGCGACACGCAGCCGAGCACGGAAACGCCAGTGCGCATCACGTCCATCGGGTGCGCCGACGGCGGCAGTTCTTCCAGCGCGGCCTTGACCGCGGCCGGGATGCCACGCAGCGACTTCAGCTTGGTCTTGTAGGCGACCAGCTCGGCGCGGGTCGGCAGTTTGCCGTGAACCAGCAGATGCGCGATTTCCTCGAATTCGCTGGTATTGGCCAGATCGGCGATGTCATACCCGCGGTAATGCAGGTCGTTGCCGCTGCGGCCGACGGTGCACAGCGCGGTGTTGCCGGCGGCGGTGCCCGACAGGGCGACGGATTTCTTCGGCTTGAAGCCGGGGGCGGTAGTGGTGTCGCTCATGATCCCTCCAGAAAACAGTGTGCGGTCTTACTTCTTGGCGGCGAACAACGCATCGAGCTGCTGCTCGAAGGCGTGGTAACCGATACGGTCGTAGAGTTCCTCGCGGGTCTGCATCGCCTCCACCACATTACGCTGGTGGCCCTCGCGGCGAATGGTCTCATACACGTTCTCGGCCGCCTTGTTGGCAGCACGGAACGCGGACAGCGGGAACAGCTGGATGGCGACGCCGGCCGAAGCCAGTTCATCGCGGCTGAACAGCGGGGTGGCACCAAACTCGGTGATGTTGGCCAGGACCGGCACCTTCACCGCATCGACGAAGCGGCGGTAGGTCTCCAGATCGTAGGCGGCCTCGGCGAAGATGCCGTCGGCACCGGCTTCGACGCAGGCGATGGCCCGTTCGATCGCGGCATCCACACCGTCGACCTGGATGGCATCGGTGCGCGCGATCAGGAAGAAGTCCGGATCGGTCCTGGCGTCGGCGGCGGCCTTGACCCGGTCCACCATCTCGCCCTGTGACACGATCTCCTTGCCCGGGCGGTGACCGCAGCGCTTGGCGCCGACCTGGTCTTCGATGTGACAGGCGGCCGCGCCGGCCTTGATCAGCGACTTGACGGTGCGCGCGATGTTGAACGCGCTCGGGCCGAAGCCGGTATCGATGTCCACCATCAGCGGCAGGTCGCACACATCGGTGATGCGGCGCACGTCGATCAGCACGTCTTCCAGGGTGTTGATGCCCAGGTCCGGCAGGCCCAGCGAGCCGGCTGCGACGCCGCCGCCGGACAGATAGATCGCCCGGTAGCCGGCGCGCTTGGCCAGCAGCGCGTGGTTGGCGTTGATCGCGCCGATCACCTGCAACGGCGATTCGGCGGCCAGTGCGGCGCGGAAGCGGGCGCCAGCGGAAGAAACAGGGGTGCTCATGCGGCATTCCATCGTGGTTGACGGGTGGATAGGCGCAAGGGCCGTGCCAACCTGCAAGTGTCTGATTTCATTGCGTCGACCCCACGAGCATGACGTTTCACGTTGAAACATTGAAACAGCTGTAACATGGCTGCAACTGAAACATTGAAACGTCGTCATGTCGATCAGCCTGCCGCGCCACCGTTCCCGCCTGTCCGATCCGGAGGCCGGCCAGCTGCCGGTGATCTGGACCGTCAGCGTGTCGCGCCTGACCGGTCTGCTCGGCGATGTGATCCCGGAATTCGACCGCCGCGCCCGCATCGTGCCGATCAACCTCGGCTTCGAGGAGGCGGTGGATGTGATCGGTCAGCGCCTGCGCCGCGAACACTGTGATGTGGTGATCGCCGGCGGCTCGAATGCGGCCTACCTGCGCAGCCGGCTGGAGGTGCCGCTGGTGCCGATCCAGGCCAACGGCTTCGACCTGATGGAGGCGCTGGCGCGCGCGCGCCGGATCGCCCCGCGGATCGGCCTGGTCACCCATGCCACCGATGTGCCGACCTTCGGCAGTTTCCAGCACAGCTTCGGGCTGGACATCGAGCATCGCCGCTTCGTCACGCGCGAGGACGCGCGCGACTGCATCGCCGACATGCGCGCCAATGGCATCGAGGTCATCGTCGGCACCGGCATGGCGATCGACTACGCCGAACAGGTCGGCCTGCCCGGAGTGCTGCTGTACTCGGCCGATTCGGTGCGGCACGCGTTCGAACACGCGCTGGAGCTGACCCAGACCCTGGCCCGCTCCGGCGCCCCGTCACTGCGGCGGCGGGCACCGGCCAGGCAACGCGATACCGATCATGCCCTGCTCGGCGACAGCGCCGCGATGCAGCAGGTGCGCGAGCACATCGCACTGTATGCGCCTTACGACAGCACGGTGCTGATCACCGGCGCCACCGGCACCGGCAAGGAACTGGTGGCCCGGCAACTGCACAGCGCCAGCGGCCGGCGTGGCCGCTTCGTCGCGCTGAACTGCGGGGCGATCAGCGAATCGCTGCTGGAAGCCGAGCTGTTCGGTTACAACGAAGGGGCGTTCACCGGCGCCCGCCGCGGCGGTCGCGTGGGCCTGGTCGAAGCCGCCGACGGCGGCACCCTGTTCCTCGATGAAATCGGCGAGCTGCCGTTGCCGCTGCAGACCCGGCTGCTGCGGGTGCTGGAAGAGCGTGAAGTGCTGCGCGTCGGCGCCACTGAGCCGACGCCGGTGGACGTACGCGTGGTCGCAGCCACGCTGCAGACGCTGGAATCGCTGGTGGAGGCGCAGCGCTTCCGCCGCGACCTCTACTACCGCTTGGCCGCATTGCGCATCTGGCTGCCGACCCTGCACGAACGGCGCGAGGATGTGCCCTTGCTGCTGGAACACTTCTTCAGCCTGCTGGGCGGCACGGCGTCGCCGCTCGCTGCCCCGGCGCTGCAGCGGCTGTGCGATTACCCGTGGCCGGGCAACGTGCGCGAGCTGCGCAACATGGTCGACCGGCTGCGCATCCATTGGCCGCACGGGCGCGGCGAGCTGGCGCTGGCCCAGATGCAGGCCTGGCTGCCGGAGCTGGCGTCCTCGCCCGTCGCCGCGCGCGCCGTGACAGACGCAGCGCCGGACGGCCCGCCCCAGCGCACGGCCACGCGCCCCGGCAACGACACGCTGCAGCAGCTGCTCGATGCCCACGGCGGCAACCGTGAGCAGGTCGCGCAGGCGCTGGGCGTGTCGCGTACCACGCTGTGGCGCTGGCTGCGCAGCACCGCCGGGTAAGGACGCGGCTTACGCCACGCCGCGCAGGTCCACCGTGGGCCGGTGCGCTGCCGAGCCATCCCAGTCCACCGCCAGTCCCGCTGCGGTGAACGCATCCACGATCCTGCGCCCGACCTGCTCCATCGCAGCGCTGGCGCCCTCCGGCCCGGCCCAGAAGCCCAGGCTCAGATCGCTGCTGCGCTTGGCGCGGTTGAGGTCCTGCCGGGTGTAGAAGCACAGGCCGACCAGGCCGGCCTCCATGCCGCCGCGTTCGATGAACTGCTGGGCGGTGTCGGTGAAGCCATCCTCCTGGGTCAGGCCAACGTCCTGCGCGGTGACGATGCCCTGGTCTTCCAGGCGGGCGAACACCGCGGTGATCCTGGCGTGCGCGGCGCGCCAGTCGGCGGCCCGCATCTTCTGCGGCGGCCGCGGCTCGGCCTTCACCGGGATGGGGTGGCCGGTCACCGCAGACAGCAGCGCCTGCACCTCCGGCACCATCGCGTTGACCACGATATGGTTGCCAAAGCCGTCGTGCACCGCCGGGTTCGCACCGGCGTCGAGCAGCATCTGCACCGGCGCGCACTCCAGCGCGAATTCCGCGGCCAGGTACAACGCGGTCCGCCCGCCGCGACCGAGGTGTTCCAGCGGGCTTCCTGCATCGATGAGCAAACGCAGTACCTGCAGATGCTGGGCCGCCGGGGTGTCATGGGTTGCGCGCGCCGCACATTCCAGCGCGGTGAAGCCGTAGGCGTTTTCTGCGCCGACATCGGCGCCCGCCGCAAGGGCGGCCTGCACTACCGCCACGTCGGCCGCCAAGGCGGCCGCGCACAGATCAATGGCGGGCGAAGAAGCGGATGCGGTCGTCATGTAACCGTTGCGTGCACAGGGGGATTCCTCCGCCAGTATGCAGGAGCTGCATCGCGGGCGCGGCGCGCCACTGTTCACGCCATCGGCGAAGCGCCGCGTCCCGTCCACAGTGCATAACGCCCCGCACCCAGCACGCACACCCACGCCAGGGCCACGCCCAGTGGCACCTCCGGCAGATACAGGAACCAGCTCAGCCAATCCAAAGGCCCCAGGCCAGCCGGAATGCGCCCGATACCGTCGGTGACGGCCGCGACCGCGCAGATCATCATCAGCGCTGCGGCCGACAGGCGCGGCAGCACGCCGAGCACCAGGGTGGTGCCCAGCACCCATTCCACCATCGCCACTGCAGGGGCGCTGGCCGCCGGCCACGGGATACCCGCCTCCACGAGCGTGGCCAGCATGCGATCCCTGCCGTCGTCGGTAAACAGCTTGTTCCATCCCGATACGGCGAACATGGTGCCCGAAGCGATGCGCGACAGCAGTAACAGCAGCGAAGGGGCGATGCGGGATTCAGCAGGCGGGACAAAAGGAAACATGGCAAGGCGGTTCCAAGGCAGACATCGTTGTCCACCCGATCCTAACCGGCGCCTTCCCACCCGGTGCATCCCGTGCGGTGGCCGATGGATACGCCCTTATGGGAACAGCAACCGCTTGCTCCACTGCCCGTCGTGATCGACCTCATAGCACCAGCGCTCGTGCAGCCGGAACTGCGCGCCGTACCAGAACTCGATCCGCTGCGGCACCACGCGCAGGCCGCTCCAGCCTTCCGGGCGCGGCACGTCGCGGCCGTCGAAGCTGGCCTCGGTGGTGGCCACGCGGGCGTCGAATTCCTCGCGCGAGGCCAGCGTCCTGGACTGCAGCGACGCCCACGCGCCGATCTGGCTCATCCGCGGGCGCGAGGCGAAATACGCATCGGCCTCGGCATCGCTGACCTGCTCCACGCGACCTTCGATACGCACCTGGATGCCGGCCTCGCGCAGGCTGCGCCACAGGAACAGCAGCGCGGCCTGCGGATTGGCCTGCAATTCCCGGCCCTTGTGGCTGTCCAGATGGGTGTAGAACACGAAGCCGCGCTCATCGAAGGCCTTGAGCAGCACGGTACGCGCCGACGGCTGGCGGTTCTGGTCGGCGGTGGCCACGGTCATCGCATTGGGTTCGACTTCGCGGCTCGCCTTGGCTTCTTCGAACAGCCCGGCAAAAGTGGATAGCGCTTCGGCATACAGATCGGTCATGGCGGTTTTCTTGTCACGCGGTTTGGGTTTATTGTCGCTGCATGCCTGCACCTGCGTACATGCCCCCGACGAAAGGTTTTCCGGATGCGCTGGTCGCACAGGCGCTGGACCACGCACTGAGCTGCGATACCGCCATTCCAGTATTGGCGATCAGCGGTCTGCAGGGGAGCGGCAAATCGACGCTGGCCGCCCAGGTGGTTGCGCTGGCCGAAACCCGCGGCCTGCGTGCGGCGATGCTCTCCATTGACGATGTCTACCTCACCCGGGCCCAGCGTCAACGCCTGGCACGGCAGGTGCACCCGTTGCTGCTGACCCGCGGCCCGCCGGGCACCCACGACCTGGCCCTGGCACACGCCACGCTGGATGCGGTTGCTGCCGGCGGCCCGGTCGCCCTGCCCCGTTTCGACAAGCTCGCTGACGAACGCTTGCCGGAAAAAGACTGGACGCACCTCGACGGACCACTCGACCTGCTGGTGTTCGAAGGCTGGTTCCTCGGCACGCCTGCGCAGGGCGAATCCGATCTGGACCCACCGCTCAATGCACTCGAGCGCGAGGCCGACACGGACGGGCGTTGGCGGCGCTGGTGCAACCACGCTCTTGCCCACGACTACCCTGCGCTGTGGCAGCGCTGCGACCGGCTGTGGTTCCTGCAGCCGCCGGATTTCTCAGTGATCCCGAGATGGCGCTGGCAGCAGGAGCAGAACCTGCAGGCCGCCCAGCCCGACCGCAGCAGCATGAGCCGCGCCCAGCTGGAGCGCTTCGTGCAGTACTACGAGCGGGTCAGCCGACAGGCCCTGCGCACCCTGCCCGGCTTGGCGGACAAGGTGATCGCGCTGGACGAGCAACGCCGGATCATCGCCACGCGCTGACCGCCGCAGCCAGAAACCGCGCCGGATCAACTGACCAGGAAGGTCACGCGCAGATTCACCCGCCACTCGGTGATGTTGCCTTCCCCGTCCGTGACGACCTTGGTTTCATTGATCCAGGCGCCCTGGATGCCTTTGACCGTCTCGGCCACCTTCTTCAGGCCACTGCGTACCGCGTCTTCCACGCTGGTCTTGGAGGAGGCATTGATCTCGATGATTTTGGCAACGGACATGGATTGCTCCGGTAGCGCGCGGGACAGTCCGCGCCGGCCCACCATGGGGGGCCGCGCGTAAAGGCGATGGCACGGAGATGTTAGGATCGAGGGTAATGAATCCCGCTCCGAACCTCATCCTGATTGGCCCGATGGGCGCCGGCAAAACCTGCATCGGGCGCCGGCTGGCCGAGCGCTTCACGCTGGACTTCGTGGATGCCGACCAGGCCATCGTGGACAGCACCGGGGCCAGCATTCCGGCGATCTTCGAGCACTCCGGCGAAGCCGGCTTCCGCCAGCACGAGCGCCAGGTCCTGCACGCGCTGCTGGACGGGCACGGTCAGCTGATCTCCACCGGCGGTGGCGCGGTACTGGACGCGGACAACCGCGCGGCCATCGCCCGCCGTGGGTTCGTGGTCTACCTGCGGGTCAGCGTGCCGGCCCAGCTGGAGCGGCTGGCGCGTGACCGCGGCCGCCCGCTGCTGCAGCGCCCGGACCGCGAGCAGGTGCTGCACGAGATGGCCGCCGCCCGTGACCCGCTGTACCAGAGCCTGGCCGACCTCACCCTGGATACCGATCTCTACACGCCCGCCGAGGCCACCGCGCAGCTGGTGCTGCGCCTGGCCGCGCAGTGGCAGCGACAGGAAACACCTGAATGACCCCCTCCCCGCGTACCGTTGCCGTCAGCGGCGACACTCCCTACACCATCCACATCGGCCCGGGCCTGCTTGGCCACGGCGAGCTGCTGGCCCGTCACGTCCGCGGCCGCCATGTGCTGCTGCTCAGCGATTCCTCGGTCGCGCCGCTGTACCTGGCCGGGGTGAAGGCCGCGCTGCTGGCCGCGCGCCCGGACCTGCTGATCGGTGAGCTGGTGCTGCCGGCCGGCGAAGCCTCCAAGACCCTGGCCCACTTCGGCGATGCGATCACGGCGCTGGCCGCCCTTGGCGCCACCCGCGATGCCTGCGTGATGGCCCTCGGCGGTGGCGTTGCCGGTGATCTGGCCGGCTTCGCGGCGGCCTGCTGGATGCGCGGCGTGGACTGTGTGCAACTGCCGACCTCGCTGCTGGCGATGGTGGACTCCTCGGTCGGCGGCAAGACCGCGGTGGACATCCCGGAAGGCAAGAACCTGGTCGGCGCGTTCCACCCACCGCGCGCCGTCATCGCCGACACCGCTGCCCTGCGCACCCTGCCGCCGCGCGAACTGCGGGCCGGCCTGGCCGAGGTGATCAAGTACGGTGCGATCCGCGACCCGCTGTTTTTCCAGTGGCTGCAGGCCGAACACGCCGCGCTGCTGGCCGGCGATGACACCGCGCTGGCCCAGGCCATCGCGCGCAGCTGCGAGCACAAGGCCGAGATCGTCGCGCGCGATCCGCTGGAAAAGGGCGAGCGCGCCCTGCTCAACCTTGGCCACACCTTCGGCCACGCGATCGAGACCGAACAGGGCTACGGCGCGCCGGGCAACGACAACCTCAACCATGGCGAAGCCGTCGCGGTCGGCATGGTCCTGGCCGCACGGCTGTCCGCCCAGCTGGGCATGAGTGACGACGCCGACACCGGGCAGCTGCGCGACCTGCTGCTGCGCTACGAACTGCCGGTCGCCATTCCGGCCGGCCTGCAGCCCGAAGCGCTGCTGGCACGGATGCGGCTGGACAAGAAGAACGTCGCCGGGCGGCTGCGCCTGGTGCTGTGGCGTGGGATCGGCCGTGCCGAAGTGGTCGGCGATGTCGACGAGGCCGACGTGCTGCGTGTGCTCGCCGCCGGCTGAGCCTGCGACGTTCCGCCGCACCTGCCCCGTCGCTGACGGCCGCCTCCGGCGTTCACGGCTACAATCGGGGCATGCGCGTCTTCCTGCACCAACACCCCCGCGGTGCCGATCCGGCCCGCTATCTCCAGCTCACCCTGCAACCGGACCTGTTCGGTGGCTGGGAGCTGCTGCTCGAGTCCGGCCCGATCGGCGGGCGCGGGCAACTGCGCCGCGAGCTGTACCTGGAGGAAGACCTGGCGCTGGCCGCGTTCGAAAAGGCGCGCGATGCGCACCTGCACCGCGGCTACGAAGTGACCTACACCAGCGGCGATCCGCCGCACTGAGCGGCCACCCTACCGCCATGCCCTACCGCCACGACCCCATTCGGCCCTGCGCCACCAGATCCCAAGGAAGCGTTCCGTGACCAGCCCCTCCCGCCATGATCGCCTGCTGCGCGCCCTGCGCCGCGAACCGGTGGACTGCACCCCCGTCTGGCTGATGCGCCAGGCCGGTCGTTACCTGCCCGAATACCGCGCCACCCGCGCCAAGGCCGGCAGCTTCCTGGCCATGGCCAAGAACCCGGACATCGCCTGCGAAGTCACCCTGCAGCCGCTGCGCCGCTTCGACCTCGACGCCGCGATCCTGTTTTCGGACATCCTCACCATTCCCGACGCGATGGGCCTGGAGTTGTATTTCGTCGAAGGCGAGGGCCCGAAGTTCCGCCACCCCGTCCGCGACACTGCGGCCATCGCCAGACTGGCCGTGCCGGACATGGAAACCGAACTGCGCTACGTGATGGACGCCGTGCGCGTGATCCGCCGCGAACTGGACGGCAGCGTGCCCCTGATCGGCTTCTCCGGCAGCCCGTGGACGCTGGCCTGCTACATGGTTGAAGGCGGCGGCAGCAAGGACTTCGCCCGCATCAAGGCGATGGCCCTGAACGAACCGGCCGCCCTGCACCAGCTGCTCTCGGTCGTCACCGACGCGGTGATCGCCTACCTCGCCGCCCAGCGCGCGGCCGGCGCCCAGGTCCTGCAGGTCTTCGACACCTGGGGCGGCGTACTCAGCCCGACCATGTACCGCGAATTCTCCCTGCGTTACCTGACCCGCATCGCCCAGGAACTCGAACGCGGCGAAGGCAGCGACCGCACCCCGCTGATCCTCTTCGGCAAAGGCACCGGCCTGCACCTGGGCGCCCTGGCCGACACCGGCGCCGACGCCCTCGGCGTCGACTGGACCCTGGACCTCGCCGACGCCGTGGCCCGCACCGGCGGCCGCGTTGCCCTGCAGGGCAACCTCGACCCCACCACCCTCTACGGCAACCCCGCCGCCATCGAACGCGCCGCCGGACAAGTGCTCGACAGCTACGCCCAAGGCAACGGCGGCTCCCGCGAAGGCCACGTCTTCAACCTCGGCCACGGCATGTCCCCGGACATGAATCCCGACCACGTCCAGGTGCTGGTGGAAGCCGTCCACCGCTTGAGCCGGCGCTGATCGCCGCTGGTGGACAGCCGGCCAGCGGCCGGCACTACCCGGGCATCGCCGACGAAGCACGCGTTCTGCATGCAGAGCACGTGCTTTCGTTTTTGCACCTCAAGACGAAGTAAGCATCCCGTCGAGTGCCTGATCGGCCCCGATCATTGCCGCGCTGCGCGCGGCCATCCACGCATTGCGTGGATCTACCCATGTCATTCCCGGCATCACGTCCATTCCCGGCAATCAAGACGAGCGTGTGATCGCCTGCATTTTCCGTGGCAGCCAACCAACAGTCATGGGTGTGGCACGGGTGGGTTGGCGGGACCATGAGCGCCATGGATGGCGCGACATGAGCCTCCATGGACGGATTTACGGCGTGTCCCGCCGACCCGCCCGTGCCGCAGCCTCTCCGGGACACCGACCGCACCAATGCTTCGGCTTCGGCTTCGGCTTCGGCTTCGGCTTCGGCTTCGGCTCTTGACCACACCCTGATCCCACATCGGCGATCATATCGCCCTCGTTGACGAAGGCCCCGCACCATGACGACCAGCAGCTACGCCTCGATCCGGCCCCTGTTGTGGCTCGTATCGCTGGCCATCTTCATGCAGATGCTGGACTCCACCATCGTCAACACCGCACTGCCTGCCATGGCCCGCAGCCTCGGCGAAAGCCCGTTGCAGATGCAGTCCGTCGTCTTCAGCTACGCCCTCGCCGTCGCCACCTTCATCCCCGCCTCCGGCTGGATCGCCGACCGCTTCGGCACACGGCGCACTTTCCTCGTCGCGATCATCCTGTTCACCCTCGGCTCGCTCGCCTGCGCCCTGGCCCAGACCCTGCACCAGCTGGTCGGTGCACGCGTCCTGCAGGGCATCGGCGGCGCCATGCTGCTGCCGGTCGGCCGCCTGGCCGTGATGCGCTCGGTCTCCCGCGAAGAATTCCTTCGCGCCATGAGCTTCATCGCCATCCCCGCCCTGATCGGCCCCCTGATCGGTCCCACCCTCGGCGGCTGGCTCGTCGAAGTCGCCTCCTGGCACTGGGTGTTCCTGATCAACCTGCCGATCGGCATCATCGGCTACGTCGCGGCGATGAAAATCATGCCCGACCACTACGCAGAGCACCGCACCCGCTTCGATATCGCCGGCTACCTCATGCTCGCCTTCGGCATGGTCGTGCTCTCGCTCGCGCTGGATGGCATCTCCGGCATGGCCACGCCCCATGCCCTGGTCATGCTGATGACCGTCGCCGGGCTGGCCGCTCTCGTCGGTTACTGGCTGCACGCGGCCAACTCCACGGCCCCGCTGTTCTCGCTCGCGCTGTTCCACGTGCCCAGCTACCGCATCGGCATCCTCGGCAACCTGTTCTCGCGCATCGGCAGCAGCGCCATGCCGCTGCTGATTCCGCTGCTGCTGCAGGTCGGCATGGACATGAGCCCGATGAACGCCGGTCTGTTGATGATCCCGGTCGCCGCCGCCGGCATGGTCTCCAAACGCTACGCGGTCAAACTCGTCGAGCGCTTCGGCTACCGCCGCGTGCTGATGGTCAATACCGTTCTTGTCGGCCTGGCGATGGCCAGTTTCATCTTCATGACACCCGGCCAGCACCTGTGGATCCGCATCGTGCAGCTGGCGCTGTTCGGCGCGGTCAACTCGCTGCAGTTCACCGTCATGAACACCGTGACCCTGCGCGATCTGGACCGTGACTTCGCCAGTGCGGGCAACAGTCTGCTCTCGATGGTGATGATGCTCGCCACCGGCTTCGGTGCAGCGGCGGCCGGCAGCCTGCTCGCCGCCTTCAATCACCTCGATGCCTCACACGGCGCGACGGCCGCGCTGCACGCTACCTTCGTCTGCGTCGGTGCGATCACCCTGACCTCCACCCTGATCTTCTGGCAGCTGCCCGATACCCGCCCCTCGCCACGCGATGTCGAAGAGGTCGCCGAGTAACCGCTGAGCAGCGCTGCCTGTCGCTCGTTGGCGGCGCAGCGGCCGACGGTCAGCGCACGGCACTCAGGACGCGCGCAATGGCCTCCACCAGCAGATCGCCGGTGACCGGCTTGCGCAGGAACGCGTCGAAGCCGGCGTCGCGGGCCTGCTGCTCGATCGACGGATCCGTGCGCGCGGTCACCGCGATCAACGGCATCTCGAACCCTTGGCTGCGCAGATGCTCGGCCAGCGCGATGCCGCCCAACCCCGGCAGATCCAGATCCATCAGCACCACCGCGAACGGCGCCTCACTGACCTCGCGCAACGCCGACAGCGCATGCTCGGCATGTACCACGTCGTGGCCGCGCGCCGACAGCAGCCCGCTGACGACCTCGGCTACGGTCAGATCGTCTTCCACCAGCAGGATCCGCAACGGCGGCAACACCCAGTGTTCGCCCTCGGCCGCACCCGGCACGCCGGTCACTCCCTGCTCCAGTGGCAACGGCAGGGTCACCGTGAAACGCGTCCCCACGCCGAGCTGGCTCTGCACGCCGATCTGCCCCTGCATCGCCAGCGCCAGCTCACGGCAGATCGCCAGGCCCAGCCCACTGCCACCGTATTGGGCAGCCGTGCGCGCACCGTCGGCCTGCTCGAAGCGACGGAACAGGCGCTCCTGCTGATCGCTGCTGATGCCCGGTCCGGTATCGGATACCTCGATGTGCAACCCGCGGCCGGGCGTGATCGCCCGCAACGTCAACCGCACTTCGCCATGGCTGGTGAATTTGACCGCGTTGCCAAGCAGGTTCAACAGGATCTGGCGCACACGCAGCTCATCGCCGATCGTGCGGGTTCCTGCTGGCAAGGTATTGTCGACCACGAACCGCAGTCCCTTCTGCTCGGCCAACGCGGCCATCAACGCACAGACATCGTCGATCGGCCGCTGCAGCTGGAATGGCTGCGCCTGCAGTTCCAGGCGCCCGGACTCGATCCGGGCCAGGTCGAGCGCGTCGTTGACCAGGTGCAGCAGGTGCTCGCCGGCGTGCCGGATCGACTCGGTATAACCGCGCTGCTGGGGATTCAACGGCGATGACAACAGCAGCTCACTCATGCCCAGCACACCCGTCATCGGCGTGCGTACTTCGTGGCCCAGATTCGCCAGGAAGCGCGTTTTCGCCATCGAGGCCTGCTCGGCCAGCTCCTGCTTCTGCAGCGCCAACTGGTAGGCGTGCCGGCGCTGCAGCCTGCGCCGGTACAACCAGGCGAACAGACTCAGCAGCAACAACACAGCCGAGGTCAGCAGCAACAATCCGGACAGGCTGCGCCACCACGGTGGCAGCACACGGAACTCCAGCACCTGCACCCGCGACCAGATGTGGTCGGCCGAGCGCGCCTGCACTTCCAGCCGGTAGCGGCCTGGCGGCAGGCGTGAGAACAGGCGTTCACCGCCGGGCCCCACTTCAACCCAGTCCGGATCGTAGCCGGCCAGGCGGTAGCGGTAGTTGTTCGAGGTGGAATCAGCGAAAGACAGCAGCCGCGCCACGATCCGCAGGTCACGGTCGCCGTCGGCGATGTCCAGCGGCACCGCATGGGTCAGGTCCAGCACGCGTTCGCCACGGCGCACCTCCACCCGCTCGATCACCAGCGGCGCCCGACGTGTTGCCGGCTTGACCAGCGCTGGATCGAACACCACCACGCCGGCGGGCGTACCCCCGACGATGCGGCCGCTTGGCGTCAGCGACAGCGTGCGGCGACGGAACTCCTGGCTGGGCAAGCCATCGTGCACGCCGTACTGGCGCACACTCCCCGCCTCCGGATCGACCCGCACCAGGCCGCGCGCATTGGCTGCCCAGACCACCCCCTGCCGATCCACCACCAGGCCGGTCGCCGTGATCGCGGGGTAGCCGGCACTGCTGCCGATCACTTCCTGCAGGGTCAGCCGATCGCCCTGCCAGCCGTAATGGGACAACTTGCCCTCTTCAGAGAGCCACACACTGTCATCGGCGGCCAGCGCCATGGCATGCACGCTCGCCGCGGGGCCGCCCGGCAACGGCTCGAAGCGCGAGCGCGTGGCGACCCACTGCAATAGACCCTGTCCGGTGGCTACCCACAGGCGATCCTGCGGACCGCAGCGGATATCGAGCGCGTTCTGGCCAGCGCTCAATCCGGCATGGCCGAGCGCCACGCGGTGCAGCACGCGCCCGTCCAGATCGCGCTGCTGCAGCCCGTTGGCCGAGGCTGTCCACAGCCGCTGCCCGTCGCACAGCGCCAACGCGTCGATCGCGCCCTCCATCGTGGCGTCCACCGCCGCGTCGCGTCCCCATCGCCGCATCCGCTTCTGCCGGGGGTCATAGCGCAACAGCGCGTCCCAGGAGCCGATCCACACCTGCCCGCGCGGATCTTCCAGCACCGACTGCAGCCACTGCGTACCGTCCACCCAGGTCCGGTGCTGTTCGATCTTCCCGCTGACCGGGTCGAACTTGTCCAGGGCACCATGCGTGCCCACCGTCCACACACCGCCGTCAGCGGCCGCGCCCATGCCCAGCACGTACGCGTTGCGCAGCGAGGCCGGGTCATCTTCCAGCCGCGAGAGCACCGAGAACTGCCACCACCGCGGCAGCAGATGCCACAGGCCGCCGTTGGTACTGGCCAGCCAGATGCCGCCCTCGCGATCTTCGTAGGCACCGGTCCAGTTCGGCCGGACCTGCCCACGCGCGATCGCGCTGTACAGCGGCACCTGCTGGAACTGACCGTCCATCGCGCGGCCCAGGCCGGAGCGGGTGTCGAGCCAGTACCCGCCCTGTTCGTCGCGCAGCATCATGCCCAGGATCTGATCGCCCTCGGCGACGCTCCACGGGGCCGGCTCGAAACGGCCATCCGGCCGCCGCACTGCCACCCCGACATTGCTGCTGATCCACAGGCTGCCGTCGGCTTCGGCGGTCAGCCCATTGATGACGCGCGGCGACAACTGGTCACTGGGAACCGGTTCGAAATCGTGTCCGGTCCAGCGCGCCAGGCCGGCCTTGGATCCGATCCACAAGGTGCCATCGAGCGTGGTGGCCAGATTGCCGACCGACGCCGCCGGCAGGCTGCGCGGGTTGCCAGGCTCGGGCATGAAGCGGGTCAGCGTGCCGTCGCGCTCCAGCCGGTGCAGGCCGCCCTGGTAGGTGCCGAACCAGATCGCACCGTCCGGTGTGGAGGCCACGCTCCAGATCGTGTTGCTGCCGATCTCCGGATGGCTGTCGCGATCGTAGAAACGGATTTCACGACGGTCGGCCGACATCATCGCCAGGCCGGCATTTTCCGTGCCGATCCACAACTGATTGCGCGCATCCACGTGCACGCTCCAGACGTGGTTGTCGCGCAGGCCGTCCTCGGCGCGCCAGATGCGGTAATTGCGACCGTCGTAGCGGGCCAGGCCATCGTTGGTGGCGATCCACAGATAGCCGTAGCGATCCTCGGCCATGCGGTTGACGGTGTTGGATGGCAGACCATCGAACACGGTGAGCTGCCGCGGCGTCGGCGGCACCGGCTGCGCCGACGCACGCGTCGGCCAGAGCACACACAGGCCGATCAGCAACGGCCACAGCACACGCAACACCAATGGCTCTCCCGGGTCTGTCCGTTGATTCACTGCCGCCGCCCGGAACGGGCCTGTCACCCCTGACCACCCCGGTCGTCGGGCAATGCCCCGCATAGTAAACCGTTCCCCGCACCGGCACGATCCGGCCGCGGCGACCCCAGCCGCTGCATCGCCGCCTGCAGGACATCGCCCTGCAGCGGCTTGTGCAGCAGCCCATCGCCCCCGGCGGCCGCGACCTGCGCGTCCAGATCCGGATCCCGACGCGCCGTGAGCACCAGTACCGGCAGGCGTTGGCCCTGCTGACGCAGCAGGCGCAGCAAGGACAGTCCATCCATGCCCGGCAGGTCCAGGTCCAACAGCATCAGTTGCACGCCGGGGCGGGCCAGCGCGGTCAGGGCAGCCAGCGCGTGCTGCGCATGGAGCACGCTGTGGCTGCGTCCCTGCAGCAGACCCGTGACCACCTCGGCAACGAGAGGATCATCTTCCACCAGCAACACCCGCAGACCCGCCGTTTCACCGTCGATGCCGTGCGCGTCCGGACCCGGCAGGAGCGACGGGCAGCGATCCAACGGGACGCTCAGCGTGGCCTGCCAGCGATGATCCGGCAGCTGCACCACACAAAACCGCCCCTGCATCGCCCCCACCAGCACATCGACATCGGCCAGCGCCTCGCGCACCCGGGACAGCCGAGGAGACGGACAGGCCCCCGGTTCGGCCAGCACATCCAGCAGCAGACCGGTGCCTCCCGGCCGCCAGGCCATGCGCAGGGTCAGCAGGGTTGCACCGATCTGCGCCGCGAGGCCGCAGGACAGCCATTGCACTGCCTGCCGCAACCGGTCCGGATCGCCCTCGACACAGGCATCGGCCGGCAGCGGCGCTCCCAACGTCAAGCGGCAACCGGACACCGCCAGGCCGCACGCCACCGCGGCCTGCACATCGAGCCACCACGGCCCGATGGCGAAACGCCGCTGCTGCAGCGGCACCTTGCCGGCCTGCAGCCTGGCGATCTCCAACGCTTCATCGACCACCTGCAGCAATGCACGTCCACCCTGCTGGATGTGCAGTACCTGTTGGCGCGCCTCCACAGGCAGCGGCGCCTCCAACAGCAGCTCGCTCATGCCCAGGACACCGGTCAGCGGCGTCCGCACTTCATGGCCCAGCGTGGCCAGATAGCGTTCCTTGGCCTGCGCGGCCTGCTCGGCGCGCGTCTGGCGGCGTGCGGCCGCGCGCCAGGCGAGCGCACGGCCCTGGCGCCGCCGCAGCGTCCATACCAGCAACACCACCGCACCGCCTGCGATCAGGCACAGCAACGCCCATGCGCCGGGATGTGCCCAGCCGCTGTAGGCCACCTGCAGCTGCTGCTGCTGCACCGGCGTCCACTGCCCATCCGCGCCGCGCGCCTGGAACTCCAGCACATGCTCGCCGGCCGGCAGGCGCGGGAAGCCCCGGGTGCCACGCTGCCCGGCGCGCACCCACTCCGGATCTTGGCCGCGCAAGCGGAATCGATACTCGGTCGCGCCCTGACTGCCGTTGAGCAGGCGCGCCGACAACTGGATGTCGCGGTCATCGGCATTGAGATGCAGCGGATCGGCTGCGGGCAGCTCGGTCCAGTGCCGTTGCCGGCGCACCTGCACACGGTCGATCACCAACAACGCAGGCGTCGTGGCCGCCACCATCCCGGCCGGATCCAGTGCGAGCACATTGCCCTCCACGTCGATCGCCAGCAGGTGCCCCTCTGCGGCCACCAGACCGCTCCCGAACACCATCACCGGCAGGCCGTCGTCCACCGTGTACAGCCGGGCACTGCTGCGATCGGGCGCCAGGCGCACCACTCCCCGCGCCAGCGTGGCCCACACCGCGCCGTCGTCGGCATCCGCCACGCCGCGTGGCAGCGCCGCCGGCACTCCCTGCACGGCGTCGAGCCGCGTGGCGCGATGCAGACGGCCTGCCGTGTGCCGATACGCGGCCCAGCCATCCGCATCGGCCACCCACAACTGCCCATCGGCAGCCACATGAAGGGCCCCCACCTCGCGGCGCGGGCTGCCCGGCACAGGCACGAACCTGTTGGCTGCACCGTGCCACTGTTTGAGACCCTCACGGTCGCCCAGCCACACCTCTGCGCGTGCATCGCATTGGAGGGTGAACGCCGCGCCGCCCGGGCGCAGCCCGGCCATTTCGTAGGTGCTGCCGCCCAGTACCGTGCCATCACCCGCACGCTGTTCGAGCCGGCCATTGCCGGCAAGCCACACCTGCCCACCGCAGGCCAGCAGTGCGGCCTCTGGCGTCCCTCCCGGCGCAAGCTCGATGCCGCCTACCTGCCAGTGCTGCGCGCGCCCGTGCGAAGGGTCGATCCGGGTCAGCCATGGCGCCGCGAAGACCCACACCACTCCCTGTGGATCTTCGACCACCTCGTGGCGATCGGCACGCCTGGGTTCGTGCGCATAGGACCACCGTGCGCCGGAGAAGCCGTGCACCGGTGAGACCTGCATCAGCCTGCCGCCGCGGGCCCACCACGCCTGCCGGTTGGTGGCAGGGGCCAGTCCGCCCGGTGCAACAGCATCGGTGTCCTCCGGTGCTGCGAAGCGCTCAATGTGCCGCCACTGGGCGCCGAGGCGCCATACGCCCTGATGGCTGCCCAGCAACCAGACGCGCCTCTGCCGGTCTTCGGTCACCCGCACGATGCGCGGCACGCTGAGGCCGTGCAGATGGGGCAACGTGATGGCATGGCGGTCCTGACCATCCCGGTCCTGCCACCACAACTGCACCCCATCGGCAAACCAGTCCCCGCCGTCCCGGCTGGACCCGAGCCAACGTGCCGGTTCACCGGGGGATGCTGCGGGCTGCAACACCGGCAGCAGCCGCACGTCGGTGCCCTCGGCCGTACTCGAGCGCAGCCGACCCTGCGCATCGCCCCCGAGCGCGGTGACCGGCAGGACGGAAGCACCCAGCAACGCCGGGCCCTGGAACCGATCGTCATGCCATCGCGCCAGGCCGGCTCCGCTGCCGATCCATACGCCGCCCTGCGGATCAGCCGCGAGCCGGTCCACGCGCGCCGACGGCAGGCCATCACCCTCTGCCGTCGGCAGGTACTGGCGCAGGCGCCGATCACGGCCGAGCCGGAACAACCCGGCGTCGCGGGTGCCGAACCAGATGCTGCCGTCGTCCATCGGCTGGATCGCCAGCACCGGGCTGGCGGCCGCAGCTGCGGCACGCGGCCCCGCCCATCGGTCGAACTGCTGGCGATCGGGCGTCAGCCGCTGCAGATAGCCGTTGGCGGTACCGATCCAGAGTTGGTCACGGGCGTCCAGCGCCAGGCTGCGCACCGCGTTATCGGCCAGCCCGTGCTCCATGCGCCACACCCGGAACCCACCGCCGTCGTAGCGTGCCAGGCCATCCTCGGTCGCGAACCAGAGGTAGCCCTGCCGATCCTCCACCATCTGATGCACCACGTTGGAGGGCAACCCATCCACGGTGGTGACTCGCACCCCATGACTGGACAAGGCCAGAACCGGCGCGACCGGCATCAGCCAGCAAAGCAGCACGCACAGGCACCCACTGAGTACGGTCTTCATGCGACGCGGCGACATCGGGCCAGCCCATCAGCCAGCGTCGTCCGGCTCACCGGCAGGCGCAGGAACATATCGAAGCCGGCCGCGGTCGCCGCGCGCTGGGCACCGGTATCCGCGCGCGGGCTCAATGCCAACCGCGGGACACCCGGCCAGCAACGCGACAAGCGCGCGCCCGCCCGTTCGTCGTCGAGACACAGCCCCGGATCGACCACGATGACATCCCAGCACGCGCCATCACTCGCGGTCTGCGGCATGCCCTCGAGCCCGGGCACACACAGCGCCAGATGTCCCAGCGATGCGAGCATGGCCAACAGCACCTCGGCGACGGACGGCGAGGGGTACACCACCAGCACGCGCAGCGTGCGCGCGCCGAGCGGTTCCGGCCGCGCCTGCAGTGGTGCGGTTCCCGCGACGGCCTCGCCACGCGGCAGCGGCAGGCGTACCTGGAAGCAGGCCCCCTCGCCCGGGCGGCTGGTGACCATGATGTCCCCGCCCATCGCCAAGGCCAGATCGCGTGAGATGGCCAACCCGAGACCGGTGCCACCGTAGCGTGCGGTGGTCTGTGCACCGTCGGCCTGCTCGAAGCGCTGGAACAGACGCTGGCACTGCGCGGGGGTCATGCCAGGCCCGGTATCGCGCACCCGCAGCAGCACGCCCTCACCGCCGTCGCCGGGCTGCGCCTCGAGCCTGACCGTGCCCTGCGCGGTGAATTTGAGCGCGTTGCCCAGCAGGTTGAGCAGGATCTGGCGCAGGCGCGGCGCGTCGCCGAGGAAGCAGGCCGACACCGGCACGCTGCTGTGCCATTCCAATACCAGTGCCTTGCCCTGCGCCACCGGCAGCAACAGCGCATGAAGCTCTTCGATCAACCGCTGCAGGACGAACGGCGCCGGCTGCAACTGCAATTGCCCGGACTCGATACTGGCCATGTCCAGCGCGTCATCCATCAGCCGCAGCAGGTGTTCACCCGCGTAGTGCAGGCTGTTCACCCGGCTGCGCTCCGCGGGGGCGAGGGGCGCGCGCAGCAGGAGCTCGCTCCAGCCCAGCACTGCGGTCATCGGCACGCGGATGCGGGCACCCAGTGTGGTCAAGAACCGCGTGCGCTGCACGGACGCGCGCTCGGCGCGCTGTTGCCGGGCATGCAGCCGGCGCCACCGTCGTTGCCGGCGTCGATGCGCGTGGCAACCCCATCCTCCCACCCACACCACCCCGACCACGGCGGCAGCGGCGGTCCACCGGGCCGGCGGCGTCTGCCACCACGCCGGGGTCACCTGCAACGCCACCCGACGGATCGGCGACCATCCTGCGTCTCCCTGCCGGGCCTGCACCTCCAGCGACTGCAATCCGACCGGGAGACGCTCGAACACGCGTAGACCGGCGGCACCGCTTTCCTGCCAGTCCGCATCATGCCCGTGCAAGCGGAACCGGTAGCGCACGTGGGACGGCTCACCGCCACTGAGCAGGCGCGCCGCAACACGGACATGCCGATCCGCACCCGAGAGCGGTACCGGTCCGGCACCGACCGGGAGCGTGATCTGCGCCTTGCCACGGCGCGCGGTAATCGCGTGCACCACCAGTCCCGGCGTCCGCGCCGGACGCAGAACGGCGACCGGGTCGAACAGCAGCAGGCCGCCCTCGTGCGCTGCTGCGACCACATGGTTCCCGGCGGTGCGCACCAGCCGCCGGGGCATCACGGCATGCACCGGCAGACCATCGTCACTGCCAAAACGACGTACGCCACCGCCATGCGGATCGACCCGGATCAGGCCACGTGCATCCCCCGCCCACGCGATCCCGTCCGCGTCGACCACCAACGCACGCGCAAGCAGGCGGGGGTACCCATGCACCACACCGAAACTGTGCGTCTTGCGCAGCTGCTGCCCATCCCACCGGTAGCGGCGCAGCATGCCCGGACTGCTGATCCAGTAGTGCCCATCCTCGCCGTGGGCGATGGCCCCCACTTCCTCGCGCGGCGCGCCGTCGACGGAGGCAAACCGCTGCTGTGCCGGTAGCCAGCGCTTGACACCGTTGCGGTCAGCCGCCCACAGAACACCGTCGCTGGTACACAGCAACTGCGGCCCGTGCGTCGGCGGAACCAGGCCCAGGGTCTGTGGCACGGCCGAGAGCTGCAGGACACCGTCGGCATCGCGTCGCTGGATCCGATCCTGCCACGCCAGCCATAGCGATCCATCCTGGCAGGCCTGCAGGTCGACCGCACCGGTGCTGCTTTCCCCGCCCAGCAGCCAGTGGCGCTGTTGGCCGGTGCCAGGCACGTAACGCGACAGCGTCGTGCCGCTGGTCACCCATACCTGGCCGCGACGATCTTCGGCCAGGCCCACTGCCCGCGTGGGGAGATGCTGTGGGCGGTAGTCGAAGCCGATGTCGCTATGCCCGCTCCGCACATCCACGCGCTGCACGCGTCCGCTGTCACCGGCCACCCACACCCGCTCGCCTCGGGAAGGTGTCAGCGCCAGCACATGGGCGCTGTCCAGTCCCGGCCACCCATCGCGGGCGGCAGGCAGCAGCGTGAACTGGCGCCAGCGGGCGGGCAGATGCCACAGCCCCTGGCCGCGACCGATCCACCACAGTCCCCCGACCCGGTCCTCCAGCGCGCCCAGGACCGCGGCCGTCCGGAGTGCGGCGCCGTCGTGCCCGCGCAACGGCACCGGTTGTGGCGTCCGCCCCGGCCCATGACGAAGCAGGCCGGCGGGACCGGCGGTCCACAACTCGCCCTCGGTACTCCGCAGCACCGGCATGGCCGAGCCAGTCGGTATCGGCAACAACGCACCGTCGCCACGCCAGCGATGCACGGTCTGTCGCGTTCGGGCCCACACGCCCCCCTCGGGATCGGGCCAGAGCTCTTGAACGTCGCCGCGCTCAGCGCCTGCAAGCGGCACGGCGACCCATCGGTCTTTCTCGCGGCGGAACGCTCCCACCGGCGTGCCGACCCACAGCCGACCATCGCGATCGGTGATCAAGGCATTCACCTGCCGCACGTGACCGCCATGCCGCGGCATCGGCACGGCCTGCCAGTGGCCATCCGGGTGCCGCGCGAACAGCCCGTCCGTACGCGTGCCGACCCACAGCAGGCCATCGCCCGTGCTGGTGACCTGCCCGATGCCGGTGCGCGGCAGCGCCACGGCGCCATCGCCCGCCACACTCTGGATCACGCGCCGATCAGCGGAGATCTTCACCAGCCCCTGCGAGGCGGTCGCCAGCCACAGCCGATCCTGGGCATCCACATGCAGCGCGCGCAGGTCGACATCGGGCAGCCCCTGCTCGCGCCGCCACGCACGGAAGCGATGGCCATCAAAGCGCAGCAGGCCATCATCGCTGGCGAACCACAGATAGCCGTCACGGTCCTCGACGACGGCGCGCAGCGCCGAGGTCGGCAGCGCGTCCGCAGGCCCCAGCGGACGCGGCCACGGCAAGGTGACCAGGGTACCGGCGATGGCCGGCATCGGCAGCCAGAGCACGACCCCCAGCATCAACGCGACCCAACGCCTGCTCATCCATGCGGATCGGCCTCCTGCCACACGTACCCCGACCATCCTCCGCTGCCTGAACAGCACGGTATGTCGACGCCGCGCGAAGCGGAGCAATGAGACCGGGATAACGTCACAACCTGATCAATGAAATTTCAGATCAAAAAATCAACTTCGACGCATTGCGGCAATCGAAGTGAAACGCGATGCGCGTCAGTAACGAAGTGACTTGCCAGCGCGCGCCTGCACGATCGCATCGATCAGCAGGTCCCCGGTCACCGGCTTGCGCAGGAACCCGTTGAACCCGGCGGCCAGCACCTGCTGCTCGGCATAGGCATCCGAGCGCGCCGTCACCGCGATCAAGGGCAGCTCGTAGCCCATCGCGCGCAGTTGTCCGGCGATCGCGATGCCATCCAGCGCCGGCAGGTCCAGGTCGAGCAGCCCCACATCGAAGCTGCCGGCCGCGACTTCCGACAGCGCTGCCAACCCATGCAGCACGTGCACCACCTCGTGCCCACGCGTGCGCAGCAGCCCAGCGATGACGTCGGCCACAGTGGCATCGTCCTCCACCAGCAGGATGCGCAGCGGTGGCAGCTGCGTGCGCGTTTCCTGGCCCGGATCACGCGGCGTGCCGACCGGCTGTACGGTCCACGGCAGCGGCAGCGATACGGTGAAACGGGCACCCTCGCCCAGCCGGCTGTCGATCTCGATCCGGCCCCCCATCGCCACCGCCAGTTCCTGGCAGATCGCCAGGCCCAGGCCGCTGCCGCCGTAGCGCGATGCGGTGCGTGGTCCATCGGCCTGTTCAAAGCGATGGAACAACCGCTCCTGCTGGTCCTGGTTGATGCCCGGCCCCGTATCGGAGACCTCGAAGATGATCGCCCGACCGTCATCGGCCAGCTCGACACCGAGCCCGACATGGCCGTGCTCGGTGAACTTGATCGCGTTGCCGAGCAGGTTCATCAGGATCTGGCGCACGCGCATCTCATCGCCGCTGACCTGCACCGGGCCGGGCAGGTTGAAGCTGCGCTCGAACGCCAGGCCGCGGTGATGGGCCATCGGTTCCATCAACGCCTCGACCTGGTCCAGCAACGACATCAGGTCGAACGGCCGCAGATCCAGCTCCAGCCGCCCCGCCTCGATACGCGCCAGATCCAGTGCGTCGTTGACCAGCCGCAGCAGATGCTTGCCCGCATGCTGGATCGAACCGGCATAGCCGCGCTGGACCTCATCCAGCGAGGTGGACAACAGCAGCTCGCTCATGCCCAGCACGCCGGTCATCGGTGTGCGCACTTCGTGCCCCAACGTGGCCAGGAACCGGCTCTTGGCCTGCGAGGCCTGCTCGGCCAACTGCTGCTTGTGCACCGTCAACTGCCACTCCTGGCGACGCCGCAGGCGCGCACGCGCGACGTAGGCCAGCGCTGCGATCCCGACCAGGCCCAGCAGCACATACCCCACGATCGCCCAGCCACTGCGCCACCACGGCGGGCGCACCTCCAGTTCCAGGGTGCTGGGCGGCGTCCACGCGCCCTGCGGCGTCGCGGCCTGCACCTCGATGCGGTAGTGCCCGGATGGCAGACGCGACAGCAAGCGCTCGCCATCGGCGGCCTGCATCACCCAGTTCTGGTCATAGCCGGACACCCGATAGCGGTAGCGGTTGCCGTGCGGGTTGGCGAACGACAGCAGGCGCGCGGACACGATCAGGTCGCGGTCCTGCGGGCCAAGCACGATCGGCGCCTGGGTGGGCAGCATCTGCTGGCCTTCGGCGTCATCGCGGCGCACCTGCACGCTGTCGATCACCAGCTGCGACGGCGGCAGCACCATGTCCGCCGCGTCCGGATCGAAGCCCACCAGCCCGGTCGCGGTCACCGCCAGCACGCGGCCGTCGCGCGCCTGCACGGGCGGGCGATTGCTGAACTCCACATCGGGCAGTCCATCGCGTTCCCCATACAGCCGCAATCGGCGCTCGCTGCCCTTCCAGCAGACCAGGCCCCGCGGCGTGGTCGCCCACACCTGCCCGTGCCTGCCCAGCGCCAGCCCGCCCATCGACACCGCCGGCATCCCCTGCGCTGCGCCGACGCGCTCGCGCAGGCTCATGCTCAGCCCATCCCAGCGATACCGTTCCAGCGCGCCCTGGCGGGCCAGCCACAGCTCGTCCGGGCCGGTCCAGGCCGCATCGTAGATGCTGCCGCGCGAAATCCCGGGCACCTGCTCGAAGCGGTCGTTGCGCCACCGCATCAGCCCCATGGTGTCGCCCATCACCCACAGCTGCCCACGCGGATCGAACACCATCTGTTCGACCGGGTTCTCGCCCAGCCCCCGGTTCTGATCGTTGCGGATGGTGTCGAGCACGTTGCCGTGGGCATCGCGGCGCTGGATGCCGAAATTCATGATCGACAGCCACAGCTCGCCGTTCGGCGCCTGGCGGATCAGATCGATGCGTTGGCGCACATCCGCGCCACCACCGATCTTCCATTCGCGCAGCACGCCGGTGGCCGGCTGGTAGAGACTCAGACGGCCCGCACGACCGATCCACACCGCGCCGTCCTCGCGGGGCAGCAGCGACCATGCGGCGCCCACCCCGATCTGTTTGTCGTCGGCGATCTGGCGCAGCTGGCCCTGCGCATCCAGACGGTACAGCCCGTGCGCGCCGGAGATGTAGTAGTCATCGCCCGCCGCGGCCGCACCCAGCAGGTACACGCTGTCCAATGGCTTGCCATCGAGCTGGTACCAGCTGGAGAAGCGCTTCCAGTCCGGCGGCAGATACGCCAGCCCCTGGGTCAGCATCGCGACCCACAGGCCGCCTTCATGATCCTGCAGCATGTCCAGCACACCGCTGCGTGCGGTCAGGAAGCCACTGCCGGCGTCGCCGGCGAGCAGCCGCGCCGCGCTCGCATCGCCGCGGTACAGGCCATCGGCCGTGCCCAGCCAATAGCCGCCATTGCGATCGTGGATGACCGTGGCCGCACGCACATCGGCACTGAGCTTCCAGGGCGCCGGATGGACCTGGTCATCGGCACCGATCCGGAACAGCCCGCCTTCGGTGCCCGCCCACACGGTGCCATCGGGCTCGCGGGTGAGGCGGAACACGCTCTTGCCACTGAGCAGGGCCGGCGCAATACGGGTGAAGCCATCGCCATCCCAGCGGGCCACACCGTTGGACGTGCCCACCCAGACCCGGCCCTGCGGATCGGCCAACAGACTGTAGATGGTGTTGTCGGGCAGGCTGCGCGGATCGTTCGGGTGGGCCTGGTACCTGACCAGGGTCCCGTCCTCGCTGCGGCGGCAGATGCCGTGCTGGTTGGTGCCGATCCACAGCGATTGCGCGGCATAGGCCAGCGACCAGAACTGGCCCTCGCACGCCGCATTGAGCTCGGGGAACCGCGCGAACGCGCTGCGGTCGGGGCCGAGCATGCTCAGGCCAACGCCATTGCTGCCCACCCATACCCGGTCCTGTGGATCGATGAGCAGGGTTTCCACTTCGTTGCCGGGCAGCGAGCCGGGCTCGGCTGGATCGTGCCGCCAGACCCGCAGGCCGACCCCGTCCACGCGGGCCAGGCCATCATCGGTACCGGCCCAGATATAGCCCTGCCGATCCTGCGCCAGCGCCAGCACCATGCGCGACGGCATGCCTTCGGCCGCACCCAGGCGGCGCAGGCGTGGCGTCTCTGCCGATGTTCCTGCGGCTTCCAACACTGACGGCACTGCGCACAACCACAGCCCCAACAGCACGATGCCTGCACCCCAGCGGCGCGTGCTCATCGATCCAGATCTCCCTGTTGGTGCGGATTGTCACACAGCGATCAGGACGGTGTCCGCATTCTGGGGGCGGCTGCCGTGGATGGAACGGGCTGTTTCCGTCCCGCGCGAGGAAGGCAGCATGGGCCGCCCGTGCTGTTGTCGGCGGCACCACGATCTGTTGCAGCCATGACGCTGCATCCCATGACACGGCTGTGCGTATGATCGCCCCAGACCCTTATGGAGCCAGCGCCTTGCTCAAGCGCCTGACCCTTTCCCTGCTGCTGGCGGCCACGCCGCTGCTCGCCATCGCCGCCCCGGACAGCTATCGGCTTGATCCGGTGCACACCCGTGTGCTGTTCGCGGTGGAGCATGCCGGCTTCTCCCACGCGCTGGGCACCGTGTCCGGCAGCGAAGGCGTGCTGGTGTTCGATCCGGACGACTGGCGCTCGGCACGGCTGGAGGTCAGCGTGCCGATCCAGCGCCTGGACCTGGGCGATGCCAAATGGAACACCGCCACACTGGCGCGCAACCTGCTCGACGGCGAGCGCTTTCCCGAGGCGCGGTTTGTCTCGACCCGGGTCGAACCGATCGATCCGAACCACGCCAACGTCATCGGTCAGCTCACCGTACGCGGCGTGACCCGTGAGGTCACCCTGGCCGTCACCCTCAATGCCCTCAAGCGTCATCCGCTGCCACCATTCCGCCGCACCGCCGGTTTCTCGGCCACCGCCACGCTCAGCCGCAGCGCGTTCGGCGTGGATGGCTGGGCCTCGATGATCGGCGATGAGGTGCAGCTGCGGATCGAAGCGGAGGCAGTGCGCGATCGCAACGCCGGTGATCCCGCCGACGCCACACCCACCGATGCGCCGGGAACTCCGGCCCCGCCGGTTGACTCAGATACCCCACAGCCGGTCCAGGAGACCACGCCATGACCGCCAAGAACACCCTGACCCGCTGGGGCGGCGTCAGCCAGACCCTGCACTGGTTGATCGCCGTGTTGATCCTCGCCCTGGGCATCGTCGGGCTGACCATGGGCGAATTGCCCAAGACCCCGAAGTATTTCTGGGTCTACACGATGCACAAATCGATCGGCATCACCGTCCTGGCCCTGGTCGTGACCCGCCTGCTGTGGCGCCTGTACGCGGGCGCACCACAACCGGTGCCGGGCACGCCGACCTGGCAGGAACGCATCGCCTCGGCCACGCATTGGCTGCTGTACGTGCTGATGTTCGCCATTCCGCTGTCGGGCTGGCTCTACGACTCGGCCAGTGGCCTGCGTCCGTTCCGCTGGTTCGGCCTGGTCGATGTGCCCAAGCTGAGCGCACCGGATGAACGTGTCACCCAGATCTCGCACGCCATCCACGAGTGGGGCTTCTGGCTGCTGATCGCCGTGGTCGTGGCCCATGCCGGTGCAGCGCTTTACCACCATTTTTACCAACGCGATGCCACGCTTGCGCGCATGCTCCCGCAGCGCTGGCTTGCCTCCCCCCAGAAGGATTGACCATGAACATCAAACTCACCTCCCCGGCCGCGGTCGCCGCTGCCCTGGCCGGCCTGCTGGCCACCGCTCCGGTACTGGCCGCCGACTACGTGCAGGCCCCCGGCTCGGTGCTGGCCTTTGCCACCAAGTACGACGGTGAAGTGTTCACCGGCACCTTCCCGGGCTTTGATACCCGGATCAGCTTCGATCCGGCCAAGCTGGACGATGCCAAGCTGGAAGTGACCATCCCGCTGGCCAGTGCCAAGAGCGGCAACAGCGACCGCGATTCGACCCTGCAGGGCGCGGACTTCTTCAACGTGGGCAAGTTCGCCCAGGCCAAGTACAGCGCCACCAAGTTCCGCTCGCTCGGCAACAACCAGTACGCCGCCGACGGTACCCTTGAGCTGCGTGGCGTGAGCAAGCCGGTCACCCTGACCTTCACCTGGACCCCGGGCGCGCAGCCGGTGCTGGCCGGCAAGGCGACGGTGAAGCGTCTGGACTTCGGCGTGGGCGGGGGAGATTGGGCCGATACCAAGACCATCCCGAACGAGACCGCGATCAGCACGAAGGTCGTGCTCAAGGCGAAGTAAGGGCGTCACCACCTTGCGCCGGGCGCTCCCGGCGCCTCGCGGTTCTGACCGGCTGCCGGCCACTGGCAGCCCGTCCCTGGGTAGAGCCGACCGTTGGTCGGCTGCCTTGGCAGTCAGCGCAGCCGACCAACGGTCGGCTCTACCGGATCCAGGCGTCTACCGCCGCCGCATCGAACGGCCAGTCCAGCTCGCGGCCCTGCGCATCGCGCAACACCGGCACCCGCAGCCCGTAGCGGGCCTCCAGCGCGATGTCGTCATCGATGAACACACTGTCCAGATCGGCCACGCGGGCCTGTGCCAGCACCGCCAGGGCCTGGTCGCACAAATGGCAGTCATCACGCTGGAACAAGGTAAACACCGGCCCACCCGCCTTGGGAAATGTTGCGCCGCACTCAAGGCTGGCGCCTGCGACAGCATAGAATAGTGCTCCATCCGATACCCGCAGTTTGGCAATCATGGCTGTCAGCACGTTCGACGTTTTCAAGATCGGCATTGGCCCGAGTTCTTCGCACACCGTGGGACCGATGAAGGCTGCCGAACGTTTCGTGCACCGCTGGCTGCTCGATCCGGGCCATCTGCAGGACGTGGTGCGCATCCGCGCCGACGTCTACGGTTCGCTGGCCCTGACCGGCCGTGGCCATGGCACCGACAAGGCCGTGCTGCTCGGGCTGGAAGGCCAGCGCCCGAACCTGATCGATCCGGACATCATCCCCGAGACGCTGGAGCGCATCCGCAGCAGCAAGCGGATCCGCCTGATGGGCCAGCACGAGATCGCCTTCGACGAGAAGCGCGACCTGGGCCTGAACAAGCGCCAGAAGCTGCCCTACCACACCAACGGCATGCGCTTCACCGCCTACGGTGCGGACGAGCAGGTGATCGCCACGCGCGATTACTACTCCGTCGGCGGCGGCTTCGTGGTCAACCAGGACGACGCGGCCGATGACCGGATCGTGCCCGACGAAACCCCGCTGCCCTACCCGTTCAAGAGCGGCGACGAACTGCTCGCCCAGACCGCACGCAGTGGCCTGAGCATCGCCCAGATGATGTTTGAGAACGAGAAGTGCTGGCGGACCGAAGAGGAGATCCGCGACAGCCTGCGCGAAATCTGGAGCGCCATGCAGGCCTGCGTGGCGCGCGGCATCCGCCAGGAAGGCACCCTGCCCGGCGGCCTGCATGTCTCCCGCCGTGCCCCGGCGCTGTACCGCGAACTGTCCTCCAAGCCGGAAGCGGCGATGCGCGACCCGCTGACCACGCTGGACTGGGTCAATCTGTACGCGCTGGCCGTGAATGAAGAAAACGCCGCCGGTGGCCGCGTGGTCACCGCCCCGACCAACGGCGCCGCCGGTGTGCTGCCGGCCGTGCTGCATTACTTCGACCGTTTCTGCCCCGGTGCCAACGAACAGCGCGTATTCGATTTCCTGCTGACCTCGGCCGCGATCGGCATCCTGTACAAGGAAAACGCCTCGATCTCCGGCGCCGAAGTGGGCTGCCAGGGTGAAGTGGGCGTGGCCTGCTCGATGGCGGCCGGGGGCCTGGTCGCCGCGCTGGGCGGCAACCCGAGCCAGATCGAAAACGCCGCCGAAATCGGCATGGAGCACAACCTCGGCCTGACCTGCGACCCGATCGGTGGCCTGGTCCAGATCCCGTGCATCGAGCGCAATGCGATGGGCGCGGTCAAGGCGATCAACGCCTCGCGCATGGCCATGCGCGGCGATGGCAAGCACAAGGTCTCGCTGGACAAGGTCATCAAGACCATGCGCGACACCGGCCGCGACATGCAGGACAAGTACAAGGAAACCAGCCGCGGCGGGCTGGCGGTCAACGTCATCGAGTGCTGATCGACTGCCCTCGGCGGTAGAGCCGACCGTTGGTCGGCTGCCCCCGGTCGCACCATCGGTACGCCTGCACGGTCGCTCCGGTACAGTCAGGACTCCCCCGTTCCGGAGACCGCCATGCGCATCCTGGCCGCCGCCCTGCTTGCCTGCCTGCCGCTGACCAGCCTCGCCGCCGACACCTATGGCCCGCGGCTGGAAGGCTTCGACTACCCCTATCCAGTCAAGATCTTCCGGTTCGAGTCCCAGCGCCAACCGGTGGAAATGGCCTATATCGACGTGCCCGCCGGCGGCAAAGGCTTCGCCGGGACCGTCGTGCTGCTGCATGGCAAGAATTTCTGCGCGGCCACTTGGAAGGACACCATCGCGGCACTGAGCGCGGCCAGCTACCGGGTGATCGCGCCGGACCAGATCGGCTTCTGCAAATCGAGCAAACCCGAGCGCTACCAGTACTCGTTCGGCCAGCTGGCGGCCAATACCGAGGCCCTGTTGGAGCATCTGGGCTATGGCGAGGGCAAGCTGCACATCGTCGGCCATTCGATGGGCGGCATGTTGGCGGCACGGTTCGCGTTGATGTATCCCCAACGCCTGCTCAGCCTGTCGCTGGTCAACCCGATCGGACTGGAAGACTGGAAGGCCAAGGGCGTGCCGTGGCGCAGTATCGATGCCTGGTATGCGGGCGAGCTGAAGACCAGCTTCGACAGCATCAAGCGGTACCAGCTCGACGTCTATTACAACGGCCAGTGGAAGCCCGAGTACGAGCAGTGGGTGCGCATGCAGTCGCGCATGTACGACGGCCCCGGCAAGCAGGCGGTGGCGTGGAGCCAGGCGCTGACCTCGGACATGGTGTTCAACCAGCCCGTCGTCTATGAGCTGCCCACGCTGACGGTGCCGACCACCTTGTTCATCGGCCAGACCGACCGCACCGCGATCGGTCGTGACCTGGCGCCGCCGGCGCTGAAAGCGACGCTGGGCAACTACCCGGCCCTGGGCAAGGCGGCAGCCGCGGCGATTCCGGGGGCCACCCTGGTGAGCTTCGACGACCTGGGCCACTCGCCGCAGGTGCAGGATCCGGCCAGGTTCAATGCGGCCTTGTTGAAGGCTCTGGCGCCCCACGACTGAGCCAACCGTGCGGTTGCGCCAGGCCCTGCGTGGGCGCGGCCGACCTCGGCAACCTCCGAGGCAGACAACCCACATCTGGCGCTGCCGCCTGGCTGGGCTGGTGCGCGCTCAGCGCCGCACGATCGCCAGCACGTCATCCAGCAATGCCGCGGCGGTGACTTCGGCCCCGGCGCCCGGCCCCTGGATCAGCAGCGGCTGGGCGTGATACCGATCACTGTGGATCGCCACCCGGTTGTCGGTCTGCGCGCCGCCCGCCAGCGGATGGTCGCGCGGCAGCACACGCAGCCCGACCGACGCGCCGTCGTGATCGAAGCCACCGACGAAGCGCAGGCATCCACCCTGTTCGTTGGCCTGCTGCCAATAGTGCTGCAGCGGCGCATCCAACAGCGACAGGCGGGCCACCGCATCCGCCGCCGGGAGCGCGGCGAGCGCATCCGGTACCAGCGAGGCGACCTGTACCTGCTCGGCGCGCAGTGCGATGCCGCTGGCGCGCGCCAGGATCAGCAGCTTGCGACGGACATCTTCACCGGAGAGATCCACGCGCGGGTCCGGCTCGGTGTAACCGGCGTCGGCGGCCTCACGCACATACGCGGAGAACGGGCGTTGGCCATCGTAGTGATGGAACAGCCACGCCAGCGAACCGGACAGCACGCCTTCCACGCGGTGGATGCGGTCGCCACCGGCAACCAGCGCGCGCAGGCTGCTCAGCAACGGCAGGCCAGCACCGACCGTCGCACTGTCGCCATAGCGCGCGTCGCCCTGCTGGCCGCTGTCGGCGATGGCCTGGGCACGGGCCAGCTGGGCCCCCTGGCCAAGCTTGTTGGCGGTCACCACGTGCACGCCACGCGCCAGCCACTGTTCATGCCAGTTGGCGACCTCGTCACTGGCGGTCGCATCGACCACCACATCCCCGCGCTGCAGGCCTTCGGCTTCCGCCCAGGGCTGCAGTGTCACCGCGCCGCGCGCAGCCAGGTTGGCCTGGGCAAGTTCATGCGCGGGGGCCTGTTCGCAGGTGCGCGCCGTGCGTGAATTGGCCAGCCAGGAAAACGCCGGCAGCGTGACGCCACGGTGCTGCAACGACGCATACCGTTCCACGAACGCGGTGCCCACCGTGCCGGTGCCGAGCAGCGCCAGTTTCCGCTTGGCCGCCACGGGCAGGTTCAGCACGGCGCTCATGCATCCACCTGTTTGCGCCGCTGCACGTCGTGGTGCTGATCGATGACGACCTGGGCGCGTTCCAGCCCGGCCTGGAGATCGGCCACCAGGTCTTCGGGCGACTCGATGCCGACCGACAAGCGCAGCAGTCCTTCGCTGATCCCGGCATGCGCACGCGCTTCCGGGGTCATCGCCGCATGGGTCATGGTCGCCGGGTGCGCGATCAGGCTCTCCACGCCACCGAGCGATTCGGCCAGGGTGAAGCAGCGCAGGCCATCCACGAAAGCGCGCACCGCCGCATGCGGATCCTCGCCCGGGCACGAGGCCAGTTCGAAGGAGAGCATCGCGCCGAAGCCGCTCTGCTGGCGGGCGGCGATGGCGTGGCCGGGATGATCGGCCAGGCCCGGGTAGTACACGCTGGCGACCGCATCGCTGGCGGCAAGCAGCTCGACCACGGCCGCCGTGTTTTCCTGGTGCGCGCGCAGGCGTGCACCGAGCGTGCGCAGGCCACGCAGGGTCAGGAACGCATCGAACGGCGAGCCGGTCAGGCCCAGCGCGTTGGCCCACCACACCAGTTGCTCATGCAACACCGGATCGCGTGCGATCACCGCCCCGCCGACCACGTCACTGTGGCCGTTGATGTATTTGGTGGTGGAGTGCAGCACCAGATCGGCGCCAAAGCTGATCGGCTGCTGCAGCGCCGGCGACAGGAAGGTGTTGTCGACGACGACCTTGGCACCGGCCTTGTGCGCGGCGTCGATGACGAAGCGCAGGTCGGTGATGCGCAGCAGCGGATTGGACGGGGTTTCGATCAGCACCAGCGTAGGCGACTGTGCCAGCGCGTCGGCCAGCGAGCGCGGGTCGGTCAGGTCGGCGGTGATCAGGCCGAAGTGCCCCTTCCTGGCCAGCGCATTGAACAGGCGCCAGCTGCCGCCGTACGCATCGTGCGGCACCACCAGCGTATCGCCAGGCTGCAACAGCGCGTTGAGCACCAGGTTGATCGCGCCCATGCCGGTGGAGGTGATCACGCCGCCGGCGCCGCCTTCCAGCTCGGCCAGCGCTTCACCCAGCAGATCACGGGTGGGGTTGCCGCTGCGCGTGTAGTCGTACTGGCGCTTGTTGCCGAAGCCATCGAAGCTGAAGTTCGAAGACAGCACGATCGGCGGGGTCACCGCGCCATGGGCGGTGTCACGGTCGATGCCGGCACGCACGGCGGCAGTGACGCGGCTACAGGACGGCTCGGTACCAGCGGAACGGCTCATGCGGTTTCTCCGGGGGATCGAAAAGCGGTGGCGAGGATCGCGTCGATGCGATCGGTTTCTTTCAGGAAGGCGTCATGGCCATACGGGGAGCGCAGCACGCGCAGGCTGCCGCGCGGACCCAGCCCTTCCACCAGACCGACACAGTCGGCCAGCGGGACCAGGCGGTCGCCTTCCACGGCGACCACGACGGTCGGGACCTGGATGGCGGCGGGGTCGACCCGGTGCAGGTCGATCGATTCGGACAGGCGCAGGTAGGCATCCACCGGCGTGCGGGCGACGTACTGCGCGCCGGCGGCATCCAGATAGTCTTCGGCAGCAACGCGCACGCGGCCATTGACCACTTCCGGCGCGGCATCGAAGCGCTCACCGAACTCTTCCGGCGTGCGGTAGCTGAGCATGGCGAACTGGCGCGCCAACGACAGCCCGTGGCTTTCGGCGCACTGCAGTTGGCCCAGCGCGACCGCACGGCGCTGCAACGCGCGCCAGGCCGCGGCATACGGGTGCGGGCGGTGCGCGCCGCTGACCGCGATCAGCTTCTGCACGCGCTGGCGGTGGCGGATCGCGAACTGCTGGCCGACCAACGCACCATAGGAGTAACCGACGAAGCACTGCAGACGCGCGATGCCGAGATGGTCGAGCAGCAGCGCCAGCGCATCGGCCTGGTCAGCGGTATCGATCGGCAGGTCGAGCGCCCCATCGGCACCAATGAAATCGAACGCCAGAATGCGCAGCGACGCCGGATCCAGCGCGCGGCCGGCGGTGACCAGGCCTTCGGCCCAGCCCTTCTCAGGGAATTCGGCATTGGCCGCCACGTGGCGGTGCGCGGAGATGCCACCGGCCAGCACCACCACCGGCGCATCGGCGCGGCCCACGATTTCGTAGCGCAGACGCACCGGCCGCGGTCCACCGTGACGCATCGACAGCACCGCCGCGATATCGCCGCGCACGGCGTTCAGCCCGGCGTCGACGGGGACGCTGAGCGGGGCGAAAGTTTCGGTGGCGACAGGGGCGGCGGTAGCGAAGCTCATGGCGGTATCCAAAGGAGGAAAACGGCCATCGAGCTTTCGCGGAGCTCGCGTTCGAAGCGCACGCACGGTGCACGGTTCGAACCATCTTTCGGAAGACACCAACGGTCTCCGCAGGATTTGGCACCTACGCAGGTCGCTTTCGCGTCTGCGGGCTGCCCCGGCTTCAAAGGGCCTGTCCCTCTGCCGGTCTCGATGGTGGAGCCACGATGCCAGCGCCCCGGGCGCATGTCAATCCCTTCATCGGCATGAAGCGATATATATTCCAGATGATCATCAGTCGCGCATACTCCGGAGTCCTCCCTGCCCGGCCGACGCCTTGCGCTGCCTACGTTTCACCGCGCTGACGCTGATGATGATGATCCCGGCGCTGAACGCCTGGGCCGGGCCGGGTGCGAACTGGCGGAACGGCTGGCGCCTCGACGGTCCCGCTGCCCCCATCCCAGCGCAGCGCGCCGAGGGCGCACAGGCGCCGACCCTGGCAGTGCTGACCCTGGAAGGGGCCGGCGACCGTTGGCAGGCCCGGGTGGACAATCGTCTGGCAGGGCCGGTCCAGATCGAGCTGCGACCTGCCCCCGGCGCGGCCGCACTGCCGGGACTGCCCGTTCAGGCCGTGGTCGCCGCAAGCGCCCGCATCGTGGTGCCCGGCCTGCAGCCGCCGGCCGGCAGCACCGCGATCGGCCTGGCCCTGACCGCCGTTCCGGGCGCCCCCGGCGCGCGCCCACAGGATGTGCCCTACCAACTGCCGTTCGATGCCGCGCGCATCCAGGTCAGCCAGGCACCGCGGGGGCGCTTCAGTCACACCGATGCGGAAAACCGCGACGCCATCGACTTCGCGCTGCCCGAGGGCACCCCTGTGCTGGCCGCGCGGGCGGGAACCGTCATGCAGGTCCAGGCCGGCTTTCAGGGCAATGGGCAGGACCGTGAGCACGATCTGGGTCGGGCCAACCTGGTGCGGGTGCTGCACGAGGACGGCAGCATGGCCGTGTACGCCCACCTGAAGCACAACGGCGCGCTGGTCCGCCAGGGCCAGCAGGTCCAGGCCGGGCAGCGCATCGGCCTCTCGGGCAACACCGGCTTCAGCGCCGCGCCGCACCTGCACTTCGCGGTCCAGGTCAATGCGGGGATGCGGCTGCGCTCGATTCCCGCCCGGATTGTCAGCCCGCAGGGCGAGCTGCACTTCGCCCGCACCGCCGATGAGATCGGGGCGTCTGCCCTGCCCTGACCCCGGCCACGCCCGCCCCCGCTATACTGGGCGGCTCATCTCCATGAAAAGCGCCCCGGGCGGGCGCGTCACGCCATGTCCGAAGTCGCTACCGAAGCTGCGCGCCGCCGCACCTTCGCCATCATTTCCCATCCTGACGCCGGCAAGACCACGCTGACCGAAAAGCTGCTGCTGTTCGGCGGTGCGATCCAGATGGCCGGCTCGGTCAAGGGCCGCAAGGCCGCGCGCCATGCGACCTCCGACTGGATGGCGCTGGAAAAGGAGCGCGGCATCTCGGTGACGTCCTCGGTGATGCAGTTCCCGTACGAAGGCAAGATCGTCAACCTGCTCGACACCCCCGGCCACGCCGACTTCGGCGAGGACACCTACCGCGTGCTCACCGCGGTGGACTCGGCGCTGATGGTGATCGACGTGGCCAAGGGCGTGGAAGAGCGCACCATCAAGCTGATGGAAGTCTGCCGGCTGCGCGACACGCCGATCATGACCTTCATCAACAAGCTCGACCGCGAGGGCAAGGAGCCGATCGATCTGCTGGATGAAGTGGAAAGCGTGCTGGGCATCCAGTGCGCGCCGGTCACCTGGCCGATCGGCATGGGCCAGCGCCTGAAGGGCGTGGTGCATCTGATCAGCGGCGAAGTGCACCTGTACGAGCAGGGCCGCAATTTCACCCGCCAGGATTCGACCATCTTCCCGTCCATCGATTCGCCCGGCCTGGCCGAGAAGATCGGTGAGCGCATGCTGGCCGACCTGCGCGACGAGCTGGAGCTGGTGCAGGGCGCCAGCCATCCGTTCGACGTGGAGGCCTACCTGGCCGGCAAGCAGACGCCGGTGTTCTTCGGCTCTGGCGTGAACAACTTCGGCGTGCAGCCGCTGCTGGACTTCTTCGTCGAGCATGCGCCGTCGCCGCAGCCGCGCGCCACCACCGGCCGCGTCATCGCGCCGGAAGAGAACAAACTGACCGGCTTCGTGTTCAAGATCCAGGCGAACATGGACCCGCAGCATCGCGACCGCGTGGCGTTCATGCGGGTGTGCTCGGGCCGTTTCGTGGCCGGCATGAAGACCTTCCATGTACGCACCGGCAAGGAAATGAAGCTGGCCAACGCGCTGACCTTCATGGCCAGCGACCGCGAGATCGCCGCCGAGGCGTGGCCGGGCGATGTGATCGGCATCCACAACCACGGCACGATCTCCATCGGCGACACCTTCACCGAAGGCGAAGCGGTCAGCTTCACCGGCATTCCGAACTTTGCGCCGGAACTGTTCCGCCGCGCACGCCTGCGCGATCCGCTCAAGCTCAAGCAGTTGCAGAAGGGCCTGGCGCAGTTGTCCGAAGAGGGCGCGACGCAGTTCTTCCGCCCGCTGATGAGCAACGATCTGATCCTGGGCGCGGTGGGCGTGCTGCAGTTCGATGTGGCCGCGTATCGCCTGAAGGATGAGTATGGCGTGGAAGCCACCTTCGAGCCGGTCAGCGTGACCACGGCGCGCTGGGTCACCTGCAGCAACGAGAAGAAGCTGGAAGAGTTCCGCGAGAAGAACGCGGGCAACCTGAGCATCGATGCCGCCGGGCAGCTGGTGTACCTGGCCCCGACCCGGGTCAATCTGCAGCTGGCGCAGGAACGCGCGCCCGACGTGCGCTTCGCGGCGACGCGCGAAGCGGCGCACAGCGTCTCGGTCGGCTGACCGCTCGGCCGATCTGTCGGCTGAACAGGCGCGCGTGCATGCGCGCGCCATCGCGGCGATGATAGCGGGGAGCGGGCTCCCCCTTCCCGCACCTCCGATCATCGCCATGACCTCTGTCGTTTCCGTTCGAGAAGAAATCGCCAGCGCCCTGACCCACGGGCTTGGCGCCGTCGCTGCATTGGCCGGTAGTGCAGTGCTCATCACCCTGGCGGCCATCTATGGCGACGGCTGGCAGCTGGCCAGTGCGATCGTGTTCGGGGTGGCGCTGCTGCTGTTGTACACGGCCTCCACGCTGTATCACGCGATCCAGCATCCGGTCGCCAAGGGCCGGTTGAAGGTGTTCGATCACTGTGCGATCTATCTGTTGATCGCCGGTACGTACACGCCGTTCACGCTGATCGGTCTGCGGGGGGGGCCGTGGGGCTGGGGCATGTTCACCGCGATCTGGGCGCTGGCGCTGTTCGGGGTGGTGTTCAAGCTGTTCTACACCGGCCGTTTCAAGCTGTTGTCGACGATCATCTATATCGCGATGGGCTGGATGGTGATGGTGGCGATCAAGCCGATGTGGCATTCGCTGGATGCCTGGACGCTGGGCTGGCTGTTGGCCGGCGGGGTGTTCTATACGTTGGGGACCGTGTTCTATCACCGGGAGTCGGTGCCGTATTCGCATGCGATCTGGCATCTGTTCGTGATCGGCGGGAGTGTGTGTCACTTCGTTGCGGTGACGGCGCAGATTCTTTAAGTGCTGTTTGCTTGCCGGTAAGGGGATTGGCGACGGCAATGGCAAGAGCAACGGCAACGGCAACGGCGAGAGCGACAGCGAGAGCGGCTCGGGCTTCAGGAATGCGCCAGACTGCGTCGGTACCGGCGGGCTGTCGGGACACGCCGTGAATCCCGCTCCGCGGTCCGGCCCAGCCGCCGGCGGCTGGGCGTTCAGTCGCATGCGGGGCAGTGCCTCGCAAGCAATGCGCCTTCACCCCTGGAGGCTCATGTCACGCCATCCACGGCGCTCATGGTCCAGCCACCCCACCCGCACCGCCCTGCTCACGGTTGGCCGGTGCGCATGGAAAGGTCAACGGCATTGGCCGTCTGATCCAGCAGTGCCCGAGCCATGCCACGCTGGGGGGTGGAGCAGGCAATCCTTCCTCCAGCCACCCTGACAGTACCCTTACCAATGCTTCGCGCTGCCTGCACGATGCAAGGGCAACCATGGGGATGTGAATACTGTCCCCTCCCCTGCTCCGTCCAATGCTTCTTCCCGTTCCCGCTGGCGCTGGCGTCGTCCCGGCAAACGGGGGCAGCGGTGGTTGGCGATCCTGGTGTTTCTGTTTGCGGCACTGTTGATCCTGATCGCGTTGTGGGATTGGAACTGGTTCAAAGGACCGGTGGAACGGGCGGTGCAGGCCAAGACGGGGCGGGAGTTCCATATCAATGGGGATCTGGATGTCGATCTGGGCCGGGTGACGACCGTGCGGGGCGATGGGCTGACGTTCGCGAATGCGACGTGGGCCAAGCAGCCGCAGATGGCGACGGCGGACCGGGCAGAGATCGATCTTCGGGTGTGGCCGCTGCTGCGCGGGCAGGTGCGGATTCCGGAGATCCGGTTGACGCGGCCGGATCTTCTGCTGGAGACGGCGCCGCAGAAGAATCAGCCGGGCAACTGGGATTTCCTGGGCCCGAGTGACGGTGACCCGCCGGTGCTGCAACGGCTGCTGATCGAGGATGGGCGCCTGCAGTTCCAGGACACGGCCGGCAAGACGGATGTGCTGGTGTCGCTCAACAGCGGCAAGCCGCGTGACAAGGACAGTGGGCCGCCGCTGCTGGTGAAGGGCAAGGGGCGCTGGCAGGGCAATCCGTTCTCGTTGGATGGCAACACCGAGTCGCCGCTGGAACTGACCAATACCGGGCATCCGTTCCGCATCCATCTGGATGGGCGCGCCGGCAACACGCATGCGATCGCCAGTGGCACGCTGACCAATCCGTTCCAGCTGCGCGTGTTCGACCTGGAGTTGATGCTGAGCGGCCAGGATATGGAGGATCTGTTCCCGCTGATCGGCGTGGCGATGCCTTCCACGCCGCCGTACAAGCTCACGGGCCGGTTGAAGCGCAACAACGCCGTCTGGCGCTATGAGCATTTCACCGGCACGGCCGGTGACAGCGATCTGGGCGGCACCGCGCAGATCGACGTCAGTGGAGAGCGGCCGTTCCTGACCGCCGATCTGGTCTCCAAGCGCCTGGACTTCGACGATCTGGCCGGCTTCATCGGGGCGCCGCCGAAGACCGGTGCCGGCGAATCGGCCAATGCCGAGCAGAAGGCGAAAGCGGCCGCCCTGGCGGCCAGTACCAAGGTGCTGCCGGATACGCCGTACAACCTGTCCAAGCTGCGTGCGATGGATGCCGATGTGCGCTGGAAGGCGCAGCGGATCAATTCGCCGACACTGCCGCTGGATGACATGGATGCCCACCTCAAGCTAAACGATGGGCTGCTGCGCCTGGAACCGCTCAACTTCGGTGTGGGTGGCGGCGATATCCGCAGCACGATCCGGATGGATGCGCGCAAGCAGGCCATTTCCACGCAGTTGCAGGCCACCATCCGCAAGGTGCAGCTGGGCAAGCTGTTCCCGGATGCGAAGCTGGCCGAGCAGGCCTCCGGCGGCATCAGTGGCGATGTCAAACTGACCGGCCAGGGCAATTCCATCGCCGCCATGCTGGGCAGTTCCGACGGCACGGTGGCGATCGGGATCGGCCGCGGCCATGTCGGTAACCTGATCATGGAACTGGCCGGGCTGGATGTGGCCGAATCGCTGAAATTCCTGTTCACCGGCGACAAGCAGATTCCGTTGCGCTGCGCATGGGGCGACTTCGGGGTCGACAACGGCGTGATGCAGTCGCGCTCGCTGGCCTTCGATACCACCGATACGCTCATCCTCGGCGAAGGCAAGGTGGACCTGAAACAGGAGCAGCTGGACCTGCTGCTGCGCCCGCGCCCGAAGGACATGAGCATCCTGGCGCTGCGATCGCCGCTGCGCATCGGCGGTACGTTCAAGGATCCCTCGTTCCGGCCGGACTTCAAGGCGCTGGGCATCCGCGGGGCGATTGCGCTGGCACTGGGCAGCATCGCACCGCCTGCCGCCCTGCTGGCAACGATCGAAACCGGCCCGGGCGAAGACAGCAACTGCGGTGGCCGCTATGCCAAATAAGCGCAGGGCCTCGTCAGCGCGACGCCTCGCGCGCCGGGCCGACGCAGCGTCGGCGCGCCCGCCGGGACCCAGCCCTGCTCAGCCGGCGACGATGTACTGCTGCAGCTGATCCAGTTTCTGCGCCTGTTCGTCGATCACCGACTTGACCAGGTCACCGATGGAAATGACGCCGAGGACCCCGTTCGCATCGACCACCGGGAGATGGCGGATGCGGTAATCGGTGACCAGCTGCAGGCAGTGCTCCACCTGCTCGCCAGGCGCGACGGTCACCACCTTCGGGGTCATGATCTCGCGGACTTCGGTCGTTCGCGAGGAGCGCTCGTGCAGCACGATCTTCCGCGCGTAATCGCGCTCGGAAAGGATGCCGACCAGTTGCCGGCCTTCCATCACCAACACCGCGCCGATGCCTTTTTCGGCCATCAACCGGATCGCATCGATCACCGCCGAGGACGGGGTGACGGCGAATACCTCAGGGGACTTGCCTTCCAACAGCTGTCGTACCGTGGTCATCTCGCTGCTCTCCACCGATGGGATGCACGGCCGAGTCTGCCACGAACGGGGCCTGCCAGGTGTCAATCAGGTACAGCGGGCGCTGTTTGGATTCCTCGTACAGCCGCCCCAGGTATTCACCGATCAGCCCCAGCGCGATCAGCTGTATGCCGCCCAGGAACAGGATCACGGCCATCATCGTCGGCCAGCCGGCGACGCGGTCACCGTACAGCGCCGCCTTGAGCACCACCACCAGCGCGAACAGGAACGCGAAGCTCGCTGCGGCCAGGCCCAAGTAGGTGGTCACCCGCAACGGTGCGGTCGAGAATCCGGTGATGCCTTCGAGGGCGAAATTCCATAGCCGCCAGAAGCCGAATTTGCTCTCGCCGATCAGCCGCGCATGGCGGTGGTAAGGCAGCGCCTTGCGGCGGAAGCCCACCCAGCCGAACAGCCCCTTCATGAACCGGTGGCGCTCACGCAGCTGGCCCAGCGCCTGCAGCGCGCGGGGCGACAGCAACCGGAAATCGCCGGTATCGGCCGGGATCGGGGTCTTGGACAGGCGTCCGATCACCCGGTAGAACGCCTTGGCGGTGGAGCGCTTGAGCCAGCTTTCCCCATCGCGCACCAGGCGCGTGCCGTACACGTTGTCATAGCCCTGCTGCCACAACGCGACGAACTCGGGAATCAGCTCCGGCGGATCCTGGCCATCGGCATCCAGGATCATCACCGCGCCTTCGTCGACGACATCGAGTCCAGCCGTAAGCGCGGCTTCCTTGCCGAAATTCCGCGACAGGCGCAGCACGCCGACGCAGGGATCGGCCTCGGCCAATCCCTGCATGACGGCCCAGGTGGTGTCGGTACTGCCGTCGTCCACATACACGACGCGGCCATCGATGTCCTCCAGCGTATCGAGCACCGCCCGCAACCGCGGGTGCAGCATCGGGAGCGCGAGCGCTTCATTGTGGGCGGCAACGACGACCGTCAGGCGTGGGCTGTTCATGCGGCGATTGTAGCGTCAGCCAATCACGTACATGAACGCTCACTCGTCGCTGAGGTACGCCCCACCACCGAGCTGCCGCGCCTGCCGCTGGATCCACGCCGCGCGGCGCTGCACATACGGGCCAGGCTTGGCGGCACTGTAACGGCGGGGCGATGGCAGCACCGCAGCAAGCCGCGCGCTTTCAGCCGGGGTCAGGCGTGAGGCGTCCTTGTTCCAATACTGCCGCGACGCCGCCTGCGCGCCATAGATGCCGTCGCCGAACTCGGCGATGTTGGCGTACATCTCCAGGATCCGCGACTTCGGCCACAGCGCTTCGATCAGGACCGTGTACCAGACCTCCAGCCCCTTCCGGATCCAGCTGCGGCCCTGCCACAGGAACAGGTTCTTGGCGACCTGCTGGCTGATCGTGCTGGCCCCGCGCAGGCGGCCCCCGCGCGCATTGTGATCCCGGGCCTTCTCGATCGCCTGCAGGTCGAAGCCGTTGTGTTCCGGGAAGCGCTGGTCCTCGGCGGCCACCAGCGAAATGGGCAGGCTCGGCGCCATCTGGTCCAGGTCGCGCCACTGGTAATGCAGCCGATAGCTCCAGTCGCCCTCCCCCAGTGCCTCGCCGTAGCGCCACAGCATCACGCTGGAGACGGGCGGGTCGATGAAACGCAGGACCAGCACCTGCAGCACACTGAACCCGACAAACAGCACCGGCAGCCACAACAGGCGCTTCCAGTGCCAGCGGCGTGGACGGGATGGCTCCAGATCCGGTTCGACCTTGAGGTTGCTGCGCTCTGCCCCCATTACTGGTGCATCCTTTACTTGCACGGTTGTCGGCGCATTATCCGGCAACCGGCACTCCTTTCGCGCAGCCACCGAACCGATGACCGCCCAATCCGACTCCCTTGTCCGTTTCCTGCTTCCCGATGCCGGCGTCCGCGGCGTGCACGTGCACCTCGATGACACCTGGCGGGAAATCCTGTCGCATGCGGTCTATCCGCCCGGTGCCGCCGAGCTGCTCGGCGAGGCCAGCGTGGCGTCGGCGCTGTTCACCGGCCACACCAAGGTTGATGGCCGCCTGTCGATCCAGCTGCGCAGCAACACCGCCATGCGCACCCTGTTCGCCGAATGCACGGCGGCCGGCACGCTGCGCGGCATCGTCCAGTTGGCCGACGGTGGTGGCGATGCGCCGCGCGATCTGACCGCGCTGGGCGAGGATGCCTTGCTGGCGATCACCATCGAGAACCCGGGTCTGGACCCGCGCGAGCCGCAGCGCTACCAGAGCCTGGTCGGCCTGACCGCGGCCGGCCTGGACGAAGCCTTCGAGGATTACTTCCGCCAGTCCGAGCAGTTGCCGACCCGTCTGCTGCTGGCGGCCGATGGCACCCGCGCCGCCGGCCTGCTGCTGCAGAAACTGCCGGGCGATGAAGGCGACCAGGACGGCTGGTCGAGAGCCAGCGCGCTGTTTGAAACCCTGGGCAAGCAGGAACTGCTCGAGGTGGCCGGCCACGACCTGCTGCACCGCCTGTTCCATGAAGAGACGCCGGCGCTGCTCGGCGACAAGAGCCTGCGCTTTGCCTGCTCCTGCTCGCGTGAGCGGGTGGAGGGCATGCTGCAGTCGATCGGCGAGGAAGAGGCCCGCGCTGCGGCCGAGCCCACCGGGGCGGTCGAAGTGCGTTGCGAATTCTGCGGGCAGGAGTATCACTTTCCGTTGACGGAATTCGACATACTGTTCCGCGAGAGGGAGGTTTCCTCGCCGGCACCTGAACGGCTTCAGTAATCTTGGCAAGCGTTTTGTTCTGGGGAGAACCAAGACTTGTTAAGAAATCATAAACGCCCTAGGATCAATGTCCCGCTTCGGCGGGAACTTGTGTTCACCGCGCTTGTCTGAGAGTTCCCATGCATTCCCTTCTGCGTCTACCGCTGGCCCTGATGATCGCCCTAGGCGCGATCTCGGGCGTGCATGCGCAGGCCAAGGGCAAGCAGGACGGCACGGTGCTTCCGGTCTGGAACAAAGGCAGCGGCAAGGTCGAAGCACTGCTGTACCTGGAACCCACTGGCGAGCAGGCCGCAGGCGCCCGCTGGCATTTCGGGCGCAGTTCCCTGGACGCGGCCTTCGGGCTGTCCTCCGGCGATTCGCTAGGCCTGCTGTGCAACAGCAGCCGCGGGACCAGCATCAGCGGTTTGGCCAGCCATTGCATGCTGGCCACCCTGGGCGATGAAGAGGACAACACGCTCAGCCGCCGGGTCAGTGGCACTGCCGCGTTCAATCGCCCCGGCGGCCGCGTCGGCATCACCGCCGGCAGTGGCCGCGACACCCTGCCCGCCTGGCTGGCTGGGCCCAACAAATCGCCTTCGCTGCGTGCCGAACAGAACGATCTGACCGTCTTCGGGCAGAAGAACATCGGCCGCGAAGGTTTCGTCTCGATCGGTGGCACCTACGCCAAAGCGCGCCTGGTCCCCATCGCGGACGCCTCGCCGGCGATCGTCGACCGCTGGGACAGCAAGAGCCTCACCATCGGTGCCGGCTATGGCAACTTCAGCGGCAACATCATCGGCCGCGTGGTGGATGTCCCCGGCCAGCCCGGCAAGTGGGAAGGTCTGGGCGTCGGTTTGACCTGGCGCACGCCCTGGAGCGGCCAGCTCACCGTCGGGGCCGAGAATGTCGTCACCCGCGGCAAGAACCCGTTTGCTCCGCGCAACGAGAGTACTGACGAAGGCACTGTGCCCTACGTGCGGTACGAGCAGGACCTGTAAGCCACCGCGTTGGTTGGCCCCGCTGGGCGACCGCAACGCATCCGTGAAACACCCTCCCTTTGCCCCCTGTCGCCCCCACCTTGCGGCGGCATCGCCGCGGCTGTCGCATCGACCCGCGTAACCGGACGAGCTGCGCGGCGGACACCGCTGGAGCGGCCGGCATTTCACCCATTACCTACGTCCTTGCAGCGCGGCCTAGCACAAGGCGTGCCGAAGTGGTCACTGATGGGACAATCGAAAGCTCTCCCGTATCGACGCGGGTGACGCTTGCGGCCTGAACCTCGCCTCCTATTCAGGTGCAAATGATACGAATCGACATAAAAATTGTGCCAAAAGTCATGACATCTTGAGCACCGCCAGAGACCCCGGCGGCCAAATGTCACCCGAAAACCCTTGGGAGAGAAGGACTTTGCCGAATTTCACCTGAATCACATGAAGTATTAACGGGTCTTTAATTTCTCCGAATACGTGGTTACTATCGAGTCAGCTTCGCGGATTGGAGACGCCTTTCGTTTCCGCGCTGAAGCCCATCCCAGAACCCGTAGCACCCAAGTCCATTTGGAGAGAGAGCCAATGAATTGCAGGACAAACAAGCTGCGCGACGCCATTGCGTTTGCGCTGGTGGTGACCGCTGGTAGCACCGGTGCAGTCTATGCACAGGAAACCCAGACCCTCGACAAGATCGAAGTCACCGGCTCGCGCATCAAGCGCGCCGACGTGGAGTCGTCGCAGCCGGTCTTCACGATGAGCCGCGAGCAGATCCAGGCCCAGGGCCAGACCTCCATCGGCGACATCATCCAGAACATCGCCACCAGCGGTTCGACCCTCAACAGCACCTACAACAACGGCGGCAACGGCGAAACCCGCGTGAACCTGCGCAACCTGGGTTCCAGCCGTACCCTGGTGCTGGTCAACGGTCGTCGTTGGGTCGGCGGTACCGGCCTGGGCGGCGCGGTCGATCTGAACACCATCCCGTCCGCAGCCGTCGAGCGCATCGAAGTCCTGAAGGACGGCGCCTCGACCATCTACGGTTCGGACGCCATCGCCGGCGTGGTCAACATCATCCTGCGCAAGAACTTCGACGGTGCAGAAGCCAACGCCTACTACGGCCAGTACGACAAGGGCGACGGTTCGCGCGAGTCCTACGACTTCACCATCGGTTCGGCCGGTGAGAAGTGGCACGCCACCCTGGGCGTGGGCTACGTGAAGGAAGAACCCGTGTGGGCGGGTGACCGTGCCATCTCGGCGGTGCCGGTCTTCGGCTCCGTGCCGTACACCGGCAACAGCTCCACCACCCCGGAAGGCCGCTTCGGCTACTTCCAGCAGGTCGGCACCAACCCGGACGGCTCCCCGCGCTTCGGCGCTGCGCGTCCGAATGGCAGCGAGGGCTACTTCATCACCGGCAACGGTGGCAGCACCTGGCGAAACTACGGCCAGGCCGACAGCTTCAACCACGCGCCGGGCAACCTGCTGGTCACCCCGCAGGAACGCACCTCGATCTTCGCCGACGCCGGCCTGAGCATCACCGACAACGTCCGCTTCAAGACCACGGTGACCTACAACGAGCGTGAATCCGAGCAGATCCTGGCCGCCATGCCGATCGTGCTGGGCCGCGCCGCGCCGGGCACCAACGGTTCCAACATCGTCATCAGCGCCGACAACATCTACAACAACACCGGCCGCGATATCGACTACATCCAGTACCGTGCGAACGAGACTGGCGGTCGTATCTACAAGCAGAACGTCAAGACCTACGCGTTCAACGGTGCCTTCGAAGGCGACTTCGAAGTGAACAGCCGCTTCTGGAACTGGGAAGCCGGCATGTTCTACGGCAAGAACGACCAGACCGACGTCACCACCGGCTTCTTCAACATCTCCGCACTGCGCAACGCCTTGGGCCCGTCGTTCGTCGACGCCACCGGCGCTGCACGTTGCGGCACCGCAGCCAGCGTGATCGACGGCTGCGTGCCGATGAACATGCTGAGCGGCGCCGGTTCGCTGACCCAGGACATGATCGACTATGCCGGTTTCACCGCGCATGACGTCTATGGCTACGAGCAGAAGACCTATTACGGCAGCATCGGCGGCGAGCTGTTCGACCTGCCGGGCGGCGCGTTCGCCTTCTCGCTGGGTGCCGAGCACCGTGAAGAGTCCGGCTTTGATGGCCCGGATGCCCTGATCAACTCCGGCGACACCACCGGCAACGCCCGTACCGCGACCGACGGCAGCTACAAGCTGGACGAAGCGTACCTGGAACTGGCGATCCCGCTGCTGTCCGGCGTGACAGGTGCGCAGCTGCTGGACTTCAGCGTGGCAACCCGCTTCTCTGACTACAGCAACTTCGGCAACACCGTGAACAGCAAGTTCGGTTTCCGCTGGAAGCCGATCAACGACCTGATGATCCGTGGTAACTGGTCCGAAGGCTTCCGCGCTCCGACCATTGCCGAGCTGTACCAGGGCGTGAGCGACACCTTCGAAGACGTGGCCGATCCCTGCGCCGGCGTCCAGACGGGCAATGCCAACACCCCGCCCGCCAGCTGCGCCGGCGTGCCTGCTTACAACCAGTCCAACTCGCAGATCCGTACCACCACCGGTGGCAACCCGGATCTGGGTCCGGAAACCTCGACCTCCAAGACCCTGGGCTTCGTCTACAGCCCGAGCTTCGCACCGGGCCTGGACGTCTCGGTGGACTGGTGGAACATCAAGATCGAAGGTGCCATCTACGCGCAGACCGCCCAGCAGACGCTGGATGCCTGCTACGACCAGGGCGTGGCTTCGCAGTGCGCCCTGATCGAACGTGACAGCACCGGCCAGATCTCCAACCTGCTGGCCGTGCCGAGCAACGTCGGCACGATGGAAGTGGAAGGCTGGGACGTGACCCTGGGTTACCGTATGCCGGATACCGCGTACGGCAGCTTCAGCTTCGTCCTGGATACCGCCTACACCTCCAAGTACACCATCGAAGATCCGGTGACCGAAGGCTACAACCGCGTCGGCAACTACCTGAGCCGCGATAACTACTGGCGTGTGCGCTCCAACCTGCTGGTTGCCTGGCAGCTGGGCGATTTCGGTGCGACCGCATCGGCACGTTACTACTCGAGCCAGAATGAAGACTGCACCGGCACCTCCTTCGGTGGCGCCAACTTCAACCTGCTGTGCTCGGATCGTGACCACGTCGGCATTGGTGGCCAGCCGGATCCGCAGCGCAAGATCGCAAGCGTCACCTACACCGACCTGAGCGCTTACTGGCAGTCGCCGTGGAACGCCCGGATCACCGTGGGTGTCAACAACGCCTTCGATCGCGATCCGCCGCTGGCGTACACCACCTTCGCCAACTCGTTCGACCCGCAGTACGAAATCCCGGGCCGCTTCTTCTACATGCGCTACAACCAGAAGTTCTGATCGTAGCCACGTAGTGGTCTGAGAAAGAACCACGGCCCTTCGGGGCCGTGGTTTTTTGTTGCCTGCCCGTCCCGCACGGAAACAAAAAGGCCGCGTTTCCGCGGCCTTCTGCATACCTGTGACCGCACCTGTCAGCCGAGCGGAATCAGCGTCTCGATCACATGCTCCACATACGCCTCGAAATCCTCGCGGGCCTGCTTGGGCTGCTGCAACTGCAGCGACAGCTGCAGGAAGCCGACATAGGCCGCGTAGGCCAGGCGCGCACGGTGCTGCGCATCGGTGCGGCTCAGGCCGGCCTGGCGGAACGACGCCACCAGGTACTCCAGCCGGCGGTGCGAGACACGGTCGATGACCGGGCGCACCATCGGATGATCCAGCGCCTTGAGCAGTTCGCTGTAGATGATGTGCGGCTGCACTTCATGGGCGACCACCTGGAACAGCTGGCGCAGGCGCACGCGCGGATCGGTCACATCGGCCAGGCTGCCGAACACCTGTTCCTGCTCGAACAGTTCCCAGCGTTCCAGCGCGGCCTGCAGCAACGCATCGCGCGAGGGGAAGTGCCAGTAGAAGCTGCCCTTGGTGACACCGAGACGACGCGCCAGCGGTTCCACCGCGACCGCACCCACGCCTTGTTCGGCAATCAGATCCAATGCGGCCTGGGCCCAGTCTTCGGCACTGAGGCGGCTGTTGCGGCCGGCACGTGGCTCGCCGGCGGAAGCTTCGGGTTCATTCATAGGTGGATTTAACCATACGCCGGGGTTGGTTGCAGTATGTGAATCAGGTGAAGCGCGCTTCGCGCCTGCTGGCACAAGGGATACGACCACCATACTCCGAAGTATTGACATCGCACAGGGCAGGTCCATACTAACGAGTATGGTCACTCCTCCTTCTACCCTGCCCCGTTTTGACGATGAGCGACTGACCGGCGCGCATGACGCCGTGCTCGCCGCCACCCGCTCACAGCCGGGGCGCCGTGGCACCGTGCTGTTCGCCCACGGCTTCGGCCAGACCCGGCACGCCTGGAATGCCACCGCCGGCGCGCTGGTCGAGGCCGGTTACCAGACCCTGGCCTACGACGCACGCGGCCATGGCGATTCGGACTGGAATCCGGCCGGACACCCCTATCACGGCGAGCAGTTCGCTGATGATCTGATCGTGCTCGCCGGCGAACAGCCACAGCCGCCGATCCTGATCGCCGCCTCGATGGGGGGCCTGTTCGGGCTGCTCGCCGAGTCGCGCTGGCCGGGCCTGTTCTCGGCGATGGTGCTGGTGGACATCACCCCGCGCTGGGATACCGCCGGGGTCGAAAAGATCCTGATGTTCATGACCGCACACCCGGACGGTTTCGCGTCGCTGTCGCAGGCGGCGGATGTGATCTCCGCCTACGTGCCGCACCGCCCGCGCAAGTCGGAGGAGTCGCTGCGCGCGTTGCTGCGCGAGGACGGTCACGGGCGTTGGCGCTGGCACTGGGACCCGCGCCTGGTAGCCGAACTGGCGCGTGACAGCGAACAACACCAGGACGCGCTTGCCGACGCGGCGCGCCAGGTGAAATGCCCCCTGCTGCTGGTCAGCGGTGGGCGCAGCACCCTGGTCACCCCGCAGACGGTGGCCGAGTTCCTGGCGCTGGTGCCTCATGCACGTCACGTGCAGTTGCCGGAGGCCACGCATATGGTCGCCGGTGATGACAACAACGCCTTTACCGCTACTGTGTTGGACTATCTGGACGTGTTGCCCTCGGCCTCCGCCGTCGCATCGTCCGCCATTACCGAGCACGTCACCGGAGCACGCTCATGAGCATTGTCGTTCCCTTCCTCGTCGTCCTGTTGGCAGGTGCGTTCGTCGCCTACCACCGGATGCGCCTGATCACCTGGACGATCATCAGCGTGGTGCTGCTGGCCGCCTGCTGGTTCATCCCCTACGTCAACCAGACCGCCACCATCGTCGCCGCGGCCATCGTCGCTGTGATCGCCGTGCCGCTGCTGCTGCCCTTCATCCGCAAGCCGCTGCTGACCGCGCCGATGATGAAGGTGTTCCGCAAGGTGCTGCCGCCGCTGTCGCAGACCGAGCGCATCGCGCTGGAAACCGGCTCGGTCGGTTTCGAAGGCGAGCTGTTCACCGGTGATCCGGACTGGAACATCCTGCTGAATTACCCCAAGCCCCAGCTCACCGCCGAGGAACAGGCCTTCCTGGATGGCCCGGTCGAAGAGCTGTGCAAAATGGTCAATGACTGGGAAATCACCCACGTCTACGCCGATCTGCCGCCGGAGCTGTGGAGCTTCATCAAGAAGAACAAGTTCTTCGGCATGATCATTCCGAAGGAATACGGCGGCCTGGGCTTCAGCGCGCTGGCCCACCACAAGGTGATCCAGAAGCTGGCCTCGGTTTCGAGCGTGGTCAGCTCCACCGTCGGCGTGCCCAACTCGCTGGGCCCGGGTGAACTGCTCAACCATTACGGCACCCAGGAACAGAAGGACCAGTACCTGCCGCGCCTGGCCGACGGCCGTGAAGTGCCGTGCTTCGGCCTGACCGGCCCGTTCGCCGGTTCGGATGCCACCTCGATCCCCGATTACGGCATCGTCTGCAAGGGCGAGTGGAACGGCGAGCAGGTGCTCGGCGTCAAGCTCACCTTCGACAAGCGCTACATCACCCTGGCCCCGGTGGCCACGCTGATCGGCCTGGCCTTCCGCATGTACGACCCGGATGGCCTGATCGGCACCACCCGCGACATCGGCATCACCCTGGCGCTGCTGCCGCGTGACACCGCCGGCGTGGAAATCGGCCGCCGCCACTTCCCGCTCAACTCGACCTTCCAGAACGGCCCGATCCGCGGCAAGGATGTCTTCATCCCGCTGACCCAGCTGATCGGCGGCGCCGAGAAGGCCGGCAAGGGCTGGAACATGCTCAACGAGTGTCTGGCCGTGGGCCGCTCGATCACCCTGCCCTCCACCGCCAGTGGCGGTGCCAAGGCCGGTGCCGTGGTGACCGGTGCCTACGCACGCATCCGAAAGCAGTTCGGCCTGTCGGTTGGCCGCTTCGAGGGCGTGGAAGAAGCGCTGGCCCGCATCGGCGGCAAGGCGTACGCGATCAGCGCGCTGTGCCAGGCCACGGCCGCTGCGGTGGACCGCGGCGACGTGCCGTCGGTGCCGTCGGCCATTGCCAAGTACCACTGCACCACCATGAGCCGTGAAGTGATCTCGGATGTGATGGACGTGATCGGCGGCAAGGGCATCATCCTGGGGCCGCGCAACTTCGCCGGCCGCAGCTGGCAGGCCGCGCCGATCGCGATCACGGTCGAGGGTGCCAACATCATGACCCGCAGCCTGCTGATCTTCGGCCAGGGTGCGATCCTGTGCCATCCGTGGGTGCTGAAGGAAATGAAGGCCGCGCAGGATCCGGACACCCGCACCGGCCTGCAGGACTTCGACCGCAGCCTGTTCGGCCACATCCGCTACGGCATCTCCAACGCCGTGCGTTCGTTCTGGTTCGGCCTCACCGGCGCCCGCTTCGGTGCGGCCCCGGGCGATGCCTACACCCGCCGTTACTTCCGCAAGCTGGACCGCTACTCGGCCAACCTGGCGCTGATGGCCGACATCTCGATGATGACCCTCGGCGGCAAGCTGAAGTTCAAGGAATCGCTGTCCGGCCGCCTGGGCGACGTGCTGAGTCACATCTACATGACCAGCGCCATGCTCAAGCGTTACCACGACGAAGGCGCACCGGCGGCCGACCAGCCGCTGCTGGCCTGGGCCTTCCATGACAGCGTGCACAAGATCGAGGAATCGTTGTCGGCGGCGCTGCGCAATTTCCCGGTACGTCCGATCGGCTGGCTGATGTGGGCGCTGATCTTCCCGTTCGGCCGCCGTGCCGAAGCGCCTGGCGACCGCCTGGGTCACCGCGTGGCCGCGCTGCTGATGGCGCCCAACGAAGCCCGCGACCGTCTGGCCAGTGGTGTGTTCCTGACCCCGTGCGAGAACAACCCGGGTGGCCGCATCAACAGCTACCTGTCCAAGGCGATCATGGCCGAGCCGGTGGAGCGCAAGTTCATCAAGGCGCTCAAGACCAAGGGTATCGAAGCGCTGGACTTCGTCACCCAGCTGGACGAAGCCGTGGCCGAAGGCGTGATCACCCAGGACGAGCGCACCCTGCTCGAAGAGCTGCGCACGCTCACCCTGGAAACGATCACCGTGGACGACTTCGATCCGGAAGAGCTGCGCTCGGCGGGCTACTACAAGCGTGCCCAGCAGGACGCGCAGTCCGAAGCCGCCTGATCCCGATCCTGGCACCGTGTAAACGACAACGGCGGACTTCGGTCCGCCGTTTCTTTAGGGAGACCCACCGATGTCCGCTCCACTGCTCACTCTGTATCGCCGCCTGCAGCGCTGGCCTGCCGGCACCTGGCTGTTCTCGCGCGCGGTGTGCTTCAAGGCGCCCTATTTCGCCAGCATCGCCCCGCACATCACCCTGCTCGAGCCTGGCCGCTGCGAAGGGCGCATCGCGCACCGGCGCAAGGTCACCAACCATATCGGCACGGTGCACGCGATCGCGCTGTGCAACCTGGCCGAACTCACCGCCGGGCTGATGGTGGATGCCTCGCTGCCCAAGGGCATGCGCTGGATCCCGAAGGGCATGGAGGTGGAGTACCTGGCCAAGGCGACCGGCACGCAGCATGCCGTGGCCACGCCGGAGCAGCCGATCGTGGCGGCCGAGACCGGCTATGCGCTGCCGGTGAAGGTGCAGGTGTGCGATGACGGCGGCACGGCGGTGTTTCAGGCCCGGATCGCGATGTGGGTATCGCCCCTCAAACGTTGATCGTTGGCGCGCAGCCACCCCTGGGGTGGCTCTGCATCCGATCTGTCTGGCGCAGGATCGCGCTACGCCATGCGTGGCTGCCGCCTGTCAGGCCGGCACCATCCACCATGCCGCCACGGCCAGGAGGGCCGGCACGGCCTGGATGAAGAAGATCCGTTTGTTGACGCTGTACGCCCCATAGCAACCGGCTACGATCACGCAGCCCAGCATGAAGTTCACCAGCATGGGCAGGTGATCGAACAGGCCCCAGAACAGACCGGCGGCGAGGAAGCCGTTGTACAGCCCCTGGTTGGCCGCCAGCACGCGCGTGGTCTCGGCCTTTTCCGGCGTATTGCGGAACGTTTTCAGGCCCAGTGGCCGGGTCCACAGGAACATCTCCAGGACCAGGAAGTACACGTGCAGCAGGGCGACCAGCAGGGTCAACGACAGCGCGATCCAATACATGGGCAGGCTTCCAGAACGTAATGCGGGCAGCTTACTCCGGGCGCTCGCCCGGCAGCTTCTTTTCTTCCTGCAGCAGGCCGAGGGCTGCGATGGTCATCGCCCCGGCCACGACCAGCCCACCGATGAAGACGATGTTCGAACCGAACAGGGACAGCCCCTTGTGCACCCAGGCGAAGGTCAGGTCCGCACCACGGTAGACCACGGTGTCGATCGCTGCGCCGGCCTTGTAGCGCCACTGGCGGTCCACACGGGTGTAGATGGTCTCGCGCGCCGGCTTGGCCAGTGAGAATTCGCTGGCGCGGGTCATCACCTGCACCATCGCCACCATCAGCGGCAGCGGCGAGGCAGCCAGCACCGAGAAGCCGATGATGATCGCCACACCCGGAATCAACAGCGCCGGGGCGATGCCGTACCGCGACAGCAACCAGCGGGTGAAGCCGAGCTGCACGATCAGGGTCAGGGTGTTCACCGCCAGGTCCACGCGCGAGAAGAACGCCGTGCTGGCCGCGGCGTCGGGGTACAGCCGTCGCACGATCGAGGCCTGCTCGTTGTAGAGCATCGTGCCTACGCCCACGCCGAACAGCACCATCAGGGCCAGCCACCGCAGCATCGGCTCACGCACGATCAGCTTCAGGCCATCGAACACGCTGCCGCCCATCGGCGTCTCGCCAGAGACCAGCTGCCGCTCCTGCTCGCGTGCCACCGCCCACAGGCGCAACCGCCAGATGCAGCCCAGGCAGATCAGCAGGAAACCGGCCGAGACCAGCATCAGGTTGGCGATGCCGACCCGCTGCACCAGCGTCGAGGTGATGATCGGGCCCAGGAAGGCGCCGATGGTGCCAGCCGCGCCGAGGTAGCCGTAATACGCGCGCGCCTCCACGTTGGAGAACACGTCGGCCATGAAGCTCCAGAACACCGCCACCGCGAACAGGTTGAAGACGGTGATCCAGAAGAAGAACGCCATGCCCCGCCCCGGCAGGCCGGCCTGGAACATCACATAGAAGCCGAGCAGGGTGACGATGAAAAAGCCGTACACCGCCGGCAGGAACACCCGGCGCGGGAAGCGGCTCACCAGCGCGCCGTACAGCGGCTGCAGCACCAGCATGATGAAGAACACGCAGGTGAACAGGAACTGCAGCACGAAGTCCTGCAGGGCGATCCCGTGGCCGGCGAACCACTCGATCAGCGGCAACGGGAACACCGTCTGCAGATCGGACGAGGCGGCCATCGCTTCGCGCACCGGGCGCAGCACGTAGTAGCCGCTGAGCAGGCAGAAGAAGTAGATCGAGGCCCACACCAGCGGGGGCGAACGCCGCCAGGCGCTCAGGACGCCACTGGCGGCCGTGCCGGTTCCGGCTGCCGCGGTCATTGCCCGCTTTCCGCAGCCAAGGGGCGTTGCAACGGCAGCATGTGGGGAACTCCGGGCGTCGAAGCGCGCAAGGTAAACGATGCACCGCAACATCGCCAGCCTCCGGCGCGTCCACCGGCGAAACGCTGCGTGGCTGGCGCCGCCGCCCCTGCCCGCCCCAACCTGCCTTATGCTCGCTGCGCACCCCGGCAAGGAGCGGCATGTACGACTACATCGTGATCGGTGCCGGCTCGGCCGGCTGCGTGCTGGCCAACCGGCTCAGCGAAGACCCGGCCTGCCGGGTGTTGCTGCTGGAAGCCGGCCCGCGCGATACCAACCCCTTCATCCACATGCCGGCCGGGTTGGCGCGGCTGGTGAACAACCGCCGGATCAACTGGAACCTGGAGACCGAGCCGGAGCCAGCGCTCGGCCGCCGTCGCCTGTGGTGGCCACGCGGCAAGGTGCTGGGCGGGTCGAGTTCGATCAATGCGATGTGCTACGTGCGCGGGGTGCCGGCCGACTACGATGGCTGGGAAGCGGGCGGCGCCACCGGCTGGGGCTGGGACCAGGTGCTGCCCTGGTTCCTGCAGGGCGAACGCAACAGCCGCGGTGCCAGCGCGCTGCACGGCGATGCCGGTCCGCTGTCGGTGTCCGACCTGCGCCACCACAACCCTCTCTCGGCCGCCTTCATCGCCGCCGCGCAGGAAGCCGGCCATCCCCGCAATGCGGACTTCAATGGTGACCAGCAGCTCGGCGTGGGGCTGTACCAGGTCACCCAGCGCGAAGGTGCCCGCTGCTCGAGCGCGGATGCCTACCTGCGTCCTGCACGCCACCGCCGCAACCTGACGGTGCTGACCGGCGCGCAGGCGACCGCGCTGAGTTTCCAGGGCACGACAGCGACGGGCGTGCACTATCGGCGTGGCGGTCACCATCTGCACGCACACGCGGCAGTCGAAGTGATCCTCAGCGCAGGCGCGATCCACTCCCCGCACCTGCTGATGCTGTCCGGCATCGGCGAGGCCGACACGCTGCGCTGCCACGGCATCACCCCGCGCGTGGATCTGCCCGGTGTCGGGCGCAACCTGCAGGACCACCTGGACATCTGCACCGTCGTGCACACCACGCCGGGCGTCAGCTACGACCGCAGCAGCGAGCTGCGCATCGCCATCGACTACTTCCTGCGCGGTCATCGTGGCGCCGGCACCAGCAACCTGGCCGAGGCCGGCGGCTTCGCCCGCTCGTCGCTGGCCACCGATACGCGCGCCGACATCCAGTTCCATTTCGTCCCGGCGATGCTGGACAACCACGGCCGGCACCGCCTGCCTGGCGAGGGCTACACGCTGCATGCCTGCCCGCTGCACCCTCGCAGCCGCGGGCAACTGCGCCTTCGCGATGCCGATGCGCGCTCGGCGCCGCGCATCCACGCCAACTACCTTGGCGATGCGGACGGTCACGACCTGAAAATGATGCTCGAATGTGCACGCCTGTCGGCCCGGGTACTGCAGCAGCCGGCCTTCGATCGCTGGCGCGGGGCGCCGGTCTTCCCTCCGCACGAGGCGCTGGACGACGCGGCACTGGAAGCCTTCATCCGGGCCAAGGCCGAGACCATCTACCACCCGGTCGGCACCTGCGCGATGGGGCAGCATCCCGAAGCCGTCGTCGACCCGACCCTGCGCGTGCACGGCATCGAGCGGCTGCGGGTGGTGGATGCCTCGGTGATGCCCAGCCTCATCAGCGGCAACACCAATGCCCCGACCATGATGATCGCCGAGCGCGCCGCGTACTGGATCCGGACCGCCGCGGCTGGCTGAACAGGGATGCGCTGCGCGGCCTTCACGCGCGCCTCGACGGACCTTGGCGGGATCCGCAAAACCCGCGCGTTTTCAATGCGATACGCATTCATCTTCGATTCGTTTGTGCAATCACGAAAAGCGGCGCTAGAATCGGTCACAGCAGTCGCGCACGGGCACCCATACGATGAATCAGAACAACAGGCGCCGACCGATCCGTTCGGCGGCAACCGGGTTGTTGGGCATGTTGATGCCCATCGCCATGTCATCCACCGCGCAGACCCCTGCCACGCCCGCCGCGTTCCCGGTCAACATCGAGGAATCGGCGCCGAGCGCCGCCCCGCATACCCAGCCTGCCGCGTATCGCACCACGCCGGCCGGGCTGAAAGTACAGCCGCCCGCGCAGGGCTTCAACGTGGCCTCGATCGAATCGATGGCGCAGCAGCTCACCTACGGCGAGCGCGTGCCGGGCATGGCCGTGGCGATCGTCCAGGGGGGGCGCGTGCTCAGCGCGCGCGGTTACGGCGTCACCGACGTCAACAACCCGCAGCAGGTCGATGCCCATACCGTGTTCCGCCTGGCCTCGCTGTCCAAGGCCTTCGCCGGCACCATGGCCGGCCTGCTGGTCAACGATGGCACCCTGCGCTGGGACAGCAAGGTCACCGATTACGTGCCCGGCTTCCAGCTGAGCACGCCCGAAGCGACCGAACGCCTGACCGTGGCCGATCTGCTCAGCCACCGCGTCGGCCTGCCCTACAACGCCTACGACCGCGACGTCGAAGCCAACGCCGAGTACTACACACTCACCCACAAGCTGGCCGCCACCTCGCTCAAGTGCCTGCCGGGCGACTGCTACGCGTACCAGAACGTGGCCTTCAGCCTGATCGGTGATGTGGTCTACGCCGCCTCCGGCAGCTTCTACGAACAATCCGTCGAGCGCCGCCTGTTCAAGCCGCTGGGCATGGACGATGCCAGCCTCGGCCTGGCCGGCATCCAGGCCAGCTCGCGCTGGGCGCGCCCGCACGTGCGCAGCCGCAACGGCTGGGTCGCACTGACGCCCAAGCCGACCTATTACCGTCTCGCCCCGGCTGCCGGCGTCAATGCCAGTGCCAGCGACATGGCGCAGTGGCTGCTCGCCCACACCGGCCATCGCCCCGACGTGCTGCCTGCGCCGCTGCTGGCCACGCTGCATGCCAGCCTGATCAGCACCCCCGGCGAAATGCGCTCGGGCTGGCGCCGCGAGCGCCTGAACTCGGCCGGCTACGCCCTTGGCTGGCGCACCTTCGATTACGCCGGCCATGAAGTCATCTTCCACGCCGGCGCCGTGCAGGGCTATCGCGGCCTGGTCGCGCTGGTGCCCGAACGCGACCTTGGCATCGCCATCATGTGGAACGGCGAAAGCAGCCTGCCCAGTGGCCTGCTGCCGACCGTCCTCGATCAGGCCATGGGCCTGCCGACCCAGCGCTGGCTGGACGTGGACACCGACTTCGGCAGCGACAACCTCATGGCCGAAGACGCCGCTCCGCAGGGCAAGCGCAAGGGCGTCTCGTCGAACCGCGCGGTTGCCTCCCCGCGCTGATCCTCGGACAGCGTGGCATCGAAAAAGGCGGCCGCATGGCCGCCTTTTTTTGTGGTTCTCTGGCGCATTGCCCATAAAAAAACTCCTTCCCCGCTGGGCTGCCAGGGAAGGAGTCTCAGGTACGGCTATCGGGAAAAACTCAGATCAGCGGTGCCGGAGTTGCCGGCAGAGCGACCGGCGCGGCCTTCTTCTTGCGAACGGCCGGCTTACGCTTTGCAACCTTCTTCACTGCCTTCTTCGCGGACGCCTTCCTGGCCGGAGCCTTGCGGGCAGTCGCCTTCTTGGCGGTGGCCTTCTTGGCTACCTTGCGGGTGGCCTTCTTGGCGGTCTTCTTGGCAGCCTTCTTCGGAGCGGCCTTCTTGGCTACCTTGCGGGTCGCCTTCTTGGCCGTCTTCTTTACCGCCTTTTTCGCGGTCTTCTTGGTGGCTGCCTTCTTCGCAGTCTTCTTGACGGCCTTCTTCGCCGTCTTCTTCACTGCCTTCTTCGCGGTCTTCTTGGTCGCAGCCTTCTTTGCCGTCTTCTTCACGGCCTTCTTCGCCGTCTTCTTTACGGCTGCCTTGCGGGCGGTCGCCTTCTTGGCCGCCTTCTTCACCGTCTTCTTGGCAGCAGCCTTCTTCGCTACCTTCTTGACGGCCTTCTTGGCAGTGGCCTTCTTAGCGACCTTCTTGGCTGCCTTTTTGGCGGCCGGCTTTTTCTTCGCAGCTTTCTTGGTTGCCATGGGATGGCTCCTCGTCAGTGATCTATGGAGTGGAAACGCCCAGGTAAAGCAAACCCGCCGTTGCTGCGTCGCGGGGACCGCCGTCGCGTCATGCGCGTCGTGACGGATACGGAGACACCTGCCACATGCGGCCAGGCAGATATCGGATCAGGAAGGGTCTTGCGGTTCGCTGAAGGAAGCGAAGCCATCTCCACCGTCATCGGACGCGAGGTGGATGTCCAGGTTGTGCTTCGCGACTTGATGTCGATTCTGCTCACTCTGTTCGCAGGCAAGGTCTGCTGAGGCGAAACCTAATCACGCTTTTTTTGACTGTCAACAACCCCGGCGAAAAATTTTCACGCCGATGCCTTGCCGCGCCCCCCCTTGCCATCCCCCGGCGCGACCCGGCGAGCGCGCCACGCCACCGCCCGGCGAATGCCCAACGTACGTGGGCGAGGACAACGCTGAAAAGAAAAACACTTAAAAGAAGCACTTTCGTGTCGCAGCAACGCAACATCGCGGTGGGTGCGGATGCATACCCGCACATGCACCGCCCTCGACGCTGCACCGTGCCGGGCTTCCCGTGTGGACCTTAAACGGACCGAAAAACTTTTCACATCCGCCCGCACTTTTTTCGAGCCGATTCGCGCAACTGCGCAAACTTTTGACCGTCGAGCACCGACGTCTCCGTCCCCCGGGAGCGTCTTCAAACGTCGCCGCGCGTCCACATCGACGACTTGTCGGTGCGTCGTCGGTGCGTCGTCGGCGCGTCGATGCAGACCAGATCACCGGCACGCATCGGCACCGAACCGATCGTCATGAGGCGTTCGTCGCGGCCACATCCAACCGCGCGCGCACTGCCATCCTCACGCACTACTAACGCCGTCGGCGCGCACCCGGCGAGCGGGCAAAAAAAAACGGCCGCACCAGGGCGGCCGTTCTTGAGCAGAAACGACGATCAGTGATCTTCGTTTTCCAGCAGGTCGGCGTAGTCGTCCGGACCCAGCAGGTCGTTGACTTCGTCCAGGCCGGCCACTTCGACGACGTAGATCCAGCCGTCGCCGTAGGCGTCTTCGTTGATGGTTTCCGGCTTGTCGCTCAGGGCCGAGTTGACCTCGACCACCGTGCCGGTGATCGGGCTGTACACGTCCGAAGCGGCCTTGACCGACTCGACCACGGCTGCCTGTTCGCCGGCCTTGACCTCCTGGCCAACCTCCGGCAGTTCAACGTAGACCAGGTCGCCAAGCAGGCCCTGGGCGTGGTCGGAAATACCGACAGTGACGCGGCCGCTGCCTTCAACGCGTGCCCACTCGTGGGACTTGAGGAATTTGAGGTCGCCGGGGATCTCGCTCATGGGACTGCTCCGAGGAATATCAGGGGGGTCAAGAAACGGGGGTAGTGTAACCAACCGGCGCGGACACCAGCGAGTCCGCACCGGGTACATCACGGCATCAGCCGTCGATCAGCACGCCAGGCTGGGCCTGGCCTTCGCGCACGAACGGGAACTTCACCACGCGCACCGGGATCTGCTTGCCGCGGATGTCCACACGGACCTCGCCCAGTTCGCCGCCCGGCACGCGGGCGAACGCAATGCCCTTGCCCAGGGTCGGCGAGAACGTGCCGGACAGGATCTCGCCCTCACCACTGGCGGTCAGCACGGTCTGCCCGTGGCGCAGGACGCCCTTCTCATCCATCACCAGGCCGATCAGCTGGCGGGCGTTGCCGGCCGCCTTCTGGGATTGGAGTACATCGCGCCCGATGAAGTCGCGACCTTCATCCAGCGACACGGTCCAGGCCAGGCCGGCTTCATAAGGGGTGATCTCCTCGTCCATGTCCTGGCCGTAAAGATTCATGCCTGCTTCCAGGCGCAGCGTATCGCGCGCGCCCAGGCCGGCCGGACGCACGCCGGCGGCGCTCAGGGCATTCCAGAAGGCGACCACGGCGCTCTGCGGCAGCAGGATCTCGAAACCATCTTCACCGGTGTAGCCGGTGCGCGCCACGAACAGCGCGGTGCCGTCGGCGGTGGTGGTTTCCAGCGCGGCGAAACGGCCCAGCTTTTCCAGCGCGGCGCGGTCACCCTCGCCAAGCAGGCCGACCACGCGCTCGCGTGCGGTCGGGCCCTGCACCGCGATGATGGCCAGGTCTTCGCGCTCGATGACCTCCACGTTGAAGGCCGCTGCCTGCTCGCGGATCCAGGCCAGGTCCTTTTCACGGGTCGAGGCGTTGACCACCATCCGGAAGAAATCGTCGGCCATGTAATAGACGATCAGGTCGTCGATCACGCCACCGCGGGCATTGAGCATGCACGAGTACAACGCCTTGCCGGTGGCCTTGAGCTTGTCCACCGAATTGGCCAGCAGCCTGCGCAGGAACGGCTTGACCTGCTCACCGCGCAGGTCGACCACGGTCATGTGGCTGACGTCGAACATGCCGGCATCGCTGCGCACCAGGTGGTGCTCGTCCAGCTGCGAACCGTAATGAATGGGCATGTCCCAGCCACCGAAATCGACCATCTTGGCGCCGAGTGCGCGGTGGGTATCGTTGAGAAGCGTCTTCTGGGTCATGACCGGTTCCGGGGGAATGAAGGCAAGCCGTCATTATCCCAGAACCGTCTTCACAACGCCTGCGGCGGTGCGGGAAAACCGCGGATCAGGCCTGCTGGACCTTCAGCGTCATCCCTTCCACCGCCACCACCCGCACCGGGTTGCCGACGGGCAGGTCTGGGCCGGCGACCACCCAGAAGGCATCGTCGATCTTGACCCGACCCTTGCCGGCGACGATCGCCTGGTCGAGAACGACCACCCGCCCGATCAGCTGCTCGGCGCGCCGGTTCAACAGCGGCTGGTCGCTCTGGCGATCATGCGACCGGCCCCAGCGGCGATAGCACTGGATGGAAACCACGCTGAGCACCACGAAGGCGACCACCTGCCACAGCAGCGGAATGTCGGCGAACACCGCGACCAGCACGAACACTGCCGCCGCGCCGATGCCGATCCACAGCATGAAGGCACCGGGCGCGAGCGCCTCGGCGGCGAACAGCACCAGTGCCAATGCGCCCCAGGCCACCACTTCCCAGCGCATGTCAGCCTCCGATCCGCGGCGGGACGCCGCGCGTGGCTTTCTTTTCTTCCTGCTTGGCGAATGCCTCGCGCGCCAGTTCGGCCACACCGGCGATCGAGCCGATCACGCCGCTGGCCTCCATCGGCATCAGCACCAGCTTCTGGTTCGGCGAGGTCGCCAGTTCCTTGAACGCTTCCACATACTTCTGCGCGATGAAGTAGTTGATCGCCTGCACGTCGCCCTGGGCGATCGCCTCGGACACCATCGTGGTGGCCTTGGCTTCCGCCTCTGCCAGGCGTTCGCGCGCCTCGGCGTCGCGGAAGGCGGCCTCCTTGCGTCCCTCGGCCTCCAGCACGGTGGCCTGCTTTTCGCCCTCGGCGCGCAGGATCTCGGACTGGCGCGAGCCTTCGGCTTCCAGGATCTGCGCACGCTTCTCGCGCTCGGCCTTCATCTGCCGCGCCATCGCATCGAGCAGGTCACGCGGCGGCTGGATATCCCGGATCTCGATCCGGTTGACCTTCACGCCCCACGGGTTGGTGGCATGGTCGACCACGCTCAGCAGCTGGGCGTTGATCACTTCGCGCTGGCTGAGCGATTCATCCAGATCCATCGAGCCGATCACGGTGCGGATGTTGGTCTGCACCAGGGCGATCATCGCCACTTCCAGGTTGGCGACCTCGTAGGCGGCCTTGGCGGCATCGAGCACCTGGAAGAACACCACGCCATCCACGCGTACAGCGGCGTTGTCCTTGGTGATCACTTCCTGGCTGGGCACATCCAGCACCTGCTCCATCATGTTCACCTTGCGGCCGACGCCGTAGACGATCGGGATCAGGAAATGCAGGCCGGGCGACATGGTGTGGGTATAGCGGCCGAACCGCTCCACGGTCCATTCGTAGCCCTGCGGCACCATCCGCACGGCCTTGAAGAGGATGACAACGGCCACGAAAGCCAGCACCAGCGAGAACAGCATGGTCGGAAACATCAGGTCACTCCCTTTCCCCGGAATCGTAGGTCCGAGTATAGCCACGCCATCTTCACGCCGGCGTCGGGGAGTAGCCTGGATCGCGGTCAGGCAGGATCAGGCGCTGCGCGGGGCGAACATGATCACCATCATCCCGGCCAGGCACAGGCCGACGCCGAGCAGATCCCAGCGGCTGGGGCGGATGCCATCCACCAGCCACAACCACATCAGCGCGGTGCCGATGTAGACCCCGCCATAGGCGGCATAGACACGCCCACTGGCGGCCGGGTGCAACGTCAGCAGCCAGGCAAACAGCGCCAGGCTGGCGGCGGCCGGCAGCAGCAACCACGCGCTGCCGTCCTTGCGCAGCCACAGCCACGGCAGGTAACAGCCGACGATTTCGGCCACGGCGGTCAGCACGAACAGCAGCAGCGTTTTCACGACGTGGCCTCGTCCGCCTTGGCCTGCTGCCAGAGCGCTTCCTGCGCCTCCAGATCCAGCGCGGCCATGGTCTGCCCGCCCGCGTCGGCCTGGGCCTCCATCGCGCGGAAGCGCCGCTCGAATTTCTGGTTCGCCTGGCGCAGTGCCGCGCCGACATCGACCTTGGCGTGGCGCGCCAGATTGGCACAGACGAACAGCAGGTCGCCGAGCTCTTCCTGCAGGCGCGCGTGGTTCTCCTCGACCGGGCCGCGCGCGAATTCAGCGGCGACCTCGTCCAGTTCCTCACGCACCTTGTCCATCACCGGCGCCGGGCCCGGCCAGTCGAAACCGACCCGCGCCGCGCGTGCCTGCAGCTTCACCGCCCGCTGCCATTCCGGCAGGCCGCGGGAGATCCCGGCCAGCGCCGAGGTATCGGTGTGGCCCTTGGCGGCGCGCTCGGCGCGTTTGATCGCCTCCCAGTTGCTGTTGACGTCCTCGGCACCGTCTACCTGGACCTGGGCGAACACATGCGGATGGCGACGCTCCATCTTGTCGCTGATCGCGCGGGCGACATCGGCAAACGCGAACGCTCCCTGCTCCTGCGCCATCTGCGCGTGGAAGACCACCTGCAGCAGCAGATCCCCAAGCTCATCCTTGAGATCGTCCAGGTCGCCGCGGTCGATCGCATCGGCGACCTCGTAGGATTCTTCGATGGTGTACGGGGCGATGCTGGCAAAGTCCTGCTGCAGGTCCCACGGGCAGCCCTGCTGCGGGTCACGCAGGCGCGCCATGATGCCCAGCAGGCGGTCCAGTTCGGCGGTGGCAGGCATCGTTGCTCCAGTCAGGTCAGGCGGGCAGCCACTCGCGCCACGGCAGGCGGGTGTCGCCGAGCGCAATGAAGTCGCCGTTCAACAGGGTTTCGCGGCGGTTGTAGCGGAACGGCTTGCCGGTCTCGGCCGAGAGCACGGCGCCACCGGCGGCGTGCAGCACGCACTGGCCGGCGGCGGTGTCCCATTCAGCGGTCGGGCCCAGCCGCGGGTAAACGTCCAGCGTGCCTTCGGCCAGCCGGCAGAATTTGAGCGAGGAGCCCTGTGCGAGCACCTCGATATCGCCCATGCGGTCCAGCAGCGCCTGCGTCTGTTCGCTGCGATGCGAGCGGCTGGCCGCCACCCGCAGCGGTGCGGTGGCCGGTGTACGGGTGCGCAGTACCGAGTCGCGCATGCCGTCGCGGCGGTAGGCCAGCTCGCCGCGCATCGCGTGCCAGACCTGGCCGGTGGCCGGCGCCAGCACCACGCCGAACGCGGGGGCCCCCTGGTAGATCAGGGCGATGTTGACGCTGAACTCGTCATTGCGTTTGACGAACTCGCGGGTGCCATCGAGCGGATCGACCAGCCAATACGCCCCCCAGTGCTGGCGGACCTCCCACGGCACCTGCGCCGATTCTTCGGAGAGGATCGGCAACTCCGGGGTCAGCTGTGCCAGCCCGCGCTCGATCACCTGGTTGGCACCAAGATCGGCGGCGGTGACCGGACTGTGGTCGGACTTGATCTCCACATCGAACGGCGTGGCGTACACGGCCATGATGGCGGCGGCCGCGTCCTGGGCGATGGCGATGACGGTTTCGCGCAGATCCGTCGTGAGTTTGATCATTCCTTCCGTCCCAGCCACTCGCGGGCGATGAACAGCGCCGCCAGCGATCGGCCTTCGGAGAACTCCTCGCGCAGCATCAGCTGGTCCAGGTCGGCCAGCTTCCACGGCACGACCTCCAGTTCCTCCGGCTCGTCGCCGGCCAGGCGCTCGGGATAGAGATCGCGTGCCACCACCAGCCAGGACTGGTGGCTCATGTAGGTCGGGGCCAGGGTCATCGCGCGCAGCACATCGACCCGGCGGGCGCCGTACCCGGCCTCCTCCTTCAACTCACGGTCGGCGGCCTGCTCGGGCGTTTCGCCGGCATCGATGCGGCCCTTGACCAGACCCAGCTCATAGCGATGCATGCCGGCAGCGTATTCACGCACCAGCAGCACGGTCTCGTCATCGAGCATCGGCACCACGACCACGGCGCCATGGCCGCGGGTCACCAGCCGTTCAAAGCGGCGGCGTTCGCCATTGGAGAATTCCAGATCCAGATGCTGGCGCTGGAACGGCCCGCTTTCCTCGTCCGTGATCTGGTGGATGATGGGCAGGCGACGGCTCATGCGAGCATCTCTAGAATGGGTACTGGTGAAAACGTGTTCATGAGCCCGAAATGCTAGCAGACCCAGCCCCCCTCACGCTGGCCGATCAGTGGCGGCAACGCGATCTGGCCGTACTGTGGCACCCGTGCACGCAGATGCGCGAGCATCCCGACACCCTGCCCCTGCTGCCGATCGCCCGCGGCGAAGGCCCGTGGTTGATCGACCACGACGGTCATCGCTATCTGGATGCGGTCAGCAGCTGGTGGACCAATCTGTTCGGCCATGCGCAACCGCGCATCGGTGCGGCCATCGCCCAGCAGGCCACGCAGCTGGAACAGGTGATGCTGGCCGGCTTCAGCCACGAGCCGGCGGTGCGGCTGGCCGAGCGCCTGCTGGCGATCGCGCCACGCCAGGCCGGGCGTGATCCGCTGGCCAAGGTGTTCTATGCCGACAACGGCTCGGCCGGGGTCGAAGTGGCGCTGAAGATGGCCTTCCACTACTTCCGCAACCGCGGCGAGAACCACCGTACCCGCTTCGTCGCGCTGGAGAACGGCTATCACGGCGAAACGCTGGGCGCGCTGTCGGTGGGTGACATCCCGTTGTATCGACGCGTGTATGCGCCGCTGCTGACCGAAGCGCTGTTCGCGCCCTCACCCGATGCCTACCTGGCCGAACCCGGCCAGAGTGCGGCGCAGCGCGCGCACCAGGCGGCCGATGCGCTGGCCACGCTGTTCGACCAGCACCCGGGAGAAATCTGCGCGGTGATTCTGGAACCGCGCCTGCAGTGCGCCGGTGGCATGCGCATGTATGACCCGGTCTATCTGCAGCGTGCGCGTGAGCTGTGCGATGCCAACGGTGCGTTCCTGATCGCCGATGAGATCGCCACCGGTTTCGGCCGCACCGGCACGATGTTCGCCTGCGAGCAGGCCGGGGTGATGCCCGATCTGCTATGCCTGTCCAAGGGCCTGACCGGCGGCTTCCTGCCGCTCTCGGCGGTACTGGCCACGCAGGCGCTGTACGACGCCTTCCTGGACGATTCGCGCGAGCGCGCGTTTCTGCATTCGCACAGCTACACCGGCAATCCGCTGGCCTGCGCCGCCGCGCTGGCGACGCTGGACATCTTCGCCAGCGAGGATGTGATCGCCCGCAACCGCAGCACGGCCGAAGTGATGCGTACCCTGGCCGCGCCGTTTGCCGATCACGCACACGTCGCCGACGTGCGCCAGGCCGGGATGGTGGTGGCCTTCGAACTGACCCGCAACGGCGACAAGCGCACGCCGTTCCCGGCCGAGGCCCGGGTCGGGCTGCACGCCTACAAGGCCGCGCTCAAGCGCGGCGTGGTCCTGCGCCCACTGGGCAATGTGCTGTATTGGATGCCGCCGTACTGCGTCGAGGACGAACATTTGGACCTGCTTGCACTGACCACCCTGGCCGCCATCGACGAGGCCGTCGCATGCGCGTGACCCGCAGCCATATCGACCATCCGCTGGCGGTCGGGCAGACCCTGTCGCTGCCCGAGGATGCTGCCAACCACCTGGTCCGCGTGATGCGCCTGCGCGAAGGCGATGGCTGCGTGCTGTTCAATGGCGATGGGCAGGACTACAGCGCGACACTGGTGGCAGTGGGCAAGCGCGACGCGCAGGTGCGTATCGAGGCGGCCACCGCGCTGGACAACGAATCGCCGTTGCACATCACCTTGCTGCAGGGCATCGCCCGTGGCGAGAAGATGGACCTGATCCTGCAGAAGGCCACCGAGCTGGGCGTGCAGGCCTTTGTACCGGTGAACGCGGAGCGGACCGAAGTGAAGCTGGACGCCGCCCGCGCCGAGAAGCGGCTGGCGCACTGGCACAGCGTGGTGGTGTCGGCCTGTGGCCAATCCGCCCGCGCCCGCGTGCCCAGCGTGGCCGCGCCGCAATCGCTGCAGGTGGCGGCCAGCGCGATGCCGGGCGAGGCACTGAAATTGACCCTGGATCCGCAGGGCGAGCATCGCCTGTCGACCCTCTCGGCCGCTCCGGGCGGCGTGGTGATCGCGATCGGCCCGGAAGGCGGCTGGTCGCCGCGCGACCGCCAGGCACTGGCGGCAGCCGGCTTCCAGGGCTTGCAGCTGGGCCCGCGGGTGCTGCGCACCGAGACCGCCGGGCTGGCGGCGATCGCCGCCGTGCAGGCACGCCTGGGCGATCTGGGCTGAAAAGTAACGCTCTTACCCCGCCACGGGGAAGGATTCGTCCAGCGCCGCTTCCAGCGCGTCCAGGTCCGGCAGCAGGGCGCTCTGCTCGCCCAGCAGCACGCGCATGTGCACGCCCTGCGGCAGGGTTTCCTCGGAGGCGTCGGCCAGCAGGCCGTCGCGCGGCACCGCGATCAGCTGCGGGAAGGTCTGGGTCAGCAGGGCGAAGTAAGGCCGGCGCGGATTGCCGCCCAGTGCCTTGAGCACGACGACCTTGTTGTTGGTCACCACCGGTTCGTCGCCCTGCCCGGACAACCGGGCGAAGGACAGCAGCGGTACGTCCCAGCCGTGCCAGGCGATCTGCCCGACCAACCAGGCCGGCGCATCGGGCACGGTTTCGACCGGCACCTTGGACATCATTTCGGCGACGGTGGCGTTGGGCAGCAGCACGCGTTCGTGCCCGGCCTGGATCAGGACACCGCGGATTTCGTCGTTGCTGGCGTAGCTCATGGGTCTTCCTTCAAGGGGACGTCGGCGCGCTTACGCGTCCACGCCCCAGCGTTCGGCGATGGTGGCGGCCAGCTGCGGCGGTTCACCGGCGTCCTGCCCGGCCGCAACCACGGCGCTGGCCGCGGTCGGGTCATAGCAGCCTTCGCCGACCTGACCGGCCACCCAGGCACCGGCGGCGGCCAGGGCGAACACGGCGTCCAGCTGGGTGGTATCCGCGCCACTGAGCAGGACCACGCCGCTATGTGCCGCCGGCAAAGCCTCGATCTGGATGCCGGCGGTGTCGGCGATGAAATGCAGGCTGCCCTGGCGCACGGCAATGCCGATGTCGTCGGGCAGGATGTAGGCCTGGCCGGCTTCGACGGGCTGGGCGTCCTCGGCCAGCAGCACCGGCAGGGCGGAGACCCGTGCCATCTGCTTGACCAGATTGCCGTAGCGCCCACCATCCAGGCGCATATGCACCAGCACCGCGGTGCTCAGCGATTCGGGCAGGGCGGCCAGCAGGCGGCGCAGCGCATCGGGCCCGCCTATGCCGGCCAGGACCAGCACCGCGCCGGTGCAGCCACCGGCGGGACCGGCCTCGGGTTCGAGCTCGACCAGCGACAGGCGTTCGATGTCGAAGCGCTCCGGTGCCGACACGGTGTCGGTGACCGGCGGGGACACCACGGCCCCCCCGTCATCTTCGACCAGCGACCAGCGGTTGTGGTCGCCGATCGACACGGCGGCGGCGGCCGCTGGCGGTGCCGAGGCGGGAATCGGTGGGATGGCCGCTGTGATCGGATCGGCATCGACCGGCTGCAGCGCGGCCAGCGCCTCTTCGAGGGACACCGGCTCGTGCAACGCCGCCGGCGCCTGGTACAGGCCATCGGCGGGCACCTCGGAGGCCGCATCGGCAGCTTCGCGCAGGTGGAACGCCAGCGGTGCATCGGCATGCAGCTGCGCCGGCGTCACCGGCAGGCCCGGTTCGGGCTGCAATTGCTGGTCCTGCTCCGAGCCCGGCGGCAGCACGTCCTGATGGCCGTGCAGCTTGGCCACCAGATGCCGCGCCCAGCGCTGCGCTTCCCAGCCATCGCGGCGCGCGGCCAGCTCGGCTTCGTCGAAGATCAGGGTCAGCGAGGGCGAGCCCAGCACCGGATCCAGCCGCTCCAGCGCGTCTTCGATCGCCGGTTCCAGCGCGATCAACACCGCGCCGGGGTCGGCATCGCGCAGTGCCTGCAGCTCGAGCGTGTTCGGGTCGTCCTCCAGCACCACGCGGGCGCCGGCGTGGTCGAGCGCTTCGCGCAGGCGGTCGCGCGCCGGCCCGGAACGGGCCAGCAGCGCTACCGGCAACAGGGGGTGGGCATCACTCGCGTGCACGGGCGATCCCCAGCAGGTCATACACGTTACGCATCAGATCCAGTTCCTGGTACGGCTTGCCCAGGTAGCGCTGGACACCGAGTTCGAAGGCGCGCTGACGGTGCTTGTCGCCGCTGCGCGAGGTGATCATTACGATCGGCACGCCCTGGTAGCGCGGGTCGGCGCGCATGACGCTGGCCAGCTCGTACCCGTCCATGCGCGGCATCTCGATATCCAGCAGCATCAGGTCGGGCACGCGCTCATCCAGCCGCTCCAGGGCCTCGATACCGTCGCGGGCGACCGTGACCTCGAAGTTGTGGCGTTCCAGAATGCGGCCGGTGACCTTGCGCATGGTCAGCGAATCGTCGACCACCATCACCAGCGGCACATCGCGATCGCTGACCTTGGCTGCAGCAGTGATCGGCTTGTGCGGGTTGGCCAGGTAACGGCGCACCAGCGGCGCGACGTCCAGGATGACGACCACGCGGCCATCGCCGGTGATGGTCGCACCGTAGATGCCCGGGACCGAGGCGATCTGCAGGCCGACCGGCTTGACCACGATTTCGCGGTTGCCCAGCACCTGGTCGATCGCCACGGCCACGCGCAGGTCACCGGCGCGGACCAGCAGCAGCGGCACCTGGGCCTGGCCTTCGGCGCGAGCCTGGGCCTGGCCGATCAACGTGCCCAGATCGTGCAGCGCGAATTCTTCGCCGCCGTAGTGGTAGCCGCCGTTGGCGGTTTCAAAGCGCTCGCGGGAGATCCGCCCGATACCGCTGACCGAGGCCACCGGCACTGCGAAGGTGGTCTCGCCGATCTGCACGAACACCGCCTGGGTGACCGCCAGCGTCTGCGGCAGGCGCAGGGTGAAGGTGACGCCCTGGCCGCTGACCGAGTGGATGTCCACCGAGCCGCCGAGCTGGCGCACTTCGTTGTGGACCACGTCCATGCCCACGCCACGGCCGGCCAGCTGGCTGACCTGGTCGGCGGTGCTGAAGCCGGGCGAGAAGATCATCGCGTCCAGTTCGGCATCGCCCAGCACGGCATCGGCGGCGATCAGGCCACGCTGTTCGGCGCGGCGACGGATCGCCTGGCGGTCCAGCCCGGCACCATCGTCAGCCACTTCCAGCACGATTTCCGAGCCTTCGCGGCGCAGCCGGATGGCGATCTCGCCCTCCTCCGGCTTGCCGGCGGCACGACGCTGTTCCGGCGTTTCCAGGCCATGCGCCACCGAGTTGCGCAGCATGTGTTCCAGCGGCGCGACCATGCGGTCGAGCACGTTGCGGTCCAGTTCGCCGTGGGTGCCTTCCAGGGTGACGTGAACCTGCTTGCCGGTGTCCTGGCCCGCCTGGCGCACGACACGGCGCAGGCGCGGCACCAGTCCATCGAACGGCACCATGCGCGCACGCATCAGGCCGTCCTGCAGTTCCGAACTGACGCGCGACTGCTGTTGCAGCAGCACGTCGTACTGGCGCGAGAGATCGTCCAGCACGCCCTGCAGACCGCCGAGGTCGGCCGCCGATTCGTTCAGCGCGCGGCTGAGCTGCTGCAGCGTGGAGAAGCGGTCCAGCTCGAGCGGATCGAACTTGTGGTCGGCCTGGTCCTGCTCGCGCTGGTAGCGGGCGACGATCTGCGCTTCGGTTTCCAGGTCCAGCCGGCGCAGCTGATCGCGCAGACGGGCATTGGTGCGGTCCAGTTCGCCCATGGCGCCGCGGAAGGCGCCCAGCTGCTGTTCCAGGCGCGAGCGGTAGATCGCCACTTCACCGGCGTGGTTGACCAGGCGGTCCAGCAGGTCGGCACGCACGCGCACCTGTTCCTGCTGCGGCCGCGGCAGACCATCCTCCTCGCTGACGGTTTCCAGCGGCACCGGTGCCGACAACGGTGCCGCGACGAGCGCGGCGATGGCGGCCTCGACCCTGGCATCGCCGGACGCAAGCGGCGGCTCGGGGGTCTCGATCGGTTCGGGCGCGACACGGCCCTGGGTACGCTGCTCGAAAGCGGCGATCAGGTCGTCGGGCATCGCCACGGTACGGTGCTGCCCGGTACGGGTCAGCAGCTGGTGCAGGCGATCGAACCCGCGCTCCAGCAGATGCACGTCGCTGCGGTCGATATCGGTGCGGTTGGCCGCGACGGCTTCCAGCAGCGATTCGATGCCGTGGCCAAGGTCGCCGATCGGGTTGATCCCGGCCATGCGCGCGCCACCCTTCAACGTGTGCAGATCGCGCTGCAGGCCGGCGATCACGTCGCGGTCCTGGGGCACGGCGCGCAGCTCGCTGATCAGGCCATCGCAATGGTCGAGCAGGTCCTTGCCCTCCTCCACGAAGATATCGACCAGCTCCTGGTCGAGCTGGGTGAAGTCGAGCGCATCACCCGGCGCAAGCTCGTCGCTCTCGGTGGCGTCCACCGGGAGGATGTCATCCGCTTCCAGGGGGGGCGCAAGGGTTGCGGCAGGTGCGTCTTCCAGTTCGAAGAAGGGCGCGGGGCTGGCAGCGTCGGCGGCGGCTCCAGGCACCGGGGTTTGGATCACCTCGGCGAACGCATCGGCTTCACCGGTGTTCTCATCCGTGGCATCCAGACCGAGCACGCCGGTATCGGATGCCTCCAGCGCATCAACAACGGTCAAGCCGTCGTCCATGGCCTGCTGGGCGTCCACCACCTCGCCAAATGCGGGCGGCGGCGGCAGGGCCTCCTCCAGCGCCTGGGCGTCATCGTCGCTGTCCTGGTCGGTGTCGCTCCAGCTGTCATTGGCCGCGTCATCGACGGCCACTGCGTAGGCGCTGCCAGGCGTATGGGCATCGGCATCGACATCGGCATCGGCATCGCCCGGACCGTCGGCAACGAGCTCCGTCGCCTCTGCCGCGTCGGTCGGGGCGTCGGCTGCCGCATCTGTCTTGCCTTCCGCTTGAGCGTCCGCTTCGGCGTCGAACCTGGTGTCGGTGTCGGCGTCGACCCGGATCTCCGGCGTGACCGGCTCGGCGAGCGTATCGAAGTAGCGCGAGAGATCCTCGGCCGAGGTCAACTCGACCGCCTCCAGGCCCGCAGGCACGGGCGCCAGATCAGCCTCCTCTGCCACGGCATCCGGCGACTGCGCTGCGCGCACGGTGTCGGGCAACTCGGCGTCGAAGTAGGCGGACAGGTCATCCGTGCCCGTCAGTTCCATCGCGACGAGGGCATCGTCGCTGTGGGCATCGTCGCTGTCGGCATCGTCGTCGTGGGCATCAGCGGCCGCGCGATCGGGCGCGATCACACTCAGGCCATCGGCATCGATCTCGGCCTGCTGGTAGTCGGTTGCAGTGGTGTCATCGGCGGTCGCCAGGACCGGCGCGGCATCGTCCTGCACGGCATCGCCAGTGACGAGGAACGCATCCGCCGGCTCATCGGCCACCGCAGCGAACGGCTCTGCGTCGTCATCCACCAGGTCCAGCTCGTCGTCCACCAGCGCCGGCCAGCGCGCTTCGGGCAACGTATCAGCCAGGGCCACCAGACGGGTGGCCAGCGCGGTCTGCACCGGCACCCGTGGGGCGTCGTCCTGCAAGGCCGTCATGGTCGTGGTGATCGCCGCGCAGGTCTGCGCAAGCGCCTCCATGCCGGCAGCACTCGGCAGCGCATCGGCGGCCAGCGAGCGCTTGATGTAGCTTTCCGCCGCACCGGTGACCGCCGTGATCTCCGGCACGTCGGTCATGGCGAAGGCGCCATTCATGGTGTGCACGGCGCGCAGCAGCCCGTCGGTCACCGGCTGCGGGGCATCGGCGGCCGCGTCCAGCCACGCCTGCAGCGTCGCCTGATGCACCTCGACCTCGGCTTCCAGGATCTCGCGCAGCACGCTGTCGATGTCGGCCGGCGTGCTCTCGATCACCGGCGCGGCCTCGGCCACAGTGGCGTCGAGGGGCGCCGGGACAGCGGCGGTCGCGGCACGTTGCAGCGGCACATGGAAGGTTTCTTCGCCTGCAGCCACACGATCGGCGATGGCCTGAATGGCCTGCAGATCGGCGGTGACACGGCTGCCATCGCGCAGTGCCGCGTTGAGCTGCGGCAGCACGTCGTAGGCCTGGCCGACCAGGGCAACCACGGCCGGCGAGGCCGGGCGGCTGCCATCGAGCACGCGGTTGAGCATGCCCTCGATCTTCCAGCTGAACTCGCCCAGGGTGCGCGCACCGACCAGCCGGCCACTGCCCTTGAGGGTATGGAACACGCGGCGGATCGGGCGCAGGCGGTCCAGGTTGTCCGGCGCGATGCGCCAGGCCGGGAGCAGGTTGCCCAGGTTCACCAGTTCTTCGTCGAACTCTTCGATGAAGACCTCGCGGATGTCCTGATCGATGTTCTCGCCATCGTCTTCGAAGCCGGCTTCGATGCTGGTGTCGTCGGCGGGCGCGGCCAGCGCCGGGCTTGCCGGGGCAGCGGCGGCCGGCACGGTATCGGTACCCGCGCCTTCCGGGCGGAACTGCGCGGCGGCGGCATCCAGTTCGGCCAGGAAGCGGGTCGATTCGTCATCCAGCTCGATACGGCGGATGACCGCATCCTGCACTGCCGGCGGCGGCAGCGCGGCACCTGCCGCGGCCTGCGGCGCGGTATCGGTGCCATCGATGAACGCATCGATCGGCTCGGCGACACTGTCGTCCGCCGAGGGCACCGGAATCTCCTGCAGGAACGTCGGCAGGGTCTCCACATCCATCGCGCTCGGCGCGAACGGGCTGGACGCGGCCAACTCCTCGGCAACGCCATCGGTGTCGTTGTCGTTATCGGTGTTGGTGCCGTTGTCGCTGTCATCGATCTGCAGCGACAGCACGTCGTCGGCGTTGTGCAGCCCCTCATCGAAGGTGAATTCGATCGGCGCGTCACTCAGCTCCAGCGTCTCGTGCTCGGCGGCCACCGGGTCGAAACCGGCGCCCGTGGCCACGAAGGCCGGCATCTCCGGTGGCATGTCCGCCACGTCGTCCGCGCGCGCCGACGTCGCCACGTGCACCTCGTCGAGCACGCCATCGACCTGCAGCGCGGACGGCAGCGGCGCGACGTCCCATGCGGCACCGGCCGGCACCTCGGCAATGACCGGATCGAAATGGGCGAACGTAGGCAGGTCGTCCACGTCGTCATGACTGGCCAACGTCCACTGCGGCGCATCGGCGGCGACCGGCGCGGTGGAGGCATCGAACACCAGCGCCACCGGCGGCGGGGTCGCCGGCGGGGCGACCGCCGGCGGCGGATCGAAGGTGAAGTCCGGCAGCGGCGGCGGCAGGTTGGCCGGACGCGGAACCTCGGCGGTCACGCCACGTTCGATCGGCCCCGGTGCAGGCGCGTCCCACGGGGTCAGCTCGATGGGTTCCGGCGCGACCGGCAGCGATTCCGGCCCGGTATCGGCGGTCGGCTGGTTCGCATCCGGCAGCGGCCAGTAACGCAGGGTTTCCAGGCTGCTGCGGGTGATGTCCAGAATTTCATCGCGGCCCGGGCGGCGTTCGCGCAGTGCCTCCAGGTAGTACTCCAGGCTGGCCATGGCGTCGGCCAGGGTGTCCAGCTGGCGGCCACTGGGCACGCGCTGCTTGCCGAGCAGTTCCACCGCGATGTACTGGCGGACGCCCTGCAGGTAGTCGGCCGGAACGGACAGATCGAGCATGCGCAGCGCGCCGGCGACCTCGCCCAGCAGGCGCGGCACTTCCTGCAACTGCTGGTGGTTCCAGTTGGTTTCGATGAACGCGACGAAGTGCTCGCGCGCCGCAGCGAAGTTGGCGATGGCTTCATGCGCCAGCACCTCCACCGTGCGCCGGTTCTCCACCGCGCTCGGGTCATCTTCGCCGCTGCCGCCGGCGCCCAGATGGGCGACCTGGTCATCCAGCGAGGCGTCCACGTACAGCAGCGCGCCGGCGATATCCAGCAGCAGGCTTTCGTCGATCTGCTGCTGGCCGTCCACCACCTCGCGCAACGCATCGCGCTGCTGCACGACCACGCCGCGGGCCACGCCCAGGCCCATCATGCCCAGCGTATCGGCGACCGCGCCGAGCTCGTTGACCTGGGTCTGCAGCTGCACCGGCTCACCGCCGGTACGCAGGTGCAGGTCCAGCGCATCCTTGATCCGCAGCAGTTCTTCCTTGACCGCGTTGCCGACCGTATCAAGCAGTTCGCGATTGCGCCCGCTCAGGCTGCCGCGCGCATGATCCAGCTCGGCTTCGGTGGCGCTCGCGCTGTCCGGCGCGAAGGCGAACAGCACACTCTCGTTGATGCCCGGCGCGGCGCGTGCCGACCGGATGTCGTTGAGCAACGGCAGCAGCACGATCGGGATGTCCCGGTGACCGTTCTGCAGGCGCTCCAGATAATCGGGCAGCAGCACGCTGCCACGCATCAGCGTGGCGCAGGCTTCATCGCGGTCCGGTACGTCGCCGGCGCCGATCGCATTGGCCAGCTGTTCCAGCTCTTCGGCCACCATCGCCGGGGCGTACAGCTCGACCATGCGCAGGGTGCCCTGCACCTGGTGCAGGTAACCGGCGCAGAAGCGCATCCGGCTGCCATCGGCAGGGTCTTCCACGTAGTACTCGACCTCGTTGCGCACCTGGCGCAGGGTCTCGTCCAGCTCCGGCTTGACCCAGCCCAGCGCAGCGTGGCTCATGGCATCGCGCAGCGTGCTCATGCCAGGTCTCCCGGCAGCTCGGCGCACATGGCGTGCGGTGATTTCTCGCGATGCATCATCTGCTTGTTCCTTCCCTCTCCGCCCTGCCCGAGGCTCACGCCGGCAGCTTGAAGTCGGCGACCGAGCGGCGCAGGTCGGCCGCCAGCTGTGCCAGGTGGCCGATCGACTCGGCGGTCTGTCCCGCGCCCTGCGAGGTCTGGCCGGTAATCTGACGGATCACGCCCATGGTGCGGGTGATGTCCGATGCCGCGGCCGACTGCTGCTGGGCAGCGATCGAGATGTTCTTGATGAGGTTGTTAAGCGCGTTGGAGACGCGCTCGATTTCGGTCAGGGCGGTACCGGCGTCTTCGGCCAGGCGCGCACCGGAGACCACTTCGGCGGTGGTCTGCTCCATCGAACTGACCGCCTCGTTGGTATCGGCCTGGATGGCCTGGACCAGGTTCTCGATCCGTCGGGTCGCACCGGAGGTGCGTTCTGCCAGGCGCTGCACTTCGTCGGCCACCACGGCGAAACCGCGGCCGGCCTCACCGGCCGAAGCGGCCTGCACCGCGGCGTTCAGCGCCAGGATGTTGGTCTGCTCGGAAATGTCGTTGATCAGTTCCACGATCGAGCCGATTTCCTGCGAGGACTCGCCCAGGCGCTTGATGCGCTTGGAGGTTTCCTGGATCTGGTCGCGGATCTGGTCCATGCCCTGGATCGTTTCGCGCACCACGCCGGCACCTTCGGCGGCGATGATCACCGAGCGCTGCGCCACGTCGGCGGACTCGGCCGAGTTGCGCGACACCTGCTCGATGCTCGAGGCGATTTCGCCGATGCGGTCCGAGGCCGAGGTGATCTGGTTGGCCTGGTGGCCGGCCGCTTCGGCCAGCTGCATCGCAGTGGCCTGGGTTTCCTGGGTCGACACGGCGACCTTGGCCGAGGTGTCGTTGATCGTGGTCACCAGGTGGCGCAGCTCATCCACGGCGTAGTTGATGGCGTCGGCGATGGCGCCGGTCATGTCCTCGGTCACCGAGGCCTTCACCGTCAGGTCGCCTTCACCCAGCGAGCTGATTTCATCCAGCAGCCGCATGATGGCCTGCTGGTTACGGCTGTTGTATTCCACCTGGGTCTGGTAACGCAGTTCCTGCTCGCGCGAGCGGCTGCGCACGGTGCTGCCGACGAAGCCGATGATGGCGATCAGCGAGAACGCGCCGGAGGCCACGCCCAGCCAGAAGTTGGGGAACAGGCGCGTATCGCGCAGCGAGCCGAACGAGGAGAACGCTTCGAACAGCTTCTTGCTGTCACGCAGCATGTCCGCCGAACCGCCGGTCAGCGCCGCCGCCGAGGACTGCGCGGCGAACAGCTGGCGGGAACTGGCCAGGATCGCATCGGCATCCTGTTTCATGGTGTCCCACTGCTTCTGCGACTGCTCCAGTGCGGCCAGGGCCGGGCCGTTGCGGACCGCGGCGATGCCCAGTTCTTCATTGCCATTGCGCAGCGCATCGAGCACCTGGGTGAACACCACCGAGTCGCGGGCCAGCGCATCGCCTGCGGCGGCGGCATTGGCGCCGCCGGCGCGCATTTCGGTCACCCGGCGGGCCATCGAGCCGACCACCACCACCTGCTGCAGGGCGTTGTAGACCTGCGAAGACGGTGCACCGCTGGCCGACATCGCGCGGACCACTTCGTTCAGCTGCGCCTGCAATGCCGGCACGCCGTTGACGAAGTTGTTCGCATTGCCGGCCAGGGCCAGCACCGCCGGTTCACTGGCGACCAGCTGGCCGGCGCTCTTGCCGAGCGGCTCCCAGGTCTGGATCAGCGTGTTCAGCGGCCCGGCCACATTGGTTTCGGTGCCGTAGCGGCCCTGCAGGCCACTGACGGTACTTTCGATGTCGCTCTTGGTCAGCTTGAACGCGGTGAACGCCTGCGCGTTGCCCGAGACCGCCTCACGGCCCTGGTTGGCCAGCTGCTGCGAGAGCACCTGCAGGTTCGCCGCATCGGTGCTTGCACTGGCCAGGCGACTGCCCTGCCAGGTCGCCACGCCGGTGTTGACGCCGAACACGATCATCGACACGGCCAGCAGGCCGAGCCAGAAATTGGTGCCCACCGAACCGAGCTTGCCGGCCTTGGCGGATTCCGAAGCAGTACTCATCGTTCAACCTCGATGTTCAATACGGAGAGACAGGCGCCTGCGGTCAGGCCGCGGCCTGCCTGAATTCGGGGGTACGCGACAGCAGCGACAGCGAGAACACGCCCCAGTCATGGCCATCGCCGTGGAAGGCGCGGTCGATGAAATGCGCGTAGCGGCCGGTAGCCAGATCGCCGGCGACGATGTCCTGGTCCAGCTCGAAGCTGCGCTGGCCGAACAGTTCATCGATGGTCAGCGCCACGTCACCGCCGGCCTGGCGCATGATCAGCACGCGCTGGCCCTCCTGCTGCACGGTGCGCTCGCCTTCCAGGAAGAATTTCAGGTCCACGACCGGGAACAGGTTGCCGCGCAGGTTGCCCACGCCCAGCAGCCACGGCTGCGCGCCGGGCACCGGGGTGATCGGCGGCATCGGCACGATTTCCACCACTTCGCGGAAGTCTGAGACCAGCCGGCGCTTGCCGACCCGGTAGCCGACGCCACGCCACAGGTCCTGCGAGAACTGCCGTTCGGGCAGCTGCACCGCATGGGCCAGGCTACGCCGTTCGTAGGCCTGGAGGATGTCGAAAGGAGAGCGCATCAGACCACCAACTGGTTGATCCGCGCGATCAGTTCGTCCTCGCGCGGCGGCTTGACGATGTAGTCGGCGGCCCCCTGGCGCAGCCCCCACGCCTTGTCGGTCTCCATCGCCTTGGTGCTGACGATGACCACCGGGATGTGCTTGATGGCCGCGTCGCGCGCCATAGCGCGGGTGGCCTGGAAGCCACTCATGCCCGGCAGGACCACGTCCATCAGCACCAGCTGCGGCGACTGCTCGCGCACGAGCTTGAGCCCGTCCTCGGCGTTGTCCGCTTCCAGGACTTCATGACCGGCCTTGGTCAACCACTGCGTGAATACCGCACGGTCGGTCGGTGAATCCTCGATCAGTACGATTCGAGCCATTGTGCCTTTCCCCCCTGGTCAGGCGTTGACGTATGTGCGGATGGCACCCAGCAGTTCTTCACGCGTGAATGGCTTGGTCAGGTACTGCTCCGAGCCGACGATGCGGCCGCGCGCCTTGTCGAACAGGCCGTCCTTGGACGACAGCATGATCACCGGCGTCGCCTTGAACAGCTGGTTGCCCTTGATCAGCGCACAGGTCTGATACCCGTCCAGCCGCGGCATCATGATGTCCACGAAGATGATCTGCGGCTGTTGGTCGGCAATCTTGGCCAACGCCTCGAAACCATCGGTCGCGGTCACTACCTCGCAGCCTTCCCGCTTCAGCAGGGTTTCCGCAGTCCTGCGGATGGTCTTCGAGTCGTCGATGACCATCACGCGCAGCCCTGCGAGTTCCCCACCCGCAGCCATGTATTCAGTCATTACCTTTCCCCAAGCTCGCGACGCCTGCGCTGATCCCCGGCGCCGCTGCGAAAGCGTATCTATATCCCAATACCGGCGCGCGCTTCAAGCACGCCCACCGCGGCCCCGCCGCGAGCGGCCCGGCGCGCGCCCGGCGCGTGCCGTTTGCGCAAACCGGCGCGCCCCCCGCCCCGGCCGGACACTGCGTTCCGGCCCCCCGGGCAGGCATTGCGCAGCCATTGTCGCTACCATCATTGGCCTGCCCGCCAGGTTGCGACCATGCCGTTGAATGTCATCGTGGTGATGGACCCCATCGCCCATATCAAGATTGCCAAGGACACCACCTTCGCGATGCTGCTGGAAGCCCAGCGCCGCGGCCATGCCCTGCACTACGTCAGCCCCGGTGGGCTGGCCCTGCGCGACGGCCAGGCCATCGCCCGCACCGCCCCGCTGCAGGTGCGCGAGGACAAGAACGACTGGTTCACCCTGGGCGAGTTCAGCCAGACGGTGTTCGGCCCCGGCCAGGTCGTGCTGATGCGCAAGGACCCGCCCGTGGATGCTGAATTCATCTACGACACCCACGTGCTCAGCGTGGCCCGGCAGGCCGGTGCGATGGTGGTCAACGACCCACAGGGGCTGCGCGACTACAACGAGAAGCTGGCCGCCCTGCTGTTCCCGCAGTGCTGCCCGCCGACCCTGGTCAGCCGCCGCAACGCCGACCTGAAGGCCTTCGTGCTCGAACACGGCCAAGCGGTGCTCAAGCCGCTGGACGGCATGGGCGGCCGCTCGATCTTCCGCAGCGGCACCGGCGACCCCAACCTCAACGTGATCCTGGAAACCCTGACCGACGGCGAGCGCACCCTGGCCCTGGCGCAGAAGTTCATTCCGGACATCACCGCCGGCGACAAGCGCATTCTGCTGGTCGATGGTGAGCCGGTCGATTACTGCCTGGCGCGGATTCCGCAGGGCGACGAGTTCCGCGGCAACCTGGCCGCCGGCGGCCGCGGCGAAGGCCGCCCGCTGAGCGAGCGCGACCGCTGGATCGCGGCCCAGGTCGGGCCGGAGATGAAGCGCCGCGGCATGCGCTTCGTCGGCCTGGACGTGATCGGCGACTACCTGACCGAGGTCAACGTCACCAGCCCGACCTGCGTACGCGAGCTCGACGCCCAGTTCGGCCTGAACATCGCCGGCACCCTGTTCGACGCGATCGAGGCCGGCCTGCCGCGATGAGCGCCAGCGTCGTCCCGGTGCCGACGTGGCAGGCGCGCGAATCCCAGCGGCTGGGCGCGACCCTGACGCTGTCGGTACTCGTGCACGCCCTGCTGATCCTCGGGGTCGGCTTCGCGGTGAGTGACAGCGCGCCGCTGGTACCGACCCTGGACGTGATCTTCAGCCAGACCCAGACCCCGCTGACGCCCAAACAGGCCGACTTCCTGGCCCAGGCCAACCAGCAGGGCGGCGGCGACCACGACAAGGCGCAGCGCCCACGCGACAACCAGGCCGGGATCGTGCCGCAGGCGCAGGCCGGGCTGTCACCGGTGCCGCAACAGCGCCAGGACGCGGCCAGCGTGCCGCCGCCACAGACCCGCGTGGTCAGCAGCCGCAATGGCACCGATACCGTCGCCAAAGCGCAGCCCCAGCCGCTGCCCGAGCAGCCCCGCCCGGATGCACCGATGACCGCACGCGAGCAGCGCGATGTGGAGATGGCGCGGCTGGCTGCCGAAGTGCACCTGCGCTCGGCCCAGTACGCCAAGCGCCCGAACCGCAAGTTCGTCTCGGCCAGTACCCGCGAATACGCCTATGCCAACTATCTGCGTGCCTGGGTCGACCGCGCCGAGCGCGTCGGCAATCTCAATTATCCGGATGAGGCCCGCGCCCGCCGGCTCGGCGGCCAGGTGGTGATCACCGTCGGTGTGCGCCGCGATGGCACGGTCGAAAGTGCCCGCATCCTGCAGTCCAGCGGCACGCCGTTGCTGGATGAAACCGCGCTGCGCGTGATCACGCTCGCCCAGCCGTTCCCGCCACTGCCCAAGACCGAGGATGCGATCGACATCCTGCAGGTGACCCGCACCTGGGTGTTCCTGCCCGGTGGTGAGCTGCGCGACGACCGCTGAGGGGGCCCCGGCCGACCAACGGTCGGCTCTACCGGGCGGCCTTGGCGGCGCGGGCGGCCTGCTGTTCGACCAGGGTCAGTGCCACGTTGTTGCGCAGATACGCCGGCTCCACCAGCTCCGGCGCCACACCTTCGCCGCGCTGGAACGCGGGTACCGCCAAGGCCAGCACGTCCGACGCCCGCGGCAGCGCCAGCGCGTCCACACCGCTCAGTTGATCGGCCAGGCGCGCGCTCAGCACGCCTTCGGCTGCGCCAAAGCCAGTCCCCACGCCGAACCAGCGCGTGCCCTCAGGCACCACGACCTGCTCCGGCGCGCAGACGATCTCCTCGCCCTGCAGCTGCCACTGCCCGTCCACGCGGATCTGCCGTGCGGCATAGACCTCGCCCATGCGCGCGTCGATGCTGGTCAGCACATGGTCCGCACCCGCCGGGGCACGCAGCGCCAACGCCTGCAGGGTGGAGACCGGAATCAGCGGGCGGTCCAGCGCCAGGGCGATGCCCTGGGCGATGGCGATCGCCAGCCGCACCCCCGTGAACGCCCCCGGGCCGCGGCCCAGTGCGATCGCATCCAGCTGCGAACGGGCCACCCCCGCCTCGGCCAGCAGCGCCTCGGCCCAGGGCAGGCTCAGTTCGGCATGGCGGCGCGGCGCGATCTCGAAGCGCTCAGTGACCTGCCCATCCACATACAGGGCGACGGAGCAGGCTTCGGTGGCGGTTTCAAAGGCGAGCAGTTTCATGGCGGTCAGAACAGGGAAGTGGGAAAGTCATCGGTGGCCTGCACAGGCTGCACCGGCTGCGGGGACGCAGGGACAGGTGCTGGCGTGGGGCCAACGACGGGCCATTGTGGCGCAAAGAAGGCCTGCACATCGGCCAGCGAGCGGGTGCGGCGGAACGGCGGCAGCGAATCCAGGAATATCCGCCCATAGCTGCGGCTGAGCAGGCGCGGGTCGCACAGCACCAACACCCCCCGGTCGGTCTCGCTGCGGATCAGGCGTCCCACGCCCTGCTTGAGCGCGATCACCGCCTGCGGCAGCTGCTCATCGCGGAACGGGTTGCCGCCGTCGCGGCGGATCGCGTCCAACCGTGCTTCGAACACGGGGTCATCGGGCGCGGCGAACGGCAGCTTGTCGATCACCACCACGCTCAGCGCATCGCCGACCACGTCCACGCCCTCACGGAAGCTCGCCGAACCCAGCAGCACGCCGTTGCCCGATTCACGGAACCGCTGCAGCAGGGTCGCGCGCGGCGCTTCGCCCTGCACGAACAGCGGCCACGGCGCGTCGCGCAGCGCCTCGGCGGCTTCGCGCAGTGCGCGGTGCGAGGCGAACAACAGGAATGCACGGCCATGCGAGGCCTCCAGCACCGGCGTCAACGCGCGGATCAATGCCGTGCCAAAGCCGCGTGCGGCCGGATCGGGCAGATCGGTCGGCAGGTAGCACAGCGCCTGGTGGGCCCAATCGAACGGGCTGGGCTGCAGCAGGCTGACTGGATCATCCAGCCCCAAGCGTTGGGAAATATGTGCGAAACCGCCATCCACGGTCAGCGTGGCCGAGGTGAACACCCAGGCCGCCATCGAGCGCTGCCGATGCTCGCGCAGCGGTCCGGAAACATCCATCGGCGTGCGCTGGCAACGAAAGCCGCGAGGGGTCAGTTCGTACCACAGGACCTCGGCCGGCGGCGGCGCCTCGTCCGGATCGGTGTCGAAATCCAGCATCGGCGCGTCGTCACCGAGCCAGCGCGCCAGGCGCGATGCCGCTTCCGTCGCGCGCGCATGGCAGGCATCCAGCCCGGGCGACGCATCACGCACCCCGGCCAGCGCATCGCGCAGCTGCACCAGCGTGCTCATTGCGGCATCGAAGCCATCGCGCACCTGTGGCACGGTCATGGCACGCCACTGGGTACCGCGAGGGGGCAGGCCGTCCATGGCCACGCGCAGATCGCGCAGGGTCTGTTCCAGCGCGGCCGCGGGTTCCTGCAGGGCCGCCTGCGCACCGGCCACGCTGCGACTCTCGGCCAGGCAGTCGCGCGCCAGCTCCTGCCACGGGCGCATGCCGAAGCCTTCGCCGAAGAAGTTGGCCGCCAGTTCCGGCAGTTGGTGCGCCTCGTCGATCACGAACGCCTGGGCGCCCGGCAGGATCTCACCGAAGCCTTCCTGCTTGAGCGCCAGATCGGCCAGCAGCAGATGGTGGTTGACCACCACCACGTCGGCGGCCTGCGCCCGCTGCCGTGCCTGCACGACGAAGCAGTCATCCCAGAACGGGCATTCGGTGCCCAGGCAGTTGTCGACGGTGGAGGTCACCATCGGGTACAGCGGTGAGTCTTCCGGCAGCGCGTCCAACTCGGCCATGTCGCCGAACCTCGTGCGTCCGGACCACGCCAGGATGCGCTGGAACTGCGCGACCTGCTCGGGAGAACTGAAGCGCGGTTCGCCCCGCGCCTGCTGCAGCCGATAGCGGCACAGGTAGTTGGCGCGCCCTTTCAGCAGCGCGCTGCTGTGACCGACGCCGAGCGCGGCACGCACGCGCGGCAGATCGCGGTGATACAGCTGGTCCTGCAGCGCGCGGGTCCCGGTGGAGATGATGGTCTTGAGGCCGGACAGCAGCGCAGGCACCAGGTATGCATAGGTCTTGCCGGTGCCGGTGCCGGCTTCGGCGAGCAGCACATCGCGCTGGTCGAACGCTTCGGCGATCGCCGCGGTCAGGCGCAGCTGGGCCGGGCGCGGTACGAAGGCATCAAGCTGGCTGGCGAGCGCACCGCCCTCACTGAGGGCATCGCGGCTGGCGTGTGCAAGTTGGGACATGACGACAATGATAGAGGCTGCCGCGTTGCGCCCGGCGCTACGCCGTCACGCATCCGCTGTCGCGCTGCCCTCAGTAGCGCATGATGCCCGGCACCGTGCAGCCTTCCAGCTGGGCATGCGCCGAGGCGGCATTTTCTTTTTCACCGCGGGCCAGGCGCGACTGCTCGATCGTTGCCCAATGGCGGCGGCACAGCGGGCCGGTCTTGGAGCCCAGTTCGACCGACTTGCGGGCGAAGGTTTCCGCGGCCGCCCAGTCGCCCTGCAGCAGCGCGACCTCGGCCCGGTCCTGCAGCACCGACGGATCCGAGGCCATGATCGCCAGCGCCTGATCCAGCGCAGCCGCAGCACCGGTCAGATCGTTGGCCTGGCGGCGGGCCTGCGCGGCCTGGCGCAGGTCTTCCACTTCGCTGTCACGCAGCGGCTGCACGGCCAGTTCCTTGTCATCGTTGCCGGCGGCGGCATCCACGGCCGCCAGGCGCTGGGCCGGCGTGGTGGTGTCGACGGGCGCTTTCACCACCGGCGGCGGCGTGACGCAGGCAGCCAGGGCAAGGCACAGCGTGGCCAGCGAAGCGGAACGGATCAGGAATCGGGTGGTCATGCAGGCAAGCCTCGATCAGGGTTGACGCGCGGGGGTGGCGGCCGGGGCATTCTGCGCCGGTTCGGGGGCGGGGTCGGGTTTTTTCTCCAGGCCGAACCAGCTGCGCCAGCCACCGCCTTCAGTCTGCTCGCCGCCCTCGCCTTCCGGCAACGCGCTTGGCGCCGTGCACGGAACGTAGGCCGGGGTGTAGCCCACCACGAATGGGAAGCGCCGCGCACCCGGGCAGCCTTCATCGGTGGTGGCCGTGCCGCTGGCTTCCACGTACTGCCAGTCCAGGCCCTTGTTGCTGACTTTCAGCGGCGCACTCGGCAGGCGCTGGAAAATGCCCGACCAGACCCGCATCGAGCCGGTCGCACCATACAGCCCGGCCTGCTCGTTCTGGTCGTTGCCCATCCAGATCACCGCCAGATGGTCACCGGTATAACCGGCGTACCAGCTGTCGCGACCGTCATTGGTGGTGCCGGTCTTGCCGGCCGGCTGCAGGCGGCCCAGCCCATCGGCGTTGAGGCGCTGCGCGGTACCACTGGCCACGACCTGCTGCAGGCCGATGCTGATCAGGTTCGCGGCGATCGAGTCGCCCTCCTGCGCCGGCGCCGGGGTCTTGTCGTAGCGCTTCATCAGCTTGCCCTGCGGATCGAGCACGCCACGCACCGCATGCAGCGGCTGGATTTCGCCACCGGAGGCCAGGAACTGGTACAGCTGGGCCATCGCATACGGGCTCTGGTCGGTGGAACCGAGGATCACCGCCGGATTGGGGTCGGCCTTGATCCCGGCCAGCACGTGGATCAGCTGGGTGACCCGCTCCGGACCCACCTGCATGCCCACCCGCACCGTGGCCTGGTTGTAGGAACTGGCGAGCGCGTCGATCAGGCGGACCGTACCGTGGCTGCGGTTGTCCGCATTGCCGGGCGTCCATTGCTTGCCGCGGCTGAGCTGCACCGTCACCGGGGAATCGTCGACCCAGCTGGACAGCGAGTAGCGGTCCGGCTGCGCCAACGCCAGCAGGTACACGAACGGCTTGAGCAGCGAGCCGACCGGGCGCTGCGCCTCGATGGCGCGGTTGAAGCCCGGCTCGGACACTTCGCGGCTGCCGACCACGGCCAGCACATCGCCGTTGTGCACGTCGGTCAGGACCAGGCCGGCCTGCAGCTCGGGGCGGCGCTTGCTCTCCAGCGACTTGATCGTCTTGGTGACCGCGCCTTCGGCATACGCCTGCGCCGACGGTGCCATGCCGGTCATCACGCTCAGGCCGGCGCCCTGCAGCACCGACTCGGGGTAATCGTGACCCAGCTGGCGGCGGACCAGATCCACATAGGCCGGGAAACGGTTGGCCGCGATCAGGCCGGGCGTCTTGGGCACACCCAGCGGCGCCTCGACCGCGCGCTTGTACTCGGCATCGTCGATCAGATTGGCGTCGCGCAGCTTGCCCAGCACGAAGTTGCGGCGGTCCAGCGCACGTTCGGGATTGCGGCGCGGATCGTAATAGGACGGGCCCTTGACCAGGCCGATCAGCAAGGCGACATGCTCGGTGTTGAGCGAGGCCAGATCGCGCCCGAACCAGAATTCCGCACCGGAGGACATGCCATGGATGGCCTGGCTGCCGCGCTGGCCCAGGTAGACCTGGTTGAGGTAGGCCTCCAGGATGGTGCGCTTGTCGTAGCGCGCCTCCATGATCAGCGCGTACAGCACCTCGTTGAATTTGCGGGTAACCGTCTGCTCTTTGCCGATCCCCAGCAGGCCGCTGCGGGCCAGCTGCTGGGTCAACGTCGAGGCACCCTGACGGCTCTGGCCGCCGGAGCGCACGGTCACCCACACCGCGCGGGCGATGCCGCTCAGGTCGATGCCGTGGTGACGGCTGAAGTCCTTGTCCTCCACCGCCTGCAGGCCGGTGACCAGCAGCTCGGGGGTTTCCTCGATCCGGACCAGCCGGCGCTCTTCCTGCTTCTGGCCGTACAGCGTGGCGATACGGGCCGGATCCAGACGTGCGGTCTTCAGGGCCTTGCGGCTGTCGGGGTCGCGCAGCGAAGCGATCGACCCGCCGGACAGGCTCACCTCGACGCGGCGCGGGGCGACCCGGCCATCCACATCGTTGTAGCCACGGCTGGAAATGACGAAGCGCCCACCTTCCTGCGTGTACGTAGCCGGCGACTTGCCGATCCCGTCATCGCGGTAGGCCGACGCGGCCAGCTCGGTCTTGAGCGTGGCCGCATCCATCGCCACGCCCGGCGCAAGCGCCAGCGGCCGCGCATAGACACGGGTGGGAATCTGCCAGCGCAGCTCACCGAAGCGCTGGGTGACCTGTTGGTTCAGGTACACCGTATACGGGATCAGGAAGCCCAGCCCCAGCGCGACAGCCGCCATGCCCCAGGTGATGAACCGGCGCCGCCACAACGGGCCGCGGCTTTCGGTGTCGTCGTCGAACTCGTCGATGTCGTCGGAATCGTAGCGTCGGGGCACGGGGATGCGAGAATATGAAGTCCGGCGAGTCTAACGCAGCCACCGCGAGCGGCGCGTTCTCCCGGGTTCCCCCGCTTAAGCTGGAGTTGCAACGGGATGTCGATGTCCTTGGCCGATGCTCGCTATTTCCTGAACCGCATGCTCGGCCTGTTCCGTCGCAGTCTGGCCAGTCTGCGCACCCGGGGCTGGCGCGCTACCTGGCAGCGCATCCGGGTCCATACCCAGGCCGTGCCTGCACCGCGCGGGTCGCCCCTGTACCTGCCCGAGGCCGCAGCGTTCGCGCCGTTCACGGTCCCGGCCAGCGAGCGCCCGGTCGTCAGCATCATCATTCCGGTCTACAACCATGCCGGCCACACCCTGGCCTGCCTGCGGGCGCTGGCCGCCCATCCGCCGCAGGTGGAGTGCGAGATCCTGGTGGTGGACGACGGCAGCAGCGACGAAACCACCGCCTGGATGCCGCAGGTCGGCGGGCTGCGCTATGAGGTGCGGGCCACCAACGGCGGCTTCATCGAGGCCTGCAACGATGGCGTAGCGCGCTCGCGTGGCCAGTACGTGGTGCTGCTCAACAATGACACCGTGCCGCAGCCGGGCTGGTTGGACGCCTTGCTCGCCACCTTCGCGCGGGTGCCGCGGGCCGGCCTGGTCGGTGCACAGCTGCTCTACCCCGATGGCCGCCTGCAGGAATCGGGCGGGGTGATTTTCCAGGACGGCAGCGGCTGGAGTTACGGCCGCTTCGAGTCGCCCGAGGATCCGCGCTACAGCGCGCTGCGCGATGCCGACTACTGCTCCGGTGCGGCGTTGATGATCCCGCGCGCATTGTGGGACCAGCTCGGCGGCTTCGATCTACGTTACAAGCCCGCCTACTACGAAGATACCGACCTGGCCTTCGCGGTCCGCGCCAGTGGCCATCGGGTGCTGGTGCAGCCCGCCAGCCGCGTCGTGCATGACGAGGGCACCAGCAACGGCACCGATACCGGCAGCGGGATCAAGGCCTATCAGGTCCGCAACCGCGGGGTATTCGCGGCGAAGTGGACGCAGGCGCTGCAGGCGCAGCCGGCCGTGGGCAGCGTGCCCTCGCCAGCCCTGCTGCACCGCGGCCAGCGCCAGGTCCTGATCCTGGATGAAGAGGTGCCGCAGCCGGACCGCGACTCGGCCTCGCTGCGCCAGTACAACCTGATCCGCATGCTGCTCGACGAGGGCGTCCACGTGGTCTTCGTGCCCACCCGGCGCGAGCATGGTGGCGCGGCCACCGAGGCGCTGCAGGCGCTGGGCGGGGAGGTCTGGTACGCGCCCTACCTCGACGGCGTGGCACCGTGGCTGCGCGCCCACGGCGCCCGCTTCGATGTGGTGATGATGGTCCGCTACCACGTTGCCCACGAGTGCCTGCCGCTGCTGCGCAGCTTTGCGCCACAGGCGCGCACCGTCTTCGATACCGTCGACCTGCATTACCTGCGCGAGCGCCGTGGTGCGGAGATCGCCGGCGATGCAGGGCTGCTGCGCAATGCCGAGCGCACCCGCGCACGCGAGCTGGCGGTGATGGATCAGGTCGATGTGACCGTGCTGGTCAGCGCGGCCGAGCGCGAGCAGCTGCGCATCGATGCGCCGGGCGCGACGGTGGAACTGATCTCCAACCTGCATGAAGTTGCAGGCGCGGGGCCCGACTGGGCCGAGCGTCGCGACCTGGTGTTCGTTGGCGGCTTCCGCCATCCGCCGAACCTGGATGCCATGCAGTGGTTCATCGGTGATGTCTTCGCACGCATCCGCGCACAGCTGCCCGGCATCCGTTTCCACTGCATCGGCGCCGCCGTGCCGGACAGCCTGCGCGAGCTGGCCGCCACCCAGCCGGGGGTGGAGATCCACGGCTTCGTGCCGGACGTGGTGCCCTACATGGACGGCGTGCGCATCGCGGTTGCGCCGCTGCGCTTTGGTGCGGGCGTCAAGGGCAAGGTCAATCTGAGCATGGCGCATGGCCAGCCGGTGGTCGCTACGACCTGCGGTGTGGAAGGCATGCACCTGCGCGATGGCGAAGATGTACTGGTCGCCGATGATGCCGAGGCGTTCGCGCAGGCCGTGGTCCGCCTCTATCAGGACGAGGCACTGTGGCGCCGGCTCTCGACCGCCGGTCTGCAGAACATCGTGGACCACTTCTCCCTCGATGCCGCCCGCGCCACCGTGCAGCGGGTGTTCCTGGACTAGGCGCCTGCGCCACCACCGGCGCTGCGCAGGCGCTCGGCGAACGCCGGCAGCTCGGGCAGGTCCGGCTGCCAGCGCCGTGCCTGCTCCAGCGCCTGTTGCGCGAAGGCGATATCGCCCGAGCCCAGGCGCTCACTGCCGATCGCCAACCAACGCTGCGCCAGCCGGCGCCGTGCAGCGGCCTGGCCCGCATCGTTGGTCGACAGCGTCTGCCAGGCCTCCAGACAGGCCCCCGCCGCCAGTACGCGGTTCTCGCGCAGGCGGTCCTCGAAACACTGCCGGCTCGCCGGCAGCAGGCGCTGCGCGGCGGCACGCACACGCGGGTCCTGCGGCGCCACGCTCTGTGCCTCGCGCAAGGCATCGTAGGCACTGCGCCCGGGCGGATCCAGGAAGTTGCCGCGGGCTTCGGCCTCTTCCAGGCGGGTAAGCAGGCGCAGCAACGTCCGTTCGCGCTGCGCACGCGGCACCGCCGGGGTCTTCAACGCTGCCTGGGAGCGGCGCGCCTGCTCGACGGTGTGCCGGGCCGCCTCCAACGCGCGCGTGGAGGCACCCAGCGTTTGGGCCGCCTGCACGGCCTGGGCGGCTTCGTCGAAACGGAAATTTCCCGCCAGCCGCGTCGCACGCGTGAGCTGCGCATCGGCCACCTGCAGCTGACCACGGCGGGCGGCAGGATCGTCGGGCAGCGCGGCAAGCACCGCAGCGAACGCCTCCGCCGCGACATCCAGTTTCTGCCGGCGCAACGCGGTGTCGCCTTCGCGCTGGCGGCGCTCCAGTGCGTTGTTCAGTACTTCCTGGGTGGCCGGCAGATCGACATGTCCGGCATCGAAGCCACGGGCGCTGCGCACAAGCGCCGCTGCCCGGGCGACATCACCGCGTCCGGCCGCTGTACGCGCCTGCTGCAACAGGTCGGAAAGCGCATCCTCGCGCCCTTCCAACGCACGCACCTGGTTGGGCGACAGCGCCAGCACCTGCTGGAACAGCGGCAGCGCACTGTCCGGGCTGCCATCAAGCCGTTGCGCCTGCAGGGCCGCTTCCGCGCGGCCCAGCAGCGCGCCGATTCCCGCGCGCGCCTGGTCATGGGCGTGCAGTTGCTGTGATACGGCATCGGCATCGCGCTGCGGCACCTGCAGCTCGCGGGCCAGCGCAAGCGCGGCCGTCGCAACCGGTGTATCCCCGCGGTCCAGCGCGTCACGCGCCTGCTGCAGCGCGGCCTGCCCGGTACGGGCCAGCCCGGTGCGTGCCTGCAGCCGGTCATTGTCCAGCGCCAGCGCAGCCTGATAGGACTCGCGCGCGCCGCTGCCGTCAGGCAGGGTCAAGCGGCCGGCCGCCAGCGCGCGGTCGCCCTGGTCGAGCAGCTGTTCGATCTGCGGTTCGTTCCAGAACCAGTTGGCCAGCGGCCGGCGCAGCAGCGCCAGGCACACGAACAGCAGCACTGCCACCAGCAACGCCCAGCGCCAGATGCGCCGGGCATGGCGCGCCTGCAGCCACCACCAGCGCCCCTCGCGGCGTACCCGCCGCAGCGCCTCATGCGCGGCATCATGCCTGTCATCGTCGTCCCGGCTCATGCCGCGAGCCTAGCGTAGGGCACGTGAGCTCAGCCTAGACGCCGGGCTTCGCTGACGCCGGGCAGTGCGTCCAGCTTGCCCAGCAGGGTGGAAAGCTGCCCGTAGTCGCTGACCTTCAGCCGCAGCCGCAGATGCGCGCGGCCGCTGTTGCGGACGTTGTCGCTATGGATATCCAGCACATAGGCATCCTCCTGTGCGATCAGGTTGGTGATGTCCTTGAGCAGCCACCGCCGGTCGACCGCGTCGACCACCACGTCCACTTCATAACCACCGCCGGCCTGGCCCCACTCCACCGGAAGAATGCGCTGCGGGCTGGCCGCGGCCAGTCGCGCCAGCGCCGCACAGTCGGTGCGGTGCACGGTGACGCCGCGCGCGCGCGTGAGGTAGCCGACGATCGGCTCCCCGGCCACCGGCTGGCAGCAGCGCGCCAGCTGCACCAGCAGGTTGCCCACGCCCTGCACCGTGAAGTTGGCACTGCGCACGCTGTCGCGCCGCGCGGTGGGGCGCGGCAGTACCGGCGCTGCCGGCTGGCTGGCGGCACGTTCGGCTTCCAGCAGCGTGCGGCTGACCTGGTTCGGCCCGGTGTCGCCCAGCGCCACCTGGATGTAGAGATCGTCAACGTTGTCGGCGTGGAATTTCTTTACTGCGATGGCCAGGTCCGCATGCTGGAGGCCGAGCCGCTTCAGTTCGCGCTCGAGCAGCTCGCGGCCGGCCTGCACGTTGCGCGCGCGGTCCAGTTTGTGGAACCAGCCACGGACCTTTTCACGCGAGCGGTTGCTGGCCAGGAAGCCGCTGGAGGCCAGCAACCAGTCACGCCGGGGATCGGCCTCCTTGCCGGTCAGGATCTCGACGCGGTCGCCGCTGCGCAGGCGGTAGGTCAGCGGCACGATGCGACCATTGACCTTCGCGCCACGGCAACGATGCCCCACCATGGTGTGCACGTGGTAGGCGAAATCCAGCGGCGTGGCGCCCTGCGGCAGGTCCATCACCTCGTCCTTGGGGCTGAGCGCGTAGACCCGGTCTTCGGTCAGTTCGGCATCGAGCGCGCCGGCCAGCTCGCTGGCATGTCCGTCCTGGGATTGCTCCAGCAGCTGGCGCATCCAGGTGATCTTGCGGTCGAACGCCTTCTCCGCGCCCTTGCTGCCTTCCTTGTAGCGCCAGTGCGCGGCCACGCCGAGCTCGGCCTGGGCGTGCATGTCGTGGGTGCGGATCTGCACTTCGATGGTGCGCCCTTCCGGGCCGACCACGGCGGTATGCAGCGAACGGTAATCGTTGGCCTTCGGCCGCGCGATGTAATCGTCGAATTCGCTCGGCACCGGCGCCCACAGGGCATGCACCACGCCCAGCGCGGCGTAGCAGGCGGCTACGTCGTCCACCATCACGCGCACCGCGCGGATGTCGTACAACTGCTCGAACGCCAGCCGCTTCTTCTGCATCTTCCGCCAGATGCTGTAGATGTGCTTCGGGCGGCCGCTGACCTCGGCGCGGATGCCCTGCGCCAGCAGCTCGCGCGACAGCGCCTTCTTGACGCCCTCGACGTAGCGCTCGCGCGCCAGGCGCGTTTCATCGACCTCGCGCGCGATGCGCCGGTAGGTCTCCGGCTCCAGATGGCGGAACGCCAGATCCTCCAGCTCCCACTTCAACTGCCAGATGCCGAGCCGGTTGGCCAGCGGCGCGTGGATGTCACGGGTGAGCTGGGCCAGCGCGCGGCGCTCTTCCTCGGGCAGCCGATCGGCGCCACGCATGCGGGCCAGCTGACGGGCGAGCAGGATCGGCACCACCCGCAGATCGCGGATGATCGACAGCAGCAGGCGGCGCAGGCCTTCGCTGTTGCGGCCGGCCTCACGCCCGGCGTGCAGCGCCCAGACCTGGTCGGCCGCGTCCAGACCGTCGAGCAGGCCGACGACCACCGGCTTGAGTGCACCGATCGGCAACGCATCCAGACCAGCGCGCAGCCACGGCAGATCGAACAACAAGGTGGCCAGCAGCGCCGATTCATCGGCCGAGAGCAGCGACAGCGCATCGAGCGTGTCGGCCAGCACCGGCCAGCCCGCGCGCATTTCCAGATCGGCCTCGGGCTGCTGCCAGCGCTGCAGCAACGCCTCGCGCAGTTCGGTCGGCAGCGAGGCCACCGAGGGTCGGTTCAACAAGGCATCCAGGCCGGGGGCAGAAGCGCGGTTCACAGCATCGTACAGACAAGACAGAGGCCACCTACACTAGCGCCGCAGCGCCCCCCCGACAATCGCCGTCGCCTGCATGTGCACATGCCCGGGCGCTGGCACTACACTGCGGCCATCCCTAGGAGAGACCCTGCCATGCGCTTTTCCCGTCTGCGGTTGTTGGCCTGTGCGGCCCTTGTGATGAGTGTGTCGCTGCCGGCGCTGGCCCAGCGCGTGGTGGAAGGCGATCTGCAGCAACAGATGTCGCCGGCCGAGTTCAAGGCCGCCGGGCTGGAGAAGCTCACCCCGCAGGAACTGACCGAGCTCAACAACTGGCTGCAGGGCAAGGTCGCTGCGCTGGCGGCAAACGCCCGCGAAGAGGCTCGCGAGGAAGGCCGCCAGGAAGTCATCGTGAAGAACCGCGGCTTCCACGATTTCGGCAGCAATGCGCCGATCGAAACCAACATCACCGATGAGTTCCGGGGCTTTGCCAAAGGCCGCCGCTACGTGCTGGCCAACAAGCAGGAGTGGGAACAGACCGACGAAGCCACCCTGAGCGGTGTGCGCAAGACCGCCCCCAAGGTCACCATCAATCCTGGCCTGGTCGGGGTGTGGTACATGAAGGTGGACGGCTACAACACCCGCGCCAAGGTCCGCCGCGTCAAGTAATCCGCGCACGGGCAACCCGCCCACCCCGTACGGCGACCGCACGGGGTGGGTTTGAAGGTCACGCCTTCTGCAGCGCGGCCACGCGCTGGGCCAGCTTCTTGGCCGAGATGCCGGTCCTGGCCCCCAGCTCCTGGGCGAACAGCGAGACCCGCAGCTCCTCCAGGTCCCAACGCAGGTCCTGCCATTGCGCTCGCTTGCGCAGGCCGCGTGCGTCGGCCTGTGCCAACGCATCCAGGAACGGACGCAGTTCCAGCATCCGGGCTTGATCCCGGGGCGGATCGCGCTTGGCCCGCTCGGTACGCAGGATCATCGCGCGCAGATAGCGCGGGTACTGCGCCAGCGCATCGGCCGGCGTATCGCGCAGGAACCCGGGATGGACCAGAGCCGCAAGCTGCTCCTCCATGTCATCCAGGTTGCCACGCGCCCACCCCATCAGCGGCGCCTCCAACTGCGGCTTGAGCTCGGCCACGTGCGCGAGGATGTTCTCGGCCAGCTTCAGCCGCGCCATCGCCTCGCCGAACAACGCTTTTCCCGCCTCGGCACTGCGCTTGGCAAACGCCGCCGGATCGCGGATATCACCCAGGCCATCGGCCAGCACGGCGTTCATCGCCGCGTCCACCAGATCGCCCCGCAGGCGCTCCTGGGATTCGATCGCCGCGTACAGCAGGCCGGTCTTGGGCGGCACCGGCAACTGCTTGCGCGCCTGCTTGGCCTTGTCGGCCAGCGCGATCTCCAGCAGGCGACGCACGCCAAGCGGATGCTGTTCCAGCGCTTCATTGCGGTCGGCGAAAATCTTCAGTGCCGCGGTCTCCCCCTGGTCGACCAGGGCGGGATACGCCGGCACGCCGGCTTCGCCGGGCACCTGCAGCGGGATCGGGCTGGCGGGGAAATCGCGCAGGCCTTCCGCCGCCAGCGCGCGCCCGGCACGCGCGGCGAAGGCATCACCGGCCTTGTCGCCAAAGCGGGCACGCAGTGCATCCAGATCGCGCGAGGTGGCCAGCACCTTGCCGTCCGCGTCGCGCAGGCGCAGGTTCATGCGCAGGTGTGCGTCCAGCGCGGCTTCGTCGAAATCGGTCGCGGCCAGCGTGGCGCCCGTCGCACGCGACAGGAACCGCGCCAGTTCGCCACGGATGTCATCGGCGGTCGGCTCGGCGAAGGCTTCGGCGAAGGCGCGGCCGAAATCCGGGGCGGGCACGTAGTTGCGGCGCATCGCCTTGGGCAGGCTGCGGATCAACGCAGCGGCCTTGTCCGCGACGAAGCCGGGGGCCAGCCATGACAACCGTGCCGGGTCCAGCGCGTTGAGCAGGTGCAGCGGCACGTCCAGCGTGACGCCATCCTCGTCGGCGCCCGGCTCGAAGGTGTAGTGCAGCGGCAGGCGAGCATCGCCCAGCGGCAGGTACTTGGGATAACGCTCGGCATCGCTGCCCTCGCCCGGCAGCAGATCGGCCAGTGTCCACGACAATGCACGGCGCTTCTCCGGCGCCAATGCCTTCCACCAGGTATCCAGGCCCATCGCCGAATGGATCTCGGCCGGAATCCGGTCCAGATACCAGCGCGCCTGCCAGCCCTCATCGGCGACGATACCGGCGCGGCGCAGCTTGGCTTCTTCTTCGCGCGCCTGTTCCAGCACCTTGAGGTTGTCGGCGACAAAACCGGCCCGGGTGTTGATCTCGCCGGTTACCAGCGCCTGGCGCACGAAGATGTCGTGTGCCTCACCCGGCGCGATGCGCCCGTAATGAACGGGCTTTTTCGGGGCCAGCACCAATCCGAACAGACTGATCTGCTCCGAGGCCAGCACCTGGCCCTGCGCGCGCGACCAGTGCGGGTCGAAGTGCTTGCGCAGCAGCAGGTGCGGCAGCTCGTTGATGACCCAATCCGGCTCGATCGCCGCGTTGGTCAACCCCCAGATCTTCTGGGTATCCAGCAGCGTGGCCGTAAGCAGCCACGGCGGCGGCCGCTTGGCCAGGGTCGAGCCCGGGAACGGCAGGAAGCGGCGCTGGCGCGGTGCCAGGAAGTCGCCCTTGTCGCTGCGGTGGCCGATCTGCGTGGGCAACCCCGCGATGAGCGCGCGGTGCAGGGTCTGGTACGCCGCGGCGCGCACCTTGTCGCTGAAGGCGTTGCGTGCCTCGCGGTCGGCGCCGTTACCGGGTGCCGCCTTGGTCTCGACAAGCGCCGGTTCGGATTTTCCTTCGCGGGCCAGACGTGCGGCACGGTGCTGCTGGCCACGCGTCGCCTTGATCTTGGCCTCGTCATCGCGCGCCGGTGCCGGCGCCGAAGACCCGGCCAGCAGCGGTGCCAACGACGATTCGGCGGGCTCCTCACTCCAGCCCAGCTCTTCGCACAGCACGCGCAGCTGGCGATGCAGCTCACGCCACTCGCGCATGCGCAGGAAACCGAGGAAGTGCCGCCCGCACCAGTCGCGCAGCTTGGACTGGGTGAGGTCTTCGTGGGCCTGGCGATAACCGTCCCACAGGCGCAGCACGCCGACGAATTCCGAGCGCCCATCGGCGAACAGCGCATGTGCGTTGTCGGCGGCGGCGCGCGCTTCCGGCGGGCGCTCACGCGGGTCCTGGATGCCCAGGAACGACGCGATCACCAGCATCGGCCGCAGGCAGCCCTGTGCCTGCGCGGCGACCAGCATGCGCGCCAGTTTGACGTCCACCGGCAGGCGCGCCATCTGGCGCCCGATCGGGGTCAGGCGGCGCTCGGCATCGACCGCGCCCAGCTCACCCAGCTGCTGCCAGCCATCGGCGATGGCGCGCTCGTCCGGCGCCTCCAGGAACGGGAAATCCTCGATCTTGCCCAGGCCCAGCTGCAGCATCCGCAGGATCACCCCGGACAGGCTGGAGCGGCGGATTTCCGGATCGGTGAACTCGGGGCGCGACAGGAAATCCGCTTCGGAATACAGCCGGTAGCAGATGCCTTCGGATACGCGGCCACAGCGGCCCTTGCGCTGGTTGGCGCTGGCCTGCGAGACCGCTTCAATGTGCAACCGGTCCAGCTTCTGGCGCGGGCTGTACCGCTTGATGCGGGCGAAACCCGGGTCGATCACATACCGGATGCGCGGCACCGTCAGCGAGGTTTCGGCGACGTTGGTGGCCAGCACGATGCGCCGGTTGGCGCCCGGGTTGAAGACCAGGTCCTGATCCTTGACCGACAGCCGCGCATACAGCGGCAGCACGTCGGTCCCGCGGTACTTGCGCCGTTCCAGCGACTGGTGCGCGTCGCGGATCTCGCGTTCGCCGGGGAAGAACAGCAGGATGTCACCGCGCGGGTCGATCCGGGTGATTTCATCCACCGCCGCGACCACGGCATCATTCACGGTGCGCTCGCCATCGCGGCCACCGTCGGCTTCGCCGCCACCCTCGCCTTCCAGCGGGCGGTAGCGCACTTCCACCGGGAAGGTGCGGCCTTCCACGCTGATCACCGGCGCATCGTCGAAATGCTGGGCGAAGCGCGAGGTATCGATGGTGGCCGAGGTGACGATCAACTTGAGGTCCGGCCGCTTCTTCAGCAGCTGCTTCAGATAGCCCAGCAGGAAATCGATGTTGAGGCTGCGTTCGTGCGCCTCGTCGACGATGATCGTGTCGTAGTTGGACAGCCAGCGGTCGCTGCTGATTTCGGCCAGCAGGATGCCGTCGGTCATGAACTTGATGCGGGTATCGTCACCGACGCGGTCGGTGAAGCGCACCTGGTAGCCCACGGTGGTGCCCAGTTCGGACTGCAGTTCCTGCGCGACACGGGTTGCCACCGCACGTGCGGCAATCCGTCGCGGCTGCGTGCAGCCGATCATGCCGGCGGTGCCACGGCCCGCAGCCAGGCACAGTTTGGGCAGCTGGGTGGTCTTGCCCGAGCCGGTTTCACCGGCGATCACCACGACCTGATGGTCGCGGATCAGCGCGGTGATGGCCTCGGCTTCACGCGCAATCGGCAGCTGCTCGTCCAGAGTGATGGCCGGCTGATTCAGCGCGCGCGTTTCCCGGCGCTGCACGGACGCCTGCAAGGCCTGCTCGAACGCCGCCGCCAGCCCCGCATCCGCCGGTTTGGCCCGCCAACGCGAGAGCATCCCCAGCAAACGACCGCGGTCGCGGCTCATGGCCCCGTTGATCGCGGCCTGCTGCTGGGCCAGACGTGCTGCATGTGGTTTTTCGATAGCGCTCATCAATCGATTCGTTTAGAACTTTTGTTTACTACTGAAAGGGTAGTCTGATCTATTGTGAAGGCCATCCGATTCATCCCATCCATAAGGAGTTCTCCCATGGCGAAGACGACCAAGACCCCGGCAAAGCCCAAGACTGCCAAGCAGAAGCTCGGCGCGGCGGCCCCATCGGCCCCGAACATCGATATCGGGATCAAGGAGGGCGATCGCAAGAAGATCGCCGATGGACTGTCGGCCTTCCAGGCAGATGCGTTCACGCTCTACCTGAAGACCCACAACTTCCATTGGAACGTGACCGGGTCGATGTTCAACTCGCTGCACACCATGTTCGAGACCCAGTACACCGAACAGTGGGCGGCCCTGGATGACGTGGCTGAACGCATCCGTGCACTGGGCTTCAACGCCCCGGGCTCCTACCGCGAGTTCGCGGCCCTGACCTCGATCGCCGAGGAGCCTGGCCTGACCGACAGCGCGGACTGGCGTGAAATGGTACGCCAGTTGGTCACCGCCAACGAGGCCGTGTGCCGCACCGCCCGGAAAGTGCTGGATGTGGCCGATGATGCGGACGACGCACCGACTGAAGATCTGATGACCCAGCGCCTGCAGACCCACGAAAAGTACGCCTGGATGCTGCGTTCGCTGCTGCAGTAAGGATCTGCGTTCCGGCAGGGTTGGCCGGTTGATGGCGGAAGCAGAAGCGGAAAGCAACGGCGTTGGCTGTTGGGGTCTCCGTGTTGGCGAGCGGGGGCCAGGCCCTGCCGGGACGCGCCGTAAACCCATCCCTGGGGGCTCGTGGGCGCCATCCTTGGCGCCCTGACGGTCCCGTCAGGGCCTGGCCCCCACTCGCCATACAGATCTGGATGGACGGTTGGGCAAGCCGGAGCGGCCTCCCGGCGTGGTGATAGATAACAGGCAAGCGACAGCAGACAGGCGCTGATTGGCGCCTGTCTGCGTTTGACTGGTTGGTGACCGGCTTTTGACTGGCTCTCCGTTGGACACCAGCCACGTGTCGACGGCGCGGTGTGGGTGGGTCTGCAGGACCGTTGGAGCGGCATGGATGCCGCTCACGAGCCCCCAGGGATGGGTTCACGGCGGGTCCTGCAGACCCACCCACACCGCGCCAACCCCGTAAGAGGCGACGCCCGGCGCTTTGTGCTTCAGCTCTGGCTCTGGCTCTGGGCCCGGCTTCCCTACACACCGATCCGGCATCAGAGGACACGGCCGCCAGCCCGGGCAAGGTAAACTAGCGCGATGTCTTCCCGCCCCGCGCACGACCTGCTCAGCCGCATCTTTGGTTACGACGAATTCCGCGGTCCGCAGCAGGCGATCGTCGAGCATGTCGCCGCCGGCAATGACGCGCTTGTCCTCATGCCCACCGGCGGCGGCAAGTCGCTGTGCTACCAGGTCCCCTCCCTGCTCCGCGACGGCACCGGCATCGTCATCTCGCCGCTGATCGCCCTCATGCAGGACCAGGTCGAAGCCCTGCGCCAGCTCGGCGTCCGCGCCGAATACCTCAACTCCACCCTCGATGGCGAAACCAGCGCCCGCGTCGAGCGCGAACTGCTCGCCGGCGAACTGGACATGCTCTACGTCGCTCCAGAGCGCCTGCTGACCGGCCGCTTCCTGTCCCTGCTCTCGCGCAGCCGGATCGCCCTGTTCGCCATCGACGAAGCCCACTGCGTCTCGCAGTGGGGCCACGACTTCCGCCCCGAATACCGCCAGCTCACCGTCCTGCACGAACGCTGGCCCGACGTGCCGCGCATCGCGCTGACCGCCACCGCCGATCCGCCCACCCAGCGCGAGATCGCCGAACGTCTGGACCTGACCAACGCCCAGCACTTCGTCAGCTCCTTCGACCGGCCCAATATCCGCTACACCGTCGTCCAGAAGGACAATGCCAAGCGTCAGCTGCTGGATTTCCTCAAGGTCCATCGCGGGGCCGCCGGCATCGTCTACTGCATGTCACGGCGCAAGGTCGAGGAAACCGCCGAGTTCCTCTGCAAGGAGGGCATGAACGCCCTGCCGTACCACGCCGGCCTGCCCGCCGAGGTGCGCGCCGCCAACCAGCGCCGCTTCCTGCGCGAGGATGGCATCGTCATGTGCGCCACCATCGCCTTCGGCATGGGCATCGACAAGCCGGACGTGCGCTTCGTCGCGCATACCGACCTGCCCAAATCGATGGAAGGCTATTACCAGGAGACCGGCCGTGCCGGCCGCGATGGCGAGCCGGCCGAAGCCTGGCTCTGCTACGGCTTGGGCGATGTCGTGCTGCTCAAGCAGATGATCGAGCAGTCCGAAGCCGGCGAAGAACGCAAAAGCCTGGAGCGCTCCAAGCTCGACCACCTGCTCGGCTACTGCGAATCCATGCAGTGCCGCCGCCAGGTGCTGCTGGCCGGCTTCGGGGAGACCTACCCGCAGCCCTGCGGCAACTGCGACAACTGCCTGCTGCCACCTGATGCCTGGGATGCCAGCGTCGCCGCGCAGAAGGCGCTGAGCTGCGTCTACCGCAGCGGCCAGCGCTTCGGCGTCGGCCACCTGATCGATATCCTGCGCGGTGGTGACAACGAGAAAGTGCGCCAGTTCGGGCATACCGAACTGAGCACCTACGGCATCGGCAAGGATCTGGACGCGCGCACCTGGCGCAGCGTGTTCCGCCAACTGGTCGCCGCCAGCCTGCTGGAAGTGGACAGCAGTGCCTACGGCGGCCTGCGCCTGACCGATGGCAGCCGCGGGGTACTCAAGGGCCAGCGCAAGGTCATGATGCGCCGCGAAAGCCCGAAGGCAGCGCGCGAACGCGACCGCAGCGGCCAGCGCACCGGCTTGTCGGTGCTGCCGCAGGACCTGGCGCTGTTCAATGCGCTGCGCGGCCTGCGCGCCGAACTCGCCCGCGAGCAGAACGTGCCTGCGTTCGTGATTTTCCACGACAGTACCCTGCGCAACATCGCCGAACAGCGCCCCACCAGCGTCGATGCGCTGGGCCGGGTCGGGGGCATCGGCGGCACCAAGCTGGCCCGCTACGGCGACCGGCTGGTCGAGATCGTGCGCGAGGAAGGTTGATGCCACGGCGCGTTCAGGCAGACCGGGCTTCAGAGTTGAACCATGCGTTCAGCTGCAGGTGCGGCCGCACGGGTTTGGCAGTAAGGTGAGGCCCATGTCCGCCCCTGGCCTGCTCCTGCGAGTCGTCCTGATGCTCAGCCTGTTGCTCAACGGGCTGAACGTGGCCATGGCCGGCCCGATGGCGCTGGCGTTGGCCGAGCCGACCACCGCCAGCAGTGCGGCGCCCCCCTGCCATGGCGACGCGCCGGCCACCGGCGGGCACGATCACCACGCCATGGCGGCCGGCACTACCGGCGTACAGGCGCCGCACGATGGCGACCACTGCAAGATCAAGGATTGCCTGCGCAGTTGTGCGCAGCAACCCAGCCTGACTGTCCAGGTCGCCTGGCTGGCCACGCCACCACCGGTGTCGCTGGTGCCGCTGCCGGCGGGCCATCCGACCCTGCCGACGCCCCCGCTGGACCGCATCACCCGCCCTCCGATCGCCTGATCCGCCGCGCTCTGCGAGCGCGTGTCTGATGCCCTGCCCGCACACCTCGGGTGTGCGTGCGTTGCCGGCACCGCGTGTGCCATTCGAATCGGATCCGGAGTTGCAATGTCTTTCCCCAAAATCCCCGGCACGGGCACCCCGCCCATGCCGTCACGCCGCCTGTTCGTGCAGGGCGTGGCTGCCGGCGGCGTGGTCGCCGGCCTGGCCGCGACCGGCCTGAGCCCGCGTGCCTTCGCGGCCGCCGGTCCCGGCCTGGCCGCTGCCCCGCAGGTGCTCAGCAGCCATGATGTGCAGCTGAGCATCGGCGAATCGCTGGCCAACTTCACCGGCCGCACCCGCCCGGCGATCACCGTCAACGGCAGCCTGCCGGCGCCGATCCTGCGCTGGCGCGAAGGCCAGACGGTCAACATCCGGGTGGCCAATACGCTGCAGGGCCACCCGACCTCCATCCACTGGCACGGCCTGCTGCTGCCGGCCAACATGGACGGCGTGCCCGGCCTGAGCTTCAACGGCATCGCCCCGGGCGAGGCCTACCAGTACCGTTTCACTCTCAAGCAGTCGGGCACGTACTGGTACCACAGCCATTCCATGTTCCAGGAACAGGCCGGCCTGTACGGTGCGTTGATCATCGACCCGATCGAGCCGGCGCCCTATCACGCCGACCGCGAGCACGTGATCCTGCTCTCGGACTGGACCGACCTGGACCCCGGCGCGCTGTTCCGGCGCATGAAGAAGCTTGCCGAGTACGACAACTACTACAAGCGCACGGTGCCGGACTTCCTGCGCGATGTGCGCAAGGACGGTTGGGCGGCCGCCACCGCCGACCGTGGCATGTGGGGCCGGATGCGGATGACGCCGACCGACATCTCCGACATCAACGCCCACACCTACACCTATCTGCTCAACGGCACCGCCCCGGCCGGCAACTGGACCGGGCTGTTCCGTAGCGGGGAGAAGGTGCTGCTGCGCTTCATCAACGGGGGATCGATGACCTATTTCGACGTGCGCATCCCGGGCCTGAAAATGACCGTGGTCGCCGCCGATGGCCAGTACATCCATCCGGTCAGCATCGACGAATTCCGCATCGCGCCGGCCGAGACATTCGACGTGATCGTCGAGCCCAGCGGACAGGATGCCTACACGATCTTCTGTCAGGACATGGGCCGCACCGGCTATGCCGCCGGCACGCTGGCGGTCCGCCACGGCCTGCAGGCACCGATTCCCAACCGCGACCCACGCCCGCTGCTGACCATGAGCGACATGGGCCATGACATGGGGCATGCCGCGGGCGGCATGGCGGGCCACGACATGAAGGGCATGGAAGGTGGCTGCGGTGCCAGCATGGGGCACGGCGCACACGGCGCTGATCCGAAGGCCCCGCGCCACCCGGCCAGCGAAAAGGGCAACCCGCTGGTGGACATGCAGAGCATGGCCACCGACCCCAAGCTCGACGACCCCGGCATCGGCCTGCGCGACAACGGCCGCCACGTGCTGACCTACGGCGCGATGCGCAGCCTGTTCGACGATCCCGATGGGCGCGATCCCGGGCGCGAGGTCGAGCTGCACCTGACCGGCCACATGGAGAAATTCAGCTGGTCCTTCGATGGCATTCCCTTTGCCAGCGCCGAACCGCTACGCCTGAACTACGGTGAGCGCATGCGCATCGTGCTGGTCAACGACACGATGATGCAGCACCCGATCCATCTGCACGGCGTGTGGAGCGATCTGGAGAACGCCGACGGCGAGTTCCACCTGCGCAAGCACACCATCGACATGCCCCCCGGTACCCGCCGCACCTATCGCGTGCGCGCCGACGCGCTCGGCCGCTGGGCCTACCACTGCCACCTGCTGTACCACATGGAAGCAGGCATGATGCGCGAAGTGAGGATCGAAGAATGAGCCGCGCTCCTCTTACCGCGATATCCACCCTGAGCGCTGCCCTGCTGCTGGCCGTGTCCGCCCCGGCGTGGGCGCAGTCGCATGCCGGCCATTCCACGATGCCGACCACGGCCACGACCGATGCGCCACCGGCGGATGACGGCAGCGTCGATCACAGCAAGATGGACCATTCAACGATGGACCACGGCAGCGCCGATCACAGCAAGATGGACCATTCAACGATGGACCACGGCAGCGTTGATCACAGCCAGATGGACCATTCAACGATGGATCATGCTGCGATGGGGCATGGCACGCCGAAACCGCCTGCGCCCACCGAACCGCGCGAGCCGATTCCGGTGGTGACGGCCGCCGACCGCCTCGCCGCGTTCCCCCCGATCGACCACGGTGCCATGGAGCATGCGCCGGAGATCCACAGCATGCTGTTGGTCAACCGCCTGGAACATTGGGACGGCCAGCACGGCACCGGCCAGGCATGGGAAGCCAGCGGCTGGGTCGGTGGCAACATCAACCGGCTGTGGCTGCGCAGCGAAGGCGAGCGCAGTGACGGCCGCACCGGATCGGCCAACCTGGAAGTGATGTACGGCCGCAGCGTATCGCCGTGGTGGGACGTGCTGGTCGGCGTGAAGCAGGATTTCCGCCCGGCCGATTCACGCACCTGGGCGGCATTCGGCATCCAGGGCTTGGCACCGTACAAGTTCGAGACCTCTGCCACGGCCTATGTCGGCGAAGGCGGCCAGTTCGCGGCCACGCTGGAAGTGGAGTACGAGCTGCTGCTGACCAACCGCTTGATCCTGCAGCCGCTGGTGGAGGCCACCTTCTCGGCCAAGGATGAGCCGGCGTACGGCAATGGCGCCGGCCTCAACAAACTCGAGGCCGGGCTGCGCCTGCGCTACGAGTTCAGCCGCCGCTTCGCGCCCTACATCGGCATCAGCCACGAGCGGATGTTCGGCGATACCGCCGACTACCACGAGGCCGCAGGCGAGCGCGCCCGCGATACCCGCTGGGTGGCGGGCGTGCGGGTCTGGTTCTGATCCACGGGGCATGACAGTGTCCGGGTGCCTCTGGCACCCGGAACTACTGCCGGCCACGGCGATGGCATAAGCTGCCGGCCCCGCCCGCCTGCCTTGCGCCATGACGTTGACCCTTCGCCGTGCCACCGTTGCCGATGCCGACGCGCTGTCGGCGATCGCCATCGCCACCTATACCGAAACCTTCGGCGATTCGTACCCGCCGCAGGATCTGCACGCGTTCCTGCACAGCCACTATTCGGTCGGGCCGCAGCGTCACGAGCTCGCCGATCCACGCAACGCGGCGTGGCTGCTGGAAGACGGGGACCAGGTGGTGGGCTATCTCGCCGCAGGCCCCAACAGCCTGCCGCATGCCGATGCCGCCGAGGGCGATATCGAACTCAAGCGCCTGTACGTGCTGGCCAGCCACCAGAGCGGTGGCCACGGCGCACGCCTGATGGACGCGTTCCTGGCGTGGCTCGATCTACCGCAGCGGCGCACGCTGTGGGTCGGCGTGTGGTCGGAAAATCTTGGTGCGCAACGCTTCTATGCGCGCTATGGCTGCCGCAAGGTGGGCGAATACGATTTCCCGGTCGGCGACAGCGTCGACCGGGAATTCATCCTGCGCCGCGCCTGAGCCAGGCGCAGGCGTGCATCAGAAGTCGAACAGGTCCGACAGGAAGCTCTCTTTCTTTTTCTTGCGGTAGCCCTGCTGGTCGCCGTACTGCTGCTGGCCCAGGTGGCGGGTGTCGCGGTGCTGCACGGCAGCCGGCGGCGGCGGTGCGGCCGCGCGCACCGGCGCGGGCGCCGCGGCACCGGCCGAGCGCTCGATGATCTTGTCCAGCTCGCCACGGTCCAGCCACACGCCGCGGCACTGCGGGCAGTAGTCGATCTCGATGCCCTGGCGCTCGGACATCTGCAGCGCTTGGGTCTTGCATACGGGGCATTGCATGGGCGGTCGTCCAAGGGGTAAAGCCGCACTCTAGCCGGTCGCACCTGACCGTGGTGCAACGCAGCCATGACCGATGGCCCCCCGACCTTTGCCCCATGCTCCCCGCGTGCAGGTCAACAACACTCCACGCAATCCCTGGATATGGAGCGTCCCATGCCGTCCCTTCGCCTGCCCACCTGGCTCGCCGCCTGCGTGGTCGTGCTGACCCTGGCCGTATCGATCAATCTGCGCGATCTCGCGGCGTGGATGGGCACGCCGATTCCGAAGTTGCCGATTCCCTATGGCGGCGCCCTCCTCGACAACGGCCTGGGCGTGCTGCTGGTGCTGGTCGTGGCGGTGCTGCTGCTGCGCCCCGGGCAACGCCTGCAGGCCCTGCTCGGGCTGCGCTGGAATGGCTGGCAGGGTCCGGCGCTGGCGCTGCTGGCGACCCTGCCCTGCTGGCTCGGGCTGTGGTGGCTGGGTGGAGTCAATCCGACCCAGAACGTTCTTGCGCTGCTGATGCTCGGCGCGCTGTTCCCGCTCGCCGAGGAGATCATTTTCCGCGGCTTCGGTTTCATCTTCGCGCACCGCCAGCAGCGCTGGCCGTGGCTCGCCGCCGCGCTGGTGCAGGCGGGGATCTTCGGTGCGATCCACTGGTGGTCGTTCGGCGGCGGCGGCGGCATGGCGCTGCAGGTGTTCGCCATCACCGCGATCGGCGGGCTGGTGTTCGCCTGGCTCAATACGCTGGACGGCTACACCCTGTGGAGCGGACTGGCCCTGCACGTCTCGCTCAACCTGGCCTGGAACGTGTTCATGATCACCGAGGCCACCGCTGTGGGCTGGCCGGCGACCGTGCTGCGGCTGTCGGCCGCGGGGTTGGCGATCGCGCTGGTCTGGGCGTGGCACCGCCGTCGAACGCGCTCGCTCACCCTGGCCTGACCCGCGCGAAGGCAGGCGAGGTGGCCGATTCACCCGGCATTTCGGCGCCGTCCACGGCCTCCTCACCGGCGGCCCGCGATACTTGCGCGCCCCTGTCCGGGGGTAAGCAGGAACCACGCTCCATGTTGTTGTCCAAGCACCATCCCGAACCGCGCGTGCTGTTGATCGAAGACACCGAAGACACCCGCGAGCTGAGCCGCATGGCGCTGGAAAGCCAGGCCTGCGAAGTCGTTGCCGTGAGTTCGGCCGAAGCCGCACTGGGCCTGCTGCAGGCCGGCGAGCGCTTCGATCTGGTCTTCACCGATGTCTGCCTGGGCGCGGTCAGTGGTATCGAAGCGGCACACCGGGTCAAGCAGGAACGGCCCGGGCTGCCGGTGCTGGTCACCTCGGGCCTGGAGCCCTCCGTCGTGGTGCCGCAGCTCGGCCCGGGCATGCATTTCCTGCCCAAGCCCTACAGCATGAGCGAACTGCTCGACGCGATCCGGGCCTGCTTCCAGGAGCCGCTGGCCGCCTGCGCCTGAGGCGATCGATCGGTTTGAAGGGCGACTGCCGGCAGCGATCTTCATCCGGATTTCATGCCGCCGTGCCCATCGTCGGCGTCAGCGAACGCGCTCCTCTTCCCTGCCGGAATTGACGACATGCTCTTCCGTACGCTGCTGGCCACGCCCCTGCTATTGCTGATGCCGTTCGAGAACGCACGCGCGGATGATTTCGTCACCTGCGAAAGCCGCGACAACCGTTATCAATCCTGTTCCCTGCCCCGCGCCGGCTACGTCACCTTGGACCGCAAGCTGTCCGGTGCGGACTGTCGCCAGGGCCGCAGCTGGGACTATGACCGCCGTGAAGTGTGGGTCGACGATGGCTGCCGCGCCTCGTTCCGGGTCCACGGCGGCAGCGATCGGGATGATCGCCACGACGATGACAATCACGACGCCAAGGTCGCCGCCGGCGTGCTGATCGGCGCGGCCATCCTCGGGGCGCTGGCGCACAACGCCAACAAGGATGACGCGCGCTACGAGGACGACAGCTACCAGGGCGCCCGGCATACGTCCTACGTACCCGGTTGGATGATCGGCGAGTTCGAGGGCTACAACCCCAATTTCAATGCCGACATCCGCATGCGCATCGACAGCGATGGCCGCATGAGTGCGCAGACGCGCGGCCAGACGTTGAATGGCTGGATCAACGGCGGCCAGCTCAATGTCGGCAGCAGTGTGTTCGATATCAGCCAGAGCCGCGACGGTTTCGTCACCACCGAGGTGGGCGACCGCCAGAACGAGGTCCGCTACCGCCGCGTGCGCTGAGCGACGCGGCGGCGGTCGCCATCACTTGGCGACCTGGCACTGCAGCGTGGTGCCGTAGAACTCCAGCGTGGTCTGGTCATCGTGGGTGCGCAGATCGACGCCTTCACGGCCCCAGCGCCCGCCATTGTTCTCGTCCTGGGTGACCGGCATCGGGAAGACGATCGCCTGGTCGTTGCCCCAGCTGACCACGGCAGCCGTCGGGTCGATGTCGTTGTAGAACACCGCCGTCACCGGCTTGCTGTTGTCGTCGCAGCGGTACTCGACCTTGGCGGGTATCTGGATGCCGCCGCCGTTGATGGTCAGCTCGACCAGACGGGTCTGATAGGACTCCACCAGGCAGCGCTTGGGTTCCACCGCGCGCGAGCAGGCATCGCGCCCCTTGATCCAGCCACGCTGTTCGGCCGCGATGTCCAGCTCGTCCGGGCTGGTCTGCACACGCTTGTAGAGCGCAGCCAGCTGACGGTCCAGCGCGGCCAGGCGCGGGTCCACACACACCAGCTTCTCGGCCTCGGATTGCGCCTTGGCGCAATCGAACGACGGTGACTGGGTGGCGGCAGCGGCGGGGTCGGCAGGGTCGGCGGCCGTGGGGGCCTCGGAGGGCGACGGCGGGGCCGCCTGATCGGCAGGTTCCGGCTTGGAGCACGCCACGAGCGCAAGCGCCCCGAGGCTCAACAGGACGACACGTTTCATGGCACCTCCAACAACGATCAGCTCAAAGACAGCCTATTGTGCGTGATCGCATGCATACCGCGCGTATGCGCGGGTCTGCGATCTCCCTGTTCAGCCGAAAGTGCTGCATTGCCAGCGTCCGCTGAGACGATGCTGACCCCGTGCTCATGCAAGTGCGACCGGCGCGTAACAGCGTCAGGTCCACGATCAACGTGCGACATGACGTCGCCTTGGAGTTACCCATGTCCACCATGCAGAACAACGAAAACAACGTCAAAAATGCCGCTGCTGCCCAGAACGGCCCGCAGTCCGAACAGGATCGCAAGGACGCGCAGGCCAAACAGCAGAAGCAGGAACAGGACACCAAAAAGGCACCTGACGCCGGCAACAAGCCGCAGCAGAAGTAATCGCTTCGCCGCAGGGTGGGCTGCGCAACCGCGCAGCCCTCATAGGTCGGGCCGCGCCAGGCGCATAGGGCAGGACGACGGAAACGACATGCACCGGGGCTGCACCGGGGGCATGTGTTGCTCCGCATGTGTTCGTGGTGGCGCATTGTGCATGCGCGCTGGCTCATCCGCGCTCATGTGTCGCGCTCCCGCAGGGTCTCCAATTGCTGGCGCATGTCATCCCAGCACAGCCGCGTCTCCAGCAGCGTGCCATTGAGCGTGCGCCTTGCCTGTGGCGGCAGCGCGCCGTCCCGCACGC
>NZ_NIVS01000011.1 GCF_002205165.1 Stenotrophomonas maltophilia | reverse complement strand
GGAGCGGTAGTTCAGCTGGTTAGAATGCTGGCCTGTCACGCCGGAGGTCGCGGGTTCAAGTCCCGTCCGCTCCGCCAATCTTTGAAAAGTCCTTGGTGAAAACCAAGGGCTTTTTTTTTGTTTCCAATTCAGCCGATCGATCGACAGTGCGGCGCACACCGTTCGCCCGCCACGATCGCCCGGTGCGCCGGCGGGCGGATCGCGCGCAGGGGGCGGCGCGGGCACTTTTGGAGCCTGCCGCGAAGCGGGTTACACTGCCGGGCTCGCCAATCAGGCCTTGATTTTTCCCATGCTGCAGAAACTTCGCGACAAGACCTCGGGCTGGATCGTTACCGTGATCCTGGGGCTGCTGATGATTCCGTTCCTGTTCGTGATCGACTCCAGCTACCTCGGTGGCGTCGGCTCGCAGAACGTGGCCAAAGTGGCCGCACCGCCGACCTGGTGGAAGTCCGCCCCGTCGTGGTGGCCGGTCTCGTTCCTGTGGCAGCACCATGAGATCAGCTCCAATGATTTCCGCGTGCGCTTCGAGCAGGCGCGCCAGCAGGCACGCCAGGAACAGGGCGAGGATTTCGATCCGCGCCAGTTCGAAAGCACGGAGAGCAAGCTGGCCGTGCTCGATCAGATGATCGATGAGCAGGTCGTGCGCCTGGCCGGCGAACAGTCCGGCATCGTGATCGGTGATGGCGCGGTACGCGAGTACATCGCCTCGATCCCGGCCTTCCTCGGTGCCGATGGCAAGTTCAACCAGGACAACTACCGCATCGCGCTGGCCAGCGGCAATCCGCCGCGCACGCCGACGCAGTTCGAAACGCTGGTGCGCGAAAGCATCCAGCAGTCGATCATTCCGTCGGCCCTGCAGCGTTCCGGGTTCACCACCCAGAGTGAAGCCGAGCGCCTGATGAAGCTGCTGGGCGAAACCCGCGACGTCGAACTGGCCGCGCTGCCGGAAACCCCGGCCGACACCGCCGAAGTGACCGACGCCCAGATCAAGCAGTGGTATGACAGCCACACCAAGGATTTCCGCCAGCAGGAAACCGTGTCGCTCGAGTACGTCGAGATCAACGGCGCGAACCTGCCTGCGCCTGCGGCCGCCGATGAAGCCACCCTGCGCAAGCGCTATGAAGATGAGAAGGCACGCTTCGCCACGCCGGAACAGCGTCTGGCCTCGCACATCCTGATCACCGCCGATGGCAGCGATCCGGCCAAGCTCAAGGCCGCCGAAGAAAAGGCCACGCGCCTGGCCGCGGAAGCCAAGGCACCGGGCGCAGATTTCGCTGCCCTGGCCAAGGCCAACTCCGAAGATCCGGGTTCCAAGGACACCGGCGGCGACCTGGGCTGGGTGGAGCGCGGCGCGATGGTGAAGCCGTTCGAAGACGCCCTGTTTGCCATGAAGGCGGGCGAGGTCACCGGTCCGGTCAAGACCGACTTCGGTTTCCACGTGCTCAAGCTGCGTGAGACCAAGGGCGGCGAAGGCCGTTCGTTTGAAGAGGTGCGTGACCAGCTGGCGGCCGAGCAGCTCAAGGCCGACACCGACCGCGTGTTCACCGAACTCAGTGGCCGCCTGGTCGACCTGGTCTACAAGAACCCGACCTCGCTGGAAGGCCCGGCCAAGGACATGAGCCTGCCGGTGCAGACGATCGGTCCGTTCACCCGCACCACCGCCAGTGGCATCGCCGCCAACCCGGCCGTGCTGCGCGCGGCGTTCTCGGACGTGCTGACCCAGGATGGCACCGTCAGCGACCCGATCGAGCTGGGCCCGAACCACAGCGTGATGATCCGCGTGACCGAGCACAGCCCGGAACAGGCACTGCCGCTGGACAAGGCGCGTGAGCAGGTGATCGCCGCGATCCACGCCGATCGCACCCGCCAGGCCTCGGAGAAGGCCGTGGACGCCGTGCTCGCCAAGCTGAAGGCCGGTCAGACCCTGCAGGCGCTGGCAACCAGCGACAAGCTGCAGATCAGCCCGCTGCCGGGCCTGCCGCGCACCCAGCCGGTGCCGACGCCGGAGATCAACCGCGCCGTGTTCAGCGCGCCGCTGCCGGCCGAAGGCAAGCCCAGCTACGGCAAGGTCGCCGTGCAGGGCCGCTACGTGATCTACGCGGTGACCAAGGTCACCCCGGGCAACGTGGCCGAAGTGGATGCCGCCCAGCAACAGCAGCTCAAGGAGCAGCTGAGCCAGATCGACGGCATGGCTGCCGCCAAGGCCTACGTCGAGGCGATGCGCAAGCACTTCAAGGTGCAGACCGAAGAAGCCAACCTCTAACGGGGGAGGCTTCTGCTGGAAAACAAACAGCCCGGCAATGCCGGGCTTTTTGTTGTGCGCGCCCCGTCCGCCATGCGGGTTTCGCCGGCGCCGGCGAACAATGCCCGGAAACGACAATGCCCGGCAGAACCGGGCATTGCCGTCACCTGCAATGCGGACGCGGAGTCAGTCTTCGACGCGCAGCACCGCACCCGGCTTCAGCACGCTGCTGCCGCTGAGCCCATTGAGCGACAGCAGGGCCTTCAACGGCATCCCGTAACGGCGGGCGATGGTCCAGGGCGATTCGCCATCGCGCACGGTGTGGCGGCGGCTGCGCGGGCGATCCGCGCTGGCCACCGTGCGGGTGGCGGCCGGTGCAGGCGCCGTACGGACCGCGGTGGTATCCACCGGCGCGCTGGGAGCCACGGCAATGGCGGCCACGCTGGCGCTGGCATCCACCGGCGCATGCGCGGTCGGGGCCAGAACCGTCACCTGACCGGCCGGGCGGCCCTTGCCGCTGGCCAGGGCCGGGTTGAGGCGGGCAATCCGGGCCGGATCCAGATCACGCTGCTGGGCCCACTGCTGCACGCTGGTGCCGGCCGGCAGGGTGTGGCCCTTCAGCACCGGCACGGTGCGGTCCAGTGAAGCCATCACCGCCGGCTCGGTTTCCGCGTCTTCCAGCACGCAGGCCAGAGCGTGCAGCTTCTGGACATAGGCGTAGGTGACCGGCGAGAGCCCCGGCAGTTCAGCCGGACGCGCGTTCTGCGCGTTCATTCCGGCCTTGCGCAGCGATTGCAGCACCCGGTATTCGCCGGCGTTGTAGGCCATCGTGGCCAGGCGCCAATCGCCGCCGAACATGCCGTGCAGGGTCTTGAGGTAGCGCACCGCGGCCTGGGTGGAATCTACCGCCGAGAGGCGGCCGTCATAGCCCGGGGTCATCTGCACGCGGTGGTTCTTGGCGGTGGTGGCGATGAACTGCCACAGGCCGGCCGGGCCGCCGCCGTTGCGGGCGTTGGGCCGGTAGCCGCTTTCCACGAAGGGAATCAGCGCAAATTCGGTCGGCAGGTCGGATTTGCGCAGCTCTTCAACCACATAGCCGAACAGCACCAGGGCGTCATCGTCCTGGTTGGCCAACCGCGAGGGCGCATGCGCGAACTGCTTCTGCCAACGCGGGCTGGTCGCCTCGGCGTTGCAGGTGGGTTCGGCCAGACCCTCGCGGAAGCTGGCGAAGATGTCCTGCCCGTTGCGCACCGAGGCCGGCGGCAGCGCCGCAGCGGTCAGGGGGAGGGAGGACAGGCCGGCCACGTTCTGCGACATGCCGGCGGTCAACGACTGGGCGCCCGCGCTGCCGGCCACGGCGATCGCCAGGCCAAGCGCGAGCGGCAACAATCGCCGACTCATGTTCGAAATCCGTCTTTCCAGTGTCGCAGCCCTGCGACAACATCGACTTCATCGGTGACGGGACGCCCGAGATGGGCGCTGACAGCCGCCTGGATGGCGGGGGTGTTGGTACGCAGGAACGGGTTGCATTCCAGCTCGCTTGCCAGTGAAACCGGCAGCGTGGGCAGGTCATCGCGGCGCATGGCCAAGGCCTCCTCATGGCGCTGCGACAGCGCAGCGTTGGTGGGGTCTACATGCCGCGCGAAGACGGCATTGGACAGGGTGTACTCGTGGGCGCAACAGACCATCAGTTGCGCTGGCAGGGACGCCAGCTTCCGCAGGGATGCCAGAAGCTGGGGAGGCGTACCTTCGAACATGCGCCCACAGCCCAGGCTGAACAACGCATCGCCACTGAAAAGGTGTTCAGCGGTGTGAAACGCAATATGGCTCCGGGTGTGCCCGGGCACGGATACTACGTGGAACCCCAGCCCCAGTGCCTGAACGCATTCACCTTCAGTCACCCGGTGGGCGGCGACCTGGATGCGCGGTTCCACCGGTGCGTAGACCTCTACCCCCGGAAAACGGGCCTGCAGCTCGGCCACGCCGCCGATGTGGTCATCGTGGTGATGGGTCAACAGAATGCTGTGCGGGACCCATCCCTGCTGCGCCGCGGCAGCCAGAACGGGGGCGGCCTGGCCGGGGTCGATGACGATGGCGCGGCCGTCGTCGGCGACCAGCGCCCAGATGTAATTGTCCGCAAACGCGGGTAGGGCGGTCAGTCGCATAGAATTGGACCATGCCCCCCGCGCCGAGCCCCCGTCAAGCGACAGTCGCATCCTGGTTTGATACTGAACCGGCGCAAGCCTTGTGCCGTCTGGAATCCGAGCGGTTGCGCAGCCTGCTCGCCGAGCGCCCGGTGAACCCCTGGCTGTGGGTGGCACCGACGCCGGGCTGGCTGGAGCGTGTCGAACTGCCCGGGCGCGGCCTGCGCCTGTTCCGCGATGGGGCGACCTACGCCGGTGACGTTCACTGCGGGCTGCCGCTGCCGTTGCCGGACGAAAGCGTCAACGCGATCATCCTGCAGCACGTCACCGCCCGTGATGCGGAGCAGCTGATCGGCGACTGCGCCCGGGTGCTGATGCCGGGCGGCCGCCTGTGGTTGTCCACGCTCAACCCGTTCAGCCCGTACCGCCGCCAGTGGCGCCACCATGGGCTGGTCGTGCGCAGCCCGCAGCGGCTGCGCCACACCCTCACGCAGGCGGGTCTGAGCTGCGAAGACCTGCAGTACCTCGGCCCGATGTGGCGTGACCGCTCGCCGGCCCGGCGCGATCTGGCACCGCTGCGGGCCGCCTGTCTGTTCACCGCTGAAAAACGCACTCTGGCCCTGCCGGGACCGACGCCCGTGGCCGTACCACGCTGGCACGGGACCGTGGCCACCTGATCTGGAATGGAATGAAGACGATAGAAATCCACACCGACGGTTCCTGCCTCGGCAATCCCGGCCCCGGCGGCTGGGCGGCGCTGCTGCGCTACAACGCGCACGAGCGCGAGCTGAGCGGTGGTGAAGTGCATACCACCAACAACCGAATGGAACTGATGGCCGCCATCTCGGGGCTGGAAGCCCTCACCGAGCCGTGCAACATCGTGCTGTTCACCGATTCACAGTACGTGCGCCAGGGCCTGACCGAATGGATGCCCGGCTGGATCCGCAAGAACTGGAAGACCGCCGGCGGTTCGCCGGTCAAGAACCGGGAGCTGTGGGAGCGCCTGCATGCGGCCACGCTCAAGCACACCATCGACTGGCGCTGGGTCAAGGGTCACTCCGGCGACCCGGACAACGAGCGCGTGGATCAACTGGCGCGCGACGCTGCCATCCGGATCCGCGCCGCCGGCCCGGTACACTGAGCCCATGCGTCAGATCATCCTTGATACCGAAACCACCGGCCTGGAATGGCGGAAGGGCAACCGCATCGTCGAAATCGGCTGTGTGGAATTGCTCGAGCGCCGCCCCAGTGGCAACAACTACCACCAGTACCTCAAGCCGGACTGCGAGTTCGAACAGGGCGCGCAGGAAGTCACCGGCCTGACCCTGGAATTCCTCGCCGACAAGCCGGACTTCGCCCAGGTCGTCGACGAGTTCCTGGCCTACATCGACGGCGCCGAGCTGATCATCCACAACGCGGCGTTCGATCTGGGCTTCCTGGACAACGAGCTGTCGCTGCTCGGCGACCACTACGGCAAGATCACCGACCGCTGCACGGTGATCGATACGCTGAAGATGGCGCGCGAGCGCTTCCCGGGCCAGCGCAATTCGCTGGACGCGCTGTGCCGGCGCCTGGGCGTGGACAACGCGCACCGCCAGCTGCACGGCGGCCTGCTCGATGCCCAGATCCTGGGCGACGTGTACATCGCGCTGACCTCGGGCCAGGAAGAAATCGGCTTCGGCTCGGCTGACGACAACAAGCCCGGCAGCAGCCACGCACAGACCTTCGACACCTCGCGCCTGCTGCCACGCCCGCGCGTGGTCGCGACCGCCTCGGAGCTGGAAGCGCACGAAGCGCGCCTGGCCAAGCTGCGCAAGAAGGCCGGCCGCGCGATCTGGGATGGTGAGCCTGAAGCAGTGGAAGCGGTCAGCGCCTGAAGCAACCCTCCCGCCGGCAGGTCCCGACCGTCGGTCGGGAAGCCCGCCTCAGTGGCACCGCACCAGGATCACGGTGATGTTGTCCGAGCCACCGCCGTCCAGCGCGGCGGCGACCAGGGTATCCACGCACTCCTGCGCACTGGCATCGTCGAAGGCGAGGGTACGGGCAATGCCCTTGTCCTCGACCTCCTCGGTCAGCCCGTCACTGCACAGCAGCAACTGCATGCCCGGGCGCAGCTCGCCGGTGGTGGTCGCCACATTCAGGTGCGCCGGATCGGTCACGCCCAGCGCCTGGGTCACCACATTGCGGTGCGGATGCGCGCGCGCCTGTTCGGCGGTCAGATTGCCCTGCGCGACCAGTTCCTGGACCACGCTGTGATCCTGGCTGAGCTGGGCCAGCTTTCCATCGCGCCACAGATACGCGCGGCTGTCGCCGACCCACGCCACCTCGTAGCGATTGCCCTGCACACGGGCGGCGACCACCGTGGTGCCCATCGGCAGGCTGTCATTGCGGCGGCGGGAGGTGCGGATGATCTCTTCATCGGCGATCCGGATCGCATGCGCCAGCGTCGCCCCGCGGCGGATCTCCCGCACGATGGTCTCGCGCGCCAGCGCACTGGCCACCTCGCCGCAGGCGTGCCCGCCCATGCCATCGGCGACCAGCCACAGCGCCAGTTCGCCATCGCCGTAATACGTATCCTCATTGAGGTCACGGCGCAGGCCGGGGTGGGTCAGGTGTCCAAATTCGATCATGAAGGCGCGTGCCGGTGAGGATTGCGAGGGATAACGGCATGATCGCGGCCCGCCGGACATCCGGCAAGGCATCCATACAGAAGAAATTCACTTCTTTGCCAGCAATGACTTGTCGGCAGCGCGTCCTACCCGTATCATTCGCGTCCCGGTTCGCCGGGACCATCTGGAGAGGTGGCAGAGCGGTTGAATGTACCTGACTCGAAATCAGGCAGGCGTTTATAGCGCCTCGGGGGTTCGAATCCCCCCCTCTCCGCCAGATAAAAAAAAAAGGGCTGCCCATCGGGCGGCCCTTTTCTTTTTATCTGGCCTGATGGGCGGATGAGAACCCCCGACGGGGGTTCGACGGATCTGCAGGAGCAGATCCGGACAGCCGAATGGCTGGCCCTGGAGCGCGCAGCGCGGAAGGGCGGGGTGCATGGATGCACCCCGCAATCGCTGGGCGATGAAGTGACCAAGGTGCCCCCTCGTCCGGGTGCGCCTGGCTTGTCCGGTTGCCCGGCCCGAAGAAGGAAACCCGCGCGGAGTTGTGCTACTACTTGGCCCGGGCGTTCCGGCCCATCAAGGAGGATGTAATGAGGAAGCGTATGTTTGCAGCAGCAGCTGTACTTCTTTCATTCACTGGCGCGGCTGCAGCCGCCACGGTCGAAGTGTTCGACGTTTATGGCGAAGGCATCAATTTCGCAGACGCACGTACAGATGCCGAGAACCAGGCCCGCGCGATCTGCAATGCCATGGGCGGTCGTGTGGTGGTGGAGGTCGTGGAAACCACCAATCCTGGTGGCCGGGTGCTTCTCTACGGCCTGGCACACTGCCATATCCCCTGAGCGATGATCTGAGGCATACCGAGCGGGCCTCCTCGGTGAGGCCCGTTCAACCGAAGACAGCCACCGCGCGCCACCATCACGTGATGGATGAACCTGCGCACGGCTACCTTCAAACCCCGGCAACGCGCCTCCAGTAAACTGAAGCACCCGCCCCGGAATCACTCCACCATGACCGCTGAAATCCTCGTCCCCGTGTCCTTCGGTGAACTGCTCGACAAGATCTCGATCCTGCAGATCAAATCCGAGCGCATCAGCGACGAGGCCAAGCTGGCCAACATCCGCACCGAGCTGAGCGCGCTGGAAAAGACCTGGATGGCGCACCCGGCCGGGGTCAAGGACATCGCCCGCCTGCGTGCCGAGCTCAAGGCGGTCAACGAGCGCCTGTGGGACATCGAAGACAACATCCGCCTGCAGGACAAGGCGCAGGCCTTCGACGACCATTTCGTCGAACTGGCCCGCAGCGTCTACCAGCAGAACGACGAGCGCGCCCGCATCAAGAAGGACATCAACCTGGCGCTGGGCTCGCTCTACGTGGAAGAGAAGTCGTACAAGGATTACGCGCCGCGCGGCGCGTAATCGGCGACGTACCGCTCGAAGGCGGCAATGCCGTCTTCGACCGTGATCAGCTGCATCACGTCGTCGAACTCGACCTTCGCGCCCCACTTCAGGTCGCTGGCCGGTTTGCCCAGGAACTTGCGCGCGGCATCGTCGTAGCGGTCCACGCAGTAGCGGCGGTCGGAGTAGGGGCCGCTGCGGTGCGGGTTGCTGGCCGCATGCAGGCCCAGCACCTTGGTGCCCATCGCGTTGGCGATGTGCATCGGGCCAGAGTCGGGCGTCATCACCAGCGCGGCGCGCGCCAGCAGCGCCGGCAGCTGCTTCAGCGTGTCCTTGCCGACCAGGTCCAGCGCCGGGGTGGTCAGCTGCGCCTGGATGGCATCGGCCATGCCGCGCTCCAGCTCGCTGCGTCCACCACACAGCACTACCCGCCAGCCGCGTGAGGTGGCGTGGTTGGCCACGGCCGCGTAGCGCTCGGCGTACCAGTTGCGGCGCACGTGGCTGGAGCAGGGCGAGATCATCAGCACCGGGCGGCCGTCGTCGGTCCACTGGGCAGCGGCCCATTCGAATGCCGCCGTCGGCACGGCGAGGTCCCAGCTGACCTCGGTCTGCTTCAGCCCCAGTGGTTCGCAGAAGCTGCCGATCGCATCGAGCACATGGATGCCGGGGCGGTCCGGGATGCGCTCATTGATGAAAAGCCCGTGAAGGTCCTTGGCGCGGGATCTGTCGTAGCCGATGCGGCGCTTGGCCGGTACGAATGCCGAGAGCACATTGGCGCGGAAGGCGACCTGCATCTGCAGCAGCGCATCGAAACGCCCGTCGGGAAGGCTGTCGCGCAGCGCCCGCATGCCGGCCAGGCCGGTCTTCTTGTCGTAGCTGTGGAAGGTCACGCCGGGCAGCCCGTCGAGAAGTTTGTGGCCGGCCTTGTCGATGATCCAGTGCAGGGACACCCCGGGATCAGCCTGCTGCAGGGTGCGCACCAGCGGCACCACATGGGTCACGTCCCCCAGCGCGGACAAACGCAAAAGACACAAGGAAGAGGACGTTGGTGCCATGGTGTTGTTAGACTCGAAGGAATGGTCGCATTCGACGCCACTGAAGCGCTGACGCCCTGCCGCGATGGACGCGGTATCGGTGCCATTCTGTTCGACCGCGAAGCCCTGCGGCAAGCCGAGATGAGCCTGTTCGCGCCGGCCCACTGGGGCGAGCGGGCGCGGCCGGTCGGCGATGGCGGCCGTGGCGGCGCGTGGTTCGTTGATGCGCCCTTCGGTCATGCCGTGCTGCGCCAGTATCTGCGGGGCGGGCTGGCGGCCAAGCTCAGCCGGGATCACTACATCTGGCGGGGCGCCAACCGCACCCGCAGTTTTGCCGAGTTCCGGCTGATGCGTGCCCTGCGCGCGCAGAAGCTGCCGGTGCCGCGGCCGATCGCCGCGTTCTACATGCGCGAGGGGCTGCGCTACAAGGCGGCGATCCTGATGGAGCGGCTGGAAGGCGTGCGCTCGCTGGCCGACCGTGCGCTGGTGGCCGGGCGCGGCGCCCCCTGGGAAGAGACCGGCCGGCTGATCGCACGGTTCCATCGTGCCGGGCTGGATCATGCCGATCTCAATGCCCACAACATTCTGTTCGATGCCAACGGCCATGGCTGGTTGATCGATTTCGATCGCGGCGTGCTGCGCATCCCGGCCACCCGCTGGCGTGAGCGCAACCTCAAGCGGCTGCTGCGCTCGCTGATCAAGCTGCGTGGTGAGCGCAGTCATGACGACGTCGAAAAGGACTATGCGCGGCTGCGCCGCGCCTACGATCTGGCCTGGAACCGGGGTTACTGATGGACTGGGCATTGCGCTTCATGGGGGTCGGCAATGCGTCGGCCGTGCAGCTGGGCTCGCCGATGGCGGTGATCGAGCGCGATGGCCGCCCGTGGCTGACCATTGATTGCGGCGGGGAAGGGCTCACGGCGTTCCAGGCGCACTACGGCCATGTGCCGCAGGCGTTGTTCGTTACCCATGTGCACCTGGACCATGTCGCCGGTTTCGAACGCCTGTTCGTGGATGCGTATTTCTCGGCACAGCGCCGTGGGCGTATTCGCGTGTACGTGCCGGCAACGGTCGTGCCGCTGCTGCACAAGCGCGTGGCCGATTACCCCAACGTGCTGGCCGAGGGCGGTGCGAACTTCTGGGATGCGTTCCAGCTGATCGTGGTCGGCGATGCGTTCTGGCATGACGGCGTGCGCCTGGAGGTGTTCCCGGTGCGCCATCACTGGCCGGAAACCGCCTATGGCCTGCGCCTGAAGGGCGCGGTCACCTGGAGCGGCGATACCCGCCCGATTCCGGAAATGCTGGCGCGCTACGCCGACGACAACGAACTGATCGCCCACGATTGCGGCCTGCACGGCAACCCATCGCATACCGGCGTGGACGACCTGGAGCGTGAGTACACGGCCGAGCTGCAGGCGCGGATGATGCTGTACCACTATGCCAGCGAGAGCGACGGCGAGGCGCTGCGCCAGCGTGGCCATCGTGTGGCCCTGCCCGGCGAACGTGTGTCGCTGGCCACCCCGACCGCGATGCACGTGCTGGCGCAGGATCCTCCCTGAGCATGGACGACGCGCTGGCCGCCCATCTGCAGGCGCTCGAACGCGCGTTGCATGACCCGGTGGTCCGCGGTGATGTCGCGCAGTTGGCTGCCTTGTTGGATGACGACTTCCGCGAGATCGGCAGCTCGGGCGTCTGCTTCGACCGGGCTGCTGCGTTGGCCGAGATTCCGCGCGAACGTGCGCAGGTTGAGATTGTCTCCACCGACTACGACTGCGTACTGCTCGTTCCCACGCTGGCACAGGTGCGCTATCGCAGCTGGTATGTGATCGACGGTGAGCGCCAGCGCGAGGTGTTGCGCAGTTCGTTGTGGCGCCGGCACGGCGAGGCATGGCGGGTGGTGTTCCATCAGGGCACGCCCGCGGCGCCTTGAGCGGCAGCATCGCTGGAGGGAAAACCGGGCGCCCAAAAAGGTGGCGGCCCCGCCGGCTGACCTCGGCGCCCGCGTCGATCGATACCGTTGCTGCCTTCCGGCCCTGGCGGGATTTTCGACCTAGCGTCGCGAGGGGCCGACGGGGCCACCATAGAGACGTTCCGGCTGCAGGGCGATCAGGGATCAGCCGGCCGCAGGCGGAAGGTGCATCGCAGGAACAGGTCCGGCAGTGCAGTCGCGCATTCTAGCGCATGCGCGGCATGCAGTGCCAGACGCGAAGGCTGAATCCCGTGTAGCCCGATGCCGCCGGAAGCGGCCATCCGGCGGGCGGATTGCTAAAATACGCGGCACAGGAGGAACGGCCTCCCCCATTTCGGGAACTACTGACCAGGACGGCCTGGCCCCCATCAAGGAGGGCCGCATGGCCTGGATCTATCTATTGGCAGCCGGTGTACTGGAAATCGTCTGGGCGTTCTCGATGAAGCAATCCGAGGGGTTCAGCAAGCTCACCCCCTCGATCATCACCCTCGTCACCATGATCGCCAGCTTCTGGCTGCTGTCCTTGGCGATGCGCACGTTGCCGCTGGGTACCGCGTACACGATCTGGACCGGCATTGGCGCGGTCGGCGCGTTCGTGATCGGCATTACCTTCCTCGGCGAGCAGGTCAGCGTGATGCGGATCGCGGCGGCGGTGCTGATCGTGAGCGGGTTGGTGTTGATGAAGTTGTCGAGCAGCTGAGGCGTTCAAAACGCCGTCTGCGCGCCAGGGGGTAGAGCCACGCCATGCGTGGCTGACGCGCTCGTTGCGCTGGCGCCGCTTAGTGTGGCGCCAGGTCGAGTGCCATCTCGACGGCATGCAGCGGGGTGGGCCGGTGGGTGGCCGCTTCATTGCGATTGCTGGGTGCATCCATGCACCCAGCCCTTCCGCGCTCGCGCGCTCCAGGGCCAGCCGTTCGGCTGTCCGGATTCGCTCCTGGCGAATCCGTCGAACCCGTTGGGGTTCTCGGCCCCCATGCTTTCCGGAAGACAAATAAAAAGGCCGCCCCTGGGGGCGGCCTTTTTATTTGTCTGGCGGAGAGAGGGGGATTCGAACCCCCGAAGCGCGGTTTAGACGCTTACACACTTTCCAGGCGTGCTCCTTCAACCACTCGGACACCTCTCCGGACCTGCCGCACACAACCCGCTGCAGGGGCGCAGATTCTAGCGGGGGAATCGGAATCGCACAAGCGGTTCGTCACGGGGGGGCAGGGGGGCTGGACAGGCGTGGCACAATGGTCGTCCCGATGAAGACGGTGGCCTGATGTCCTATCTCGTCCTTGCCCGCAAGTGGCGTCCGAAGCGTTTTGCCGAGCTGGTGGGCCAGGAACACGTGGTCCGTGCGCTCAGCAATGCGCTGGACAGCGGCCGGGTGCACCATGCGTTCCTGTTTACCGGCACCCGCGGGGTCGGCAAGACCACCATTGCCCGTATTTTCGCCAAGTCGCTGAACTGCGAGCAGGGCACCAGCGCCGATCCGTGCGGCCAGTGCCCGGCCTGCCTGGATATCGACTCCGGCCGCTACATCGATCTGCTCGAGATCGATGCCGCGTCCAATACCGGTGTGGATGATGTCCGCGAGGTGATCGAGAACGCCCAGTACATGCCCTCCCGGGGCAAGTACAAGGTCTACCTGATCGACGAAGTGCACATGCTGTCCAAGGCGGCGTTCAATGCGCTGCTCAAGACGCTGGAAGAGCCGCCGGAGCATGTGAAGTTCCTGCTGGCCACCACCGATCCGCAGAAGCTGCCGGTGACGGTGCTCTCGCGCTGCCTGCAGTTCAACCTGAAGCGGTTGGACGAGGAGCAGATCCAGGGCCAGATGACGAAGATCCTGGCCGCCGAGGAGATCGAGTCCGACCCGACCGCGATCGTGCAGTTGGCCAAGGCCGCCGATGGCAGCCTGCGTGATGGTCTGTCGCTGCTGGACCAGGCGATCGCCTATGCCGGCGGTGCGCTGCGCGAGGATGTGGTGCGCGCGATGCTGGGTACGGTCGACCGCACCCAGGTCGCCGCGATGCTGGATGCGCTGGCCGATGGCGATGGTCCGCGCCTGCTGCAGACCGTGGCCCTGCTGGCCGAGTTCTCGCCGGACTGGAGCGGGGTGCTCGACGCCCTGGCCGAGGCCCTGCACCGGATCCAGGTGCAGCAGCTGGTGCCGGGTGCGGCAACGGCGGGCGAGGGGATCGATGCCGAAGCCTTCGCCCAGCGCCTGCGCCCGGAAGTGGTCCAGCTCTGGTACCAGATGGCCCTGGGCGGCCGCCGTGACCTGCACCTGGCCCCTAGCCCGCGTGCCGGGTTCGAGATGGCCGTGCTGCGCATGCTGGCGTTCCGGCCGGCGGCGGCTGTACCGCCGGTGCCCCGCGATCCGGGCACCGGCACCGAAGTGAACAGCGGTGGCCATGCCAGCGGCCAGGGCACCGGCATGGCTGCTGCGGCCGCGACCGCTGCTCCGGCTCCGCCCGCGGCGCCCGCCAAGGTCAGCGCGCCTGTCGCTCAGGCAGCCCCGGTGGCACCTGAGGCGCCGGTCGAAGCCCCGGTCGTCGCGCCCTCCCAGGCCGCAGCCTCGCCGCTGAAACAAGCTGCACCCGCACCCGCCGCCGCCGAACCGGTGAATCCGGCCAAGTCCACCGTCGTGGCCCCCGCCGCGGACGATGATCTGCCGCCGTGGCACCAGGAAAACGACGCGGCCGATCGCGACGAAGCGCTGGCCGCTGAGATGGCCACCCCGGATGCGGCCATGGTTGCGCCGTGGGAAGCGCCGCCCGAGCGGGCCGTGGCCCGCGCTGCCACCCCGGCGCCGGCGCCGGCGGCACCCACTCCGGCGGCGCGCCCGCAGGGCATCGCCATCGCACCCTCACACGCGGGGGCTGCGCCGGCGGGCGAGACAGGCGAGCTGACCGCCGATGCCTGGCTGGAACTGGTGGCCGGCAGCCAGCTCAATGGCCCGTCCAAGCAGCTGGCCGCGCACTCGGCGTTCATCAGCTACCAGCACGGCGTCTTGAAACTGGCGATTTCGCCCGGATTTGAGTACTTGAGTTCGGACCGCTCGCAGGCGGCGCTGATCGCGGCGTTGACCGGCCCCTTGGGCCAGGCGCCGCGTCTGGTGATCGATACCGGCGCGGCCGGTGCCGAGACCCTGCATCAGCGCGCTGACCGCCAGCGTGGCGAACGCCAAACGGCGGCGGAAGCCGCTTTCATGGCCGACCCCTCGGTGCAGTTGCTGGTCCAGCAACACGGTGCCCGGGTCGTCGCCGATTCCATTCGTCCTTTTGAAGAGTAAAGAACCATGCGCGGCAATATCGCCCAACTGATGCAGCAGGCCCAGAAGATGCAGGAAAACCTGCAGAAGGCCCAGGAAGACCTCGCCAAGCTGGAAGTCACCGGCAGCGCCGGCGGCGGCATGGTCAGCGTGACCCTGACCGGCACCAAGGAATGCCGCAAGGTGCGCATCGATCCGTCGGTGCTGTCCGATGCGGAAATGACCGAAGACCTGGTGGCCGCGGCGTTCAACGATGCCTCCAACAAGATCGATGCCGAGTCGAAGAACCGTATGGGTTCGGCGACCGCCGGCATGCAGCTGCCCCCGGGCATGAAGCTGCCGTTCTGACCCACCGCCTGCGCCGGGTGCCTGCCTGGCGCAACCGTGGTGACCGCGCCGCGAAGCCTTCGGGCTTCGCGCGCTTGTTTCTGAGATGAGCGATCCGCCATGAGCCTGCCCCTGCTCGAACAATTGATCGAGGCCTTCCGCGTGTTGCCCGGCGTGGGCCAGAAGACTGCCCAGCGCATGGCGTATCACGTGCTGGAGCGCGAGCGCGAGGGCGGCCAGAAGCTGGCCGAGGTGTTGGCCAAGGCGATAGAACGGATCGGGCACTGCGAGCAATGCCGGGATTTCAGCGAGACCGAGATCTGTGCGGTCTGTGCCAACGGCAGCCGCGAGCGCCAGCAGCTGTGCGCGGTGGAATCACCGGCCGATCGCCTGGCGATCGAAATGGCCACCGGCTTCCGCGGGGTGTACTTCGTACTGCAGGGGCGGCTGTCGCCGCTGGATGGCATCGGCCCACGCGAACTCGGGCTGGATCAGCTGGAGGCGCGCCTGAAGCAGGGCGAGGTCAACGAGTTGATCATCGCCACCAGCGCCACCGTGGAAGGCGAAGCGACCGCGCATTACCTGGCGCAGATGGCGCGCAGCCACAAGGTGCGGCCGAGTCGCCTCGCGCAGGGGCTGCCGCTGGGGGGCGAACTGGAATACGTGGATCGCGGCACGCTGTCTCACGCCTTCGGCACGCGTACCGAAGTCCAGGAATGATGCCGCGCACCGCGCACCGCGCGCGGGTGATCGAAACCCGGGGCGCATCCGCGCTACTCTCCAAGGCCCTGTTCCACGAGGTGCCCTCATGAGCCACGACACCCTGTTCGGCAAGATCATCCGCCGCGAAATTCCGGCCACCATCGTCTACGAAGACGACGAGGTGCTCGGCTTCAAGGACATCGCCCCGCAGGCGCCGGTGCACGTGCTGTTCATTCCCAAGCACGAGGCGATCCCGACCCTGGATGACGTGCGGCCGGACCAGGCGCACCTGATCGGCAAGCTGGCGATGGCGGCGGCCGAGTACGCCCGCCGCGAAGGTTTCGCGCAGGAGGGCTACCGGATCGTCATGAACTGCCGCGAGCATGCCGGGCAGACCGTGTTCCATATCCACCTGCACCTGCTGGCCGGCGCGCAGCTGGGCCACTTCGGTACGCCGAACGGCTGAGCGGACCCGGCGCAAACAAAAACGCCGCCCGAGGGCGGCGTTTCTGCGTCAGCGTGTTACCACCAGCCCCAGCCGCGGTAACCCCAGCCCGGACCCCAGCCCGGGCCCCACGGGCCGTATGGGTAGGCAGGCACCACCTCCACCTGGCGCTGTTCCGGCCACAGGTAGATCACGTCGGCATCCAGCTTCGGCAGGCGATAGTCGTACTCGCCGATGCGGGTGTTCTCGTAGCCGCCGATCTTGCCGATGAAGGTCACGTCGCGGCCCGGCTCGAACACCGCCGGATCGTAGAAGCCGGCGCGGCAGGCGATGAAGCGGCCGTCGCTGGCGTCGGCCGAGGTGGTGCTCGGGCGGCCACTGCCGTTGAGCGGGCGCGAAATCATCTGGAAGCAGGTCTGGCCCTGGCCCGGATTGGTTTCGATGATGCGGCCACCCCAGCGTACCGGGGTGCCCACCTGCTGGGTGGGAACCGCGTCACGCGGGCTGACCATACTGAACTGCCCCTGCAGCGGCTTGGGCGCGGTGGCGCAGGCAGCCAGTGCCAGAGAGGCAGCAAGGGGAAGCAGGATTTGAATCTTCATGGGGATGCTCCGGAGGTCGGGCGATGCCTGCGCAGGTCGCGCAATAATGAAGTGAGGTCGACGTCAGCGCCAGCGTAGCGCGCCTGGACGAAACGCGCGCTGAGCGACAGCAGCGCAGGATCGGGTCGCTGCCGGTCCACCCGGCGTGCCCACTCGCCAGCCGGTTCGGCGCTGGCACGGGCCAGCCCATAGCGTGCGTAGCGGCGTCCCAGCCGGTGCCAGGCCCGTAGCAGCGGGTCGCGCTCGCGTTCGCCGCGGGCCAGCAGCCATGCCATCCACCCTAGCGCGGCCAGTGCGAAGACAATGAAAATGCCGACCAGTTGTGTCGGATCCAGCCGCTCGAAACCAAACGGTTTAAGAAGCTGCTGCTGGCGATTGGCATCGAAGGACAGGATCAGGTCGTTCCAGCCCCGGCGCAGCCAGTCGCCCATCTGCCCGATCTGCAGCCAGCGGCTGTCCAGTGTGGTACCGGCGGCGCCGGTCCCCAGCCGGTCTTCGAGAGTGTCGTAGATGCGTTCCGGCGCCACTGCAGCGGTCGGGTCCACCCGCACCCAGCCGCGCCCGGGCAGCCACACTTCGGCCCACGCATGCGCGTCCATCCGGCGCAGCACCCAATAGTCGCCATACGGGTTGCGGAGGCCACCGGCGAAGCCGGTCACCACCCGCGCCGGGATGCCCGCGTTGCGCATCAGCACCACGAACGCGGAGCTGAAATGCTGGCAGAAGCCGGCCTGCTGATCGAACAGGAACTCGTCCGCGCCATCGCGGCCGGGCTCGGGCGTATCCAGGGTGTAGACGAAACTCGCCCGCACCCAGTCAAGCGCGCGCTGCACGATCGCCGCATCATCGCGGCCCGCCTCCTGCCGCCACTGCCGGGCCAGCGCTGCCGTACGCGGATTCAGGCCTTCGGGAAGCTGCAGGGCCTGCCGGTGCTCGTAAGGCGTCAATGCGTCGGTATAGGCCACGGCCGGTGCGGAGGTCAGTCGCCAACGGGTCAGCGCGTTCAACGCCGCGCGGCTGCGCAGGCTGTGGTTGGCATCCAGATCGCTGCCGGGCGGTGCTTGCAGCGGAAGGTCCAGGGCGACCAGTTGCCGGCGATCGGTCGGCTCGTAGTCGATCTGGTACTCCCACCGGGTGGTGGCATGGGTGACCGCCGCAGGCGCACGCTCGATCTGTCGCCGGTCCTGCTCCCAGCGCTGGCCATCGAAATGGGTCAGTACCGGCCCGCGCCAATAGCGCTGCTGCGGTTCCGGAACCGCGCCAAAAAACTGCACGCGCAGCGCCGGGGTGTCGTCGGCCATCAGGTCCAGCCACTGCCCGGGCTCCATCGTGTCGGACAGGCCGGGTTTGCCGACCGCGCGGTCCGGGATGCCCCAGAGCGGTTCACTCAGCCGTGGGAACAACCAGAAACCGGCCAGCGCCAGCGGCAGGCCGAGCAGGACCAGCCGCCCGATGCCATGCAGCTGGCGCTTGAGTGGTGCCGGCGGCGCCTGACCCTCCAGATGTGCCAGGCGTTGCAGGGCGAGCAGGGCGACCAGACCCGCCAGCACCGCCAGCGTCATGGTCAGTGGCCCCTGGTCAAGCAGGAACGCCGCGAAGGGGCCGAACAGCCCGAAGCCGACCAGGCTGCGGGCATCGCGCAGGCTGCGCAGTTCGCTGGACTTCAACGCCAGCATCGCGGCCAGCAGCGCGCAGCCGGTATCGCGGCCCGGGCGTGGGCCCATCTGCCAGTAGATGGCGGCGAGCATGCCAAGCACTAGCAGCAGGCGCAGCGCGCCTGGCAACAGACGCTGGCGCGAGGCCAGCGCGGTGAGCACGGCGACCCCGGCGATGACGACGGCCAGCACGGTGGGCAGCTGCAGCAGCAGCGGCAGCAGGCCCAGCGCCGCGCTGGCCAGCGTCCAGTAGCGCGCGCCGGCATTGAGCAGGCAGACGGGGCGGTCAGTCATGGGGCAACAGCGCCAACGCGCGCTGGCACAGATGGTGATGGGCGCTGCCGTTGCCGGGCCCGAGCACCGGTTGACCGGGCAGCTTGAGCGTATAGCGCCGGCCTTCGCGCTCGGCCAGGTCGACCCAGCGCGCCATGCGCGCGATCCGCGTTTCAGTGCCCAGCGGAGCCAGGCGCCACCAGTCCAGCACGATCTCCACCCCCACCGGCTTCTCGTACTCACGCACCAGCAGGGTGTCCCGCCGCGCCGAGTGTTTCCACGCGATGCTGCGCGTCGGGTCGCCGGGGCGATACGGACGCAGCTGATGCAGCTCGTCGCCACTGGCGTGCACGCGGGTGTGCAACGGATCGCCGCCGCTTTCAGGCAGGGACGGTGCGTGCGCTTCCGGCGCGGCATAGACCAGCAACGGCGTCTCCGGCCACACCCACGACCATGCACGCACCAGGCCAAGTGGCTGGGTGGTGGCGATGCGGATACGGGCCAGATCGAACCAGCCGCGTCGATGTGTGGGCAGATCCAGATCCACTTCGATCTGGTCACTGTCGACCAGATGCCCGAACGCGGCCACGCCATCGTGCTCCACCTGCAGGCCGCGGCGTGCACGGGTGTCGGCGCGCGAGAGGCTGATACGCAGCCGCAACGGCGCGCCTGCGCTGACCGGCTCGGCGGACACGGCATCCACCTGCAATCCGGAAAGCTGCAGATGCGCGCTGATCGCACTGGCGATGCTGACGGTCGCCAGCAGCAGGGCCAGCAGCAGGGCCGGATTGTTGTTGTAGTTCAGTGCGCCGAGCAGCATCGCCGAGAGCAGCGCGGCGACGAACAGCCCGAAGCGCGTCGGCAGCACATAGATGCGGCGCCGGTCGAACCGGCACGGCAGGTGCTCCGGTCGGCGCGGTCGCGCCAGATGTTGCAGTTGCTGCCAGCGGGCTCCCCAGCCGCGGCGCATCTCAGTCGACCTGCACGGTCTGGAGGATCGCGCGGGCCAGTGCCGGCCCGTTGCCGGCTTCGGCCTCCGGCACCAGGCGATGCCCGGCCACCGCGACGAACAGAGTCTGCACGTCTTCAGGCACTACATGCGCGCGGCCCAGCAGCAGTGCATGTGCCTTGGCGGCGCGCAGCAAGGCCAGGCCGGCGCGCGGCGACAGGCCGACGCGGACGCCTGCATGCTGGCGGCTGCGGGCCAGCAGCGCCTGCACGTAGGTGACCAACGCCTCGCTGGCATGCACCTGGCCGACCGCCTCGCGCAGTGTGCGTACTTCCACGTCGGTCAAACGCGCGCTGGCCTGTGCGATCAGATGGCGGCGATCGGTGCCACGCAGCAGTTCGCGCTCCGATTCCGGATTCGGGTAGCCCAGCGCCAGGCGCAGCAGAAAACGATCCAGCTGCGAGTCCGGCAACGGGAACGTGCCGGAGAGGTCGACCGGATTCTGGGTGGCGATGACGAAGAACGGATCGGGCAGGGGATGGGTCACGCCATCCAGGGTGACCTGCTGCTCGGCCATCGCTTCCAGCAGTGCGCTCTGGGTGCGCGGCGGCGCGCGGTTGATCTCATCGGCGAGCAGCACGTGGGTGAAGACGGGGCCGGGATGGAACTGGAACTGCCGACTGCCGGCGTCGTAGACCGAGACGCCGAGCACGTCGGCAGGCAGCAGGTCGGAGGTGAACTGCACCCGCTGGAAGCCCAGCCCGAGGCTGGAGGCCATGGCGTGGGCGAGGGTGGTCTTGCCCAGCCCGGGCAGGTCCTCGATCAGCAGATGGCCGCCGGAGAGCAGCGCCACGAAGGCCAGCCGCACCTCCTGCGCCTTGCCCAGCACCAGCCCGTTGACCTGATCCTGGGCGGCGCGAAGGGACTGTCGCAGTACATCGGTTAGCATGGCTGGCACGGGGGGCGAATGATCCATGTCCGTCTCGATTCGATGATTCCACTGATTCTATAGAGCAATGCAGGGCGAACAACGCGCACGCACCATATTCCTGTTGTTGTGGACGCTGGTCACCGCCGTCAAATTGGTGGTGGCCGCACGTCTGCCCTTGTTCGTGGACGAAGCTTTTTACTGGCAGGAAGGCCAGCATCTGGCCGCGGCCTATTCGGACCTGCCCGGGCTGACCGCATGGCTGGCGCGCCTGGGCGTGGAAGTGGGCGGCAACCATGTACTGGCGCTGCGCCTGCCGTTCCTGGCGATCGGTGCGTGGCTGCCGTGGCTGGTCTCGCGGATCGCCACGCGCTGGTTCGGCGCGGTGGCCGGTTGGCAGGCGGGCAGTCTCACCTTGTTGATGCCGCTGTCGGCCACGCTGGGCATGCTGGCCGTGCCCGATGTGCCGATGGCGTTGGCTGCGGTGCTGTGTCTGGACGCCGGCGCGCGGTTGCTGCGCAGTGTCGATGCCGCCGCGGCGGTGAAGCTGGCGGCCGGCTTGTCGATCGGCGCGCTGAGCCACTATCGCTTCATCGGGGTGATCGTGGTCGGCTTCATTGCGCTGCTGGTGCTGCCGCAGGGCCGGCGCATGCTGCGCGATCCGCGCGTCTGGGTGGCCCTGGCCGTCGGTGTGGTGGCGTGGCTGCCGCTGTTGTCGTGGAATGCCGACAACCATGATGCGGGCCTGAAATTCCAGGTGGTCGAGCGCCACCCGTGGGCGTTCGAGTGGAGCGGGCTGTGGTTCCTGGTGATCCAGCCGATGCTGGTCACCCCGATCCTGTGCATCGCGATGTGGAAGGTGGCCCTGGCCGGCACCCGCTCCGGCGGCGGCGCGCGCGCGCAGTGGCGCTACTTCGGCCTGATCGGCGCGGTGTCGACGCTGTCCATCTTCGGCCTGGGCTTCTTCACCGATGTGGAGCGCATCAGTTTCCATTGGCCGCTGCCCGGCTATCTCGCCCTGCTGATCGCAGTGCCGGTGGTACTCAACGGCTGGCCGCGCTGGCTGCGCCGTACCGGCTGGTGGTTGGCCGGTGCCGGGCTCGCCCTGGCCTTCGGCTATTACCTGACGGTCTCCATCCCGAGCGTGCGCGAGCAGCTGGCCGGCTACAAGTACTACCCGCGCAACTTTGCCGGCTGGGAACCCCTGGCAGGCGCCGTGCGCGACGAGCTGGAAAGCATGCCGCCCGGCACCCGCGTGCTGGCCGGCAACTTCAAGGTGGGCGCGGAGCTGGGCTTCCAGCTGCGCGATCCTTCGATCGAGGTGCTGCGCCACCCGTTGAACGACAAACATGGCCGCAGTGCGCAGCTGGGGCTGTGGGGGCTGCTCCACGATGGCCAGCGCGACGCGCCGATGCTGCTGGTGCTGTCGCCCAGCGACCAGCGCTACCGCGATCTGCTGGCGCGTTACCACGCGGTCTGCGAGCAGGTCGGGCCGCTGCCGCCGCCGCGCGTGGTCAGCAACGATCATGGCTATCAGCGGTTCCTGCTGTTCAAGCTGCCGGCCGAGCGCGTGGCAGGCCCGTGCGTGACCCCGGCGATGGCCTGGCTGGATACGCCGCAGCCGGATGCGAAGGTGGGTGGCACGCTGGACGTGCGCGGCTGGGCCTTCAAGGACGGCGTGGGCATCGAACGTGTCGAGCTGCTCATCGATGGTGCGCCGGTGGGCGATGCGGTCTACGGCCGGCCCTACGACATTACCGGCGCGTGGAAGATCTCCACCGACCCGCAGCACCCGAACGTGGCCTTCGATGCCACGTTGAAGACCCACCACCTCACGCCCGGTCGTCATTGGCTCGGCATGACGCTGTACGGCAAGGACGGCAGCGTGGAGCAGTGGCAGGAACAGGCCTTCACCGTCCCCGCGCGCTGAGCGCATGTGTCTTCATGGATGACCACGTCATGCGCAATGCCTCGCAGGAATCTCCCCCGTTGCCCGTGTCCCAGGCTGCCACGCCGGTGTCGCCTGCGCTGATTCGCCTGCTGTGGTTGGCGGTGGCTGCAATCATCGCGGTGGGCGTTGCAGCGATGGTATGGCTCTCGCCGCGCGTGCTGTACGCCGATCCGTGGCGCTTCACCCAGAAGCTGCTGGAAATGCCGTGGCCGGCCAATGTGCTGGTGTCAGACAACGGCCACCGCGAAATCCTGCCGAACCTGGTGCGCTATGCCGAGCTGGAGTGGCTGCATGGCAATCAATGGCTGCAGATCGGTACCGGTGTGGCCTTGGCACTGGCGACGGTCTGGCTGCTGGCCCGGATCATCAGGTCCGATGCCCTAGCACCGCCGGTGCGCGCCGCCGCGACCGTGGTCGCAGCGCTGTCGATCTTCTGGCTGGGCAGCCAGCGGGCGCTCACCCATGCCAACGAATCGGTCCACGCGTACCTGATCACCGTGGCGCTGATGGCAGGCGCCGCCCTGCTGCTGCGCGGGGACCGTCGCGGTGCCGTATTGGCCGCCGTGTGCGGCGTGGCAGCGACATTCTCCTTCGGCAGCGGCGTGGCCGTGTTCGTGGGGCTGGCGGCGGTGCTGGTGGTGCGGCATGCGCCGTTGTCGCATTGGGTGCCATGGATCGCCGGGCTGCTCGTGGCGGTCGGGCTGCACCTGGGCATGGGGCGGACCGGGATGCCTGCGCAGATGGCGGTGGCCCCGCTGCCGCAGCTGGACGTGTTGCTGCGCTGGCTGGCCTCGCCCTTCATCTATCTGGCCTGGCCGGCACTGGATCCGGCCGCGGCGCAGCAATTGCCGTTCGCGCCGGTGCGCGATGTAGTGCATGCCGTGGCGAGCAGTTATCAGGCGCTGTTCGGACCGGTGTTGACCTCGCGCTGGCCGCATCTGCTGATCGGTGCGGCCGGGCTGGCCGCGCTCTGCGGTATGACCTGGCGAACCTGGCAGCGCGGCCGCAGCGCCGGGGCAGGGGAGTCGGTGGCGCTGGCGATGGCGTGGTTTGGCGTGGCAGTGGGCGGGCTGGTCGCGCTCAGTCGCTGGACCTATTTCGCCGACTACCCGACGCAGTTGGCCGCGCCGCGGTATGTGCCCTGGTCGTGGCTGTTCTGGTCCGGCCTGGTGCTGTGGGCGACCATACGGATCGGCCTGCGCCGCCCGCGGCGGGCGGCCTGGGGCGCACTCCTGCTTGCGCTGGTGGCCGTGCCGAGTACAGCGTGGATGGCCTACCTCGGCGCCAGCATGCAGCGGGTGGCGAACATGACCGCCACGGCTGCCGCGGCCGGCGTGGTCGATCCGGACCAGACCCATGGCGAGAGCGTGCCCGGCGAAGTGCAGGCGGCACTACCGAGCCTGCGCGCGCATGGGGTGGCCATGTTCGCTTGGCCTGAGGCCCGGTATCTGCAAGGCGGGGCGACGACAGCAAGCAGCGTGGCCGTCCCGATCGGCGATGTGTCCCTCGTGGCGGTGCGCAATACCCTCGGTGGCTGGGCCTGGCGTATCGATTTCAGCGCCCAGAGCAACGCACCGCGGCTGGTTCTTCAATGCAGTGGACGCCCCGTGGGCCTGGCCATGCCGCTGGCAGGGCGCTGGGTCGGCTGGGCCACCGGTCACCTCGATGCCGGCTGCCTGGAAGCACTGCAGCTGCGCTGAGCCTCAAGGCAGGGTGTAGCCGGCCTGCCGCAGCAACTGGCTCACTGCGATCAGCGGCAGCCCGATCAGCGCGGTCGGGTCTCGGTTCTCGATCGCGTCGAACAGGGTGATGCCCAGGCCTTCGCACTTGAAGCTGCCAGCGCAGTCCAGCGGCTGCTCGGCGGCCACATAGCGGGCGATCTCGGCCGGGCTCAGCGCCCGGAAGTGGACCCGGGTCAGATCACAGGTTTCCAGGGCTTCGCCGTCGCGCACCAGGCTCACGGCCGTGTGGAAGGCGACCACCTGCCCGGACATCGCGGCCAGCTGCGCCTGCGCACCCTCCACGGTGCCCGGCTTGCCCAGCGGGGCGCCGTTCAGTTCCGCCACCTGGTCCGAGCCGATCACCCATCGGCCGGGGTGCAGGCGGGCGACGGCCTCGGCCTTCGCCCGCGCCAGGCGAACCGCCACGGCCTCTGGGGCTTCGCCGGGGCCCGGCGTCTCATCCACCTCGGGACGGGCGGTCTCCAGGGGCAGGCCGAGCCGCTCCAGCAATTCACGGCGGTAGCGGGAGGTGGAAGCAAGCAGCAGCGGGGTCATGCGACAATACCGGGCACGGAAGGGCGGCAGTCTGGCCCCTCGGGGCAAGGATCGGCAACCTGACTGCGCAGGCATTTGACAGCGGGCCGGGCGATCCTTAACATTCAGCGGCTTATGTCCGCAAACGTGCCCGAAATGCTGGATGCTTGGCGGATGGTCGCAGCGCGCAGGTGCTTCGACGGCCAGGTGAATCTAGCGGAATTGACCCGCCTCCAGGGCCTTGTCGCCGATACCGAAGGAACGTGCACCTATGCACTGGAATTCGCGCACGACGACATCCTGCAGGTATCCTATGTTGAACTGTCCATCGACACCGCGCTGCCGCTGATCTGTCAGCGCAGCCTGCAGCGTTTCCTGTTGCCGGTTTCGATGGTGCAGCGGCTCGGCCTGATCCGCAGCGAAGAGGAAGAGTCCTCGTTGCCGGAAGGTTGGGAACCGTGGCTGGTGCCGGAAGACGGCATGCTGCGACCGCTGGAACTGGTCGAGGACGAACTCGTCCTGGCCGTGCCCGTCGTGCCGCTGTCTCCCGATGGTGAGGCCGTGGACAAGGACTGGGCACCGACCGAAGAAGAAATCAGCAAGGCCAATCCGTTCGCGGCGTTGGCGGCACTGAAAAAACAATAGCAGCCGGATTGTCGTCGGCGGCTGCGGCGAAAGCGAAAACTGTGCTGGGCGCTGGCGTCCTGCGCGACGATACGACGAAGCAAAACGAACCGAGTTTGGAGCAATCCCATGGCTGTGCAGAAATCCCGTGTCACCCCGTCCCGCCGCGGTATGCGCCGTGCGCATGACGCCCTGAGCGCCAAGCAGCTGTCCACCGATCCGACCACCGGTGAAGTGCATCTGCGTCACCACATCACCGCTGACGGTTTCTACCGCGGCAAGAAGGTGATCACGACCAAGTCGAACTCGGCCGTCGAAGAAGATTGATTTGTGAAGGCCGCTGCCCGGTCGGGCGGCGGCCTTTACCCCATTCTTCCCGATCGTCACGTTTGGCGATCGAGCTACAGGACATGCAATGAGCAAGCGGATCTACTCGAGGATCGCGGGCACCGGTAGTTATTTGCCCGAAAAAGTGTTGACCAACCAGGATCTGGAGAAAATGGTCGACACCAGCGATGAGTGGATTCAATCGCGCACTGGTATCCGCGAACGGCACATTGCGGCCGAAGGCGAGACCACCAGCGACCTCGGCTACCACGCCGCGGTACGTGCGCTTGAAGCGGCCGGTATCGACGCTTCGCAGCTCGACATGATCGTGGTGGGCACCACCACGCCTGATCTGATTTTCCCGTCCACCGCGTGCCTGATCCAGGCCAAGCTCGGTGCGAGCGGTTGCCCCGCCTTCGACGTCAATGCGGCCTGTTCGGGCTTCGTGTTCGCGTTGAGCGTGGCCGACAAATTCATTCGTTCCGGTGATGCACGCCATGTGCTGGTCATCGGTGCGGAAACCCTGACCCGTATCGTCGACTGGACCGAGCGCACCACCTGCGTGCTGTTCGGCGATGGCGCGGGCGCCGTCGTGCTTAAGGCCGACGAAGAGACCGGCATCCTCAGCACCCACCTGCATTCGGATGGCAGCAAGAAAGAGCTGCTGTGGAACCCGGTGGGCGTCTCGGCCGGTTTCGGCGAGGGCGACAATGCCCGCGGCGCGATCCTGATGAAGGGCAACGACGTGTTCAAGTACGCCGTCAAGGCGCTGGACTCGGTCGTCGACGAAACCCTGGAAGCCAATGCGCTGACCAAGGACGACCTGGACTGGCTGATCCCGCACCAGGCCAACCTGCGCATTATCGAAGCCACCGCCAAGCGCCTGGAGATGTCCATGGACCAGGTAGTGGTGACGGTGGACAAGCACGGCAACACCTCCTCGGCCTCGGTGCCGATGGCGCTGGATCACGCGGTCCGCTCCGGCCGCGTGGAGCGCGGCCAGCTGCTGCTGCTGGAAGCCTTCGGCGGCGGCTTCACGTGGGGTTCTGCTCTGCTGCGCTATTGATAGTGTCAGTTACGACAACGTGACGCTGTCGTTACGGCCCCATTACGGGGCCGTACGCATTTCAGGAGAACTGTCATGGTTGAGCCCATCGTCATTGAAGGGCAGCGCGCCTGGCTGAAGCAGTACGGCGAAGGAAGCCGCGTGGTCGCGCTGGGCCTGCTGAACTTCATCGCCCGCCGCTTCCAGCTCGATGCCCTGCGCCCACCGCCGCACCGTGGCGGCGACGCCGCCCGCGAAACCGAAGCCCGCCGCCTGTCCGAACTGCAGGCGCAAGGGGTCAACGTCCCCAACGTGATCGGCAGCGGTCACGCTGCCCTGGTGCTGGGCGACAACGGCTCCTCGTTCAATACCTGCCTGCGCGAAGCCGATGATGCCGGCCGTGACCGCCTCGTGTCCGCCGCGATGAATGCCATCGCCCAGGCGCACAGCAAAGGCGCGTATTTCGGCCAGCCGCTCCCGCGCAACCTCACCTGGGATGGCAAGGAGATCGGCTTCATCGATTTCGAAGAAGATCCCCTGGAAGTCATGGACCTCGCCCAGGCCCAGGCCCGCGACTGGCTGATGTTCGGCTACGGTGTCGCCAAGTACTACGAAGAGCGCCCGCAACAGCTGCAGACCCTCATGGCGCAGGCGATGGACGGTGCCGAAGCTCCGGTGCTGGCGCATGCCCACGACGTCACCGGCCGCCTGCAGGGGCTGGCCCGCGCCAGCATGAAGATGGGCCGCTCCGCCCGCGCACTGGCCCACTCCATTCTGATCGTCCATGGCGCCACCACCTTGGGCGTGCTGATGCTGGCCGTGATCTGCATCGACTTCTTCAGCGACGGCGACCTGGACATCCTCCAGCTGTTCACCTGACGGGCCACCCCCACATACGCGGCAGTACAGACGAAGGGCGACGTTCCCCTTTATCATTCGCCGTTCGATTTTTGCAGGCGGATGATCGCGTGACCGATACCAATCTCGCATTCGTGTTCCCGGGCCAGGGCTCGCAGTCGCTGGGCATGCTGGCCGAACTGGCCGAGCTGCACCCGCAGATCCGCGAGGCCTTCACCGAAGCCTCCGACGGCGCCGGTGTCGACCTGTGGGCGCTGTCGCAGGGCGGTCCGGAGGAAATGCTCAACCGTACCGAATACACGCAGCCGGCCCTGCTGGCCGCCAGCATCGGCGTCTGGCGTGCCTGGAACGCCGTGGGTGGCGCCCAGCCGGCCGTCCTGGCTGGCCACAGCCTCGGCGAATACACCGCCCTGGTGGCGGCCGGTGCGCTGACCCTGCGTGACGGCGCCCACCTGGTGCGCCTGCGTGGTCAGCTGATGCAGGAAGCCGCCCCGACCGGCGTGGGTGCGATGGCCGCCGTCCTCGGCGCCGAAGACGCCCTGGTCGTGGAGGTCTGCGAGCAGGCCGCCGGCAGCCAGATCGTCGTTCCCGCCAACTACAACTCGCCCGGGCAGATCGTCATCGGTGGCGACGCTGCTGCCGTGGATCGCGCGCTGGCGCTGCTGGCCGAGAAGGGCGTCCGCAAGGCCGTCAAGCTGGCTGTCAGCGTGCCTTCGCACACCCCGCTGATGCGCGAAGCCGCCAACCGCCTGGCCGAAACCATGGCCGGCCTGGACTGGCGCGCCCCGGCCCTGCCGGTGGTGCAGAACGTGGATGCCCGCGTGCATGACGGCGTGGATGCGATCCGCCAGGCGCTGGTCCAGCAGCTGTACCTGCCCGTCCAGTGGACCGGCTGCGTGCAGGCGCTGGCCGCCCGCGGCGTTACCCGCGTGGCCGAATGCGGCCCGGGCAAGGTGCTGAGCGGGTTGATCAAGCGCATCGACAAATCGCTGGACGCGCGCACACTGTCCACGCCCGCCGATTTCGAGACGGCCCGCGAGACCTGGGCCGCCTGATGTCTTCCGATCGCGCCCGTGCTGGAATGGCTTCGCGCCAGACCGGCCAGGCCGGTCCCGTTTGAGGAAATGAGATGAGCAAGCCCCTTCAGGGTGAAATCGCACTGGTCACCGGCGCCAGCCGGGGTATCGGTGCCGCGATCGCCGATGCACTGGCCGCGCAGGGCGCGACCGTCATCGGCACCGCCACCACCGATGCCGGTGCCGCCGCCATTGGCGAGCGCCTGGCGGCCGTGGGTGGCCACGGCCGCGCGCTGAACGTCACCGACGCTGCTGCGCTGGAGGCCGTGCTGGACGGTATCGCCAAGGAATTCGGCGCCATCAGCATCCTGGTCAACAACGCCGGCATCACCCGCGACAACCTGTTGCTGCGGATGAAGGAAGAAGACTGGCAGGCGATCCTGGACACCAACCTGACCAGCGTCTTCCGCACCTCCAAGGCCGTCATGCGCGGCATGATGAAGGCGCGCAAGGGCCGCATCATCAACATCGCCTCGGTGATCGGCGTGACCGGCAATGCCGGCCAGGCCAACTACGCCGCGGCCAAGGCCGGCATCATTGCCTTCTCCAAGTCGCTGGCCAAGGAAATCGGCTCGCGCGGGATCACCGTCAACGTGGTCGCGCCGGGCTTCATCGACACCGACATGACCAAGGCCCTGCCGGAAGAGCAGCGCACCGGCCTGGTCAAGTCGATCGCCCTGGAGCGGCTCGGCGAGCCGTCCGATATCGCCAACGCGGTGGCGTTCCTGGCCGGTCCTTCGGCCAGCTACATCACCGGCGAAACCCTCCATGTGAACGGCGGCATGTACATGCCGTAAGCATGTGGCGCATGGATTGCGCCGCAAGTGGTTGATCCGTTTGATGTTTTGCTGCAATGCAAGGTGTCGCTGGTTTCCACTACACTATCCCACGGTCATCCCTCACCGGATGGCGTCATTTTTGAACCACTACTCCATCTGGAGCGATATCCAATGAGCACCATCGAAGAACGCGTCAAGAAAATCGTCGTCGAACAGCTTGGCGTCAAGGAAGAGGAAGTCACCAACAGCGCATCGTTCGTCGATGACCTGGGCGCTGACTCGCTGGACACCGTTGAACTGGTGATGGCGCTGGAAGAAGAGTTCGAGTGCGAAATCCCGGACGAAGAAGCCGAAAAGATCAGCACCGTGCAGGCTGCGATCGACTACATCAACGCCCACGTCAAGGCTTGATGTCAGGCGGCTCGCGCGCGGCCGTGGCGATTGCTGCGACCGCGTGCGGCAAACCCATGGGGCCGCGCTTGCGGCCCTGTGCTTTTGAGCGTTTTACCGCGTGATACCCGCAACACCCGGGTCAGGAGAATCTGCAATGAAGCGTCGCGTCGTCGTTACCGGCATGGGCATGGTCTCGCCATTGGGCAATGATATGGCCAGCAGTTGGAAGGGCATCACCGAAGGCCGTTCCGGCATCGGTCCGCTGACCAACGTTTCGCAGTCCTACCTGGACCGTTTCACCACCAAGATCGCAGGTGAGGTCAGGGACTTCGACATCACCGCCGACAACGAACAGTTCGGCAAATTCCGGGTCACTGGCAAGGATGCCAAGAAGATGGACCCGTTCATTCATTACGGCCTCGGTGCCGCCTTCATGGCCTTGAACGATTCGGGCCTGGAGATCACCGACGGCAACGCCGAGCGCGTCGGCGCCATCGTGGGCGCGGGCATCGGCGGCCTGCTGGGCATCGAAGAGCAGACCATCGATTTCCACGAGGGCAAGAAGATCTCGCCCTTCTACGTGCCCAAGACCATCATCAACATGCTCCCGGGCCAGCTGAGCATCATCACCGGCCTGAAGGGTCCGTCGTTCTCGGCGGTCTCCGCCTGCGCGACCTCGAACCACTCGATCGGCACCGCGATGCGCATGATCCAGTACGGCGATGCGGACGTGATGGTGGTCGGCGGTGCCGAGCGTGGCTCCTCGCCGACCGCCCTGGGCGGCTTCTGCGCGATGAAGGCGATGAGCACCCGCAACGATGCGCCGGCAGAAGCCTCGCGCCCGTGGGACAAGGAACGCGACGGCTTCGTGCTCGGCGACGGTGCCGGCATCCTGATCCTGGAAGAGTACGAACACGCCAAGGCGCGTGGCGCGCGCATCTATGCCGAGCTTGCCGGTTTCGGCGCCAGCTCGGATGCGTACCACATGACCGCCCCGAGCGAGAACGGCGAAGGCGCGGCACGCTGCATGACCATGGCGTTGAAGGATGCCGGCGTGACCCCGGAGCAGGTCGGTTACCTCAACGCGCACGGCACCTCCACGCCGCTGGGCGACCTGGGCGAAACCATGGCCATGAAGACCGCCTTCGGCGACCACGCCTACAAGATGATGGTCAGCTCCACCAAGTCGATGACCGGCCACCTGCTCGGCGCGGCCGGCGGCGTGGAAGCGATCTTCTCGGTGCTGGCGCTGCGCGACAACATCATCCCGCCGACCATCAACCTGCATGAAGCGGGCGAGGGCTGCGACCTGGATTACGTGCCCAACACGGCACGCGAAGCCAAGGTCGATGTGGTGATGTCCAACGGCTTCGGCTTCGGCGGCACCAACGGCACGCTGGTGTTCAAGCGCGTCTGACCGCCCGTTCCGTGTATTCCCACCCGGGCCGCCATCATGGCGGCCTTGGTGTATCTGGCCCCCGCGCACGCTGCGCGCCCTTCCGGTGTCCTGTCATGTTCCAGACGCTTCCGCTGCCCGCCACCACCGACCTGCTGGCCCTGCAGCGCCTGGCCCCGCAGCGCTACCCGCTGCTGATGGAGTCCACCGCCTCGGGCACCGCACAGGGGCGCTGGGACCTGCTGCTGATGGGCAACGGTGAGGTGCTCGCGCTGCACGCCGATGGCGTGGTGCGTGATGCCGATGGCGTGGCGCATGACGGCCGCTTCCTGGAGGTGCTGGACGCGCACTGGGCTGCGCTGCGGCTGCCGCGCGAAGAAACCACACTGCCGTTCCGCGGTGGCTGGGCACTGATGCTGGATTACGAACTGGCCGGGCAGATCGAAGAAGTGCTGGCCTTGCCGGCGCGCGCCGATGGGCTGCCGTCGGCGCTGGCGCTGCGCTGCCCGGCGGCCGTGCTGCACGACCGCGTGCTCGGCCAGTTCCATGCCGTATGCGAGACCGGTCAGGCCACGCTGTTGCAGACCCTGCAGGACGACCTTGCCGCGGCCGCCGCGCTGGCCCCGTTGCCGACGTGGCAGCCACCGGTGGCCATCGGCGAAGACGCGCCACCGCGCTTCACCGAGGGCGTCGGCAAGGTGATCGATTACCTGCGCGCGGGCGACGTGTTCCAGGTGAACCTGTCGCGCCGCTGGAACGCGCAGTTCGCCGAGGTGCTTTCGCCACAGGCGCTGTACGCGCAGCTGCGCGTGGCCAACCCCGCACCGTTCGCTGGGCTGTTCATGGCGCAGGGCAGGGCGGTGGTCAGCTCTTCGCCCGAGCGCCTGGTCTCGGTGCATGGCGATGACGTACAGACCCGCCCGATCGCCGGCACCCGCCCGCGCTTTGCCGGCGATGACGATGCCGCGCGGATCCAGGAACTGGTTGGCCATCCCAAGGAACGCGCCGAGCACGTGATGCTGATCGATCTGGAGCGCAACGACCTCGGCCGCATCTGCGCGCCGGGCAGCGTGGAGGTGGATGAGCTGATGACCGTGGAGAGCTACGCCCACGTACACCACATCGTCAGCAACGTGCGTGGCCGCCTGCGTGAGGAGGTCAGCCCCGGCCAGGTGATCGCCGCGACCTTCCCCGGCGGCACCATCACCGGCTGCCCCAAAGTGCGCTGCATGCAGATCATCGCCGAGCTGGAGCAGACCGCGCGCGGCGCCTACACCGGTGCGTTCGGCTGGCTGAACCGCGATGGCGACCTGGACCTGAACATCCTGATCCGGACCGCCGAAGTGGCCGGCGATACCGCCAGCTTCCGCACCGGGGCCGGGATCGTGGTCGATTCGGTGGCCGACAAGGAACTGGACGAGACCCGCGCCAAGGCCCGTGGCCTGCTGCGGGCGCTGGGCAGCGACGCCTGAGCCGTTTGGCAGTGTGCAGTACCCGCGCGGTATGCTGCGCGGCGAAGAATTTGATTCGAGGTGACCATGGCGGGTGCGAAACGGGGATGTCTGGCCGTACTGGCCGTGTTGCTGGTGCTGGCCCTGCTGGTCGCGGCCGCAGGCGCATGGTTCTGGTATCGCCAGGGCGCGTTCGCCGATGCACCGCTCACCCCCAGCGCGGAGAGCGTGGTGATCGCCTCCGGTGACGGCTTCAGCACCGTGCTCGGCAAGCTGCGCCAGGCCGGCGTGGACGAAGGCAGCGACACCCAGTGGCAGCTGCTGGCACGCCAGCTCGATGCCGCCGGCAAGCTCAAGGTGGGTGAATACGCGCTCGATCCCGCGCTGACCCCGCGCGAGTTGCTGACCCGCATGCGCCAGGGCCGTGTCCTGCAGCACCGCGTCACCATCGTGGAAGGCTGGAACATCCGTCAGCTGCGTGCTGCGCTCAAGCGTGCCGATCCGCTGGTGCACACCACCGACGAACTGGACGATGCCGCCCTGATGAAGGCGGTCGGCTTCCCCGGCGAACACCCGGAAGGCCGCTTCCTGCCCGAGACCTACGTCTACCAGCGTGGCGACAGCGACATCGACGTGCTCAAGCGTGCGCATGCGGCGATGGAAAAAGAACTCACCGCCGCGTGGGACAGCCGCGTGGACGACCTGCCGCTGAACTCGCCGTATGAGCTGCTGATCCTCGCCTCGATCATCGAGAAGGAAACCGCGCTGCCCAGCGAGCGCCCGCAGATCGCCGGGGTGTTCATGCGCCGCCTGAAGATCGGCATGCGGCTGCAGACCGACCCGACCGTGATCTACGGCATCGGCAGCAGCTACGACGGCAACATCCGCAAGCGCGACCTCACCACCGATACGCCGTACAACACGTACACGCGCGCCGGCCTGACCCCGACCCCGATCGCCATGCCCGGGCGCGACGCGCTGCATGCCGCCGCGCAGCCGGCCAAGGGCGACGCGCTGTACTTCGTGGCCGTGGGCGATGGCAGTGGCGCGCACATCTTCTCGGCCAACTACACCGATCACAACGCCGCCGTTGCCCGCTACCTGCAGCAACTGCGCAGCAAACGCACCAACGAGGCCGCACCCCAATGAGTCCCGCGCTGCACCGGCACCCGCATTTCGTCAGCCTGGAAGGGGGCGAGGGCGCCGGCAAGACTACCGCCATCAACGCGATCCGCGAGGCCCTGCAGGCCCGCGGCCATGAGGTGGTGCTGACCCGCGAACCCGGCGGCACCGCACTGGCCGAGCGCATCCGCGCGCTGGTGCTCAAGCCGGACGCGGAGATCGCCGCCGAGCCACTCTCGGCCGAGGCCGAGCTGCTGCTGGTGTTCGCCGCCCGCGCCCAGCACGTGCGCCAGGTGGTCGCCCCTGCGCTGCAGCGCGGTGCCTATGTGCTGTGTGACCGCTTCACCGATTCCAGCTACGCCTACCAGGGCGGTGGCCGCGGCCTGGACCCGGCGTGGATCGCCGATCTGGAGCGCCGCGCCGTCGGCCTGCTGCCCGGCCTGACCCTGCTGCTGGACGTGGACGTGGCGGTCGGCCGTGCGCGCGCCAACGGCCGCGACATGTGGCCGGATCGTATTGAAAGCGAGCACGATGATTTCTTCCAGCGGGTGCGCGCGGTGTTCCGCCAGCGTGCCAGCGAAGACCCCGCACGCTACCGCCTGATCGATGCCAGCCAGGACCAGGCCGGCGTCGCCGGCGCGGTGGTGGCGGCCGTGGAGGCATGGTTGGCACAGGAGCCGGAACGTGGCTGAACCCTTTTCCCCCTGGCAGCAGCGCGCCTATGACCAGACCGTGGCCGCGCTCGACGCCGGTCGCCTCGGCCATGGCCTGCTGTTCTGCGGCCCGGCCGGCCTGGGCAAGCTGGGCGTCGCACTGCGACTGGCCGAGCACGTGCTGGGGCAGGGCGAGCCTGCCGCGGCCAAGCGCAGCGCCCAGCTGCTGGCCGCCGGGACCCACCCGGACCTGCAGCGGATCTCGTTCATTCCCAACAAATCCGGCGACAAGCTGCGCACCGAGATCGTGATCGAGCAGATCCGCGAGGTCTCGCAGAAACTCTCGCTGACCCCGCAGTACGGCGTGGCCCAGGTGGTGATCGTCGATCCCGCCGATGCCATCAACCGCGCCGCCTGCAACGCCCTGCTCAAGACCCTGGAAGAGCCGCAGCCCGGCCGCTACCTGTGGCTGATCAGCGCCGACCCCGCGCGCCTGCCGGCCACCATCCGCAGCCGCTGCCAGCGCCTGGAGTTCAAGCTGCCGCCGCGCGAGGAAGCCCTCGCCTGGCTGCAGACCCTCGGTCACAGCGAAGCGAGCGCCCGTGAAGCCCTGGACGCCGCCCGTGGCCACCCCGGCCTGGCCGACCAGTGGCTGCGCGAGGATGGCCTGACCCTGCGCCGTCAGGTCGCCACCGACCTGGAAGCGCTCGTTGCCGGGCGCTCCGGCGCGGTGGAACTGGCCCAGCGCTGGACCGCCGACGACAACGCCGCCCTGCGCCTTCGCCACGCCGCCGATCTCGCCCTGGCCCAGGCCACCGGCGGTGGCTTGACCGATCCCGATCGATTGCACAAGCTGGCCGCCTGGTTCGATGCGGCCAACCGCACCCGCGACCTGCTGCGCACCACGGTGCGCGCCGATCTTGCGGTGGTGGAGCTGCTGCTGGCCTGGGGAAAGGTCAACGAACGGCACGCCAAGGGGAATAGAGCATGAGCGCCACCAACGCCCGACAGGGCATCCTGTCCCTTGCCGTCAAGGACAAGGCCGCGCTGTACAGCGCCTACATGCCGTTCGTGAAGAACGGCGGCATCTTCGTGCCCACGCCCAAGCGCTACTTCCTGGGCGATGAGGTGTTCCTGCTGCTCACCCTGCCGGACTCCAGCGAGCGCCTGCCGGTGGCCGGCAAGGTGATCTGGGTGACCCCCGCCGGTGCCCAAGGCAACCGCGCGGCAGGCATCGGTGTACAGCTGGCCGATGGCGCGGAAGGGGAGACCGTCCGCCACCGGATCGAGACCCTGCTGGCCGGCATCCTGACCGCGGACAAGCCCACGCACACGATGTGAAGAAATTTCGGCGAAACCGTTGACGTCCAAATTTGCCGCCCTATAATGAGCGGCTCAGCAGCATCGGGCGGTTAGCTCAGCGGTAGAGCATTGCCTTCACACGGCAAGGGTCACAAGTTCGAACCTTGTACCGCCCACCATGATTCAGTCGAAAAAGCCTCCGGAAACGGGGGCTTTTTTGTTGGGTTGTGCCCTCCACCTACCGCTTACCGCAGAGCCGATCGTCAAAGCGATGGCTGCCAGCTCTCTCTGATGCGAGCGCTATTCCCCCGCACCAGCTGCCAGACTGTCCCAGATACGTCCGTCACGTTGTGCTTCAGTGGTGACGTTGATCACCGCCTGTACGCCGAGACGATCACGCAACTGCTGCAGATACAGGCTGCGAGGTGTCACCACCTGGCCCATGGACTGCACGATCCCCGCAGGCTCCTCAGGCGGGAATTTCCCCGGTGCAGTAGCGCCCACCTGTCCTACGCTCCAGTTCATCGCGAAGGGCGGCGCCTGGACGACGTAGATGTCGTGCTCGGTGTTCCAGAACATCTGCTGCGCGCCCGCCCACCCGTGCCCCGTTCCGCTGTACCGGCGGTTCTGTGCCCGCAGCATGTATCCCTTGGTGTTGTCGTACAGCGTGCCGGTGGACCAACGATGATGGGGGCCGCTGTCGTTGCTGTCGCCCACGGCCAGGCAGTCCAGAAACACGTTGGGGCCGGGTACCCGTGCACCGATGACGAAGGTATGCCGGCCGCCCTGGTTGTAGCAGCGCTGGATCAGATTGAAGGCGGCGTTGCCCTCGTACAGGAACACATAGCGGCGGGCGCCCTGGGTTTCGCCATACCTGGGGTCGAGATAGGCGATGTCCTGGAGGGTATTGAACTGCGCGCCATTACGGGTCACGAAGCCATGCGATACATAACGCACGGTTACATCGCGAACCCATGAGTTGTACGTTGCACCCAGGCGGAGTGCGGTAAAGGGGCCGGAATCGGCGGTGCCGTTGACCATACCGGTCTGGGGGTCACCTTCAAGGCGGAGGTCTTCGATGCCAACCTGCGAGATACGGACCGGATCCGTGCGATAGACGCTGCCGCCACCAAAGCGCGACCCGATGGCATCCATGATCGGGGCATCGAGAGTGATCGTGTCACGATCTACCGCGGTGACGACGCGTTCGCTGTACGTGGCGTAGTCGCTGGCCGTCCAGCGGTATCGTGCGGTATCGATACCCTCGGGGCCTACCCAGCGGGCATTGGGTTCCCTCGCGATCGACACCGTATCGCCCACGCGATAGCCGGCTGCGGACTGCACCGTGATCCGCGTCGCTCCCACCGGCACGTAGTCCATGGTGATGGCGGTCCGGCGTGGATCCAGAGCGGCGCGGGGAACCGCGGATTCGCTGCTGCCCACTTCAAGAATTCTGCCCTGTCGCTCGCTGACTCCGGAGCGGATTACCGTGCCGTCGGCACCTCGACCTTCACCGCGCAACACCACGCCGTTGGCCTGGATGGTCAGCGTCTTGCTCAACCTATAGCCGCCGCGCCGGAGCAGGACTGCGCCACGTATGCCCCGGCTGTCCTGGGCACGGACGGCGACCGCGTCGATGGCTGCCTGGATGCGGGGATAGTCGTCACCCTCCACGTTTGGCTCAAGGACCTCGATAACAGGAATGCTGGAGCGCGTGGGCAGACTGACGCCGCCGCCTTGATAGCCGGCGCGGGAGAAGTCCGGGACGATGTTGCGGGCGTGATCGCTACCGCGTTCGGAGTACAAGGCATAGCGCAGCAGGCCGTTGCTGCCCAGTTCTATCAAGGGGGCGTCTTCGGCATTGTTGATGGGGTGGATGAAGGCGCGGGTCTCGGAAGCAGGCTCCGCCGCTGATAAGGTAGCAAACGGACAGACCGGCAATGCCACGAGCGTCAGCGCTGCGACTCGGCGAAACGCCGGGAGGAAAGGCATGCGGCCACGTCCTTTCAGGGAGGAGTAGCTTGCAATGTTAGCAACTGCTTCCAACGATGCAGAATCGAACTCTTCAAGCAAACTGTGGAGTCAAAAATGTACCAACGTGCTTCCGCCGTTGCTCTATATTGGAATGGACTCTTTGAGTCGGGCATCCGTGTGTCTACTCGGGACAGCTTCAGTCTCGTCATAAACCCCAGCCTCACCGACGAGTGACGGGCAATGATCGTGATGCTTGCCAATGGCAGCACGCGCGCTGCCATTTCCCCAAACACGGCCTCCACATTGGGAGTTGCTTCGGGCAGCCCGCCGGTCTCACTGCAATGGCTACGCGAGGCGCTTCACACTGCTGGCGTCGAACTGCATGCGCCAGATGTCATCTACCACGTGGCAGCTACCGGATTGCCGCCCGCGGGCAGCGTCAACGCGGTTGAGGTTCGCCAGTTGGCCTCTGATGATGCGTCGCTGTTCGATGAATTCATGTCGCAGATCTCGGTAGATGACCAGAATGACGCGTCTGTAGAGCTAGGGCATTGGGCGACATTCGGCGCGTTCGTTGAGTCGCAACTATTGGCGGTGGCCAGCATCTACCCATGGGGCGGCGCAGCCATTGCGGATATGGGCGTACTGACCATGCCTCGCGCGCGAGGTAGGGGCCTGGCAACTTCGTTGGTGCGAGCCATGGTTGGTCATGCTGAGAGCCGTGGATATGGGGCGCAGTACCGCTGCCAGTGTGACAACGTCGCATCGAATGCACTTGCACAATCGCTCGGGCTGACGCCGTACGGCAAGTGGGAAGTGGCTTTCGCGCCGTAGACTTACCGGTCGCCGGAGCGTGAAGTCAAACCAGCGATGCATGGCGAAATTGTGCTCGTGCGCTACATGCCGCGTTGTGGACCTGGATTCAACCGGTCGACCCGATGATCCTACGAATCTCCTCAACAAACGCCCGCCCCACCGGCACCTCAGCCCCGTCATTCAACACCAGCCAATACCGGCTCCCTGAAGCAGCATGCAACGTCCGCACATGCGTCAGATTGACCAGATACGACCGATGGCAGCGCACAAAGTCCGGCGGTAGCACGGCAGTAAGACTCGCCAGCGATTTGTCGTGCAGCTCACTGCGCCCATCGCGCATACGTACTTCGCTGTAGTCCCCATCAGCACGAATCCAGATCACATCGGCCAGCTCAACCATCGCCGTCCCCTGTGCATGCCAGACGCCCAGGTAGCGCGCGGCGCCAGACCGATACCGCCCAACATCCAGCAGCCGTTCCAGCGCCTGCCCCAGTCGTTCGCGTGAGAAGGGCTTCGGCACGAAATCCAGCACCCCATGCTCAAACGCCTGCAGCGCCCGCTTCCGATGCGCGGAGACCACCACGCAGTGGTATCGCCCAGCCACGACGCGCTTCAGCAGGTCGAAGCCATCCTCACCACCCAGGTTCAAATCCAGCAGCAGGCCGTCATACACGCTCCGCTGCAGCCGGTCACCGGCAGCGTCCAGGTCGGCCACGGCATCGAAGCGCGCGCGGCTGCCAGCCAGTTCGGTACACATCCGCAGCAGCCGCTGGCGAACCAGCAGTTCGTCTTCGACGATCAGGATGCGCATGTCAGCTCCATGCGGCCGTACCAGTCGTTGCCATCGGGACCTTGTTCAAAGCGCCAGCTCTCGGGACAGGTGGCCGCCAGGTTTGCCTCAATGTAGCGAGTGCCCGTGCCTTGCCCGCGATGCGGGGCGGTGCCACATGCGCTGCGCAGTTCCAGCATCCAACGGTCGCCCTCGCGTTGGATACGCAGGCGGAAGGGATGCTCGGCACACGCGACGGCTCCTGCATGAGTCAGCGCATTCTCGACCTGGGCATGCAGCACGCCGGGCGGCAGCCACAGGCCGGTGTGCTCGCCCTCGATCTCGAAACCGATGTGGCGATCGAGCGCCAGGCCGACGATGTCCAGGTGGTTGCGGCACAGCGCCAGCTCTTCGTCCAGCGGTACGCTGGGGCGGGTGCTGCTCTCGCGCAGGCGGTCGAACTGCTCAGCCAACGATTCGACCAAGCGGCTCGCGCGCATCGGTGCCTGTTCGATCAGCTCCTGCAGGCCGGTGAGGGTGTTCATCAGCCAATGCGGGTGAATCCCTCGCTGCAGCAACTGCAGCGAGAGGCGGGCGCGCTCTTCCCGTAAAAGCGCGTTGTGATGGTCCAAGGCGCGCAGCTGGGCGGCGTGACGGATCAGCAGAAAGCCCATCAGCACGGCCAGGAACAGGAAGTAAGGGCCATCCAGGAAGATGCCGCCGGCCAAGGGCACGGCCAGTGCGCCTGCCAAGACCAATGTGAGGATCGGCCAGCGTTGGTCAGGCTCGCCACGGGCGCGCAGCAGCACGTAGGCGGAGGTCAGCAGGCTGAGCAGCAGGAGTGCGGCACCGCGGCCGTCGAAGCTGGGCACGAAGGCGGCCAGCGCCAGCAGGGTGGCGAGATAGGCCATGCGGGCTGTCATCGGCATCGCGACGCCGAAACGACGCGCCAGGTAAGCCGGCAGCAGGATCGCTGCGGCGAGGTGCAGCAGAAGCAGCATGAGCAGTCGCGGGCCGTGCCACAGGTAGGCATAGCCCACCAGCGGTCGCCATGCTTCCACCATGGGCAGTGCAAGGCCGACCACGCCCAGCGCCAGCAGCAGGCGCGCACCCGGCACCCTTGGGCGGCCACGCTGTGCGGCGAGGAAGTACAGGAACGCCGCACCGAGTGCACCGGTGGCAAGCGCCGCGATCAGCCACGGTCCGAAGCCGTGGCCATAGATCGAGGCGGACGGCCCGATGGCAACGAAGGCATCCGCACCGCGCGGCTTGATCCACCGATGATGGCTGGAGGCGAGCAGCACCACCTCGTCGGTACCGCTGGGCGAGGAGGGCGGCAGCACGCGGATGATGTCCACCTGCCCCGGCTGCTCTTCGTCCGCATTGCGACCGACGGTGCCATTGGCAGCCAATGGCTGGCCATTCCAGAAGGGCTGGCTGGCGGCGCGCACCGAGATGCGCAGTGCACGGTCGGCCGCGTCGTGGGCTGCCGGCGCAGGCACGCGCCAGCGCAGCCAGTAAGGGCCGCGCCACTGCACCAGCTCGCGTTGGTTGGCCGGTTGCCACTCCAGTGTCGTCGGTGGTGCGGTGGGCAATGCGCCATCAGCGCCCAGCGTGGCAATCGCCATTTCCTGGGCTTCGTAGTAGCGCACGCCTGGTGCAGGCGCGACCAACAGCAGCCACGCGGCAACCGCGATGAGCAGGACGGCGAGGGCGGTCAGGGTGCGTGGGATCTGCATGGCCCCATCGTATCGGTTGCACGGAGTCACTGGACCCCCGGCTGGAGCTGTTCGGCGGACGGACCGTCCTCGGCTGCCGTGGGGAAGGTGATGCTGGCGGCGTGGTGCATGCGCCGTCCCTCGGCGCCCGGTTCGCCCTTCCTTCTACCCGGAGTCCGTCATGTCCAACGCCCCGCTGTTCCTGTTCCGTTCTTCTCCCTCTGGCCGGCGCCCGCGGTGCATGCGGTTGGCGGTGCTGTGTCTGGCCCTTGTTGGGGCGCCACCCCTCCTGGCAGGCGATGCCTCGGCGCCGCTGGTGTTCACTCCCTATGCGTTCGAGACACAGAAGCACGGCACCATCGACGCCGAGGCGGGCTATCTGGAGGTGCCGCGTCGGCATGCCGATCCGAACGGACCGCGCATGCGTCTGCGGGTGGTGCGCCTTCCGGCAACGGGTGGCGATGGCCGTGTGGCACCGGTGGTGTATCTGGCCGGCGGTCCAGGTGGCTCAGGGATCGGCACCGGGCGCGGCCCGCGCTGGCCGGTGTTCGATCAGGTCCGGCGCGAGACCGACGTGCTGCTGCTCGACCAGCGCGGGGCGGGCGAGTCCGAGCCGCCGCCGCCGTGCCCGCACGAGCACACGTTCGACGATGCACAGCCGCTGCAGCGCGATGCCGCGCTCGCGGCGCTGCACGACGTCGCCGTCCGCTGCGTGACGTACTGGCGGAAGGCCGGTGTGGATCTGGGTGCCTACACCACCGCCGAGAGTGCTGGTGACCTGGAGGACCTGCGGCGTGCGCTGAAGGTGCCGAAGATCAGCCTGTGGGGCATGAGCTACGGCACGCATCTGGCGCTGGCCACGGTGCGCCTGCACGGCGCCGGTCTGGACCGCGTGGTGCTGATGGGTACCGAAGGGCCCGATGACACCCTGAAGCTGCCGCTGTCGGCCGATGCGCTGCTGGCGGAGCTGAGCGTGTTGGCCAAGGCGGCCGGATTCGATGATCTGACCGGCTCGGCGACGCGCGTGCTGGCCGACCTGCGCGAGCAGCCGCGCCAGGGCCACAGTGTCATGCATGGCGGCAAGCCCGTGATGATCGGCGAGTACGACGCGCAGTTGGCGATCAGTGCCTGTCTCGGGCGCCGCATGACCCAGCAGTGGCTTCCGCTGATCCTGCGCGAGGCCGAGAACGGTGACTACGATCTGCTGGCGGCGATGGTCCTGCTGCTGCGCAGTGAGTACGGCAGCCACGGCGCGATGTCGCTGGCGATGGATGTGGCCTCGGGCCAGACTCCGCAGCGCCGCGCACTGGCCGAGGCGCAGGCACGCGAGAGCCTGTTCGGCGATGCGCTGAACTTCCCCTTCCCGGCGCTTGGGGATGGCCTGGGGCTGGTCGATCTCGGCGATGCTTTCCGCGGCCCGCTGCGCAGCGACGTGCCGGTGTTGTTCATCAGTGGCACGCTGGATGGGCGTACGCCGCCGGCCAACGCCGAGGCGCTGCGGCCGGGCTTCAGCGACAGCCGCACATTGCGGGTGCGCGGGGCCAGCCACGACAACGAGCTGTGGCTCGGGAACACTGCCGTCGCCGCCGGCATCACGGACTTTTTGGCGGGTCGGCCGGTGGGTGATGCGGAGCTGGATGTGGGGGCGCCGGTGTTTGCGCGTAGCAAGAGCGATCTGGTGGATCCGCGGGGGCGTTGAGGGCTGCCGGAAGTGCGACTGTGTGCAGGCGCTGTGGACCGACCGGGGTGTATGGTTTCGGCTGGCCCTGGCGCTTGCGCCCACACAGGAGGACGCGATGACCGATTCAGCGGTGGCATCCGTGCACGGCACGCCCGACGATTACGGCGACACGCTGTACCGGGTGTATCTCGAAGTGGGCGAGTGGGAGGGCATCGCGCGCGAGGCGATCACCACGTTCCTTGTCGAACGGGCCCGGGACCACCCTGCCTTTGATTTCGACGCCTCTCTGCTGCACGCGCGTCCACACGGCTACGAAGTGGACCTGCCGATGCAGCTGATTCCCGAGGTGGTGCGGGCGCTGGCCGAGCAGAATATGGCGGTGTACCAGGTGGTCCGGCTCGGCGGTGTCTGATCTGCATGCCGTTGGCCCGGGACAGGGGGCCGTTGGCATGACCTGCGCATGACCGCCTCGGCTAAGATGGCCGTCATCCCGGGCAACCGGCTGCACCCCAAGGACGACCCATGTGTAAGTCAGCCCGCGATTCAGTAGCCGCACCAGTCCGATGGGCAGCAACTGCGCTGTTGTTTCTCCCGCTGCCTGCGATGGCCTCTGATTTCACCGGGTTTTTGACCCTGTACATTGCCATGCCGATCTTCGCACTCACCGGGCTGCTGCTTGGGGTCCTGCTGATCTTCCGTCGTCATCGCTATGTACGTGTCGTGGGGACGGTTGTCGCTGTCCCGATCCTGCTTGCCGGTATCGGTGTCGCGTACGTGGACACTTGGCGGCTCTGGCCGCAGACCACTCACGACGAGCCTCTTCTTCCGGCGGTGGCGGTCATCCTTTGTGCGTTGGTGTGGCTGACGCTGGCAGCCCTGGTCTGGCTGCTGTGGCGTTGGCCGTCCCGAGCCCGGCGAACCGGCACGCCCACCGCCGTATCGCAAGCGCCGGATTCCCCATGATCACCGTCGGACGCACTGCGCGTCGGACTCCCGTTTCCCAACCTGGATAGAGGCAGCAATGGCAGATCCTTATAACAGCGGTGGCCGCGCCGGCCCCGCAACCCGGCTCGACGATTCCATGGTGACCACGGCGATGGAGCTGCCCGGCTTCCGCGTGGTGCGCAGCCTGGGCGTGGTACGCGGCATCACCGTGCGTTCGCGTTCCATCGTGGGCAACTTCCTCGGCGGGCTGCAGACCATCTTCGGCGGCAACATCACCATCTACACGCAGCTGTGCGAGCAAGCGCGCGAAGAGACCTACCGGGACATGTCCAACCATGCGCGGCTGCTCGGCGCCAATGCGATCATCGCGATGCGCTATGACGCTACCGATGTGATGACCGGCTTGACTGAAGTGCTTTGCTACGGGACGGCGGTGATCGTCGAGCCCACGCACCTCTGACGTTTCAGGTAATGCTGGCTGTGCTCCTGCAACGCATCGCTTTTTATGCGCTGCACATTCTCCAATGGACGAGGTGGAATGCATGAGGCTGTTCAGATGGGTGATGTTGAGTGTGCTGTTGGTTTCGATGGCCCTGCATGCCAAAGCGCCGGCGGCGCCGGATCAGGCTGAGCAGGCCTTGCGCGCGTGGATCAACGCGTTCAACGATGCCGACCGCGAAGCGCTCATGGCTTTCCGTGCCCGCTATAAGATGCGCCCGGATGCGCAGGGGGACCTGGAGTTCCGCGCGGACACCGGCGGCCTGCAGGTGCTGGAGATCAGGGAGAGTACGCCGGGCAGAGCGCAGCTGCTGGTGCAGCCACGCTCCAATGATCGCACCATGCTGGTGACCACCACGCTGGATCCGGTGGGACACGCGGCCACATTCCAGTTTGAAGGCGCGGAAACGCCGGATCGGTTCAAGCCGAAGCGGATGGAGACCACCGCCCTGCTGGCAGAGGCAAAGCAGCGCCTGGATGCACTGGTAGCCTCAGATGCCGTCGCTGGTACGTTCCTGGTCGCGAAGGCGGGCGAGGTGCAGATGGCGTGGCACGGCGGGATGGCCGACCGCGAGAGCGTGGTACCTGTCGGCGTCGATACACCCTTCCGCCTGGCCTCGCTCAACAAAATGTTCACTGCGGTGGCGATCCTGCAGTTGCAGGAGAAAGGCAAGCTGTCGCTGGACGACCCCGTGGCCCAACATTTGCCGGACTATCCGGCACCGCAGAACCTGCGCGGCGTGACCCTCCGGCAGCTGCTGACCCACACCAGCGGGCTGGGCGACATTTTCGGTGAGAAGGCGGATGCCAATGCCGGTTCGCTCAAGACACTGCAGGACTACTGGGCGGTGTTTTCCGATGCGGCGCCGGTGTTCCCGCCGGGCAGCAAGGATCAGTACTCCAACTACGGCTTCATCCTGCTGGGGACGGTAATCGAGGCCGTCTCCGGGCAGTCGTATTACGACTACGTGGATGCGCATATCTACCGCGTGGCTGGCATGACCGCGACGGGCTCCGCCCCGGAATCCAGCCACGTGCCGGGCCTGGCCAAGGCGTATACCCGAGTTGATGATCGGTGGCAGCGCGAGACCAGGTCGCTGCCGTGGCGTGGTACGTCGGCCGGCGGCGGCTACAGCACTGTGGGCGATCTGCTGAAGTTCGGCGAGGCGTTGCGCAGTGGCAAGCTGTTGTCCCCGTCATCGCTGGCGGCTGCCACCTCGCCGCAGAACCACAAGGCTTGGTACGGGTATGGCTTCATGGTGCGCGGACAGGGCAAGGAGCGCGTGTACGGCCACGAGGGGGGCGCCCTGGGCGCCAACGCGGTGTTCTACGTGCTTCCCGAACAGGCGGTAGTGCTGGTCGGGTTGGCCAATGTGGATCCGGATGCGATGGGCAACGTGGTGAACTTCGTGGCGAACCGGCTGCCGCTGTAGAGGTTGGGCGCGCTGCGCGGCCCTCCAATGGTATGGGTGCGGCGGCAATGCAGGGCCGATGCTGTCGACATGACCTGCGCGCCAGCAATGGGTGGTGCCCTGCCACCCGGCTGACCGAGGCTGCGGACGTGCGTTACCCACGTGATCTGCGGGCAGTATTCGCCCGCAGCGTCAAAGACGTCGCCGCGGGTGGCGGCCGAACATGCATCAACGCGCCAGCACAGCCTCCAGCGCCGCCATCGCCTCACGCGCCACCTCATGCGGATCACGTGACTTGAGCGCATCGTTGAACACCTCCAACCCGATCGGGCCGGCATAGCCCCTCTTCGCCAGCGCATGGATCAGCGTGTCCAGCGGCCAGATGCCCTCACCCGGCAGGCAGCGGTGATGCCGCGCCTGCGCCGTCAGCTGTCCCGGCAGCGGCTGGGTCAGCACATCCGAGAGCTGCACCAGCGCGATGCGCTCCACCGGGATATCGCGCAGGTCATCGGCCGTGCGCCCGGTAGCGAACAGATGGAACGCATCCACCACGATGTCCAGGTTCGGTGCACCGACCTGCTCGATCTGCTGCCACGCCGAGGGCAGGGTGGAGTGCAGGCGGCTCCAGGCCATGCCTTCGTAGGTGATCCGCAGGCCGTGCCCGGCGGCATGCGCGCATAACCAGCGCAGATCATCCGTGACACGTTCGGGTGCGTAGTCGTTCGCGGTGCAGGCGGGCACCAGTACGGTGCCTGCGCCCATGGCGTTCGCCAGCGCGAGCAATGACACCGCCTCTGCACGCTTGCCCTCGCGGGTGGCGGCCGAAGCGCCGTCGAAATCCAGCAGCACCTGCACATCGGTGAGCTGAAGGCCGGTGCGCGCGAGCACGGCGCGTACATCGGCGACCGATGAGGACGCCACGTCTTCGCGCCACAGCTCAACCTGCGCGAACCCTGCCGCCGCCGCGGCATCGAGGTTCTCGGGGGTGCTGCCGCCAAGCAGGACGGTGTTGAGGAAGCGCGGGCCAGGCAATGCGGACATCGAGGGGTACACCTTGCAGCGAATCAAACGTCGCGTCCGATGCTAGTGCGTTGCGCATCGCCTCGATGTGCACGGGCCCCGGATGTCAGCGAAGCCCCTCGGCCGCGCAGCGGATGCTCAGCCATGCGCCGCCGCCCGGCGCGTCTCCGGCGCGGACCCGGAACCCGTGCAGGCCGGCGATGGCGGCCACGATCGACAGCCCAAGCCCGAAGCCCTCGGTCGTCTCGCCGCCGCTGCCGCCGCGGAAGAAACGCTGGTAGATCAGGCTGCGGTCCTGGGGGGGAATGCCCGGGCCGTTGTCGATCACATCGATGCGCGGCGCGCCGTGGTCCTCCACCGCGCGCAGCACGATCCGGCCTTGGGCCGGGGTGAAATGCAGCGCGTTGGAGAGCAGGTTGGCCAACGCTTCGAACAGCAGCTCGCGGTCGCCCCACAGCGCGCCTGCCTGCGGGTCGATTTCCAGCAGCAGTTGCTGGTCCTTCTCCTCGGCCAGCGGCAGGTAGAACGCATGCAGTTCCTGCAGCAGCTCGCCCGCATCCAGTTCGACGAAGGCGGAGCGGCGCTGGTGGCTTTCCAGTTCGGAGACGCGCAGCAGTGCACCAAAGCGTGCCATCAGCCGGTCGGTTTCGGTCAGCGCCTTGTCCAGCTGCGCCGCGCGCGGGTCATCTTCCTCCAGCCCGACGCGGGTGCGGTACAGATGTGCGCGCAGGCGGGTAAGCGGCGTGCGCAGATCGTGGGCGATGCTGTCGCACACGCCTTTGACCTCCGTCATCAACTGCTCGATGCGTTCGAGCATGGCATTGACGATGCTCGACAGGCGGTCGATCTCATCCGGGCGGCCGGACACGGGCAGGCGCTGGCCGAGATCGCCGGCGATGATCCGCTTGGTGGCTGCTTCGATCTCCTGGATCCGCTTAAGAGGCCGTCGGCGCAGGACGTGCCAACCGGCCAGGCCGGGAATGATGGTCAGCGAGACGCCCCACAGCAGCGCGTCCAGGATGATGCTGTTGACCGCGGTGAGCTTGCCGCTCTGGCGCACGAACACCAGCAGGCGGCCGTCCTGGGTTTCCACGCCAAGCGCGCGCCCGGGGGCATTGATCGGGCCGCTGCGCAATGACCAGCGGTCCACTGCCTGTGCATGTCCATCCATGCGCAGGTCGCCGGGAATCGCCAGCAACGGACCGGCCAGCGGCTGCCCGCTGCGGCTGAAGATGCCGTAGGCGTAAGCACCATGCAGGTCGTAGCGCAGGCTGTCGCGCAGCGCATCGTCCAGCGCCTGGCCTTCGAACTTCTCGAACAGGTGCGCGCGCTGCTGCAGGCCGGATTCGGCGAGGTCGTTGAGGTAGTCCGAGACGCGCCAGTACATCACCCCCAGCAGCACGCTGGACCAGGCGACGAACAGCACGCAGTACAGCCCAAGCAGCCGGCTGCTGGAGGAACGCCAGTGATCAGACATGCTCGTCCAGGACATAGCCGGTGCCACGCACGGTGCGGATCGGCTGGGCACGGCCAGGCTGGTCGATGCGTTTGCGCAGGCGGCCGATGTGGACGTCGATCAGGTTGGTGCCAGGATCGAAGTGATAGCCCCATACCTCCTGGAACAACATCGTGCGGGTGACCACCTGGCCGGCGTTGCGCACGAGGAATTCCAGCAGTTTGAACTCGGTCGGCAGCAGGGCGATCTCTTCGCCGGCGCGGCGCGCGGTGCGGGTCATCAGGTCCAGCTCCAGGTCGCCTGCACGCAGTTGGTTCTCCGCCACGGCAGGCTGCCCATGGCGACGGATCAAGACCTCCACGCGGGCGGCCATCTCATCGGAGGCGAAGGGTTTGGTCAGGTAGTCATCGCCGCCGGCGCGCAGGCCACGGACCCGCTCATCCACATCGGAAAGGGCACTGATCATCAGCACCGGGGTGGTGATGCCCTGGCGCCGCAGGGCGGTGACCAGGGCCAGCCCATCCATGCCCGGCAGCATGCGGTCCAGGGTGATCACGGCGTAGTCGCCGCGGCAGGCCATGGCCAGGCCGTCCTCGCCGTTGCCCACCCGGTCCACCTCGAAGCCGTGGCTGCGCAGTTCCGTGGCGATTTCCTCGGCGGTGACGAGGTCGTCCTCGATGGTGAGTACGCGCGGCATGGGCCACTTTGACGATTGGGACCGGTGCATCGTCGCAACCCCCTGTGGGGACTGCAAATGAAAAATGTTTCATGCGGTTTTCGCCGGATCCTCCCCCCGCTTCTCCTATATTCGCCCCGAGCAGTGGCCCTGCCGCCCGGGGTCATGTGCCCCGTTCACGCCTGGAATACCGTCCCCCATGACCGATCCGCTCCCGTCCTCCCCGGCCCCCGGCCTGTTGTCCGGCCCTTGGCGCCTGCCGCTGCTGGGGCTGGCCGTGGCGTTGGGGCTGGCCGCCTGCAGCAAGGAAGCGCCCAAGGCAAAGGGACCGGCGCCGGAGGTGACGGTGCTGACCCTGCAGACCCAATCGCTGGCGCTGGCCCAGGAGTTGCCCGGGCGCACGGTGGCCTCGCAGGAATCGGAGGTGCGCCCGCAGGTCTCCGGGGTGCTGCAGGCGCGGTTGTTCGAGCAGGGCGAGATGGTGAAGGCCGGACAGCCGTTGTTCCAGATCGAACCGGCGCTGTACCAGGCCTCGGTGAACGAAGCGCAGGCCAACCTGCGCACGGCCGAGGCCACTGCGGTGGCGGCGCGGCTGCGTGCGCAGCGCATGCAGCAGCTCGGCGTCGGTCAGCTGGCGGCGCAGCAGGACGTGGATGATGCAGTGGCCACCCACCAGCAGGCCGAGGCGGCGGTGCAGGCGGCGCAGGCGGTGCGCGATACCGCACGCACCAACCTGGGCTTTGCGCGGGTGACCGCCCCGATCAGCGGGCGGATCGGCCGCGCGCTGTTCACCCCGGGCGCGCTGGTGACCAACGGCCAGGCCGAACCGCTGGCGCGCATCCAGCAGGTGGATCCGATGAACGTGGATATCACCCAGTCCAGCAACGAGTATCTCGCGCTGCGGCGCGCGATCGCCGACGGCGGCGTGGAAGCGACGACCGCGCCGGTGCAGCTCAAACTGTCCGAGGGCACGGATTACGCCGTGACCGGCACGCTGGAATTTGCCGACATCGATGTGGACCAGGAAACCGGCAGCATCACCCTGCGCGCACAGTTCCCGAATCCTCAGGGCCAATTGTTGCCGGGCATGTATGTGCGCGCCCGGGTCGGGCAGGGCACGCGCCAGCAGGCCCTGCTGGTGCCGCAGGCAGCGGTGGACCGCAGCCCGAAAGGCGAGGCGCTGGCATGGGTGGTGGCTACGGACGGCCGCGTGCATCAACGCACTTTCACGACCGCGCGCGCGGTCGGCGATCAGTGGCTGGTGCTCGACGGCCTGCGTGCCGGTGAGCAGGTCGTGCTCAGTGGCCGCCAGGGCCTGAGCGAGGGGGCCACGGTGCGGATCAAACCCGCGGGCGCAGCCGCACCGGCCACGGCGCCCGCCGCCGCGCCGGCCGGCGAAGGCTGAGCCGCCGATGCTGCCGCGCTTTTTCATCCACCGCCCGGTCTTCGCCTGGGTCCTGGCCATCTGCATCATGGCGCTGGGCACCATCGCGGTGACCCAGCTGCCGGTGGAGCAGTACCCGGATATCGCGCCACCGCAGGTCAACATCACTGCCAACTACACCGGCGCCTCGGCGCAGACGGTGGAAGACAGCGTCACCCAGGTGATCGAGCAGCAGATCAAGGGCATCGACCACCTGCTGTATTTCTCCTCCACCAGTTCGTCCTCGGGCCAGGCGCGGATCACGGTCACCTTCGACCAGCGCGCCAACCCGGACATCGCCCAGGTGCAGGTGCAGAACAGCGTCAACCAGGCGATCAACCGGCTGCCGCAGGAAGTGCAGCAGCAGGGCGTGACCGTGGCCAAATCGCAGGGCGATTCGCTGATGGTGGTGTCGCTGTATGACACCCATCGGCGCATGGAGCGGGTGGACGTCTCCGATTTCCTGGTCAGCAATGTGCAGGACCCGATCAGCCGCATTCCCGGCGTGGGCGAAATCAATGTGTTCGGTTCGCCGTATGCGATGCGCATCTGGCTGGACCCGCACAAGCTGCGCGCGTTCGATCTGATGCCTTCGGATGTGCGCACTGCGATCCAGGCGCAGAACACCCAGGTCACCGCCGGTGAGCTGGGGGCCCTCCCGACCGGCCCGGAACAGGCGCTCAACGCCACCGTCACTGCACAGTCGCGACTGCGGACCGCCGAGCAGTTCCGCGCGATCATCCTGCGCACGCTGCCCAGTGGCGCGGCGGTGCACCTGGGCGACGTGGCGCGGGTGGAGATCGGTGCGGAGAACTACCAGACCAGCAGCTTCCTCAACGGCTATCCCGCCGCCGGCTTTTCGGTGACGCTGGCCTCCGGCGCCAACGCACTGGAAACCGCCGATGCGGTGCGCGCGGAGATCGAGCGCCTGCGTCCCAGCTTCCCACCGGGCCTGGAAGTAGCCTATCCACGCGACAGCACGCCGTTCGTGCGGGTCTCCATCGAGGGTGTCATCCACACCCTGATCGAGGCGATCGTGCTGGTCGTGGTGGTGATGTTCCTGTTCCTGCAGAACCTGCGCGCGACACTGATCCCGGCGATCACCGTGCCGGTGGTGCTGCTGGGCACGTTCGGCGTGCTGGCGGTGGCCGGCTTCACCATCAATACGCTGACCCTGTTCGCGATGGTGCTGGCGATCGGCCTGCTGGTGGACGATGCGATCGTGGTGGTGGAGAACGTGGAGCGCATCATCCACGAGGAGCATCTGCCACCGCGCGAGGCGACCGAGAAATCGATGGGTGAGATCACCGGTGCGCTGGTCGGCATCACCGTGGTGCTCGGCGCGGTGTTCCTGCCGATGGCCTTGTTCGGCGGTTCCACCGGCATCATCTACCGGCAGTTCTCGATCACCATCGCCTCTGCAATGGCACTGTCGGCGCTGGTCGCACTGACCCTGACCCCGGCGCTGTGCGCGACCCTGCTCAAGCCGTCCAGCGCGCAGAAGCCGCCAGGTCGTTTCTTCGCCTGGTTCAACCGCGGCGTGGAGCGCAGCCAGAACGGCTACCGCGCCAGGCTGGGTGGAATCGTGGCGCACCCGCGGCGCTGGATGGCCTTCTATGTGCTGCTGGTGATCGCTGTGGTCGCGTTGTATGCGCGCATGCCGACCGGCTTCCTGCCGGTGGAAGACCAGGGCCAGGTGACCTTCCAGTTCTCCACCCCGGAAGGCACGCCGATGGCGCGCACCGAGGCGCTGGGCGAGCAGATCAGCCGCTATTTCATGGAGCACGAGAAGGACAGCCTGGACGTCGTGTTCGTGGTGGTCGGCCGCAACAACGCCGGCACCGGCCAGAACGCGGGGCAGGGGTTCATGGCGCTCAAACCGTGGTCCGAACGCGATGCGCAGCACAGCGCCGGCGCGATCATCGCCCGCGCCAACGCCTACTTCCGCAACCTGCCCGATGCGAAGGTCAACGTGCTGGCGCCACCGGCGGTGCGCGGGCTGGGGCAGTCCAGCGGGTTCGAGTTGTGGCTGCAGGACAACAGCGCGGCCGGCCGTCCGGCCCTGCAGGCCGCGCAGGAAAAAGTGGTGCAGGCTGCCAGTGATGACGAGCGGCTGACCTCGGTGCGGTTGAACGGTCTTGGCGACAAGGCCGAGCTGCATCTGGACATCGACCAGGCGCAGGCCAGCGCACTGGGCCTGGCCCAGGCCGACATCAATTCAACGCTTTCCTCGGCGTGGGGAGGCACCTACGTCAACGACTTCCTGGACCGCGGCCGGGTCAAGCGTGTGTACGTGCAGGGCGACCAGCCCTACCGCAGCGTGCCCGATGACATCGGCCAGTGGTACGTGCGCGGCAGCAACGGGCAGATGGCCTCGTTCGCCAGCTTCGCCAGCAGCCACTGGTCGCGCGGGCCGCAGCTGCAGCAGCGCTTCAACGGCCTGCCGGCGATGCAGATCCAGGGCAGTGCCGCCGAAGGGCGCAGCTCGGGCGAGGCGATGCAGACCATGCAGTCGCTGGTGGCCGATCAGCCCGGTTTTGAACTGCAGTGGAGCGGGCTCTCCTACCAGGAACAGCTCTCCAGCAATCAGACGCTGTGGCTGTATGCGGCGTCCATTGCCTTCATCTTCCTGTGCCTGGCCGCGCTCTACGAGAGCTGGACGGTACCGATGGCGGTGATGCTGGTGATCCCGCTGGGCGTGATCGGCACGGTGATCGCCACCACCGCGGCCGGCTTCGTCAACGACATCTACTTCCAGGTGGGGCTGCTGACCACGATCGGTCTATCGGCCAAGAACGCGATCCTGATCGTGGAGTTCGCCGAGGCCGAGTACCGCGCGGGCAGTTCGGCGGTGGAGGCGGCGCTGAAGGGCGCCCGCCTGCGTCTGCGGCCGATCGTGATGACTTCCCTGGCCTTCGTGGCTGGCGTGATTCCGCTCGCCCTGGCAACCGGCGCGGGCGCGGTGAGCCGGCGTGAGATCGGGGTCAGCGTGATCGGCGGCATGCTCTCCGGCACGCTGCTGGCGATCTTGCTGGTGCCGCTGTTCTTCGTGCTGGTGCGGCGGCTGGGCAGGGCCCGACCCGATCCGCAGGCACAACCCTGAACCAAGGGAGGCCCCGCACCCCCGATTTCATCTTTTTGACCCATTCCGTTCACGGTGTCCATGCCGCCGGGCCATTAGCGTAGATCGTCCCCACAGCGCTTGGAGACACGCCATGAATCCCCTGCAGACGGTCGCTCGCACCATGCGAAACGGACTGGAAGAAGTGGCGGCGCTGCTGGTGGGCCAACGCGCCGAGTCGCTGCGCCAGGACGACACCGCCGCGCCCGGCGTGGGCATCCCGATGCCGCGCCGGTTGCCGCTCAAGCGCCCGCTGTTGCATGGGCGCAAGGGCATGGCCCCGTGGCAGAAGATCGGCCCGGGCCGCCGCTAAGGGCGCTTGGCATCGGCGGGGTGGTTGACCCCGTCGTTTACCGGTACCTGCCCGATATCAAACGGATTGATCCCGTCCAGACAGCCGACGTTGTAGCCGTATTCGTCCGGTGAAGAGCGGCGCTGATGATGCGTGTAGATGCCGCACACGCCGCAGAAGTGGTGTCGGGCCACATGCGTGTTGAACTGGTACAGGCGCAGTGCGTCGTGGCCCTGCACAATCTCCAGACCGGCCAGCTTCACCGAGGCCACGATCGCGCCGCGTCGCCGGCACATCGAACAGTCGCAGCGGCGGGGCGAGACCACGCCGTCCGGCAGATGCAGGCGCAGGACCACCGCGCCGCAGTGGCAGCGCAGCAGATTGTGGCGCTGGATGGGCACCCCGCCGATGGTGGTGAGTCCCTGCATGGGAGACGCTTCCGGGTAGCCAATGGTGCGGCAAGTATGCGATCCCGCAGGCGGGCGGAGCCAGATGGTGCTGGGTCCGGGGGTGAACGCCGGCCGAAGCTGAACAGGCTCGACATGCGGCGCACACAGGGGTTATGGCTAACTAGCGCCCCGGATAGACGACGGATCGATGCGTGAAGAAGGCAGGACGATGGGGGCTGGCGCTGCTGATGCTGCTGGCAGCGCTGTGGATCACCGGTTTGCTGGCCTACCAGCTGCCCGGTCCGGGCTGGTTGCGGTATCTGCTGGTCGGCCTGTGGGCGGTATTTGCCGTTACCGGTGCGATCGGGGTGGCGCGTGCGCGCGCCGGGCGCTGGCCGGGCGTGCTGTACGGCGTGGCGCTGGTGGTCTCGGGCATCTGGTGGTTGCTGCTCACCCCGCGCCAGGATCGCATCTGGGCCGATGATGTCGCCCAGCGGCTGAAGGTCGTCGAGGTGGACGGCCCGCGGGTGGTGCTCGAGAACGTGCGTGATTTCACCTGGCGCAGCGAGACCGACTACGACGCGCGCTGGGTACGCCGCGAGTACAACCTGGATCAGCTGCGCTCGGCCGATCTGATCCTGTCCTACTGGATGGGCCCGGCGATCGCGCACACGCTGATTTCCTTCGGCTTCGACGACGGCCGCTACCTGGTGTTCTCGCTGGAGATCCGCAAGGAGCGCGGCGAGTCGTTCTCCGCCTTGGGTGGGTTTTTCCGCAAGTTCGAGATGACCCTGGTCGCTTCGGAGGAAACCGACATCGTGCGCACCCGCACCAATGCGCGGGGCGAGGATGTGTATCTGTACCGCCTGCACGGCATGACCCAGGAGCAGCTCAAGGCGCTGTTCGTGTCCTACCTTGGCGAGGCGCGCAAGCTCGACGCTGCGCCGGCGTTCTACAACACGTTGACCAGCAACTGCACCACCATCGTGTACGAACTGGCCAAGCAGATCGCGCCGGGCCTGCCGATGGATTACCGGCTGCTGGCCTCGGGCTACTTCGCCGAATACGCGCGCGATCTGGGCGTGCTCATGCCGGGCGTGCCGTTCGAAACGCTGAAGGCCCGCGGGCGGATCACCGAACGTGCGCGGGCGAGCAATGAAAACGATGATTTTTCACGGGTGATCCGCCGGGACGTCCCGGGGACAGGGCAGGGAAGCGTTCCATGATGTCCATAGTGAAGTTGTTCCCGCACCGCGCGTTGCCGCTGCTGGCCGTGGTGCTTTCGCTGCTGCTCTCCAGCGGCTGCGCGATGGTCACCATGAAGCAGGTGGCCCCGACCGAGTACCTGGCCAACAAGCGCGGCGACGTGCTGACCTCGGGCAAGCTCAGCGCGGCCTCACAGGAAACGCTGAGCGTGATCGGCATGGACGTGGCGCAGTGCGAAAAGGACGTGGCCACCTGCCAGAAGACGCTGGAAGACACCGATGTCCTGCCCGAAGAACAGCGGCTGTCGGCGCAGTCCGAGCTGTGGGTGAAAACCGCGCTGGCGCTGACCCCCAAGCCCAAGGACCGCGAGAAAACGCCGATGTCCGACGCGGCGCTGGATGCGTGGCTGGAAGCTGCGCGCTATGCGTACGCCTACCTGTTCTTCAGCGGGCGAACGCCTTCGGACCGTGCCTTCGAGGATCGCCAGACCCAGGTTCGCGATTACTACAACTACGCTGCCGAGCAGACCGCCTCGGTGGTGTTCAAGCGCAGCCGCGAGAGCGCGCTGGAAGGCGAGGACTACAATGCCGCGGTGGCCGGTGAGCGCTGGACGCTGACCTCCGATTTCGATGAGCTGCGCATGCAGAGCATCCCGACCCGGATGGTGTCCGCCTCGGCGGTGAGTTTCGCCGGGCTGCGCAGCACCTATCGCCGCGATGGCTTCGGCGCCGAGCTGGTGGTGATCATGGACCCGCCCAAGCTGGTCGCCCCGGCTGATGGCGAGAAAGCGGAGATTCCGCAGTACAGCGAGATGTCGGCGATCAATGCCACCGCGCTGCTGCGCTTCAAGGGCGACAACCTGCAGCAGGTGCTCGATACCACCCAGGTGCTGTTCGATGTGTACTCGCCCGAGTCCACCGAGAGCGTGGACCTGCACGGTGAGAAGGTGCCGCTGGCCGGCAACTTCACCGCGGCCTACGGCTTGTGGCTGGCGCAGTCCGGCTTTGCCACGCAGTCGCTGCGCACGCTGTTCGGCATGAGCGAAGGCATCGGCGCGCCGCACATGTACCTGATGCAGCCGTGGGACCCGAACCGTCGCATCATCTTCATGCTGCACGGCCTGGGCAGCAGCCCGGAAGCCTGGGTCAACGTGGCCAACGAGATCATGGGCGATCCCGAGCTGCGCCGGCACTTCCAGGTCTGGCAGGTGTATTACCCGACCAATGCCCCGATCGCGCTGAACCGCTACGAGATCAACCAGGCCTTCAACAACACGCTCAAGCACTTCGACCCGACCGGCAGCACGCCAGCGGCCAAGGACATGGTGTTCATCGGGCACAGCATGGGCGGCGTGCTCGCGCGCCTGTTGGTGACCTCTTCCGGCGATGTGCTGTGGAACGACCTGCTGGCCAACTACGACCTCAAGGGCGAACGCCTGAAGCGGGTCGAGGCCAAGCTGGGCCCGCTGCTGCATTTCACCGCCGAACCGAACGTGGAGCGGGTGATCTTCATCGCCGCCCCGCACAAGGGCACCGACATCGCGGGCAACCGGCTGGGGCGGCTGATCGGCCGGCTGGTGCGGTTGCCGATCACGATCCTGGGCAAGTTCGAGGACGTGTTCCTGACCCTGCAGGAATCCGAGTCGGCCAACAGCACCACCAAGCTGCAGATTCCCAACAGCATCGACAACCTCAAGGCCAGCGATCCATTCGTGAAGGCCGCCGGCGCGCTGCCGATCACGCCGGGCCTGAAGTACCACTCGATCATCGCCCAGCGCAAACCGGAGGTGCCGTTGCAGCAGTCCGATGATGGCCTGGTGCCGTACTGGAGTGCGCACCTGGACGGTGCGGTATCGGAGAAGGTGATCATCTCCGGGCACAGCGTGCAGGAGACCCCGCAGGCCGTGCTGGAGATCCGCCGCATCCTGCGCGAGGACCTCAAAGAGGTTGGCGACACGCATCCGTGAGGATGCGTGGCAGCCCCTGCTTCAGATGCGCCGCGCCACCACCACGCTGAGCATCGCCAGCACCAGCATGATCGCGAAGGTCAGCAGGTAGCCCAGCGCCTCACGGCCCTCCAGGAACAGCGCGAACAGTGAGCCGGAGACGGCCAGCGTGGTCGCCACGCCGAGGGCCTCGCTGAGCTGCAGGGCGGAGGTGTTGGCGCCCTGCTGCGCCGGCGGGGAGAGTGACAGGGTCAGCACCGACAGGCTGGGGTAGATCAGGCCCATGCCGAGGCCGGTCAGCACCCAACCGACCATCGCCGACCACAGCGGGATGCCCGGCTGTATCGCCAGCGAGGTTGCCAGGATGCCCACGCACATCAACAGGGCGCCGGCCTGCAGCAGTTGCCGGCGCGACCAGCCACGCCGCTGGTGGCCCTGCAGCCAGGAGCCGGAGAACCAGCCCAGCGCACCCAGGCTCAGCGCCACGCCGGCCACGACCGGCGTCAGACCCCGCTCGCGCTGCAGCAGCAGCGGCAGGAAGGCTTCGCAACCGAAGAACGCCGAGGCGGCGATACCGCGCAGCGCGATCACGCTGGGCAGGCCGCGGCGCAGGCGCAGCGTGCCGGTCGGCAGCAGCTTCCAGCTGCACAGGGCGAGCAGGGCCAGGGCGGGCGCCAGCAGTGCGATGGCGAGCCAGCCCTGTTGCTGGCCGCCGATGTACAGCGCCAGCGCGCCGAAGGAGGCCCCCACCGCCCAAGGCACCACGTTGCGGCCACGGGTGCCGGCGGTCACCGTGCCGACCTGGCGCAGCGCCGGGCGCAGCAGCAGTGCCGCCGGGATCGCCAGCAGCGGCACGATCAGGAACACCCAGCGCCAGCCCAGGTGCTGCACGATCAGGCCGCTGATGCTGGGGCCGATCAGCGAGGGCACCACCCAGCCGGCAGAGAATGCGGCGAACACGCGCGGCCGCATCGGCTCGGGGAATGAGCGCCCGACCAGCACATACAGCGCCACGGAAATCGCGCCGGCACCCAGGCCCTGCATCAACCGCCCGAGCACCAGCACCGGCATATGCTGGGCGAAGCCGGCCACCAGCAGGCCGGCGATGAAGCAGGCCAGGCCCAGCCACAGCGGCCGCGCCGGGCCCTGCAGGTCGCTCCAGCGCCCGGACAGCGTCATCCCGATCACACTGGTCGCCAGCGTGCCGCCGAAGGCCAGCGCATACAGGCGCAGCCCGTCCAGGTCATGGGCGACGGTCGGCATCGCCGCGGCTACCGCCAGGGCTTCAAAGCCATGCAGGGAGACCAGCGCGACCATGCCGATCGTGGTCGCGCGGTAGGCCGGCGACAGGATCGAGGGGATCGGGGCATCCTCCACCGGAGCGGTGGCGGGTGGTGTGGAGGCGTCAGCGGACATGCGGATTCCAGACATCGGGGGAGGGCCGGGCTTGCAGTGCATTCCGGCGGCGCGCAGGATGCCACCTGAACCATGGTTGAGGTCAAGCAGTGATCGCGCAGGAACTGAGTGTAGGCGAAGTCGCCAAACGGAGCGGCGTGGCCGTATCGGCGTTGCATTTCTACGAGCGCAAGGGCCTGATCCGCAGCCTGCGCACCGCCGGCAACCAGCGCCGCTTTGCCCGCGATGTACTGCGCCGGCTGGCGGTGATCCGGGTGGCGCAGCGAGTCGGCATGCCGCTGGAAGCGGTGGCGAGTGCGTTCGCGGCGCTGCCGGAAAACAAAACGCCGACCAAGGCCGAGTGGGCGAAGATGTCGGCGCTGTGGCGCAGTGAGCTGGACCAGCGCATCGAGCAGTTGCTGCTGCTGCGCGACCAGCTCACCGACTGCATCGGCTGCGGCTGCCTGTCGTTGAAGCGCTGCCGCCTGACCAACCCCGGCGACACGCTGGGCGATCAGGGCGACGGCCCGCGCCGCTGGGAGTAGTGCCGGCCGGCGCCCGCCTCACCAGACGGTGAACACCTGTCCGCTCTGGATGCCTTCCACGCTGCGCTGGTAGGCCAGCGACGCGCGCTGCGCCGTCACCGGTTCAAAGCCCGGGAAGTACGCACCGTAGTCGTCCATCGATTCGGCCAGCACGTTCGGGCTGACCGCATTGATGCGCAGCCCGCGCGGCAGCAGTTCACACGCCGCGGCGCGCACGAAACCCTCCAGCGCGGCGTTGGCCGCCGTGGCGTTGGCGCCATCCCGGATCGGCTGGGCGCTGATGATGCCGCTGGTCAGGGTGATCGAGCCGCCGGTGTTGAGGTGATGCTGGGCGGTCAGGCTCAGCCGCACCTGGCCGAGCAGCTTGTCCTGCAGCCCCAGGTTGAAGTCGGCGGCCCGCATCTGCGCCAGTGGACCGAAGTGAACCTGGCCGGTGGTCGCGATGACCGCATCGACCTTGCCCACCTTGGCGAACAGCGCGTGCACGCTGGCGTCGTCAGTGAGATCGACCTGCACATCGCCGCCGTGGCGACCGGCGCGGATCAGTTCATGGTGGACCCCAAGCGTGCTGGCGACCGCCTGGCCCAGGGTGCCGCTGGCACCGACAAGAAGGATCTTCATGTGCATGTCTCCCGTAAACGTAAGGGGCGGAGCCACGCCATGTGTGGCTGCGCTTGGTCGTCAATCATTCGCCGCCGACAATGCCTGCCCGCGCGTCGTCGCCGCGTCGATCGCGCGCGCGACCATGGCTTCAAAGCCGTCGGCCTGGAAACGCTCGATCGCGGCCTGGGTGGTGCCGTTCGGCGAGGTCACGCGGCGACGCAGCTCGGCCGGGGCTTCGCCGGACTCGTCCAGCATGCGCGAGGCGCCCAGCAGGGTCTGTACGACCAGCGTGCGGGCCGCGTCGGCGGGCAGGCCCTGGGCGATGCCGGCCGCTTCCATTGCTTCTGCCAGCAGGAACACGTAGGCCGGGCCACTGCCAGAGACGGCGGTGACGGCATCCATGCGCGCTTCGTCATCGATCCATACGGTGCGCCCCGCGCTGGCCAGTACGGTGTCGGCCTGCGCGCGCTGTGCGGCGTTGACGGCCGCGGTGGCGAACAGTCCGGTTACACCGGCGCCGAGCAGGGCGGGGGTGTTGGGCATCGCGCGGACCACGGCCTGGCCACCGCCCAACCAGCGATCCAGCTGGCCACTGGTGATGCCGGCGGCGATGGAGACCACCAGCGGCTGCTTGCTCCGGGCGATATCGGTCAGCGAGGCGCAGACATCGCGCAGCACCTGCGGTTTCACTGCCAGCACCCAGACCGTGCCTTGTGCGGCGGCTTCGGTCGCGCTGGCGTAGGTCTTTATGCCGAACTCGGCGGTCAGCGCTTCACGCAGCGCGGTGACCGGCTCGGCGACATGCAGGCTGGCGGGGGCCACGCCCTGGCGGACCAGACCGGCGATCAGGCTGCGGGCCATGTTGCCGCCGCCGATGAAGGTGATGGGGGACGTGCTCATGAACTCTCCTTGGAACGGGCGGGGCGCTCAGGCCGGCCGCGGGCGGGCGCCGAACAGCGCGGTGCCGATGCGGACCAGGGTGGCGCCATGGGCGATGGCTTCAGGGTAATCGCTGCTCATCCCCATCGACAGCGTATCCACATGCGGATACGTTGCCGCCAGCGTGGCAAACAACGCACCCATGCGGGTGAAGGCGGCCTGCCGGCGTTCGGCGTCAGGCCACGGGGCTGGAATCGCCATCAGCCCGCGCAGGCGCAGCTGCGGCGCCGCAGCGATGGCGGCGGCGAGGGGGGGAATGTCCTCCGGCGCGCAGCCGTGCTTGCTGTCCTCGTCATCGATGTTGACTTGGATCAGCACGTTCAATGGCGGCTGGCCGGCCGGGCGATGCGTGGCCAGCGCGGTGACCAGCTTGAGGCGGTCCACGCTCTGCACCCAGTCGAAATGGCGGGCCGCCAGGTCGGCCTTGTTGGACTGCAGATGACCGATCAGGTGCCACTCCAGGCCCAGCGCGGCCAACGCCTCGATCTTGGCCACCGCCTCCTGCACGTAGTTCTCGCCGAAGGCGCGCTGGCCCTGCGCGGCCAGGGCCTGCACGGCCTCGGCCGGCTGCGTCTTGGAGACCGCCAGCAGCACCGGATCTGGCCGCCCGGCGGCAGCGGCCGCGTTGTGCAGGTTCGTCAGGAGGGTGGGCAGGGGCTGGGCGGTCACGGCGGGTCCGGTGGATCAGGGGCTGAAGCGTATTGTGCACATCTCGCTCTATACTGCCGCCCGGGGAAAGAACCTTCCAGTCGCAGCAGTCATGGGGAGTAGCAGCGCATGGATATCGCCGAGCTGTTGGCGTTTTCTGTAAAGAACAAAGCGTCGGATCTTCATCTGTCGGCCGGCCTGCCGCCGATGATCCGCGTTGACGGCGATGTCCGTCGCATCAATATTCCGGCCCTGGACCACAAGCAGGTCCACGCGCTGGTGTACGACATCATGTCGGACAAGCAGCGTCGCGATTACGAAGAGTTCCTCGAGGTCGATTTCTCGTTCGAGATTCCCTCGCTGGCACGCTTCCGCGTCAACGCCTTCAACCAGAACCGCGGCGCGGGTGCGGTGTTCCGTACCATTCCCTCCGAGGTGCTCACGCTGGAAGACCTGGCCTGCCCGCCGATCTTCCGCGAGCTGATCGATCAGCCGCAGGGCCTGATCCTGGTCACCGGGCCGACCGGTTCGGGCAAGTCGACCACGCTGGCGGCGATGATCGACCACATCAACAAGAACGAATACGGCCATATCCTCACCGTCGAGGATCCGATCGAATTCGTGCACACCTCGCAGAAGTGCCTGATCAACCAGCGCGAAGTGCATCGCGATACGCACGGCTTCAACGAAGCGCTGCGTTCGGCCCTGCGTGAAGATCCGGACATCATCCTGGTCGGCGAACTGCGCGATCTGGAAACGATCCGGTTGGCGCTGACTGCCGCGGAAACCGGCCATCTGGTGTTTGGCACGCTGCACACCAGCTCGGCCGCCAAGACCATCGACCGCATCATCGACGTGTTCCCCGCCGGCGAAAAGCCGATGGTGCGCTCGATGTTGTCCGAGTCGCTGCGTGCGGTGATCTCGCAGGCGCTGTTGAAGAAGGTCGGTGGTGGGCGTACCGCCGCATGGGAAATCATGGTCGGCACCCCGGCCATCCGCAACCTGATCCGCGAGGACAAGGTGGCGCAGATGTACTCGGCGATCCAGACCGGCCAGCAGATGGGCATGATGACCCTGGACCAGCACCTGCAGGACCTGGTCAAGCGCAGCCTGATCACCCGCAACCAGGCGCGCGAGTACGCCAAGGACAAGCGGATCTTCGAATAAGTTTCGAATCAGGGCAGTGCCGGCCGCAGGCCGGCTCCAGGCAACCTTCGGAGTACACCGCGATGAGCACCACCACCATCGACTTCACCTCGTTCCTCAAGCTGATGGCGCACCAGAAGGCGTCGGACCTGTTCATCACCGCGGGCATGCCGCCGGCGATCAAGGTCAACGGCAAGATCTCGCCGATCACCCAGACACCGTTGACGCCGCAGCAGAGCCGCGATCTGGTGTTGAACGTGATGACGCCGGCGCAGCGCGAAGAGTTCGAAAAGACCCACGAATGCAACTTCGCCATCGGTCTGTCCGGTGTCGGCCGCTTCCGCGTGAGCTGCTTCTACCAGCGCAACCAGGTCGGCATGGTGCTGCGCCGGATCGAGACGCGCATTCCCACCGTGGAAGAGCTGAGCCTGCCGCCGATCGTCAAGACGCTGGCGATGACCAAGCGCGGCATCATCCTGTTCGTCGGCGCGACCGGTACCGGTAAATCGACCTCGCTGGCGGCGATGATCGGCTACCGCAACCACAACTCGACCGGCCACATCATCACCATCGAAGACCCGATCGAGTTCGTGCACAAGCACGAAGGCTGCATCATCACCCAGCGCGAAGTCGGCATCGATACCGACAGCTGGGAAGCAGCGCTGAAGAACACCCTGCGCCAGGCGCCGGACGTGATCATGATCGGCGAGGTGCGCACCCGCGAGGGCATGGACCACGCCATCGCCTTCGCTGAAACCGGCCACCTGGTGCTGTGCACGCTGCACGCCAACAACGCCAACCAGGCGATGGACCGCATCATCAACTTCTTCCCGGAAGACCGGCGCAACCAGCTGCTGATGGATCTCTCGCTGAACCTCAAGGGCGTGGTCGCCCAGCAGCTGATTCCCTCGCCGGATGGCAAGACGCGCAAGGTCGCGATGGAAATCATGCTGGGTACGCCGCTGGTGCAGGATTACATCCGCGACGGCGAGATCCACAAGCTCAAGGAAGTGATGAAGGACTCGGTCCAGCTGGGCATGCGGACCTTCGATCAGAGCCTGTTCGAGCTCTATCAGGCCGGCGAGATCAGCTACGAAGACGCACTGCGCTACGCCGATTCGCAGAACGAAGTGCGCCTGCGCATCAAGCTCTCGCAGGGCGGCGATGCACGCACGCTGTCGCAGGGGCTGGATGGGGTGGAGATTTCGGAAGTCCGCTGAGCAACGAGTTCCGCAGTGCGTTCACGGGCCGCAAAAACCTTGCGGCCCGCTTCATTTCAGCAGCGCACTGCGCTGGCTTGTACGTCATTCAAGGAGGAATGTCGGTGACACAGGAAGCGGCATTGAAGGCGAGTTTCGCCGGCACGGAGACGGATACGCTGTTGGAGCTGTGGGCGAATCACGAGCGGCTCGACTGGGCCGAGACGATCCTCGCTGCCGAGTTGGCCGAGCGTGGGATCGCCCCAGCCGAGCTGGCGTCCTTGGCGTCGGCGCGTGGCAGGCTGGCAGCGGAGAAGGCGGTGTCCGCGCGCGACACCTTCGTTGGCTATGGCTTGCTGGGCCGCGCCTGCGCGGTGTTGCTCGCCGTCGCGGCGTCGACAATGGTCGGTGCGCTGTTCGGTAAGCTGATGGGCACGGTCGCGATGCTGTTGGTCTTCTTGGGCTATGTGGCGATCCTGGCACCCCGGTTGGTGCTGCAGTCACGTCAGCGAAACGGCGGTGCGGTGGCATTCGTGCTGGCGTATCAGTATCTGGAGCTGGGTCTGTTACTGGTGATCGTCATCGGTGGCATGGGCTGGGTGGTGCCGCGCTTGCTGGCGTGATTTCCATGGCCGTACGAACGGCATTGGGACGCCGCATTGATGAGCCACGCTCATCACCGACAGCACTGTGCACTATCCAATCTCCCCAGCCGACAGGGCTATCGTGGTTGTCCCCCATGACGCCGGCCCCACCGGCAGGAGCACCACCATGCAGACACGTGAACTGGGCCGCAGCGGCCTGCGGGTTTCCGCCCTAGGCCTGGGCTGCATGGGGCTGAGCTACGGCTATGGTCCGGCGACCGGCCGCAGCGAGGCGATCGCGCTGCTGCGCGCCGCCGTCGAGCAGGGGGTGACCTTCTTCGATACCGCCGAGGCCTATGGCCCGTTCTTCAACGAGGAACTGCTGGGCGAGGCGCTCGCGCCGTTCCGCGACCAGCTGGTGATCGCCACCAAGTTCGGCTTCAAGGGTGGGCATGCCGATGCCGGCCTGGACAGCCGCCCCGAGCGTATCCGCGCGGTGGCCGAGGCCAGCCTGTCGCGCTTGAAGACCGACCGCATCGATCTGTTCTACCAGCACCGGGTCGACCCGAACGTGCCGATCGAGGACGTGGCCGGTACGGTCAAGGACCTGATCGCCGAGGGCAAGGTGAAGCACTTCGGGTTGTCCGAGGCCGGCGTCGATGCCATCCGCCGGGCGCACGCCGTTCAGCCGGTGACGGCGCTGCAGAGCGAATACTCCCTGTGGTGGCGCGAGCCGGAACAGGCGGTGCTGCCAGTGTTGGAAGAACTGGGTATCGGCTTCGTGCCGTTCAGCCCGCTGGGCAAGGGCTTCCTGACCGGTGCCATCAACGTGGACACGCAGTTCGCGGCGGATGACTTCCGCAACAGCGTGCCGCGGTTTGCGGCCGAAGCCCGCCAAGCCAATCAGGCGCTGGTGGATCGCATCAGCGCCATTGCCGCTGACAAGGGCGCGACGCCTGCCCAGATCGCCTTGGCCTGGTTGCTGGCGCGCAAGCCGTGGATCGTGCCGATTCCCGGCACGACCAAGCTGCATCGCCTGACGGAGAACCTGGGCGCGGTGGCCGTGGTGTTGAGCGATGCGGAGCTGCAGCAGATCGGAGCGGCCCTGGACAGCATCGCCATCGTCGGCGATCGCTACAACGCCGAGCGGCAGAAGCTGGTCGCGCGCTGAGCGGGGCGATGGGGCGCACGACCAACGGTCGTGCGCTACCCGTCCCACACATCTCGGGTAGGTGCCGACCGTGGGTCGGTACACACCTCACCCGCGAATGAACGCCAACAGATCCGCGTTGATCACGTCCGCATGGGTGGTGCACATGCCATGTGGATACCCTTTGTAGACCTTCAGCGTGCCGTGCCTGAGCAGCTTGATGGCCAGCTCCGCCGAATCGGCGATTGGCACGATCTGATCGTCGTCGCCGTGCATCACCAGCACCGGCACGTCGATTTTTTTCAGGTCGTCGGTGAAGTCGGTTTCCGAAAACGCCTTGATGCAATCGTAGTGCGCGTTGATCGCGCCCATCATGCCCTGCCGCCACCAGTTATCGACGATGCCCTGTTGCAGGGGCGTGCCCTCGCGGTTGAAGCCGTAGAACGGAATCGGCACTTCGCGGTAGAACGCCGCACGGCCCGCGAGCAGTGCCTGGCGGAAGCCATCGAAGACCTCCTTCGGCGTGCCGCCCGGGTTGGCCTCGCTCTTGACCATGATCGGTGGCACCGCACCGATCAGCACCGCCTTGGCCACACGCCCCGGTTTGGCCTGTGCCACGTAGTGGGCGACCTCACCACCGCCGGTGGAATGGCCGATGTGGATCGCATCGCGCAGTTCCAGGTGATCGGCCAGCGCGTTTACGTCGGCGGCGTAGGTGTCCATCTCATGCCCGCCGCTGGTCTGCGAGGAGCGACCATGGCCGCGGCGGTCGTGCGCGATCACGCGGTAGCCCTGCAGCAGGAAGAACTGCAGCTGGGTGTCCCAGTCATCGGCGCTGAGCGGCCAGCCGTGATGGAACACGAGGGGCTGGCCCTTGCCCCAGTCCTTGTAGAAGATCTCGGTCTTGTCTGCGGTGGTGACGTAGGGCATGGCACGCAACTCCTGAGGGAGGGGAAGGGGACGACGGGGTACCCGTGCATGCTGCGGCCGCAGGGTGTTCAGCCGCGATGAACGGCGGATGTCGGTCTGGCGTCGGTGGCCCAGCCCCTGCACCAGCGGTGGCTGAATCAATTTCACCAGCAACTGTCACGCCGATCGTGTCTAATACCGCTCCCCACGTCACACCCCCACCCCCATGTCCCTTGATTCCCATGGCCCCGCGCCGTGCGACGACGCTGACGGCCACCTGGTCACCGCAGGTCCGCTGACCCCGCCACCGGATAGCGCCGGCACCGTGGCTGACGAGAAAGCCCTGCGCCATTCCGTGGCCGAGGACGTGCAGGGCATGGTCCTGGCGACGCTGGTCGCCTCGCTCGGCCTGGCGATCTTCGCCAAGGGCGGGCTGATGATCGGCGGCATGGCCGGGCTCGCCTTCCTGGCGCACTACGCCTTCGGCTGGAACTTCGGCGTGGTGTTCGTGCTGGTCAACCTGCCGTTCTACTGGGTGGCCGTGCGGCGCATGGGCTGGGAATTCACCCTGAAGACCTTTGCGGCGGTCACCGCCTGCGGCGTGCTGACCGACCTGCTGCCGCGCTGGGCCGATTTCGCCCACATGAGCTCGCTGTACTCGGCCATCGTGGGCGGGGCGCTGGCCGGCCTGGGCATCCTGTTCTACATCCGCCACCGGGCCAGCCTGGGCGGCATCGGCATCCTGGCGGTGTACCTGCAGCGCACGCGTGGCTGGAGCGCCGGCAAGGTGCAGATGTCGTTCGACACCCTGCTGATGTGCGTGGCCTTCTCGGTCCTGTCCCCCTCTAAGGTGATGTACTCGGCGATCGGCGCGGTGGTGCTCAGCCTGGTGCTGATGTTCAACCACCGCCCGGGCCGCTACATGGGCGTCTGACGCCCGCTACTCACCCTGCGGCGGGACCGGCACGAGCGTCACGCCGGAGACCCAGCGGCGGCTGCGCAGGTCCAGCGTGGCCGCCTGCTCGCCGGGGCCGCGGTACAGCCACAGCTGGCAGCACAGCGCATGGTCGCCGGCATAGCTGCTGCGCAGGGCGATGAGCGTGGCGCTGTAGCACTGCTTCCCCGACCGGATCACGGTGTCGGCGGCGGTATCGAAGGTGTAGCTGCCCGCGCCGCGCCACGGCCAGATCTCGGCCTCGCCCGGATCGGTGCCGGGTGGCACCGGGCAACGCGCCTGTTCGTCGCCAAAGTGCGCCACGCCGTCGCCATCGAGGGTCAGCGCGGCCAGCAGGCGGTCGATGTGCTTGAGCAGGCGCCGGTCGGCCGCGATTGCGGTGGCGTTCGCGTCCAGCGGTTCGCCGTCGACATGTATCACGGGATCGGCCAGCCGATGCTCGCGGCCATAGCGCACCTTCAACTGCACCGTGGGGCTGCGCTCGCGCGGGTCCGCCGACAACGGCCGGTTGAGCAGCAGGGTATCGCCGTAATAGTCGCCATCGCGGTAGGCGATGTAGCTGACCCCGTCGATGCGCAGCCAGTACAGCCCCTGGTCGCTGCCGCGCCCGCTGATGCCGTACTGGCCCTGCGCCCAGGGGCGCTGCGGGTCCAGGCTGTCGGGCACCACGAAGCCGCGCTGCGGATCGCGCCGCAGCAGGTCCACCTGCGTGTACAGGCCGGTGCCGCCGCTGTACGCGCTCTGCACCAGGTCGCGCTGCCCGTCGCCGTCCAGATCGAGCAGGGAGAGCGACAGCTCGCCCATCTCCACCGGCACGGTGTGCCGGGCGTCGGTCTGGTGCAGATAGCGGGTGACCGCGTCCCAATCGGCCGGGGCGACCGTGGCCGGGCGCACCAGCGCGGGTAGCGGGGCATCGCTATCGCCGGCCACCGGAATCTGCAGGTCGATGCCGGTCTCGTCGCGGTAACGGGCCAGGACGGTGTCGATCGGGGCCGGGTCGTCGGCCGCCACGGCGGCGATCTCCGCGCGCAGGCGCTCCAGCACGCCATCCAGGTCGCTTGCGGCAGCCAGCGGGGGCAGGCTCAGGGCAGCGAGCAGCGCAGCCCGCACGACGGGGTGGGTCACTTCTGGCGCCAGGCCGGCTTGAGCGTGTCGATGCGCTTGAACACGGGGCAGTCCGGGCTGTGCGCGCCGGGCAGGTAACCCAGGCTCATCAGGAACTCGCCGGTGATCTCTCCGCCGGTGAAGCGGAAGGTCTTCTTGAACAGCTTCACCCAGCCGGCCTTGTCCAGCGGATGGTGGGCATCCAGCCACCCTGCGAAGCTGCCATGGCTGGCCCGCAGTTGCTGGATCACCTGGGCGTTGTGGACGGCCGCGTGCACCTTGAGCCGGTTGCGGATGATGCGGGCATCGTTGAGCAGGCGCTCGATATCGCGCTTGCCGTAGGCGGCCACGGTATCCACGTCGAAGCCGTCGTAGGCGACACGGAAGCCCTCGCGTTTCTTCAGGATGGTCTCCCAGCTCAGGCCGGCCTGGTTGATCTCCAGGATCAGGCGCTCGAACAGCTCACGCTCCTCGCGCTGCGGAAAGCCGTATTCGTGGTCATGGTAGTGGCCGTGAACCGGATGGCCGGGGGCGATGAGGCAGTAACCGGACACGTGCAGCTCCTTGCGATGGCGGATCAGGCGCGCGGGCCAGGGCACACGCAGGGCTGCATTATGTCAGCGCGAAAGCGCACATCACGGCCAGCGGCTAGAATGGGCCCATGTCTGAATTGTCCACTTCGCTTGCCCACCACCTGCTGGTCGCGCTGCCGTCGCTGACCGACCCCACCTTTGCCCGTACCGTGGCGCTGATCTGCCAGCACGACGAGAACGGCGCGATGGGCGTGCTGGTCAACCAGCCCTCCGAGTACACCCTCGGCGATGTGCTGGCCCAGATGGAGATCACCACCACCAGCGATACGCTGCCCGGCCAGATCGTGCTCAACGGCGGCCCGGTGCATCCCGAGCGCGGCTTCGTGATCCATGACGATGCGCGCGGCTGGGATTCCAGTCTGGCGGTGGGCGAGGGCGTGTTCCTCACCACTTCGCGCGACATCCTCGAAGCGATGGCCCGCGGCGAAGGCCCGCGCAATGCGCTGGTCACCCTGGGCTGCGCCGGCTGGAGCGAGGGGCAGCTGGAATCCGAACTGGCCGAGAACACCTGGCTGGCCGTGCCCGCGGATGCGGATCTGCTGTTCAGCACGCCGCTGGACGAGCGCTGGCAGGGCGCGGCGGCACGCATCGGCGTGGACCTGTTCCGCCTCACCGATTACAGCGGCCATGTCTGAGCCGGTCACGCCCGCGCCCGCGGCGGCCGCACCGCCGACCATCCGTCGCGACGGTACCGTGCTCGGCTTCGATGTCGGTTCGCGCCGCATCGGCGTGGCCATCGGCAGCTCGTTCGGCACCCATGCGCGCGCGATCGCCGTGGTCGATGTCCACGGCAACGGCCCGGACTGGACCGCCGTGGAGCGCCTGATCAAAGAGTGGCGGCCGGACGGCCTGGTGGTCGGCGATCCGCTGACCCTGGATGGCCAGGACCAGCCCAACCGCAAGCGCGCGCAGGGCTTTGCCCGCCAGCTGCGGGAACGTTTCAAACTGCCGGTGGTGCTGGTCGACGAGCGCTCCAGCTCGGTCGAGGCGGCACGCCGGTTCGCGGTCGAGCGCGCCGAAGGCCGCAAACGCCGCCGTGATGCCGCGGCACTGGATGCCGTGGCCGCGGCGGTGATCATCGAACGCTGGCTCTCCTGCCCGGATGACGCCACCCCCGTTTCCTGACCCTCAGACCCTGCCCATGACCGCCTCGCAACTCGATTCCGATGGACGCCTGCGCCACCTGCTGACCCTGGAAGGTCTGCCCCGCGAAACCCTGCTGCAGCTGCTCGACCGCGCCGGCCAGATCCGCGACGCGGCGGTTGGCCGGGTCGGCAACAAGCGCCACGTGCTCGGCGGCTCGGCGGTCTGCACGCTGTTCTTTGAACCCTCCACGCGCACCCGCAGCTCGTTCCAGCTGGCCGCCCAGCGGCTGGGCGCGGACGTGCTGAACTTCGATGCCTCCACCTCCTCCACGCGCAAGGGCGAGACCGCCTGCGACACGCTGAAGAACCTGGAAGCGATGGGTGTGCGCGGCTTCGTCGTCCGCCATCCCGAGGATGGTGCGGTGGCGGCGCTGGCCGCGGCGGCCGGCGAGGGCACGGCCCTGGTCAACGCCGGTGACGGCCGCAGCGCGCACCCGACCCAGGGCCTGCTGGACATGCTGACCCTGCGCCAGGCCAAGGGCAGCGATTTCTCGAAGATGAAGGTGATCATCGTCGGCGACGTGAAGCACTCGCGCGTGGCCCGCACCGACCTGCATGCGCTGCGCACGCTGGGTGTCGGCGAGATCCGCGTGTGCGGCCCGCAGTCGCTGCTGCCGGACGATGACACCCTCAAGGGCTGCATCGTCGGCGACGATTTCGACGCCATGCTGGAAGGCGCCGACGCGCTGATGATGCTGCGCCTGCAGCGCGAGCGCATGGAAGAAGGCCTGGTGCCCTCGCTGGAGCAGTACCACGCGCAGTACGGCCTGGATGCCGCGCGCCTCAAGCGTGCCGGCACCGATGCCGCCGTACTGCACCCGGGCCCGATCAACCGCGGCGTGGAAGTCACCGACGAGGTGGCCGACGGCCCGCAGTCGTGGGTGCTGCGCCAGGTCGCCAATGGCGTGGCCGTGCGCATGGCGGTGCTGGAAACGTTGCTGGGGTAAGCAGCCTTTCAACACGGCAGGGATCGCCCGTTGGTTGATACGGGCGTATGGCGGTACCCACCACGGTGGGCACCTGCCGGTCATCCAATCACCGCTGCTGCGCGAACAGCCACGCCCACATCGCCGCATCGGCATACGTCGCGTCCCACGCGTTGTGGTTGCCATCGGGATACTCGGTGTAACGCACATCCCTCGCGCCGGCCTGCTGGAACGCGGCGTGCAGCTTGCGGTCGTCCTCCGGCGGCACCACGTCGTCCAGCGCGCCATGGAACATCCAGATCGGGACGTGCTTCAGGCGCTGGGCGATGGCTGCGTACGGATCGGCTTCGTGGGCGACGTCCTCCACGAACAGGGTGGGGCGCACCGCACGCGGCGACAGCACCGCGCCGCAGACCGGTACGATCGCGGCGAAGCGGGCCGGTTCGGCCAGCGCGATGTTCCAGCTGCCATAGCCGCCCATCGACATGCCGGTCAGGTACTGGCGTTGCGGGTCGGCGCCGAACTCGGCGATGGCGGCATCCAGCGCCGCCAAGGCGATGCGATTGTTCTCGCCGGACCACTCCTGGTCATCCGGCGTCTGCGGCAACACGACCAGCGCCGGGAAAGTGGAGGGGTGCTGGCGCAGGTACGGGCCGAGCCCGGCCTGGGTCTGGCGGCGGCCGTCGCGGCCCCGTTCGCCGGAGCCGTGCAGGAACAGCACCACCGGCAGTTCGCCGCGCGAGGCCGCTGCGTTGCGAGGCACGAATACCTGGTAATACGCAGTCTGCCCCTCCACCTTGACCGCGCGGCCGACGAACTGGCCCCCGGATGTTTCCGGCGTGCTCGCGCATCCGGCCACCGTCATCATCGCCACCGCCCACAGCAGCCAGCTTCCCCAGCGTCGCGCCATTGTCGTGCCTTGTCTGAAATCGATTTCAGTCTAGGCCCGGTAGCGCGCCGGAGCATCGTGCAGTGCATCAGTCCGGGCGCGGCGCCGCGGCGAGGATGTCCAGCTGTTCGATCGCCTCGGGGTGGCCACCCGCAGCGGCCGCCTGCACCTGGGCCAGGCTGGGGTGGACCACCAGCAGGATCGGGTTCTCGCACTGCGGGCAGTCGAACTGCGCTTCGTCTTCGTGCAGTTCCATCGGCATCTGCCGCGCGCTGCCCTGCCATTCGCAGGCAGCGCAGGTATAGGTCGCGTCGCGCCAACCGGGGACGAAGTAATTGTCGAGGGTCACGGCCATGCGGGGTCCAGGGTCAGTGCAGCAGGATCAGGCTGGCCAGGCCGAGGAAGCTGAAGAAGCCCATGACATCGGTGACGGCAGTCACCACCACGGTGCCGGCCACGGCCGGGTCCACGTTCATGCGCTTGAGCAGCAACGGCAGCAGGACGCCGGCCAGGGCCGCGGCGCAGAAGTTGATGATCAGCGCCATCGTGATCACCAGCGAGAGCAGGAAACTGTGGAACCAGAGGTAGGCGATGATGCCGACCACGGTGCCGATCAGGGTGCCGTTGATCAGCGCGACCCGCGATTCCTTCCACAGCAGGATGCGCGCATTGCTCTGGCCAACCTGGCCCAGCGCGATGCCGCGCACCATCAGGGTCAGCACCTGCACGGCCGCATTGCCGCCGACGCCGGCCACGATCGGCATCAGCACGGCCAGTGCCACCACCTTCTGCAGGGTCAGCTCGAACTGGCCGATCACGCTGGCCGCCAGGAACGCGGTGCACAGGTTGATGCCCAGCCACACCACGCGGCCGCGCACGGCGCGCTTGATCGGCGAGAACAGATCTTCTTCTTCGTCCAGACCGGCGGCGCCCAGCGCCTGGTGCTCGGCCTGCGACCGGATGATGTCGACCACGTCATCGATGGTGATGCGGCCGAGCAGGATGTTGTTGTCGTCCACCACCGGGGCGGAGACCCAGTCATGATCGGAGAACTGGCGCGCGACTTCATCGGCGCTCTCGCCGACATCGATCGCCGGCTGCTCGTCGTCGATCAGGCGGTTGATCGGGGTGTTGTCCTCATGCGTCACCAGTGCGGCCAGCGAGAGGCGGCCGAGGTACTGATGGCGGCGGCTGACCACGAACAGGTGATCGGTGTGGTCGGGCAGTTCGCCACGCAGGCGCAGGTAACGCAGCACCACATCCACGTTGACGTCGGCGCGCACGGTCACCACGTCCGGGTTCATCAGGCGGCCGGCGCTGTCCTCGGGGTACGACAGCACCTGCTCGAGCCGCTCGCGGTTCTCGCGGTCCATCGACTTGAGCACTTCATCGATGACCGTGTCCGGCAGATCCTCGACCAGGTCGGCAAGGTCATCGATGTCCAGGTCTTCGACCGCGGCGATGATCTCGTCCGGGTCCATGTCGGCCAGCAGGCTTTCGCGCACTTCCTCGCCGACGTGGACCAGCACCTCGCCGTCGTCTTCCGGATCGACCAGGCCCCAGACAATCTCGCGCTTGCCCGGGGGCAGCGATTCGAGCAGGTTGCCGATTTCCGCCGGCGCCAGGGTATTGACCAACCGACGGACCGGACCCAACCGCCCGCTGTCCAGTGCATCGGACAACAGCCGCAGCTGGCGCGCCGTCTTGTCGTGGCGTACGGCTTCGGCCATGCGCAGCTCCTGCGGAAAAAGAAAAAGGCCGCTATCCGGTAGAGGATGCGGCATGGGCGGTGGTCACCGCGTCATTATCGCGCGCTTACATGTCAATCCGGTAGGCCATCACCGCAGGCGATGCCAGCGGTCACGCGGTCGCCAGGCTCGCCTTCTCGATCCAGCGTTCAATGCCGCGGCGGTCGCGCGCCTGCAGCAGCTTGGGGGCCATCGCCTGCAGTACGGACAGGTCACTGTCGCGCACCGCGCGGCGTACTTCCAGCAGCGTGCCCGGGTGCAGGCTGAACTCCGTCAGCCCCAGCGCCAGTAGCAGACGCGTCATCAGCGGATCGCCGGCGATCTCGCCGCACACTGCCACCGGGATGTTGTAGGCCTGCCCGGTGCGCAGGATATGCGCTAGTAGACGCACCACCGCCGGGTGCAGCGGCGAATACAGCTCGCCAACTGCCTCGTTGTTGCGGTCGGCGGCGAGCAGGTACTGGACCAGATCGTTGGTGCCGATCGAGAGGAAGTCGACCAGATCGATGAAGCTCTCCAGCGCGATCGCCGCCGCCGGGACTTCGATCATCGCGCCGAACGGGATGTGTTCGGCCACCTCGTGGCCTTCGGCGCGCAGCAGCTCGGCCTGCTTGGCCAGGCGCCGGCGGACGGCGAGGATCTCCTCGCGGGTGCTGACCATCGGAATCAGGATGCGCAGCTTGCCGTAGGCCGAGGCGCGCAGGATCGCGCGCAGCTGGGTGTCGGCCACTTTCGGCCGCGCCAGCGACAGGCGCACACCGCGCAGGCCCAGGGCCGGGTTTTCTTCGTTGCTCAGGGTCAGCCCGGTGCGGTCGGCCTTGTCCGCGCCCAGGTCCAGGGTGCGGATGGTGACGGGCCGCCCGCTCATGCCGAGCGCGGCATTGCGGTAGGTCTCGAACTGCTCCTGCTCGTCCGGCAGCTCGTTGCGCTGCAGGAACAGGAATTCGGTGCGGTACAGGCCCAGCCCATGAGCGCCCAGTGCATGCGCCTGGGTGACGTCTTCGCTGGACTCGGCATTGGCGAGCAGGGCGATATCGACGTTGTCGCGGGTGCGGCTGGGTTTGGTGCGCAGGCGGCCGAGTTCGCGCTGTTCGCGCGCGTGCTCGCGCAGCCGCACGCGGTAATCGCGCAGGTCCGGTGCCTGCGGGTTGATCGTGACCGTGCCGTCGCTGCCGTCCATGATCAGCACGTCGCCGTCGGCGACCTTCTGCAGCACGTTCGGCACGTTGACGATCAACGGCAGGTGCAGGCTGCGCGCCAGGATCGCGCTGTGCGAGAGCGCGCTGCCACCGGCGGTGACGATACCGACCACGCCGTGGGCCTGCAGCTGGGCCAGCTCGGAAGGGGCGATGTTGTCGCAGATCAGAATTTCGCCGGCCATGCCTTTGACGTCCGGCGGGCGCTTCTGCAGGAAGGCATGGATGCGCCCGATCACATGGTCCAGGTCGTCCATGCGGCTCTTCAGGTAGGCATCGTCCATGCCGTCGAAGACCTTGGCCAGGCGGTCGCGCTGCACACGCAAGGCGTAGCCGGCGCTGTACGGGCCACTGCGGATCAGCTCGTCCAGCCCGAACAGCAGCTCGGGGTCATCGAGCAGCAGGGCATGCAGGTCGAGGAACTCGCCGACCTCCTGGTTGAGCGCGCCATGCAGGCGCTGGCGCAGGTCGTGCATTTCGCCGCGGGCCGCTTCCACGGCCACGTGCAGGCGCTCCAGCTCGGCCTCGATCTTGGCCGGGGGGATGCGCTGTTCGGCCACTTCCAGGGCATGCGGCAGGCGCACCCGGGCGCGGCCCAGGGCGTTGCCGCGCGAGGCACCGTGGCCGGACAACAGCATCGCCCCGGACGCGGTCCGGGCCGGTGCGGAGGATCCCGGTCGCGGTTGCCCCCCCATCCTCAGTTGTCCTCGTCGAAACGCCGTTCGAACAGGGCCACCACCGCGTCCATCGCGGCGGCTTCGTCTTCGCCCTCGATGCGCACGGTCACCGGGGTGCCCTGGCCGGCGGCCAGCAGCATGACGCCCATGATGCTCTTGGCATTGATCTCGCGGCCTTTGGCGGCCATGGTCACGTTGCAGCGGAACGGCGCCAGCTCCTGCACCAGCTTGGCAGTGGCGCGGGCATGCAGGCCCAGGCGGTTGGAAACTGTGAGTTCACGTTCAAGCATCGTCGACAATCGCTCCATTGCGAGTGCCTGCCGCGGCTGTGGCAGGCAGTTGATCCAGTCCCTGTTCCGGATAATTCATCACCCGCATCAACATCGGCAGGCTCAGCGCCGAAACCCGGCGAGCCGGGGTGCCCAGACGAGCCAGTTGCCCGGCCAGATTGCTGGGGCTGGCGCCGTACAGGTCGGTCAGGATCAGCACGCCCTGGCCACTGTCCACCCGGCGCAAGGCGGCCGAGGCGAGCGGGAGCAGGACGTCCATATCTGCGTCGAACGGTACTTCGAAAGCTTCGGTCTTCAGCGGCAGGTGCCGCAGCAGACGGGTCGCCACGTCCAGCAGGGCCGTGCCGACACCGGGATGAGTTACGAGGAGAATGCCACAGGTCATTCCCGAACGTTAACAGGTCAACATGAATTGGCGATAGCACGCGTGAAAGACTGCTGTGTTCCGCGGTTCAGCGTGTCGATGACCTGTCCCGGGTCGGTGCAGGACAAGGCGATGGCGAGACACCGCTGAAGGGGCAGGACAGGCGCGTCGCCGCGCCCGATCGCGGTGGGGGGCCGGGCGCCGCCGGCGGTGCCGTTTTCAGTCCAGTTCGCGATGGAACGTAGCCACTTCCGGCCAGCCCTGGTCACGGGCATGGCGGGCCATGCGCTCGGCCATGTATACCGAGCGGTGCTTGCCGCCGGTGCAGCCGAAGGCGACGGTCACATAGCTGCGGGTGTCATTGCCCAGCCGCGGCAGCCAGGTGTCGAGGAAATCGACCAGCTGGCCGGCATAGCGCTGCACATCCGGCTGCGCATCCAGATGCTCGCGCACGCCGGCATCGCGACCGGACAGCGGGCGCAGTTCCGGGTCCCAATGCGGGTTGGGCAGCACACGCACGTCGAACACGAAATCCGCTTCGGCGGGCACGCCGCGCTTGTAGGCGAACGATTCGAACAGCAGCGAGAGTTTGTTGCCGTGGGCCAGTGCGAATTCGGTCACCACCTTGCGGCGCAGCTGGTGCACGTTGAGGTGGCTGGTGTCGATCACCGCATCGGCGGCGGCGCGCAGCGGCGCGGTGAGTTCGCGTTCGCGGGCGATCGCTTCGGGCAGCGACAGGCCAAGCTGGCTCAGCGGATGGCGGCGACGGGTATCGGCGTAGCGCTTGAGCAGGGTTTCATCGGTGGCATCGAAGAACAGCAGCTGCGCATCCAGGCCGGCGGCCTTGGCGTCTTCGCGCCAGTGCGAGAGCTGGGTCAGATCGCTCTGCGCACGCACGTCGATGCCCACTGCGAGCCGGCGCGGTGCTTCACGGCCCGGATCCCCGAGCAGGCTGCGCACGAAATCCGGCAGCAGGTTGATCGGCAGGTTGTCCGAGCAGTAGTAATCCAGGTCTTCGAAGGTCTTCAGCGCGACCGTCTTGCCGGAACCGGACAGGCCACTGACGATGATCAGGGTGGCGGCAGTCGGGGCGGAGGCGGGGGGGGGCGTGGTCATGGCGTGCGGCGTTCCAACATGTTGCTGTGGCGGGCGATGAACATCGCGGCCGGGTCGATGCCCTTGGTCCGCAGGATGTGCAGGCGCGTGGCGGCTTCGGTCAGCACGGCCAGGTTGCGGCCGGGCATCACCGGCAGGGTGATCAGCGGCACATCCAGGTCCAGCACGTGGCGGGTACCCGAGTCGCCGGTCAGGCGTTCATAGCCGTAGGGGGTGGGCTCGGTCATCGGCTTGGTCAGGTGGACGATCAGCCGAAGGTACTTGTTCTTCTTTACAGCCGTGTCACCGAACATCTCGCGCACATTGAGCACGCCCAGGCCGCGCACTTCCAGCAGGTCCTGCAGCAGCTCCGGGCAGGTGCCGTCGAGCACGTCCGGGGCGATCTGGGTGAACTCGGGGGCATCGTCGGCGACCAGGCGGTGGCCGCGGCTGAGCAGTTCCAGCGCCAGCTCGCTCTTGCCCGAGCCTGCTTCGCCGGTGATCAGTACGCCGATGGAGTAGATCTCCATGAACACGCCATGCAGGATTACCCGCGGCGCCAATGTTCGCGCCAGGTGGTAGGACAGGTGGTTGAGCAGTTCGTGGCCGCGCTTGGGCGAGATCCACAGCGGGGTCTGGGATTCGTCCGCGGCCGCGCGCAGGTCTTCCGGGCAGGACTGGTTGCGGGTGATCACCAGCGCCAGCGGATGCGACTGCATGATCCGCTCGATGGTTTCCCAGCGCTGGCGCGAGTCCAGCGAATCCAGCCAGGACAGTTCCTCGGTGCCCAGGATCTGCACCTTGTTGGGGTAGATCGCGTTGAGGTAACCGGCCAGCGAGGGGCGGCGGGACACCTTGTTGCCGGCCTCCAGCTCACGGCGCTCGCCCTGCTGGCCGGCGACCCAGCGCAGGCTGAGGCGATCACGCTGCTGTTCGAACAGTTCGCGCGCGGTGATGCTGGTATTCATGCGGCACTCGCCGGCGGGGGGAATTCGATGACCCGACGCAGCGCATCGCCGTCGCGCGCTTCGCGCAGCGCCTGGCGGATGGCCGGCTCGGAGAACAGCTCGGCCAGCTCGGAGAGCAGCATCAGGTGTTGATGGGTGTAGTGCGCGGGCACGGCAATCGCAAAGACCAGATCGACAGGCTCGTCGCCGCCGAATTCCACCGGCGATTCCAGCCGCAGCAGGGCGCCGCGGGGGCGTTCAAGCAATGGGGCGCGGCCGTGCGGAATGGCGATGCCGTGGCCGATGGCGGTGCTGCCGAGCGTCTCGCGCTGGCACAGGTTCTGGTACAGCAGCTCGGCGTTGGCTTCGCGGCAGGCCAGCAGACGGGCTGCGGCCTTCAGCACGCTGTCGCGATCGGCGGCCGGCAGCACTTGCGTGCGGACGGCCGCCAGAAGATCAGTCAGAGGCATGTCGGGGTGGAAACGAGGGCATCAGCCCTCATTGTCGCCCACCGGCAGGGGTTGCGGAGCGTGCTGCTGCTTTTTCTCTTTGTGCTTGATGACCAGGCGGTCGAGCTTGTCGGCCAGGATGTCGATTGCCGCATACATGGTGGGGCCGCTGGCGTCCGCGTGCAGAGTCTGCCCGGGAACATTCACACTCGCATCGGCATGGTGCTCCGGCTTGCGGATCGACAGTTGCACGCGGACTTCGCAGTGCTGGTCGAAATGCTTCCTCAGCCGTTCCAGCTTGGTCTCCACGTACTCGTTCAGAGCCGGGGTGATCTCAAGGTGGTCCTTGCCAAACGTCTCGATGTGCATCGGGTTTCTCCTTTGTTCGGATGTGCCAATGAACCTTCCCGCCGGGCGCGGTGGAGCGTCAGACGATTCTTACCCTTTCGTGCGAGGCGGAAATGTTCATGGCTTCACGATACTTCGCCACGGTGCGTCGCGCCACCGGTATTCCCGACGTTTTGAGCAGGTCAGCCAGCTTGGCGTCAGAAAGCGGCTTGCGCGGGTTCTCGTCATCGATCAGGCGGCGCAGCATCGCCTGGATGGCGGTGCTGGAGGCTTCGCCGCCGCTGTCGGTATCGATGCCGGAGGCGAAGAACGCGCGCAGCGGCAGGGTGCCGCGCGGGGTGCGTACGTACTTGCGGGCGATCGCGCGTGAAATGGTCGATTCGTGCAGGCCGAGCTCGCCGGCCACTTCACGCAGGGTCAGCGGGCGCAGCGCCTGTTCGCCGAACTCCAGGAAGGCGGCCTGCTGGTCGAGCAGGCAACGCATCACCCGCAGCAGGGTCTCGCCGCGCGCCTCCAGGCCCTTGAGCAGCCAGCGCGCCTCCTGCAGGTGGGCGCGCATGTAGCCGGCGTCGGCTTCGCCGCAGCGCCGGATCATCTGTTCGTAGCCGCGGTGGATCACCACCCGGGGCCCGGCATGGCCGGCCAGGGCTGCGCGCCAGACGCCGTTCTGGCGCCAGACCACGCAGTCGGGCACCACGTAGCTGTCGTGGGAGAGCTCGCCGATCTGGGTGCCGGGGCGCGGGTCAAGCGAGCGCAGCAGCTGCACCGCGACCTCGACCTCGGCCAGCGGTTCGCGCAGCTCATGGGCGATCCCGGCCACACCGCTGCGTGGCAGGCGCTCCAGCGGGCCATCGGCGATGCGCCGGGCCAGGGCCAGGCCGGGGGTGTCGGCGGGCAGCACCAGCAGCTGCAGGTCCAGGCATTCGCCCAGCGAGCGCGCCCCGACCCCGACCGGGTCGAAGCGCTGGATCTGGTGCAGCACGGTCAGGATTTCGGCCTCGTCGGCCTGGATGGCCGGGCGCAGGGTCTCGGCGATGGTCGCCAGTGGCTCGCGCAGGTAGCCGTCATCTTCGAAGGCATCGATCAGGGCCGCGCCGATGCTGCGGTCGCGGGCCGACAGGTGCGACAGGTGCAGCTGCCAGAGCAGATGGTCGGCCAGCGATTCGGTCTCGGCCACGCGCTCGGCGGCGCTGCCGTTGTCGTCATCGTCGAAGGAGCCGCCACTGCTGCCGCTGGTCCAGTCGCCTTCACCGGGCGACCAGTCATCGCTGGCCGAGACCTGGTGCTCGCCATCGGCGTGGGTATCGGTGGGCGCGGGCGGGGGCGTGTCCTCGCCGGGGCTGGCCTCGAGCGCCGGTTCAGCGTTCTCGGCCCAGTCCAGCAGCGGGTTGGTCTCCACCGCCTCGTTGATTTCCAGCTCCAGCTCGGCGCTGGACATCTGCAACAGCTTGATCGCCTGACGCAGCTGCGGCGTCATGACCAGGTGTTGCCCCATCGATGTCTGCAGCCGTGCTTTCATGCCTGTGCCGAACGGAAGGAAGGCGTTGCGGCGGCCGCTGGATCAGAGCTTGAAGGTGTCCCCAAGGTAGACGCGGCGGACGTCGGCGTTGGCCAGGATCTCGTCCGGCGCGCCCTGTGCCAGCACGCTGCCCTCGTTGAGGATATACGCGCGGTCGCAGATTCCCAAGGTTTCGCGGACATTGTGGTCGGTGATCAGCACCCCGATCCCGCGCTGCTTGAGGTGGGTGACGATGCGCTGGATTTCACCGACCGAGATCGGGTCGACACCGGCGAAGGGTTCATCGAGCAGGATCAGGCGCGGTTTGGCGGCCAGCGCCCGGGCGATTTCACAGCGGCGGCGCTCACCGCCGGAGAGGCTGGCGCCGAGCTGGTCGGCCACGTGGTTGATCTGCAGTTCGTCCAGCAGGCTGGCCAGTTCCTTCTCGCGGCCGGCCTTGTCCAGGTCGTCGCGCAGCTCCAGCACCAGGCGCAGGTTGTCGGCCACGGTCAGCTTGCGGAATACCGAGGGTTCCTGCGGCAGGTAGCCCACGCCCTGCTTGGCGCGGGTGTACATCGGGTCGCTGGTGATGTCCTTGCCGTCCAGCACGATGCTACCGGCGTCGGTCTCGACCAGGCCGACGATCATGTAGAAGCAGGTGGTCTTGCCGGCGCCGTTGGGGCCGAGCAGGCCGACCACTTCACCGGCCTCCAGGGTCAGCCCGAAATCCTTGACGACTTCACGCTGCTTGTAGCGCTTGCGCAGGCCTTTGGCGACGAGCATTACTTCTTGCTCCCGGCAGCGGGCGCAGTGGCGGGCTTGGCCGCGGGCGTGGCCGGCTTGGCCGCCGGAGCGGCCGGGGCAGCGCCCTTGTTCTTGGGTTGGATCACGGTCCGCACGCGGGTGCCGTCGCCACCGCTCTGCATGTTGCCGGTGCGGGTGTTGTAGGTCATTTTCTGACCGCTGTTGGTGCCGCGCGGCGACTCGACCTTGTAGTTGCCGGTGAGGACGATCACTTCGCTGTTGACGTTGTAATCCATGTTGTCGGCCCAGGCATTCATCTTGGAACCGTCATCCATTTCCTGCTCCAGCGTGGCCTGCTTGCCGGTCAGCACGACGCGTTCGATATCGCCGTTCTTGCGGAACAGATCGGCGTTGGCCGCGTGGATCACCAGGGTGCCCTGGGTGATCACCACGTTGCCGGTGAACGTGCACTTGCCCGCATCATCGGTCAGGTTGCAGTCGTTGCTGTTGGATTCCAGATTCATCGGCTGGTTGCGGTCGGACGACTTGGCCAGCGCCACGCCGGGCAGCAGCAGGGCGAGCAGCGCGAGCTTAGCGGGCAGCGTTCGGTTCATAGCGGGTCTTGACCTGTGAAAGGAGTTTGTACTGCCGGGTTTTCATGTCGGCTTCAAAGCCGACCCCTGTCTGCGACAGGCCCGGGCGGGTCATGGTGACCCGGGCATCGGTGCTGGCACGGTTCTCTTTGGGGAACACGTCCAGGTGATCGGTGCGGAAGGTGGTGGGCACCACGCCGGCAACCTTGGGGCTGTCGCCGCTGACGTTGCCGATGAGCTTGAGCTGGTCGCCCTTGGCGCTGACCCAGCCGCTGTCGCCACGCATTTCCCAGTGGTTGCCGTCCTGGTCGGGCAGCAGGAACACGGGCGTGGTCAGGGTCATGGTTTCATCGCTGCGCGCGCGCTCCAGCAGCGGCGCGCGCAGGGTGGTGGATTCCTTGCCCTGTTCGTCCAGCGCCACGATCTGGAAATCGTGCAGCACGTAATCCTTGGTGGCATCGTCGCCCTCGGCCACGGGGGCCTTGTCGCGATGGTGCAGGGCCAGCCAGCCGGTCAGCAGTGCGGCGACCAGCAGCAGGCCGCCGATGGCGGTACGCACGTTCATGCGCCGAACCTCGCCAGCACGGCGTCCACATGACCCTGTGCGGCCAGCAGGACATCGCACAGCTCACGCGCGGCACCCTGGCCACCGTCGCTGCGGGTCTGCCAGTGCACGCGTTCGGCGATCCACGGGTGGGCATTGGCCGGCGCGACCGCCAGGCCGACCGCGCACAGCGGGCCGAGATCGGGCAGGTCGTCGCCCATGAAGGCCACCTGGTCCAAGCCGATGCCGTGCTGCTCGCACAGCGCCTTGACGCTGGCCAGCTTGTCGCCGACCGCGATCTGGGTATCAATGCCCAGGTCCGCGCCGCGCTTGAGCGCGGATTGGCTGTTGCGCGCGGTGATCAGCACCGGGTGGATACCGTGGTGTTGCAGCAGTTTCAGGCCGAGTCCGTCCTGCACGTAGTACGCCTTGCTCTCGTTGCCGTCCTTGTCGTAGTAAAGCCGACCGTCGGTGAGCGTGCCGTCCACGTCGAAGCAGGCCAGCCGGATACGGCCGGCGACGGCATGCAGATGGGACGGGAAACCGGGCAACGGAGAGTAGGGCATCGTCTGGGGGCAGCTCAGCTGAATGGAGGAAGGCAACTGTGGTTTAAACCACCCGGGCCCGCAACAGGTCATGAATGTTGAGCGCGCCGACCAGATGGCCCTCGCCATCGACCACCATCAAGCCATTGATCTTGTGGGCTTCCATCAGCTGCGCCGCTTCGGCGGCGAGCTGATCGGCACCGATGGTGCGCGGGCCACGGGTCATCACATCGGCGATCCGCGCGCTGCGCACGTCCAGGTCGGTGTCCAGCGCGCGGCGCAGGTCGCCGTCGGTGAACAGGCCGATCAGGCGGTTGTCGGCATCCACCACCGCGGTCATGCCCAGGCGCTTGCGGCTCATCTCCACCAGGGCCTCGCTGAGGCTGGCGCCGATGTCCACGCGCGGCAGTTCGTCGCCACTGTGCATGACGTCGGTGATGTGCAGCAGCAGGCGGCGGCCGAGGCTGCCGGCCGGGTGCGAGCGGGCGAAATCGTCGGCGGTGAAGCCGCGGGCATCGAGCAGGGCCACGGCCAGTGCGTCGCCCATGGCCAGCGAGGCGGTAGTGCTGGAGGTCGGGGCCAGCGCCAGCGGGCAGGCCTCGGCCGGCACGCTGACATCCAGGTGAACGTCGGCGGCGCTGGCCAGGCTGGACTGCGGCCGCCCGGTCATGGCGATCAACCGGTTGCCCTGGCGCTTGAGCACCGGCAGCAGCATCAGCAGTTCGTCGGATTCGCCCGAATAGGACAGCGCCAGCACCACGTCGGCCTCGGTGATCATGCCCAGATCGCCGTGCCCGGCTTCACCGGGGTGGACGTAGAAGGCCGGGGTGCCGGTCGAGGCCAGCGTGGCGGCGATCTTGCGGGCCACATGGCCGGACTTGCCCATCCCGGTGGCGACCACGCGGCCCTTGCTCTGCAGGACCAGCTGGCAGGCCTGGCTGAACGCCTCGCCCAGCCGTTCGGCGACCGCGCCCAGCGCATCGCGCTCGATCTCGAACACGCGGCGGCCGCTGGCGACCAGTGCCGCAGCGTCGGCCGGATGGGGGAGTTGGGGCGAGACAGCCATGCGAGCGCCACGTGGAAGAGTAGAATGAGCGCTCATTTTATTAGGAAAGCCCGTTGGACGCCGAGACCATCCGCAATCTGATCGAAACCGGCCTGCCTGGCGCCCGCGCGGACGTGCAGGGTGACGACGGCGTGCACTTCGAGGCCACCGTGGTCTGCGACGCCTTTGCCGGCAAAATGCCGCTGGCGCGCCACCGCATGGTCTACGCGACCCTGGGCGATCTGATGGGCGGGGCGATCCACGCGCTGGCGCTGAAGACCGTCACCCCGGCCGAAGCGGGTTGATCCCCGCGCCCCCCTTACGGTTATCGTTTCAGCCGACCCACGGTCGGCTCTACCCAGACCATTCAGCCGGCCAACGGTCGGCTCTACCTCACCCCAAGTAGATTCCATGGCCAAGATCGTAGTGACCGGCGGCAAGCCGCTGCACGGTGAAGTGAACATTTCCGGCGCGAAGAACGCTGTCCTCCCCATCCTGTGCGCGACCCTGCTGGCCGATGCGCCGGTGGAGATCACCAACGTGCCGCACCTGCACGACGTGGTCACCACCGTGAAGCTGCTCGGTGAGCTGGGTGCCAAGGTCACCATCGACCAGGGCACGCTCTCGCGCGGCAGCGCGATCGTGGTCGACCCGCGTTCGGTGGACCAGCACGTGGCCCCGTACGAGCTGGTCAAGACCATGCGCGCCTCGATCCTGGTGCTTGGCCCGCTGCTGGCCCGCTTCGGCGCCGCCGAAGTGTCGCTGCCGGGCGGCTGCGCGATCGGCTCGCGTCCGGTCGACCAGCACATCAAGGGCCTGCAGGCTCTCGGTGCGGAGATCACCGTCGAAAACGGCTTCATCAAGGCCCAGGCCAAGCGCCTGAAGGGTGCCCACTTCACCTTCGACATGGTCAGCGTCACCGGTACCGAGAACGTGCTGATGGCCGCCGTGCTGGCCGAGGGCACCACCGTGCTGGACAACGCGGCGATGGAGCCGGAAGTCACCGACCTCGCGCACTGCCTGATCGCACTCGGGGCGAAGATCGAAGGCCTGGGCACCGCCCGCCTGGTGATCGAAGGCGTGGAGAAGCTGTCCGGCGGGCGTCATGAAGTGCTGCCCGACCGCATCGAAACCGGCACCTTCCTGGTCGCCGCGGCGATGACCGGCGGCAAGGTCACGGTCAACCGGGCCCGCCCGAACACCATGGACGCGGTGCTCTCCAAGCTGGTCGAGGCCGGTGCGCATATCGAGACCACCGAAGACAGCATCACCCTGGACATGGGTGGCAAGCGGCCGCGTGCGGTCAACCTGACCACTGCGCCGTACCCAGCGTTCCCGACCGACATGCAGGCGCAGTTCATGGCGCTCAACTGTGTGGCCGACGGCGTCGGCGTGATCAACGAAACGATCTTCGAAAACCGTTTCATGCACGTCAACGAACTGCTGCGCCTGGGCGCGGACATCCAGGTGGAAGGCCACACCGCGATCGTGCGCGGTGCCGAGCAGCTCAGCGGCGCGCCGGTGATGGCGACCGATCTGCGCGCGTCGGCCTCGCTGATCCTGGCCGGCCTGATGGCCGAGGGTGACACCACCATCGACCGCATCTACCACCTGGACCGCGGCTACGAGAACATCGAAGAGAAGCTGTCCTCGCTGGGCGCCACCATCCGGCGCGTCGCGGCATGATCCTGCGCGGCCGGTTCACCCGCCGCCGCAAGGCGCTGCTGGTGCTGGTGCTGATCGTGCTGGCGTGGCTGGGCTATGCCTGGTACGCCGGCATCGCCATCACCCAGGGCATCCAGCAGGAAGACATGGACTGGAACGCCGATGGCACGGTCAGCCGTACCGAAGTGTTCCAGTCGTTCTATGCGGTGGGCGTGGACAAGAGCGTCGACGGCAACCGCCATTGCAGCACCTACTACTGGCGCGACACCCGGCAGCAGATCCGGGTGGACTGCAGGACGGTGTTCGGCGAAGCCAAGCCGGAATGAAAAAACGCCCGCGCAAGCGGGCGTTTTTCTTGTCAGGCAGGCACCCATCGTGGGTGGGTACACCCTCGTTCGTCAGTTCATCCCTTTGATCGTCAGATCCAGCGCATCCTTGCCGCTCTCACGCTGCAGCAGGCGCGCCGGCACCGGGAACTCGGGCACGATCCAGGCGATCAGTTCCTTGTTGCCGTCCACGCGCGAGACCTTGGTCGCGTCGTAGGACTTGCCCGCCACGGTGATCTTTTCCTTGCCGACCACCTTGTAGGACATCGGCTTGATCCGGCCTTCGTCGACCATGCGGTAGTTCAGCGGCTTGCCGGCGGCCAGATCGCGCGCGATCGCCAAGTTGATCAGCAGGGCATCCATGTCGCCGGCCTTGAGTGCGACCGGGCCACGGCGGTCCGGCTTCACGTCGCCGGTCCAGGTAGCCTGGTTGCTGGTCCAGTTGTAGTTGGCGTCCACGTTGCGCTTCTTGACCAGCAGCACCGAGCGGTCGTTGCTGGTGAGCGGGCGCAGGCGGCCGTTGGCCTCTTCGAACACGGTGGTCTGGCTGAGATCGGCCAGCTGGTTCTTCACGTTCAGGCTGTAGCGCCATTTGTTGGCGCCTTCGCTGGCCAGGGTCATGGTGCCGTTGGCCTGCATGCCCATGTAGCTGGCCTGGTAATCGGCCTTGAACGGCTGCAGCGCCATGGCCGGCAGGCTCACCACGGCAAGGGCGCCGGCGGCGATCCAGGTCAGCGGACGGTTCAGTGTGGTCATGCTCAGACTCCTTGGTATTCGATCAGGCGCAGATCAATCCGATCTTCGCCGTCTTCGCGTTGCAGGATGCGCACCGGCGTGGGGACACCGTTGGCGATCCAGAGGATGGTTTCGTCATTGCCGCCGTTGGTGCGATACACCCGCAGCGCGTTGTAGGACAGATCGCCCACGGCCACGTTCTCGGTGTCCGGCGCGGCCTGGTAGTCGTGCTGGCGGACGCGGCCCACGTCCACATAGCGGTAGTGCATCTGCCCGCCGGGGCGGGCATCGCGCATGATCGCCAGGTTCAGCAGCAGCGCGCTCTGGTCGCCGGGCTGCAGCGGGATCGGCTCGCGGCGTTCCTTCTTCAGATCGCCCAGCCACTGCGCGGTGCCGGCCTGCCAGTTGTAGGTGCCGGTTACCTTCTTGCCGAGGAACAGGCCTTTGCGCACCGTGCTCTGGCTCAACGGCACATAGGTACCGTTGCGGTTCTCGAACACGGTGCTCTGCTCCAGGTTCAGGCCGAGCACGCTGGCAAAGCCACTGCGGCCCACCACCTGCATGTCCACCCGCCACTGGTCGCCACCGGTGTGGGTGACGCGCATGGTCGCATCGCCGGCCTGCTTGCCCTTGTAGAGGGCCTGGTAGGTCGCGGTGAACGGCTGCAGCGGCGGCGCTTCCCAGTCCATCGCAGGCAGGGCGGGCAACGGCGGCGTCGCCGTCTCCTGCGCGTGGGCAAGGGCGGCGGTGCACAGCAGGGATGCCATCAGCAGCACGGGCTTGAACAAAGGCGTTCTCATGCGGGCCGGTCGGTGGAGGAGGGGGAAGAATGCCAGCGCCGGGATCAGCGGCGTGTGTGCGCGACGCTTATCGGTTCAGCTGTCCGGCGCAATCTAGGCGCAGCGGGCTAAACAGGGGGTGACCATCGAGCTGGAGCTGACCTGCCTGTTCAGTTACGCGGCCGCTGACCAGCAATGCCAGGCTGGCGATGAGCAGCGGATGCTCCACGGCCAGCACCCGCAGGGCCAGCGCTTCGGCGGTGTCGCCGGCCAGCACCGGCACGCGGGCCTGGGCCAGCACGGTGCCGGCATCCAGTTCGGGCACCACGAAGTGCACGCTGGCGCCGTGCTCGGCATCACCGGCCTCCAGCGCGCGCGCATGCGTATGCAGGCCCTTGTACAGCGGCAGCAGCGAGGGATGGATATTGACCAGCCGGCCATCGAAGCGCGCCACGAAGTCGGCGCCGAGGATGCGCATGTAACCGGCGCAGACGATCCAGTCCGGGGCGAACGCGTCCAGTGCATCGGCCATCGCCGTATCGAAGGCGGCGCGGTCCGGGAAATCCTTGGGCGAACGCGCCCAGCGCTGGGCCGGGCCAACCTTGAGCAGGGCCGAGGCCTCGGGTTTGTCCGACAGCACGGCCACGACCTGCGCATCCAGCCGCTGCGCGGTGATGGCGTCGAGGATGGCCTGCAGATTGCTGCCCCGGCCGGAGGCGAGTACGGCGATACGGCTGCTCATGCGGTTTGGAAGGCCGCCTTGACTGCCGGGCGCGATAGCACCACCAGCGTGAACACGCCCAGCGCGGTACCGAATGGCATGAAGATGCAGGCGATACCCGCCACTACCATGCACAGCAGGTAACGCCGGCGCTGCGCCAGGCAGCGCCCGGCATAGGCCATGTAACCGGCCAGCACCAGCCCGGCAGCGCAGCCCAGCCCACCGATCAGCACGAACACCCAGCCGAGCAGGCGGGGATCGAACGGCGGCGGCGCCTCACCGGGCGCCAACGGCGGCGGCGCGGCGAAGATCACCGCCAGGCCCATCAACAGGTAGATCAGCGGGAACAGCGAGAACAGCGCGGTCAGGCCGGCCACGACATAGTGGAAGACCGACAGCAGCTGCAGCTGCGAGGTGTCCCCCGCAGGGGCCGGCACGGCCGGCGCCGTTGCGCCGGGTAGCGACGGCGGGGGGGCAGCGGCCTCCTGGCGGGGTTCCATGACCGGGCTCAGCCGATCTTGACGCGTTCGGCGCCGTCGGCGTGAGTGACCTCACCGATGGTCCAGTGCTCAAGGCCCTGCGCGGAGACAGCGGCAGCGACCGAGGCGACTTCACTGGCGGCCACGATCAGCACGAAGCCGATGCCGCAGTTGAAGGTGCGCCACATTTCGCTGTCGGCCACGGCGCCTTCCTTCTGGAGCCACTGGAACACCGGCGGCAGGGTCCAGGCATCGGCCTGGATGTCCAGGCCCAGGCCTTCGGGCACCACGCGGATGATGTTCTCGGTCAGGCCGCCACCGGTGATGTGGGCCATGCCGTGGATCGCCGCGCCGTGGGTCTTGAGCAGTGCCAGGATCGGCTTGACGTACAGGCGGGTCGGGGCCATCAGTGCGTCGACCAGCTTGACCCCGCCCTCCAGCTCCAGCTCGGCCGGCTGACCGGCGCGCTCGTAGATGCGGCGCACCAGCGAGTAGCCGTTGGAATGCGGGCCGGAGGAGGCGATGCCGATCAGCACGTCGCCGGCGGTCACGCTGGCGCCGTCCTTCATCTCGCTCTTCTCGACGCCGGCGACGGTGAAGCCGGCCAGGTCGTACTCGCCCGGGGCATACATGTCGGGCATCTCAGCGGTTTCACCGCCGATCAGCGCGCAACCGGCCTCGGTGCAGCCGTTGGCGATGCCGCCCACGACCGCCGCAGCGGTATCGATGTCCAGCTTGCCGGTGGCGAAGTAATCCAGGAAGAACAGCGGCTCGGCCCCCTGGACCAGCACGTCGTTCACGCACATGGCCACCAGATCGATGCCGATCGTGTCGTGGCGGCCCAGCTGTTGTGCAAGCTTCAGCTTGGTGCCCACGCCGTCCGTGCCCGAGACCAGGACCGGCTCGCGGTACTTGTTGGAGAGGTCGAACAGGGCGCCGAAGCCCCCCAGGCCGCCCATGACTTCCGGGCGGAAACTGCGCTTCACCAGCGGCTTGATGCGCTCGACCAGCTCATTGCCCGCGTCGATATCGACACCGGCGTCGCGGTAGGTCAGGGGAGAGGGATTGGACGGGGAATTGGTCACGGGCGTCGGCGCTGCGCTGGGGTGAAAGCGCGATTTTAACAGGCCACGTTGGCGCGCAGGCCCTATTCGGGCAACAATTCCCCCCGGATACGCTCAATGGAAGTCCTGATGCGCCGCAGCCTCTTTTTCATGATGTTCCTCGCGCTGTGCCTGCCGGTGGCCTCGATGGCCCAGAGCGGCCTGCGCACCGAAGGCGATGTGGCCAGTGCCAGTGGCGCTTACGAGGCCGAGGTCCCGGTCAACAGCCAGGCCGATTCGGACCGCAACGGTGCCCTGGCCAGGGCGCTGGGCAATGTGCTGGCCAAACTCTCGGGCGATCGCAGCGTGATGAGCCGCCCCGGGGTGATGCAGGCTCTGCGCAACGCCAAGGATTACGTGGCCAGTTATGACTACCGCCAGGACCAGAGCACCTCGGCCGGCGGCGCGCCGAGCTACCGGACGATCCTGGTGGCGCGCTTCCGCGAGGATGACGTTGACGGGCTGATCTCGGCCCTGGGCCTGCCGCTGTGGCCGCAGCCCCGCCCCAAGCCGGTGATCTGGCTGGCGATCGACGATGGCTCCGGCCCGCGTCTGGTCACCGTCCAGCAGGCCAATGCGGCCCGCCCGCTGCTCAACCGCGCCATCGAGCGCGGCTACAAGCTGGGCCTGCCCTCCGGCAGCGCCGCCGAGCAGGCGCTGGTCGGCGCGATCTGGCGCCAGGACACTGCTGCCGTGGCCCGCGCCTCGGCGCGCTATGCCCCGCCGATGCAGCTGATCGGCAAGCTGTACCGCCAGGGCAGCGGCTGGGTCGCCGACTGGGTGTTCGTCGATGGCGGCAAGGAACTGAACAAGTGGACCACCAAGGACAGCGACGCCCGCCGCGCGATGGCCAGCGGTGCTGACGGCGCCGCCGATGCGCTGGTGCGCCGTTACGCCAAGGCCGGTGCCGCCACCGGTGCCGCCGGGACCTACACGATCGTGGTGCTGGGCCTGAACAGCGCCGAGGACTACATGCGCCTGGCCGCCGGCCTGCGCGAAACTCCTGTGGTCCGCAATGTCACCCCGGTGCGCGCGTCCGGTGATCGCCTGGAGCTGTCGCTGGAACTGACCACCGGCCTGGCCGGCCTGAACCGCATGCTCGGCGACAACGGCGTGATCGCCCCGACCGCGCCACTGGCGCTGCCGGTGCCGATCGATGAGACCAACCCCTCGGCGCCGCCGGCGCCCGCCAGCAACGAGTACCGCCTGCGATGATCCTCACCCCCGAAGCGGAAATCGCGCAGTTCCTCAGGCGGTTGAAATACGTGCTGGTGGCGCTGGCCGCCGGCTGGGTGATCTGGCTGCTGGGCCCGATCCTGACCCCGTTCGTGCTGGCCCTGGCGCTGGCGTGGCTGGGCGACCCGCTGGTCGACCGGATCGAGGCCACCGGCCGCTCGCGCAACACCGGCGTGGTGCTGGTGTTCGTGGCGATGATCCTGCTGATCACCGCTGCGCTGCTGATCCTGGTGCCGATGATCGAACGCCAGATCGCCACCCTGGTCGCGGCAATCCCGCAGGCTCAGCAATGGCTGATGCAGACCGGCATCCCGTGGTTCGAGCAGAAGACCGGGCTGGAGATCATGCAGTGGATGGATCCGGACCGGCTGATCGAGTGGGTGCGCAGCCACTGGCAGCAGGCCGGCGGTTTCGCCAAGACCTTCTTCGGCTACGTGCAGCGCTCGGGCTTCACGATGGTGACCTGGGTGGTCAACATTCTGCTGCTGCCGATCCTGGCGTTCTACTTTCTGCGTGACTGGGACAAGCTGGTCGAGCGCGTGGCCTCGATGATTCCGCGCAACCATGTCGGCACCATCACCAACCTGGCGCGTGAATCGGACGAGGTGCTCGGTGCATTCATCCGTGGCCAGTTCCTGGTGATGATCGCGCTGGGCGTGGTGTACGCCGCCGGCCTGTCGCTGGTCGGTCTGAAGCTGGGCCTGTTGATCGGCTTGGTGGCCGGCCTGATCAGCTTCATCCCGTACCTGGGCGCGACCACCGGCATCGTGATGGCCGTGGTGGCCGCGCTGGTGCAGGCGCAGGGCTTCGATCTGAAGCTGCTGATCCTGGTCGGCGTGGTGTTCACCGTGGGCCAGCTGTTGGAAAGCTACGTGCTGACCCCGCGCATCGTGGGCGACAAGATCGGCCTGCACCCGGTGGCGGTGATCTTCGCGGTGATGGCCGGTGGCCAGCTGTTCGGCTTCCTGGGCATGCTGCTGGCGTTGCCGGTGGCGGCGGTCAGCAACGTGCTGCTGCGCTATGCGCACCAGCGCTATCGCCAGAGCGATCTGTATGCCGGTGACAAGTCGGCGATCGTGCTCGATGCCTACGTCGACAAGACCGAGATCGTGATCGTGGGCAACCCGAAGGGGCCGGACGCGCAGTGAGTGTCGTCCCGCAGTTGCCGCTTGCCCTGCGCTACCCGCAGGACGAGCGGCTGGAGACCTTCATCGGTGCGCCGGATGGCGCGCTGGCGCAGCTGCGCGCCATTGCCGTGGGCGCTGCGCACGACTGGGTGTATCTGGAAGGCGCGCCGGGCACCGGCAAGACCCATCAGGCGCTGGCGATGTGCTCGCTGGCCGAACAGGCCGGCCGCCAGCCGACCTACCTGCCACTGAAGGCGGTGGTCGGGCGCACCCGCGCCGCGCTGGAATCGCTGGAAGGGCGCGACCTGGTCGCGCTGGACGGGCTGGATGCCATCGCCGGGCAGCGTGAGGACGAAGTGGCGCTGTTCGATTTCCACAACCGTGCGCGCGCGGCCGGGATCACCCTGCTGTACACCGCGCAGCACGCGCCGGATCAGCTTGGGCTGGTATTGCCGGACCTGCGCTCACGCCTGCAGCAGTGTGTGCGCGTGGTGCTGCAGCCGCTGGATGACGAAGGCCGTGCGGCGGTGCTGCGCGAGCGTGCGGCGCGCCGTGGCCTGGCCATCGATGAGGCGGCGATCGAATGGTTGCTGACCCGTACCGGTCGCGAGCTGGGCAGCCTGGTCAGCCTGCTGGACTGGCTGGATCGCGAGTCACTGGCAGCGCAGCGCCGCATCACCGTGCCGTTCCTGCGCCAGGTCCTGGAAGACGGTCCGCACCTGTTGTAGAGCCGACCGCTGGTCGGCAGCTCTGGCTGGGCCGGGCGAAGCGCAGCCGACCAACGGTCGGCTCTACCTCCGGGTCGATCAGAGTTGGCGCCCGCCTTGTTACCCGTGCCGTCAGCGCAGCTGCGCGTCCAGCTGCGCCAATCGTTCCGGCGTGCCCACATCCGTCCATCTACCCGCGTGATGCTGGCCGGTCACGCGGCCCTGCGTCATCGCATGCCGCAGCAGCGGGGTGAGGCCGAACTGCGGCGGAGTCGCGTTGGCCCCGGCAGCAGCGCCGATCACCGCGCGCCAACCGTCGAGGATTGCCGGGCGGTACACGCCGATACCGCCATAGGTGAGCCGCGCGCTGTCGCCGTCATCGCTGACGCGGCCATCGGCGTGCAGGAGGAAATCGCCGCGCGGGTGCTGCGCCGGATTGTCGACCAGCACCAGATGCGCATCGCCGGCGGGCGTGCGCGGCAGCGTGGCGAGATCCAGGTCGGTCCACACATCGCCGTTGATCACCAAAAACGGTGCCTCACCAAGCATCGGCAGCGCGTTGAGAATGCCACCGCCGGTTTCCAGCGGCACGTCACCTTCGTGGAGGACGTGCAGGCGCAGGCCCCAGCGCGCACCATCGCCCAGCGCGGGCGCGAACTGATCGCCGAGCCATGCCGTGTTGATCACCACCTCATCGATGCCGGCGGCCGCCAGCCGTTCCAGGTGCCACACGATCAGCGGCTTGCCACCGGCCACCAGCAGCGGCTTGGGCGTGTGCAGGGTCAGCGGGCGCATGCGCTCGCCTTTGCCGGCCGCGAAGATCATCGCCTTCATGGGCGTGCAAGCACCGGTTCGGCGATGCGGGCCAACGCCGGCTTGATGCGCAGTTCGAACAGATCATGCAGTGGCGCGAGCTGCGGATGGCGCGGCAGCACTTCATCCAGGTAGCGGATGAAGCGGGGTGCATCGTCGAAATAATGCCCCTTGCCATCGCGGTCGCGCAGGCGCACGAACAGGCCGAGAATCTTGAGGTGGCGCTGTACGCCCATCCAGTCGGCATCGCGCAGGAACTGCGGCCACGGCCGCACCGGCAGGCCGGCGGCCAAGGCAAGCGCGTGATAACGCGCCAGCCACGCATCCACGCGTTCGATCGGCCAGCTCAGAAACGCATCTTTGAACAGGCTGACCGGGTCGTAGGCGATCGGCCCGCGCACGAGGTCCTGGAAATCCAGCACCGCCGGGCCACCCTCGATCGGCATCAGGTTGCGCGGCATGAAATCGCGGTGGGTCAGTACCTGCGGCTGCTGCAGTGCGTTGTCCATCAGCAGGCGGTGCATGCGCTGCAGATTCTCGATCTCGCCGCAGTCCAGTTCCAGGCCGAGGTGACGTTGCAGGAACCACTCGTCGAACAGCCCGGCATCCCGCTGCAGCAGCGCCTCGCCGAAGCTGCCCATGCCCTCGGGCACCGGGATCGACTGCAGCCGGATCAGCTGCGCGAAGGCGGCATCGAACCAGGCATCGGCGTTGTCGTTGTCGATATGGCGGGCCAGCGTCGGGCCGCCCAGGTCTTCCAGCAGCAGAAAGCCGTTGTCCTCATCGCGGGCCAGGACCTGCGGCACGCGCACACCATTGGGCTCGAGCAGGTCGTGCATGCGCAGCCACGGCCGCACATCCTCCAGCCCGGGCGGGGAATCCATCACGATGTGGCTGCCACGCGCGCTGGTGGCGCGCCAGTAGCTGCGGAACCCGGCATCGACCGAGGCACGGTCAAGCGCGGTGGCCGGGTCGCCGAGAGCGGCGCAGGTCCACTGGCGGCGGTGTTCGGCGCGCAGCGGGTCGGAAGCAGGATCGTTCATGGACGGGTACGTCGAAGCGGCGCCGTAGGGCGCGCGGGAAAGAAAAGGGGGCGATGCTCAGCGCTTGCTGCTGAACAGCCGCAGCACGGCCAGGACCGCGACCGCACCGAGGATGGCGCCGATGAAACCGGCAGGCTCGCCGCGCGCATACCAGCCCATGTACTGGCCGAACCAGCCGGCCAGCAAGGCACCGGCGATGCCGAGCACGATGGTCAGCAGGCAGCCCATGCGGTTGTTGCCGGGCATGAAGAAACGCCCGAGCAGACCGACGACGAAGCCGACCAGGATGATGTAGAGCCAGCTGGTGCTGCCAAACAGTCCGTTCATGCCAAAGACGTCAGTAGTAGGTGGACGCAGCCTAGCAAGGCCAGGCTGCGTCCGCCAACGTCAGCAGCAGCCGTGGCCGCCGTGACGGGTGCCGCTGTCGGCAGCGACCGGCGAACCGCTGGTCTCGCCGCGCAGGCTGGCGGCGTAGTGCTCGCTGATCACCTTGGACACGCACGAGGTCACGCGCTTGCCCATCGGGATGTGCAGGAACTCGTTCGGGCCGTGCGCGTTGGAGTGCGGGCCGAGCACACCGGTGATCATGAACTGCGCGCCCGGGAACTTCTCGCCGAGCATGCCCATGAACGGGATCGAGCCACCTTCGCCCATGTACATCGCCGGCTTGCCGAAGAAGGTCTGGCTGGCGTCGTCGATCGCCTGGGTCAGCCACGGCGCCATGGCCGGGGCATTCCAGCCGCTGGAGGCTTTTTCCAGGTCCAGCTTCACTTCCGCACCGTTCGGCGGATCGCGCAGCAGGGCTTCCTTGAGCAGTTCGCCACAGGCCTTGCCGTCAGCGGTCGGGGGCAGGCGCAGCGACAGCTTCACCGCGGTATGCGGGCGCAGCACGTTGCCGGCAGAGGCCAGCGGCGGCAGGCCGTCCACACCGGTGACCGACAGCGCCGGGCGCCAGGTGCGGTTGAGCACCAGTTCGGCCAGGTCATCGTTCATCGGGCGCAGGCCGTCGACCATCGGGAATTTCTCGAAGATCGCCGTGTCCACCACTTCGGCGGCGCGCTTGGCCTGTTCCTGGCGCTCGGCCGGGATCTCGACGTTCATGCCGTCGATCAGGATGCGGCCGGTGTTCTCGTCCTCGATGCGCGAGATCAGCTGGCGAAGCAGACGGAAGCTGGACGGGATCACGCCGGAGGCATCGCCGGAATGCACGCCTTCGTTGAGCACCTTGACCGAGAAGTTGCCGCCGGTCAGGCCGCGCAGCGAGGTGGTGCACCACAGCTGGTCGTAGTTGGCGCAGCCCGAATCCAGGCAGACCACCAGCGACGGCTTGCCGATGCGCTCGGCCAGATGATCGACGTAGGCGGGCAGGTCGTAGCTGCCGGATTCTTCACAGGCTTCGATCAGGATCACGCAGCGCGCGTGCGGCAGGCCCTGTTCCTGCAGCGCCAGCACGGCGGCCAGCGAACCGAACATCGCGTAGCCGTCATCGGCGCCGCCGCGGCCGTACAGCTTGTCGCCGCGCAGGACCGGGATCCACGGGCCCAGATCGTCGTCCCAGCCGGTCATTTCCGGCTGCTTGTCCAGATGACCGTAGAGCAGGATGGTGTCGTCGCCGGTCTCGGCGCCGGACGCCGGGATTTCCAGCAGCAGCAGCGGGGTGCGGCCTTCCAGGCGCACGACCTCCACGGTCAGACCGGGCAGGTTCTGCGCCTTGGCCCAGGTTTCCATCAGGGTGACGGCCTGTTCCATGTAGCCGTTGGCGACCCAATCGGCGTCGAACATCGGCGATTTGTTGGGGATACGGATGTAATCGACCAATTGCGGGACGATCTCGTTGTCCCACTTTTCACTGACGAATTGGCCGAGCTTGGCGCTGTCCATCTGAACTCCGGAGTGCTTTTGACAAGTCCGCCCATTCTACGCCTGCGGTGGGGTAGGTATTTCCCTACACCACGTCGGGTGTTAGGCCTGCTGTGTGAAGGCGCTGTGGACGATAGGCTGTGTGTATGTGGCGAGGGACGCTGGAACCTTCGACAGGATTGCCGGCAGGGGCCGGTTCCGAGCCACAAGGAGCTACACAGTGGGACCTTGGTTTTCGTGCAGGGCGCTGGTGCTGGGACTGCTGTTGAGCGGAATGGCCTTCGCGGCCGATCGGATCAACATCAATACGGCGGATGCGTCGACGCTGCAGCAGGGATTGGCGAACGTGGGGCCGATGAAGGCCGAAGCGATCGTCGCGTACCGGCGACAACACGGCCCCTTCGAACACGTCGAGGATCTGGCGCGGGTGAAGGGGATAGGGACAGCTACCGTCGAACGGAATCGACAACGGATGACCACCGGGGCCAGGCAGGCGCCGGTCCAGGCACCGCCTAGGAGGGCAGCGCCGGCCACCGTACCAAGGCGCTGAACAACAGGACACGTCGGGACCGGCAGGAGGCCAGTCACTGGTTGCCACGGCAGGATGCCGCGGCGGCACCGACCGCTGCAGGGAGGCAGCACGCACGGACGCGGCGCGGAAGGAGTGGCGCGGACCCACCAGGACGGTGGCATCCAGACCCCGGGAAGGGCTGAGATGGCGGAAGCATATACGGCCGAGTGCACGGAGCATGGCCGGCACCCAGACTGGGCAGGACGCACAGGGGGAAGGCGGGATGCCGACAAGGATGTATCGATTGCCCGGTCTGCACAGGGAGGTGTGGCCGGGCAATTACTGTTTGGGGCGGACGAAAACCGGCCGGTGGCCGCGCGTGGTTTTCGCGAACGCATGCAGGCACTTCGTGTAGCGTGGCGGCATCTCTTTGAATGGATGCACGACATGGCAGTACGCAGCACGCTGTTGAGTCTGGCGCTCGGGACGCTGCTGGCGACCGGGATGCTCCCCGCCCCCGCCGCCAACAGTGCGCCGACGGCCAACACGACGACCGAGGCCCCGCGTGGCCCGACCGATCTCAAGCCCGGTGAATTCCTCTGGCATCCTGAGATCTCGCCGTCCGGCCCGATCGTGCTGGTGGTCAGCCTCGATGAGCAGCGCGCCTACGTGTACCGCAACGGCATCGCGATCGGCATGAGCACGATCAGCTCGGGCAAGACCGGGCATGAAACCCCGACCGGTGTGTTCACCATCCTGCAGAAGGACAAGGACCACAAATCCAACCTCTACAACAGCGCGCCCATGCCTTACATGCAGCGCCTGACGTGGGACGGCATCGCCCTGCACGGCGGCAGCCTGCCCGGGCACCCGGCCTCGCACGGCTGCGTGCGGTTGCCCCAGGCGTTCGCGCAGAAGCTGTTCGGCGAGACCCATCGCGGCGACACCGTGGTGGTGGCCGATGCCAAGAGCGCGCCGATGACCCTGGCCTATCCGGCCGTGCTGGCGCCGGTCAGCAGCACCGGCAAGCCCCTGGTGGAGAGCACCGACGCACCGGCGCACTACTGGAATGATGCGGCCGCACCGGCGGGCCAGGTGGGGATCCTGGTCAGCCTGCACGACCAGCGCCTGTACGTGCTGCGCGATGGCGTGCTGATCGGTGAGTCGCGGCTGGAAGCCAAGGCGCTGCCGGCCTTCGAGGGCACGACCCTGTTCGTGATGGGGCAGGGCTACCAGGACAACCCCAGCCCGCTGGACCCGCACCGTCCGCTGCACCGTTGGACCGCCTATCCGCTGCTCGGCCAGACCGCCGCCAATGCGACCCCGGACCTGCTGGCCACGCCGAGCCTGCCGATGGCGCTGCCGCCGGAATTCGCCGAACAGCTGTACAGCGTGCTGGTGCCCGGCACCACGCTGCTGGTGACCAGCCTGCCGGCAGTACGCCCGGTGGCCGATGAACAGAACCTGCAGCCTGTCTTGGAATCCGATGCCGGTGGGTCCACTTTGTAAGGGTTGCCTGCGCTTGGTGAGGTGCCCGTGCCCGTTCTGAAATTGCTGCCTGCCGCGTTCTGCGGCCTGATTGCGTCCGCCACCGCGGGCGCGGCCAGCCCTGCGCCGGCGCCGACCAGCAGCCCGGTGCAGATGGCCGAGATGCTGGCCAAGGCCGCCCCGGCGGCGGACAAGCACGTCCTGCAGCTGGCGGCGCGTGCGATGCGCTGTGCGCTGCGCCGGCCGGAGCTGGGCGTCGATCCGGGCAAGTTGAGCGTAATCGATTACTCGCGGCCGTCGACCGAACCGCGCATGTGGATTTTCGATCTCACGCGGCAGCGGCTGCTGTTCGAAGAGTGGGTCGCGCACGGGCGCAACAGCGGGGACAACCGCACCCAGCATTTCTCCAACAAGGACGGCAGCTTCATGTCCAGCCTTGGCGCGTTCACCGCCAAGGAAACTTATATGGGCGGCAACGGCTATTCGTTGCGCCTGGAGGGACTGGAGCCGGGCTTCAACGATCATGCCCGCGACCGCGCGATCGTCATCCACGGCGCGCCGTACGTGAATCCCGCGATCGCGCGCCTGCAGGGGCGCCTGGGGCGCAGCCTGGGCTGCCCGGCGGTGCGCCTGTCGGTGGCCCGGCCGCTGATCGACAGCCTGCGTGGCGGCACGATGGTGTTCGCGTACTACCCGGACAAGGATTGGCTGGCGCGTTCGCGCCTGCTCGAACCCGACTGCGGTGGCGTGTCCTGACAGGACTGCGGCAGGTCGGCTCAGGCACACTAGAGGCATGTCGACCGATACCGTCCTGAGCGCGGCCAGCCGCGTCATTCCCTCTTTCGAATACCGCCGCGAACGCTGGCGCAACGGCCTGGGCTGGACCCGCGAGATCCTGCGCGTGCCCGACAACGATGACTGGCAGCTGCGCCTGTCCATCGCCGAGATCGAGCAGGACGCCGCGTTCTCCGCGTTTCCCGGCATCGACCGCGAACTGGTGCTGCTGCGTGGCGAGGGCCTGCGGTTGCGTTTCGCCGATGGCACGCTGCATACGCTGATGCCGCCGCATGATCGCCTGCGGTTTGCCGGCGAAGCGCAGGTGACCGGCGAACTGGTCGACGGCGTGACCCACGATTTCAATCTGATGTGGCGGCGTGATGCCGTGCAGGCCGAACTGCTGCATCGGCCCTTGGTGGGCAGCATGTTCTTCTTTACCGAACCCCAGGCGGCATGGGCGGTGCATCTGCTTGCCGGCCAGGCCGCGTTTGAAGGGGAGCCGTCGCTGGCGCCGCTGGCCGCCGGTGACACCGCCTGGTTGGGCGCCGGTGAGCGCCGCCGGTTCGCCCTGCATGGCGGCGGGGAGTTGCTGGCGATCCGCGTGAGTGCGGGTGGCAGCAAGGCCTGATCGGCCGTAGGTAGCCCTCAGTACACGTCGCGCCGGTAGCGCCCGGCCACGATCAACGCTTCTTTTCCGTCGCGGCCAAGCGCCTGCTCGATCACCGCATCCACCGCCGGGGCCATGCCCTGCAGGCTGCCGCAGACCAGGATCGTGGCACCGTCATGCACCCACTGCTGCAGCGTGTGGATCTGCGCCTGCAGCCGGTCCTGCACGTAGTGATGCTCGCCCCCGTCGCGACTGAAGACGGTATCCAGGCGCGCGATCCAGCCGTCGCGCTGCCAGGCGCGCAGGTCGTCGCCGAAGAAGAAATCATGCGCGGCGGTGCGTTCGCCGAACAGCAGCCAGTTGCGGCGCGCGCCGGCGCTGATCCGCTCGCGCAGGTGCGCGCGCAGGCCAGCGATGCCGGTGCCGTTGCCGATCAGGATCAGCGGCGTTGCCGCAGGCACACCGTGGAAATTCGGGTTGCTGCGGAAACGCAGATCGATGCGGCCTTCCAGCGCGGCGTGATCGCAGAGCCAACCGCTGCCCAGCCCCGGCGTGCCATCAGGGCGCAGCTGACGGCGCAGCAGCAGCTGCACCTGGCCTTCGGCGGGCAGGCTGGCGATGGAGTACTCGCGATGCGGCAGCGGGCGTAACGCAGTGACCAGCGCGTCGGCGTCGGCAAACGCCGGGCGTTCCTCTTCACTGGGCAGATGCGCACGGGCGAGATGCACCCGCAGCGGCTGCCCATCGATGAGCGTATCGCCGTCCCACGGCGTCGCACCCAGCCAGGCCTCGACATCGGCCGCGGCATGCTGCGGCCCGATCTCCACCACGTCGCCGGCCTGCCACACCGGCAGCACGCCATCGGCAGGCACCAGCGTGACGCGGTAGGTCGGGGCGCCCGGGCTGCCCGGGTTTTCCAGATGCCGCGCCTGCAATTGCCACGGCAGGTACTCGGCCGGCGTCCAGTCCGGCAGTTCGGTGGCTTCACCGCCGAGCTGGCCGAGCAGCTGCTGCCAGTGACGCAGCGCCCCCGGATCGGCGTTGTCCACCTCGACCGTATCGAACAGCGGGTGCGCACCGCGCTGGCGCAGCCACGCATCGAGCCGATGGCCGAACGCGCAGAAGTGCCCGTAGCTGCGATCGCCCAGCGCCAGCACGCCGTACTGCAGCTGTGGCAGTGCCAGCGCCTGTGGCATCACCTTGCGCAGGAACGGCAGGGCATGATCCGGCGCGTCGCCTTCGCCGGTGGTACTGACCACGAACAGCACCTGCGCACTGCGCTGCAGAAGCTCAGCCGTCACCGCATGCAGCGCACGGATGCGCACTGGCAGCCCAGCAGCGCGCAATGCCTCCGCGCTGCGTTCGCACAGCTGCTGTGCGAAGCCGGTCTGGCTGGCCCAGACCAGCAGAATTGGTGTGGGTCCGTTGTCGGCCACACGCTCCCGCCGAGGTCGTCCACGCCACCAGATCAGGGTGCAGAGCGCGGCGTAGAGCACCAGGCTGCCCGCTGCCCAGCGCCAGTGCGAGGCCAGCGGCGCGCTTTGCCACCAGGCGTCGCCCAGATGCAGGCGCAGCAGCGCCCAGGCAATGGCGCCCAGCAGCACCATGACCACGACATTGCCCCACCAGGAACGCGAGGGACGCAGACTCATGCCGCGCCCACGCGGTCATCGGCAAGCAACTGCTCGAATGCGGGACTCATGGATTCCTCGATGCCTTGCGCACCACGGCTGACAAAGCGTGCGGCCAACGCATGGGTGCGTGCAAATGCCATGCCGTCGTCGCGGCCCATCACGGTCAACGCCGTGGCCCAGGCGTCGGCGTGCATGGCGCTGGCGGCGACCACGGTGACCGCCGCCGCCGCGCGCGTGACCGGTGCCCCGATGCGCGGATCCAGCGTGTGGCTGAACTGCTCGCCGCCGTGTTCGAAGTGGTGCCAACGATCACCGGAAGTGGCCACGGCGCGCTCGCTCAGCGCCAGCACGCGCGGCGGATGGTCTGCCTGTGCATCGTCTTCCGGCGAGGATTCCACCAGCACACGCCACGGCTGCCCATCGGGCTTGTGGCCAAACCCATGCAGCTCGCCCCCCACGTCCACCAGCGCCGCGTCCACCCCGTTCCGGCGCAGCCACGCGCTGACCTGATCGACACCAAAGCCCTTGGCGATCGCCGAGAGATCCAGTGCCAGTCCGCCGGGTTGGCGCAGGCGACCGGGCTGCCACTGCAGACGGTCCCAGCCACACCGCGCGCGGGTCGCGGCGAGGGTGGCAGCGTCGGGAATGCGCTGTGCCTGTGCCTGCGCACCGAACCCCCACAGCGCCACCAAGGGGCCCACGGTGGGATCGAAGGCGCCGCCGCTGCGCTGTGCGATGTCCAGTGCGCACTGCATCACCGTGTCGAACAGCGGTGGCAGCGTCTGCCATTCACCGGCGGCCGCACGGTTGAAGCGTGAGATATCGCTGTCGGCTTCCCACGTACTCATCTGCGCGACCACGGTGTCGAGCTGTGCCTGGATGCCGGCGTGCAGCGGGTGCAGGTCGCGGGTGGGCGCCACGGCCAGTTTTACCTGCCAGGTGGTGCCCATGGTGTGGCCACCTAGGCTGGCGATGTCGAGAACCGGGTTGTTCATGGGGGTGGGCACGTCGGGACCAGTAAGCCCGATGGCCGGACTGCGTCAGGTGAAAAGCCCCTGTCGGGTCCGACCGGGGCGGGGTGAGGTGGACGGTGCAATGCACGCCGAAGGCGGTTACTCCGGCAGCACTTCCAGCGTGGCCACGTAGCTCAGGCGACGCTTCTTGGCTTCCTTGATCGACGTCTTGCTGTCCTCGGTGCCGGTCTCCAGCCAGTACATGCCCGCTTCGGGCCAGGTGACGGCAAACTCGCCCTTGGCATCGGTGCTGACCTTGATCTCGTCCTGCGCATTGCGGTACCGGGTACCGCCACGGGTGATCTCGAAGTCCAGCCCGGCGGTCGGCTTGCCGTCGACCAGCACGCGGAAGCGCGCGGCTTCACCGGCGACCAGATCGTTCGGGTGGGCCAGCGCGATCATCTCGATGCCCTGGTTGGTCGGCTTGAGCGCGGTGTCGTTCGGGGTGCCATTGGTGACGAAGGTTTCCACGCGGCCGACCGACTGCGAGACCTGCAGGTTCTTCGCGTTCTTCGGTACCTCGGTGGCGAAGGTGGTGGGGGTGCCGCGCCAGCGCTTGGGCTTGCCGTCTTCTTCCCAGCTGGCCGACAGCCCATTGTTGATCGTGGCCAGGCGGTAGGTGCCCTGCTGGGTCAGTTCGACATCGAACACGCTGCGGAACTTGCCGGTCGCCGCGTTCTGCGGCTGCACGGTGCTGCCGTCCGGCGCGGTGATGACCAGGTTGTCCAGGCGCAGCGGCACATGGTTGAAGTAGAACAGGTCGTTGGAAACAGCCGCATCGACGGTGATCCACGGGTTGGTACCCGCGATCACGGTCTGCGAGGGCTGCAGCCAGGCCTTGTGGGCCAGGGCGGAGAACGGAAGTGCGGCGGCCATGGCGGCGGCGAGGACGAGCGTGCGCTTCATCGAAAAACTCCAGGTGGATGAGGGATCAGGGCTTGGCGGTCAGGGTGACCAGACCGAGTTCGGTCGCGCCCTGGGCCTTGCCCGACTGTGCGGACGTGACCGGCCAGGTGAAGGGGATCTTGAGCAGTTCGCGGCCGCCGACTTCGCGCACCGCTTCTACCACGAGGGTGTAATTGCCCGGTGCCAGCGCCTTGAGTGCGGGCTGCTTGTCGTTGAATGACAACGCGTGCTTGCCAACCGGACGGGTCGGGCCGGTCACGCCGTCCACCGGCACCTCCAACGTGCGGCCGCTCTTGCGCCACCACTGGCGCAGGTCGGGCAGCCACTTGGTGCCATGGCCTTCGGCGTTGCCGGTCTGCTGGTACCAGACCGACAGGTTGGCGGCCACCTTCTGGTCGGCGCCTTCCAGCCACACGGCCACATACGGGCGGTGGTACTCGGCCACGTTGAGCTTGGGTACTTCGACGTTGATGTCCAGGGTGGTGGCATAGGCCGGCGAGGTGGCCAGCAGGCCGCTCAGGGCGATGGTCAGGGTGACGCGCATGGTGCGGCTCCGGAAGGGGACGGTCAGTGAATGAGGATCAGGGCGATCAGCAGCGGGATCAGCAGCCCCAGGCCGACCAGCGGCCAGGTCATGCGGCGCTGGCGGGCATGCAGGTGCAGCAGGAACAGGCCGGTGATGCAGAACACCAGGCAGGCCACGGCGAAGATATCCAGGAACCAACCCCAGGCCGGCCCGGCATTGCGCCCTTTGTGCAGATCGTTGAAATAGGAGACCCAGCCGCGCGCCGTGGATTCGTATTCCACCGCGCCGGATTCCCGGTCGATGCTGAGCCACGCGTCCGCGCCCGGGCTGGGCATGGAGAGATAGATTTCGCCATCGGACCATTCGGCCGGGCGGCGCCCGATCGAGATACCGAGCTGCGTCTCCAGCCAGCGGCTGGCCACGCGCGGGATCGGTGCCTTGCCATCGGTGCGGTCGCTGAGCTTGCCGAGCAGCTCGGCAGGCAGTTCCAGCTGACGGCTGACTACCTCCGGCGTGGCTTCGATCCGGGAGGCGTGGTTCAAGGTGATGCCGGTCGCGGCGAACAGCAGCATGCCGATCAGGCACACCGCCGAGCTGATCCAGTGCCACTGGTGCAGCGTGCGCAGCCAGAAGCCGCGGCGTTGTTGTTGCACGCTGGAAGAGGGAGCGCTGGTGGCCACGGTCGCAGGAGAGAGTACTGAGGGGCGAATTACACCATTGATGAGAATGATTCGCAATTTGTAGACAAAAAAGGCAGCGTTCCGTTGCCGGCCCGCTGCCCGAGGTCAAGGCCGGGCGCGACGTCACCTGGGACGCCGCGCCGGTGCGCCTCAGAACTTGGCGTTCAACGAGATCCAGTAGCTGCGGCGCTGGTCCTTGGTGGAATAGTCATCCACGCAGCTGTAGTCGCTGTCGCTGATCAGCACGCAGGACTGCGAGACGAAGTTCTTGTCGAACAGGTTGTTGACCCGTGCGTTGACAGTCAGCCACGGGTTGATATCCCAGCTGCCGCCGAGGTGGAAGATCGTGTAGTCCTCGTAGTAACGCGTCTGCGAGCTGCTGACGCCGCCGACGTTGCTGACCAGCGTGTCGCGGTAGCGGTCGTAGCGGCCTTCGCCGATCAGCGACAGGCTCACCGCCTCGCTGATCTGCCAGTTCAGGCTGGCATTGGCCATGTGCCTGGCCGGGTTGCCGGTGATCGGCAGGCCCTTGCCGGTGCCGCTGGTCTGCTCGCTCCTGGTCCAGGTGTAGTTGCCGCGCAGCTGCAGGTTGTCCAGCAGATCGACCTGGGCGGCCGCTTCGACGCCACGGGTTTCGGCCTTGTCGATGTTCACGCTCTGGCCAAAGGTGCTGTAGCCCAGCTCGGCCCAGCCCGGGCCGATGTCCACGCAGTAGCTGCCATCGACCGGGGCCACTTCGCAGTTGGCGAAGGTGCCGCCGCTGGCGATCTTGTCATCGAACTTGTTGAGGAAGCCGGTGACGTTGAAGCCCCAGCGATCGCCTTCGTAGTACGCGGCGATTTCGTAGTTGGTGCTGGTTTCGGGCTTGAGGTTGGGCGAGCCGACCAGCGGGATCACGCCCTGGCCACCGAAGCCGACGATGCCGGGGAACAGCTGGTCCGGACGCGGGGTCTTGTAGCCGGTGCTGACGCCGCCCTTGACGGTCCAGGCATCGTTGGCGTTCCACACCAGGTAGGCGCGCGGACTGACGTGGCTACCGAAGATGTTGTGGTCGTCATAGCGCACGCCGACCGTGGCGGTCAGGGTGTCGGTCAGCGACCAGTTGTCCTCGGCGAACAGCGCCCACATGCGGTGCTGCTGCTTCACGTTGTTCTTGTAGCCGGCGCCGTCCATGCCGAACACGCCGTCGATCATGTCGGTGTCGTTGTACTGGCCACCGACGGTCAGCTTGTGCGCGCCGAAGGTCAGGTCGAGCATGGTGTCCAGCACGTTGCCCTTCAGCTCCATCGTACGCAGCGGGCGCGGCAGGAAGGCCTGCAGGCGGGCCATCTCGGCCGGGTTGAGCGCAGCCAGCCCGTTGCGTGCGCTGGCCGCGCAGTTGGCGGCGGCACCGGTGCGGCGGCAGACATCGTTCCACAGCGTCTGCAGGTCGGCCCGCTCGTCCAGCGTCAGCGGCAGCGAGCGGCCGAGGTTGTTGCTGGTGATGTGGGTCAGCGTGGTCTGCCAGGTGCCGAATTCATAGCGGCCCTGATGGGTCAGCGCCAGCTGGTCGCGCTCGTAACGCTGGTAGGCGGTGTAGCCCACGCGCGGCTGCACCACGCGGCGGGTGAGGGTGCCGGTGCCGTTCGGGTTGGGGATCGTGGCATTGCCTACGCGCCACAGGCTGGCCAGGCTGTCCAGAGTACCGGTCTGGCCTTCGCTGTTGTCGTACTTCTGGCGCGACACGTCGTAGTCCAGCCACAGCTCGTGGTCGTCGTTGACGTTGAAGTTCAGGCGCAGGCCGGTGTTCCAGTTGGTGTTGGCCACGGCCTTGCCGCCGGCACCGAAACCGATGGTGCGCGACCACAGCGTGCCGTCCGGCAGCGGCAGGTCGTCCCACTCCGGGTTGGAGGCTTTGGCGTCGTAATAGCTGCCGCGCACCGACACGCCCAGGCGGTCCTTGATCAGCGGGCCGCTCAGGTAGACATCGGTGCTGCGTGCATCACCGAACTGGTCGTCCTGCTGCACCGTGAAGCCCTGGGTGACCGCGCCGTGCCACTCGGTCTGGTTGCGGCGGGTGATGATGTTGATGACCCCGCCCATCGCATCCGAGCCGTACAGGGTGGACATCGGGCCGCGGACCACTTCGATGCGTTCGATCGCATCCAGCGGCGGCATGTACGAGAACTGGCCACCGCCGAAGTTGTTCGGGTACAGATTGCCGGCGTTGCTCTGGCGGCGGCCGTCGATCAGCACCAGGGTGTAGTCCGACGGCATGCCGCGCATGGAGATGGTGGCACGGCCGTTCTTGTCGGTCGGCTCCATGCCCACGTCGATGCCTTCCACGTCGCGCAGCGCATCCACCAGGCTGGTGTAAGGGCGCTTGCTCAGCTCTTCGCGGCTGATCACGCTGATGCTGGCCGGCGCATCGGCGATCTTCTGTTCGAAGCCGGCGGCGGTGACGACCACCTTGTCCAGCGTGGTCGGGCCGGCGACCTCGCCGTGGGCGAAGGCCGGGGCGCTCAGCGCGCCGAGCAGGGCGATGGACAGGGTGCAGCGGGACAGGGACGTGCGACGACGATGGCGCTGGGCCATGGGGGTAACCTCGGAAAGGAGAACGCGGACGCGACATGGCTGGCCGCAGGGCGGCAGCACGCGCAGGAATCAGGAAGGCCCGAAGCGGGCAGAACGCGCAGGACCGCAGGCAGGCGCGATGGCGCCGCCGGCGGCCGGACTCAGCCCTGCGGTGGGGCTTGGCCGCGCTGGACGCGCAGGCCGGGTGCAGCAGGCAGCGGCGTGGCCGGTGCCGAATCGATGGCGGGCACGATCCGCGGTGGCTGCGCCACCAGGGTGGCCATCAACGCATCCAGCGATTCCACGACCGGCGGCAGCGAAGGCGGTTGCCGGGGGGGCGGGGCAGGGCGCGCGCTGGCGACCCGGCGCGGCTTGGCCGGGGCTTCCTCCTGGGGAGTGGTCTCACCACCGCTGCCCGTGCGCTCGTCCATCGGCATCTGCAGGACCATCACGGTGCTGCCGGGAGCCGCCCGCTCAAGCACCGGCAGGCCGGCCAGCAGCAGCGAGAACACGCCCAGCCATGCCAGCACGGTCGACAACGCCTGCTGCCGCCCGCGCATGGCGGGAGCAAAGCTGCGGTGGCGGTGTGGATGGCGCAAGGCAGACCCCTGTGAACGGCCGGTCGATGAGCCGACCAGCAACGCGGCGGGATTGTAGGTGAGATGCGTTAGCGGACGCAAATGAGAATGATTAATGATTCGGGGCACTCATGGGCGGCAGCCCTTGCCATCACGCGACCAGCGCCCGGATCGCCCGGTGTGGCGAGGCGGCCAATGCACGCCGCAGATGGGCCAGAAACGACGGACTGCCGTGCGCCAGTGCGCGACGCAGCCAGTCTGCTGCACCGTCGATGTCCCCGGCGGCGAGCAGCAACGAAGCATGGCTGGCCTGGCCGCGGAAGTCGCCGGCCTCGGCCGAGCGTCGATACCACGCCGGTGCCGCGGCAGGATCGGCGGCTACGCCGATCCCGTCTTCCAGGCAGCGACCGACCAGATTCATCGATTTGGCATGGCCGAGGCGCGCGGCGCGCAGGTACAGGGCGAACGCGGCGCGTTCATCGCGCGGCAGCCCGCGGCCGGTGCCCAGCAGGTTGGCCAGGTTGTACAGGCCCCAGTCCAGCCCGGCATCGGCCGCCTTGCGATACCAGACCGCGGCCAGCGGCAGGTTGACCGGCGTTCCGGTGCCGAGTTCGTGACAGCGCCCGAGCATGTTCATGGCGATGGCCAGGCCACCGTTGGCGGCGCGCTCGAACCAGAGCACGGCCGCAGCGGCATCGGGCGCGATGCCGCGGCCTTCCATGCGGGCCTGGCCGAGCAGGTACTGCGCCTGTGGGTCGCCGCGTTGCGCGGTGGCTTCCAGGGTGGCGAGCGCGGCGGCCGGATCGTGCTGCAGCTGGTCAGCCAGTTGCGCCACGTCGAGCGCGGGCAGGGCTGCCTCAGACATCGGCCCACTGCCGCAGCAGGTTGTGATACACGCCGGTGAGGTTCACCAGCGCGGAGTGTTCGGGGTGGTCATGGGTGAGGCGGCGGATCGAGACATCCAGATCCCACATCAGGCGCCGCTGACCGTCATCGCGCAGCATGCTCTGGATCCAGAAGAACGAGGCCAGCCGCGTGCCGGCGGTGACCGGGGTGACCTGGTGCAGGCTGGTGCCCGGGTACAACACCATGTGGCCGGCCGGCAGTTTGACCCGCTGGTTGCCGTAGGTGTCTTCGATCACCAGCTCGCCGCCCTCGTACTCGTCCGGATCGCTCAGGAACAACGTGGCCGACAGATCGGTGCGCACCGGCTGCGGTTGGCCCGGGGCGGTGTAGTCGTAGCGCACTGCGTTGTCGACATGGAACCCGAAGGTCTGCCCCGGCTGATAGCAGTTGAATAGCGGCGGGAAAATGCGACGCGGCAATGCAGCCGAGAAGAAGGTGCTGTTGCGCCCGAGTGCATCGAGGATGGCCGAGCCGACCGCACGCGCGGCCGGATCGGACTCGGGCAACTGCAGGTTGTGTTTGGCCTGCGCGGACTGGTAGCCCGCGGTCAGGCGACCGTCGGTCCAGCCGGCCGTGGCCAGCTGCTGGCGGGCCTGGGTGACCTGCTCGGCGGTGAGGACGTCGGGAATGTGCAGCAGCATGGCGGGCTCCAGCCCCTCCCGCACGAGCGCGCGGGAGGGGGCGTATCGCTTAGAACTTGAAGTTGAAGGCCAGCGTGGCCGATCGACCCGGCGCGATGGCGGCGTAGTGCGAAGCGTACGCCTTGGTGAAGTAGGTTTTGTTGGTCAGGTTCTGTACGTTCAACTGCAGGCTGTAGCGCTGGCTGAAGGCGTAACCGACCATCGCGTCCCAACGGGTGTAGGACGGCACCCACTTGGTGTTGTTGACGTTGCCGTAGACCTTGTCCACATAGTTCGCACCAGCACCCAGGCTCAGGCCCGGCACGAACGACGGCGCCCAGGTGGTCCACAGGCTGGCGCTGTGCTTGGCGGTGTTGGGGAACGCGTTGCCGTTGAACGGCGATGGCACGTAGACCCCGTTGACCAGCGCAAAACCGTTGTCCTCGACCACGGCATCCAGGTAGGTGTAACCACCGAAGACCTGCCAGCCCTCCACGATCGTGCCGCTGAAGCCCAGCTCGGCGCCCTTGACCTTCTTGGTACCGGCGTTCTGCGTGGTGCCTGCATCGCTGGTCACGCGCGCGTTGCTCATTTCGGTCTGGAAGATCGCACCGGTCAGCGACAGGCGGGCATCGAACAGATCCCACTTGGTGCCCAGCTCGATGTTGCGGCTGCGCTGCGGTTTGAGATCCTGGATGGTCGCGCTGATGCCGTCGGCGCCGTCGCCGCCGTCCACGCCGACCGGGGTGGAGGAGGTGCCCCAGGACAGGTAGATGCTGCCGTTGGCGACCGGCTTGAACACCAGGCCGGCCTGGCCGTTCCAGAACGAGGTGTCATTGCGCAGGTGCTGCAGGTTGGCGGCCGCCGTCGGGTTGAACTGATGCGTGTTGTAGTCGTCGAAGCGCGCACCCAGGTTCAGCATCCACTGCTCGCTGAAGCTGATCGTGTCGAACACATAGGCCGACTTGGTGCGGGTGGTCTGGCGCACATCGCGGGCCGGGTCGCTGCGGGTGACGGTATGCGTGGCCGACCACGGATCGTTCGGGTTGGGGTTGGTCAGGTCGGTGCAGTTGTAGCCCGTGGCTGCGCCGGTGGTCGGGCAGCTCTGGTTGCCGGTCCGCGGGTTGTTGGTGCCTGCGGTGGTCTGGCCATTGGGACGGCGCACGTCGGCGATCGCGTAGGTGCCGCGTACGGTCTTTTCGCTGCTGTACTCCACGCCGGCGTTGAAGCTGTGGCGCAGCGGGCCGGTTTCCAGCTCACCGGTCACGCTGGTCTGGTTGACGACGCTGTCGGTCTGCGTGGCGCGCGCGTTGGTGCGGCGCCAGACGGTGCCGAACAGGTTCGGGTTGCCCTTGCTGTCGTCCGGCTGGGTCCACAGGTAATCGTTGCGGGTATCGCCGTAGCGGGTGATGTTGCGCAGCACGATGCCGCCGAAATCATGCGACAGGTTCAAGGTGGTGATGTCCGCCTTGGTCTTCTGGAAGTCGCGGTCGACCAGGCCGTAGAACGCGTCGCGGTTGGTCACGATCGGACTGCCGTCGCCATTGAGCGACAGGTTGGGGCCGCTGGTGAACGGGTTGTTGTACGGGAAGCCGCCGGCATCGGGCAGGTCGTCGGTTTCCATGTGGTAGTGGCCGATCACCACCTGGGTCGGGCCGTTGAGGCCGAACGCCAGTGATGGTGCGATGCCCCAGCGGCTGCTGTTGACCTCATCGCGGCCGGCCACGTCGGCATCGTGCTTCATGAGGTTGATGCGCGCTGCGATGCCGTCGCCGATCACCTCGTTGGCATCCAGGGTGCCGCGGCGGTAGCTGTCGGTGCCGGCGGCCAGGCTGCCGGACACGAAGTTCTCCAGCTTGGGCGTCTTGCTGACCAGGCTGATGGTGCCGCCGGCCGAACCGCGGCCGGAGTAGGCCGAGCTGGGGCCTTTGACCACGTCGATCTGCTCGATGGCGAACACTTCACGGGTCTGGCTGCCGGCGTCGCGGATGCCATCCACATAGATGTCCGAGGCCGAATCGAAGCCGCGGATGAAGGGGCGGTCACCGGTCGGGTTGCCGCCTTCGCCGGCGCCGAAGGTGATGCCCGGCACGGTGCGCAGCGCATCGAGCAGGGTGGTGGCGGCGGTCTGCTCGATCACCTGCTGGGAGATCACGCTGACCGACTTGGGCGTATCCAGCAACGGTGCGGTGAATTTTGAGGACTGCGCACGCACGCGCTCGCCGTGGACATCCACGCCATCCAGTTCGGTGGCGCGCTGCGGATCGGCGGCAGCGTCGGTCTCGGCATGGGCGATGGCGGGGGCGGCGATAGCCAGCAGCAGGGCGGACGACAATGGAGTCGGGCGGACGGTCATGGTGATTCCTGGAGGACGGACGAAGGCCGGACAGCGTGTGGCGGTCACGGCGGAGCGGAGGCAGGTGGGGAAACGGGCAGATGCCGACGGCGCCGCGATGGCACGGGCGTGGGCGGGCAGCGACGCGCAGCGTCGCCGCTGGAATCAGGCGTGGGGAGGGGCGTGGCCGGGGTTGAGCCGCAGCGAAGGTTCCAGCCGCTGCCAGCGCAGCGCGTCGGAGCGCCACAGCGGGACGACGGCGACCCAGGGCGCGCGATGCGCGCGAGCCGGCAGGGCCGGAGCGCTTGGCTCGGGGTCTGGGCCGGTTTCGGCGCTCAGGCTGGGCTCGGCGGCCGGACGCTCCGGTGCGGGCGCGGTGGGCGCGCAGGACTCGGCGCTGCCGGTATTCAACAAGGCCGGGGCTGTGCCCGCTGCCGGCAATGACCCGGCGTTACCGCTGCCCGCGCCCAGCCAGCCGCAGCCCAGCAGCACCACGCAGAACGTGGCCCACAGGGCGGCGATACCAAGGGCGGAGCGGTTGGCGGACACGGCTTACCGGGCAGAGGCGGCAAAGTGACCGCAATGCCTATGGTAATAGGAACAATTCGCGTTTTCAAAACGCCGACGTTCAGCCCGGCTCAGTCGCGGTCGTCGCGGGCCCAGACGGCGTCGTGTTCGCGCTTGACCGGAAATTTCGCCACCGGCGAGTAGGCCGGGGCGCACAGCGCGGCACCATCGCGGATGTCGAAGCGGGCCCCGTGCAGGACGCACTCGATACTGGCCTCGCCGGTGTCGAAGTTGCCCGAAGACAGTTCGAACTCATCGTGGGTGCACTGGTCTTCCAGCGCGTACAGTTCGCCGTCCAGGTTGAACACCACGATCGGCGTGCCGGTCACCTCGTCGAAGGTGCTCTTCATCTCGCCGGGCAGCAGCTCGGCGCTGGCGCAGACGAAGGTCCAGGTCTCGCTCACGCCGGCACCGCCAGCGGCTTTTCCAGGATTTCAAAGCGCAGATCGTCGCGCTTGGGGATGCCGAAGCGCTCATCACCGTACGGAAAGGGCTTCTTGATGCCGGTGCGCTGGTAGCCGCGGCGCTCGTAGAAGGCGATCAGCTCATCGCGGACGTCGATCACCGTCATCTGCATGACCGGCACGCCCCACTCGCGTGCGGCGTGGGCCTCGGCCGCCAGCATCAGCTGCTTGCCGATGCCGCCGCCCTGCTGGGCCGGGTCCACTGAGAACATGCCGAAGTAGCCCTTGCCGTGGTCATCGGCTACGTGCGCGCAGGCCAGCAGTTGACCATCGCGCTCGGCGAGCAGGATGGTGGAGCGTGGCTTGGCGAGATCGGCCTGCAGGCCGTCGGCGTCGATGCGGGCGCCGTCCAGCAGGTCGGCCTCGGTGGTCCAGCCGGCCCGGCTGGCATCGCCACGGTAGGCGGAGGTGACCAGGGCGATCAGGGCGGGGATGTCGGCGGCAGTGGCCGCGCGGAAGGTCAGGGTGCTCATGGCGCCATTTTAGGCCGCCAGGGGCCACGACGGAAATGAGCGGGGCGGGCCATGAAAAAAACGCCGTGGCAAGCCACGGCGTTCCGGTGGGGCGCAGGTTGGCGCGGGCTCAGCCCAGCAGCTTGCGCACTTTGTTCAGCGCCACGATGAAGCGCTCGATTTCCTCATGCGTGTTGTAGAACGCCAGCGAGGCGCGGCAGGTCGCGGCGACGCCGTAGTACTGCAGCAGCGGGTGCGCACAGTGCTGGCCCGAGCGCACGGCGACACCTTCCAGATCCAGCAGGGTGGCCAGATCGTGCGAATGCGCGCCGTCCACCAGGAAGGAGACCACCGCCGCCTTGTCCGGCGTGGTGCCGAAGATGCGCAGGCCGTCGATCTTGTTCAGTTCTTCGGTGAAGTGCGCCAGCAACTCGCCTTCGCGGGCTTCCACGTGCTCCAGGCCCAGTGACTCCAGGTAGTCCACCGCCACGCCCAGGCCGATGAAGCCGGCGATGTTCGGGGTACCGGCTTCGAACTTGTGTGGCGCGTCGTTGAACACCGTGCCTTCGAAGCTGACTTCCTTGATCATCTCGCCACCGCCGAGGAAGGGCGGCATGGCCTCGAGGTGTTCGCGCCTGGCCCACAGGGCGCCCGTGCCGGTCGGGCCGCACATCTTGTGGCCGGTGATGGCATAGAAGTCGCAGCCGATCGCGGGGATGTCGACCTTGCGGTGCGGGACGGCCTGCGAGCCGTCGACCACGGTGATGATGCCGCGCTTGCGGGCCTCACGGCAGATCTCGCGGACCGGATTGACCGTGCCCAGCACGTTGGAGACGTGGGCAACCGCGAGCAGCTTGACCTCGGGGGTCATCGCCGCGCGCAGCGCATCCAGATCCAATGCACCCTCCGGGGTGATCTCGGCCACGCGGATCGTGGCGCCGGTGCGCTGGGCGACCAGCTGCCACGGCACGATGTTGGCATGGTGCTCCATGCGCGAGACCAGGATGACATCACCGGCCTTGAGCCGTGGCAACGCCCACGAATACGCGACCAGATTGATCGCGAAGGTGGTGCCACTGCACAGCACCAGCTCGCTGGCGCGCACGTTGAGGAAGCGCGCCAGCTTGTTGCGCGCGCCTTCGTAGGCATCGGTCGCTTCGGTGCCGAGCGCATGCACCGCGCGGCTGACGTTGGCGTTGTAGCGGCGGTAGAACTCGTCCACCGCGCCGATCACCTGCACCGGTTTCTGGCCGGTGTTGGCGTTGTCGAAATACACCAGCGGCTTGCCGTGCACTTCGCGCATCAACAGCGGGAAGTCCAGGCGCACGCGGTCCCAATCGGGCGCGGCGCCGGTATCGGCAACCGGGCGCGGCGTGGACAGGTTCATGCCACGCCCGCCACGGCCAGCGCACGGCTGAGCTGGGCGGTGAGCTGCTCGGTCAGGCGTGCGTCGAGGACGTTCAGCGGTTCATGGCAGAACGCGGCGCTCAGCAGCTGCTGCGCGCGATCGGCCGGCAGGCCACGCGAACGCAGGTAGAACAGCGCATTCGCGTCGAGCTGGCCGACCGTAGCACCGTGCGCGGCCTTCACTTCGTCGGCATCGATCACCAGCGTGGGCTGGGTATCGATCTCGGCATCGGCCGAAAGCAGCAGGTTCTTGTTGGAGAGGTTGGCGTCGGTGCCATCGGCGCCTTCGCGGATGTGGATGCCACCGTGGAAGACCACGCGGCTGCGGTTGGCCGCCACGCCTCGCCAGACCATCTCCGAGGCGGTATCGCGCGCGATGTGCTCGATGCCCAGGCGGGTATCGACATGGCGGCGGCCATTGCCGAGCAGCACGCCGTTGGCGGTCAGCTGGGCGTTGTCGCCTTCCAGGCGGACGTTGAGCTCATGGCGGCTCAGCGCGGCACCCAGTTCCAGATCCACGCGGCGGTACTGCGCGTTGCGGGCCAGCACCGCGTCGGTGCGCAGCAGCGAGGTGGCGCGGGTGGCGTCGGCCTGCACGCGGGCGTGCGAGAGCACGGCATCCTGCGCGAGGTGGACGTGCACCAGGGTGTTGTCCAGGTGCGCGGCATCACCGACATGCAGGTGATGTTCGACCACGCCCAGCGCGGCACCGCCGCGCAGTTCGATCAGGTGGCGATGGTGCCAGGACAGATCGGTCTCGCCGGCCACGCTGATGAAGACCAGCTGCAGCGGCGCCTCGACCTGCACGCCTTCTTCCACGCGCAGCAGCACGCCTTCATCGGCGAGTGCAGCGTTGAGGCGGGCAAACACTTCCTCGCTGCGCTCGAAGCGACGACCGAGGAAACGGGCGGCTTCATCGCCGGCGGCCAGCGCCGAGGACAGCGTGGCCAGCTGCACACCGGCCGGCACCGCCGCGACATCGCTCAGCGCGCCGGACGGGCGGCCATTGACGAACACCAGCCGCGGCGACGGAATGTCGGCCAGCAGGGCGGCATCGACGACGGCCGGGGCGAGCGGTGCGGGCTGGAAGCTGCGACGCTCCAGCTGGCGCAGCGAGGTGTATTTCCAGGCTTCGGTACGCGGGCCGGGCAGGCCGGCCTGCAGGGCGGCATCCAGCTCGGCGCGACGTGCATCGCTGCCGCAGAAGCCGCTGGCGAGGGAATCGAGCAGGGCGCTCATCAGACCGCTGCCTCCGGCACCACGCGGTCCTTCAGGAAGTGGTAGCCGTGGGCTTCCAGTTCCAGGGCCAGTTCCGGGCCGCCGCTCTGCACGATCTTGCCATCGGCCAGCACGTGCACCACGTCCGGCTTGATGTAGTCGAGCAGGCGCTGGTAATGAGTGATTACGATGAAGGAACGGTCCGGCGAACGCAGCGCGTTGACGCCGTCGGCCACGCTCTTGAGCGCGTCGATATCCAGGCCCGAGTCGGTTTCATCCAGGATCGCCAGCTTCGGCTCGAGCACGGCCAGCTGGAAGATCTCGTTGCGCTTCTTCTCGCCACCGGAGAAGCCTTCGTTGACGCCGCGGTGCAGCAGTTCGTCCTTCAGGTGCAGTACGGCCAGCTTCTGGCGCACGAGCTTGAGGAACTGCATCGAATCCAGTTCTTCCTCGCCGCGCGCCTTGCGCTGGGCGTTGAGCGCGGCGCGCAGGAAGTAGGTGTTGTTCACGCCCGGGATCTCCACCGGGTACTGGAAGGCCAGGAACAGGCCGGCGGCGGCGCGTTCTTCCGGCGCCAGCTCGAGCAGATCACGGCCTTCGAACTGCACGCTGCCTTCGCTCACGTCATAGCCGTCGCGGCCGGCCAGGACATTGCCCAGGGTGGACTTGCCGGCGCCGTTGGGGCCCATGATGGCGTGCACCTGGCCGGGCTTCACGTCGAGCGAGAGGCCCTTGAGAATCTCTTTTTCGCCGATGCGTGCGTGGAGGTTGTCGATCTTCAACATGTCGATAATCGTCTTGTCAGATAGGGGAACTGGAGGCAGCGCGACTCAGAGGTCGTATTCGCTGCGCTCGAGGAATTCGTTGCGCAGGTAGGCGGTACGCGCGGTGGTCAATGCCGCCTTGGCGCTGGAATACAGCATCGGGTACATCGAGCCGTACAGGAAACGCGGATTCTCATCCTCGCCCACCGGGTAGCGCGCTTCCAGGTCGGCGTCACGCAACTGGATCCACAGCCGCTGTGCCGCTTTCATCTTCGCCAACGCCACGGGCTCGCCGGCCAGCTTGGTCACGATCTGGCGGTACACCGCGTTCAATTCGGCATCGGCCTTCTTGAAATCCTGGTCGGCGCAGGCATTGAGTTCGAGCTCATTGCCGTCGGGGTTGCACGCAACCTCCTGCGCGAACGCCGGGGCCGCCGCGCACAGCACCAGGGCCAGGGTCAGCACGGTCTTCATCCGACCGAGCCTTCCAGGCTGACGTCCAGCAGCTTCTTGGCTTCCACCGCGAACTCCATCGGCAGCTCGCGGAAGACCTGCTTGCAGAAGCCATCGACGATCATCGACACCGCGTTTTCCTGGTCGATGCCGCGGGCGCGGCAATAGAACAGCTGGTCGTCGGAGATCTTGGAGGTGGTCGCTTCGTGCTCGACCGTCGCGGTGGGATTCTTCACCTCGATATAGGGGAAGGTGTGCGCGCCGGATTTCTTGCCGATCAGCAGCGAGTCGCACTGGGTGTAGTTGCGCGCACCCTCGGCACCACGGTCCATCTTCACCAGGCCGCGGTAGGTGTTCTGCCCATGGCCGGCACTGATGCCCTTGCTGACGATCTTGCTCTTGGTGCGCTTGCCGATGTGGATCATCTTGGTGCCGGTGTCGGCCTGCTGACGATGGTGGGTCAGCGCGACCGAATGGAATTCGCCGACCGAATCGTCGCCGAGCAGCACGCAGGACGGGTACTTCCAGGTGATCGCCGAGCCGGTCTCGACCTGGGTCCAGGTGACCTTGCTGCGCGCGCCACGGCATTCGGCACGCTTGGTGACGAAGTTGTAGATGCCGCCCACGCCGTTTTCATCGCCCGGGTACCAGTTCTGCACCGTGGAGTACTTGATCTCGGCATCTTCCAGCGCGACCAGCTCGACCACCGCGGCATGCAGCTGGTTCTCATCGCGCATCGGCGCGGTGCAGCCTTCCAGGTAGGACACGTACGCCTTGTCTTCGCAGATGATCAGCGTGCGCTCGAACTGGCCGGTGTGGCCGGCGTTGATGCGGAAGTAGGTGCTCAGTTCCATCGGGCAACGCACGCCCCTGGGGATGAACACGAAGCTGCCATCGGAGAATACCGCCGAGTTGAGCGCGGCGAAGTAGTTGTCGCCGACCGGGACCACGGTGCCCAGGTACTGTTTGACCAGCTCCGGGTGCTCCTTGATCGCTTCGGACATCGAGCAGAAGATCACGCCCTTCTCGGCCAGTTCCTTGCGGAACGTGGTGCCGACGGAAACCGAATCGAACACCGCATCCACGGCGACGCCGGCCAGCTTGGCGCGCTCATGCAGCGGCACGCCGAGCTTGTCGTAGGTGTCCAGCAGTTCCTTGGGCACCTCGTCCAGCGAGGCGTACTTCGGGCCCTTCGGCGCGGAGTAATAGCTCAGTGCCTGCAGGTCGATCTGTGCGATCTGCAGCTTGGCCCAGTCCGGCATCGGCATGGTCAGGAAGTGGCGGTAGGCGTCCAGGCGCCACTGCGTCATCCACTCCGGCTCGTCCTTCTTGGCCGACAGGGCACGGATGGTGTCTTCGTCCAGGCCGGGCGGCAACGAGTCCGATTCGATATCCGTGATGAAGCCTGCCGAGTATTTGCGGCCGAGCTGCTCGTGGATCTCGCGGTTGGGGGTATCGCCGGTGGCGACGGTGTCGAGGGTATCGGTGGCCATGGGGGCTGCCTGATCAGGAGACGACATCCGCCGCGATCGCGCGGCGGTGGGCGTCAACAAGGGGAAGAGGGGGCAGGATCTGCGCCAGGGTGACCGCGCGCAGCGCTTCGGACACCACGTCGTTGATCATCCGCCAGCTGCTGCGCGCGCCACACTGCAGCTCGCGGCCGCACTGGCTGTGATCGTGGGCGCATTCGGTCAGGCCCAGCGGCCCTTCCATGGCTTCCACGATCTCGAACAGCGTGATCTGGTCCGCCGCGCGGGTCAGCCGGTAGCCGCCGCGGACGCCGCGCAGGCCTTCCACCAGACCGGCCTGGGCCAGCGGCTTGAGCAGTTTGCTGACGGTCGGCGGTTCCAGACGGGCGAACTCGGCCAGTTCAGTCGCACTGAGCACCTCGCCCGGGCGGGCGGCGAGCACGGTCAACACGACGGTGGCGTAATCGGTGAGCTTGGTGACGCGGAGCATGTGGGGTGCAGAACCATAAAGCGGACTGAAATTGTACGCTTTTCTCCGGCGGCATCCAACCCGCCCGTTCAGGCACCCGCAGGGCGGCCCTGGGCGCGTATTGAACCGCATCGCTTTGGCAATCACAAAGATTAAGCGAGAATCGGGGCTTCCCACCGCAACGGTCAGCCAGATGCCCAAGAAGATCCAGGCCCGCAAGTCCACCATCCATGGCAATGGCGTGTTCGCGCTGGCGCCGATCAAGAAAGGTGAGCGGGTCATCCAGTACAAGGGTTTGCTGCGCAGCCACGCCGACGTGGACGCCGACGACACCGGGGATGTGGAGAGCGGCCATACTTTCCTGTTCACCCTCAATGACGACTACGTCATCGACGCGAACTACAAGGGCAATGACGCGCGCTGGCTCAACCACAGCTGCGATCCCAACTGCGAAGCGGTGATCGAGGAAGCCGAGGGCGACAACCGCCGCGAGGACAAAGTGTTCATTGAGGCGATCAAGGACATCCAGCCGGGCGACGAGCTGACCTACAACTACGGCATCACCCTGGCCGAGCGTCACACCGCGCGCCTGAAGAAGATCTGGGAATGCCGCTGCGGCTCGAAGAAGTGCACCGGTACCATGCTGCAGCCCAAGCGCTGATCGCGCCGGCAGTCACCGGCCGCGCGTGCCGGTGACCGCGCCGACACGCTGTGCACATCCTGGTCACCGTCGCCCAATGCGCCCGTGGCCACACTGAGCGCTCCTACTTATTGGAGCCGCTCATGGCACATGCACTCAACGGCAAGCACATCGCCATCCTCGCGACCGATGGCTTCGAACAGTCCGAGCTGCAGGATCCCAAGCGACTGCTGGAATCCTGGGGCGCCTCGGTCAAGGTGATCGCACCCGGTGACGCCAGCCAGATCTGTGGCTGGAAGGACAAGGACTGGGGCGAGAACGTGAAGGTCGATGCGCCGCTGAAAGGCGCCAAGGCCGAAGATTACGACGCGCTGGTATTGCCCGGCGGCGTGATCAATCCGGACAAACTGCGCATTGATACGGATGCGATCGCGCTGATCAAGGCGTTCGGCGCGGCCGGCAAGCCGGTCGCCGCCATCTGCCACGGCCCGTGGCTGCTGGTGGAGTCCGGGCTGGCCAAGGGCCGCAAGGTGACCTCCTGGCCGTCGCTGAAAACCGATCTCGGCAATGCCGGGGCCGAATGGACCGATGCCGAGGTGGTGGTCGATGGCGGCCTGATCACCAGCCGCAAGCCGGGCGATATTCCCGCCTTCGCCGATGCGGTGGCCAAGGCATTGGCCGGCTGATCGGGTGGGGGCACCGACCGTCGGTCGGTGCCCACCGTGTTATTTGCTCAGCAACCCGGCCGGCACCAGCGCGCCGAGATCCTGGTTGAAGGTGACCACCAGCTTGCCGTTCTCCACCTGCGCCGACTGCACCTGCAGCGTGCCAAGTACTGCGGCCACACTCGGGTCGATCTTGTAGATCGGCTCGCGCTGGGCGTAATCAGTGAGCCAGGCATTGAGCAGCCCGCGCGTGCGTGAATCCAGTTTGCCTCCGTTGTTGGCCGGGGTGAAATCATCGACCGTCGGTTCCTGCAGGTGGAAGCCCTGGGTCTGCGCGTCATAACGCAGGCCGCTGCTCAGTTTCACCTTGCCCAGTGGCGCCGGGTTGCCGCCGGCGGTCGCCATGGCGACATCGAAGCCCAGGTCCAGCCGGCTGCCCTGCGGAAGGGTCAGCTGAGGATGGCTCATCGTCATTGCGATCAGGCCGCCGAGCGCATTCTGGGTGCGCGGGAAGCTGCCATCCAGATACTGCTGCACATCGGTGGCGCCGACCGACAACTGGCGGCCGGACACACTGGGCGCAGCCTGAGCGCCGATGGCGGCGGCCAGCAGCACGGTGCAGGCGGCGAGGCGGGACAACAGCGGGCGAACGTTCATGGCGACGGGCCGTGGGGAATGAGATGCCAACAATAGCGCGCGCGGCTGAATCCAGCTTTGACGTGAGACGGCCAGCCCCGCTGTGTGACGCCACCGCTGGAATCAGTTCAGTACCGGCTGGATCGAGGCCCCATGGATTTCCCAGCCGCTGCCATCCACGCGCGGCTGCAGCCGATACCAGCCCTCGAAACGCAGCGTGTTGGTCCCGGTGCTGACCCGGATTTGGACCGGCACTTCGCGCAGCCTGGAGGGCTCGGCGGTGTCCCGGGCGATGGGCGCGCCGGTCTGGATGCGCAGGCCGCGGAAGTCGGGCAGGGCGCGCAGGGCGGCATCATCCGGGTGACCGCCCGGGCTCCCGCTGGTCCACTGGGCGTCAGCGGTGGCGAGATCACCCTGTGCCAGGGCACTGAGATACGCATGTACCACCGAGGGCTCATCCAGTGCGTCGGCGGCCACTGCACTGAGCGCGGTCGACGCCGCGGCGGTGGGTGGGGGCGTCGGTGGGCTGTCACCAGGCTGCACGGCATCGGCGTCCGCCGCGACATCGGGGCGCGTGGTGGGCCCGGCCACGGGCGGGTGCTGCTGGCAGGAGCACCCGTGCAGGAACAGCAGCGGAAGCAACAGGATGGCGCGGCGCATGCAGGACTCTCCCCGGAGAGCGCCGAGTGTAGCGCTACACCCGGTGCCCGGTCAGGGCGCGCCCTGGATGGACTCCAGCGCGGCGAGCACCTCGTCCAGCTGCGGCTGCAGCACGGTCAGCGGGTGGCTGGGTTCGTCGGCGTGGCGCTGCGCAAGATCGCGCAGCAGCTGGGTGGCGACAATCGCCGCGGCACGTTCGTCGCCGCTCAACCCGGTGTTGCGCCGGGCGATTTCCAGCAGGCGCATCCAGTCCTGCTGCGCGCGATGCTCCAGCTCGATGGTGCAGCGCCCGCTGCACTGCAGGCCGTCCTTTTCGATCGGGGTGACGGTAATGCGGTAACGCTGGGAAGAAGAGCTGGCCATGGCTGCCTGCGCGGTGGGGGACAGGGCCACCATAGGGCGCGATGCGTGCCGCGACGACAGGCGCGGTCGCACGCAGTGTTCCACCCTGTGCGTTCCGATCGGGGCGGCTCGGCCGTGGATCGCGGCAGGACAGGCATCCGCGCGCTTCTCGGCTATCCGCCGCGCGTTGGGCAACGCTGTGTTTCGCTGCGCACGGCGCGCCCCGCAGCGGCCGGCAGGCCCCTCGGCAAACGTCCCCGGCCGGCGCCTGGTGGTGAACAAAAAAAACGGGACGGCGTGAGCCGTCCCGTTCGGTGCTGCAGGAAGCGCGCAGATTAGAGCGCGGCGTCCTTGAGCTTCTTGAGCGGACGCACCTTCAGCTTGGTGGACGCCGGCTTGGCGGCGAACCACTGCTCTTCCTTGGTGAACGGGTTGATGCCCTTGCGCTTCGGCTTGGCCGGCACGCTGACGGTGGAGATCTTCAGCAGGCCCGGCAGGGTGAAGCTGCCAGCGCCCTTCTTGTGCACCGAAGCGGCGACGGCGCCTTCCAGCGAGGCGAGCACGGCGCGCACGTCCTTGGCGACAACGCCGGACGCTTCAACGATGTGTGCAACCAGACCAGACTTGCTCAGCACTTCCTTGATCGGCTTGGGAGCGGCCGGCTTCGCGGCTGCCTTCGTAGCGACTTTCTTTACTGCCTTCTTCGGGGCAGCCTTCTTAGCGGTCTTTGCCATGGTTTCCTGTTCCGTGAACGGTTGGTTGTTTGGTCGCGCCGAACCCCGTCGGCAAGCGAAATGTAGGGCAACTATGGGGCGCCGCCAATAGGCAAACGCATAAAAATTCGTGATTTCCACGCCCTTCGTTACCGCAATGCATCAGGTCATAGCCAAAAAACAGGGTCCGCCCTCGCGGCGGGGGCCATCGGTCATGGACCGTCGCACCCCGACTGTCGCACGAAAACCACTTGAAAACAGCATCGGTCCTGATGGCCGATTCAGCTGGGCGCGCGACCTGCCGCTGCGCTGACGGCAGCCAGACACGGTGCTAACGCGAACCGGTCTAGGCTGGCCTGGCCATTCATCCCGCAGGAGATCAACGATGGGTATTTCGCGTCATGCCACCGCGCATTGGGAAGGTGACCTCAAGACAGGCAAGGGACAATTGAGCACGCCCCAGAGCGGCTTGATGGACAAAACCCGCTATGCCTTCAGCAGCCGCTTCGGCGATGAGAAGGGCACCAACCCGGAAGAACTGATCGCCGCCGCCCACGCAGGCTGCTTCACGATGGCACTGTCGGCCAAGCTCACCGAGGCCGGTTTCGTGCCGACCTCGCTGGATACCGAAGCCAAGGTCGACCTCTCGATGGAAGGGGGCCCGCAGCTGTCGCAGATCACGTTGAAGGTGAAGGCCGTGGTGCCGAAGATCGAGGCGACCCAGTTCCGTGCCATCGCCGATGACGCCAAGCAGAACTGCCCGGTCTCCAAGGCGCTCAGCGCCGTGCCGATCACGCTGGAGGCCGAACTGGCCAGCTGATCGGCGCCACGATTGGTGCACAGCAGATTGTGATGGGAAAGCGGCGGCCGCATAGTCGCCGCTTTCCTTTTGTGGGGTGTGTGCATGCGTCCGACTGCTCTCGCTGCCCTGGTGGCCTGCCTGCTGGCCGGGACCGCGCAGGCCGATGTCCGCCTGTTGACCGCCGCTACCATCCATACGGGCAATCCGGACGCGCCGACAGCCACAGCGCTGGCCTGGGACACCGACACCGGGCGCGTGCTCGCCGTCGGCGACCGGCAGGCGATGCTCGAGCTGTATCCACTGGCGGCGCTGACCGACGTCGGCGAGGCCACGGTGATCCCGGGCCTGATCGACGCACATGCCCATCTGATGTTCCTCGGCGGCACGCTGATGCAGGCCGATCTGACCGGCGCCACCAGCACCGCGGACATCGTGGCGCGCCTGCAGCGCTTTGCGGCGGACAACCCCGAGGGCTGGCTGCTGGGCAGCGGCTGGGACCAGAACCGCTGGCCGGACAAGCAGTTCCCGACCGTGGCCGACCTCGACAGCGCCTTCCCGGACCGGCCGGTCTGGTTGGGCCGTATCGATGGTCACGCCGGCTGGGCCAACAGCGCGGCATTGCGCGCGGTCGCCGGGCAACCGGGGCAGCGCGCGCTGAAGGGCAACTGGCAGCCGGCGGGTGGACGCATCGTGCGCGATGCCAAGGGCCAGCCGAGCGGGGTGTTCGTCGATGAAGCGATGACGCTGGTGCAGGCCGCGATCCCGGCGCCGGGCGAGGCCGCCCGCGAGCAGATGCTGAGCCGCGCGCTGGATAAAGCGGTCAGCCAGGGCCTGACCGGCGTGCACGACATGGGCGTATCGCGCGCCGATCTGGCCCTGATGCGCCGCTTCGCCGATGCCGGGCGGCTGCCACTGCGCATCGACGCCTATGCCGATGGCAACGGCGAGGCGCTGGCCGATCTGTGCGCGAACGGGGCCTACCAGCACGCCGGTGGCCGGCTGGAAATGCGCGGCGTCAAACTGTTCATGGATGGCGCGCTGGGTAGTCGTGGTGCGGCGCTGCTGGCCGATTACAGCGATGACCCGCACAACCGCGGGCTGCTGGTCACCTCACCGGCTGATTTTGAAACGGCGGTGCGCAAGGCCGATGCCTGTCATGTCCAGGTCGCCACCCATGCGATCGGGGATCGCGGCAACCGGATCGCACTGGAGACCTATGCCAAGGTACTGGGCGAGCGCCGCAGCAGCGACCACCGCTGGCGGATCGAACATGCGCAGGTGGTCGCGCTGGAGGATATTCCGCGTTTTGCCCAGCTCGGGGTGATCGCCTCGATGCAACCCACCCACGCCACCTCGGACATGGGCTGGGCACAGGACCGGGTCGGCCCCGAGCGCATTCTCGGCGCCTATGCGTGGCGGCGGATGCTGGCCTCCGGTGCCCGGCTCGCACTCGGCTCGGACTTCCCGGTGGAACAGGTGGATCCACGCCTGGGCCTGTATGCCGCGGTCACCCGCCAGGACCGTGCCGGCCAACCGCCGGGTGGCTGGCAGCCGGATCAGCGGTTGACGGCCGCCGAAGCGCTGCGCGGTTTCAGCGCCGATGCGGCGTGGGCAGGCCATGACGAGGCCCAGGTCGGCCGATTGCAGCCCGGCCTGCGCGCAGACTTCGTGGTGCTCGACCGCGACCCGCTCAGCGTTGCACCTTCGGCGCTGGCCGATCTGCAGGTGCGCTCGACCTGGGTCGACGGCGCACCGGTGTTCGACGCGGCGCGCTGAGGCGCCGCGTCAGGGTTACCAGTCCAGCGTGCCGCGGATGACGGTCTGCACCTGGCCGCCGGACCAGACATCGCCGTGGTCATCGATGCGCAGGGTCAGGCGCGCATCGTGGCCGACTTCGCGACCCTGACTGACGACATAGCCGTGCGCGGTGCCGGGCAGTGCATCGCGGCTGTCCAGCCATGCGGCCAACACCGCATTGGCCGCACCGGAGGCGGCATCTTCAAAGCGCCGGCCGTTGCCGACGAAGGCGCGTACCGCCAGGTCCCAGTCCTGGCCCTGGCTGCGCGCATAGGCGAACACCCCCATGCTGTCGGTCGCCTCGGCCAGGGTGGCCACGGCGTCCCAATCCGGGGTGAGCGCACGCAGGGCGGCTTCGTCAGCCAGTTCGACCACCCACCAGCTGCGGCCACCGGCCATGCGCGCCGGCGGCAGGCGGCCCAGCGGCCAGCCGGCCAGCGCGGCCTGCAGGCGCGGATCGTTGGCGGTGGTCACTTCGGCCACCGCGGCGCGCGGCGTGCGGATCGCGATGGTGCGGGCATCCCCGCTGCCGTCCACGCGCAGGGGCAGCGCCCCGGCGATGCCGTCCTGGATCAGCACGCCCTCCACCGGCGCAGCCACGCCCAACTCCAGCACAGCATGGGCGGTGCCCACGCTGGGATGCCCGGCGAAGGGGACTTCCTTCTGCGGGCTGAACATGCGGATGCCATAGCTGGCGCCGGGGGCCTGCGGCGGAAAGACGAAGGTGGTCTCCGGCAGCCGGGTCCAGCGGGCGATGGCCTGCATCGCCGCCTCGTCCAGGCCCTGTGCATCGAGCACGACGGCCAGCGGGTTGCCGGCGCCGGGGTAGGGCGAGAACACATCCAGCTGCAGGAAACGACGGGAGGTCATGGCGGGTCGCTCAACGAAAAACGGGCGGGCAGCTTATCAATCGGCGCCGGGTTCGGGGCCCTGATCGGCGCCCCGCGCACCGGCGTCGAACCAAATCTGCCCAGCCTGGGCCGCCCGGGCCCTGCAACGGGCAGGCTTGGCATAGAATCGGGGGTTCGGCCCGGCGTGCCGGGCGATTCCCCTCACTACCCAAACCTCCACCTCCATGTCAGCTTCCCCCCTTGTCGATCGCTGGATCGTACTGAAGTTCGGCGGCACCTCCGTGTCGCGTCGTCACCGCTGGGACACCATCGGCAAACTGGCGAAAAAACGGGCGGAAGAAACGGGCTCGCGCGTGCTGGTGGTGGTATCGGCGCTGTCCGGGGTGACCAATGAACTCACCGCGATCGCCGATGGCGCCGCCGACAGCCGCGACCGTGTCGCTGCGCTGGTCGCGCGCCACCGTGAGTTCCTGACCGAACTGGAGCTGGATGCCACCGCGCTGGACGTCCGCCTGGACGCGCTGGCCGGGCTGCTGGACGATCCACGCGCCGCCGGGCGGCCGCTGGAGTGGCAGGCCGAGGTGCTGGGCCAGGGCGAACTGCTCTCCTCGACCGTCGGTGCGGCCTACCTGCGCGCCAGCGGTCTGGATTTCGGCTGGATGGATGCACGCGAGTGGCTCGATGCGCTGCCGCCGCAGCCCAGCCAGAGCGAGTGGTCGCAGCGCCTCTCGGTGAACTGCCAGTGGCGTGCCGAGTCGGATTGGGCCACGCGTTTCCGCGCCCAGCCGACCCGCATGCTGATCACCCAGGGTTTCATCTCCCGCCACGCCGATGGCGGCACCGCCATCCTCGGTCGCGGCGGTTCGGATACTTCGGCGGCGTACTTCGGTGCGCTGCTCGGTGCCAGCCGCGTGGAGATCTGGACGGACGTGCCGGGCATGTTCAGTGCCAACCCGAAGGACGTGCCGGACGCGCGCCTGCTGACCCGCCTGGATTATTACGAAGCGCAGGAAATCGCGACGACCGGCGCCAAGGTGCTGCACCCGCGTTCGATCAAGCCGTGCCGCGATGCCGGTGTGCCGATGGCGATCCTGGACACCGAGCGCCCCGAGCTGCCGGGCACCAGCATCGACGGCAATGCCGCGGCGGTGCCGGGCGTAAAGGCGATCAGCCGCCGCAACGGCATCGTGCTGGTCTCGATGGAAGGCATCGGCATGTGGCAGCAGGTCGGCTTCCTGGCCGACGTGTTCGGACTGTTCAAGAAGCATGGCCTGTCCGTGGACCTCATCGGTTCGGCCGAAACCAACGTGACCGTCTCGCTGGATCCTTCCGAAAACCTGGTCAGCACCGATGTGCTCGCCGCGCTGTCGGCGGACCTGTCGCAGATCTGCAAGGTCAAGATCATCGTGCCGTGCGCGGCGATCACCCTGGTCGGGCGCGGCATGCGCTCGATGCTGCACAAGCTCTCGGACGTGTGGGCCACCTTCGGCCGCGAGCGCGTGCACATGATTTCGCAGTCGTCCAACGACTTGAACCTGACCTTCGTCATCGACGAGGCGGACGCCGACGGCCTGCTGCCGATTCTGCACGCCGAGCTGATCGACAGCGGCGCGATGCCGGTGGAGGAGGGCGAAGTATTCGGCCCGCGCTGGCGCGAAATCGCCGGCACCATCCGCCCGCGTGAAACCGCCTGGTGGCGGGGCCAGCGCGAGCACCTGCTGACGCTCGCCCAGGCCGGTACGCCGCGTTACGTCTACAACCTGCCGACGGTGCGGGCGCGTGCGCGCGCGTTGAACGCCATCAAGGCGATCGACCAGCGCTACTACGCGATCAAGGCCAACTCGCACCCGGCCATCCTGGAAGTGCTGGAGCAGGAAGGCTTCGGCCTGGAGTGCGTCTCGCACGGCGAGCTCAAGCATGTGTTCAACACCCTGCCGACGCTGTCGCCCAAGCGCGTGCTATTCACCCCCAGCTTCGCGCCGCATGCCGAATACGATGCCGCGTTCGCGCTGGGTGTCACCGTCACCCTGGACAACGTGGAAGCCCTGCAGCGCTGGCCGGAACTGTTCAGCAACCGCGAGCTGTGGCTGCGCGTGGACCTGGGCCGTGGCGAAGGCCACCATGCCAAGGTCCGCACCGGCGGCAAGGACTCCAAGTTCGGCCTGCCGATCGCGCGCGTGGATGAATTCGTGCGCATCGCCGGCGAGCTCGGCACCCGCGTGGTCGGCCTGCATGCGCACCTGGGCAGCGGCGTGGAAACCGCGCAGCACTGGCGCCTGATGTGCGATGAACTGGCCGGGTTCGCCCGCCGCATCGGCAGCATCCAGACCATCGATATCGGCGGCGGCCTGCCGATTCCGTACAGCGCCGATGACGAGCCGTTCGATCTGGAGGCCTGGGCTGCCGGCCTGGCCGAAGTGAAGGCGGTGCATCCGGCGTTCCGCCTGGCGATCGAGCCGGGTCGCTATCTCGTGGCCGAGTCCGGTGTGCTGCTGGCGCGTGCCACCCAGGTGGTGGAGAAGGACGGCATCCGCCGCGTCGGTCTGGATGCGGGCATGAACACGCTGATGCGCCCGGCTTTGTACGATGCCTGGCATGACATCGAGAACCTCAGCCGCCTGAGTGGCTACTCCGAGGCGATGTTCGATGTGGTCGGCCCGATCTGCGAATCCAGCGATGTGTTCGGCAAGCGCCGCCGCCTGCCGGCCTCGACCGCGCCGGACGATGTGATGCTGATCGCCGACGCCGGCGCGTATGGCTACGTCATGGCCAACACTTACAACCAGCGCGAGCTGCCGCGCGAGGACGTCATCGATGATGGTCCTTGATCGCTGCCTGCCGCCTTCCAAACCGGATACACCATGACTGCTTTTGATAAACACCAGGTTGCCGTTTTCCGCTTCGTCCGCTGCGCGTTCGCCGCGGATACCGGCGTGGCGCAGCTGGTCTACGCCTTCGATGACGGCCCGGAACTGATCGAGACGGTGACCATCCCGGGGGCGCCGTTCGTGCTTGAGGGTGATCGTGCCGAGGCGGTGCAGCGCGCCCTGCGCCTGCTGCACCTGATCGCCGGCGTGAGCTACTACAAGGCCGGCGTGCCCGAGCAGGTGCGCATCGACAGCTACACGATCGATGCGGCCACCGCCGCGCTGGTCGAGACGGTGTACCTCAACGGCCTGGGCGAGTTCGCCTACCGCAATGGCCTGAACCTGCGTGGCCGCTTCCGCCTGCCGGTCGAGGGCGAGGCCTTCGCCGCGCCGGCGCTGGGCCTGCGCGAACACGCGCTGGTCGCCATCGGCGGCGGCAAGGATTCGCTGGTCAGCATCGAAGCGCTGCGCAGCCTGGGCATCGAAGAGACGGTCACCTGGATCGGTGGCTCGCAGCTGATCCGCGCCTGCGCCGAGCGCACCGGCCTGCCGATCCTCAACATCGGCCGCACGCTGGCCCCGGAGCTGTTCGAGCTCAACCGCCAGGGCGCGTGGAACGGCCATATCCCGGTCACCGCGGTGAACTCGGCGATCATGGTGCTGGCCGCGCTGCTGCAGGGTGTGGACCAGGTGGTGTTCTCCAACGAACGCTCGGCCAGCTATGGCAGCCAGATTCCCGGCACCGGCGAGGTCAACCACCAGTGGTCGAAGGGCTGGGCGTTCGAGCAGGCCTTCGGCGAGCACCTGGAGCAGCACGTTGCGGCGGACCTGCACTACTACTCGCTGCTGCGCCCGCTCTCGGAGCTGGCGGTGGCGCGTCAGTTCGCCAAGAGCGATTTCTACGACGCGCATTTCTCCAGCTGCAACCGCAACTTCCACATCCTGGGCGAGCGCCCGGTGAACCGCTGGTGCGGCGTGTGCCCGAAGTGCCACTTCGTGTTCCTGGCGCTGGCCCCGTTCATGCCGAAGATGCGCCTGGTCGGGATCTTCGGCCGCAACCTGCTCGACGATATCGAGCAGGCCCCGGGCTTTGATGCGCTGCTGGAATTCCAGGACCACAAGCCGTTCGAGTGTGTCGGCGAAGGCCGCGAATCGCGTGCGGCGATGGCGACCCTGGCCACGCGCCCGGAGTGGAATGAAGATGCGCTGGTGAAGCGCTTCGTCCACGAGATCCGCCCGCAACTGGAGGCCACCGAACTGCAGATCGAACCGCTGCTGGTACTGGAAGGCGAACACCGCATTCCGCCGGCAATCTGGGAGCGTCTGCGTGCGAATTTCGCAGCTTGAGGGCAAGCGCGTTGCGTTATGGGGATGGGGACGCGAGGGACGCGCGGCATTCGGCGTCCTGCAGCAGCGGCTACCGTCGCTGCCGCTGACCCTGTTCTGCCCGGAGGCCGAAGCTGCCGCGGCCCGTGAGGAAACCCAGGGGGCGCTGACGGTCCGTTCGGATGTCACCGGCGCGGCGCTCGCGGCGTTCGAGGTGGTGATCAAATCGCCGGGCATCAGCCCGTATGGCGAGGCGGCGCTGCAGGCCTCCGCGCAGGGCACGCAGTTCATCGGCGGTACCTCGTTGTGGTTCGCCGAGCAGGCTGCCGCCGATGGCATCGTGCACGACACCGTGTGCGTGACCGGCACCAAGGGCAAGAGCACCACCACCGCGCTGCTGGCGCACCTGCTACGTGCCTCTGGCGAGCGCACCGGGCTGATCGGCAACATCGGCCTGCCGCTGCTGGAAGTGCTGGACCCGCAGCCGGTGCCGAAGTACTGGGCGGTGGAACTGTCCAGCTACCAGACCGGTGAGGTCGCGCGCAGTAGCGCGCACCCGCAGGTCGCGATCGTGCTGAACCTGTTCCCCGAACACCTGGACTGGCACGGCAGCCAGGCGCGTTACATCCAGGACAAGCTTCGGCTGGTCACCGAGGCCGCGCCGCGGATCGCCGTGCTCAACGCGGCCGACCCGTATCTGGCCGGGTTGTCGCTGCCGAAGAGCGAGATCGTGTGGTTCAACCAGCCGCTGGGCTGGCACATGCGCGGCGATGTCGTGCATCGCGGCGAGCAGCCGGTGTTCGACACCGCCCATACCCCGCTGCCGGGCCGGCACAACCGCGGCAACCTGTGCGCGGTGCTGGCGGCGATCGAGGCGCTGGGCCTGGACGCGGTGGCGCTGGCCCCGGCGGTGCAGGACTTCCGCCCGCTGCCCAATCGCCTCCAGACCCTCGGGACGCGCGAGGGGATCACCTTCGTCAACGATTCCATCAGCACCACGCCGCACGCGAGTCTGGCGGCGCTGGAGTGCTTCGCCGGGCGCCGCATCGCGCTGCTGGTGGGCGGGCATGACCGTGGGCTGGACTGGCACGACTTCGTCGCGCACATGGCACATGACGTGCCGCCGGTGGAGATCGTCACCATGGGTGCCAACGGGCCGCGCATCCACGCGCTGCTGCAGCCGTTGGCGGACGCCGGCCGTTTCGGTCTGCACGCGGCCGCTGATCTGTCCGAGGCCATGCAACTGGCGCAGGTCGCGCTCGGCGGGCAGGGCGGGGTGGTGCTGCTGTCGCCGGGTGCCCCCAGCTATGGCGTGTACCGCGACTACGTTGCACGCGGCCGTCATTTCGCCGAACTGGCGGGGTTCGATCCCGATGCGATCACGGCGATCCCGGGCATCGGGATCGCATGACGTGCCACGGTAGAGCCGACCGTTGGTCGGCTGCCTGGGATCCTGCGATCAGGCGTCTTCTTCATCGATGAACGCGTAGTCCCCATCGATAAGCTGCTGCAGGTATGCGTCGAAGCTCGGCGCGATCACGCGGTAGCTGTCCGGGTCGTGCAGGTAGCGCACCACCTGGCCGACCGTGCCGCCCGGCGCGGGATCGAAATCCAGGTACAGCATCGAGCTGCCGCCATTGTTCATGCAATGCGAGAAGCACAGGCGCTTGCCCATCGGCAGATCCGCATCGATGCCCTCGCCGAGAATCTCGGGGTCTTCCTCCAGCCATTCCTCGTAGATCGAGCGGATGCTGTCATCCCACTGCGCGCTGTCTTCGAAGGCCTGTTCCACCGAACGCAGGTAGTAGGGGTAATGCCCCTCCTCGACATCCGAACCCAGCATCAGCACCACGACCTCGCCACCGGGGTAGGCGCGGAAATGCGTGCCATCCACCCGCGCCAGCAACGCGACCAGGCTCTCGGGCACCTGCGGCCAGCGCTCGCGCAGGCGCTGCAGATCGGCCGTGCTGGCACCCTCGACCCACGCCCACATCCGCGCATCCTCTTCGGGCAGGCGCGGCACCAGGCCGGACAGGAAGCGGTCGACAAGGGTCATGAGGTGTTCCAAGCACGGGGGCGGCCAGCCTGCCATAACAGGGACGGAGGTGGTTAATTCAATAACAGGGACGGGGGTGGTTAATTCAGATGAGGTCGGGCGCGGCCGGTCTGCCGGATCACGGGGGCACGTCGACCGGCGCTTCTACACGGTTCCGTCAACCGGCCGTCATACACTCGGGGCTCTTTCTGTCGGGAGCAGACGCATGAACAAGCAATGGCGGTGGGGTGCGGCGGTGCTGTTGGGCATGACGGCATTGCCCGCGCTGGCGGCAATGCAGGCCAAGCCGGTGGAGTGGACCCAGGATGGCACCACCTTCAGCGGGGTGCTGGTCTACGACGACAGTGACAATGACAAACGCCCGGGCCTGGTGATGGTGCCCAACTGGAAGGGCGTCAACGACTCGGCCATCGCCAAGGCCAAGCAGCTGGCCGGCGATGACTACGTGGTGCTGGTGGCCGATGTGTATGGCAAGGGCGTGCGTCCGAAGACCGATGCCGAGGCCGGACCGGTGGCGACCAAGCTGCGCAATGACCGCCCGGTACTGCGGGCGCGGGCGCTCAAGGCAATCGAGGTACTCAAGGCCCAGGCTGGCAAGGCACCGCTGGATGCCAGCCGGATCGGCGCGGTCGGGTTCTGCTTCGGCGGCACCACGGTGCTGGAGATGGCGCGCGCGGGCGCACCGCTGGCCGGTGTCGTCAGCCTGCATGGCGGCCTGGGTTCGCCGCTGCCGGCCAAGGCCGGTGGAACGCATCCGTCCGTGCTGGTGCTCAATGGCGCCGACGACAAGAGCGTGAGCAAGGACGACATCGCCAGCTTCGAGCAGGAGATGAACGCGGCCCAGGTCGACTGGGAGTTCACCAACTACAGCGGCGCGGTGCACTGCTTCGCCGAAGCCGATGCGAACAGCCCGCCGGGCTGCCAGTACAACGAGCGCGCGGCCAAGCGCGCGTGGAAGGCGCTGGATGAGTTCTTCGAGGAGCGGTTCGAGACCAAGGGCCGGTAGAGCCGACCGTTGGTCGGCTGCACCGCGCATGGCGTGGTGCGTTCATCGGGATCGCGGCGCCGGAAGGACGAGCAGCCGACCAACGGTCGGCTCTACCGGTGAGGGATTCAGATTGAGCGCGGGCGGCGGCCATCAGCCGTCCCGCCTTCCCCTCAATGCGAGCGCTGCACCGCGTAACGGGCCAGCCCGCGCAGGGCCGCCACGGCATCGTTGTCGGCCAGGCTGTCGAGCGCACGCTCGGCGGCCTCGGCGTATTCCTCGGCACGGGCGCGGCTGTATTCCAGGCCCCCGGTGGCGTGGATGGCAGCCAGCACTTCGGGCATCGCCCCGGCATCGCCGTTCTGCACGATCTCGCGCAGGCGCTCGCGGGTGGTGGCATCGGAATGCGCCATCGCGTGGATCAGCGGCAGGGTGGCTTTGCCCTCGGCGAGGTCATCGCCCAGGTTCTTGCCGAGCTCCTCGGCATTGGCCGAGTAGTCCAGCACGTCATCCGCGATCTGGAAGGCGTAACCCAGGGCCATGCCGTAGTCGTACAGCGCCTGTTGGGTGGCCTCATCGACGCCGCTGGCCAGCGCGCCCAGGCGGGTGCCGGCGGCGAACAGCACCGCGGTCTTGCGCTCGATCACGCGCAGGTAAGCAGCTTCGTCCGTATCCGGGTTATGCACGTGAAGCAGCTGCAGCACCTCACCCTCGGCAATCCGGTTGGTGGTGTCGGCCAGGATCCGCATGACCGGCATGCGGTCCAGTTCGACCATCAGCTGGAAGCTGCGCGAGTACAGGAAATCGCCGACCAGCACGCTCGGGGCGTTGCCCCACAGCGCATTGGCGGTGCTGCGGCCGCGCCGCAGGCTGGATTCGTCCACCACATCGTCATGCAGCAGGGTCGAGGTGTGGATGAACTCGATGATCGCCGCCAGCTGATGGTGTTCCGGGCCGGCCTGGCCGACCGCGCGGCCGGCCAGCATCACCAGCATCGGGCGCAGCCGCTTGCCGCCGGCCGAAATGATGTGGTCGGCGATCTGGTTGATCAGCACGACATCCGAGGACAGTCGGCGACGAATCAGCGCATCGACGGCGTCCATGTCGGGCGCGGCGAGCGTCTGGATCTGGGGCAAGCCCAGCGCGGGGCGGGTGTCTTCGGTGATGGTCATGCGGTCTGACTTTCAGGCTTGGGCGGAATTATAGGCGGTGCCGTCGTATTCCGCCCGCGAAGACGCGGCTGTGGCCCGGTCGAGGCGCGCCGCAGAGGCGCGCCGCAGAGGTGCGCCGCAGAGGTGCGCCAGGGGCGGTATCCGGCCGACGTTGGCCGACGGTGCCGCCCTCCGGCCGGGGGAGCCGCCGCCTGACCGGGTGCCGGGCCGGGAGTTGGAGCGCCGCGCACGCCGCGATCCGAGGTGAATACGTATGCAAGCAACCCCACCGCTGGAAGCGCGCAGCTAAGCTTGTCGGGTTCGTTTCTGGCCCCCTCGCGGGTGCCGTGGAAGCCCGAAGGGGGGCCTCAATGTCGCAGTCTCCATGGTGGCGCGGTGCCGTCATCTATCAGATCTACCCGCGCAGTTTCCTGGATGCCAACGGCGATGGCGTGGGCGACCTGCCCGGCATCATCGAGCGCCTGGACTATGTCGCCGCGCTCGGCGTCGATGCGATCTGGGTCTCGCCGTTCTTCAAATCGCCGATGGCCGATTTCGGGTATGACATTGCCGACCACCGCGATGTCGACCCCATGTTCGGCACGCTGGCCGACTTCGACCGGCTGCTGGCCAAGGCGCATGCGCTGGGCCTGAAGGTGATGATCGACCAGGTCTTCAGCCATACCTCGATCGACCATGCCTGGTTCCAGCAGAGCCGGCAGGATCGCACCAATCCCAAAGCGGACTGGTACGTGTGGGCCGACCCGCGCGAGGACGGCACCCCGCCCAACAACTGGATGTCGATCTTCGGGGGCGTGGCCTGGCAGTGGGAGCCACGGCGCGAGCAGTACTTCCTGCACAACTTCCTGGCCGACCAGCCCGATCTGAACTTCCACCATCCGGCGGTGCAGCAGGCCACGCTGGACTACGTGCGGTTCTGGCTGGACCGTGGCGTGGATGGCTTCCGCCTGGATTCGATCAACTTCTGCTTCCACGATGCACAGTTGCGCGACAACCCGGCCAAGCCGCTGGAGAAGCGCCTCGGCCGTGGCTTCAGCGCGGACAACCCGTACGCCTACCAGTACCACTACTACAACAACACCCAGCCGGAGAACATCGGCTTCATCGAGCAACTGCGCGTGCTGCTGGACGCGTACCCGGGCTCGGTCAGCCTGGGCGAGATCTCCGCGGAAGATTCGCTGGCGACCACGGCCGAGTACACCGCGCCGGGCCGCCTGCACATGGGCTACAGCTTCGAGCTGCTGGTGAAGGATTTCAGCGCCGGCTACATCCGCGACACCGTGTCGCGGCTGGAAGCGACGATGACCGAAGGCTGGCCGTGCTGGGCGATCTCCAACCACGATGTGGAGCGTGCGGTGACGCGCTGGGGTGGCCATCCGGCGCAACCCCGGTTGGCGCGGATGCTGGTGGCGATGCTGTGCTCGCTGCGTGGCTCGATCTGCCTGTACCAAGGCGAGGAGCTGGGGCTGGGCGAGGCGGATGTGCCGTTCGAGGCGCTGCAGGATCCGTACGGCATTACCTTCTGGCCGAACTTCAAGGGCCGCGACGGCTGCCGCACGCCGATGCCGTGGCTGGACGCGCCGAAGGCGGGCTTCACGACGGGTGAGCCGTGGTTGCCGATTCCGGCGGAGCATCAGGCGGCATCGGTGGCGACGCAGGAGCATGATCCGCATTCGGTGCTCACTGCGTTCCGTCAGTTCCTGGCATGGCGGCGGACGATGCCGACGTTGTTGGTGGGTGATATCCGTTTTCTTGAATCCGCTGAGCCGGTGTTGATGTTCGAGCGGGTGCACGGGGAGGAGACGCTGCTGTTGGCGTTCAATCTGTCGGCTGAGACTGTTCGTGTTGCGCTGCCGGCGGGTGATTGGCAGGCGATGCATGTGCCGGGTCCGGATGTGGGGCACGTTGTGGGAGGTGAGCTGGTGTTGCCGGCGCAGTCGGTGTATTGCGCGCGACGCGGCTGATCGGGTTTTCCGGTGGTATTGAGAGGGCGGGGCCGGGTGCCTCGCCCTTTTTTTGTCTTGCGTTCGTGCGTTGGGGCATATCAACAGCAACAGCAACAGCCACGGCAAGTGCGCGTTGGGCTGCGCTTGTGCTGGTTTGGGGGGGGGGGGGGGGGGGGGTGGGGGGGGCCGGGGGGGGGGGGGGGGGGGGGGGGGGGGGAGGGATGGGTGGGGGGGGGGGGGGGGGGGGGGGGCGGGCGGGGGGGGCGGGCG
>NZ_NIVS01000019.1 GCF_002205165.1 Stenotrophomonas maltophilia | reverse complement strand
GGTGGAGCCAGGCGGGATCGAACCGCCGACCTCCTGCATGCCATGCAGGCGCTCTCCCAGCTGAGCTATGGCCCCACGTTGTACCGCGAGCCGCCTAGTATATCTGCCTGTTCACGTTTGTGGAAGCCTTTCGGACATCCGCTTCGCAACCGCAGTAGACGGTGAATAAAAAGACCCGGCATGCCGGGCCTCGGTATTCGTCTGATGAGTGGCGTCCCCACGGGGATTCGAACCCCGGTCGCCACCGTGAAAGGGTGATGTCCTAGGCCTCTAGACGATGGGGACGCGTTAAACCGAATTTTGGCTTCCATCGGACGGCCTGTGTCCGGAGTGGTGGAGCCAGGCGGGATCGAACCGCCGACCTCCTGCATGCCATGCAGGCGCTCTCCCAGCTGAGCTATGGCCCCACGTCGTGAGGAGCGAAATCATAACGACGACGTTTTCGATTGGCAAGAAAAAAGTGAAGAAACATCGTCATTAATCGCGCTTCATTCGCCCGGCAGTCGCTGATGGCGTAGACGCAACGCGTTGCTGATCACGGAGACCGAACTCAAGCTCATCGCCACCGCGGCCAGCATCGGCGACATCACGATGCCCAGCGGGTACAGCACGCCGGCCGCAACGGGAATGCCGAGGCCGTTGTAGAGAAACGCAAAGCCCAGGTTCTGCCGCATGTTGCGCACACTCGCGGTGGAAAGCTGGCGCGCACGCAGGATGCCGCGCAGATCGCCCTTGACCAGCGTGACCTGCGCGCTCGACATCGCCACATCGGTCCCGTTGCCCATCGCGATACCCACGTCGGCACTCGCCAGCGCCGGCGCATCATTGATTCCGTCACCGGCCATCGCGACCTTGCGGCCCTGCGCCTGCAGCGAACGGATCAGCGCGGCCTTGTCGGCGGGGCGCATTTCGCCGTGCACCTCATCCAGGCCGAGTTCCCGCGCAACCGCTTCGGCGGTGGCGGCGCCATCGCCGGTCGCCATCACGATGCGCAGGCCATCGCGGTGCAGCTGGGCGATCGCTTCGGCAGTGGAGGCCTTGATCGGGTCGGCGACCGCGAGCAGACCGCCGAGCTGGCCGTCCACGGCGAGGTACATCACGCTCGCTGCTGCCTTGCGCAGCTGCTCGGCCGCCTCGCGCAGCGCATCCAGCGCGATGCCGTGTTCGTCCATCAGTGCGGTATTGCCGAGCAGCAGCGTCTTGCCGTCGACCACGCCCTGCACGCCCATGCCGGTCAGCGAGTCGAAGTCCACCACCTGGGTCAGTGGCATCGAACGCGCCTGCGCCTGCGCGACGATCGCCGCGGCCAACGGATGCTCGCTGCCCTGGTCCAGACTCGCCGCCCACTGCAGAATCTGATCGGGCTGGTAGGGCGCCACCGCCTGCACATCACGGAACGTCGGCCGCCCTTCGGTCAGGGTACCGGTCTTGTCCACCACCAGCGTATCGACCTGGCGCAGGGCTTCAATCGCTTCGGCATCGCGGAACAGCACGCCGTGCTGTGCAGCACGGCCGGTGGCGACCATGATCGTCATCGGCGTGGCCAGCCCGAGTGCGCACGGGCAGGCGATGATCAGCACCGCAACCGCGCTGAGAACCGCGTGCGTCCACGATGGCTCGGGGCCGAACAGCCCCCAGCCGAAGAACGTCAGCACCGCCACCGACAACACCGCCAGCACGAACCAGTACGCCACGGTGTCGGCCATGCGCTGCATCGGGGCACGTGAGCGTTGCGCCTGCGCGACCAGCTGCACGATCTGCGCCAGCATGCTGTCATCGCCCAGGCGATCAGCGCGTACCACCAGGCTGCCGGTGCCGTTGAGGGTCGCACCGATCACTGTGTCGCCGATGGTCTTGCCGACCGGCACGGGCTCGCCGGTGAGCATCGATTCGTCGATCGAGGAGCGGCCGTCCACCACCGTGCCGTCCACCGGTACTTTCTCACCCGGGCGTACACGCACGCGGTCGCCGGGCTGCAGCGCGGTGATCTCGATGTCTTCTTCGCGGCCATCCTCGCGCAGCACGCGCGCCGTCTTCGGTGCCAGGCCGAGCAGTGCCTTGATCGCCGCCGAGGTCTTCGCCCGTGCGCGCAGCTCCATCAACTGCCCGAGCAGCGTGAGCGAAATGATCATGGCCGCCGCTTCGAAGTAGACGCCAACATGTCCGTGCTGCTGGAACGACGGCGGGAACAGGCCGGGCGCGACGGTGGCGACCACGCTGTAACTGTATGCGGCCAGCACACCCGTCCCGATCAGCGTCCACATGTTCGGGCTGCGGTGGCGGATCGACTGCGCCCAGCGCTGCAGGAACGGCCAACCGGCCCAGAGCACCACCGGTGTCGCCAGCGCCAGTTCGATCCACACCCGCAGATCCGGCGACAGCCCATGCAGCACCGGCGTCATCGCGAGCATTGCCAGCGCCATCGTGGCCACGCTCAGCGGCAGGCTCCACCAGAAGCGACGGCGGAAGTCGGTCAGCTCGGGATTCTCTCCTTCCTCCAGGCTGGGCATCGCCGGTTCCAGCGCCATGCCACACAGAGGGCAGGTGCCGGGTCCTTCCTGCTCGATCTCCGGGTGCATCGGGCAGGTGTACAGCGTGCCGGCCGGGACCGGCTCGGCGGCATCAGCATCCGGGGTCAGGTAGCGCTGCGGGTCGGCAATGAACTTTCGCCGGCAGCCATCGCTGCAGAAAGGGTAATCGCTGCCGTCATGACGGGCGTGGTGGGTGGTGGTGGCCGGGTCCACCGCCATGCCGCAGACCGGGTCTGTGTGCATGCCCGCGCCAGGCGCTGGCGAAGCGCCGCAGCAGGACGGGCCTTTCGCTGCGGGCGCGCCATTCCCATGCGCGTGGGTCGGGTTCATTGGCCTGCTTCCGTCAGTGCGGTCAGGATCGGGCATTGGGCTTGATCACCATGGCCGGGGCAGGCATCGACGAGTTGCTTGAGCGCGCCGTGCATGCGCTGCAGCTCGTTGATGCGCTGCTGGATGTCACTGAGTTTGTTCACTGCGCTGTCGCGGATCTGGGCCATGTCCTGGCCGCGCTGATCACTGAAGCCCAGCAGGTCGCCGATTTCATCGAGGCTGAAACCCAGCGCCTTGGCGCGGCGGATGAAACGCAGGCGGGTCAGGTCCGACTCGCTGAAGACCCGGTAGCCGCCGGCGCTGCGTCGGGCGGTGGGCAGCAGCTGCTGCCGCTCGTAGTAGCGCACCGTATCGATCGGCACGCCGGCCTGGCGCGCGAGCTGTCCAATGTTCATGAGCACCTCGTGGATGACCGCACCATTCTGGACCTTGGAGTCTGGTCAAGGGTCAAGCCTTGCTGGAACCCCACTGAAAATTCAGTCTGCGTGAAATTTACAACTAGTTGCATGGCCGTCCCGCCGGGACGTCCGTAGCCTCAGGCCATCTTATGTATCGACCTGTTCTGCCCGGCCCCGCCGGCAGGCACTGTCCCAGGAGAATGGCCATGGACGCACCCCGCAACACGCTGCAGCCGGACCGCCGGCCGGATACGCCGACCCTGATGGAAGTTGCGGTCGTGGAATTCCCTGGCAGCCTGCGCGCCGCCGCGCCCGTGCTGTCCGAGCTGGCGCAGCGCTGCAACCGCACCGTGGCCGCCGGGCGCCGCACGGGCGGGCGCATGCTGGTCACGCGCTGGACGATGTCCGCCCGCGGCATGCAGCGGGTGGCGGGGGCGGAGCTGTTCGGCGATGCCCTGCCGGCGATCATCGTCGTGCCCGGCAGTGAATCGAGCTGGACCATGGCGCCGCCCGACGAGCGCCTGCTGGCCTGGCTGCGCGAATGCCACGATGGCTGCAGCCTGCTGGCTGGCTGCGACGAGGGGGGGCTGCTGCTGGCGGCAGCGGGCGTGCTGGCCGGCCGCTCGGTCAGTGTTCCCGATCCCACGCGCTGCCCGGCACTGCGCACGATGGTACCCAGCTGGCTCCCCAGCGAACGTATCCTGGTCGATGATGGTGACCTGCTGACGGCCGCCGGCCAGGAGGCCTGGAAGTATCTGAGCCTGCGCCTGCTCGCACGCGTGTACGGGCAAAGTGTGATGAACACCGTCATCCAGCAGCTGCAGCTGGTGATACCGCGCACCGAACTGGACGATCTGGAGCGCTTCAGCCCGAACTTCGCGCATGGCGACCGCTGCATCCTCAAGGCGCAGCGCTGGCTGCACGGGATTGCGGCACGCGGTGTCGGGCTGGATGACATCTGCCTGCAGGCCGGGCTGGAGCCGCGCACCTTGCAGCGCCGGTTCCTGAAAGCCACCGGCATGCGGCCGATCGAGTATTGCCAGCGCCTGCGCATCGCCAAGGCGCAGTTGCTGCTGCAGGCCGGCGGGGTGGTGGACCAGGTGGCGTGGGCGGTGGGCTACTCCGACCAGAGTGCGTTCCGTCGGCTGTTCCTGCGCATCGTCGGGCTGACGCCGGCACGCTATCGCCGCCAGGTGGCCGCACAGCAGCGCGAGCGTGCAGCAGCGCGCCCGGTCGGCCGGGTGGTCGAGTCGATCCGTTCGGCGGCCTGAATCGCGCGACACCGGCACACTTGCTCCCTTGATGCCTTGCTGGGACCATGCCGACGGGCCCGATGCAACAGCCGTCGCACCTGGCAGGTCCCGTGCGAGGGCGGAGAGAATCAATGATCAGCAGTGTAGGCCCGGTACCGCTTGCGGTCGTGTGGATAGTGGTGGCGCTTGGCATTGCGATGCTGGTGGCCAGTGTGGTGCGTGCTCCGGTCATCGAAGGCGCACCGCGTCCGCGATCGGTGGTGGTGGACATGCTGCTGCTGGGCCTGCTGGCCGGGCGGGTGGCGTTCGTGATGTGGCACGCGGGCGACTATGCGGCCGATCCCTGGGGGGTGCTGCGGATCGGCGATGGCGGGTTCCTGCTGTGGCCGGCACTGCTGGTCGGGCTGGGGTGGGGGGCGTGGCGCGTGCGCCGCTGGCCCACACTGCGCCGCCCCGTGGGCGCCGCTGCGCTGGCGGGCCTGCTCGGTTGGGCCGTGCTGTCTACCGGCGCTGGCTGGCTGCAGCAATCGCGGGTGACGCTGCCGGCGATCACCTTGACCTCGCTGCAGCGGCAGCCAATCGCATTGGCCGACACACAGGGCAAGCCGGTGGTGGTCAATCTCTGGGCAAGCTGGTGTGGCCCCTGCCGGCGCGAGATGCCGGTGCTGGCGCGCGCACAGCAGCGCCACCCGGATATCCGCTTCCTGTTCGTCAACCAGGGCGAAACCCGGGAGGAGGTCGAGGGTTTCCTGGCCGCCGAGCAGCTCACCCTGGCCAACGTATTGCTCGACGAAGACGCGCTCACTGCCGAGCGGCTGCAGGTGCACGCCTATCCGACTACCCTCTTCTTTGATGGGCAGGGCCGGCTGAAGCACATCCACCTGGGCGAACTCAGTGCCGCCGGCCTGCAATCCAAGCTCGACAGCCTGTAACGGTCGTCGCGTTGTCTTGTTCCTTGAATCCAGGAGTCACCATGAAATTGAAGTCCTCGCGCCCGTTGGGCACCGTGCTTGCCGTCTCGCTGCTGATGGCACTGGCCGGGTGCAGCCAGGCACAGACGCCGAAAGCCGGTGCTGCCGCGCCGAAGGCTGGCGGCGACCGCCCGGCCGTGCTGAAGGGCATCGAGAAGCATGGTTTCGAGGTGATCGGCGAGTTTGATGCGCCGGGTGGCCTGCGCGGGTTTGCCGGCGTGGTCGGCGGCCAGCAGCCTGCGGCGGCGTATGTCACCGCGGATGGAAAGAACGTGGTGGTCGGCAGCCTGTTCGATGCCAATGGCGAAGACGTGGGGGCCGCGCCACTGGAGAAGCTGGTGGCCAAACCGATGTCCGAGCGCAGCTGGAAGAAGCTCGACGAAAGCGCCTGGGTGCGTGACGGCCGCGCCGATGCACCGCGCGTGGTCTACACCTTCAGCGATGCGAACTGCCCGTACTGCCATCGTTTCTGGGAAGCCGCGCGGCCGTGGGTGGATGCCGGCAAGGTGCAGCTTCGCCACGTCATGGTCGGCGTGATCCGTGAGGACAGCCCGGCCAAGGCGGCTGCGATCCTTACCGCCCCCAACCCCAGTGCCGCGCTGCTGGAGAACGAACGGCTGTTCGATCGCGGTGGCATCAAGCCGGCGGCATCGTTGACGGCGGAGGTCGCCAACAAGCTCGACGCGAATCAGGTGCTGATGATCGAACTGGGCTTCCAGGGCACGCCGGGCATTCTGTTCAAGGATGCCCAGGGAATGGTGCAACGCCGTTCCGGGATGCCGCAGGGCGATGACATGACCGTGGTGCTCGGCCCGCGCTGAGCGGACTGCGGTATCGCTTCACAACGCGCCGGGCTGAACCCGGCGCGTTGCGTTTGGGCGTCATGAAAGCGTATTGCGGCCGGGAAAGCCCGGCGTCGCACGTCGACGCATTCGGCTTGATTTGGATCAAGGCCGAAAAACGCCGCGGTCGCTAAGCTGGCCGCATGCGCTATCTCATGGATTCCCCCGCACGCACCGGACGCGTGGCCGCCCAGTCAGAAAACTGTCCGGCAACATTCACGGCATTCTCACTTTGCGATTGTTACTCAAGGCGCTGGCCGACGCGCTTGAACGCGCCGGTCATCAGGGATGAGGGGATCCCGTGCGAGCGTACCGATGCGGACGACGGGTTCGATGGCGTGGTGGCCACCGGATCGCGCGCCGGCGAAGGTCGCGTGCAGTGCAGTGCCGGGCTGCGTGCCCATGATCGGCGGCGTCCTGGACGTCGGCCGGCCTGGACGCGCGGGACTGTGTACGGTTCAAGGAGGACGTGATGCGCTTGGCTGTGTTGACGGTCGCATGCGTGGCAGCATTCGCTGCGGCGCCGGGCTATGCGCAGGATTCGGCCGCTGCCCTGCGGCAGGACATCCAGACGCTGCGGCAGACACTGGAACAGATGGAAAAACGCCTGGAGGCGATCGAATCCGGCAAACCTCCGCCCGCGCCACCGGTAGCCATCGCGGCACCGGCCGCTGCGCCGGGTACGAGCACGACTCCGCCACCCTCGCCAGCGCCCGTGACTGCCCAGGCCCAGGTACCCGGCATGGGCCAGGCGATTCTCCCGCAACGCGATTCCGTTGCTGATCCGTCCACCGCCGCTTCCCGACCGGACAGCGCTGCCGGGCCGACCGATCCCGAGCTGAAAGGCTTCTTCGCGATCCCCAACACCGACACCCTGATCCGCATCGGCGGCTACGCCAAGCTCGATGCCATCGCCGATTCGCGCGCGGCCGGTGACCAGGAACAGTTCGTCACTTCTTCGATTCCGGTCGGCGGGGCACACCGGGATGTCTCCAACTTCACCCTGCATGCCAAGCAGACCCGCTTCAGCTTCGAAGCGCGGCGCCCGACCACGCATGGCAACCTGCGCTTCTATCTGGAAAACGACTTTTTCGGCAGCAGCGACAGTTATCAGTTCCGCCTGCGCCACGCCTACGGGCAGCTGGGCAACACCTACGCCGGTTATGGCTATTCCACCTTCATGGACGCCGACAGCCTGCCTGACACCCTGGATTTCGCCGGGCCGGGGGGAGCGGGGTACCTGCTGGTGGCCGGCATCCACCACAGCTTCGCAATGGGCAAGGGCAATACCCTCACCGTGGCCGCCGAGGATCCGGATACCCAGTTGAGCAACCCCGCCGAGGGCGTCATGCCGGTGGACTCGCTGCCGGACGTCACCGTGACGGCGCGCATGGAGCGTGACTGGGGCCATCTGCAGCTGGGCGCGGTCGCGCGCAGCCTGGGGTACGACGGCGATGCCGGCGACGGCCGCCGCTTCGCCGGTGGCCTGCAGCTCAGTGGCTCGGCCGCGGTCGGTGATCAGGACCTGCTGTTGTTCGGCATGCTCGGCGGCAAGGGCCTGGCCCGTTACATCGCCGACCTGACCGGCTCGGGCATGGACGCGGTGGTGACCGCCGACGGGCGGCTGCAGGCGTTGTCGCTGTACGGCGGCTTCGTCGGTTACACGCACTACTGGTCGCCGCTGTGGCGCTCGAACCTGATCTACGGCCAGCTCACCAGTGGACGCAACGATGCGCTGGCGGCCGATGCGTTCCGCCAGAGCCGCTACGGCGTTTTCAACCTGCTCTGGAGCCCGGCCCCGTCCTGGACGATGGGCATGGAGCTGCTCTACGGGCAGCTGGAACAGCAGAGTGGACAACGCGGCGACACGATGCGGCTGCAGGGCAGCCTCCAGTACAACTTCATCAAGTAACTCCCAACGCCCGGCATGACCGGGTCCCTGCCTGGCAAAGGAGCAAGCGTCATGGCAAAAGCGAAGAAAATCGGGGTGGTCGGTGCCACCTTCCTGGTGGCCGGCAATATGATGGGGTCGGGGGTGTTCCTGTTGCCCTCCAGCCTGGCCAAGATCGGCACGGCCTCGATCTGGGGCTGGCTGATCACCACGGCCGGCGCGCTGCTGCTGGCCTTCGTGTTCGCCAAGCTCGGCAAGCTGGCCCCCAAGGCCGGTGGTCCCTATGCCTACGCCAGGGATTGGTTCGGCCCCTACATGGGTTTCCAGACCAACACCATCTACTGGTTCGCCAACTGGATCGGCAACGTCGCCATCCCGATCGCGGCGGTGGGCTATTTCAGCTACTTCTTCCCGATCCTGTCCGAGCCGTTGCCACGCTGCATCGCGGTGCTGGCCCTGGTATGGGCGTTGAGCTTCGCCAACGTGATCGGCCCGTCGTTCGTCAGCAAGCTGCAGACAGTAACCACCAGCTTCGCGCTGGTGCCGATCCTGGGCATCGCGATCTTCGGCTGGTTCTTCTTCGACCCAACCATCTTCAAGGGCGCCTACAACGTTTCCGGGGAGTCCAACTTCGGCGCGATCTCCAGTGCCGCCGCGTTGACCCTGTGGGCTTTCATCGGCGTGGAATCGGCCTCGGTGACTGCCGGCGTGGTCGAGAACCCGGAGAAGAACGTGGCGCGCGCGACGCTGGGCGGCGTGTTCCTGGCTGCGATCGCCTATATCGCCAGCTCCTCGGTGATCATGGGCATGGTGCCCAATGGCGACCTGCAGGTCTCCGATGCGCCGTTCGCACTGGCCGCCGCCAATGCGGTGGGTGGCTGGGGCGGGGCGCTGGTGAGCCTGTGCGCCTTCGTCGGTGCAGCCGGCTCGCTCGGCGGCTGGATCCTGTTGACCGCGCAGAGCGCCAAGGCGGCCTCGGATGACGGCCTGTTCCCCAGCATCTTCAGCAAGACCAACAAGGACGACGTGCCGGTCAAGGGCGTGCTGATCGTGGCGGTGCTGATGACCCTGGCGGTGCTGGTCACCTCCACCTCCAAGACCGCCTCGGCCCAGTTCGATGTGATCACCTCGGCCGCGGTCGTGCTGACCCTGCTGCCGTACATCTACTCCTGCGTGGCCTGCTACTTCGTGGTCGAGCGCTCGCACACGCTGGTCCATACCGGAGCGTTCTGGCTGCTGACCAGCGTCACCGTCGTGTACTGCCTGTGGGCGATCTTCGGTTCGGCCGGCAACATCGTGCAGTACGCCTTCCTGTTCGTGTTGTTCATCACGGTGTTCTACCCGTTCTTCAGCGAGGAGCGTCGCCGCCAGCGCGGCCAGCTGCCCGCGCTCGACGCCGCTGTCCGCACGACGCTTTCGTGATATTGCCCCAGGAGAATCCCTGTGTACTTCAAGTCCCTTGATTACCCGATCATCGTCATCGACGACGACTACGAATCCCCGCGTATCGGCGGCATCCTGATCCGTGCGCTGGTGGACGAGCTGCGCAAGAACGACCAGCGCGTGCTGTGCGGCCTGACCCTGGCCGATGCCCAGGCCGGCGCGCGCACCTATGTGGCGGCCTCGGCGGTGCTGATCTCCATCGACGGCACCGAGGAGAACCCGGAGCAGTTCCAGCGCCTGCTGGGCTTCCTGCGCGAACAGACCGCCCGCCGCGCCAACCTGCCGGTGTTCCTGTACGGCGAGCGGCGCACCATCGAGAAGGTGCCCAGCAAGCTGCTCAAGTTCGTGCACGGCTACATCTTCCTGTTCGAAGACACCAAGAGCTTCATCTCGCGCCAGGTAATGCGCGCGGCCGAAGATTACATGGCCAACCTGCTGCCGCCGTTCTTCAAGGCGCTGATCCACCACACCGCCGAGTCCAACTACTCCTGGCATACGCCCGGGCACGCCGGCGGCGTGGCGTTCACCAAGTCGCCGGTCGGGCGTGCGTTCCACCAGTTCTACGGTGAGAACACCCTGCGCAGCGATCTGTCGATCTCGGTACCGGAGCTGGGCTCGCTGCTCGACCACACCGGCCCGATCAAGGAGGCCGAGAACGAGGCGGCGCGCAACTTCGGTGCCGACCACACCTTCTTCGTCACCAACGGCACCTCGACCGCCAACAAGATCGTCTGGCACGGGACCGTGGGGCGGGGCGATGTGGTGTTCGTCGACCGCAACTGCCACAAGTCGCTGCTGCACTCACTCATCATGACCGGGGGCGTCCCGGTGTACTTCACCCCCAGCCGCAACGCGCACGGCATCATCGGCCCGATCAGCCTGGACCAGTTCACGCCCGAGTCGCTGCAGCAGGCCATCGCCGCCAATCCACTCGCCAGCAAGGCCTACAAGGCCGGTTCCAAGCCGCGCATCGCGGTGGTCACCAATTCGACCTATGACGGGCTGTGCTACAACGCCGAAAAGATTGCCGAGGAAATCGGCAGCGCGGTCGATTACCTGCATTTCGATGAAGCCTGGTATGCCTATGCCGCGTTCCATCCGTTCTATGAGAACCATTACGGCATGGCCAAGGGCAAGCCGCGCGAGCAGGATGCGATCATCTTCACCACGCATTCCACGCACAAGCTGCTGGCCGCGTTCTCGCAGGCCTCGATGATCCACGTGCGCAACGCGGCCACCCATGCGCTGGATGCCGAACGCTTCAACGAAGCCTTCATGATGCACACCACCACCAGCCCGCACTACGGGGTGATCGCCGCCTGTGATGTGGCCTCCAAGATGATGGAAGGTGCGGCGGGTGAATCGCTGGTGCAGGAAATGCACGATGAGGCGATCGCGTTCCGCCGCGCGATGCTGCATGTACGCGAGGATCTGGGCCGCGATGACTGGTGGTTCAGTGTGTGGCAGCCGGACAAGCTGGAGCGTTCGCTGGCCAAGGGCGATGCGCCGGCCCCGATGGTGGCCAAGCGCAGCGAATGGTATCTGCAGCCGGACGCGCACTGGCACGGCTTCGATGGGCTGGTCGACGATTACGTGCTGATCGATCCGATCAAGGTCACCCTGCTCACGCCCGGGCTGTCGATGGACGGCGAGATGGGGCAGCGCGGCATTCCGGCCGCGGTACTGAGCAAGTTCCTGTGGACGCGTGGCATCACGGTGGAGAAGACCAATCTCTATTCCGTGTTGTTCCTGTTCTCCATGGGGATCACCAAGGGCAAGTGGAGCACCCTGGTCACCGAGCTGATGGCCTTCAAGGAGCTCTATGACAGCAACGCGCCGCTGACCCGTGCGCTGCCGCAGCTCGCGGCCGAGTTCCCGATCGCCTACGCCGGCTGGGGCCTGCGCGACCTCTGCGATGCGCTGCACGCCTTCAACGACGAGTTCGGTGTGGCCCAGGTGATGCGCGCGATGTACGTGGACCTGCCCGAGCCGGTGATGACCCCGGCCGAGGCGTATGACCATCTGGTCCGTGGCCAGATCGAACGGGTCGACATCGAGCAGATCAGCGGCCGCATCGCTGGCACCATGCTGGTACCGTACCCGCCGGGCATCCCGACCATCATGCCGGGCGAGCGCTTCGGCAGCAGCGACGAGCCGATCATCCAGTCGCTGCGGATCGCCCGCGAGCAGAATGCGCGCTTCCCGGGCTTCGAGTCGGATGTGCACGGGCTTATCATTGATACCGACGGCGATGCGCCGAGCTACAAGGTGGAGGTGCTGAAGGTCTGACGCCCGCGCGCAGGACCCTCGGCCAGCGATGGATACAGCACGCGAGCAACGGGTCCTCACATTCTCCATCGGGGTGACGATGGCGGTCAGCGCCATCGGCTTCATCGGCGGCCTGCTGGTGGGGTCGCAGGCCATCCTGTTCGATGGGGTCTACAGCCTGGTGGACGTGGCGCTGACCCTGGTGGCGTTGTCGGTGCTGCGGCTGGTGGCGCGGGAAGAAAGCCCGCGCTTCCAGTACGGCTACTGGCATCTGGAGCCGATGGTGGAGGCCCTTGGCGGGGCGATCCTGTCGCTGGCCTGCATCTATGCATTGGCCAATTCGGTGATCGGGCTGACCACCGGCGGGCACGAGGTCAAGGCCGGGCCGGCGCTGCTGTGGGCCGCGCTGCTGTGCGTGAGCAACCTGGCCATGGCCGCGTACGTGCGTACCCGCGCGATGCAGCTGCATTCGGCGTTGCTCTGGCTGGATGTGCGCGCGTGGCTGCTCAGCGGGATGATGAGCCTGGCCGTCGTGCTGGCGTTCGCGATCGCGCTGTTGCTGCGCGATGGCGCGCATGCCCACTGGATTCCCTATCTGGACCCGCTGGTGCTGGCCGCGATCAGCGTCGCGGTGCTGCCCGTACCGCTGCGCAGCGCGTGGAAGGCGATGCGAGAGGTCCTGCAGGTGGCGCCGGATACGCTGGATGCGCGCGTGCAGGCGGTGATGAAAGACTTCGTCGCCGAACACGGCTATCTGGATTTCACCAGCCACGTGGCCAAGATGGGCCGCATGCGTTTCGTGGAGATCCACATCCTCACCCACCCGGAAACGGTCATCGGCAACATCGGCAATGTGGACCGGCTGCGTGATGAGATCGCCGAGCGCCTGGATGCGCGCGGCAGTGAGTTCTGGTTGACCATCGATTTCACCGCCGACCCGGCCTGGACCTGAGGCCGGGGAGGGGACTCAGGGTCGCCCCAAAAGGCGGCGCCACCAGGGCACGGGCGGCGTCGGCTCGGGCAGGTGAGCCGGGGGCAGGCTGGCCCAGATGGGCTCGAAGAAGGCGATGTCCTCATTGTCCGGGGCCATCCGCTTGGCGACCGAAGCCACCGGGAACAGCTTGAGCTTGGCGGGGCCGACCACTACCGCGTCGGTGCCATAGGCGTCGGTCTGCATGGTCGCTCATGCGGTTCTCCGGATGCCCGGTCGCGATTCTGGCAGCTCTGCACGGGCAGTGCGACGGCGCGTCGCAACGTTGCAGTGCGCGCCGTTGACCTCAACCGCAGTTGAGGCCGGAGACTGCGCACTCACTCCCCGACGACGCCTCCCCCATGTTGACCGATACCCCTGTTGCGCCTGCCGGCCTGTTTGGTTTCATCAATCCGTCCGGGCTGTACGACCCGACCGCGAACGGCTATTCCCACGTTGCCGTGGTGCGGCTGCCGGCCCGCGTGATCCACATCGCCGGGCAGGGCGGGGAAACCGCCGATGGCGCGTTGTCGCCGCGCTTCGAGGCGCAGGTCGCCCAGGCGCTGGACAACCTCAGCCTCGCGCTGGCGTCGGCCGGTGCCACCCTGGCCGACGTGGCCAAGCTGACCGTGCTGGTGGTGGATCACGATCAGGACCGGCTCGGCATCCTTTCGGATCAGATCGGCCGCCGCTGGCCCTTGGGCCGTGCGCCGACCTGCACGCTCATCCCGGTGCCGCGGCTGGCACTGGACGGCATGCTGTTCGAGATCGAGGCGACGGCGTACACCGGCTGAACGATCCGGGGCGGGCCTTCTCATGTGATATACGAAACATATATGATGTGTATATCATTTTTTTAGAGAGGCTCGCCCATGGGCATCGTCAACATCGACGACGAACTACACGACAACCTGCGCCGCGCCAGCGGCGTCTCGGGCCGCTCGATCAATGCCCAGGCGGGCTTCTGGATCAAGATCGGCATGCTGTGCGAAATGAATCCGGGTATGAGCTACCAGGAGATCGTCAGCCGTGAACTGCGCGCCGCCGGGGTCGAACCGGGCGCGTTGCGGGTGGCCGAAGCATGATCAAGACCGCTGAAGAACAGGCGCTGATGCGCGCATCGGGACGCCTGCTGGCCCAGGTGTTCGAAGCGCTGGACACGCTGCCATTGGAAGGCATGAGCACGCTGCAGGTGAACGACTGGGTCGAACGCTTCATCGTCGATGAGCTGCAGGCGCGCCCGGCGAGCAAGGGCCAGTATGGCTTCGCCTACGTGCTCAATTCCTCCATCGACAACGTGGTCTGCCATGGGGTGCCCTCGGCCGATGCCATCCTGCGCAGCGGGAGCATCGTCAATCTGGACATCACGCTGGAAAAGGGGGGGTACATCGCCGATTCCAGCAAGACCTATCTGATCGGTGAGGTCGACTACGCGGCCAAGCGGCTGGTGCGGGTGACCCGCGAGGCGATGTGGAAGGGGATCGGGGTGGTGCGCCCGGGCGCGACGCTGGGCGACATCGGTTTTGCGATCCAGCAGCATGCCAAGGCGCATGGCTACAGCGTGGTGCGCGAGTTCTGCGGCCATGGCATCGGCCAGGAGATGCACGAAGAACCGCAGGTGCTGCATTACGGGCGCCGCGGCGACGGGCTGGAACTGGAAGAGGGCATGACCTTCACTATCGAGCCGATGATCAACCAGGGCCGCGCGGCCATCGACATGAGTGAGGACGGCTGGACGGTGACCACCCGCGACGGGAAACTGTCGGCGCAGGCCGAGCACACCGTGCTGGTGACCGCCGATGGGGTGGAAGTGCTGACCCTGCGCACGGGCGAGCGGATGCCCGACTGAAGCGGGCGGCCGGGCCATGCCCGGCAGCCTCATTCGCTGCGTGTGGACACCAGTTTGAGAAACGCCTCGTTCTGATAGCGGCTCATGCGCAGCTGCTGGCCGGTGTCCATGGTCACCACGTGGTGGCCGTTGAACCACGGATGGATCGCCTTGACCCGGCGCACATTGACGATCGCCGAGCGGTGCACGCGGGCGAAGTGCCGCGGGTCCAGCCGGGCAGCGAGGGTGGCCATGGTCTCGCGCAGCTCATGCATGCGGTCGACCAGGTGGATTTCGACCGTGTTGCGCGCGGCCTTGATCCAGACGATGTCATCCACTGCCACCAGCACCACATGCTCCTCCACACGCACCGGGATGCGCTGCAGATACGCGTCACGTTGCCGCAATGCATCCAGCGCCTGCAGGATCTGCGTCGAGGCCTGCGCGCCCACCCCGCGGGCCGCCGACAGCCGCGCCTTGGCCCGCTGCAGGGTGGCGGCGAAGCGCTCCCGGCTGAACGGTTTGACCAGATAGTCCACGGCATTGGCTTCGAAGGCCTTCACGGCGTACTGCTCGTAGGCGGTGACGAACACGGTGGCCGGCATCCGCTCGGCACCGATGGTGGCGACCACGTCCAGGCCGGTGATCGCCGGCATCTGGATGTCCAGGAAGACCAGGTCCGGCGATTGGTTGCGGATGGCGTTGACCGCCGATACGCCATCGCCGCATTCGCCGACGATCTCAAGCTCAGGATCATCGCGCAGCAACCGGATGACCGCGTGCCGCGCGATCGGCTCATCATCGACCACGAGAACGGTGAGGCTCATGCCGGCGCTGTGCCCGGGAAGAATTCCGGTGCATCGTCGGCGCTCTCCAGCTCCCGGAACGGAACGCGGATGCGGCACACCACACCTTCCGGCCACATCATGTCCAGCCTCACCTCGGCGGCATCGCCGTACAGTTCCTTCAGGCGCAGGCGTGTGTTGGACATGCCGATGCCATGCCCGGCCGATGCGGCCGGCTCGACCGACAGGGTGCTGTTGCGGTTGCGCACCTCGATGCACAGCGCATCGCCGTCGCGCCGGGCCTCGATCTCGATGGTGTCGCTGCCCACGCGCTGGCCGATGCCGTGGCGCAGGGCATTCTCCACCAGCGGCTGCAGGATCAGGCTGGGCACCGCGCAGTCCAGCGTCTCCGGGCCGATGTAGGTGCGGGTGGTCAGCCGGTCCTTGAAGCGGGTGCGCTGGATGCCCAGGTACAGCTCGATCAGGTCCAGCTCCTGGCGCAGGCTGATTTCCTGGCCGTCGTAGTCCTCCAGGAACGCGCGCAGCAGCTCGCTCAGGCGCAGCAGCATGTCCTCGGCCGAGACCTTGTCCTCGTCCAGCAGGGTAATGATCGCGTGCAGCGTGTTGAACAGGAAATGCGGCTGCAGCTGCGATTTCAGCGAGCGCAACCGCGACTGCGCCAGTTCGGTGGCCAACTGGCTGGCTTCCAGTTCACGGCGGGCTTTCTCGGCGTGGAAGTGAAGGGCCTGCTGGATCGCGAACAGGGTCCAGTAGGTCAGCAGCCCGATGGCGAAGTGCTGCTCCAGGAAGTAGCCCAGCTGCTCGAAGAAACCGCTGGGCTCGAACAGGGTAGACACCAGTGCGCCCACGATCATCGCGATGACCGTCATGCACAGGCTGGCCACTACCTGCGCGCCCAGGCCGTGCAAGCGACCGGTGCCGCGCACCGGGAAGCGCTCGGCGAGGCGGAAGACCGTCGGTGCCAGCGCGGCCCACGTATACCATTGGATCAGCGACCAGCGCATGAGGTCCCACAGGGGCCATTGGCTGTTCGGCAGGCCGGCGTTGATCGAGGTCTGGACGGCGAATATGACGGCCACCGCCGTCCACACGGCGAGGTAGCGGGACAGGCGGATCCGGGTGCTGCCAAGGCGGAGGTACATGGTGGGTTCCGGGCCAGGCGTTTCTGGCGGAGGTCATCTTAGGCAGGCGGACGTGCGCACGGGAAGCGCCATGACGGCCCATTACGATTGGCCTGGTCGTGGCGACGATTCGTCCCGAATCGGTTGGCGGCCAGAGCGCGCGAGCGTGTCATGCAGGAGTCCATCACCCGCCTGGAGACGCTGCCATGACGTTGATCCGCTTCTTCCTGACCGTTTCGCTGATGCTCGCCGGTGCCGCGCACGGCGCGGAGGCACGCTACCTCGGCCTGCTCAACCGGGCCCATGACAGCGTCGTGGCCCTGGAGATCGCGCCTGCGGGGACCGAGGCCTTCGTTCCGCGGTCGATCGAGGCCCTGCCAGGTGGGGGCGCCGGCACTACCGTCCGCCTCGCCGACGAAGGCTGCCGGTTCGATCTTCGTGTCGCGTTCCGAAACGGTCGACGGGTGGTCTACCGCGATGTGAATGTCTGCAGGGGCGACACACTGGTCATCGCACCGCTGAAGAAGACGCCGGGTGATCGTGCGGTCGCGCAGGAACCACGGACGCCAACGCGTGACCGATAGCAGGGGGGCGCGGCGAGTGCCGTTAGCCGCCCGCGCTTACGGACGCATGCGCGGCATGCGCTGCTCCACCAGCGTCGCGACCCAGTCGATGAACACCCGCAGCTTGGCACTGACATGCCTGTTCGGGGGGAACGCCAGGTGCAGCGGCATCACCTCGATGCGCCACTCAGGGAACAGCCGGACCAGCTCGCCCGCGGCCACATGCGGGGCGGCCATGTAGTCGGGGAGCCACAGCGCGCCCAGGCCCGCCACGCCCGCGGCGAGATACGCATTGCCATCATCGAGCGCGAGCAGGTGGTGTCCCTTCACGATGACCTGTTCGTCGCCGCGCTGGAGGGTGTAAGGCAGAACCGTACCACCGCGCGAGCGCAGGTAGCCGACCACGCGATGCGGGGCCCGCTCCAGGTCCCGCGGATGCGCGGGGATGCCCGCCTGCTGCAGATAGGTGGGCGAGGCGTGGATGCCGGCTGGCAGATCGCCGATATGGCGCGCGACCAGCGATTGATCCGTGATCCGTCCACCCCGGATCACGCAGTCCACGTTTTCATCGATCAGGTCCACGTGGCGATCGCTGACGCCCAGATCGAGCTGGATCTCCGGATATCGGGCAAGAAATTTGGGCAGGGCCGGCACCAGCACCAGCCGCGCGAATGGGGCGGGCACGTCCACCCGCAGGCGCCCGCGAGGAGCCGCCGCTGCGGTCGACAGGCTGGTTTCAGCGTCGTCGATGTCGGCCAGCAGCCGGATCACCCGCGCGTAATAGGCCGCGCCATCGGCGGTGACATTCACCTGCCGGGTGGTGCGGTTCAGCAGGCGCACCCGCAGCCGCGCTTCCAGTTGCTGCACCAGTTGCGTGACCGTGGTGCGGCTCATGTGCAGTGTCTCGGCCGCCTTGGTGAAGCTGCCCGTTTCCACGACCCGGGCAAAGGCGTGCATCGCATCGAACCGGTCCATCTGCTTTCCACGGGGAGTGTGATTGTTTGGATTCTACAAACAATATTGAGCAGCCGACCGCGTTTATCCGGCGCCCCTACCGGTCTACCGTCGCCTTTCATTCTTGATGGGCCGGCATCGGCCCAAGGCAGAGGTGGTTCATGGCAACACGTGACGTCGTTTTCCCACCGGGCCGCCAGGCCCTGTACGAGCGCAACCGCTATTCGCCGGCGGTACGCTCCAATGGCTTCCTGTTCGTGTCCGGGCAGGTCGGCAGCCGCGAGGATGGCTCGCCCGAACCCGACCCCGATGCCCAGGTGCGGCGTGCGTTCGAGAACCTCAATGCCGTGCTTGGCGCGGCGGGCTGCACGTTCGAGGACGTGGTCGACGTCACCGTGTTCCTGGTCAACCCCGAGCAGATCTTCGAGCGCGTCTGGGCGATCATGCCCGATTACTGGGGCCAGGCGCCGTATCCCACGCTCACCGGCATCGGCGTGACCTGGCTGTATGGATTCGACGTGGAGATCAAGGTGATCGCGAAGCTGCCGTAGCACGCCTTCACGCGGTGACGGCTGCGCGTTGCCGATAGTGGGTCGTCATCCTGCTTCCTGTTGCGGATCCACATGCCCCTGATTCCCGAGCGCGTCCGGCGCTGGCCCCGGCCGTGGCGCGTGGCGTTGCTCTCGCTGCTGGCGCTGTATGCGCTGTACCTGCTGGCGGGCAACGTATTCCTCAATACGCCGCTGTTCGATGCGGTGACCAACCGCAAACCTGAAAAATTCACGATGCAGACCGGCCCGGCGGTGACCTTGATGCCCGGCCAGGCGGTGGTCTGGAACATCCGCATGCGCGGCCAGGCCAATCGGACCCAGTATGTGTTCCGTGCCGATCGGGCCAGTGCATGGATCGACCTGCCGGCGTTGTTGCGCAAGGAAGTGCGCATCCCGCGTATCGACGCGACCGGGGTGGAAGCGGAGGTCGAGCGGGTCGAGAACGCCATTCCGCCGCCGCCGCGCGGCGACCGGGGCTGGACCCTGCGCTTCGATGCGATCCACAGCGACACGATCCGCAGTGGGCGCTTCGGCAAGCTGCTGATCGTGGGGCAGGGCCACGGCACGGTCGGCTTCCTCAAACAGCTCAAAGGCGGGCCGTCGGAGCTGTTCGATTCCACGGCAGGCTTCGATGACGCGCAGGTCAGTTTTGACGGTGTCAATGTGCTGGACGATGCGCATATCGCTGCGCGCTTCCATTTCCCGCGGCACTATCGTGACGACGCGCCGGGGCTGCAGAAACTGGGCATCACCTGGGCGCAGCTGCAGATCGACGCCCGCAGCCAGGGGTTGCGCATCGATACCGGCGGCCCGCACGTGAAGGTCGGCAGTGCGGTGTCCAACGCCCGCCTCACTGCGGATGTGACGCTGGAGGAGGGCGCACTGCGACCGGGCAGCCGGCTGGTCTGGCGCTTGCCGCTGCATGCCGGCGTGCATGCCGACGACCGCGGCCTGCTGTCGCTGCAGCTGGACGTAGCGCAGGACATGCGCGTGCAGGCGCGGCTGCCGCGCGATCCGGAGACGGGCAGTGAACTCGACGCCGATCTCCGCATCACCGGCCGGAAGATTCCGTTCCAGGCGCCGGCCGAGCTGCTGCCGCGCTTGTCCGGCAACGTCCAGGGCGCATGGCAGTTCCAGTCGCTGAACTGGATCAGCGATCTGTTCGTGAAAAAGCCCTGGTTCCATCTTGATGGGGGTGGCCTGCTCAAGGCAGACGTCATCATCGCCGACGGCGAACTCGCACCCGGCAGTACCGTGGACATCCCGCAGGTGGCGGCCGTGGCGGAGGTCGCAGGGGTTCGGATGCGTGGCGATGCCCACGCACAGGGCCGGATTGTCGAAGGAACACCCGCGCAGGCGGAACTGAAGGTGCAGATTCCCCGCTTCCAGGCCGCGCCGACCAACGCACCCAAGGCGGTGTTGTTCGATGGGCGGCAACTGGCGCTGAGCCTGCGTGGTGATGCGCGCCTGAAGCAGTTGAGTGACGGCATGCGCGCCCAGCTGCGCTTCACCGATGCGCGGGTGCCGGACCTGACCGCCTACAACCGCTACCTCGGCAACGACAACGTGCGCCTGCTTGGCGGTACCGGCCTGCTCAGTGGAGATGTCTCGCTGGATGCCTCCGGCCGGGTGGGCAAGGGCAGCGCCGATCTGCGTGGCAGCGGCGCCCGCTTGAGCGTGGCAGGCATCGCGATGCGCGGCGATGCGCAGCTGCAGGCGCGCCTGCAGCGTGCGGATTTCGACAGCCGCCAGTTCGATCTGGGCGGCACCACGGTGGAGCTGCGCAATATCCACGTCGGCGATGAAAAGAGTGACGGACGCTGGTGGGGCAAGGTGGCGATCCGCAGTGGTCACATCGATGCGGCGGCGCCATTCCAGGTGGATGGGCTGGCCGACCTGCGCCTGCGCGATGCCGGGCCGTTGCTTGGCGTGTTCGCGCAGCGCAGCGAGTACCCGCGCTGGGTGCTCGGGATGCTCGACTCCGGCGAGGTACAGGCCAGTGGCCAGCTGCGCTGGCGCAGCGGCGAGCTGATCGTGGAGGACCTGCAGGCCGAGAACGAGCGGTTGTCCCTGCAGGCAAGGTTGGACCTGAGCCATGGCAAGCGCCGGGGCGATCTCTACCTGCGCTGGGGCGTGCTGGGCGCCGGCATCGAGCTGCAGGGCGAGCAGCGCAAGTGGCACCTCGCCGGTGCCCGTGACTGGTATGCGGAGCAGCCGCGGCTGCTGCCGGCCAAGTCTGCCGCTGCGAAGCAAGGCAACGGCACTCCCTGAGGGGACGCATCTGTTCCCCCTTGGCAGGGCGAGGCTTGGTATCCTCGCCGCGCCCACTGTCTGGTGACAGCGTGCCTTTTCGCCGTCATCGATCCCGTCCTACCATGAGCAACAGCACCCACCGCGTCCAAGGCCTCAACAACGATGAGGTGGCCGCCGACTGGCCCGCCATCAGCGACCGCGAGATCACCTGGCTCGGCGAGCGCTTCGCGCCGCTGGCCGGCGCCTGCCGGCTGCTGTGGCACAGCCCGCGGCCACTGTCCGCCGCGGCCATCGTTGAAAGTGGCGGAGAGCGGGTGTTCGTCAAACGCCACCATGGCAGTGTCCGGACGGCGGCCACCTTGGCCGAGGAACATCGCTTCATCCGGCACTTGGCCGATCACGGCGTGCCCGTGGTCGACGTGCTGGATGACCGCGATGGCGCCACGGCGGTCGAGCACGAGGGCTGGACCTACGAGCTGCACAGCGTGGGCCGTGGTCAGGATCTGTATCGCGACGCACCGTCCTGGACGCTGCTGACCGATACCGCGCAGGCGCGCGAAGCCGGGCGGATGCTGGCAACACTGCATCTGGCATCGGCGCGTTACGACGCCCCCCAGCGCAGCACCCATCTGCTGGTCGCGCGCGATGACCTGCTGCGTGCCGCCGATCCGGTCGCCGCCATCCAGGCCGATCTCGCGGCTCGCCCCGGCTTGGCCGCCTATCTTGAACGGCAGGACTGGCAGGGCGATCTGCGGCGGGCGGTGCTGCCATGGCATGCTGGACTGGCCGCGCGCCTGCAGGCCGAACCGCGCCTGTGGGCGCACAACGACTGGCATGTCTCCAATCTGCTCTGGCGCCAGCAGGGCAGCGCTACCGTGGTCGACACCGTGCTGGATCTCGGGCTGGCCTCACCGACCAGCGCCCTGTTCGATCTTGCGACCGCGATCGAACGCAACGCCATCGCCTGGCTGGCGCTGGAGCGCGGCGCGGAGGCGGTGCGCGCGGATATCGCGCTGGCGCTGCTGGCCGGCTACCGCGAGATCGTGCCGCTATCGGCCGAGCGCGTCCATCTGCTGGCCGATCTGCTGCCCATCGTGCAGCTCGATTTCGCGCTGTCGGAAGTGGAGTACTTCGAGGGTGTGACACGCTCGCCTGCCAATGCCGACGTGGCCTACCACACCTTCCTGCTGGGGCATGCTGACTGGTTCAGCACCGCGGCGGGGCAGAGCCTGCTGAAGGCGCTGCACGCGGCCGCCTGAGGGCAGGCTCGCAAATCCGTACGGTTTGTAGTGAAATAGTCACAGAAGCGGGGGTGCCTGGCGAAACCAGGCTGAGAGAGTCCCTTGGAACCTGATCCGGTTTGCACCGGCGTAGGGAGCTTTGAGCAGCAGGCATACCGCCGTGATGGGTCGGTGCGCGTGCGCGCCTTCGCTTCGTCTCCCCCAGCTGATGACGAATCGAATGAACCGCTGCTTCCGCCCTACGTTGTTGTCCGCCGCCCTCTGCGCCGCGCTGCCCCTTCATGCCAATGAACTCGCCGAGGCGCCCGAGCGCTCGCCGACGGAACTGGCCGCCGTGCGCGTGCAGGCGCATCAGCCGGCAGCTGCATCCACGCAGACCGGCAGCTTCGGTGCCGGTGACTGGAAGAGCACGCCGGCCTCGGTGAACGTGCTCGATCGCGATCTGCTGGACAGCCGCCAGGTGCGCACGCTGTCCGAGCTGGCCAGCAACGATGCCTCGCTGGGCGACAGCTACGCGCCGGTCGGCTACTACCAGAACATCGCGATCCGCGGCTTCGCGCTGGACACCGGCACCGGCTACCGCTTCAACGGGCTGGCCATCACCGGCGAACAGCGCCTGGCGCTGGAGAACATCCAGGCGGTGGAGATCCTCAAGGGCGAGGCCGGCCTCGCCGCCGGCGTCATGGCACCGGGCGGCATCATCAACTACGTGGGCAAGCGCCCGGCCGAGGTCCGCAACGTCACCCTCGGCACGGATTCGGAAGGCTCGCGCTACACCGCGGTGGATCTCGGCCATTGGCTGTCGCCCCGTTTCGGGGTGCGCTTCAATGCGGCCTGGGAAGGCAGCGATTCCTACATCGACCATGCCGATGGCCGCCGCAACTTCTACTCGTTGGCCACCGATTGGCTGATCGGCGAGCGTGGCAAGCTCGAAGTGGACGCCAACTACCAGACCAGCGCGCAGCGCTCGGCGTCGGGCTATCAGCTGCTGGGCGCCACCGGGCTGCCGCGCGGCGTGGACCGCAAGCACCTGCTCGGCTACCAGGCCTGGCAGCGGCCGGTCGGCATCGACAGCACCAACCTGACCGCGCTGCATACCTTCGATTTCAGTCCGAACTGGCAGTCGCGCGTGTCTGCCAGCTACAGCCGCTCGGTGATCGACGACAACGTCGCCTTCGCCTACGGCTGCTATTACGCCGCCGGCTGTGCGGACGGCAGCGTGCCAGGCAACTACTTCGCGCCGAACGGCGACTACGACATCTACGATTACCGCAGCCCGGACGATACGCGTCGCAACCTGGAATTCCGCGCTGAGCTGCGCGGCAGTTTCACCACTGGTAGCATCGGCCACGCGCTGAGCGTGGGTGCGGACCGGTTCGAACGCACCGTGGACAAGCGCCGCAACGTCAACGAGTACGTGGGCACCGCCAACATCCATGATGCACAGGTGCCGCAGTTCGAGCCGTCGCCGCTTATGCCGGGTCCCTCCGCGCGTCGCCTGGACAGCGCGCAGACCGCGGTGTTCGCCCTGGACCGGATGAGCTTCGGCGATTGGCAGTGGCTGGCCGGCGGCCGCTTCGTGCGTCTGGACGAGCGCGCCTACGACAAGCGCGGCAACCCCGAGAGGCACAGCCGCCTGTCGCGGTTCCTGCCGCAGACCGCGCTGGTCTGGAAGGCGACCGATGAGGTCAATGCTTACGTCAGCTACGTGCGGGGCATCTCACTCGGCCAGGAGGCGCCGTTCTGGACCTCCAATGACGGCGCGTTCCTGCCGTCCGTGCTGTCGCGCCAGACCGAAGTGGGCATCAAGTACGTGCCCAGCGATGCGCTGACGCTGGGTGCGGCGCTGTTCCGCACCTCGCAGCCGTTCCAGTACGCCAGGCCGGACGACAGCGACGCGGGCTACACCTTCGTCGAAGAAGGGCAGCAGACCCACACCGGGCTGGAACTCACCGCACAGGGGCAGCTGACCGCGCGCCTGTCGCTGACCGCCAGTGCGAGCGTCCTGCGGGCCCGCGCGCGCGATGCGGGCACGCCCGATTACGAGGGGCACCAGCTGATCAACGTGCCGAAGACGCGCGCGACCGTGCATGCGGAGTACCAGCTGCCGTTCGTGACCGGCCTGGGGCTGACCGGCGGCTGGCGCTATGCCTCCTCCAACGTGGCCACCGCCGACGGCCGCGTCAGCGCACCGGCCTACAGCGTGTTCGACGCCGGGCTGCGCTTCAAACACCGCGTGGGTGAGCATCCGGTGACCTGGAACCTCTCGGTGGACAACCTGTTCAACCGTTTCTACTGGCGTGACACCGGCAGCAGCTCGGGCGACTACTACCTGTTCCCGGGCGCGCCGCGTCAGGCCCGGCTGTCGGTCACGTTTGCGCTATGAACCCGGCCATCCTGGAATGGTCGGCCGCCATTGTCAGCATGCTCGGCGTGTGGCTGATGACGCGCCGGGTGACCCTTGCCTGGCCGGTCGGGCTGATCTCGGTGGCGCTTTACGCGCTGGTGTTCGTCGAGGCGCGCCTGTACTCGGACACGCTGCTGCAGATCGTGTTCGGTGGCTTCCTGGTCTACGGCTGGGTGCGCTGGCGCGGCCAGGTCCAGGACGATGGCCGGGTCGCGATCATGCCGTTGGCGCGGGTCGCCTTGTGGCGTGATCTGGGCATCGGCGTGGTGTTCGGCCTCGCCCTTGGCGCCGCGATGCATGTCTACACCAACGCCGCGCTGCCGTGGCTGGATGCGATGCTGGCCGCGCTGAGCCTGGTCGCCCAGTGGTGGCAGGCGCGCCGGCATACGGCGGCATGGTGGCTGTGGATCCTGGTCGATGTCGTGTATGTGGGCATGTACCTGGTCAAATCCCTGCACGTGACCGCGGTGCTGTATCTGGTCTTCGTCGGGCTGGCGGTGATGGGGCTGCGCGCGTGGACGGCAGCGCGCAACGAGGCCGTGCTCCACAACGCAGCAGGGCGCCACGGATAAGTCCGCACCGCCCTGCGTCACCTCAGGTCTGCATTCGACCCGGCGCGGTCAGAACCGCGCCGTGGCACCCACGAAGAACGTACGTGCGCCGCCGTCGTAGTCGTTGCCTTCTTCGATGGTGGAGACATCGCCGAGGTTGAGCACGCCGGCACGCAGAGTCAGGCTTTCATTGACGTCAAAGCCGGCCACCAGGTCCCAGGTGGTGTAGGCCTTGGCGAAGGTCGCGCTGGAGGTGGACACCAGCTGTTCACCGATGTGCTGCGCGCTCAGGTTGAGCGACCAGGCGTCGGTCACGTGCCAGTCCAACGAGGTGTTGGCGGTGAGCTTGGGCACGACCAGCAGGCTGGCGCCGGTGGTGCGGTTCTTCGATTCCAGCATGCGCGTGGCGTTGGTGGTCCAGGTCAGCCGCTCATGCAGCGGCACGGTGACGCTGGCTTCCACGCCGCGCGTACGGGCCTTTTCGATGTTCTCCGCCACGGTCCACCAGAAGCCGTTGACGAAGCTGCTGGTCTGCCCCGGGATATCGCGCAGGGGAACCTGCTGGATCTTGTCGTCGAAGTCGGTCAGGAAGTAGGTGGCCGACGCCAGCCAGCCGTTCTTGTCGAAGCCGACACCGATCTCATAGTTGGTGCTGGTTTCCGGCTCCAGGTTCGGATTGCCCGCCATGTAGCAGCCGGTGGTGCCATCGGCGCTGACCGAGCGGCTGTTCCAGCCTTCCACGGTGAGGGCGGTGCAGCCACGGCCGCCGGACTGGGTGGCCGCGCCGGCAGTGCCCTGCTTCAGCGTCGGTGCGCGGAAGCCCTGCGAGACACCGCCGCGAACGGTCCAGGCATCGGACGGGTGCCAGACACCGTAGACACGCGGGCTGAGGTTGTCGTCGTAGTTGTCGGTGTTGTCCCAGCGCAGGCCCACGGTGAGGATGAAACGCTCGTGCAGGGTGATGTGGTCTTCAGCGAACAGCGCCCAGGAGTCGGCTTTGCTGGTCGGGCTGATCCGGCCGGTGCCGGTCCAGGTCACCGGCACGGTGCCGATGGTGTCGCTGTTTTCCAGTTCCTCGCGCTTCCACTGGCCGCCCACGTTCAGGCTCTGCTCGAAGCCCCAGTGGAAGCTGCGGGTGAACGCGGAATCGAACACCGTCTCCTTGGAGTGGTTGCCGACGGTGCTGCCCTTGTCTTCGTAATCATTCTGGACGAGCGTGGTCTTGGAGGTGGCGGCATCGCCATAACGGCCGTCATGCTTGATCGCGTAGCCGGTCTGTACCAGCTTTGACAGGCCCCACGCGCCGACGTCACCTGCGCCACGGTTGCGCTGCTCGCCGCGCGAGGCTTCAAAGCCCAGCGTGTGATCATCGTTGATTCGCCAGTTGAGCAGGGCGTTGGCGTTCTCGGCTTTGTTGCCCGGCGTCTGATACTCGCCGCGGTCCGATTCGCGATCGGTCACGTTGGCACCGATGCGCAGGCCCAGGTTCTGCGTCAATGGACCACTGAACAGGCCGCCCATCTGCAGCGTGTTGCCCCGCGTGGAGGAATCCGGCTTGCTGTAGTTGTAGGTGACCGAGCCACCCCATTCGCTGGCGATCTTGCGGGTGATGATGTTGATCACCCCGCCCATCGCGTCTGAGCCGTACAGCGAGGACATCGGCCCGCGCACCACCTCGATGCGTTCGATCATGTCCGGCGAGAGCCAGTTCAGATCCTGCGGGCCCAGATCATCGCGGTAGTTCACGCCCGAGGAATTGCCCTGGCGGCGACCGTCGATGAGGATCAGCGTGTACTGCTCGGGCAGGCCGCGCAGGCGGATTTTCGACTGCGCGCCGGACAGCGCATAGCCACCGGTCACGCCGGGAACCGTGCTCAGCAGCTGGCCGATGCTGCTGACCGGCTTGCGTTCGATGTCCTCGCGGGTGATCACGCTGATGCTGGCCGGCGCGTCCTTGATCCACTGCTGGGCGCCGGTGGCGGTAACCACCACGGTATCCATCTGGCGGGGCGAGGCGGCCGCATCCGCAGCGGCATCGGCATGCGCCTGGGCGGTGAGTACCAGACCGATGGCGACGGCCAGCGTGGCGGCGGAACGACGGGAAACGGGGGAGGGGCGCGACATCGCGAAAATACTCCGTGGCTATGGGAGCCCGCTGGCGATGGCTGGGGACGTCCGTGTGGGGTTTCAAGAAATCTTAACAATCGTATCACGAACCATTCGCATTTGAAATGTAGTGATACATCTCCACAACGTCGGATGTCGTTAGCGTTGCGAGCTGTCGATCACGGGAAACCCATGCCGGCCGCGCGAATCACTCCACCAGGGTCAATTGCCGGGCAAAGCTCGGCCGCAATGCCAGCTTGTGGGTGACACTGGTGATCGTGCGGCGCGGATCGGTCGGGTGCGGCCGGGAGGCGGTGCTGCTCCTGCCTTGGCGCCACAACCCGAACATCACGATCTCCGCCCCTACCGGGAAGGACTTCAGCCACGTGGCATCGGGGTGCCCGACGCTGACTTCGTAGAAATCCCGGCGATCGGTCACACCGGTGTGCTGATACTTCGGAGCACAGTTGAGGAAGGTGACGCCATGGGGGTCACCGGGCTGCGGCGTGCGATGCGACCGCACGGTCCCGAGCAGCGCCATTGGCAGCTCGCTCGATGCTGAGCCAAGGCGTTCCCATGCCGCGTCGTAGCGGTCCTGCCAGTAGACGAAATTCGTCCAATCCACCCGCTTCTTGCCCAGGCGCAGGGTCAGCTGCGCGGCCAGCAGCGTGTCGTCCTCGCACATCGCCTGCAGCGTAAGCAGGTCGGTGAGGGTGCGCAGATAACCGTCGAGCGGTGCGTCTGCCGGGAGAAGTGCCGGCCCCGCGCTGCCGCGTTTCAGGGCCTGCTGGAGGATCAGCAGGCGAAGCTCGTGCTTCCCATCATCCAGCGTCGGCAGGAACTCGGGATCGCCACCGGCGGCAAGCAGGGCCTGCAGATGAGAGAGCGCGATGTAGCGACACCCGGGCAGATGTCCGGTGCCCTTGTTCAGGGCGAGGTAGGCGGGGAAATGGAGGGGCGGGGCGCGATCCACGCCGGGCCTGCTGTGCTCGGGAACGAATCTCACCGGCACGTTGCACCCATCGCACAGCAGGGTCGGCAGGGTCTGTTGCGCGTCATGACGCTTCTGCAGGTCGCCCACCCGGTGCAGGGTGCCGTGCGTGCCCACTGCCTTGCGCATCTTGATTCCGCGACTCATCTGCAACCACTGCTTCGTTCAATGGCGACCATCATAGTCGCTTCGATCAGTCGCCCTGTGTCGCGAAGCGCAGCCGGTTGTGGTCCGGGTCGATCACCATCATTTCGCGCCCGCCCCACGGCACGTCTGCCGGCGGTCGGAAGACCGGCGCGCCGGCCGCAACGAACGCGGCATGCAATGCGTCCACGTCGGGCACATGAAAGTACACGGCGCCCCCCGGCTCGCAATCGCCGGTGTGTTCGCTGAGGAACATCTGCTGGCCCTCACGGCTGATCTGCACGAACAGCGGCATGTCCGGTGCGAAGCGGTGTTCCCAGTCGATCGCGAACCCGAGCCGCTGGTAGAACGGCACGCTGATCGCGGCATCGGTCATGCGCAGTTGCGGAATGACGGTCTGCGGCATGGGTGCGGCCTCAGCCTGGATAGGACGGAAAGCGCTGATCGGGGTGAGTCTTCTTCCATTCGGTATGCGCGACCGTGCCTTCCCAGGACAGGAAAGCGTTCGGTACGCGCCCGCGGCCCGACCAGGTGGCGCCGCTGTGCGGCAACCAGAAACGGGGTGGCAGATCTTCCTTCGGGGCCTTGGCGGCCCTGGGGGCTTTCTCGCGCTTGGCCGCAGGCGCGGTGTCCAGCAGCGCCCGGAGCCTGCGCTGCTGCTCGGGGCTGAAATCGGCGTAGCTGGTGGTCAACAGGAGCGTGACACGCTCGTAGGCTTCCCTGGTAGCTGCTTTCAGCAGTGCCTGCTCGTCCATTCCAGATCGCGCGACCGCCGCTGCCAGTGTGGCGTTCATCGTTGCTGCGGAAGGGGCGGTGGAGGGCGTACGGGGCATGGGATTCCAGAGAAGGAGGGACTGACGGAGGGCACGATAGCAAATGCGTATGTGAAGCGGCCGAGGGTGGTGTCCGGCGTGCCCACGCCAACCTGAACAGGGGTCGGTTCATCTGCAGGTACGCAATGTTCCGGCAACCTTCGGCGACCAGATTCGATTCAACACCGTTCCCTTGGAGGATCCAACCATGCTCACCTCGACCGTTTTCAGCTTCCGTGGCCTGGCTCTGGCATTGGCACTGACCGCTGGCGTGACCGCCGCGGGCAATGCGGATGCGATGTCGCGCAAGGACAAGAACACGCTGGTCGGTGCCGTCGTGGGGGGCGTGGCCGGGCACGTGCTGTCCAACGGAGATCCGCTGATGACCGCCGGTGGCGCGGTGGCAGGCGGGGCCATCGGCAACGTGACCACGAAGGATCGCCGGGACAACCGCAATCATCGCTACGACCGCGATCGTCGCTATGACCGCGACCACCGCTACGAGCGGAGCAGTCGCCATGACCGCCGACATGACCAGCGTCGCTGGAACCAGGACCGCCGCAACCACAATCGCGGCTGGCGCTGATCCCCGCCGCGTTCCCGTTCCCGGCGCGCTAGGCCTGCGCGTCGGGGTCTGGGGCACCCGCCGCCTGGCGGCGCGAGCGCGCGGCGAAGTAACGGGTGGGCGAAAGCCCCAGCGCCTTCTTGAACATGGTGATGAAGGCCGTGACGGACTCGTAGCCCAGGCCTTCGGATACCCGCTGTACCGGGGCGCCGGCAGCGAGCTCCCGCACCGCGATCAGCAGTTGGAGCTGCTGCCGCCATTTTCCGAACGACAGGCCGGTTTCGCTGGCGATCAGGCGCGTCAGCGTGCGCTCGCCCAGCGCAAGGCGCTTGGCCCATTCGGTGATCGTGCCGCGGTCTTCCGGATGAGCTGAAAGGGCAGCGGCGAGTGCCCGGATTTTCGGATGATGACTCACCGGCAGGTACAGCCGTTCGGTCGGCATCTGCATCAGTTCTTCCAGCAGCACGCGGGCAAGGCGATCGGTCGGCCCATCGCGCGGGTAGTCGAACGGGGCGTCGGCCAGATGCAGGATCATCTCGCGCACCATCGGTGAAATCGTCAGCGTCACGCAATGCTGTGGCAGATCCACCACGCCGGGCTCCACGAACAGGTAACAGAGCCGCGCGTTCGCCGTGGCACGGTTGCTGTGCGGCATGCCACCGGGAATCCATACCCCGCATTGTGGCGGGACGATCCACAACGCGTGTTCCACCTCACAGGTGACGGCCCCATGCAGGGCCAGGATCAGCTGACCTTTGCGATGATCGTGGACCGGGATCTCCGCCGCGTGCTCAGTTACCTGCAGGCGCTTGGCCACGGCGGGCCGATCCGTCACATCCGGGTCGATGTCGAAGCCGGCGATGGAAACGGGAGGCATTAGCGTGACCGGATTTAGCGATTGACTGGCATTGTAGCGAGATTCGATCACCCGGGTCGGTGCCTACGATGTGCGCCATGCACCCGTCGCCCCCTCCCGTTCGCCGCACCGTTCTGGCCCGGCCGCTTGCACTGCTGACGTCGCCCGCGCTCAGGGCCGACCAGGAAGCCGCACTGTTCTCGCTGAAATGCCTGGTCGCCGCAGTCCTTGGCCTGTACGTGTCTTTGTGGATCGGCCTGACCCGTCCCTTCTGGGTGATCGGGACCGTCTATCTCGTCTCGCAACCGATGTCCGGTGCCACCCTCAGCCGCGGCCTGTTCCGGCTGCTGGGTACGCTCGGCGGTGCGGCAGCCACGGTGCTGCTGGTGCCACGCTTCGCCAACGAACCCCTGGTGCTGAGCGTGGTGCTGGCGGCCTGGATGGGGTTGTGCCTGTATCTGGCCATGCTGGACCGCACGCCGCGTGCCTACGCTTTTCTGCTTGCCGGCTATACGACCAGCCTGATCGGGTTCCCCAGTGTGATGGCGCCCGAGGCGGTCTTCAGCGTCGCCGTCATGCGGGTGCAGGAAATCTCCCTCGGCATTCTTGCTGCCACGCTGGTGCACGCGCTGCTCCTGCCGCGTCCGGTCTCGCGGCGGGTCAAGGTCCGCGTCGCCGCGATCCTGGCCGACGCCGAGCGCTGGACCCGCGACATGCGCGCCGGCGCGACCGAGGCCGTGCTTGCCGAAGACCGCGCCAAGGTCGCGGTGGACCTGCTTGAGCTGCACACGTTGGCGGTCCACCTTCGGTTCGACAGCGCCTACGGCGTCACCCAGGCAGAGGTGCTGCGGGCGCTGCATGACCGCATGTTGGACGTTCTGGTGCTGTCCAGCGGCGTAGAGGACGCGATGGCCGCGCTGCGTGCACCAGCACGCGGGTGTCCGGCCGCCTGCGGCTCGGCGCACGACACGGCGGACGTGGAGGAGGCGGCCGGCGTGGACAGCTGGCAGGCGCTGCTGTCAGCCGGCCTGGCCGCGGATCTTGCCGGGCTGGATGTCGCGCATCGCGACTGCCGCCTGCTGGAACACCAGCTGGGTCGCGACGATCCGCACTGGCGCCGGCAGGTGCCCGCCCGTCTCGCAGGCGAGGCGCGTGGCCATGTCCTGCACCGGGACCATCGGCTCGCCCTGCGCAGCGCGCTTGGCGCCTTCATCGGCATCGTGCTGAGTTGCGTGGTGTGGATCGCGACGGGCTGGTCCGACGGCGCGACCGCCGTCTCCATCATCGGCACCGCGTGTGTGCTGTTCGGTACCACCGAGGCGCCCGCGGGCCATGTCATGCGCTATCTGGCCGGTTCGGCCATCGGCGTGGCGGTCGGCCTGGTCTACGGACTGGCGATCCTTCCTGGCATGTCCGGCTTTGTCGGTCTGGCCGTGGCGCTGGCGCCGGCCCTGCTGCTCAGCGGCGCCTTTCTGGCTCGGCCGGCGTTCACCCTGGCCGCACTTGGTGTGGTGCTGACCTTTCCGCTCGTTGCAGGCCTGGGCGCCACCAATGCATGGGATTTCGTGGCCGCCGTCAACAGCAGCGTGGCGCTGCTGGTGGGTGTGGGCGTCGCGTTGTGCAGCATGCTGTTGTTCCAGACCCTGGATACCCATCGCAGCCGCCGCAGGCTGCAGGCCGCGCTCCGGCACGATGTCGCGCGGCGGATGCGCGGTGGCGTGAGTGACGTCGCCGGCTGGACGAGCCGCATGATGGACCGCCTGGGTCTGCTGGCACCGCGGCTGCGCGGACAGCCAGGCGCCAGCCAGTGCCTGCGCGCGGGCTTTGCCGCGCTGCGTGCGGCCGATGTGGTTGCCGAGCTTCGCTGCCTGGGCAGCCGTTCGGACGCGCCAACCATCCGCCGCTGTCATGCAGCGCTGATCGACGCGGTGATCGATCACTGCCAGCGCGACACGCTCCAGCGCCATGCCCCGGATACGCACCTGCTGGATTGCCTTGATCGTGCCCGGGGAGCGGTGCTGGCGGGGGATGAGCCAGAGCGCACGCGCCTGCTGTTGCTGCTCGCCGCACTCCGCCGCGACGTGCTGGCACCCCTGACCGCGCACGGAGACTGATGCGATGTTGCCCGACGTTTCCGTTGATGGCGTTTTCATCCCCGGCCTGATGGCCGTGGCCCTTGCTGCGCTGGCGCTGTCGTTGATGGCGTCGCGGCTGCTGGCGCGGCTCGGGCTGTACCGGCTGTTTGCCTGTCGCCCGCTGGTCGGCCTGTCCCTGTTCGTCATCCTGGCCGAATGGTTGATCCAGTTCGTGCCCCTGCTTGAGAAATGAAATGAAGCACACGCTCGTTGTTCTTGGCCGTTGGAGCGCTACGCTCTGCCTGGTCTCCCTCGCCGTGATCGCGGTTCTGTCGCTGTGGAACCGATACGAACGGCATCCCTGGACGCGCGATGGTCGCGTCCGCGCGGATGTGGTCCGGGTCGCGTCCGACCAGGGCGGGCTGGTCACCCAAGTGCTGGTGCAGGACAACCAGCGGGTCAGGGCAGGGCAGTTGCTGCTGGTACTGGACCAGCCGCGTTTCGCCGCCGCGCTGCAAACGGCCGACGCACGGCTGCGCAGCGCCCAGGCCACGCTTGCGCTGGCGCGCCGCGAATCGGCACGGGACGGCGCCCTGGGCAACCTGGTCGCCTCCGAGACACGGGAGCGCAACGCCGCCAAGGTCGACACCGAAGTGGCCGGCCTGGCCGAAGCGCAGGCCGAGCGACGGGTGGCACGGCTGAATGTCCAACGGACCGAAGTGCGCGCCACTGCCGATGGCATCGTGACCAACCTGGACCTGCACCCCGGCGACTTCCTGCCGCCGGGCACCCAGGCCATGGCCCTGATCGCCACCCGCAGCCTGCGGATCGAGGGCTACTTCGAAGAAACCAAGCTTGCCTGCATCACCGAGGGCGATCACGCGACAGCGCGCCTGATGGGCGACACCCGTGACGTTCACGGCCACGTCGAGAGCATTGCTGCCGGCATCGCCGATGACCAGCGCTCGAACACCCACAACCTGCTGCCCGCAGTGGCGCCGACGTATGCGTGGGTGCGGCTGGCGCAGCGCATCCCCGTGCGCATCCGGATCGACGACATCCCGCCCGATACCCGCCTGATCATCGGCAGGACGGCCAGCGTCACCATCACCCCGACGGTACGGGGCGCCTGCAAATGAGGGCGCACCTTCGGCGTGTGGGCGCGATCAGCGCGATGCTGTGGTTGTCCGGCTGCGTATCGGGTCCGGATTACCGTGTTCCGGCCACTGCCATGGCGGTGGCGCCCGATGCCCAGGGTCGCTTCGCTTCAAGCAGAGCGCCAACGTATACGCAGGCCGAGCCGCCAGACCATTGGTGGCAGCTGTACCAGGACGCGCAGCTGGAGGCCTACGTGGCCGAAGCGCTGCGGGCCAACACGGACCTGCGCGCGGCCGATGCCAATCTCCGGCGTGCCTCGGCGGTGGTGCTGGAGCATCAGGCGCAAGGCACCTTGCGCACCGACACTGCGGCATCAGGCACGCTCGCGCATGCGGGCGGCTACACGCTGCCCTCGGGCTCGCTGCCGCAGGCCTATGCGCTCGGCATCACGCTGTCGTATCCATTGGATCTGGCCGGCGGCATCCGCCGCGGCATCGAAGCGGCCAGCGCCGATGCCGAAGCCGTCGCAGCGGCCCGTGACCACGTCAGGGTGACGGTCGCGGCGGCGGTGACCCGCGCCTACGTCGGCGCCTGCTCCGCCAATCAGACGCTGGCAGCGACCCAGCGTGTGCTGTCGACCCAGCGCGACACGCTGGATGCGACCCGCCGGCTTGCCGCCGGTGGGCGCGGCACGGAGTTCGACGTGACCCGTGCCAGCGCTGCGGTCAACCGGAGTGCGGCGGCCGTTCCGCAGCTGATCGCCGAACGTCAGCGTGCAGTGGCTGAGCTGGGTGCGCTGATGGGCCGGGTGCCATCCCATTATCCGCAGGAGGTCAGCGCCTGCGCGCGACCGCCCCGGCTGGATCGGCCCCTGCCGGTGGGCAACGGGTGGCAGCTGATCCAGCGGCGTCCGGACATCCGTGCGGCAGAACGCAGCCTGGCCGCTGCGACGGCCACCATTGGCGTGGAGACCGCCGAGCTGTATCCGCAGGTCAACCTCGGCGCCTCGGCCGGCATCGCGAATGCCCCCCGGCGCCTGCTTGCCAGCGAGAGCGTCGGTGCCAGCGTCGGGCCGCTGCTGTCATGGCGCTGGCCGAACCGGCGCGCAGTGAAGGCCCGGATCGCTGCGGCCAATGCGCGTGCGGAGGCGGCGTTGGCCTCCTTCGATGGCGCCGTGGTGCAGGCGCTGCAGCAGACAGACACCGCGCTATCCACTTACTCGCAGGCGCTCGATCGAGAGGCCAGCCTGGCCCGAGCGCGTGAGGACGCCGCCCATGCCAGTGCGCAGGCCGGGCAGCTGTACCGGTTCGGCCGAATCGGTTTCATCGACGTGCTCTCGGCAGAGGCGGCGCTGGCGGATGCGGAATCCGCATTGGCGTCCTCGCAGGCACAGCTGATTGACCGCCAGGTGGACCTGTTCCTGGCCCTGGGGGGCGGTTGGTCGCCGTCCGGCCCGGACGGCGATGCGGAAGCGGCGGCGCAGCGCGCCCCGTGAGCGCAGGCAGGAGGTCGGCCTCATGGCGTCACTGCCCGCCTCGGGTTACCTTTCGGAGCTGGTGCAGCGTTGGTACGTCCAGGGAGAGGTGCGGAAATGATGGCAGGGATGTCCACAATGAAGCGGGCAAGGCCGCCGCGGCGTCCTGAACGCGGTCACCGCGTTGCTGTCGCCGTCGCAGCCGTCATCGCAACCCTTTGGCTGATGCCCTGCAGCGCTGCACCCCAGGCTCCGCCGGCGGGGGTCGATGACGCGCTGACCAGGGTCGCCAGCGTGGCGGAGGCCGCGTCGTCCAGGCAGGTTGCACAGATGCTGTGGGGAGTACCATTGGATGCGCCGGTGGTGGTGCACGACCGCGGCTCCGGCACCAGCTGGCGGAGAAACGGCGTTGCAGGCACCGCGCTCCCCGTCGTGCTGCGCAGCGACCAGCCGCCCGCGAACACCTGCATCACGATCGATGGTGCCCCTGCGGTGCTGCTGCTTCTGCCACTGCCCGCAGAGCTGGACGGACTGGCCACGCTGCTCTGGCACGAGCAGTGGCACTGCGTGCAGGCGGCCCTCGGCCTGCCTGCCGCCGAAGGTGACACGGCCCATCTGGACAACGAAGCCGGTCGCACCGCGTTGCGGCTGGAGATGCGTGCGCTGGCGCAGGCACTCTCCACGCGCGATGAGCGCCAGGCGCGCCAGCATGCGGCAGCGGCGCTGGGCTTCAGGGCATTACGTTCGGACGCTGCGGCAGCGGGGACACGCGCGCTGGACGAAGAGGCGAAGGTGGAGCGCAACGAAGGCCTGGCCGAGTACACCGGGCGCAGAATCGCCGCGGCCGCGCATGAGGGCGATGCGGTGTCCGCCGCGGTGGATGCGCTGGCCAAGGCGGATGCGTCGCAGAGTTTCGTGCGTTCGGCGGCGTACGCGACCGGACCGGCGTACGGGATGCTGCTCGACCGTTGGTCGCCGCCATGGCGCAGCGGGTTGCCTGCCCGCTCGGCATTGCCTGCGCTGCTGGCCGATGCGCTGGGCGGGCCCGGCATCGCAAAGGGCGATGCCGGATATGGCGCGGACGAGGTGCGCGCAGAGGAACGCGAACGCGCCACAGTGCGGGAGCGACGCAGCGCCGGCTATCGTGAGCGTTTCCTCGGTAACGATGCGGTTCGGCTGGAACTGCGCAAACCGTCAGTGTCGTTCGATCCGCGTTCTCTCTTCCCGCTCGACGATGCCGGGACGGTCTATACACCCCTGACGGTGCGGGACGAGTGGGGCGAGCTGACGGCGGCGGCCGGTGCGTTGCTCTCCAAGGACTGGGCGCTGCTCAGCGTGGGCGGCGGCGCCGTGGAAGGCGAGGGGGCCAGGTGGTCGGGCCCCGGCTGGACGCTGGTGCTCAGCGCGGGGTGGCGCCTGGGCAGGGATGCCGGCGGCTGGCGTGTGACGAAGGCGCTGGAGGCGAGCGTGGGTGATCGGGCCGGCGATGATGAGTGAGGCATCGCATCAGATAAGGACGCACCTTCAATGCGGTGATGTCGAGCTGGCCCATGCCGTTGGCATAGCCGCCTTGCGTGACACCCCCGACGACCCGGCCGTGGTGTCTGCGCTGCTGGAGCTCACTGCCAAGCTGCGCTCGGAATGCATGGACATGGCGATCAGGAAGATGGATGGCAGCGCCATCTACGCTGCAACGGAAGCGCTTCTGCGTGAGGTCAATGTGCTCACCGGACAGGACCTATACGGACGTTTCGGACCGTAGCGTCCGTTCAAGGCGGCTTTGTCGCCTGGCGTGCCTTGCAGCACGTCCTCCCTGCAGCAGGCGTGAAGCGGGCACCGGGTCTTTCCCGGGTCTCAGTCATCTGACGATTGCGCTCCGCGTCATCGCCTGAAGACATCGCACCCCTGTGCCCGCCGCGCCCTCAGCGCACGCCGGGCGGCAGCGCCGTGCCCGCGGGTTGGCCGTCCCCCGCGTGGATGGGCAACGGCACAGAAATCGCTTGACCTTCCAAGCGTGGCATGCCGGACAACTGTCGCCGGAGCCGCTCCGGTTCAGCAATCCAGACATCCAACCGCAGTCGCGAAAGGCACAACGATGACAATCACGCGCACCACCTTGATGACAGTGGCGATAGGCGCCGCACTCGCCCTTGCTGGATGCAGGGAGGCCGCGCCCGGCGCGGGCTCCGCCCAGCCGCCCGGTGTGCCGGTAGCCGAGGTCGTCGTCCGGCAGGTGACTCCCTTCGCCGAGTTCACCGGCTCGCTGACCGCGGTCAAGCAGGTGGAGCTTCGCCCGCGGGTCGCCGGCTATATCCAGGCGGTCAGTGTTCCCGAGGGAAGCTTCGTGGAGAAGGGCAAGGCGCTCTTCCATATCGACCCGCGCCCGTTCCAGGCAGCACGCGACGCCGCCGCAGCGCGCCTGCGCGAGGCTGAAGCGGCGTCGGCGCTTGCCCATGCCGACCATGCACGCGCCGAGCAGCTGTTCGCGCAGAAGATCGTCGCACGCAACCGGTTGGATTCGGCCATCGCCGCGCGCAATGCGGGCAGGGCACAGGTGGACGCAGCCCAGGCAGCGCTGGACGCTGCGCAGCTGGACCTGGGCTTCACCCGCGTGACCGCGCCGATCAGTGGACGAGTGGGGCAGGTGCTGGTCACCGAAGGCAACTACGTTGCGAGCGGGGTCACGCCACTTACCACACTGGTTTCGATCAACCCGCTTCATGTCTATTTCGACGTGGATGAGCGCACCTATCTGCGCTCACTGGCCGCGGGGCGAACGCAGGAACCCGCCGCTGGCGCCGAGCCTGCCAAAGTCGCGGTTGCCCTGGTCACGGACAAGGACTACACGCGCGAAGGCCGACTCGATTTCCTGTCCAACGCGGCAGACCGCGGAACGGGGACGGTGCGTGTGCGCGCGGTGATCGACAACCCGGACGGGCAGCTGACGCCCGGCCTGTTCGCCAAGGTGAGGCTGGCCTCCGGCCCGTCGAAAGAGCGTGTGCTGGTGTCTGATCAGTCCATCAGCACCGATCAGGGGCACCGCTATGTGCTGGTCGTCGGGAAAGGCGATGCAACCGAGTACCGCCCGGTTGAGCTGGGCCCGATGGTGGATGGGTTGCGCGTCATCGAGCAGGGCCTGCAGCGGGGCGACCGCATCGTGGTCAAGGGCCTGGTGCGCCCGGGCATGAAGGTGACGCCGCAGGCCAGCGCCATCGATGGTGCGCCGCTGGCAACGCCCGCGAAGAAAGGAGCAGCGCAGTGAATTTCCCGCGCTTCTTCATTGATCGCCCGATCTTCGCCATCGTGCTGTCGGTGCTGATGGTGATCGCCGGCATCGTGGCGTTCTTCCAGTTGCCGCTGAGCGAGTATCCGGCCGTCACGCCGCCGACCGTGCAGGTCACCGCGTCCTACCCGGGCGCCAACCCCAAGGTGATCGCCGAGACGGTGGCCGCGCCGCTGGAGCAGGCCATCACCGGCGTGGAGGGCATGATGTACATGTCTTCGCAATCGGCGACCGACGGCCGGATGATCCTCACCGTCACCTTCGCCGACGGCACCAACCCAGACATGGCCCAGGTCCAGGTACAGAACCGGGTGTCGCGGGCATTGCCGCGGCTGCCTGCCGAAGTGCAGCGCCAAGGTGTGGTGACCCAGAAGACCTCCCCGGACATTCTGATGGTGGTCCACCTGCTGTCACCGGACAAACGTTACGACCCGCTCTACATCTCCAACTATGCCTATCTGCAGGTTCGCGACGAGCTGTCGCGCATCCCCGGCATCAGCGATGTACTGGTCTGGGGCGCGGGTGAGTACAGCATGCGGTTGTGGCTGGATCCCAGCCTCATTGCTGCGCGTGGCTTGACCGCAGGCGACGTCATCGCCGCCGTGCGCGAGCAGAACGTCCAGGTCGCTGCCGGCTCGGTCGGGCAGGCGCCCGATTCCACCGCGGCCTTCCAGGTGACGGTGAATACGCTGGGCCGCCTCACTGACGAAGACCAGTTCGGCGACATCATCATCCGTACCGGCGATGACGGCCAGGTCACCCGCCTGCGCGACGTGGCACGGATCGAAATGGGCGCCGACGCCTATGCGCTGCGCAGCCTGCTCGACGGCGAGCCGGCGGTGGCCCTGCAGATCATCCAGAGCCCCGGCGCGAATGCACTGGATGTATCCGCGGCCGTGCGCGAGACTATGGGCAGGCTGGAGAAGAACTTCCCGGAAGGACTGGCCTCGCGCATCGCGTATGACCCGACGGTGTTCGTGAAGGCGTCGCTCGAGTCCGTGGCGACCACGCTGCTGGAAGCGATCATCCTGGTGGTGATCGTGGTGGTGCTGTTCCTGCGCAACTGGCGGGCCTCGCTGATCCCGTTGCTGGCCGTTCCGGTCTCCTTGATCGGCACGTTTGCGGTGATGCACCTGATGGGGTTCTCGCTCAACACCTTGTCCTTGTTCGGCCTGGTGCTGTCCATCGGCATCGTCGTCGATGATGCGATCGTGGTGGTGGAGAACGTCGAGCGGCATATCGAGGACGGGGAGGAGCCGCTGGAAGCGGCGCGGCGGGCCATGCGCGAGGTGACCGGCCCCATCATCGCTATTACCTCCGTGCTGGCCGCCGTGTTCATTCCCACGGCCTTCCTGACCGGCCTGCAGGGCGAGTTCTATCGTCAGTTCGCCTTGACGATCGCGATCTCCACGATTCTGTCTGCGGTCAACTCGCTCACGCTCAGCCCGGCGCTGGCCGGGATGCTGCTGCGACCGCGCACGATCGCGCCCCCACGTGACCCGCGCAGCCTGCGTGGCCGTGCCGGGCGGGTGTTCCAGCGGCTCAGCCGTCCCTTCGAGCGTGCACCGGATGCCTACGGCAATGGCGTGCGCAAACTCGTGCGGGTCAGTGGCGTCGCCCTGTTTATCTACGGTGGATTGCTCGCGCTGACCTTGTTCGGCTTCAAGGTGGTGCCGCCCGGGTTCGTGCCGATGCAGGACAAGTATTACCTGGTGGGCATCGCCCAGCTGCCCAACTCGGCCTCGCTGGACCGCACCGACGACGTCGTCAAGCAGATGTCCAAGCTCGCGCTTGCCGAGCCGGGCGTCGAGAGCGTGGTCGCCTTCCCGGGGCTGTCCATCAATGGCTTCGTCAACGTGCCCAACGCAGCGGTCATGTTCGTCATGCTCGATCCCTTCAAGGACCGTACGTCGCCTGATCTTGCGGCGACGGCGATCGCAGGGCGCCTGCAGGCGAAGTTCGCCGGCATCCAGGATGGCTTCCTTGGCGTCTTCCCGCCACCGCCCGTCCCCGGGCTGGGCGCGACGGGTGGCTTCAAGATGCAGATCGAGGATCGCGGCGGGGTGGGGCTGGATGCCCTGGTGCAGCAGACCCAGATCCTGATGATGAAGGCCACCGAATCCGGCCAGGTCGCCGGGCTGATGACCAGCCTGGATGTCAACGCGCCGCAGCTGGACGTGGTGATCGACCGGACCAAGGCCAAGAGCCAGGGTGTGCCTCTGGCGGATGTCTTCGAGTCGCTGCAGGTCTACCTGGGCTCGCTGTACATCAACGACTTCAACCGCTTCGGTCGCACCTACAAGGTCACCGCCCAGGGCGACGCCGAACACCGCATGCAGGCCGAAGCGATTGGTCAACTGCAGGTGCGCAACGCCGCCGGTCAGATGCTGCCGCTGTCGTCATTCGTGACGGTCACGCCTAGCTCGGGCCCAGACCGGGTCATCCACTACAACGGCTACCCCTCGGCCGATATCTCCGGCGGCGCGCCGCCCGGGGTCAGCTCGGGCCAGGTCGTGGCAGTGATGGAACGCCTGGCTAAGGAAGTACTGCCCGAGGGCGTGAGCTTTGAATGGACCGAACTGACCTACCAGCAGAAGCTGGCCGGGGATGCGGCGCTGTACATCTTCCCGCTGTGTGTGCTGCTCGCCTACCTGATCCTCGCCGCGCAGTACAACAGCTGGTTGCTGCCGTTGTCGGTGCTGCTGATCGTGCCGATGTGTCTGCTCAGCGCGATCGGCGGCGTCTGGCTGATGGGGGGCGACAACAACGTGTTCGTGCAGATCGGCCTGATCGTCCTGGTGGGCCTGGCGGCCAAGAACGCGATTTTGATCGTTGAGTTCGCCCGCACCCTTGAGGAGGACGGATGGAGCACCGTGGATGCGGTGGTGGAAGCATGTCGACTGCGGCTGCGTCCCATCGTGATGACCTCGCTGGCCTTTATCGCCGGTGTCGTGCCGCTGGTGCTGGCGACCGGTGCGGGTGCGGAGATGCGCCAGGCGATGGGTGTCGCGGTGTTTGCCGGGATGCTGGGGGTGACCGTGTTCGGCCTGTTCCTGACACCCGTGTTCTATGTGGTGATCCGCCGCATTTCGTCCCGCTTCGAGAGGCGCAAGGGCGGCGCCAGCCATCCTGCACAGGAGCGTGCGTCGTGAACGATCGTCGCCGCAGGATGTTCCTGCTTCCTGTTGCCGCAGGCGTGATGCTGTCCGCCTGCGCGTCGGTGGGCCCCAACGTCTCCTCGCCATCGCTGCCCGAGGTGCCGTCAGCGCCGTTCCCCACCGAATTCCGGGTGGGATCGGCCGGGCTTTCGCCCGGTGCGGTGGACGCGGCGTGGTGGCGATCCTTTGACGATCCGGTGCTGAGCTCGCTGATCCAGCGCGCATGGGCGGCCAACCATGACATCGGGCTCGCCGCCGCACGCCTGGACGAAGCCAAGGCGATGCTTCGCGAGAGTCGGCAGGGCTTCCTGCCACGCGGCAGCGTTGGCGTCGGGCATGAGAACCGTCGGCTCGGCGAGGTGGAGCGCGGGCCGGGCCAGGCACGCCGGACCGAGACCTATCGGGCCGCCGTCGATGCGTCCTGGGAGATCGACCTGTTCGGCCGTGTCCGCCGTTCGGCGGAAGCGGCACGGGCCGACGCCGGGTCGCGCGAAGCGCTGCTGCGTGACGTGCAGGCCAGCGTGGCGGCGGCGGTGGCGGCCACCTGGTTCGAGCTGGGCGGGCTGGAGGCGGAGCTCGGCGTGGTGGCCGAGATCACCCGGCGCCAGCGCGACAGTCTGCGGCTGGTCGAGGGGCTGGTGGAGGCCGGCTCGGCCAACGAGGTCGACCGGCTGCGTGCGGACGCGGCGCTGCGCGCCGTTGAAGTGGTGGCGCCCGAACTGGCGCACCGCCGCACCGTGGCCGCGAACGCGCTGGCCCTCCTGCTGGGTGAGACACCGCAGACCTTCGTCGCACCCTCGACCGCGACGGCACGCGACGAGCTGGCGGTCCGCAGAATCGCTGTGGGTGATCCCGCCGCGCTGCTGGCACGGCGCCCGGATATCGAAGCAGCGGAGTTGAGCCTGGCGGCAGCGACGGCACGCATCGGGGTGGAGACCGCGGGGCTGTATCCCCAGATCGAGGTGCAGGGATCGATTGGCGTGGTGGCCGGCAGCCTGGGCTCCACGGGCGGTAGTTCCGCACTTTCCAGCCTTCTCGCACCGCTGCTGCGCTGGTCCTTCCTGGATGGTGGACGGGTCCGCGCCCGGATCGCGGCGAGTGAAGCACGTGCCAGGGAAGCGCTGATCCGGTACGACCAGACCGTGCTGCGTGCACTGGAGGAAACCGACAACGCGTTCGTTGCCTTCAGCTCGGCCGGCGATGCGCTGCAGCTCCGGCTCCAGGAAGCATCCGCCACGGGTCAGGCAGCAGATCTTGCACGCGCGCAGTTCGCCCACGGGGAGGGCATCTATCTGGATGTCCTGGATGCGGAGCGGGCCGACTTCGCCAGCCGGCGTGCCCTGGTGGTAGCACGGACCAACCAGCGCCTGACCATCGTCAGCATCTACAAAGCGCTGGGCGGCGGCTGGCTCCCCTGCACGCGGGAAGAGATCGACTGCAGTGGTGCAGGCGGCGCCCCGGATGCGCGATTCAGCACGCTCATGCCGACGCCTTAGACCTACCTGAAGGAGACCGCCATGATCACCCCATCCCATCCCCCCGTCATTCTCTACACGACACCGACATGCCCGGATTGCCATGCGCTGAAAGCGTGGCTGGATCGTCAGGGTGTCGTGTTCGAAGAGCGCGACCTATCGGTCCACCAGGTGATGGAAGAGGCCAAGGCACGCACCGGCGTGCGGATAGCGCCGATCACGCTCGTGGGCGAGTCGGTCTTTTACGGCACCTTCCCGACCCAGAGGCCGTTGCTGACCACGGCGCTCGGTCTGACCGCAGCCCCTGAGCGACAGCCATGACCCGACACATTGAAATACGCTCCGCAGGACGGACCCTCGCCGTGCCGGAGGGAAACACCATACTGGACGCCGCGTTGGCCGCGGAGGTGGCGTATCCGCATGGCTGCCGCTCAGGTCGCTGCGGTTCCTGCCTGTCCCGCGTGATCAGCGGGCACGTCGTGCACCTGGAGCACAGTCGCTTCGCACTCACGGACGAGCAGAAGGCCCGGGGCCTGTTCCTGGCGTGCCGTGCGCTGCCGGGAAGCGATCTGGTTGCCGCCTACGCGGGTGATGTCGAAGCATGGCCTTCGCCTGCGATGCAGCGCCTTGATTATCGGGTCGGGGCGATCGAAACCCTGACCCATGACATCAAACGCATCCGGCTCGCCACCGGCGGCGCCGCGCTGGCCTTCAAGGCCGGCCAATATGCGCGACTGACATTCCCGGGCGTTCCACCGCGCGATTATTCGATGGCCGGTGGTGCGCTCGATGGCGAGCTCGATTTCCACATTCGCCGCGTGCCGGGCGGCGCCGTGACCGAGCGGATCCACGCGTCGCTGAAGCCAGGAGATCCCGTGCGGGTGGAGGGGCCCCTCGGGGTCTCCCATCTGCGCAGCCAGCACGATGGCCCGATGCTCTGTATCGCAGGGGGCTCGGGCCTGGCTCCCATCCAGGCCATCGTGCACGCGGCGATCGCGGCGCGCATGTCGGAGCCGATGCATGTCTACGTGGGCGCACGCGCCCTCCATGACCTGTACCGGGTGGCGCACTTCCAGCAACTTGCGCAGGCCCACCCCAACCTGACGTTCACCCCTGTGCTGTCCCACGATGAGCAGCAGACGACGTGGCGGACCGGCTGGGTGACCGATGCCGTGGCCGCGGATCATCCGGATGTTGAAGGATGGAAGGCCTATGTCGCCGGGCCGCCGTTGATGGTGGAGGCGGCCATGCGCGTCCTCAGCGCGGCGGGCCTGCGCGCGGAAGATCTTCACGCCGATGTGTTCTTTACGCCGGAGACGGCTGCATGAACGGAAACCAGGGCGCAGGTGGAGAGTGCAGAACAGGTGATTGACATTGCCACGCTGTCAACGCCGAAGGTGGTCGCTGTACCACTCAACCAGGAAAAGACCATGCTTCAGTTCAACATTCCCAACATGACGTGCGGGTCCTGCGCAAGGCCGGTGAGAGATGCCCTGCTGAGCGTCGACCCGCTGGCGCAGATCGAGACCGACACGCCGGCGCGACAGGTGCGCGTCGAAACCGCACTGGACGAAGCCGCCTTCATCGCGGTGCTGGCAGAGGCGGGGTATCCGCACCAGCCGCAACCGCGGCTGTAATTCCCTTTCTCAAGGAGAAACGTCACATGTTCATGAAACAGCTTGTCACCTTCGGCGTCGCCGCCCTCGGTACCGTGGCCGTGCCGTCTTCGGCGTCCGATGCAGCGATCAAAGGCGCCTTTGCGCTTTCCGGTACGACCGAAAAAGTCATCGCCGAACTGTCGGTCGAAGAGACCGGTCCGCTGTCCCGCGATCTGCTCATCACCTTCGCCGACAAGACGACCGGAAAGCGCATCGCGCAGTTTGACGAGGAGCTGTCGCAGGAGCTGCATGTGCTCGCGACCGACAGCGCATTCTCCACCTTCCTGCACGAACATCCCGGAAAAGCGGGGCCGGACGGTCAGTTCCGGGTCGCGATGACCTTCCCCAGGCCGGGCGTTTACCATGTCTTCGCCGACGCAGTGCCCACCGGGCTGGGCCAGCAGGTGGTTCGATTCGACGTCAACGTGGATGCCCCTGCCGGCGGGACATCCCTCCAGCCGGTTTCGGCCCCCAGGGAAGGGATCGATGGTCCGTATACCGTCCAGCTGGACAAGGCCGGCCTGCAGGCGGGCAAGGAAAGCATGTTGAACCTGACGGTGCTGAAGAATGGCAAACCGGCGCAGGACCTGGGCCTGTATCTGGGCGTGCCGGCGCATGCGGTGTTCGTGGGCACCGATGACCTTGCCTATGTCCACGCGCATGCGATGTCCGCCGATGCCGCCACAGGTGCACACGGCGGGCACGGCGCAGCGCATCCGCAGACAGGGCCGGTCCCGGCACGGATGATGCTCCACGCACAGCCGCCTCATGCGGGTCGATATGCACTCTGGATCCAGTTCATGGCCAGTGATGAAATTCGGACGGTACCGTTTGTCGTGGATGTTGCGAAGGGCTCGTAGGCTGCTGCTCCAACATCCCTGTCGCCGTGGCTGGGATGGACCCCAGCCACACCTATGGGCGCTGAGCGGTGGTAAAACCAGTGCGTCACGCTGGACGGGCGCGTCTTCTGCCACGAAGCAGCAGGCTGCCCGCCGCACAGGCACCGACCGCCCCGTCGCAGCCTTGGCCACCCGACATCCCCATGGGGAACATATCCGTCCGCACAGCCACGCGCGGGCGCAGTTGATCCATGCACTTACCGGCGTGTTGACGGTCGTCAGCGCTGCTGGAAGCTGGGTGGTGCCGGCCGGCAGGGCGGTGTGGATGCCTGAAAATGTCGTCCACAGAATCCAGATCGCCGGCGATGTCGCCATGCGGACCCTCTACCTAGCGCCGCAGGTGCGGCCGGGCCTTTCCGGCCACTGCGAGGTCATCGAGGTATCCGCGCTGCTGCGTGAGGCCATCGTTTCCGCTACCGAGATCCGCCTGGAATACAGCAATGGAGGACGCGACCAGCGCGTCATGGACTTGATCCTTGACGAGATCGAAGTGGCTCCCCGGCTTCAACTGCATGTCCCGCTGCCGCGCAATTCCAAGCTGCTGCGCCTCTGCGAACGAATGATCGCCGAGCCCGCTGAACCGGTAACGCTGGAAGGCCTGGCGCGCGCGATGAACACAAGCGGGCGAACGGTGGCGAGGCTGTTCCATCGAGAAGTCGGTATGAGTTTTGGCGACTGGCGGCGGCGGATGTGCCTGCTGCTCAGCCTGCCGCGCCTCGCCTCGGGCGTCTCCATCCTTGAGGTTTCGCTGGAGCATGGTTATCAGAGCCCAAGCGCGTTCTCGGCCATGTTTCGCCGCTCTCTCGGGGTGTCACCGACGGAGTATCTGGTCTCCAACGTGTGAGGTTTTCAGGGTGGGAAAACGAGCGCGCATGTCCTTCACGCTGCCTCTACGTCGCCGAGCTTCAACTGAATGCCGGTCATGGCGCTGGCGTAAACGCCGCTATAGTCCGAACACCCCATAAGAAGGAGGCAGTGCGATGATTCTGACCAAACAACACCTGACGACCGCGCGTACGCTTGCTGTGGCGCTTGTCGCTACCGTGGGCCTGAGTGCCTGTGCGACCTACAAAGACGAGTTTGCAACGATCAATTCACGCCTCGACCAGCTCGACGTGAAGGTGCAGGGTGCAGCGCAGAGCGCCGAGTCCGCCAATCAGTCGGCGCAGCAGGCCAACCAGCGTCTGGATCAGATCGAGGGCCGCGTCCAGCAGCTCGAACAAGCACCGCGTCGCAAGCCGCGCGGCTGATTCGTTCCCGCAGCATGTATCAGGCAGGCAACGTGTGAATCGGAAACCAGTGGCCTTTGCGGGCCACTGGTTTCCTGTGGCTGTGCAGTCTTCAATGTAAGGAATTGTCCCATCCGTACGCACTCATACCCTGTAACCCGGGCCCTGCGTGGCGCATTGGCCGTGGCGCTGGCGTTCACGAGCATCGGCGTGGCCAGCGCCGAGGATGCTCCCGCTCAGCCAGCACCCGCCGTCGATGAGCTTCCGCAAGGGCAGGCCGTGTCAGAGACCGTGATTGAACTCGCGGGCTGGGTTGTCGCGAGCAAGGACAGCCAAGGCTATCCGTTCGCGATCATGGACAAGGCCGCTGCGCAGATCCTGGTCTTCGACGGCGATGGCAAGCTTCGCGGCGCCGCCCCGGGGCTGTTCGGCTCGGCGACAGGCGACCACATCGCGCCGGGGATCGCCGGCCTCGCCCTTCGCGAAATTCCCGGCCGGGATCGCACGACGCCCGCCGGGCGCTTTGTGGGGGGCTTCGGGCCGTCCATCGACGCGGGCCGCGTCCTGTGGGTCGACTACGATTCCGCCGTCTCCATCCACCCGACGGCGACAGGTGTCCCGAAAGAGCGACGGGCCGAGCGCCTGGCATCGGCGTCACCGGACGACAATCGCGTCACCCATGGCTGCATCAATGTCTCGCCGGCGTTCTACGCGCAGATCATTGAATCTACCTTCCAGCGGGGCGGGGTGTTCTACGTCCTTCCCGACAAGGCCTCGATAGCGGAGACCTTCCCGGAGTTCGCGAAGAGTCGCGAGGCGACACAGGGCGATGAGGGAGCCCGCGCGGGTCCCGCCGGCAAGTAATGCGTCGTCATGGCGCATGGCGTTCAAAATGCGCCAGCAGCGCCGCCAGGTGCGGCGTGTCGACGACAGCGGCGATATAGCCGTCCGGCCGGATCAGCAGCCACGCGCCCGGTTGCACGCCATAGGCCTCGGCGAAGTGCCCGTCCGCATCGCGCAGGTCGCCGGCCGGGCCGATGATGTGGACGCGCAACCCCGCGCGCGAGGGGGCGCTGGACCGATCGCAGGCGTAGCCCAGTAATGTCCAATGCGTTCCGCGCAGTACGTCGAACAGGCGCACGCGCTGTCCACCCGCGCCCAGGAGCGGCGCATCGGGCGCCCGGCTGCCCGGCGCGGTGCGTCCGCTGCGGGCCTCGGCAGCCAGCGTGAGTGACGATTCACCATAGGCGAGATCGAGCTGCTGCACGTCGCGCCCGCGCCGGTTGTCGCCGCGCTGGGCCTGAGCGAGCAGCGTCGTGGCAAGCCCGAGCATCGAGGCTGCAATGGGGCGGCGCTCTTCCTCGTAAGTATCCAGCAGGGCCTGCGGCGCACCCTTCAACACCGCCGCCAGTTTCCAACCGAGGTTGTAGGCGTCCTGCGCGCTGGTGTTCAGGCCCTGGCCGCCGGTGGGCGGATGCGTGTGGGCGGCGTCGCCGATGAGGAACACGCGGCCGTCGCGGTACCGGTCGGCCAATCGCGCGTTCATCCGGTACGCCGAGGCCCAACAGACATCGAGCACTTCGAGATCGTTGCGGCCGGTACGCATGCGCACCATGTCCGCCAGCCCGTCGATGGAAAGGTCGACGTCGCCCTCGAACGGCACGGGGGCCTGCAACTGGAACAGCGCTGTTCCCATGAGCGGGCATAGCGAGATGCGCCGCGCCATGTCGTCCTCGTTGAAACTGTGCCAGGCATCGCGCGGCAATCCCTGCAGGACGATGTCGGCCACCACCGCGCGCACACCCAGTGTTCTGCCCGGGAAGCCGATGTCCAGGGCCTGCCGCACGAAGCTGCGGCCGCCATCGGCGCCCACCAGATAGCGCGTCTGGAGCGTCTGCTCGCTCGTGGGGGTGGCGAGCCGAACCGTCACGCCATTTGCGTCCTGCTCGACGCCGATCAATCCATGCCCGAACTCGACCCGGTGGCCGAGCTCGGCAAGTCGATCGCGCATCACGGCCTCGGTCAGGAACTGCGGCACCATCAGCGGCTGGCGGTAGGGTTCGACCGGCGTAGCCGGTGCGCCTTCGATGACCGTCGCGTCGACGCTGCTGCCGTCGGCGCAATGGACCCGGGACACTGGGTAGGGCCCACCGGCCGCGAACAGCTGATCGAGGATGCCCATGTCCTCGAAGATTTCCTGGCTGCGCGGCTGGATGCCCTTGCCGCGCGAGCCGTGAAAGGGCTGCTTGCGCTGTTCGAACAGCCGGAAGGCGACACCGCGGCGCGCCAGTTCGATGGCCAGGGTGAGGCCGGCAGCGCCGGCACCACAGATCACTACATCAGGGGTATTGCCCATTGTGCCGCTCCAGGTGTGTGTAATATGCACTTACTTGGAGGGGATGCTATGCCTGCGAAAAATAAGGTGCAAGATACACATAATTCTTCCGCATTGAAGTCGCTGCACCTTTCCATGGTCAGCCTCGCCAGCGTGATGAATCGGCCGCGCAACGATGAGCGGCTGATCCAGGAGGCCGGGGTGACGCTGGACCAGGCCCTGTTCCGCCTGCTGGTGGTGATCGAGCGGGTCGGCCCCATCGGCGTGGTGGACCTGGCTGACCGGCTGGGCCGCGACTACACCACCATCAGCCGACAGGTCGCCAAACTGGCGGCGATGGAGCTGGTGACACGTCGTGGAAACCCCGAGGATCGCCGCATCCGTGAGGCGACCATCGCGCCGAAGGGAAAGGAAATGACGGACCGCCTGGATGCCGCACGTGAGCGGATCGGCCGGGAGATCTTCGCGTCGTGGTCCGCACAGGATGTATCGGAGCTGGTCCGTTTGATGGCACAGTTCGCCAGCGCGCTGGAAGCCCGTGAGCGCGAGCCGTAATGGCGCACCGCGGCCTTTCCAGCCCGTCCGTTCGTCTACCGGATCCCGTTGTCAGACCCTCAAGGCATCACACGTGAAAGGATTGCTGCTTCTTGCCCTGCTCACGGTCGCGTCCTCGACCGCCCATGCCATCGTCATCCGCCACGACGTGGACGATGCGCGGTACCGCGTTCCCGCTACCGAGTTTCCCGCCCTCGTGGATATGCCCGGCGAAGGCCACGGCGCGCTGATCGCACCGCAGTGGGTGCTCACCGCCGCGCACACGCTGCCGGTGCATGCCGACGTCAAGCAGGTGGTGATCAATGGAGCGGCCCGGGACGTCGAGCGCGTCATCACCCATCCCGGCTATCGGACGCTGCCGCAGACCTTGATCGATCAGGCCATGGCCAGTGGCGAGGCGATGCTGATCGTGGTGTTTCTCGCCTCGGGCGATGATGTTGCGCTGATCCGGTTGAAGGCGCCGGTGACGGACGTTGAGCCGGTGGCCCTTTACAGCGGCAGCGACGAGGCCGGCCAGATCGCGAAAATCCTGGGGAAGGGCGCAACGGGTACCGGCGCCACCGGGCATTCTCCCAACGGCCCCAATCGCACCGAGCTCCGGCGTGCGTTCAACCGGATCACCAGTGCCTACGACCGCTGGCTCTGCTACGTGTTCGACGAACCGCCGGAAGCGTTGCCTCTCGAGGGCGTGCTGGGCAACGGTGACAGCGGTGGCCCGGTGCTCATCGAGCGCGATGGCCAGTGGCTGCTGGCCGGGCAGGGAGCCTGGAAGGTCGTGCAGGGTAATGTGCTGACGGCCCGTCCCGGGCGCTATGGGCAGGTGACCTGCAATGTGCGCGTGAGTCACTATCGGGACTGGATACAAGGTGTGATGGCCGGGCAGCCTTAGATGGCGTTGGAAGAGGGTACCTGGCGGACCAGGTATCACCGCGTGGCGCAACGTCAGCGGCGATGCCAGGGCTATGATCCAAGGAAGGGCATCAGCAAAGGAGCACCAAGCACATGGACGTTGTAGAACCGCTGGAGGTGCTTCGCACGTCCGTACGCCGCCTCACTCTGTTGACTATCGCCCTTGGAGTGCTTGTTGCGGGCCTGGCCGTGGCAGTCATCGCATTGTCGATGGCGCCGCGCGGAACACTCACCGTTGATGAACTCCACGCCCATCGCGTCGTTGTGCTGGATGACCAGGGCGTAATGCGCGTTGAGGTGGGCCAGGATGCAGTTGATGCCGGAAGGCGATCGCGCACGGCCGGTGTGTGGCTGTACGATGCCAAAGGCGATGAACGCGGTGGGATGGCAACCCACGAAGATGGCCTGGTAGGTCTTGCCTTCGATGCCCCGGTGGGGAAGGGCGAGGATCACCTGCGTGATCGCCTGAGCCTGCGCGTGAATGCCGACGGTGCTTCCCAGGTGCTGCTCACGGACAACCTGACCCGCGGCATTGTCGGTCTTCTGTCCGACGGCACAGGCAACGGCGGGGTGGAGACGTATCGCTGGGACATGGATGCCAAGCTCATCCACCGCCGTTACATCACGTTCGATCAGGACGAGCGGCAGCAGCGCCCGTTGGGTGAGCCGCAGGCGCAATAGGCCGTCATCGCTCATGCCCACGCAGCGCCGCGTGCTCGTCCGGGATCGAGAGCTGCTGGCTCACCTCGGATCGAGCAGGCGCCGGGCATCCCCCGGCGCCTGCGTCATGCATTGCGATCAGCCCGCCTGACCCAACCGCAGCTTCAGCTGATCGATCTCCGCCTCGCTGACGCCGATGGATTTCAGGTAGCCCTCGGCACCGCCGTACTGCTGATGCAGCGCGGTGAGAAACAGCTCCATGTTCTCCGGCGCGGTGCCGGACATGCCGGCCATTTTCCTGCCGATCTCTGGGTTCTGCTTGATCAGTTCCATGATCTGCGCGTTCATCGCGCTGTCCTTGGGCTGGCCTTCCAGGTAATGGGCGGAGATCGCGTAGTTGTGCACGATGTCCGCGCGCGACACGCCGGCCAGATCCAGCAGCAGCCCGGCGATGATGCCGGTGCGGTCCTTGCCGGCGGTGCAGTGGAACAGCACGGTGCCGTCGCGCTCGGCGGCGATGCGCTGGAAGACCTGCTTGAACTGCGGCTGGCTGTGATCCAGCCACTGCACATAGGCCGCACCCAGCGAATCCGGGAAGGTGGTCATCATTTTCTGCAGGTCCATCCTCTCGGTGCCCATCAGCGAGGTGCGCTGGTAGGCGAAGCGGGCATCGTCGGCCAGCAGGTCCGGCGACTGCGCCTGCTCATCGGCGGTGCGCAGGTCGATATCCAGCGTGACGCCGGCGGCAGCCAGTGCGTCGCGATCGGCGGCCGTCAGACGGCCCAGGTCCGAGGTGCGCACGAACGCGCTGGCCGGGATCGGGCCATGGCTGCCCTGCAGGCCGGCAAAGGTGCGCGTGTTCCATGCACCCTGCAGCGGCATCAGGCGTTGTGCATCGGCGGCGACCGGCTGCACGTTGGTGGTACGCGCGGCCGCAGGCGCGGCGGCTGCCGTGTCGGCGACGGGTGCGCGGGCCAGTGCGATGCCCGCGCCAGCGAGCATCGGCAGGCTGAGGGCAATGGCAAGGGCAAGGTGGTTGCATCGAAGGTTCATCGGGATCTCCAGGCGATCAGAAGGTGACGGTGACGTCCAGGCCGTAGGTGCGCGGGTCGTTGAAGATGCCGCTCTGGCCAAGTGAGGCGTTGTTGAGTTTGTAGAACAGGTGTTCTTCGTCGAGCAGGTTGCGCGCCCACAGCGAGACGGCCAAGGTCGAGCCGGTGCTGTTGAGGGGGACGTCGATCAGCGCGACGCGGGCGTTCACGATGAAGGAGCGGTCGGTGAGCATCTGGTCGTATTCGCTGGTGTAGTAACCGTCGGACCAGTTGCCATCCAGATGGAACTTGAGCGCGGAGAAGTTGGCGAACGGCAGCAGGTAGTCCAGCGACACGCTGCCGGCGTTCTTGGGCGCCAGCAGCGGCTGCACCGTGACCTGGACACCAGCGCCGAACGGATCGACCGCGCTCTGCGCATCGATGCGGGTGTAGGCGTAGTTCAGGCCCACGGTCAGGTTGTCCACCGGCATCACGTTGAATTCGAGCTCCGCACCGCGCGAGGTCCCGTTGCTCAGTGCGTTGGTGGTGACCATGGTGGTGCGGGTTTCGCCGCTGTTGGGGTCGAACGGCAGCGAGAAATCCATCTGCTTGTGTTCGATCTTCGAATCGAACAGGGCCAGGTTCAGGCGTGCGCGGTTGTCCCAGAACTGCGACTTGAAGCCGAGCTCGATCGCAGTCACTTCTTCCGGCGCGAAGGCGGTATACGTGGTGGAGCGCGAGTTGGCGCCGCCCGCCTTGAAGCCGGTGCTGTACTTGGCATACACCATCGCGTTGTCGCCCACGTCGTAGGCGATGTTCACCATCGGGTCGAAGCGTCCCCACGCATCGTCGAAGGCAAGGTCGGTTGCCAGGCCGTTGACGATGTACAGGCTGCCCTTCTTGTCATCGCGCGTGTAGCGGCCACCGGCGGTCAGGTGCAGGCGCTCAAGCGAAGCCGGTGTCCAGGTGGCCTGGCCGAAGATGCCCAGGCTGTCCGTCCAGGCCTTGCTGGCGCGGTCGATGCGCACGTTGCCCAGGTTCAACGGGTTGGTCGCCGGGTTGAGCGTATAGCTGTTGCCGCCCGGGCCCCACAGCAGCATGTTGGGGGTCTGCGCGTTGTCGCCGGCGGTTTCGTGATAGTAGAAGGCGCCTGCGAGGAACTGCACCTGCGAAGTGGTGCCGATCAGCTGGAATTCCTGGCTGTACTGGTGCTGGTACACCTGGGCCAGGCTGTAGCGGCCGAACGGCGTGCTGGGACCGCCATAGGCGGAAATCGCGTCGACCAGACCCATGTCGAACTGGCCTTGGGTCAGTTCGCGGTAGGAACTGATCGACTTCAGTTCCAAGTGTTCGCTGAGCGTCCAGCCGAGGTTGAGCAGATGGCCACTGGTGCGGCCGATGTTGTCTTCCTGCGGGCTGCCCAGAATGGCGGAACCGCGCCGATCCTCGCTGGCCCCGGCTTGCTGCAGCGGGCTCACGTAGGGGCCCGGCACCAGCAACTGCGTGTGGTATGGGGTGGTGGCATCAAAGGAGGTGTCGAAGGCATACAGCGCGGAGAAGTCGTCGCTGGGCTGCCACAGTGCACTCAAGCGCGCGCCACGTTTGTCGTAGCTGTTGAAGTCGCGTTCGCCGCGCATCGGGTTGTCGGTGGTGCCACCCCGCTTGGCCTGCACCGCATCGATCTTGACGCTCACATCGCCCACCTTCGGCAGATCCAGATGCAGGCCGGTGGTGTAGCCGCTGTAGTTGGAGACGCCGGCACTGACGCTGCCGCCGAACTCGCCGGTGGGCGGTCTGGTGACGATGCTGATCGCGCCGCCTTCGGTGTTGCGGCCGAACAGGGTGCCCTGCGGCCCCTTCAACACCTCGATGCGCTCCACGTCATACAACATGCTGCCCAGGCCCTGCGCGCGGCCCATGAAGACGCCATCGACATACACGCCGACGCCCGCATCGCGTGCGGGCTGGTTGGCGTCGCCGGAGGCGCCGATGCCGCGGATGCCGATGTTCAGCGCGGAACTGCGCGTGGCGAACGGCGTGACCCGCAGCGACGGGATCGAGCCATCGGACAGGCTGCCGATCGAGATCGCGCTGCGGTCCTTCAATGCTTCGGCATCCACCACGGAGACCGAGATCGGGGTCTCCTGCAGGTTGGTGGCACGTTTCTGGGCGGTGACGACGACCTGATCCAGGGCGACCACATCCCGTGCAGCGATATCGGCGGTAGCGGAGGTCTCCGCGTCGTTGGCCAGGGCGAGGCCGGGCAGCGCGGTGGCGATGGCAAGGGCTAACAGGTGACGGTGCAGCTGGGCGTGGCGCATCGGAGTCGTTCACGGGAGGAGGGGCCGGCGCAGTCTGTGCGTGCAAAATGACAGATGAATGACCGTTCATTCACTACGCCCATGGCGTACCATCGGTCCTCAACTGGATGCCATCTACGACGAGCAATGACGCTTAATCCCCTTTCCGCCGCCCCCGCGGACGCCGCCGCCGCCACCCGCGCAGAGGCACAGCGGCAGCGCATCCTGGACGCCGCGCAGCGCTGCTTCATCGCCCGTGGGTTCCATGCCGGCTCCATCAGCGACATCGCTGCGGAGGCGGAGATCAGCCAAGGGTTGATGTATCGCTACTTCGACAACAAGCGCGCCCTGGTCCTGGCGCTGATCGAGCGGCAGCTCGCGCACGACGAGGAGGCGATCGGGCACATGCCGGCCGCATCCGATCTGGTCGAGGGCCTGTTGCGCTGCTACCGGCTGTGGGCACGCGGCGAGACGCTGGAAACCCGGGGCAATGCCATCGCCAACGTCGCGCTCTACGCGGAGATCACGGCCGAAGCGCATCGGGATCCGGTCGTGGCCGAGGTGTTGAGACGGCACGACCGGCAGACCAGCGCGGCCATCGCCGGCTGGCTGCGGCAGCACGACATCGCGCACGGGCGCACGCCGGTGGCGGCCGATGTGGAGCGACGCACGTTGTTGATGCGTCTGCTGGTGGAGGGCCTGGCGATGCGCGCGGTGCGCGATCCGGATCTGGCCGAAGCCACGGTGCGGGCGCTGCTGGCGGACGCCATCGCCACCGTGCTGGCGGAATGAGCGCAGCGATTTAACGCCACGGTACGGCAAGGTGCGCACACTGGTCCGGTCTGCACTGTCCCTCATGCACAGCAACCGGAGATCCCATGTCCTTCAACGCCCTCCTTGCGACCAAGACCGGCGATGCCATCACCGCCGGTGTCGTCCCGCTGACCGAGCAGGATCTGATGCCCGGCGATGTCACCGTTGCCGTGGAGTACTCCACGGTGAACTACAAGGACGCCCTCGCGCTGAGCGGCCGCTCGCCGGTGATCCGGACCTTCCCGCTGATTCCCGGCATCGATCTGGCCGGTGTGGTCGAGACCTCCAGCCATCCCGGCTACGCGCCGGGTGACCGCGTGCTGGTCAACGGCTGGGGGTTGAGCCAGACCCACCACGGCGGCTATGCGCAGAAAGCGCGCGTGCCCGGCGAGTGGCTGGTGAAGATCCCCGAGCCGTTCACCAGCCGCGATGCGATGGCGATCGGCACCGCCGGCTACACCGCGATGCTGTCGGTGCTGGCGCTGGAGCATGGCGGGGTGAGCCCTGATCAGGGCGATATCCTGGTCACCGGCGCCAACGGCGGTGCCGGCTCCATCGCCATCGCGCTGCTGTCCACGCTCGGCTATCGGGTAGTGGCATCGACCGGCCGGCTGGAGGAGTCCGCCTACCTCAAGGAACTGGGCGCCGCCGAGATTCTTGACCGCGCCACGCTGTCCGAGCCGGGTGCGCCGATCGCAAAGGAACGCTGGGCCGGTGCGATCGACGCGGTCGGCAGCCATACGCTCGCCAACGTGCTGGCGCAGACCCGCTATCGCGGTGTGGTCGCTGCCTTCGGCTTGGCGCAGGGCGCGGATCTGCCGGGCTCGGTGCTGCCCTTCATCCTGCGCAACGTGACCCTGGCCGGCATCGATTCGGTCAACGCGCCTTACGCCGCGCGCGAACAGGCCTGGACGCGCCTGGCGGCCGATCTGGATCTGGGCAAGCTGGCCCGCACTACGCAGATGATCGGTCTGGCCGAGGTGCCGGCGCTGGCCGGCCAGGTGCTGCAGGGGCGGGTGCAGGGCCGCACCGTGGTCGACGTCAACGCCTGAGGTGGGAATGCCCACGGCGGCCATCGCAGGTGACCGGCATACCGGCAAAGGTGCGCAGGCTTCATGCTGCCTCCTTGCCGGGGATCCGGCGGAGGACATCCTCGTAAGGCACCAGGTCGAGGAAGGCGTGTACCTCGACCGCCCTGTCATCGCGCATGCGGAAGATCCAGACGTAGTCGTTGTGATACGGCTTGCCGTCCAGGGCTACCGCGTTGCCGCTCCAGTGGATGATCACATGCTCGCCGTCCGCCCAGATCCGTGTGGCCGAAGGCCGCACCGGCGTGCGCAGCCGACTGACGAAAGGCAGGACGGCGCGGGCGATGAACGGCTCGCGTCCGCGGTAGGTGCCTGCCGACGGGCTGGAGCCGGCGATCGTCCACACCACGTCCGGCGCGAGCATCTCGTTGAAGAAGTCCGAGCCGCCTGCTGCCCATCGATTGAACGCATCGGTGACCAGACGCTTGTTGTGCGCGGCGTTTTGCACCGTGGTCTCCGCGGCCTCCGCAGCCTCCGCGCTCCGGGCGATGGGCGCAGCGACCAGCGCCGCCGTAGCGAGCGCGACGGACACCACGCAGCGTAGCGGCAGCCGGCTCATCGGCGGACCTCCCCGCGGAGCGCGGAGGTGCCGAAGATCAGCTGCTGCGCCATCGGCCGATCGATGAAGCGGGCGGGGAAGATCGGCGCGGGTGCACTGGCCTCATCCAGCCGGGCCAGATGCGCGGCGCTGAAGACGATCTCCAGCGCGCCGAGGTTGTCTTCGGCCTGCGCGACGGTGCGGGCGCCGATGATCGGCGAGACCACGGCCGGATTGACCAGCGTCCAGGCAAGGGCTACCTGTGCGCGCGTCACGCCCAGCTCCTCGGCCACCTCGCCCACCACGGCGGCGATCGCCAGCGAGCGTTCGTTGAGATGGCCGATCGACGCGATCACGCCCTTGCGACTGCTCGCCACGTCCGCGCTGTTCTCATCGGAGAGATCGGCACGGGTGTACTTGCCGGTCAGGATGCCGCCGCCCAGTGGCGACCAGGGCAGCACGCCCAGCCCCATGGCGCGGGCCATCGGCAGCAGTTCGTGCTCCACCGTGCGCTCGACCAGGCTGTACTCGATCTGCAGCGCGATCAACGGCGACCAACCGCGCAGATCGGCCAGCGTCTGCAGTTCGGCCACGCGCCAGGCCGGGGTGTTGCAGATGCCCAGATACTGCACCTTGCCCGCGCGGACGAGATCATCCAGGGCGCGCATCACTTCGTCCGGACGGGTGGTGAAGTCCCAGGCGTGCACGTACAGCAGGTCGATGCGGTCGGTATCGAGCTGGCGCAGGCTGGCTTCCACCGAGCGCACCAGGTTGTAGCGGTGGTTGCCGCCGGAATTGATGTTGGTGGCATCGCGCGCCATCGTGAACTTGGTGGCCAGCACGAGGCGGTCGCGCTGGGCCTTGGCGAAGCGGCCGAGGATGCGTTCGGATGCGCCGTTGGTGTAGTTGACCGAGGTATCGATGAAGTTTCCGCCGCGGTCGACGTAGGCATCGAAGATGCGCCGTGCCTCGGCGTCATCCGCGCCCCAGCCCCAGTCGGCGCCGAAGGTCATCGTGCCCAGCGACAGGGGCGAGACGCGCAGGCCGGAACGGCCCAGCAGGCGGTAGTGATCGAGCGAGGTGGGGGAGGTCATGCGGTCGTTCTCCGGGAGGGGCAGGCCGTGCCTGCGTGGGCGCCCAGTGTTCGGCCCCGGCGCCTGCGCCGGGTAGCACCGTCCTCCGCAATGCTTGCACGATCGTCCGAAGGCGAGGGAAGATGCGGATCGCGCAGATGCGCGTCCGGAGACCACGGCATGTCCTCGCTCGAACTGTTCCGTGATGCGATCGCCCGGCATGCCCCGCGCGACGGCACCTTCGAGTCCCGGTTGCCCGGGGTGAAGCTGATCCGATGCAGCACGCCGACGCTGCCGATGCCGGTGATCTACGAGCCGACCGTCTGCTTCGTGGCCCAGGGCCGCAAGCGCGCCATGCTGGGGACCAGCGTCTACTACTACGACCCGACCTGCTATCTGCTGGCGTCGGTCGGGCTGCCGGTCATGGGCTCGGTGATCGAGGCGACCGCGGCGCAGCCGTATCTGAGCCTGCAGATCGATCTGGATGCGACCGTGCTGGGCGAGCTCGCGCTGGCCTACCCACGGCCTGCCGCAGCGGACATGGCGGCCGCCGGTCTGTCGCTCAGTGCGATGACGGCCGGGCTGCTGGATGCCACCACGCGCCTGGTCTGCTTGCTGGATTCACCGGAAGACGTCGGGGCACTGGCCCCGCTTGCACTGCGCGAGATCCTCTACCGGCTGCTGAGCGGTCCCGATGGCGGCGTGCTGCAGGCGATGACGCGCAACGACAGCCGTCAGGGACAGATTGCCCGTGCGATCCTGTGGATCCGGACGCATTTCCGCGGTGCCTGCCGGATCGAGGCGATCGCCGACATTGCAGGCATGAGCCGCTCCAGCTTCCACGCGCACTTCAAGGCCGTCACGGCGATGAGCCCGCTGGAGTTCAGGACACAGCTGCGGATGCAGGAGGCGCGGCGGCTGATGGTCAGTGCTGGCCTGGATGCGGCCGAGGCCGGCTTCAATGTGGGCTATGAAAGCCCCTCGCAGTTCAGCCGGGACTACTCACGGCTGTTCGGCTTGCCCCCGGCGACCGATGCCCAGCGGCTGCGGTGGGCGGAGGGGAGGAGCTGCGGGACACCGTAGTGTGGCCGCACTCCCATGATGCCCGCGCCATCCGCGGGTAGACCCGGCGGTCAGACCGGCGCGAAACCGCGGGTGGTCTTCTTTTCGTTCTTTTCCGCCTTCTTTTCCTTGGCGGTCTTGGCAGGTTTCTTTTTCTGCTCTTTCTGTTTGTTCAGGCCTTTGGCCATGGCGACGCTCTCCAGGTGGGTTGCAACGGAGGCGAGCATGGCACATCCAGTGTCGGCCGGCGCATCGGCGTGCGATGGGTGCGCTGACGTGAACCCGGGGTGCGGCCGTTCATGGCGCAGGCATATCCCGGTACACGGGTTCGCTGCTGAGCACCTTCAGTCCGTCCGGACCACTCTGCAGCAGCCGCTGCTCGCCGACCGCCTGCTGCCATTGCAGTCGGAAACCATCCGCGTCGGGGAGTCGCGCGGCCAGCGCGATGAGGTGCTCACGGGCCTGTGGGCCCTCGCTGTCGAACTGGCCCCAGCGCTGGTCGTGGCAATGGATGATCAGGCGATAGTGGCTCATGCCGGGCTCGGCCAGTAGAGGCTGTCCGGGGTGGAGCGCGCACCGAAGATGGCCTGGCCGACGCGCACGACGGTAGCGCCTTCTTCGATGGCGATCTCGACGTCACCGGACATGCCCATGGAGAGTTCCTCCAGGCTGACGCCCGGCGGCAGGGTGGGGCGCAAACGGTCGCGCAGCTCGCGCAGGCGCGCGAAGCACGGGCGTACCTGTTCCGGGTCCGGCGAGAACACCGCCAGTGTCATCAACCCGCGCACGCGCAGGTTGGAGAAGGCCGGCAACTGCTGCACGAAATCGGCGACCTCGATCGGGTCCAGACCGTATTTGCTGTCCTCCCCGGAGGTGTTGACCTGCACGAACACGTCCAGCGTGCGCTGCTCCAGTGCCAGCCGCTGATCCAGTGCCTGTGCCACGCGCAGGCTGTCCAGCGCCTGGAACTCACTGGCAAAGCGCGCCACGTCGCGCGCCTTGTTGGTCTGCAGGTGACCGATCACCGACCAGCGCAGGCCGGACAGGTCGGCCATGGCCGCAGCCTTGCGCTGGGCCTCCTGCACCTTGTTCTCGCCCAACTCATGACAGCCGGCTTTCCAGGCCAGGCGCAGGCGGGCTTCATCGACGGTCTTGCTGACCGGCAGCAGACGCACGCTGGCCGGGTCGCGGCCGGCCAGTGCGCAGGCGCGGGCAATGCGTTCGCGGACCGCCTGCAGGTTGTGGCGGATCTCGTCGACAGTGGTGGCCTGGGGCCAGGTGGGGGCAGCGATGGGCATGGGGAGCTCCGGAAGCGGGGACGGCTGCACGGCGGCGGCGCACGTGCAACACTGTCCCGTGACGATGGATATATTGGCATAGGACAAAATGAAAATCACCGGCCAGACCGCCAGTGCGGTGTTCGAGAGCATCCGCCAGCAGATCCTCAGTGGCGCGCTGGGGCCGGGCCAGCTGCTGCCCCCGGTCCGCGATCTGGCGCTCGCGCTGGGCATCAACCGCAACACGGTTGCGGCCGCGTACAAGCGACTGGATGCGGCCGGTCTGGCCCAGACCCAGGGGCGGCGCGGCACCGTGGTCAGCGCACGGCCGAGCCCGGGGGCACAGGAAGGCACGCAGCCGGGTTCGGCCCTGCAGGACCTGGCCAGTGGCAACCCGGACCCGCGCTGCCTGCCGGACCTGCGCGCGCTGCTGCCGGCGCGGCCGCCGCGGTTGTATGGCACGCCGACCATCGATCCGGCCTTGGCCACCCTCGCGCACCAGCAGTTGGCCGGCGATTGTCCACCCGGCTATGTGCTGGAACTGGCGCACGGCGCGGTCGATGCGATCGAACGCGTGCTGGCCTGCTGGCTGCTGGCGGGTGATCCAGTGGCGGTGGAGAACCCCTGCTTCCTCGGCAGCCTCAATACCTTGCGTGCGGCCGGTTACCAGGCGCAGGCGGTGGCGATCGACGACGAAGGCATGCAGGTCCAGGCGCTGGAGCAGGCGCTGGCCGCCGGCGCACGGGCGGTGCTGCTCACTCCGCGTGCGCACAACCCCACCGGTGCCAGCCTCAGCCGGCGCCGTGCGCGCGCGCTGCGCCAGGTACTGGAACGGTATCCGCAGGTGCTGGTGCTGGTCGATGACCATTTCGCATGGTTGTCCCGGCAGCCGTATCACGCCGTGATTCCGCCAACGACCCAGCGCTGGGCGTTGCTGCGCTCGCTGTCCAAGTCATTGGGGCCCGACCTGCGCCTGGCGTTGATCGGCTGTGATGCCGAAACCGCGGCACGGCTGCGCCTGCGGATGGCGCCGGGCACCGGCTGGGTCAGCCATCTGTTGCAGGATGCAGCTGCTGCGGCGCTGGGGTCTGCACGGGTGGCGGCGCGGATGAAACGCGCCGGGGACGATTACGTGGCGCGCCGGGAAGTGCTGCGGCAGGCGCTGCAGGAGGAAGGCATCGCGGTAGGCGCGCAGATGGACGGTCTGAACCTGTGGCTGCCGTTGGCGAGCGACAGCCAGCCGCTGGTGATGGCCCTGGCCCAGCGCGGTTGGCAGGTGCGCGGGGGCGAGGTGTTTTCGGTTCATGCGCCGGTGCACGGGCTGCGGATCACCACGGCCACACTGACCAGCCTCGAGGCAAGGCGCTTCGCGCAGGATCTGCGCGAGGCGTTGGCGGGTTGAGCTCAGGGCGCCGCAGCGGCGTTCGGACTGATGTAGTGAGTCTGCTCGTCGTCGTTGAGGAAGATCAGTTCCGGCTTGCCCTGCCAGGAGGTCAGCATCGCGCCGGTACTGTTCTGGTGCTTGACCACCAGCGTCGCGCCGCGGTCCGGGTTGGCGGTGACCTTGAATACCTCGGTGGTGCCGGTGGCATCGTCCAGGGTGAGGATGGCCTCGTCGCCGATATCGGCGGTGCCGTAACCGCCGCGCTCGGAGCCGTCCGCGCCCAGCAGGATCAGGCCCGACAATGGTGAGGCGCGCGGCCCCTGGGTGACCCCTTTGGTGAGCGGATCGGGCACCGGTGCGCCGAGGATCACCCGTGCCTGGCCGTTGGCATCGCGGATCACCAGACCGCGTGCGGTGATGACGCGCTCATCGGACTGGCTCTGGTGCAGGCGCAGCGCGGTCCAACCGGAAACGATCAGGGCGAGGCTGGAAACGACCAGCGTGGTGACAGTCAGCGCGCGCGACATGCAGTTCTCCGGATCCTTGGAAGGGTGCGACGATACCGGATAGGCCATTCACGACACCAGTCGGAAAAGTCTGGAATTGCATTCAGGGCATGAGGTCGGCCGCGGGAGGGTTCAGCGGAAATCGCGGCTGTGGGTGCGCACGCCATCGATCAGCGGGTCGATATTGTGCATCTGGCGCACGATCAGGTGCTGCACGCCGTCCACGCGTTCCAGGCGGCCATCGACCTGCATCAGCCGGGCTTCGACCAGCACGCGGTGCTGGCGGTCGGCGATCTTGCGCCAGACCACCGCGTTGACCATGCCGCATTCGTCTTCCAGGGTAAGGAAGGTGACGCCGCTGGCGGTCTGTGGGCGCTGGCGCATGCGCACCAGCCCGGCAAAGCGCACGCTGCGCCCGTGTGGCAGTGCGGCCAGCTCGTCGGAGCGGTGGCAGCGGCGCTGGCGCAGCTGGCTGCGGATGAAGGAGACCATATGCCGGCCCAGCGTGGTGCCGGTGCTGTTGTAGTCGGCCTGCATGTCCTCGAAGGCGCTGGGCAGCGGCAGCGGCACGGCGGTTTCAGCGGTGGCGCGCGCGGTTTCGAACAGCGGCAGCGGCTTCTCCACGCCGGAAACCTCCCAGCGCGCGCGATGGCGATGGCCGCTCAGGCCTTTGAGTGCGCCGGCATCGGCCAGCAGGCCCTGATGGCGACGGTCCAGCTGCGCGCGCTGGCTCAGGTCGGCCACGCTCTCGAAGGGTGCGCGGTGGCGCGCCTGCACCACGTCGGTGGCGACCGCCTCGCTGAAGCCATCGACCAGGCGCAGCCCCAGGCGGATGCCGAACGGCCGGCCCGGCGAGGTGGGGGGCACCAGCGTGCAGTCCCATGCGCTGTAGCGCACATCCACCGGCAGCACCGGCACACCATGGCGGCGCGCGTCCTGCAGGATCTGGTCCGGGGTGTAGAACCCCAGCGGCTGGCTGTTGATCAGGCTGGCGGCAAACGCGGAAGGGTGGTGGCACTTGAGCCAGCAGCTGACATAGGTGATCAGCGCGAAACTGGCCGCGTGGCTTTCCGGAAAGCCATAACTGCCGAAACCCTTGATCTGTTCGAACAGGCGCTCGCCGTATTCGCGGCTGTAGCCGTTGGTGGCCATGCCGGCAAGCAGCTGGTCGCGGTGCGGCTCCAGCCCACCGTGGCGTTTCCACGCCGCCATCGAGCGGCGCAGTGCGTCAGCCTGGCCGGGGCTGAAGCCGGCGGCGGCGACCGCCAGCTGCATCACCTGCTCCTGAAACAGCGGCACGCCGAGGGTGCGTTTGAAGACCTTTTCCAGTGCGGGGGGATAGTCGACCTCTTCGATGCCTTCTTCCTTGAGCTTCTTCCGTCGGTTCAGATACGGGTGGACCATGTCGCCCTGGATCGGGCCGGGGCGCACGATCGCCACTTCGATCACCAGATCGTAGAAGCAGCGCGGCTGCATGCGCGGCAGCATCGCCATCTGCGCGCGCGACTCGATCTGGAACACGCCCAGGGTGTCGGCGCGGCAGATCATGTCGTAGGTGGGGCCATCGCCGGAGGGGATATCGGCCATGCCCATCTTCGGCTCGCCATGCGCTTCCAGCATCGCCAGGCATTTGCGCACGGCGGTGAGCATGCCCAGTGCCAGGCAGTCCACCTTCATCAGCCCGGTGACATCCAGATCGTCCTTGTCCCACTGGATCACGGTGCGGTCGGCCATGGCCGCGTTCTCCACCGGCACCATCGTGGCCAGGGGATGTTCGGAGATCACGAAACCACCCGGGTGCTGGGACAGGTGGCGCGGGAAGTCGACCAGTTCGGCGGTCAGGGCGACCACGCGCCGCATCAGCGGGGTCTCCGGATCGAAACCGCGCTCGCGCAATGCCTCCGGCAGCGGCTCGTGGCTGCTCCAGCGGTCCAGGCAGGCGGCCAGTTCGTTGACCTGGTCTGGCGGCAGGCCCAGCACCCGGGCCACATCGCGCACCGCGCTGCGCCCCCGGTAGCTGATCGCCACCGCGGTCAAGGCGGCGCGTTCGCGGCCGTAGCGGTTGAATACGTATTGCAGCACTTCCTCGCGGCGCTCGTGTTCGAAATCGATATCGATGTCTGGCGGCTCGTCGCGCTCGGCGGAGATGAAGCGCTCGAACAGCAGCTCCATCTCGCTGGGGTCGATCTCGGTCACGCCCAGCACATAGCACACTGACGAATTGGCGGCCGAGCCGCGCCCCTGGCAGAGGATCTGCTGGCGGCGCGCGAAGCGCACGATGTCGTGCACGGTCAGGAAGTAGGACTCGTACTGCTTGGTGTGGATCAGCGCCAGTTCGTGTTCGATCTGGTGGCGTTGCTGGGGCGTCTCGCCCGCTGGCCAACGCCATTGCATGCCTTCTTCCACCAGCACCCGCAGCCAGCTGGCCGGGTCGTGACCGGCCGGCACCAGCTCACGCGGGTAGGTGTACTTCAGTTGTTTGAGATCGAAGTGGCAGCGTTCGGCGATGCGCAGGGTCTCGGCCAGCAGTTCGGGCGGGTACAGCGTGGCCAGGGCCTGGCGGGTACGCAGGTGGCGCTCGCCGTTGGGAAACAAGCGCCAGCCGGCCTCACCGAGTGTGCAGTGGTGGCGGACCGCGGTGAGGGTGTCCTGCAGCGCGCGGCGGCGGCGCACATGCATGTGCACATCGCCGCTGGCCACCAGTGGAATGCCCTGGTCGCGGCCGAAACGACGCAGCCGCTGCAGGCGCGCACGGTCGTCGGCCTCGCGGTGCAGTTCAACCGCCAGCCACAGCCGCTGCGGGAAGCAGGTCTGCAGCCACTGCGCATCCTCGATGCCGGGGGTGGGCGCCGGCCACAGGCAGAGCAGACCGGCGTGCAGCTGTTCGATGTCGCTGCGCAGGCAGCGGTACTCGCCCTTGGGCGCGCGCCGGCGGCAGGTGGTGATCAGCTGGCACAGCGCGGCGTAGCTGCCCTGATCGGTGCACAGCAGCACCAGTTTCGGACCGTCCTCCAGCTGGAACTCGGCACCGGTGATCAGGGGCAGTGCGTGCTTCTGCGCGGCCTGCCAGGCGCGCACGATGCCGGCCAGCGAGCACTCGTCGGTGATCGCCAGCGCGCGGTAGCCCTGGCCCTTGGCCCGCGCGAACAACTCCTCGGCGATGGACGCGCCGCGCTGGAAACTGAAGGCCGACAGGCAATGCAGTTCGGCATAATCGGGCAGGGACGTGCTCATGCGAACCAGCCGTGCAGCATGAACGGCCCGCTGCGTGCATCGGCGGCGGTATACGCCCAGCCGCGCTGGCCCTGCGTGGTTTCGACCACGTAATAGTCGCGGCGGATGTCGCCGGCATCCCACCACCCCGATTCGATCCGTTCCGGCCCGGACAGGATGCGCAGGTGCGGATCCTGGAGCGCCTGCGGCTGGGTCAGCAACCAGCCCGGGCGCATCGGCAGCACCGGGGGCGCGGCCTTGGGGGCGCCCCCGGCATCGCCGGTCGCGCGTTCGGGCCGATGGTCGGCGCGCAGCCCCAGGCCCTGCACGGCGTCATCGCCGAGCCGGGCACGCAGGCGCTCGCGCAACTGCTCCCACGGCATCGCCTGCTGTGGGCGCGGGTCGAACAGATCGCGTGCGGCCGGGACGAATGGCGGCAGTTGCTCGGCCTGCAGGCGCAGGCCACGGCTGCCGGCGGGCAACTGCAGATGATCGACGCGGTTGCGGGCCAGCTCGAACAGCATCGCCGGTTCGCGCTCGGGGGCGAGCAGGCCGATCGAGAGCCGTGTATCCGGGTGGTTTTCGTGTTCGAACCACAGATCGAACTGCAGCACGCCGCCATCGCGCGAGCACAGGAACGCGGCCAGATCGGCGGTCAGGCGGCGCAGCGGGAACAGCATCGCCTGGGTGGACTCGACCTCGTACTCGAACTCGATGCGCGCATCGAAGCGGTCCGGTGGCTGGAAATAACGCAGCGGCGGCGTGCTGATCCCGCGCAGCGCATCCAGGTGCGCCAATACCTGCGGCGGGAAGCGCCGGGCCAGGCTCTCGCGCGGCAGGCCGAACGCGGCGCCCAGCGTGCGCAGGCCTGAGCGCGCGAGCACCGTGACCGCCTCGGCCGGCAACCCGCTGCGCTCGATCGGCACCTGGGCCAGGGCCGCCTCCAGCTGGGGTGCAGCCACGCCGAGCCGGCCATGCACGCGGGCCAGTACGCTGGCGGCATGCGGATTCGGTGCGGCCACCAGCCGATGCCGGAAACCCAGTTCGGTCAGGCCACGGGTGAGCCGCTGCTCGACCTGTGGCCAATCACCGAACAGTGCGCGGCTGGCCCGGATCTCCAGCGCCATCGCATGCGGGAAATCCAGGCTGACCTGTGAGCTGATGCCATACAGCCAGCTGGCCAGCAGCTGGCGGGTGGCCTGCTCGGCGCGTGGGTCGTACTCCACGCTGAGCATGTCGCGGGTCAGCACCTGCGCGGCCGAGAGCAGCATGCCGCGGCGCAGCCCAAGCTGCCGGGCCGCCGGACTCACCGCGTGCAGCACGCGCCGCTGCGCCGGGCCGGTGACCAGCACCAGCGGCGCGTCCGGGTCCGGTTGCTGGCGCAGGGCGGCATCCAGCGCCAGGTGCGGCAGCAGCAGGCAGGCCCAGTCCACGGCGGCGGCTCAATGGGCCACGGCCAGCGGCAGCGGCTGTGCCGGTGCCAACCCGCCACGGCACTTGAGCACCCGCACCTGGCCATCGTCGAGCTGCAGGCGCAGCGCGGCCGGGGAGGGATTGCGTGCATGCCGGGCATCGCGGAAGGAAAAGCCCAGGCACTGGCCGGTCTCGGCCGCCACCTGCAGCCGGCGCAGCGCGCGGTCATCGGCCTGCTGCGGCCAGCACAGCACCGCCGCGCAGGCCGCCGAGCGCAGGCATTGTTCGGCCGCCCACAACGCATCGCGCGGGCTGGCCTGGACCACCTGCACCTGGTTCAGTGCCAGCCCGGCGCGGGCCCAGGCCGGGGCATGCGGCAGGTGCGGCGGGGCGATCAGTACCACGGTCTGCTGTTGCTGACTCAACCGCGCCAGGGTCGGCCAGACCAGGGCCAGCTCACCGACCCCGGGCGAGGCCAGCAGCACCTCCGACAACGCCGACGGCGGCCAGCCACCGCCGGGCAGGCGGGCATCCAGCGCCGGGTGGCCGGTCGGGTGCGGCGCCACCTCGGGGAAGGCCGCACGCGGCTGCCCGCGCCAGACCCGGCGCGTTTCCAGCAGCCGGTCCAAGGCCAGCACGGCGCCCATCAACAGGCCTCCCGGCAGGGCTGGAGCAGGCGGAAACGGGCAGGAAACAAGGGCATGGCGGCGAGTATCGGCAGCACGGGTGTCAAAGGCTGAGACCGACAATCCTACCCGCAATTAGTAAAAATGCTAACGAATTCGGCGGCCGGATTCCGAACCGGTTGAGGGTGATGAATGCTTCAGCAGAGTCGCCACGCAGAGTGTGGATCGATGCGGGGCGGGGACTCAGCGCCCCTGCGGATCAGGCCGGTGGTGCACGTACTCGACCACGGTGCCGTCCGGATGCACGGCGTTGAAGGCTGCGCCGGTCGGCACGACCTGCAGCGGGAAGATGATCTCCGCCCCGGCTGCCACCAGCCGGTCGTAGTACGGCTGCACGTCATCCACCAGCAGCGTGCCGGTGGTGGAAGTGAACGGGGCCAGCTTGTCCGGCGCGCCTTCGATCAGCAGGAACGCCCCGACCATCGCCAGGCGCAGGCCGGCCTCGGGGAACGGAAAGCCCGCATCGGCGACCACCCCCTGCAACTGCTCGTAAAACGCCACCCGCGCTTCCAGCTCGCCCGGGCCGACGAACACCCGGATCAGCACCCGGGGGCTGCGTTGCCGGGAGGTGTCGTTGCGGTCACGCCAGAGTTGATCGAAGTGGCGGTGTGGGGGCATGCGGTCGCTCCGGAACGTGAGCGCTCATTATCGATCCGCGATCCATCGGGAACCGGGCAGGGCTCATGACCACCGGTGATGGTGTGATAACCCGGCATCGCCCACCACGCCAGCAGCGCGAGCAGCGAGACGCCGGCGCCGGCCATGCACACCCCGGGCCAGCCGAACGCGGCATACATCGCACTGCCGGCCAGTGCACCCAGCCCGCTGCCTGCCGCGTAGAACAGCATGTAAGTGGCGATCACCTGGGCCTGCGCCTGCGGTGCGGCGGCCAGGATCCGGCTCTGGTTGGTGACGTGCAGCGCCTGCACGGCCAGATCCAGCAGCAGCACGCCCAGCACCAGCCAGCCCAGGTGATGGGACATCGCCGCGATCGGTGCCCAGCTCAGCAGCATCAGCCACAGGGCGCCGGTGGTGACCCGCCCGGCGTGGCCCCGGTCACTCCAGTGCCCGCTGCGTGCCGCCGCCAATGCACCGAGCAGGCCGACCAGGGCGAAGGCGCCGATGGCGGTGTGGCCTAGGGCATACGGTGGCGCGCCCAGTGGCAGGCTCATGCTGCTCCAGAACAGGCCGAACACGGTAAACAGCAGCAGGCCCAGCACGCCGCGCTGGCGCAGCATCGGCTGCTGCCGCAGCAGGGCGATCAAGCCGGTGCGCGCGTTGGGCGCGGCCAGCACCGGCAGCCGTGGCAGGCGTGCCCATAGCACGGTGCCGGTCACCAGCATCAGCGCCGCCGAGAGCAGGTATACCGCGCGCCAACCGCCCAGATCGGCCACCGCCCCGGCCACTACCCGCGCCAGCAGCAACCCGACCACCACGCCTGCCTGTGCGGCGCCGACCACACGGCCGCGCTCGTGCCCGCCCGCCGCGGCGGCGGCGTACGCGATCAGCCCCTGGGTCATCGCGGTGCCGAGCAGCCCCACCGCCAGCATCCCCAGCAGCAGGCTCCAGGCCTGCGCGGCCAGCGCCACGGCCAGCAGCGCCAGCACCAGGCCGCCGGTCTGGACCGCCATCAGGCGGCGCCGATCCAGGCGGTCACCCAGCGGCACGACCCATAACAAGGCGGCAACCGAACCGAGCTGGGTCGCCGCGATCACCGCGCCGATGCGGCCGGTGCTGATCTGGAGATCGGCGGCCAGGGCGTCCAGCAGCGGCTGGGCGTAATAGACATTGGCCACGCTCAGGCCGGCCGCGCAGGCGAACAGCATCAGCAGAGACGAGGGGAGCGGGGAGGTTGAAGCGCGGGCGCTGGAAGCGATGGCGGGCATGAGGTTGGTTTTAAAATAGAACCAGTTGATTCTGCGGGATGTGGTTCTAAAATGAAACCTTGAAAGGAGAGCCTGCATGGCAATCGAGCCGATGACGACCTGCCCGGTGGGGCGCGCGCTGGATCTGGTGGGCGACCGCTGGTCACTGCTGATCGTGCGCGAGGCCTTCGATGGGGTGCGCCGGTTCAGTGACTTCCAACGCCGTCTGGGAATGTCGCGGAGCATGCTCAGCCAGCGGCTGCAGGCCTTGCTGGAGGCGGACGTGCTGGCGCAACGCCCGCTGGCGGAGGGGCGCAGCTATCAGGAATATGTGCTCACCGAGCGCGGCCGCGCGCTGTTCCCGCTGGTGGTGGCCCTGCGCCAATGGGGCGAGGCCTTCCTGTTCGCGAAGGGCGAACCGCGCTCGGTGCTGCAGGCCGACAGCGATGGGCAGCCCTTGGCGCCGATGCTGCCGCGTGATCAGCACGGGCACGTGGTGGCGGCCGCCGAGACCCGGGTGATAAAGCCGCCGCCGCCCTGATTTCGGCTGGGCCGGGCTGTCTCAAATGTAAGCATCCTGTTGACAGGCATGAACAGGCTCGGACACTCTTCCGGGGTGAGGCGCTGGTAACGGCCTCCCGGGTGGTGCGGCTGTCACGACGGGCGGAGGGGCCTGGACGTAGCCGTTATCGCCTTGCGTTGTAAACGGTTCCGCGCACCTGCGCGTGGTTCCCGCCGATATGGCGCTGCACCCTTCTGCGGCAAGACTCCCCGGATTTATTGCGCAAGCAAAGGTGTTTCGCCCGCTCATGAAAACGATTTCAAAGCCCCTGGCCCTGACGGCCGCCATCGCGCTCTCGCTGAGTGCTTCTGCCTGGGCCGCTGCCCCGGCCGCCACCACCGACGCGTTCACCGTGCTGACCCTGGAACAGACCCCGGGTGATCTGGACGCGACCGTGGTCGCTGCACAGCTGGAACACCTGCAGGTCGATGCCGTGACCGTGCGCAACGTGGAGCGCCGCGCCGACCGCGTGGATCCGCTGCAGGGTCTGGCTGATGCGCTGGGCTACCACTATCGTTTCGTGACCGCCGATCCTGCCGCCGCGCAGCAGACCGGCAGCGTGGTGCTGACCCGCCTGCCGATCGAGGCCGAGTCGGGCACCGAGCAGCCGTCCCTGAATTACCTGCGCCTCAACGATGGCCGCCACGTCGTCGCGCTGTACACCAGCGCTGCCGATGCTGCCGCGTTGCCGACGCTGGTCACCCGCTCGCGCCTGGGCGCGCCGGCCGTTCTGCTGGGCGCGGTCAGCGCCGATGCGGCCACCACCGCCGGGTTCGATCCGTCGCGCGTCGCGCTGGAAGCCAATGAAAGCTACTTCAGCGATGGCTTCCAGTCGGCCACCTCGTCCGCCATCAAGCTGCGCACGCATGACGGAAAGAAGGGCACCACTGCGGCGACGCTGCTGACGCTCGGCTATGCCGCGCCGGTCGGTGGCGATACGCCGTGGATGGACACCGGCCTGAACGCCGATGCCCGTGCCAAGGCTCTGGTCGCACAGATGACCGTGGACGAGAAGTTCCAGATGCTGCACAGCTATTTCGGGCTGGGCAAGGATGGCGGTCCACTGCCGGAAGGCGCGGTCGGTTCGGCCGGCTTCGTGCCGGGCGTGCCGCGCCTGGGCATTCCGGCGCAGCAGTCGGCCGATGCCGGCGTCGGCGTCACCAACCCCGGCGGCCTGCGCAAGGGCGACCACGCCACCGCGATGCCGTCCGGCCCGTCCACGGCCTCCAGCTGGAACCCGGACATCGCCTTTGCTGGCGGTGCCACGATGGGGCGCGAAGCTTGGCAGCAGCGCTTCAACATCCTGCTGGCCGGCAGCGTCAACCTGCAGCGCGACCCGCGCAATGGCCGCAACTTCGAATACGCCGGTGAAGATCCCCTGCTGGCCGGTGTGCTGGTGGGTGAATCGATCCGCGGCGTGCAGAGCCAGCACGTCATCTCCACGATGAAGCACTTCGCGCTGAACGACATGGAGACCTCGCGCAACTTCCACAGCGCCGAGATCGGCGAGCAGGCGATGCGCGAGTCGGATCTGCTGGCCTTCGAGATCGCCATCGACATCGGCAAGCCGGGGTCGGCGATGTGCTCGTACAACCGCATCAACGGTACCTACGGCTGCGAGCACGATTACCTCATGAACGAGGTGCTCAAGCAGGAATGGAAGTTCCCCGGTTTCGTGATGTCCGATTGGGGCGGCGTGCACAGCGGCTCCAAGGCGGCGCTGGCCGGCCTGGACCAGCAGTCGGCCGGTGAAGTGTTCGACAAGGCGGTCTACTTCGATGAACCGCTGCGCCTGGCCGTGGCCGGTGGCGTGGTGCCGCAGGCGCGTCTGGACGACATGGTCGGCCGCATCCTGCGCACGATGTTCGCGCACGGCAACTTCGATCTGCCGCCGGTGCACGAGCCGATCGACGACGAGGCCGGCTTCCATGCCGCGCAGCGCACCGTCGAAGAAGGCAGCGTGCTGCTGCGCAATGCCGATGATCTGCTGCCGCTGGGCAAGGATGTACAGCGCATCGTCATCATCGGTGGGCATGCCGACAAGGGCGTGATCGGCGGCGGTGGTTCCTCGATGGTGGGCTGGACCGCCCGCGGCACCAATGCGGTGCCGGGCGTGATGCCGACCACCTGGCCGGGCCCGGTGATCTTCCACCCGTCCTCGCCGCTGGAGGCGCTGCGCGCCGAGCGTCCGGATGCCCGCATCGATTACATGGACGGCCGCGATGTCGCCGCCGCCGCGCGCGCTGCCGCGGCGGCCGATGTGGCCATCGTGTTCGCCACGCAGTGGTCGGCCGAATCGGTCGATCTGCCGCACATGCAGTTGCCGGACAACCAGGACGCGCTGATCGCCGGCGTGGCCAAGGCCAACCCGAAGACGGTGGTGGTGCTGGAAACCAATGGCCCGGTCGAGCTGCCGTGGCTGCAGCAGGTACCGGCCATCCTGCAGGCCTGGTACCCGGGCATCCGTGGCGGCGAAGGCATCGCCGCGCTGCTGACCGGCAAGGTCAACCCGTCCGGCCGCCTGCCGGTCACCTGGCCGGTGGATGTCAGCCAGTTGCCGCGCCCGCACGTCAACGGCCTGGGCTTCAACCCGAAGAACAAGCCGGATGACACCATCGACTACGACATCGAAGGCGCCAACGTCGGTTACAAGTGGTTTGCGGCCAAGGGCCTGACCCCGCAGTACGCGTTCGGCCATGGCCTGTCCTACACCCGCTTCGGCTACGACAACCTGCAGGTGGTGGTGGAAGGCCAGCGTGTGGTCGCCAGTGTGGACGTGCGCAACACCGGCAAGGTTGCCGGTGCGGATGTGCCGCAGCTGTACCTGCAGCTGCCGCAGGGCAGCACCACCCCGATCCGCCTGATCGGCTTCCAGAAGGTGTCGCTGCAGCCGGGCGAGAGCCGCCGGATCCGCATCGAAGCCGAGCCGAAGACGCTGGCCAGCTTTGATACCGCTGCCAAGCAGTGGAAGATCGCCGGTGGGCAGTACGAAGTGCAGCTCTCGCGCGCGGCCAATGCACCGGTGCAGCGCGTGCCGCTGGAGCTGGCCGAGCAGGTGGTCCGCTGACCTGACGGGACGGGTAGGGCACGACCGTGGGTCGTGCCTCCGCTCACCCCGGCAGGTGCTCGCGCAGATGCGCCAGCAGCAGCCGGATCCGACGCGAGGGCTGGGCGGTGTTGGGAAACACCGCATAGACGCCCTGGCGCGGGAAACGATGACGGCGCAGGATCGGCAGCAGCCGGCCCTGCGCCAGATCGTCATCGATCAACCACTGCGGCAACACGGTCGCGCCAGCCCCGGCCAGCGCGAATGCGCGCAGCGTGGAGGCGTTATCGACCGTAACCACCGCATGGGCGGGGTTGCAGGCAAACAGCTGGTCGCTGCCATCGGGCGCCACCAGTGGAAGATCGGCCAGGCGCGGATAGCCCAGGCGTGGCAGCGTGCGGATCCAGTCCGGATCATCGCGCGCGGCATCATCAGGCAATGTGGCCAGCAATGACGGCGCGGCGACCGCGCACAGCGCGTGTTCGTCCAGCAGGGTCGCGCGCAATTGCGAGTCCTGCAGGCGGCCCAGGCGGATCGCGAGATCGAACCGCTCGGGAATCAGGTCCGCCGGTGCCGGGGAGGTCGAAAGATGCAGGCGCAGCTCGGGGTGCAGCGTACGGAACGACTCCAGCACCGGCACGACCCTGGCGATCGCATATTCCGGTGTGGTGGTCAGGCGCAGCGTGCCGCGCAGCTGCAGCTGTTCGCTGCGTGCTTCCTCGATGGCGAGCTCGGCGGTGGCCAGCAGCGCCGTGCAGTGCTGGTAGAAACGCTCGCCGGCTTCGGTCAACGCCAGGCTGCGGGTATTGCGCACCAGCAGGGTCACACCGAGTTCCTGTTCCAGCCGCTTGAGGTTGAAGCTCACCACCGCGCGGCTCTGGCCCAGGCGTTGCGCGGCAGCGGTCAGGCTGCCGGCATCGACAATCGTCTTGAAGGTCTCGAAGCGATCCAGGCTGACCATGGCGGCACGTTGACTGTCAAAAATGGTTTGACAGTCTTGCATCCGCTTGCCCGTATATCCAGCCGGCCGCAACGCGCATGCTGCCGCCTCGCAATCGGAGCGCGTCATGACATACCGGGCCAGGGTGGAAACGCTGTACCTGCTGGGATTCTCGCTGGACCTGGTGAACATGTTCATCGGGACCGTCGCGTATCCGGCCATCGCCAACGACCTGCACGCGTCCGTGCCGCAGCTGGCGTGGATCGGCAATGCCTACATGCTCGGGCTGACCTTGGTCATTCCGCTGGGCAGTTGGCTGGCGGCGCGTCTGGGCGAACGCCGGGTGCTGTGCGTCTCGCTGGCGTTGTTCACCGTGGGCGCTGTGCTGGCAGGCACCGCGCCAAGCATCGAGTGGCTGATCGCGTGGCGCCTGATGCAGGGGCTGGGCGGCGGGCTGTTGATTCCGGTCGGGCAGGCGATGGCCTACCGCGAATGCCCACCGGCCGACCGCGCGCGTCTGACCGCCCGCATCATGGCGGTGGCACTGCTGGTGCCGGCGCTGTCGCCCACGCTGGGCGGCCTGCTGGTGGAGTGGGGCTCATGGCGCGGCGTGCTGCTGGTCAGTGTGCCGCTGGCCATGGTGGCCTTGGCGCTGGCGGCGTGGTGGGTGCGTCCGCGTGAGCCGGTGGTCGTACCTGCGCTGGACCGTCGCGGGCTGCTGTTGGGCTCACTGGGCCTGAGCGTGTTGCTGGTTGCGCTGAGCCTGTTGGCAGAGCCGGGGCAGCGGATGCTCGGCGCGGGCCTGCTCGTGGTCGCCACCCTGGTGCTGGCGTTGTATACCCGCAGTGCGCGCCTCACGGATCATCCCGTCCTGCAGTGGTCGCTGCTGCGGCATGCCTCGCTGCGGCTGGCGATGCTGCTCTATCTGCTGGTACCCGGGACCTTCATCGGCACCCAGCTGGTGGCCACGCTGCTGCTACATCGCCAGGGCTACGGCGCCGCGGCCATCGGTGGCTTCATGCTGCCGTGGGCGATCGCCTCGGCCTGCGCCATCGCCACCACACGGCACTGGCTGCCCCGCATCGGGGCGCGCCCGCTGTTGAGTGCCGGCATGGGATGCCAGGCGCTCGGCATCGCGTTGTTGATGGGCATACAGGCCAGTCAGCCGTGGTTGCCGGTACTGGCCTTCGCGCTGATGGGGCTGGGCGGGAGCCTGTGCAGCAGCAGCGCGCAGACGCTCGCGTTCCAGAGGCTGGCGGACGCGGAGCTGCTGCCGGGTAGTGCGCTGTGGAATCTCAACCGCCAACTCAGCTTCTGTCTGGCCGCCGCGCTGTTGGCCTGTGTGCTGGCGGTGCTGTCCTCCGTGCTGCCAGCGCATGCGTTCCCGCTCACCCTGATGCTGGCGGCGGGCATGAGCCTGCTGCCGATGCTTCTGCTATGGCGCCTGCCGGCGTCTTCCCTTGCCTTGAGAGCCTCCCCATGAACGACACGCTTGCCTTCAACGAGATCCATGACCTGCATGTGCTGATCGAAGACTGGTTCACCGGCCGCTCGCCGGTGGCGGCGCTCGATACCCTGCTGGCCCGTTTCAGCGAGGACTTCAGCATGGTCGGGATCCGTGGTGTCCGCCTGGATAAACCCACGCTGGCCGGCTTCTTCGCTGCCGCGCATGCCAGCCGGCCGGGATTGCGCATCACCATCGATGCGATGACGTACCTGCCACTGGGCACGGGCGCATGCGCGGTGCGTTATCGGGAAGACCAGATCGAGGCACAACACGCAGGCAATCGACGCGAGGCCTTGGCCATTCTGCTCACCGGCACCGATGGCGTGCTGCGTTGGCAGGCTTTGCATGAAACGGTGGTTGGCAGCTGAATGCGGGCAAAGACACGGCACCGGGCCGTTCGGCATCTACCGGGGCGCGCCGGGCAGCGCTAGGCTGCGGAGGTTGCCATCACTGCCGGGAGAGAGCCCATGCGTGTGCGTGTATTGCCAGTTGCGCTGTTGAGTCTGATGGTTGCGGCCAGTGTGTCGGCGCAGACCTCGCCGATGACCCCGGACATTCCAGCCAAGGGCTTCGTGACGCCCACGGCGCAGGACAACTACGACAAGCGCGCGGTGATGGTGCCGATGCGGGACGGGACGAAACTCTACACGGTGATCGTGGTGCCCAAGGGCGCCAGGAACGCGCCGATTCTGCTGACCCGCACGCCTTACGATGCCGCCAACCGTGCCAAGCGCATGGATTCGCCGAACATGCGTGACATCCTGCCGCAGGGCGATGAGGTGTTCGTCGATGGCGGCTACATCCGCGTGTTCCAGGACATCCGCGGCAAGTACGGCTCCGAGGGCGATTACGTGATGACCCGGCCGCTGCGTGGGCCGCTCAACCCCACGAAGGTGGACCATGCCACCGACGCATGGGACACCATCGATTGGCTGGTCAAGCACGTGCCCGAGAGCAACGGCAAGGTCGGCATGCTGGGCTCGTCCTATGAGGGCTTCACCGTGGTGATGGCGCTGACCAACCCGCACCCGGCGTTGAAGGTCGCCGCGCCGCAGAGCCCGATGATCGATGGCTGGATGGGCGATGACTGGCTCAACTACGGTGCGTTCCGCCAGGTCAATTTCGGCTACTTCACCGGGCAGCTGGCCAAGCGGGGCAAGGGACCGGCGATTCCCAGCGTGGGCTACGACGACTACACGACCTTCCTGCGCGCCGGTTCGGCCGGGGATTACGCCAAGGCCAACGGGCTGGACCAGTTGCCGTGGTGGCACAAGCTGATCGAACACCCCAGCTACGACGCGTTCTGGCAGGAGCAGGCGCTGGACGCACGCATGGCCAGGACCGAGCTGAACGTGCCCACGATGTGGCTGCAGGGCCTGTGGGACCAGGAGGACATGTGGGGTGCGGTGCACAGCTATGCGGCGATGGAGCCGCGCGACACCGGCAATACGATGAACTATCTGGTGATGGGGCCGTGGCGGCACAGCCAGGTCAACTATGACGGCAGCAGCCTGGGCGCGTTGAAGTTCGACGGCGATACCGCGCTGCAGTTCCGACGTGATGTGCTCAAGCCGTTCTTCGATCAGTACCTGGTCGATGGCGCGCCCAAGGCGCAGACACCGCCGGTGCTGATCTACAATACCGGCGAAAACCACTGGGACAAGCTGCAGCAATGGCCGCGCAGCGTGGCGCAGTCCAGGCCGCTGTACCTGCGCGCGGGCGGCAAGCTGTCCTTCGAGGCCCCGCAGGCGGGTGAAGCGACGTTCGAGGCGTATGTGTCCGATCCAGCCAAGCCGGTGCCGTTCGTGCCGCGCCCGGTGCGGTTCGCCGACCGCGATATGTGGACGAGCTGGCTGGTGAAGGATCAACGCTTCGTGGATGGGCGCCCGGACGTGCTCACCTTCGTCAGCGAACCGTTGACCGAGCCGTTGCGGATCGGCGGCGCGCCGCAGGTCAATCTGCAGGCAGCCACGAGTGGCAGCGACAGCGACTGGGTGGTGAAACTGATTGATGTGTATCCGGACCAGACCCCGTCGACGCCGGAAATGGGCGGCTACGAGCTGTCGGTCTCGATGGCGATCTTCCGCGGCCGGTACCGCGAGAGCTTCAGCGATCCGAAGGCGATCGCGAGCAATCAGGTACTGGACTACAAGTTCGGTCTGCCGACCGCAAACCATGTGTTCCAACCGGGCCACCGGGTGATGGTGCAGGTGCAGTCGAGCCTGTTCCCGCTGTATGACCGCAATCCGCAGACTTTCGTGCCGAACATCTACCTGGCCAAACCGGGCGATTACCAGAAGGCGACGCAGCAGATCTGGCACGCGCCGCAGCAGGCCAGTTTCATTTCGTTGCCGGTGTATTGAAGGCTGGAAGGGAGCGCCGGCCATGGGCCGGCGCCTCCAGGATGCAGGTCATCCTTGCTCTGGTTGGCCGGACAGCGCATCCGGCGAACCCGCATTGACCCTCAACCGTCGAGGGTCGGGTAATCGGTGTAGCCGTGTGCGCCACCGCCGTACAGCGTGTCCTTGTCCAGCTCGGAGAGCGCCACGCCCAGACGGAAGCGTTCGACCAGATCCGGGTTGGCGATGAAGGGGCGGCCGAAGGCGATCATGTCGGCATAGCCGGAGGCCACCGCCGCTTCCGCGCGCGCCTGGTCGTAGCCGTTGTTGGCGATCCATGCGCCCTTGAACTTGGCGCGCAGCGCGGCGTAGTCGAAGGCGATGTTGTCGCGCGGGCCGCCGGTTGCGCCTTCGATCACGTGGATGAAGGCCAGTGGGCCGATCGCATCCAGGCGTTCGACAGCGCGTTCGAACAACGGCTGCGGGTTGGAATCTTCCGCGTCGTTGGCCGGGGTCACCGGCGAGAGACGCACGCCGGTGCGGTCGGCACCGATTTCCGAGGCGATCGCGCTGACCACTTCATCGAGCAGGCGGGTGCGGTTCTCGATGCTGCCACCGTACTCGTCGGTGCGCTGGTTGCTGCCATCGCGCAGGAACTGGTCGATCAGGTAACCGTTGGCGGCATGCACTTCCACACCGTCGAAGCCGGCGGTGATCGCATTGCGCGCGGCCTGGCGGTAGTCCTGGATCAGTCCGGGAATCTCGTCCAGACGCAGGGCGCGCGGCTCGGAGACATCTTCAAAGCCCTTGGCGGTGAACGTCTTGGCGTTGGCACGCAGCGCACTCGGCGCGACCGGCACCTCGCCCTCGGGCAGCAGGCTGGTGTGCGAGATGCGGCCGACATGCCACAACTGCAGCACGATCTTGCCGCCGCGCGCGTGGACCGCATCGGTGACCTTCTTCCAGGCGTCGATCTGGTCCTGGCTGTAGATGCCGGGTGTGTCCAGATAGCCCTGGCCCAGCGGACTGATCTGGGTGGCCTCGGCGATGATCAGGCCGGCGCTGGCGCGCTGTTCGTAGTACTGGATGGCGAGGGGATTGGGAATGCGGTCGTTGATCGCGCGGTTGCGGGTCAGCGGTGCCATCGCGACGCGGTTGGCGACGTCGATGGCCCCCAGACGGGTGGGGGAAAACAATTGGCCTTCAGTGGAGTCTGTCATGGGCTTACCTTGGGGGAGGGCGACCGCCATCGGCGGATGAAAGAAAGGAGGTGGGCGTACGACCCCGAGCATAGGGCCAGGTGCGTTGCAGCGATGGGAAGGATTGTTGCGGAGCACGCTGTGCACGTTCTGTAACGTTTTCGCGGCGTATGGTCGAGGCATGGGCAGGCACTGCCCGCAGCCTCATTCCAACCCGAGGAACAACGCGATGATTGATTATCAGCTCAAGGGAAAGGTCGCCATCGTCACCGGCGGCGTCTCCGGCATCGGCCTGGCCGTGGCCGAACTGCTGGCCGATTCCGGCGCGGCGGTGGCGGTGTGGGATCTCAAGGCCGACGCCGTGGAGAAGACTGCCGAGACGCTGCGCAGCAAAGGGGTTAAGTCGATCGGCATCGCCTTGAACGTCACCGACGAGCACGCGGTGGACGCGGCCGTGAAGCGGACCGTGCAGGAACTCGGTGGGCTGGACATCGCGGTGAACAACGCGGGCATCGGCGGGCCGTCGGCGGCGAGCGGTGACTACCCCGTGGATGGCTGGAGGAACGTCATCGACGTCAATCTCAACAGCGTGTTCCTGTGCCAGCGGGCGCAGATCCAGGCGATGCGCAGTGTGGGCAACGGCGGCAGCATCATCAACATGGCCTCCATCCTGGGCCAGGTGGGATTCAACAACTCGGCCGCCTATGTCGCGGCCAAGCATGGCGTGGTCGGCCTGACCCAGACGGCGGCATGGGAACACGCCGCGGACAAGATCCGCATCAATGCGGTCGGCCCGGGCTTCATCGCCACGCCGCTGCTGGACAAGATGGACCCGAAGGTGAAGCAGGCGCTGGAAAGCAAGCATGCGCTCGGCCGCCTCGGCAAACCCGAGGAAGTGGCCGCGCTGGTGGCCTGGCTGGCCAGTGCCGATGCCGGCTTCGCGACCGGGACGTACTACGCCATCGATGGCGGTTATCTGGCCCAGTAAGCCCGGTGGCGGCGGGCTCACCTGGGCCTGCCGCTGGTTTCACGGTCCCCAGACGCCCCTCTCTGCGACGCTCCGTGCATGACCGGATGAGAGACGCAGATGGGACTGGAACAAGATCTATCGATCCTGCTGCGGATTGCCGTGGCGATGTTGCTGGGCGCCACGCTCGGCATCGAACGCGAGATGGGAAAGCACGCCGCCGGCCTGCGCACGCACATGTTGATCGCCGGTGCGGCGGCGCTGATCGTCGGCCTCGGTGACAGCATCGCCGAACACTTCCAGGAAGAACGCTACCGCGACCTGCTGCAGGTCGATCCGGTGCGTCTGATCGAAGCGGTGGTGGCCTGCGTGGGTTTCGTTGCCGCCGGCACGATTCTGCGCGGCTCGCGCGATGACCAGGTCAGCGGCCTGACCACCGCCAGCTCACTGATCATGTCCGCCGCGATCGGCATCGCGGTCGGCATCGGCGAGTACGTGATCGCGGTCGGCGTGAGTGTGCTGTGCCTGATCGTGCTGGTGGTGTTCAGCCGTATCGCCAAAAAACTGGAGTCGTCATGAGCAGCGAACGTCCCTTCGAGATCCAGCGCATCGACCATGTGGTGCTGCGCGTGCAGGATCTGCCCCGCGCCGTGCGCTTCTACTGTGACGTCCTTGGTTGCACGGTCGCCCGCGAGCGTCCCTCGCTGGGCATGGTGCATCTGCACGCCGGTGAGTCGCTGATCGATCTGATCAGTGTGGACGGTCCGCTGGGAATCAAAGGGGGCGCAGCGCCCGGGCGGGAAGGGCGCAATGTCGAGCATGTCTGCCTGCGCGTGGAGCCGTTCGATGCCGAGCAGGTGCGCGCCCACCTGCAGGGCTGCCAAGTGGAGCTCAGCGGGCCGGCCGAGCGCAACTACGGTGCCGAGGGCGATGGGCTGTCGCTGCGGCTGCGCGATCCGGACGGCAACTCGGTGGAACTGAAAGGCCGCTCCAGCGACTGCGGCTGCTAATTGGTACTACCAATAAGCGAGCCTAGACCTATGGTCTAATAGGCTCGCCTGGCGTTTGGCGTTTCAATGCGGGCAGTTTCAGCCGGATCCTTTGTTATTGGTAATACCAATAATCCCGGTTGAGCGTTCTCGGCTCGTGCGGTGCTGACCGCGCGGACCCCTGTCCGTCTTGATGAGATCCGCCGATGCAGGCCTGGCAACAACTGTATGACCCCGCTGGCAACCTCTGGCTGTCCAGCCTGATCGCGCTGCTGCCGATCGCCTTCTTCTTCGTCGCCCTGGCCGTGCTGCGCATGAAAGGCTGGCTGGCCGGCACGATCACCGTGGCGATCGCGTTGGCGGTGGCCCTGCTGTTCTACCGGATGCCGCTGTCGCAGGCGTTCGCGGCGGCCGGTTATGGCTTCGTCTACGGCTTGTGGCCGATCGCCTGGATCATCCTGGGCGCGGTGTTCCTGTACAAGGTCTCGGTCAAGACCGGACAGTTCGACATCATCCGCGCCTCGATCCTGTCGGTCACCGAAGACCAGCGTCTGCAGATGCTGATGGTCGGCTTTGCGTTCGGCGCCTTCCTGGAAGGGGCGGCCGGCTTCGGTGCGCCGGTGGCGATCACCGCAGCGCTGCTGGTCGGGCTGGGGTTCAAACCGCTGTATGCGGCCGGCCTGTGCCTGATCGTCAACACCGCGCCGGTGGCGTTCGGCGCGATGGGCATTCCGATCATCGTGGCCGGGCAGGTGACCGGGCTGGATCCGTTCGAGATCGGGCAGATGGCCGGGCGCCAGTTGCCGTTCCTGACCATCATCGTGCTGTTCTGGATCATGGCGATCATGGATGGCTGGCGCGGGGTCAAGGAGACCTGGCCGGCGGTGCTGGTGGCCGGCGGTTCCTTCGCGATCGCCCAGTACCTGACCTCCAATTTCATCGGCCCGGAGCTGCCGGACATCACGGCCTCGCTGACGTCGCTGGTCTGCCTGACCCTGTTCCTGCGCAGGTGGAGGCCCGTGCGGATCTTCCGCTTCGATACCGAGACCAGCGCTGAAGCCGCCGCCCAGGCACTGGAGGCCCCGCGCTATTCCACCGGCCAGATCGTCAAGGCATGGTCGCCGTTCCTGATCCTGACCGCGATGGTCACGATCTGGAGCATCGCGCCGTTCAAGGCACTGTTCGCCGCCGGCGGCGCGCTGGAGCACTGGGTGCTGAAGATTCCGGTGCCGTCGCTGGATCAACTGGTGCAGAAGATGCCGCCGATCGTGCCGGTGCCGACCGGGTACGAGGCGGTCTACAAATTTGATGCGGTCTCGGCGACCGGCACGGCGATCATGCTGGGCGCGGTCATCGCGATCGTGCTGCTGAAGATGCGCCCGGCCGCGGCGCTGCGCACCTTCGGCGAAACCGCCAACGAACTGAAAGTGCCGATCTATTCCATCGGCATGGTGCTGGCATTCGCCTTCATCGCCAACTACTCGGGGCTGTCGGCAACGTTGGCGCTGGCCCTGGCGCATACCGGCAAGGCCTTCACCTTCTTCTCGCCGTTCCTGGGCTGGCTGGGTGTGTTCCTGACCGGCTCGGACACCTCGTCCAACGCGCTGTTCTCGGCGCTGCAGGCCACCACGGCACAGCAGATCGGCGTGTCCGAGGTGCTGCTGGTCGCGGCCAATACCACTGGCGGGGTGACCGGCAAGATGATCTCGCCGCAGTCGATCGCCATCGCCTGCGCGGCGGTCGGCCTGGCCGGCAAGGAATCGGACCTGTTCCGCTTCACGGTCAAGCACAGCCTGATCTTCACCGTGATGGTCGGCATCATCACCACGGTGCAGGCCTACTGGCTGACCTGGATGATTCCCTGAGCCCATGCGCGGCATTCCGGCCACCGGCATCGACCCCATCGCCCGCCACGCGGGCGACAATGGCGGCATGAAGAACGAACGCCTGTCCGACAAGGTGGCCGCGCAGCTGCGTGGCCTGATCCGTGAGCAGAGCCTGCAGCCGGGGGACCGGCTGCCGGCCGAGCGACCGCTGGCGGTGCAGCTGGGGGTGTCGCGCACGGCGCTGCGCGAAGCGATCGCGCAGCTGGCCAGCCAGGGCCTGCTGAGCGCGCGGGTCGGTGGTGGCACCTACGTGAGCGAACCGGCTGCCCGGGCCCGGCAGACCATCGATGAGCCGTTGATGCCGTATCTGCCGCTGTTCCAGGGCGACCCGGAATACCGCTTCGACGTGTTGGAAATCCGCCATGCGCTGGAAGGGGCGACCGCGTGGCATGCCGCATTGCGCGCCACCGACGAGGACCGCGCCAAGATCCGCCAGGCCTTCGACACCATGATGGCCGCCCACGGCAAGGACGATCCGGCCGGCGAGGCACAGGCCGATGCGGCCTTCCACCTGGCCATCGCCGAGGCCTCGCACAACCTGGTGCTGCTGCAGGTGATGCGTGGCTTGTTCGAGCTGCTGCAGACCAACATCTCGCAGAGCCGCGAGAAGCTGTACACCTCCGCCCGCACCTTCGAGCCGCTGTCCATCCAGCACCGCGAGATGATGGATGGCGTGCTCTCCGGCGACCCCGAACGCGCGCGTGCCGCCGCGCACGCGCACCTGGAATTCGTGCACACCTCCCTGCGCACGCTCGACGACAACGAAGCCCGGCGCGCACGTGCGTCGCGGCTTCCTTCTTCCCACGGTTGACCCATGATCATTTCCGCCTCCACCGATTACCGCGCAGCGGCACAACGCCGCCTGCCGCCGTTCCTGTTCCACTACATCGATGGCGGTGCGTATGCCGAGCACACCCTGAAGCGGAACGTCGCGGACCTGTCGGAGATCGCACTGCGCCAGCGCATCCTGCGCAACATGTCCGATCTGAGCCTGGAAACGGAGCTGTTCGGCGAGCGCCTGGCGATGCCGGTGGCGCTGGCACCGGTCGGGCTGACCGGCATGTATGCGCGCCGCGGTGAAGTGCAGGCGGCGCGGGCGGCGGCGAGCCGGGGGATTCCGTTCACGCTGTCCACGGTGTCGGTCTGCCCGATCGAGGAGGTGGCCCCGGCCATCGATCGGCCGATGTGGTTCCAGCTGTATGTGCTCAAGGACCGCGGCTTCATGCGCAATGCGCTGGAGCGTGCCAAGGCGGCCGGGGTGACCACCCTGGTGTTCACCGTGGACATGCCCACGCCGGGCGCGCGCTACCGTGACGCGCATTCGGGCATGAGTGGCCCGAACGCGCCGGCGCGCCGCATGCTGCAGGCAATGACCCATCCGCGCTGGGCGTGGGACGTCGGCCTGTTCGGCCGCCCGCACGATCTGGGCAACATTTCCACGTATCGCGGCAGCCCGACCGGGTTGGCCGATTACATCGGCTGGCTGGGCAACAACTTCGATCCATCTATTTCATGGAAGGACCTGGAGTGGATCCGCGACTTCTGGAGCGGCCCGATGGTGATCAAGGGCATCCTCGATCCGGACGATGCGCGCGATGCGGTGCGCTTCGGGGCCGATGGCATCGTGGTGTCCAACCATGGCGGGCGCCAGCTGGACGGCGTGCTGTCCACCGCGCGGGCCTTGCCGGCGATCGCCGATGCGGTCACGGGTGAGTTGAAGATCCTGGCCGATTCGGGCATCCGCAACGGCCTGGACGTGGTGCGCATGATCGCGCTCGGCGCGGACAGCGTGCTGCTCGGCCGCGCCTTCGTCTATGCGCTCGCCGCGCAGGGCGAGGCCGGCGTGGCCAACCTGCTGGACCTGATGGCCAGGGAAATGCGCGTGGCGATGACGCTCACCGGTGCGAAGACCATCGCCGACATCAGCCGTGACTCGCTGGTGGATGCCGCCCGTCGTCTCGCGGCCGCACCATGAACGTTGCATCCCAGGGCACGGCGCCGCTGTTGACGCAGCTGCGCGGTATCGTCGGCGATGCACACGTGCTGTGCGGCGACAAGCCGACCCGGCGCTTCCGCAAGGGCTACCGTTTCGGCGACGGCCCGGTGCTGGCGGTGGTCCGCCCGGGCACGCTGCTGGAACAGTGGCGCGCCCTGCAGGCCATCGTGGCGGCCGACGCGATCGTGATCATGCAGGCGGCCAACACCGGCCTCACCGGCGGTTCCACGCCGGATGGTGCCGACTATGACCGCCCGGTGGTCATCCTCAACACCCTGCGCCTGACCGGCGTGCAGCTGATCAACGAGGGCCGCCAGGTGGTCTGCCTGCCCGGGGCGACGCTGGACCGGCTGGAGAAGGAGCTGGCGCCGCTGGGCCGCGAACCGCACTCGGTGATCGGCTCGTCGTGCATCGGTGCCTCGGTGCTGGGCGGGGTCTGCAACAACTCCGGTGGTTCGCTGGTCCGGCGAGGCCCGGCCTATACCGAGATGGCGCTGTTCGCCCAGGTCGACGCGGACGGGCGGCTGCACTTGGTCAATCACCTGGGCATCGCGCTGGGCGACACCCCAGAGCAGATCCTGGAGCGGCTGCAGCGCGGCGACTACGCGCGCACCGACGTGGACAACGACACCGACCGCGCCGCGTCCGATCCGCGTTATGCCGGGCAGGTGCGCCAGGTCGATGCGGCCACGCCGGCCCGCTACAACGCCGATCCCTCGCGCCACTACGAAGCCTCCGGCTCGGCCGGCAAGCTGGCGGTGTTCGCGGTGCGGCTGGATACGTTTGCGCGCGAGACCGGCGAGGTGTTCTACATCGGCAGCAATGCGATGGAGGATTTGACCGCGATCCGCCGCCATCTGCTGACCGCGTTCGAGCGCCTGCCGATCTCGGGCGAGTACCTGCACCGCGAGGCGTATGACATCGGCGAACGGTACGGCAAGGACACGTTCCTGCTCATCGATCGCTTCGGCACGGCCCGGGTGCCGGCGGCGTTCGCGCTGAAAAGCCGCGTCGATGGCTGGTTCGAGAGCCTTGGCCTGCATGGGGTGACCGACCGGGTGATCCAGTGCGCGATGCGCTGCCTGCCACGCCATCTGCCCGCGCGCATGGGCCAGTTCCGGGACCGCTACGAGCACCATCTGCTGCTCAAGGTATCGGCGGTGGATGCCGCCGCCACCGAAACCTTCCTGCGCAATCACTTCGCCGGCGGCGGGGGCGACTTCTTCCAGTGCACGGCCGAGGAGGGTCGCAAGGCGTTCCTGCATCGCTTTGCGGTAGCCGGTGCGGCCGTGCGTTACCGCGAAGTGCACCGGCGCGAGGTCGAGGACATCGTGGCCCTGGACGTGGCGCTACGCCGCGATGACCGCGCGTGGGTGGAACACCTGCCGGCGGAACTCGACGCACGCTTGGCCGGAAAGTTGTACTACGGGCACTTCCTGTGTCACGTGTTCCATCAGGACTACATCGTGCGCAAGGGCGAGGATCCGCTGGCCATCGAGCACGCGATGTGGGCGTTGCTGGACGCGCGCGGTGCGGAGTATCCGGCCGAGCACAACGTGGGCCATCTGTACCCGGCCAAGCCGCCGTTGGCGGCGTTCTACCAGCAGCTGGATCCCAGCAATACGTTCAACCCGGGCATCGGCCAGACCGCGAAGACGCGCGGATGGGGCAGCTGCGACTGCACCCACCCCGGGTAGCCCCACCGCATGGGTGGCGGTGCCGGCGGGGAATCACTCGCAGCGAACGGCGGTGATCACGTTGTCCTTGTCGATGAACACGCGCAGGCGATCCTGGCGCAGGTCCCGGGTGGTGATCGTGGCCGGGCCGATCGGGTTGATCAGGCCGGCGCCGCTCTGCAGCAGCAACTTGCGCATGTTGGTTTCGTCGGCCGGCTGGCCGATGGCCCAGCCCAGGGCGTCGGCCTTGCACAGGCCCGGCCCGTTGATCTCCGGCCCCGGCGTGCTGACACAGGCTGCCAGCGAGAGGGTGCCGACCAGTGTGATTGCGGCGAGGGAATAACGGAAAAGGGATGCCATCGGGTCGCTCCTGCGGGGTCAGGCGCCGACCATACCACCGCGGTGTGCATCGGCGCGTAGTGAGCACGCCGCGACCGTTCGACGCAGTGCCAGCGCTACACTGACGCACTCTCAGATCGGCCAGGCCGGGAGTCGCAGGTGCTGCACGTGTTCATGCTGGGCGGGCGCCATGCCCGCGCCCGGATCGAGGTCCATGATGTGGCCTTCGCCAACGTCGATGCCATCGAAGAGGCCTACCCGCAGCTGCGCCAGGACTGGTTCGGTGAGCGTAAAGGGCTGCATGTAGATGGCTGGCTCGCCGTGGATGGGGTGGAGGAGTACCAGGTGCGCTTCGGCGAGGTCGCCCCGGCAGAGGGGGCGCCGCGGCTCTATTTTCTCAATCTCGGCGGGTATGCCGCCGGCGCGCTGGGCGAGGCGCATGACTATCAACTGCTGGTCGCCACCGATGCCGACGCCGCCAAGCGCAAGGCCAAGGCCCTGCGTGATGCCAGCTGGTTCAAGCCGCATACCGATGCCCTGCTGGAGGTGGATGACTGCATCGCCATCGACCAGGTCGGTGGACGCCACGTGCAGCTTGAGCGCGGTGAGCACCGCGGGATCACCCTGGTCAGTGACTACATCGTGATCGGCTGAGCGGCGCCGATTGCCCGCGGCCCTGCCCCTGGCGCATAGTGTCGCGGTCTTGTGAGGTCCGGCGCTGTCGCCGCGACAGGTCAACCAACGGAAGTAACGCATGCACAGCAGGAAGATCACGGCCGCATTGATCGTGACACTGGGAATGACGATGGCGGGCAACGCGGCGGCGGCCGAGCCGGATGCGCCGGTGTTCGGTGGCTGGCGCAACCTGCATTCGGCCAGTGGCGCCGAGCCGGTCCTGAGGAACCAGCCGTTTGCGATCCTGCCGCGCGAGGTGGCCAAGGGCGAGCGCTTCGCGATCCTGGACCGCGAGAACAAGCAGGCGGTGTGCTGCCTGGTGGTGGACAGTGACCGCCTCGATGCGATCGCGCTGGAAACCAGCTACCGGCTGCCGGGGGTCTGGATCGCCGATCTGCTCGGCAACGAAGATTACAACCGCCGCCACGGCGACCCGCACGTGTTTGCGATGAAGCGCGAGGGCGACCTGGTCGACCACGTCTTCTCGCAGGAAGGGGGCGGCTACAGCGACCTCGGCGGCCTGCTGCTGCCGGCCGGTGCAGCGCTGGATGCGGGTGGCAGCAGCATCAAGTACGGCACCACGACCTACCGTCTGCAGGTGCAGTCGCAGCGTTTCGCCGATGACAACGGCGCACTGGACCGTTACACCCTGCAGCCGCCGGCACCGGCCGCGCCGGTGGTGGTCGAGGTGCCCTACAGCACCTACTGACACGGAAGCGACAGAACCGGCACGGTACAATCGCGCCCCCCCACCGGCCGTGCCGGCTGGGCCCGCATCCTTGTCCGAGCCTGTCCGTGATCGCCCGATTCTCCCTGTCCTGTGCGCTGCTGCTGTTGGCCGCCTGCGCCACGCCGGCCCGGCCGCCGGCCAAACCACCTGCCAATCCAGACGCCCTGTGGGGCATCATCCAGCGCGACTGCGCCGACGCTGCCGCCCCCCGCGGCAGCTGCCTGGCGGTATCCGCCGAGGCGCAGCGACGCGATGTCCTGCTCAAGGATTCGCACGGGCACTACCAGTTCCTGGTGTTGCCGCTGGACCGGGTCTCGGGAATTGAAAGCCCCGCATTGCTGCGCGCCGGTGCACCGAACTACTTCGCCGCGGCCTGGGCTGCCCGCAGCCACACCGAGCAGGCGCTCGGCCGTGCCCTGCCGCGCGACGTGGCCAGTCTAGCCCTGAACTCGCCGCATGGCCGTTCCCAGCACCAGTTGCACATCCACGTGGATTGCCTGCGCGCGGATGTCCTGGCCCAGCTGCGTCGGATGCAGCCGGTCATCGGTGCCAACTGGCAGCCGCTGCCGGAGCCGCTGCGGGGGCATGCCTATCTCGCCCGCCAGTTGCCGGGTGCCGAGCTCACCGCGAACCCGGTGCGTCTGCTGGCCGCCCATCTGGCCGATCCGGCCGATCTCGGCAACTGGTCGCTGGTGGTGGCCGGGCAGACAGACCCCTCTGGCGCGCCCGGTTTCGTGTTGCTGGCCACCCGCTTGGACCTGGCGGCGGGCAACAAAGCCAGCGGTGAGGAGCTGCAGGATCATGCCTGCGCCGTGCTGACCGGTGCGGCCGGCCCGCTGGACGGCGTGCTGTGAGGCGTGCCCGCGGCTGGGCCGTACTGATCGCGCTGCCTGCGCTGTGCTGGGCGGCGGATAACCCGGGCGCAGGCTGGCAGGATGTGTCCGGCAATCGGTTGATCGCCCTCTCCGCGGCGCCCGCAGGGGACGGCGAGGCAGCCGGTGAGCAGACGTTCGACCCGCGCTGGTACTGCAGCGCGGACCAGCACTGGTGCGTGCGCGTGCAGGCGGGTGACAACGAGGAACAGGCGGTGCTGATCGTGCGTGAGCGTTCCGCGGGCAGGGACATGTCGCGCCACGAGCTCACGCTGGCCATCGGCAACGCCGACGGCGGCCTGCAGCCTTGGGCGTCTCTGATCGAACTGGGCCCGGCCGCCGGTGGCGGGGTGCTGATCGGGCTGGATGCACAGGCCAGCACGATGTACTCCGGCGGGGGCGCCAGCGTCACCGAGCGGATCGTGGCGCGCGTGATGCCGGGCGCGGACGACGCCGGCGCCGGTGAGGTGCTGCGGCTGCCGGTGCAGGGCCACGCCAGCATCCGCGCGTGCTTCAGCGAACGCGACATGGCGCTGCGCGCCGGCGCCTGCCAGGACGATTATGGCTTCGATGCAGCCTTGACCCTGGAGCCGGCCGGCGAGGGCATGCCGGTGCTGCGCTACCAGACCCATGCGACGCGGTTTCCATCGTTTGCCTCACGCCAGCAGGATTCGCTCGCGCATGGCCGGGTGAAAACCTCGGAGCTGCGCACCGTGTCGGATCCGGCCTGCTCGTATCGGCGTGTCTACCGCTTCCGGGACGGCGCCTATGTGGCCGACCAGGCATTGCCGGACTGCAGCGAATTCACCGAACTGTAGCCGGGCGCGGGAATCGGCGGCGCGATTGAAATAAAAACCACGGACGTGGCACGTTATAGTGGCCGTTCAATGCGGTTCCCGCTTTCGCGCCCGGGCTGACTGGCGCGTCGTATCCGACTTAATCCATGACTGCTGAAACCACGACTCCGCCCGCCGCTGCGCCGTCCCAGGCCACCGGTCCGCTGTTCTACCAAGCGCCCGTGCCGCTGCGCTCGGATCTGCATGCCGCCTGGCGCCTGGTGCCGGACACCGCGCATTTTGCCGCCGATACCAATGCCATCCCCGCCGTGATCGGCGAATTCGGCTCGCTGGCCCAGCACTATCCGATCATTTTCACCGGCAAGGACGCGATGCCACTGGTCGCTGTCGGCCTGGCCCAGCGCAACCTGTTCGTTGCCGACGGCGTGTGGGACGAGCAGAGTTACGTGCCGGCCTACGTGCGCCGCTACCCGTTCGTATTCATGCAGGCCGGTGAACAGGACGAGTACGTGCTGGCGCTGGATTCGGCTGCCAAGCAGGTCAACCAGGGCCAGAGCGAGGACGGCGTGCCGCTGTTCCAGGATGGCAAGGCGACCGAGATCGTCGACAACGCGATGCGCTTCTGCGGCGATTACACCCGCGAGCACGATCAGACCCGCCGCTTCACGGCTGCCCTGATCGAGAACGACCTGCTGATCGACCGCAATATCGACGTCACCCTGGCCGATGGCCGGCAGATGTCGATCAACGGCTTCCAGGTCGTGGACGTGGAAAAGTTCGCCGCGCTGCCGGACGCCACCGTCGTGGCCTGGCACCGCAGTGGCTGGCTGGCGCTGGTCCATCATCACCTGAGCTCGCTGGCACGTTTCAGCGCACTGGTGAGCCGCCAGAGCGCGCTGCCTGCCGACGCCTGAGTCCAGGCGCACGTGCAATGACGAAAACGGCGGCCGCAGGGCCGCCGTTTTTCGTTGTTTGGGGGCAGGACGGTGCTCAGTCGCGGGTGCTGACTTCCCAGTTGGCATGCACCACACCGGGCTGACGCTGCAGGCGCGCGATCACGGCATCGAGCTCGTCGGCACTGACGGCGGTGCTGACCAGGATCGCCACCAGTTCGACCGGGCCGTCGCCGTGCTCGATCACCTGCACGTCGCTGACCGGGTACTGCGCGGCTTCCAGCGCGTCCACCAGGCGCTCGCGCGCCAAGGGTGTGGCGGCAGGGTCCACGCTCAGGCGGACCTCGTAGGTGGCTTCGGAGGCGGCCTCGTTGATCGGAATGCGGTTGATCGCGTTGACCAGCGGCCGCAGCAGCGTGTTGCCGGCGATGATCAGCACCGTCAGCAGCGCGCCCTCGGCCAACATGTCCGCACCGGTGCAGGCGCCGACCGCCGCCGAACACCACAAGGTGGCCGCGGTGTTCAGGCCGCGCACGTTCATGCCTTCCTTCATGATCACACCGGCGCCGAGGAAGCCGACCCCGGAGACCACGTAGGAGATCACCCGCACGGCTTCGGCGCTACCGGCGATGCGCATGCCCAGATCCACGAAGGCGGCCGCGCCGACTGCCACCAGTACATTGGTGCGCAACCCGGCGGTGCGCTGGCGGTACTGCCGTTCCGCGCCGATCAGGGTGCCGAGCACGAACGCGGCCACCAGGCTGACCACGGTGTCCAGGAAGGGATACAGCTCGAAGGTCTGGATGAAGCGCATGCGGAGTCCTTGCAGGGCAGGGCTTAGGCGAAATCCCGATAAGCATATCCCGGCCGGTCATTTCCCCCTTTTCTGCCTGTTCAGCAGAATCACGGTCCCTCCCTCACTACGCTCTGGCACGGGCCTGTCCGCGCCGGGACGTACCTCTTTTACCGGAAGTCTGCATGTCTGTGCTGTATCGCCCGCTGCGTCGGCGGGCCTTGGTTCTGTCGTTGTTGCCCCTGCTCGGCGCAGGGGCTGTCGTCCACGCCGCCGATGCGCCCACCCAGCTCGATGCGGTCACGGTCACCGGCTCGCGCATTCCCCGCGCCAGTGTGGAAGGACCGTCCCCGGTGACCGTGATCACCCAGGAACAGATCGAGGCGCAGGGCTACCGCAGCGCCTTCGAAGCGCTCAGCGCACTGACCGAGAACACCGGCAATGTGCAGGGTGAGGACTTCGGCAATACGTTCACCCCCGCCGCCAACACCATCAACCTGCGCGGCCTCGGCCCCAACCGCACCCTGGTGCTGGTCAACGGTCGCCGCCAGTCGGATTACCCGCTGGCCTATGAAGGCTCGGTCAATGTGGTCAACCTGGCCAACATTCCCAGTGCGCTGATCGACCGGATCGAAGTGCTGGCCGGTGGTGCCTCGGCCGTGTACGGCTCCGATGCGATCGCCGGCGTGGTCAACATCATCCTGAAGAAGACCTATGACGGCGTCGGCATCAATGTGCGCGCCGGCACCACCGAACAGGGTGGCGGCGACAACCAGCGCCTGCAGGCGGTCGGCGGCGGCTCGGGCGAGCAGTGGGACGCGATCTTCGGCCTGGAGATCGCCAACCGCAAGGCGATCTACGGTTCGCAGCGCGATTTCATGGACTCGCTGACCGACGACCCGCGCGGCGTGGCGCCGCTCGCGACGGCCGTGGCCTATCGCCGCAACGCCTCCACCAACAACTACATCGATCCCGGCACCGACGGCTGCGATGCCTCCAGCACGCTGTATGGCGGCAGCGTCTTCCGTGCGCAGAATCCGCGCCAGGGCTGGTACTGCGGCAGCAATGAAGCCGCGCCCACGTTCTGGACCGTGCAGACCGAGAAGCGCAACATCGACGCGTACAGCGCGGTGACCTGGCGCTTGAATGATCGCCAGGAACTGTTCGCCGATGCGGCCATCGGCACCGCGCGCATCTACAACAACACCCGCGCACCGAGCTGGACCTCCTCGCGCAATTATTTCTACAACCAGAACAGTGGCCAGCTGGAAAGCTGGTACCGGCGTTTCGCGCCCGAAGAGATCGGTGGGGTGCAGCGCAATGCCAACCGTTTCCTGGAGCAGTCGTGGTCGTTCAACGTGGGCGCCCGCGGCAGCATCGGCAGCTCGGACTGGGACTACGAAGCGGCCTACAGCCGCTCGCGCTATGAGAACAGGACACAGCGCCCGGGGCTGCTGGTCGGTATCAACGAGTACCTGCTCGGCCCACAGCTCGGCACCCGCAACGGCGTGGAGGTCTACGCACCGGATCCGTCGCGCCTGTACCAGCCGCTGACTCCAGGCGAATACGAGGGCCTGTCGGACCGTTACGAGAGCCGCAACGCCGCGTGGCTGCAGACGGCCAGCGTCAGCGTCAACGGCCAGCTGTTCGATCTGCCCGGTGGCCGTGCCGCGCTGGCAGCCGTCGTCGAAGCCGGCAGCCAGGGCTACAGCAACCGCCCGGACCCGGCGTTGGCGCAGGGGGTGTTCTGGAATCTCAACGCCGGCATTCCGGCAGGTGGCGAACGTGACCGCTATGCGGCCGGCGTGGAACTGCAGCTGCCGTTGCTGGAGCGTCTGACCGCGACCGTCGCCGGCCGTTACGACCAGTACCGCGCCGCCGGGGACCACCTGGGCAAGACGACATGGAGCACGGGCCTGGAGTTCCGTCCGTTCGATACGCTGCTGCTGCGCGCCAGTGCAGCGACCAGCTTCCGTGCGCCGGACATGAACTACGTGTTCGCCACCGAAACGCGCGGCTACAACCCCGGCATGACCGACTACTGGCGCTGCCGAAGTGCGGGGCAGGCCTACGATGACTGCGACTTCAGCGGGCTGGCGATCGACTACACCAGTGGCGCCAACCCACAACTGCAGCCGGAAACCGCTACGTCCTACGGTCTGGGCTTCGTGTGGTCGCCGTCGGCCAACCTGGACTTCACCGCCGACTACTACGACATCCGCATCGACGACGAGGTCACCAACCTGGATGCCACCCGCATCCTCAAGGACGAAGCGGATTGCCGCGTTGGCCAGACCGTGGGTGGCGACGCACGCGACATCGGCTCGGCACAATGCCAGGACGCGTTGCGCCGCGTGATCCGCAATCCGGCCGATGCCGCCGTGCAGCCCAACCAGGTGGTGCGCGTGCTGATCAATCCGATCAACGCCGCCTCCGAAACCGTGCGCGGCATCGACCTGAAGTCGAACCTGCGCTGGGACGCCGGCCGCTATGGCCGCTTCTCGGCCCGCGTCGCGTACTCGCTGGTGATCGATCACAGCTACCGCCAGTTCGCCGGCGATGACGTGCAGGACCAGCGCAACTCGCTGGATTCCTACCAGTGGCGCAGCAAGGTCAACGGCAGCGTCACCTGGGCGATCAACGACTGGACCGCCACCCTGTACGGCATGCGCTACGGCTCGCTGCCGAAGACAGACGGCAGTGGCCGCATCGCGCCGTACATGACCTACAACGCCAGTCTTTACCGCAAGCTCAACGACAACGCCACGCTCGGTCTGATCGTCAACAACCTGCGTGACAGCCGCCCACCGGCGGACAAGAACGGCGGTGGCTGGCCGTTCTATCCGGTCGGCAACTACGACCCCTACGGTCGCCAGCTGTGGCTGGAGTTCGACTACCGCTTCCTGTAATTCCCTCGCGGGCCCGGCACTCCCGGGCCCGCTGCGTTTGGGTCTACAGCGCATGCGACGGCATACTGCGCGCTGCCGAGTGTTCCGGCGGTTGCAGGAAGTACGCGTGATCCACCCGATTCATTACCGCCGCGCCGTGCCGGGCGATGCCGCTGCCTGCATCGATCTGCGTGGACGCACCCGTGAAAATGCCTTTTCCGCTGCCGATCTTGCCGGACTCGGCATCACTGAAGACAGCTGGGCGGCCGGTATCCGTGACGATGTACTGCCGGGGCATATCGCGCTGGAAGGCGAGCACATGGTCGGCTACTGCTTCGGCGATCGCGACGGCGGCGAGATCGTGGTGCTGGCATTGCTGCCATCCCATGAAGGGCGGGGCATCGGTCGGCGGCTGCTGGATCTGTCCATTGCCGATCTTGTCGAGGCCGGCCATTCGCGGCTGATCCTGGGGTGTGCGGCGGACCCTGCGGTGCGCTCGCATGGCTTCTATCGCTACCTGGGCTGGCGGCCGACCGGCGAGATCGATGCCCTGGGTGACGAAGTGCTGGAACTGCACGTGGGCGCCAAGCCATAGCACCTGGGTAGGGCATGGCAGTGATGGCGTGTCAGGGGCATGCGCATCGCGCGCCCACAGTGCAGCCGGTCACGGCTCGGCCATCCGCCTCTGAAACATGCTGGACGCATCTGGACGGAGTGATGCGATGCCTGCGTGGTGGCTGACCCTGATGATGAGCGCCACAGCGGTGGATCTGCCGCCGCGACAGGTGCATACCTGCCTGGTCGACGGCGCGCGTCAGTATCAGTCCACCCCGTGCGAGGGACGCACCGAGCGCATCCGCGAGATGCCGCCGCCCGCCGATACCTGGGCCAATGCGATCCATATCGAGTCGGTGCGGCAGGAACTCCAGGTCAAGCGGCGTGCTGAGGCCGCGCCCGCGCGACAGAAGCATCCGCCGCGATGCAGTGTCCGCCCGACGCCCGCGATCCGGGGGGCGGTCATCTCCGTGCATGCCGATCCGGCCCGTTGCGCCGCCGCGCGACGCCAGCGCGAGACGACCTACCGGAAAGCGGGCGGCCGGCCGAGCCTGGCGCTCAGCCGGCGAATGGATGACCTGGTGCACGATGCGTGCCGGTAGTCAGCCGGCACGCACGCTCAGGGCCGCGCCATCAGATACCGCGCCACGGCATCGAAGGCGGGCAGGGTGGTCGGGTCGTTGGCGCTGTTGGCGGCGACCGGATGCGAGCCGAACCGGGCGATCACCACCCGTGCGGTGGGGTCGATGTACAGCGCCTGGCCATGCACGCCGCGCGCCATGTAGGCGCCATGGTCATTGTGGGAGATCCACCACATGCCGCGATAGCTCCAGCCCGGCAGCTGCGCGTAACCGGCCTTGGCAAAGGCCTGTTTGTTGCCGCCGGCCCGGATACGGGTGATCGCGGCGGCGGGCACGATGGGCTGGCCGTCGACCTTGCCGTCGTCGAGCAGCAGCTGGCCGACGCGGGCCAGATCGCGCAGGCCGGCATTGAAGCCGCCGCCCGCAAACGGCGTGCCGGTGGAATCAACGGTGTAGTACGCGTCCTGTTCGGCGCCAAGGCGTTGCCAGATCCGCGATTGCAGCAACTGTGCAACCGACTGCCCCGTACGCCGGGCGATGATCCAGCCCAGCGCGTCCGTGTTGATCGTTTTGTAGCCGAACGCCTCGCCGTGGCGGCCCTGTTTCTGCACGGTCTGCAGGTAATCGTAATAGCTGCGCGGCCCGGTGTAGCCCGGGGCAGGGGGCAGGGTGCTGCCCGCGGCGGAAAACGCCCAGACCTCGGCGTTGGGGTCGGCGTAGTCTTCGCTGTAGCGCAGTGCCGTGGTCATCTCCAGCACCTGCTTGACCGTAGCATCGCCGAACGCACTGTCCTTCAGCTCGGGAACAATCGCGCTCACGCGCTGGGTTTCATCGATCACCCCCTCGGCGACCAGCATCTCGCCGAGCAGGCCGGTCATCGACTTGCTGACGGACATCGCACCGTGCTGGCCGTGCTCGTCCAGGCAGCCGCTGTAACGTTCGTAGACCACCACCCCGTCGTGCAGCACCACGATGCCGTCGGTGTAGTTGGCCGACAGCGACTGTGCCCAGGTCATCTGACGGTGGGTGCCGGTGGGTGTGAACGACAGCGCGTCGATCGCGGCATCCAGCCGGCGCGGCAGGTCATGCGCGGCACCCGGGCCCCGGCTGACGCCCACGGTGGGCATCAACTGGCGGAAATGGCAGGCCGTCCAGCGCAGCTTGGGGAAACTGAAATAGTCGTCATCCGTGTAACGGATGCGCTTGTCTTCCGGCGGCGGCGCGCCCTGCATCCAGCCCAGCAGCCCGGGATCGGACGCTTCGGCCGACAGCGGCGGCGAGGTGGGCAAGGCTGGGGCGGCCGTGGCGGCGCCCGGCAGGGCGAGCACCGCGACCAGGGCCGCGGCCAGCCGGGCGCGCGATGACGCCAGGGTGGCGCGCACGCGGGACAGGGCGATGCGGGGGCGTGGAACGGGCATGGGGCACTCCTTGCTGATGCGGCAGTACGTCTGCGCCACCAAGGGTACTGCACCGGAAAGAACGACGGCGCCAACGGCGCCGTCAGTCACGAGCCCTGCACAGGCAGGGCGCGCGATGCCGTTACGGAGTGCCGGGGTTACCCTGCGGCGCCGGGTCCGGCGTAGCCGTCTCGGCCGAGGGCAGCGACAATGCCGGATTCAGCTGCTGCGCCTGCAACGTCTGGATGCGCTGGTTCAGCGCGTCCAGCTCGCTGTGGCTGCTGCGCAGGTCCGTGCTCAGGCTGACCGCCTGCTGCTTGGCCTGTTCCAGCGAGGCGCTGACCTGCAGCGACTGCTGGCGCTGAAGATCCGCTTCCTGCTGCAGGCTGCGCAGACGCTCTTCGTTGTAGGCGACCAGGTTTTCGGTATAGCGCTTGCCGGCCTGCAGGCGGGTGGTATCGATATACACCTGGGCCAGCTGTTCGGTCTGTTCGACGAAGGTGCGGTAGACCTTCTCGGCGTTGTCGACCGAATCGGTCTTGATCACGCGCCAGAAGTCCTTTTCGTGGAACAGCGCCACGTAGTAATTCAGCGTGCTGGTGTTGAACAGCAGGCTGGCACCGTAACTACCGTTGTAGGTGGTGCGAAGCTCGGTGAGCTGCTTGGAATCGACCAGCTGGCGCAGTTCGTCCACGGTATTGCGGACCACCGGTGCAGGGCGGGCGGCGGCATCCACGGCCGGCTCGGCCCGCGGTGCGCGCGCAGCCAGGGCCTGCGGGACGACGCTCAACGACAGCAGCAACACAATCCCACCGGTCAGCGCGTGCGCGACGATGGAACCAACCCCTTTTCTCTCTCGCATATTCAGGCCATCCACGAGTGGATTATCAGTGAAGTAAAGTCCCCGCCGCAGTCTAGCACGCACTTTCGCGCTGTCGGCACGCCAGCGCAGCGTCAATAAACCAACTGCGCCGGGGTGCACTGGATGGACTGCATGTGCACGTCGGTCCGGCCCAGCTCCAGCCCGAGTATCTGGGCCAGGGTCTGCGAGAGCAGGGTGCCGACGCCATTGAGCAGTGGCTTGATGAGCCCCTCCAGCGCCGGCTTGAGCAGGGAGCACAGCAGGCCGCTGCAGCCCGGCACCTGATTGGTGGTTGGATCAAGCACCCCGGCGCCCAGGTGCCCGTCCAGAAGCCCGTCCGGTGCTGTCTGGAGATAGGACACCAGGTTGCTCCGCAAGCAATTGTTGTAGTTGCCCAGGTTGCCGAACAGACTGTCGCAGCGGTTCACCAGCAGGCCGCCGAGCAACGTTCCAAGCAATCCGTCTAGCACGCCCATGCCACGGCCTGTCACCGCGGCGCGATAGCCCTCCCAGACCGTTCCATCACGGAAGCAGGTTCCCAGAAAGATCACGCAGGGCTCTGGAACGCCTTTCTTGATGGGCCAGTCGCCCAGCGGCTCCAGTCCCTTGCTTGCCGATCCGTCGCGAACGGCTGCGATGATGCTGTCGACGTTGTAGCGGCCGCCATCGGGGTGGGCGGCCGCGATGTACTGGTCGGCCAGCCGGGACGCGGTATCTGCCGTGTTCATGCCCCGGCTGGCAGGGTTCAACACGTTGCTCAGGACGCGAAGCAACTCCTTGACCAGGTCCGCCACCGCTGTCCCCAACTGCGCCTTGTTGATCCACGTCGACTGCGTTTGACCCGCGGCCAACGTGAGTGTCTCGCTGAGGGTCAAGGCATTGAGCTTGATCTGGTCGGTCACCAGCGGAGCGCCCAGCAAGGTAAGCAGATCTTCGTTCCCCAGGCCGGCATCGCAGGCATTGCGTGTGGAGAGCCAGGCATTGGCAGGCAATTTGCCCACGCAGGTCCGAAGGACGGAGGAATCGACACGTACGCTGGCTGTCGCCGGGCTCGTTCCACAGTGCAGCGATGTCAATGTGCCCATGGCATTGGTGACATCGGCGTGGATCGGGAGATGTAATCGGATCTTCAGTGCTTTGAGCACGGGCGCGAGGAGGAACAGCTCGTCCGTGTCGATGTTCAGCCTGAGCCTGACCTGGGCATTGTACGCGCGCGCACCCACCCCCCCGATCGCGATTGAGGGCGGTTCGATGATGGCGGTCTGAGCTTGCACCATCCCGAGCACCTTGAGGTTGTTGACGGAGACACCGCGGCCGCCGCTGGCAATGCTGATGCTGGTGGTGATCAGGTCCAGCGCGTTGACGTCGGCTTGGAGCGCCGCGGAGGCGGGACCTTCCGGGGCGACAATGCGGGCGAACAATCCACCCGTCGTATCGGTGCTGCCGAGCTGGACATTGAGTTGATTGAGATCGAGCTTTGCCGCGAGCGCATTGCGCAGTGCGCTCAGATCCACATTGGCGACACCACTGTTGGTCAGTACCGTGGCCGTGGCGTCCAGCAGCTGGCCGAGCGAGACCCGGTTGGCGGCCAGCAGTGCATTGAACTCGGCGATTCCAATGTTCGCGTTGACCGGAATCCCCAGCGCCTGAAGCAGGCCATTCGGGGTGACTTTCGCTTGCGCCAGCCCGTCATAGCCGAGCAGTGTCGTCTGATCCAGACACGCGCCCACGGTGCAGAGAACGTCCCCCAGCGGTGACCGCCCATTGACCCGCAGCAGCTGCGAGCCCACCGAGAACACCGCGATTGGCGGCGCACGGGTGGCCACGGCCTGCGCGCGGATCACCGGCAGGCGCGTGTTCTGGCCGAAGAACGGGACGACGGAGCGCGTCGCGACGACCTTGACCGCATTGAGGGGATTGGCCGCGTCGACGGTCGTGCTGAAATGATCCTCCGCGCCGCGGCCCGGGTTCCAGTTGCCGCACTGGATCGCCAGCGTGCCGGCGAAGCCGTTGTCCTTCTGCGCGTTGCCGCGGGCGGCGCTGTTGTCGGTGCGGTTGGCATTGCACAGGTCCAGCCGCTGCGCGCCGGCCATCGAGGCCAGGTCCACCACCTTCTGCGCATCGCGCTTGGCCCAGTACAGATACCCCACTTCCACCAGGCCGAGCATGCCGACCAGGCCGAGCAGGACCAGCATCATGGTGACCGACATCCCGCCGCGCAGCCGCCGCCGCGACGGCCGGGGCGCACGGGCGCTGGACAGTTGCATGGCATCAACCTCCGTCGTTGGAACCGCCCGCGTCCTTTTTCACGCTGGTCTTGAGGAACTCGGGAATCTCGTGTTCGAAGCTCTTCAGGTAACGCGCGTAGCTGGCGGCGGCCTGGTCTCCCAGAATCGGAAGCCGCGCCCCGGCATGGGTCCCTTGGGCCTGCATGCGCAGCAGGTCGCGGGTGGTCTGGCCGATCTCGCTGCGCGGCGGCGGTGCGGGCGGCATGTAGCGCTCGGCGGGCAGGCCCGCTGCATAGGTCGGCGTGGGCGCCACAGGGGGCGGAACGGACGCCGCCGCAGCGGGCTGCGCCGCTGGCTGTGCCGGCAACGTGGCTGCCGGCGGTTGCGGCCCACCGAGCATCTGTCCGGTCAGCGGTGCCTGCTGCGCCGTCGCGGGCATCGCCAAGGCGAGCAGCATCACAAGCAGGCCATCGCGCAGGAAGGGAACAGGTAAGCGACGCAGCTGGCTCATGGCGTGGTCTCGCTGGCAGGAGTGGGCGTGCTGAAGCGTTCGAGCATCGATGGCGCCAGCCGCGCATCGGTACGGGCGCGACGATCGGTATCGGCCGCAACCCTGCGCGGTGCCGGGCTGCTGGCGGCCGCGTGCGGTGCAGGCGCGGTGTCGGTGTCCGCGCCCGGTGCGGCCGTCGCGGCGGCGACGCTGGCCGGTGCGCGTTGCACCGACGGGGCGGGGCTGGCCTGCTGGCGCAGCTGTTCTGCCAGCCGCCGGACCTCGGCCTGCGCACTGTCGGTCAGGCGCGCGTTGCGCATGATCGTCTCGGCCATCTCGTTCTGGCCGCGCAGCAGTGCCCACACCGCCAGATTGGCGTTGGCTTTCGCGCTGCCCGGGGACAACTCGGCGGCTTTGGCCAGCGGCTCCTGTGCGCGGGCCCAGTCACCGGCGCGCAGGCGGGCAAAGCCGAGATCGCCCAGGTAGCCGGTGTTCAACGGCTGCAGTTGCACCGCCTTTGCCAGTGCCTGCTCGGCGCGTACCGCGTCGCCGTCGCGGGCGGCGATCAGGCCGATGCCGTGCCAGGCCGCGGCGGCCTGAGGGCTACTGGTAAGGCTGCCGTACATGGCCAGTGCGGCGTCACGCTGCCCGGTTTCGCGCAGCGCATCGGCATTCAGCAGGCGCAGCTGCGGGCTGTCGCCATAGCGCTGGCGGTACGCCTCCACATGCGCCAGCGACGCGTAATACGCGCCCTGCTGCTGCATTTTCGAGATCAGCTCGACGTACAGCTGCTTGTCGTCCTGCGGCGCCACCTCGGGCGAGGCCAGTGCCATCGGGTCCTGGCGGTAGCCGTTGCGCACGCTGGAACAGGCCGCGCAGAGGGCGGTCGCGGCGAGCAGCAGGCAAAGGCGGGAAAGCACGGCGTGGCGCATGGCGTTCAATCCAGTTTGGTCAGGGCGGAGGCGAGGGCGATGATGGCCGGACCGGCCAGCACCAGCATCAGCGCCGGCAACAACGTCAACATCATCACCACGGTCATCTTCACCGAGAGCTTGCCGACCTTCTCCTTGAGGGTGGACCGGCGCTGCTCGCGCAGGCGGATGCTGAACTGGCGCAGCGGCTCCTGCACCGCGCCGCCGTGGGCATGCACCTGCAGGATCAGCTGCACCAGGCTGCGCAGGTCTTCATCGTCGTACGACTCGCCCAGCCGGCGCAGCGACTGCTCGCGGCTGCGCCCGTGCATGTAGGCGATGTTGGCCTGGTGGATCTCGCGGCCCAGTACCGGCACCGCATTGCGGAGTTTGTCGCCGAGGGTCTGCAGGCTCTGGTCCATGCTGAAGCCGACGCCCTGCAGCAGGCGCAGCAGGTCGATCAGCAGCGGAAGCTCGGCAGAGACCTGCTTGCGCAGGCGCATCGCCCACGCGCGCAGGGCAAACTTGGGCAGCAGGATGCCGAAGGCCAGCGCGCCGAACATCACCATCGCGCGGCTGAAGCCGGTGCTGTGGTTGAACGCCAGCACCAGCACCAGCGTGGCGACCGCGATCAGCAGCCGCAGGGCGAGAAAAATCGCCGTGCCGGCATGGGTGTTCCAACCGGCCTGGTCGAGCAGCAGCCGATCTTCCGGGGCGAGCAGCGCCGCTTCGATGCGCCCGCCATTGAAGCGCTGGCCGAGCGCGGCGATCGCAGTGAGCCAGCGCTGACGCAGGCTGACTGGCGCCTGTTGTGGCGAGGCAGGGCTGCCGGATGCATCGCGCGGGCGCAGGGCGGCCTGCAAGGCGTCCTGGTGGCGTTGCTCGCGCCCGCTCAGCACCCAGCCCCGCAGCCCGAGCAGGGCGACGCCGGCGGCAAGCAGCAGCAATGTGGCGATCCACCAGCCGTTAGCGGTCATGTGCACTCCCGGTGTGGAAGGAGAGGCGGGCGCTCATATCGATTTGGCCAGCCGGTACAGCAGGAAGCCGCCGATCAGTTCCAGGCCCAGTGCCCACAACAGCAGCCTGTGGCCGAGCGGCTCGTGGATGATCGGCTGGAAGAAGTCCGGGCTGGTGATCGCCATCAGCACCGCGCTGATCGGCGGCAGCAGGCCGAGTACCCACGCCGACATGCGGGTTTCGGAGGTGGTCGCCATCAGCTCCTGCTGGGCCTGGTCGAGGTCGCGCATGAAATCGGCCATGCGCTGCAGGATCTGATCGGCGCGGCCGCCGATGCGGACACTCACGCCGAGCACCACCGAAAGGACGTTCAGCGCTTCCAGCCGGTACGGCTGGGCAGCCTGTGCCAGGGCGCGGTCCAGGTCCAGGCCGCTGCGCGTGTAGGACAGGGTGGTATCGAGCAGGCCGCGCAGCGGCATCGGCATCTGCGCGGCCGAGGTCTGGAACGCCATCTGCAGGCTGTTGCCGAGACCGGCCAGGCGCACCAGGTTGTCGAGGAAGTCGGGCAGCTGGCGCAGCAGCTTGGCCTGCAGCCGGTGGATCCGCCGCGAGACCCAGAACCAGGCCGCCAACGCACTCACGACCAGCACGATCGGCGCGGCCCACGCCGTGCCGAGCCGCGCACTGGCGACCCAGGCCAGCAGCGCCGCGCCGGCGATGATGAGCAGCGGCACCCGCCAGCCGGTGGGAAGCGCGGCGCGCCGCATCAGCGCGTCCCAGGGCAGGCCGGCGGGTGCGCTGGTCGCCGGCATCGGGGTGGCCGGGGCGTCGCTGATCCCGGCCAGGCGTGGCGCGGTGTCCGGGCGCGCCAGGCGTTGTTCGGCGTGCTGCAGCGACAGCCGGCGCTGTTCGCGCGCGGCCGCGCCGCCCCACAGCTCCACGGCCACCGCCACCAGCACCAGCGCCGCACTGCACAGGAGCAGGACGAAGGCCATGCTCAGAAGCCTCCGCCCAAGGCTTCGCGCAGCTGCCGGCGGAACGGTTCGAGCTTGTGCGAATGCGGCTGGAAGCCGAGCCCGACCCAGCGGTCGTACTCCTTGCCGTCCGCATCGATCTGCACTTCGTGACGGAACATCTCCTGGGTGGCGATCATGTTGTCGGTGACACCGGTGATTTCCGTGATCGAGACCAGTACGCGGCGGCCGCTGCCGAGCCGCGAGATCTGCACGATGAAATCGATGGCACTGGCGATCTGCCGGCGCAGGCTGTCCTCGCTGCCCTGGAAGCCGGCGAAGCCGGCCAGCATCTCGATGCGGTACAGGCAGTCGCGCGGCGAATTGGCGTGGATGGTGGCCATCGAGCCGTCATGGCCGGTGTTCATCGCCTGCAGCATTTCCAGCACTTCGGCGCCACGCACTTCGCCGACCACGATGCGGTCCGGGCGCATGCGCAGGCTGTTGCGGACCAGGTCGCGGATGCTGATCGCGCCGTTGCCGTCGGCGCCGCCGATCCGGCTTTCCAGGCGCACCACGTGCGGATGGTTGAGCGAAAGCTCGGCGGTGTCTTCGACGGTGATCACGCGCTCGTTGGCCGGAATGTAATTGGCCAGTGCATTGAGCAGGGACGTCTTGCCCGAGCTGGTGCCGCCGGAGACCAGGATGTTGCAGCGGCCCAGCACCATCGCGTGCAGCAGGGCCTGCATCGGCCGGTCGAAGGTGCCCATGCGCAGCAGTTCGTCGGGCGTGAACGGGTCCTTGCGGAATTTCCGGATCGAGACCATCGGCCCATCCACGGCCAACGGCGAGATGATCGCGTTGAGGCGACCCCCATTGGGCAGGCGCGCATCCACCATCGGGTTGGATTCGTCCAGGCGGCGCCCGAGCGGCGCCAGGATCCGGCGCAGGATGCGCAGCAGGTGGCTGTCATCGCTGAAGCGCTGCGGCGCGCGCTTGAGCATGCCGCCCTGGGAGACGTGGATGTCCTTGTAGCCGTTGATCAGGATGTCCTCGATCTCCGGGTCATGCAGCAGATCATCCAGCGGGCCGAAGCCGGTCAGTTCCTTGACCAGCGCAGTGGCGACGATGTCCTTCTCGGCTTCGTTGATCGGAATGCGCCATTCGTGCACGAAGCCGGCGGTCTGCGCGTGCACATAGCGCGACACGGTGTCCGGTGCCCACGCATCGATATCGATGCGCTCGTCCTCGATGCTGTTGAGCAGGTGCTCATGGGCGGCGATCAGCACCTTCTGGTACTGCTCGGACTGCTCGAACGGCTGCACGCCGTGCTCGGCGTCGGCCGCTGCTTCGGCGCGGGCGGTGGGGGACGGAAACGGGGTCACTTTGTCTTCCATGGGGAACCACTCAGGCGAAGGGCGAGGTGTTCCCGCCAGCCCCTGGCCGGCGCGGGGGCCGTCGGATCCAGGTGCGACAACAGCGGGGCAAGGGCACGCACATACGGGTCACGCGGCGCATCCTGCAGCAGCAGGCGGCCATGGCTGGCACTGGAACGCAGTGTGGGCCGATCGGGCAGTACTGCCAACAGCGGCAGCTCGAAGCGTGCCGCGATCTGCGCCGGGCTCAGCCCGCTGGCATCGTCATGGCGGTTGATGACCAGCTGCAGCCGGGCGTCGCGCGCGCCCACCTGGGTGAGATGGCGGAGCATCTGGTCCAGCGAGACCAGGGTGCCGATCGACTGGTCGGCGATCAGCCAGATCTCGTCGGCACTGTTGAGCAGCGACACCGGCAACTGGCGCAGCGGGACGCCGCCGAGGTCGCACAGCACGGTGTGGAAGACACTGCGCAGGCGCTGCATCAACATGCCCGGATCGGCCAGTGCGGTGCCTTCCATGCCGGGCGGCTGGCCGAGCAGGGTCACGCCGGCCGCATGGTGGGCCATCGCCGTACGCGCCAACGTGGCATCGATGCGTGCGGCATTGCGCAGCGCATCGTCGAAATGGAAGGTCGGGTCGACGTTGAGGTACAGCGTCAGGTCGCCGGTGGGCTGCCCCAGGTCCAGTAGCAACGTGCCTGCGCTGGAGGGTGCCGGCTCGGCCGCCGTGACCTGGCGGGCGGCCGCCTGCTCGCTGAGTACGCCCAGATGCGCGGCCAGCGTGCTGCTGCCCACCCCGGGGCGTACGCCCAGCAGCAGCACCATGCGCGCGCGTGCCGGCGGCGCCACCGGCGCGCTGCCACGGCCCTGCGCGGCGAGTGCTGCCGCGCGGCGCAGTACCGCTTCCATGTCCTGCGGCGTGCTGTCCAGGTCGAGCAGGTCGCGCAGGCCGGCGCGCAACGCGGTGACCACGCCGTCCATGTGGTCGGCATGGGTGGAGCCGATCGCCACCAGCGGCAGCTCCGGTGCCTGGGCCTGCAGCTGCCGGGTCAGGGCTGCGGAGAAGGCCGCGTTCTCATGCCGGTAGTCCAGCAGCACCACGCAGCCGGTGTCGCGCAGCGGCTCCAGCGCCGAGGCCGGTGCGGCGCTGTCCAGCCACTGCACCGCGCCCAGCGACGGCAACAGCGCCGACAGCAGGGCGGCCAGTTCGCGGTCCGGTGCGAACAGCACGAGCTTCATCGAAGCATCCCGTGGCTGGACCAGTTGCAGAGTGGCGGACATGGCGGGCGGGTTCCTGGCATCGGGCTCAGCGCGAGAAGCCGGGCAGCTGGTCCGAGGAGGCCGGGCTCAGCAGCCAGGCGCCCCAGACCGGCAGGTTCGGCGAGGCCTCGCGCTGGCCGGGCAACGACACCTCGGTGCCTTGGGCCAACGGCTGCACCAGCCGTGGCGTGACGATGATGACCAGCTCCTTTTCTTCCTTCTTGTAGTTGAGGGTGCGGAAGAACGAGCCGATGATCGGCAGATCGCCGAGCAGCGGCACCTTGTCCACATTGGAGCTGACGTTGTTGCTGACCAGGCCGCCGATGACGAACGTCTCTCCGTCACCCAGTTCCACTGTGGTGTCGGCACGGCGGGTGGTGATCGACGGCACCTGCACATCGTTGTAGGTGATGCCGGCGGCATAGTTCAGATCGCTGGCTTCCGGCGCGACCTTCAGGGCGATGCGGTTCGGGCCGAGCACGGTCGGCGTGACGGTCAGGCCGATGCCGAAGGGTTTGAAGGTGACGGTCGTGGTACCCAGGCCCTGCGGCTCCAGGATCGGCAGCTCGCCACCGGCCAGGAAACTGGCGCTCTGCCCGGACAGCGCGACCAGGGTGGGCTCGGCCAGGACCCGGGCCATGCCGTTGCTCTGCAGCAGGTCGATGTTGGCGTCCCAGCCGTGGGTGAGGGATTTGAACACCAGCCCGAACGCCGAGGAAAGCGGGTTGGTGATGATGACGTCGTCGGGCCCCGCCGTTTCGCCGGCCGGCAACACACCGGGGAGGGTGGCGCCGGGGCGGGTGATGCCGTAGTAGAAGCCGTTGTTGCGGTTGAAATTCTTGTTGCCGAAGCTCATGCCGATCTGGCGCAGCACCGACTTGTTGAACTCGACGATCTTCACCTCGACCTGGACCACGCCGCCACTGGCGATGGTGGAGACGTCCGCCAGCTGGCCCTCCTTGCCCACCGCCATCGCAGCGGCTTTGACACTGTTCTGGTGGTCCAGCAGCGAAGGACTCAGGCCCTGCAGCAGGCCTTGACCGTCCTGCACGATCAGCCCGGTGCCGCCGCCCGATGCGCTCAGGGCGCCCTGGACCGCGCTGCGTACTTCCACCTGCAGCCGCTCCGGCTCGCGATTCCCGTTGCGCCACAGCAGCAGCGTTGTGCTCCCCGGTGCCTTGCCCACCAGCAGCGCCTCGCGGCCGCGCAGCATCACCACGTCGGCCACGCTGGGGTCGGCGATGGCCATGCGCTCCAGATTGGCCGGCAACGACCACGGGCGCTGCTCGCGCGTCTGCAGCACCAGCTCCGCTTCGGCACTGGCCAGCAGCGGGCTGGCGATCAGCACGCCGGCCAGCAGGCAGCGCGGCAGGGCGTGGGAGAGACGGCGCGCGAGGGTGGGGCGTTCGGTCATGGGCTGTCTCGGCATGGGCTTAACGCGACCCGCTGTGGGAGGAAATGTCGCCACGGATGATTTCGATGCCACGGTCCGCGCGCGGTGTGGCGCGCCGGGGGGCGGTGCTGGGCACGGACAGCGCCGCGGCGGCGCTGCGCCCGCGTCCGGCCAGTGCGTCGCTGTCGATGCCGGCGTAGGCGTCGTTCTCGGGGCGCTGCAGGGCAAGCCGCTCGTCGGCCGACAGTTCGCGGCGCGGGCTGAGCACGCGGTTGGGCACCGGGAACAACGCCCGGTCCGGCAGGCCGATGTCGGCCGGGTTGCGCAGCGCCAGGAACAGCTTGCCCTGCTGGGCGCCGAGCAGCAGCCGGTTCGCCTCGGCAACCGGCACGGCCAGGACGGCGCTGCGGGCCGGCGCAGTCGTTCCATCGCTGCGCGAACCGCTGCCCGAACTGCTGCCGCCGGTGATGTCCTGGGCGCGGCTGTCTGAAGGTGCCGGCTCGCTGCCATCGGCCGCCTCGTTGGCCACGCTCTGGATGTCGTGCGCGCCGTAGCTGAGTACGCGCAGCCGTGACAACAGCAGCCGGGTCTGCGCGTCGCCTTCGTCGCGCAATCCACCCGACGCCCGCAGGTTGAGGAACACATCGACGAAATCGCCGGGCTGGATGCGGTTGCCTGCGGCGACCAGTTCGTCCACCGGCACGGCCAGTGCGCGCTCGCCGGGATTCAGGCGCAGCGAAAAACCCTGCGCGATCTGCGCGGTCTGGATCTGGGTGCCGGCCGGGATGTCCTGGGTCGGCACGGCGCCAACCAGGGCATTGATCGAGGTGTAGGCGCCCACGGGGCGCTGCGGATGACCGCTGACCCGCAGGTCCTCGGCGGTGATGGGTCGCCCGGCGGGCAGGGCGCCGACCGCCTCGACCACCGGCCACGTCGCCGGTTGTTCGGGCGTGCTGGCCGTCGCGGGTGTGCCCGGCGGCACCTGGCTGGCGCGACGGCTGACGCCGAAGGCGACGATCGCCAGGATCACCGCCAGGCCGATCAACAGGATCGCGGCGATGCGGGTCAACTTGAGCATGCGGTTCTCCGGAGGGTCATCAGTTGCCGCCGAGGTCCAGTTGGGAGACGGCGCTGCTGCGCAGCGGCGTGGGCATCACCCAGCCATAGACACGGCCCGTGCCGGGCAGGAAGGGGTGGGCGCGATAGTCGTAGCTCACTTCCACGCGGATGCACTGCACGGCGGGCAGGTCCGCGCAGGGCGCAGGCGTGGAAACGGTGATCGGCGGGGCGCCTGCCACGGCGCAGTCAGGCGTCTGCTTGGCGTAGGTCAGCAGCCATTGCATGGAGCGTCGTGCCGCCAAGCAGGCCGCCGTGCGGCGCTCACTCGGCGTGGCATGGCGGAACGCGGCCCGGGCGCCTTCGGCCGACGCCGCCGAGAGCGTCTGCTGCACGGCCATGATCATCACGCCGGAATAGGTCACCAGCAGCAATGGCAGCAGGCCGAACATCAGCATCAATGCGAATTCCAGCGTGGCGATACCGCGTTGGCGTCGGGCAGGATGGCGGCGAGGGAGAGTGACGCTCATGCAGCACCGCCGAAGTGCTGCTGCAGCACCCACCACAGACTGGCCAACGCCAGGTAGGCCGCATACGGGATGCCAACCCGCCCCTGGCGCGCGTGACGCCACTGCGCCACTACCGGTTGCAGCCGGCGCGATACCGGACCGCTGGAGTCGGTGGAGAGTGCGCCGTGGGACAGCGCCGGCACGATGCGCCGCGCGACGATCACGCACATCGCGTGCGCGCCGGCGAGCAGGCTGGCGATGATCCAGATCGGCAACAGCGGCGCGGCGCCCAGCAGCAGGCCGAGCACCGCGAAGTACTTCACATCACCGGCGCCCATCCAGCCGATGGCATAGAACGGCAGCAGCGATAGCAATCCCAGCGCGAAACCGAGCAGATGCGTGCCCGGAAAACCGCGGCCCGCCATCATCCATTGCCAGGCAAGCGCGACCAGCGCGACGCCAGTGGCCAACAGCAACCCGCGATTGGATACCCGCCGGGCATACAGGTCATGGATGGCGACCTGTACGCCCAGCAGCAGTGCCACCAGGGGAAGGAGTTCCATGCGATATGTCCCCCGAATCGGTCGTGCGACAGCGTGGTCCATGCCACGCCGTCGCCGCGGGAGAGCCGGGCGACAGCGATGGCCTTCAGATCAGACGATCAGGTCGCTTTTCCGGTGGCGTCTTCGACGACTTCGCCGAGCTTCCCGAAGAGGTTCTTGAAGAAGTTCTCGATTTCCTCTTTGCCGACAGCCACCAAAATGCCCGCGATCACGGCAGCCAGCAGGCCGTATTCGAGCGCGGTCACGCCATCTTCTTCCACGAGGAACTTGCGAACGGATGCATTCATGACGGTTTCTCCCTATCCCAATCAGAGCCCGAACGGGCGGATACAGCCCCTGGTACCGATGGAGTTGCCTGGCTCCGCCAGGTCGGCCATCCCGACCGCGCATCCTGCGCGGTGCAGCCTTTTCAGGCCTGCGCTATCGACCGGGCGGTGCCGGCCGACATCATTGGCGGCAGATCGCGTTGGACAGTGCGGCCATTGCCTGCGAGGTGCGGCAGTGGCGATGCGGGCACTGGAAATGAAGGTTGCTGTCCATGGCGTTCCCCCTGCGTTGCAGCATCACCGCGTCGGTACCACCGGGCGTCCTGACTGGATGCTCGATGAAGCGCGCGGTATCCAATACACAAAATCGGCAGCGCTCACTTCAACTTGAGTAAATGAAGATGTTGTTTTGTCGGCCGTGCGTGGAGTTGATGTAATCGCGGCAAAGTGAAGTGCGGGTGGAGATTATGTGATGGTCCTGTGATGTCAACTTTTTGACAGCGTTGGCGCGCGTATAAACGCTGGATTTCACGGGTGACGGTCATATTTGTGACGGTGATTATGATTCTGTTTACCTGCGGTCCAGTTCGGGCATACTTGCCAAAAATGCGCATCGAAGGCTTCGCCGAAAACCGATGCCGCATCGGCTGAATGATTTAGCTGCGATCACTGAATGATTTGGATGGGTGAGCTGGCGGGCATCGTCGCGGCGGGTTGGCCGTAACAGAATGCGCAGCATGAAACGCAGGAGTGCGCACCCGGTGGCCATGCGGCGCAGGCACCGGAGATCCAGGCCAAAGGGGGCATCACTGTCATGGTAGATGGTGTGGTGGAAGACCAGATCGAGAGCGGGCTGCGGGCATTCGACCTGGCCTCGCTCAGCGGTGTGCTGCGCGTGTGCGATCTGGAGATGGTGCTGCTCGACGGCAACGGCCCGCGTGCGGCGATTGAATCGCAGGTGCATGACGAGGCGTTGTTCTGCACCGCCGTGAGCGGCTTCCATTTTCGCGGGCGTTTCATGCTTCCCCAGGACTGGTGCCTGCTGGGCCTCGTCCATGCGACCGACGAAAATGCAAGCTGGTGCCATGGCATGCCGCTGGCCGCCGGCATGGCGTTGACCGTGCTGCCCGAAGGCATCAGCGAGTTCACGCTCAGTGCCGGTACCCATCTGACGCTGCTGCTCGCGCCCATGCAGCGCGTGCAGCGCAAGCTGACCGAGTTGAGCCTGCGCAACACCTTGCCCTCCGGTCAGGCACTGTCCCTGTTCCAGGTGAGCACGGGAGGCAGCGGGGCGCGGCTCACCCAGCGCTACGCCGATGTGCACGCGGCGTTGGCCGGGCAGGGCGGTGCCTTGCCGGCCGATGCGGTGGATACGCTGCTGCATGACCACATCCAGGCACTGTTGGGCGCTGGCAGTGAAGACCACCCCACCTGCAGCCGCGGTCGGCGCACGCATTATCTGATCGCCCAGCGCGCCGAGAATTTCATGCGGCTCAATCTGCGTCGTTATATCTATATGAATGAAATCTGTGACGCGGCCGGTGTCAGCGAGCGTGCGTTGCGGTATGCCTTCGAAGACCTCTTCGGCACCTCGCCCAACCGGTATCTGTCGATGCTGCGGTTATGCGCGGCCTGCCGCGGGCTGTCGATGGCCGATTCCAGCCGAAAATCGGTCAAGGCCATCGCACTCAGCTGCGGGCTGTGGGATCTCTCACGATTCGCCGACAACTATCGACGCGTGTTCGGCGAGCTGCCGCGCGACACGTTGATGCGCGCGCCTGCGCAGATGGGCAGCCCGGCCTGATCGTTCAAACCGGCCTCTGCACCTGCGCCGTGCACATATTCGGCAAGCTGCCGAAATTGCCCATCCCGCTGCCGGTTTTCCCCGTCGTCTTGCCGGAACGCACGTTTGCGCTGCCGGAATGAAGTGCTCGTGGTTTGACCCCTCGACTGTAATGACATCCACGTGCCGTCAGGCACCGGTGATGTTCAACGCGTTCGTACACGGGGGAATACCTGATGAACCGTATCTTTCGATTGGTGTGGAGCCACCGGCTGAATGCCCTGGTGGTCGTCTCCGAAATCGCCACCGCGCGCGGCAGCCTGGCCGCAGGCCCGGTGGTAGTGCACTTGAAGGTGCCGATGTCGGTGTTGTCGCTGGGCTTGTCACTGGCGCTGTGCACAGGCAGTGCATGGGCTGGCGAGAACCAGACACTTACCGACCTGCAGGCACTGGCGGCCAAGTACACCGCACCGCTGCCGGTGAAACTCGACGCTGAAGTGGCCTTGGCCGCCGCGGCACGCGATCGTGGCACCACGCCGCTGCTGAGCGTGGATGCCAACGTCAACCTCAATCTCGGCGATCAGGCGGCCCACGGCCGGCCAGCGCTGCAGGTGCAGACCGGTGCACAGCTGAGCGCCGATCTGCCCCGGCGCGTCGCCGCACCGGGTACCCAGGTGGCGGCATTGGCCGAGCTGGGCATTGACGCTGCGGCCACGCGTGCGCCGTCGGCCGTCGCAGTGCAGGTGCCGGTCAAGGCCGATGCGCGACTGACCGCCGCCGCCCGTGGGGCGTTGGCAGCGCAGGCCGAAGCGAATGCGACCGTCAAGGTGGCCGTCGCCGCCGCACCGTCGCCGCTCAATGCCGCCCTGGAAACCAAGGTCGATACGGCCGCCCAGGCACGCCTGGCGGCGGCCGAGGTGCAGGCCAAGGCGGCCTTGATCGCCGAGGCTACCGTGACCCCCGACGCCCCGGACGCCGTGCAGGCCTCGCTGGCCAGCACTGTCGCCGGCGGTGTACGCGTGGATGCGCTCGGCCATGTGGTCGATGCCGCTGACCGCAATCCCAAGCGCGTGACGGCGGGCGTCAGCGCCGTGCAGACCAGCTCGATGGCGCTGGCGCCGAATGGACTGGGCAACGCCCTCGGTGGGTTGTTGAACGGCGTCGGCGGGGCCGTTGGTGGTCTGCTCGACGGCGTCGGCACCACGGTGGGCGCGATCACCACACCGGTGCTCGGTGCGGTCGGCGCGATCACCACGCCGATCCTCGGCACCGTGTTCCCGGCACCGACGGCGTTGCCGCCGGGCAGCCCGAAAGGGCCGGTACCGGCCGATCCGAATGCGGGTCTGATCATCGGCACCGGTGGCCTGGTCGGCTCCCTTTCGCAGCTGGTCGGGCCCACGGCGCAGGGGCTGCTGGGCGGCGACGGTTATGTGCGCAACGGCAATCTGTCGGTCAGCAGCGCCAACGTGATGCAGACCTATTCGGTGACCACGGTGCTGGGCGTTCCGGTGGTCAACCTGACCCCGGTCGGCACGCTGCTCGATGGCCTGGGCAACGCCAGCACCGGTGGCAGCTCGCACCTGACCCTGATCGGCGGCGTCACCTCCGACAGCTACATCTACAACATCAACAACGGCGATCCCAATGGCCTGCTCGGCCTGGTGTTGCCGGACGGGTCGCCGGCCTGGTCGAACAAATGCGTCAACCTGTTGGTCGCCAGCGTGGACTGCTGGGCGGTCAATGCCGCGCAGGACTACCAGGTGCTGGTCGGCGATGGGGCGTTTGCCAACGGCTCCAAGGAAGTGGTGATTGGTGCCAACGCACGTCATGAGCTGCCACAGCAGGACGCCAGCATCGCGTTCCCGGGCGCCGGGCTCAACGATCCGACCGACCCCACCGGTGTACCGACCGCCGACTACGCCGCGCGCATGGGCCACTCGGTGGTCGTTGGCGACAGTGCGAAGGGCACCGCGAATGGCCAGACCATCCTCGGTGCGGAGGCCACCTCCAGCCAGGCCAACAGCGTGGCGCTGGGCTACCGCTCCGCCGCCAACCGCGGCGCGCAGGCCAGCTACAGTGCCTATGGGCTGAGCGCACCGCAGGTATCGGCAGGTGAAGTCTCGGTCGGCTTCGCCGGCGGTGAGCGCCAGATCAGCAACGTGGCTGCCGGCAGTGCCGCCACCGATGCAGTCAACGTGGCCCAGCTGCAGGGCGCGATCTCGCAGATCGACGCGGTCGGCACCTTGGCAGTGACCTACGATGATGACGGTGCAGGCGGTGCCAACTATCGCCGCGTGACACTGGGTGGCGGCACCGGTACCAGCACCATTGCCAACCTCGCCAACGGCGCGGTGAACGCGACCAGCACCGAGGCGGTAAACGGCGCCCAGTTGTTCGACACCAACCAGGCGATCGTGGACTACTTCGGCGGCGTCACCGCCTACGATCCGGCCACCGGTGCGTGGACCGCACCGAGCTTCCAGATCTCCACGATCTCCACCGGCGGCGCGGTCGCCCAGGGCGTCTACGACAACGCCAGTGACGCCTTCTCGGCGGTGGATGGCTCGCTGGTCAACCTCAACACGCAGATCACCGACATCCGCAACGGTGCCGGCAGCCGCTACCTCAAAATCAATTCGACCGGAGCAGATGCCACGGCCGGCGGCCTGGACAGCATCGCCGTGGGTACCGGGGCCTCGGCCACGGCGGCCAACAGCATCGCCGTCGGCGCCGGTGCACTGGCTGATCGCGAGGACACCGTGTCGGTCGGTGCGGTCGGTGCCGAACGCCAGGTCGTCAATGTCGCGGCGGGCACCCAGGCCACCGATGCGGTCAACCTGGGCCAGTTGGAAGCTTCCGAACAGGGCGCGCTGCGCTATGACCTCAATCCCGATGGCAGCGTGAACTACGCCAGTGCCACGCTGGGCAACGGGGGCGGGACGACCACGCTCAGCAACCTGGCCGCTGGCAGCGTCACCGCCACCAGCAGCGAAGCGATCAACGGTGCGCAGCTGTTCGCCGCCAACCAGACCGTCGCCACACACCTGGGCGGTGGCGCAGTGGTGGATGCCAACGGCGTGGTCACCGCGCCGAGCTACACGATCAACAACGTGGCCAGCAATGGCCAGGTCACTGCCGGGAGCTATGACAACGTCGGCAGTGCCTTTGATGCGGTCAGCACCTCGCTGGCCAATGTCGCCGACCAGACCGATACCGTGGACCGCCTGGCGGTGAAGTACGACGCCGATGCCAGCGGCAATGCCACCAACACCATCACCCTGGCCGGCGATGCCAGCGGCGCGGCAGTGTCGCTGACCCAGCTGGCCGACGGTCGCGTGCTGGCCGGCAGCTTGGATGCGGTCAACGGCAACCAGCTGTTCCAGACCAATAACGCGCTGGTCGGGTACTTCGGCGGCACCACCAACTTCGATGGCAACACCGGGATCTGGACGGCGCCGACCTTCCGCATCTCCTCGATCGCCACCGACGGCAGTGTCATCGCCAACGATTACAACGACGTCACCGTGGCCTTCTCGGCGGTGGATGCCTCGCTGACCAACCTCAACTCCCGCATCGACCAGATCCAGCCGGGTGGCAACAGCCAGTACGTGCAGGTGAACTCGACCAAGGGGGCAGCCACTGCCGGCGGTGCCGACAGCATCGCGATCGGGCCGCTGGCAAGCGCTGCCGGAAGCGGCAGTGCGGCCATCGGTGACGGTGCCAGCGCCAGCGCGGACAACAGCGTCGCGCTCGGCGCCGGCTCGGTCGCCAGCGTGGGCGCACAGACCGGCTACACCGGTGCCTACGGCAAGGCCGGGGCCAGCAACTCGGTGGGCGAGGTGGCGGTGGGCAGTACCGGGGCCGAGCGCAAGGTCACCCATGTCGCGGACGGTTCCGAACGCTACGACGCGGTCAATGTCGGGCAGCTCCAGAACGGCGTGAACTACGCGATCAGCGAGTCCAAGACCTACACGGATACTCAGATCAACAACATCAACAACGGCACCTCCGGCATGTTCCAGGTCAACAACACGCAGAACCTGGCCGCGCCGGCCGCGACCGGCGACAACGCCGTGGCCGGTGGCGCCGGCGCCGCCGCAGCGGGCAACAACGCTACGGCGCTGGGCAACGGCGCCAATGCGCAGGGCAGCAACAGTGTCGCCCTGGGGGCGGGTTCGGCCGCCAACCGGGCCAACACGGTCTCGGTGGGCAGCAGCGGCGCGGAGCGGCAGATCGCCAACGTCGCCGATGGCAGTGAAGCCACCGATGCAGTCAACGTGCGCCAGCTGCAGGCGTCGCAGCAGGGCACGATCCGCTATGACAGCAACGTCAATGGCACCACCAACCTCAACAGCGTGACGCTGGGCAGTACCGCCACGGGGCCGACCACGGTGCGCAACGTCGCCGCGGGCACCGCGGGTACCGATGCGGTCAACGTGGACCAGCTGCGCAGCGGCATGGCCCAGACCCTGGACTGGTCCAAGGCCTATACGGATGAGCGGATGGACTCGTTCGACCGCAACCTGCAGAAAACCGACAACCGCGCTTCCGCCGGTGTCGCCTCGGCGATGGCGGTGGCGGCATTGCCGCAGCCCTACGAGGCGGGCCGCAGCATGGCCTCGGTCGCCGCGGGCAGCTTCAACGGTGAATCCGGTGTGGCCGTGGGCATTTCGGGGGTCTCCGAAGGCGGTCGCTGGATCTACAAGTTCAGCGGTTCGACCAACAGCCGCGGCGATGGTGGTGTCGCGGTAGGTGCCGGCATCCAGTGGTGACCGGGTCCGGTGCCGGCGCGCTGCCGGCACCGGGCCTTCGGTCCGCATTCAACGCATACAGGGGGAACACCATGTCCATGCAGCCCACATCCACCGCCCAGGTGCCGCTGCTGCGGTCACTGGGCCTGAGCCTGGCGGCCCTGCTGCTGGGCGCCTGCGCCAGCCACGGCGAACACCGCGCCACACCGACCAACAGCGCGGCGGACGCTGACACCACGAGCTTTCCTGATCCCCGCAAAGCCACGCTGAAGGAGGGCCTGTTCGTGGACGTCGACAACCTGCGCCTGTTCGCCCGCGGAATGAGCAAACGCCAGCTGTATTCCCTGCTGGGCACCCCGCATTTCGGCGAGGGCATGTGGGGCGTGCACGAATGGAACTACCTGTTCAACTTCCGCAGCACGCCGGGTGGCGACTATTTCACCTGTCAGTTCAAGGTCGACTTCGACGGCAAAGGCATCGCCCAGGCGGCGCACTGGAAGCCGCAGGCCTGCGCCGCCGTGCTCGATCCGCCGCGGCCCCCGCCACCGCCGGCACCCGCGCCTGCGCCGATGCCGACCGAGCCGCTGCGGTTGGCGGCCGATGCGATGTTCGCTTTCGACAGTGCCGTGCTCACCCCCGAAGGGCGACGCAACGTGGATGCCCTGCTGCAGCAGGTCCGTGATGCCAGCCGGGTGCAGACGATCCAGGTGATCGGCTATACGGACCGGATCGGCAGCGATCGCTACAACCTGGTGCTGTCGCAGCGGCGCGCCGAGGCGGTACGCGCTGCGCTGATTGCCGGTGGCGTACCGGCCGCGGCCATCGTCGCCGAAGGGCGTGGCAAGGCCGACCCGCTGGTGCAGTGCGAGCAGGCGCAGCGCAAGGCCTTGATCGTGTGCCTGGCACCCAATCGCCGCGTCGAGCTGTCGGGCAGGGCACTACCGCACTGAGCCGAACGCGCCGGATTCTCTCTCCCCTCGTCCGCATGCCCCGTCGGCGCACGCATGCGCCGGCGAGGGACCGTCTTGACCTGGCGCGTCGCCCGCACAGCGTGATGTCTCCCCCGTCATCGTTCTGAAGACGGCGCGCCAGGTCATCTCTTCCTCCCACCCGGGGCGGCCGCAGGCGAACTGCGGCCGCTTCTTCCGGTTACGGCATCAGCACTTTGTCGATCACGTGGATCACGCCATTGCTCTGCTTGACGTCGGCAATGGTGACATGCGCCACCTGGCCCTTGCTGTCGGTCAGGGTGATGCCCTTGCCGACCACGCGGGCGGTCAGCGCCTCACCTTCGACCGTGGTCAGGCTTGCCTTGCCACCGCCTTGTTTGATCTTGGCCATCAGGTCGGTGCTGGTGACCGCGCCGGGAACCACGTGATAGGTCAGGACCTTGGTCAGATCCGCCTTTTTCTCCGGCTTGAGCAGCCCCTCCACGGTGCCCTTGGGCAGCGCCGAGAACGCCGCGTTGGTGGGCGCGAACACGGTGAACGGGCCGGGGCCTTTCAGGGTATCTACCAGGCCGGCCGCCTTGACCGCCGCGACCAGCGTGGTGTGATCCTTGGAAGTAACAGCGTTGTCGATGATGTCCTTGTTGGCATACATCGCCGCGCCGCCCACCGTCGGGTTGCTGTGCGTCGCCATCGACGCGGCGGGGGCCTGGGCGAAGACGAGCGGGGAAGCGGTGGCGGCGAGACAGCCGATCAGTACAAGGCCTGCGAACTGGATCTTCATGACCAAACTCCCAAATGGATGCGCCGGTATGACGCACCTTCAATTACGGCGGGAGTGGCCGCGCGGATGCAGTGGATAGTGCTTTTTTTCAGCTGTAAGCCGGGCGTGACGGGCGCGTGTAGTCCGCGCGAGTCCGCGGCGCCGTCGCGTACGGCTACAGCACGCCGGGGATCTTGATGGCCAGTGCCGCCTTCTCGGCTTCACATCCGGTGGGCTCCACGCTGCTGCCGCGAAGCGACTGGATCTCCGTGCGGGCGAGCGCCATGTCGCGGGTGAAGTCGGCGTTGGCGTGCAGCTTGGCCAGCGCGCCGGCGGCAATGGCGCGGCCCTCGAGGACATCGCTTTGCCAGTGCGCATTGCAGATCAGCCGGTTCTCACCAAAGGCACGGCCTCGCGCGAGCAGGGCGTCGGCCTGGTCCGGGCTGAGTTCGGTCAGCAGCAAGGCCCAGGTCCAGCTGATCGCGGTATGTCCGGACGGATAGGAGCCGTCGCCGCGCAGGGCAGCCTCGTCGGCCGGTGCGCAGGTGCCTTCCTTGTGGAAGACGAACGGCCGCACCCGTTTGTAGTGATCCTTGGCCGCGTAGGTCGCCAGGCCCGCATCCACCAGCGTCCGCTGCAGCAGCAGGTACAGCGTCGGCGTTGCCTGCTGGCTGACCGGCACCCCGAGCGCGCAGGAGAACGTGTTGGCGACCTGCGGAAAGCGCAGGTCCGCATCGGTGGTCGCCAGCGCATAGCGCGGACTCGAGCGCAGTTGTTGCGCCGCGCGGTGGATCGCCTGGTCCTGTGCTAACGCGGCCGAGCCCTGGGCCGGCGGCGGCGGCAGCAGGGCGAGGCTGTCGGGCAGGGCCCGACCGAGATAGCCGGCCGGCACGCCGGGGCGCAGTTCCGGCACCGGCGCGGGGGCGGCGACGGTGGCCGGCGCAGCCGTCGGTGCAGGCGTGGTGGACAGCGGCGGCGAGGTGCTGCAGGCGGTCGCCAGCAACGCGAGCACCAGCAGGGACGCCGCCTGACGGCGCGGGCGAAGCGAGGCCTTGCTGTGCATGTGTCTCTCCGCGGACGGGTGTCGCCCCACTCTGTGCGGCGGCCGGGCAGGGCACAACCGCCTTTCTACGCGTGCCGCGTCAGTATGTTTACTGGCGGGCAGCGACCCGCGCGTCGGTGATGTCCTGTGCCGGTTCCGCCAAGGGGAAGCGGACTTCGATGCGGGTGCCACCCAGCGGGCTCGGACTCACCTTCAGGCTGCCACCGAGCAGGCGCGCCCGCTCCTCCATGCTGATCATGCCCAACCCGGGAGAGGGGGACATCGCCGTCCTGCCCCCCATGCCGATGCCATCGTCGTCCACCTGCAACAGCATCTGGCCGCCGCGAACCCCGACCACGATGTGAGCGTTGGCTGCACGTGCATGCTTGTCCACGTTGTTGATGGCTTCCTGCACGATCCGGAACAGGCTCAGTTCGTGGTCATCGCTGAGCCGGGGTGGATTCTCGATGCGGCAGCGCACCCGCAGCGCACCGCGCGCGTTGCGCTTGATGCAGAACGCGTCCAGTGCGCTGGCCAGGCCGGTGAAGCGCAGAATGCTGGGGTGCAGTTCGTGGGAGATCGAACGGATGTCATTGGAGACGATCAGCAACTGCTCCTGCAGTTCGACCACGCTGTGGCGCTCGGCGTCGGGAATCTGATTGCGCAGTGCACTCAGGCAGATCGAGATCGCGGCCAGTGACTGGTTGACGTCGTCGTGCAGGTCACGCGCGATGCGGGTGCGTTCTTCCTCCTGCACGACCAGCATCCGTCCGGTCAGCTCGCCCAACCGCCGATAGGCCTGCTGCAGATTGAGGTGGTTGGAGAGTTTCTGTTCGGACAGCGCGCCCAGGAACAGCAGCGCGCACCCGGTGCACAGGGTCCAAACCTGTGCGGTGATCAGGTTGCGGTCCGGTGTCCAGAACGCGAACGGACCCACGCCTTCCATGCTCAGCTGCATGCCGAGCAGCGCGACGATCAGCATGCCGATGCTGGCGCCGGCAACGCCGAACACGATCAGCGCCCAGACCAGCAGCGGAATCGGCGCCAGGACCAGCAGCGGCGTGATCACGCCATCGGCCCAGGGCACGCCCCAGACGATGCCGAGTCCGCCCAGCAGGGTGATGGCGATGATCACCGGCTGCCACTGCCAGCCATGGCGGCGCTCCGGGCGCTGCACGATCCGCGCAAGGTTGACCACCGTGGGCACGATCAACAGGTAGCTGACACTGCTGCACAACACCAGCGTGAGCAGTGCCCCTGGCGCCATCCCCGTCGGCCCGCCGGCGAACAGCAGCGCCTGCCACCAGGCACATGCGATCGGCAGCAGCACACAGCCCAGCAGCACGAACAGGCCGATATCCCGATAGCCTTCCAACGGTGAGCGCGCGCCGCGCCAGCGCAACAGCAACCATGCCACGGCGATCACCGAGGCGAATTCGCACGCGCTGGCGAGCAGCCGGGGCAGGACGACGAACGGCACCAACGCGAAGGCGAGCACGGTACCCGCACATGCGGACAGCACGCAGGTACGCCAGGCCGCGCGCGGGGTAAACAGCAGCCAGCCCAGTAGCAGCGGCCCGGGGATCCAGAGCACATGAAGTCTGAAGCCGGGCATCTGTGCCACGGAGGGCAGGAGTTGGCCGAGCAGGCACCCCACGGCCAACGGAAGTACATGGGTGAGCACGGCGCGAGGGTGGCGTGATGCCGGCGTGGAAGCGGAAGGGCTGGCGGTGGCCTCCGGCGGTGAGCCGGGATCGCGGTGCACGGACACAGAGGGTTTCACGCTCGCAATGGCAGGCACAGGTACCTCGGGAAGGCGTGAGTGGGCGTCGGTTCGATGCCCCGCCGGGCACTGCCGCATGGCGGCGGCACGGTCGAGCGGGTCTCGATGTGATGCATTTCACGCTTGTGGGCCCCCTGAGCGATCACCGCTTGTCGATGTGTCGCTTCCACCCCACAATCGCGCCGATGTAAGCAGGTTGACCACTCGCGCGCTATCCGAATTCCGACGTGCTCCAAGGGAGCTGGCATGGACGAACCGATGGCCCCTTACACCCGCTTCGTGGTGGACGGCTTCGATGCCGATGCACTGCTGGGCGTGGTGCGCGACACCCGCTTCGAACAGCGTCTGCTGGCAGCGGGGCACTTCCGCGCGTGCCTGCAGCGGCTCGTGTTTCCGGAATTCAGCCTGGACAGCGGCGCGTATACGCTGCCGATTTTTGCCAGTGGCAGTTTCGCGCAGGGCATGATCGCGCTGGCCCTGGCGATTTCCTGCTAGCGCCCGATGTGGGCCAACGGGCGCTTGGTCGCGGTCGGCCAGGTCATGGTGTTCGCCGAAGACAGCGAGCTCAACGTCCGCCCCAGCCCAGGCGGCTGGCAGTGGGCGGTATTGCTGATCCCGCGCGAGGTGCTGCAGCGTGAGGCCGTTCTCCGGATGGGACGTGAACTGCGGCTGCCGCGCACAGGCTGGTATACGCGGCCCGCGCCGCCGATGGCGGCCGAGGGCGTGCGCCATGCGGTATTCGCGGCCCTGGAAGCGGCGGCTGCCTGGCAGGGCGTGATCACGCCGTCGCAGATGGCCGCTCAGGCATCGCTGCTGCTGGGCGCGTTCGTGGATGCGGTCGGTGCGGGCGACGCCGGTCCCGCCACGCGGCCGGAGCGCAGCTGGAACGCCCACCACCGCGATGCACTGGTGCGGCGCGCGGAGGACTACCTCAAGGCCCAGCTGGAACGTCCGTTCGACAGCCGCGCACTGTCGCTGGCGATGGGCGTGGGGGAGCGCCAGCTCGAACGGCTGTTCCGTGACGCGTACGGGCATGGCCCTTGCCACTGGCATCAGCTGGCGCGCCTCAATCGCGCACGCAGGGCATTGCTGCACGCCGATGAACAGGACACGGTGACCGACATCGCGCTTCGCTTCGGGTTCTCCCACCTGGGGCGATTCTCGGTCCTGTACCGGCATGTCTTCGGAGAATGTCCCAAGGACACCCTGCGCAGCTGAATGCCGGTGGGAACATGAGGAATTCAGCCGTCGCCGCATCACGAGACCATCACGAGGCGTCTCGCATGTTCATCGCGCTGCAGGTGCAAGCCGATGTCAGCTTGAAGGCGATTGCGACCGCGGAATCAGCAGTGCTTGATGGCCGCACCGGCAGTTCAATCAGGGGAAGATTGATGTCAACGGAGGCAATGCAATGAGCGTCTCGTGTGCGCAGTGGACCGACGTACCGTTCCGTAAAGTCGTGGTCGCCGATGACCACATGGTCGTGGCGCAGGGCATAGAGCGTTTGCTAATGGAGTGCTTTGCGTCGATCGAGCTGGTGTCATCCGGCGAAGAGCTGCTGGAATCGCTTCACCGCGAGGCGCCTGACGTCGTCGTATCGGATATCAGCATGCCCGGCATCAGTGGCATCGATGTGATGCGCCAGGTGCGCAGGGAGGGATGCAGCACGCCGTTCGTGTTCCTGACCATGCATGACGAATCGAGCATGGCGGCCGAAGCGATTCGTGCCGGTGCACAGGGCTACATCCTGAAAAGCTCGGCCGGCGATGAGCTGGTGCGTGCCATCAATGGTGTCATGGAGGGCCAGACTTACGTCACTCCGACCCTGGCTGCCAACGCGGTGCTGTGTGCCGGGCGGTGCCAGTATGTGCTCACCGAAAAGCAGCTGCGGATTCTCGAGTACGTGGCGCGAGGGCTGCGATCCAAGCAGATCGCCTACGAGCTGGGTGTCTCGGTACGTACGATTGAGTCGCACAAGTACGCGATCATGCAGGAGCTGGGCGTGCACGGCACGCTGGAGCTGGTGCGCAAGGCCGAGCAGGAAGGCCTGATCCGCCACTGAAAACACGGGGCCGGGCCGGGCAAGTAGTTTTACTTGCCCGGCCACGGTTGTTTTCCCCTTGTCGCCCTCGCAACGCCCCCCGCACCATGGCACAGGCGTCCAATGGGCGAGTGCGATGAATGCGGTGCGTGTGTTGCTGGCCGAGGATGGGTGTGCCATGGGGCGTCAGCTTCGCGGGCTGCTGTCCCAGCAATACCAGGTGATCGGTCTGGTCCAGGACGGGGCCTCGCTGGTGCAGGCCGCGCAGAGCATGCTGCCCGACGTCGTGGTGACCGATATCGCCATGCCCGAGATGGACGGGCTGGAGGCGGTCCGCCGCCTGCGCCTGCAGCGCCCGGTACTGGGCGTGGTCTTCATCACCGTCCACGCCGACCCGCAGATGGTGACCCGCGCGATGGCACTGGGGCCCTGCAGCTACGTGCTCAAATCCGACGCAGGCGATGACCTGCTGGCGGCGGTAGGCGCTGCGCTGAAGGGCGACCGATTCGTCTCGCGCTCCCTGCGCGGCCTGCGCCGGGACGGTCGCTGAGTTCGGTCGGCCGTTACACCAGGATGCCGATCAGCTTCTGTGCCAGCTCGTCCACGGACATGGCCAGCAGGACCAGTGGCAGCAGCGGTACGGTGGCGTGCAGCGCGATCCAGAGCAGGTTCCAGCGCGTCAACGGCAGCACCGACATGCTGCTCAGCCCTTTGTAGACACCACTGAAATCGGCGAACGCCGAGGCATCGCCGTGGTCGAGCAGGGTGTCGGCGGCGCTGGGGTCCTGCACGGTCTGCTGCCAGCGCTGATCGAAGACCGCCGCGGCCCGGTTGCCCAGCGCATCGAAGCGATACAGCGCGTGGCGCTTGGCGCGCAGCATCATCGGCATCACCAGCAGCAGTGGCGCGACCAGCAGCAGCGTCGCGCCGATCACGTACCCGGCCAGCAGATGGCGCAGGTCATACAGGCTCCCGCCCAGGTACTGCATGTGGTTGATGCAGGCGCCGGCCAGCAGCACGCCGCCGGCCAGCGCAAGAATGGCGAAGCGTTCCTGCCCCATGCCAAGGAATCCCAGGCCGCCCGCGCCGTCCGGATGCTCCGCATGCAGCACCAGCCCGGAGCGGGGCAGGCGCCACAGCAGGAAGGTCCACAGCACGAAGCGCCACAGCCACAGCAGTGCCAACAGCCGGAACAAGGGCACGCCGACCCACTCGTACCAGCGCCCGGCGGCGGTCAGGCTGCCCTGGTCCAGCCGCCAGTCGGCGATGCCGGGCAGCAGGCTCACCGTATCGCTGCCGAACAGCAGCGGCGACCAGGCGATCATCACGCACAGCGCTTCGGGCAGCCAGCTGTCGCGCCAGCGCCGCACCGTGGCCAACAGCGCGTCGAGCTTTCCCTCGTGACGCGGGTGGACCAGGCTGGCGTGGGTGAGCTGGCGGAACGCATTGCGCAGCAGCGCGTCCGAGTGCGGTGCCGCGAGCACGAGCAATGGCACGGCCAGCAGCAGGCGGACCAGCGTGGCGTAGTCGCCCAGCAGCGACATCGCCGGCGGCGCGGGCCACAGGGTGCCGGCGCGGGCCGCCAGCAGCAGCATCGGCGCGAGCGTGATCAAGACGATTCCCAGCGCGATCCACAGCGACAGCCGTGAGGTGCCGTGCAGCGCCCCGCTGGCATGCAGCAGCCGGTGCACCAGCCCGCCGCGCATCAGTGAGTAGTGGTCCTGGTCCTTGCGCATCGGGGAGCTGACCGGGCAGGGGAGGGAGGCGCGCAAGGTCGTCGCCGCAGCGCGCTGGAAGCGAGCATACCGCCGCGGTCGCGTGCCGCGGGCGCAGTAAAAATACTGTGGTCCATGCAGTACTAACTCGATTGTGCGGCCTGCGTGGGCCGCCCAAGCTGGAGCCCTGACCCAAGGACCCCGCCGATGCTCCTGGTGATCGATTTCCTCACGCGCTTCTGGACGGACATGATCGATCGCGCCGACGGTCCCATGACCTTCCGCTTCTTCCTGCAGCCGACGATGGCGCTCATCACCGCCCTGATCGACGGCATCAAGGACGCCAAGGCGGGCAGGACCCCTTACGCATGGCTGCTGACCCACAGCTCGGCCGGCGAGCGCAAGGTGGCCTGGCGCCAAGGGGTGACCGCCACGACGCGGATCCTGCTGCTCGGTGTGGGCATGGATGTGATCTACCAGTTCCGCATGTTCGGCGGTTTCAAGTACCCGTTGGAGGCGTTCGTCATCGCCGTGGTGCTCGGCTTCCTGCCGTACCTGGTCCTGCGTGGCCCGATCACCCGCATCGCATCGCGCTGGCTGCGCCGCCGTCACTGACTCCCAGACCTTCCACGCCACGAGCCCTTCATGAACGACACCGACCCGAGCAAGCGCCTCAGCGACCGTGCCCTCAGCATCGCGCGCGCCAAGGAACTGCTTGGCGGCAGCGACGAGGCGTCCATCGAACTTTCGTCGCGGCGGACCGGGATGTCGTTCCAGCGGACCCGCATGAGCGCGGACCGCACGCTGATGTCGATCATCCGCACGGCGCTGTCGCTGATCGGCTTCGGCTTCACCATCTATCAGTTCTTCGGGCACATGCTGGAGACCGGCACCGCGCTGCGCCCGCATGCGCCGCGCAACTTCGGCATCGCCCTGGTGGGGCTCGGGCTGGTGCTGCTGACCCTGGGCATCGTCTACCACGTGCGCTACATGCAGGGCCTGCGGGCTGAGCGCCGGATCATGATCGGCGAAGGCCTCGTCCATGGCGAAAGCCACTATCCCATCTCGCTCACCCTGATCACTGCCGGGCTGCTGTGGCTGCTCGGCCTGCTGGCGATCGTCAGCATGACCTTCAACGTCTCGCCGTTCGCCTGACGGCCGTTCCCGCATGCCGGCATGACGCCGGACCCCAACACGCATCTCTGGAGAGTGTCATGGCAACAGCAAAAGCGGCAGCATCCCCCAAAGCCTCCGGAACCGCGAAGACCGGCAAGAACGGCAAGCGGCCGAACATCCTGGTGATCTGGGGCGACGACATCGGCATCAGCAACCTCAGCTGCTACAGCCAGGGCCTGATGGGCTACCGGACACCCAACATCGATCGCATCGCCAATGAAGGCACGCTGTTCACCGACTCCTATGGCGAGCAGTCCTGCACTGCCGGCCGCTCGTCGTTCATCACCGGCCAGAGCGTTTACCGCACCGGCCTGTCCAAGGTCGGCATCCCCGGCGCGCCGACCGGCATGAACGAGAAACTGGTGACCATCGCCGCGCTGCTCAAGAACCAGGGCTATGCCACCGGCCAATTCGGCAAGAACCATCTGGGTGATCTGAACCACATGCTGCCGACCAACCACGGCTTCGATGAGTTCTACGGCAACCTGTACCACCTCAATGCCGAGGAAGAGCCGGACATGTACGACTACTTCCCGGAGGAGGACTTCCCGAACTTCCGGAAAACCATGGGCCCCCGCGGCGTCATCCGCAGCTGGGCCACGGACAAGGACGATGCCACCGAACAGGAGCGCTGGGGCAGGGTCGGCAAGCAGAAGATCGAAGACACCGGGCCGCTGACGCCTGAGCGGATGGAGACCTGCGACGAGGATTTCGCGGCCACCGCCAAGGACTTCATCAAGCGCCAGCATGACGCCGACACCCCGTTCTTCGTCTGGGTGAACTTCACCCACATGCATCTTTTCACGCATACCAAGAAGGAAAGCCTCGGCCAGGCCGGGCGCTGGCAGTCGCCGTACCACGACACCATGATCGACCACGACAGGAATGTCGGTGAACTTCTCGATTATCTCGACGAGCTGGGCATCGCCGAGGATACCTTCGTGATGTACTCCACCGACAACGGCCCGCACCGCAACTCCTGGCCGGACGGTGGCACCACGCCGTTCCGCAGCGAGAAGGACACCAACTGGGAAGGCGCGTTCCGCATTCCAATGGTGGTGCGCTGGCCCGGCCAGATTCCCGCGGGCACCATTGCCAACGGCATCGTGCAGCATCACGACTGGCTGCCGACCTTCCTGGCGATGGCCGGCGACCCGGATGTCAGTGAGAAGCTCAAGAAGGGCCACAAGGCGATCGGGCGGACGTACAAGAACCATATCGACGGCGTCAACCTGACCGGCTACCTGACCGGCAAGGAGAAGGAGAGCCCGCGCAAGCTGTTCGTCTATTTCAGCGACGACGGCGACGTGATGGCCATCCGCTACGACAACTGGAAAGTCTCGTTCATCGAGCAGCGCTGCAAGGGCACGCTGCAGGTCTGGTCCGAGCCGCTCATCCGCCTGCGCCTGCCCAAGGTCTACAACCTGAGGACGGACCCGTACGAGTTCGCCGACATCACCTCGAACTCGTACTACGACTGGTTCCTGCATCACGACTACATCCTGTTCGGGGCCTATGCGATCGCCGACAAGTTCGCGGCCACCTTCAAGGATTTCCCGCGCGTGCAGAAGCCGAACACCTTCACCATCGATGATGCGCTGGCCAAGCTCAGCGAAGCCTGCGCGGGCAATCAATGATGAGCGTCGTCGCCGACACCATGATCGACCTCGCCGGCGGTGTCTTCGTGATGGGATCCAACGATCACTATCCCGAAGAACGGCCGGCGCACAAAGCGCGGGTGGCGCCGTTCCGGATCGACCGGTACCCGGTGACCAACCGGGAGTTCGCACGGTTCGTCCGGGATACGGGCTACGTGACCGCCGCCGAGCGCCCGGCGGACCCGGCTGATTACCCCGGCGCGGATCCGGCACTGCTGGTGCCGTCCTCGGTGGTGTTCGTGCAGCCGGCGCACCCGGTCGATCTGTCCAATACGCACAACTGGTGGCACTACGTGGCCGGCGCGGATTGGCGTCATCCGCGCGGCCCGGCCTCGTCGCTGCAGGGTCTGGACGATCACCCGGTGGTGCACGTGAACGTCGCCGACGCACTGGCGTATGCGCAGTGGATGGACAAGGACCTGCCGACCGAAGCGGAATGGGAGTTCGCCGCCCGCGGCGGGCAGGAGAGCGGCGAGTTCGCCTGGGGCGACAGCCTGGTGCCGGGGGGCCGCCATCAGGCCAATACCTGGCAGGGCGAATTCCCGTGGCACAGCCTGGACGAGGACGGCCATCGCTGGACCTCGCCGGTGGGCAGTTTTCCGCCCAATGGCTACGGCCTGTACGACATGATCGGCAACGTCTGGGAGTGGACCAGCGACTGGTACCAGCAGCACGACCAGCTGCAGAGCAAGCCGTGCTGCGCGATCGACAACCCCCGCGGCGGCGCACGCGAGGGCAGCCACGACCCGCGCGACCGCAGCGCGATGCCGCGCCGGGTCATGAAAGGCGGCTCGCACCTGTGTGCGCCCAACTACTGCCGGCGCTACCGGCCGGCGGCCCGGATGGCGCAGCCGATCGATACCTCCACCTGCCACCTCGGCTTCCGTTGCGTGGAGCGCGGATGAGCGGCACCTGCCACCGTCAGGTGCGTTACCGGAGCACCCCTCATGACGCCTCTGAAGGCCTGGCTGATTGCCGTTACCGAGCCGGTCGTGGTCATCATCGATGCGATGGCACTGGTGCTGATCACGCTGGCAACGGCTGTGGTGTTCGTGCAGGCGTTGCGGCTGGCGCTGCGCGGCCACCCGACCAACGTGGAACGGCGCGCGCTGTGGCTGGCGTACGGGCGCTGGCTGGTGGCCGGGCTCACCATCCAGCTGGCCGCGGACATCATCGAGTCCTCGATCTACACCGACTGGGACGCGATCGGCCAACTGGCCGCGATCGCGGTGATCCGGACCTTCCTGAACTATTTCCTGGAACGCGACATCGAGGAAGTGCGCGAGCGCCAGCACGCGCCCCGGCCAACGCCTGAGCTGCCCTGATTCTACGTAGTGCGAACCCCTTCCGCCCTGGAGGCAGATGCCATGAACACTCCTGCACCCACCACGCCCCGATCGCTTCCGCGCGGCCCGCTGGCCGTGATCCTCGGCGGACTGCTGGCGCTGGGCAGTGCCCCGGTCGCGGCCACCGAAGGCGCCCTGGGCCGCTCGATCACCGGCATGCAGATCACCTCCTACGCCGGTGTCATTCCGCACGAGCCGGGCATGCAGTGGTCGCTGAGCTACATCCGGTACAACGGCAAGATCAGCGGCAACCGCCCCGCACCGATCGCGGGCCAGATCTCATTGGGGCTGGAAGCCGACGTCAACCTGACCGCCGCCACCGGGGTGTACGTGTGGCCCACCAAGGCCGGACGCTGGAACTTCGCCTCGATGCTGACCGTGCCGTACATCGATGCCGAGGTCACCGCGAACCTGGCGGGGCCGCTGGGCAATCGCTTCCAGACCAAGGATCACGCGTCCAACCTGTTCGACGTGTACTTCGCCCCGGTGATCGCGGGATTCCATATCAGCGAAGTGCAGCATCTGTCCTTCGGCGTATATGTGTATGCGCCCACGGCCAAGTACGACCCCAACCGGTTGGCCAACCCGGGCATGAACATCTGGACGTTCTCGCCCAGCGTGGGCTACACCCACCTGTTCCAGAAGGGCACGCTGGAGTTCAGCGTGTTGGGCGCCACGGACTGGTACACCCGCAATGACGACACCGACTACAAGAACGGCGTGGTCGCCCGTGCGGATCTGCTGCTGGTCAAGCGCACCGCCAGCGGCTGGGGCTTCGGCGCGGCCGGCGGCTGGATCCAGCAGCTGCAGGACGACAAGGGTGACACCGCGGACCGCCTGGATGGATTCAAGGGGCGCTCGTTCGGGATCGGCCCGGTGCTGACCTACGGCAAGAAGTGGCCCGGCGGCGAGCATCTGGATGTGTCGTTCCGCTATGTCGGCGAGTTCAGCGTCAAGAACCGCTTCGAGGGCGATCCCTGGAGTCTCTCGATCAGCGGTGGCTTCTGATCCCGGCCGCACTGCTGCGGCCGCCTGTGTTCCGTCCTGTGGAGTAACGGTCATGCCTTCTGCCCTCCCTCCCGTTGCCTGGTCTGCCTGCCTGCTGCTGGCCGCGCTGGCCCCTGCAGTGCATGCGGCCACCCGCGTCGCCCCGGCGACTCCGCCGGCATCCACGCCGGCCGACAGCCCCGAACGCGATCCGGAGGCGCTGGCGGCGCTGGACCGCATGGGCGCCGCGCTGCGCGCACTCAAGCAGTTCTCGCTGACCTCGCAGGCCAGCACCGAGGTCGTCCTCGATGACGGCCAGAAGGTTGAGCTGGATGGCGTGGTCACCTACAAGGTCAAGGTGCCCAACCAACTGTTCCTGGAACTGCGCAGCGACCGTCAGCTGCGCCAGCTGTTCTACGACGGCAAGGCGCTGTCGCTGTATTCCCCGCGCCTGAAGTACTACGCCCAGGTCGACGGGTTGAGCGCCACGCTGGGCGAGCTGGTGGACGATGCGGCCAGCCGTTACGGGATCGACATGCCGCTGGCCGACATGTTCCTGTGGGGCACCGACAGAGCTCCGAAGACCGCCATCCGCGGCGCGCTGCATATCGGCGGCGGCACCCTGGACGGCGAGGCGATCGAGCAGTACGCGTTCAAGCAGGACGGGGTGGACTGGCAGCTGTGGGTGAGCAAGGCGACCGCGTTGCCGAAGAAGCTGGTGATCACCTCGCTGGATGATCCGGCGTTGCCGCAATACCGTGCGCAGCTGCGCTGGGATACGCGCACGCCGGTGGCGGCCACCGCGTTCCAGTTCACGCCTCCGGCCGATGCGGCCCGGATCAAGCTGGTCCCGGTCGCGGTGGTGATCGACGCTGCTGGACAGGAGAACTGACATGCGGACCGTGATCAATCGTTTCTTCGTGGCGTCCTCGCTGGCCGCCGGCCTGCTCCTCGTGGTCCTGCTGGCGGTGTCCGCACCGGCCAGCGCCCAGCGCGGCGGCGGCTTCCATGGCGGCGGCGCACGTGCCAGCGCCCACACCAGCATCAACCGTCCCGTGCAGCGGCCGCAGGGCGGCAACGTCAACCGCGGCGGTGGCGGGAACCTCAACCGGAACATCGATGCGAACCGCAACGTCAATCGAAACATCAATCGCACTGTTGATCGCAACGTCAACGTCAACGTGGACTACCACGACGATCACTGGAACCACTGGGATGACCATCCCTTCGCGACGGCCGCCGCGGTGACCGCTGGCGTGGCGGTGACCTCGGCGGTGATCGGCTCGATCGTCAATTCGGTTCCGCCCAGCTGCGTGACCACCGTCATCAACGGCATGGCCTACCAGCAGTGCGGCAACGTCTGGTACGAGCCGCGCTATGCCGGTACCAGCGTGCAGTACGTGGTGATCAACCCGCCGCGCTGAACACGCTCGGTAGTTTTGCCAGTCGCCACTGCGTAGTTATGCGCATTACCCGTGACTGCCGGTGCATTACCGTGATGGCAACCGAGGCTGCCACCCCGGCCCGCCACAGGACGGCTGCCCACGCAGCGCGTCTTTCCATCCTGCCCCTGGAGACTCGCGTCATGAAAGCCTTTGCCATTGCCGTCCTGGCCACCTCCCTGGTCGCCTGCGCTTCCACCCCGACCGTCAAGACCGATTACGATCCGTCGGCCAGCTTCGGGTCCTACAAAACCTACACCTGGGCGATGAAGCCCCAGGCAAGCTCGCCGCTGGTGCAGCAACGCATCATCGACGGCATCAACGCCCGCCTGCAGGCCAAGGGCCTGCGCGAAGCGCCCAATGGCGATATCGCCCTGGCCGCGCACATTGCCACGGGGCAGAAGCAGACCCTGGACACCTTCTACAGCGGCACCGGCATGGGCGGGTGGGGCTGGCGGGGTGGTGGCTGGGGCGGTGGCATGGCCATGGGCAACGCCACGACCACGGTGCATACGTATGACGTGGGCACCCTGGTGGTGGACATGTTCGACGCGCGTACCAAGCAGGCGGTGTGGCGCGGTACGGCCAGCGGCACCGTGCCGACCTCGCCGGACAAGGTCAATGCGGCGGTGGAGGCCGGCCTGGACAAGCTGTTCGCCGCATTCCCGCCGGGCGCGACCGCCGCACGCTGAGTGCTGCGCCGATGCGGCAATCGTGTTCAACCGCGTGGGCCCGTGCCGGGCTGTTCCCCTCCCACCGGCGCGGGCCCGCGCACTTGAACTGACGGGCCGTCCTGCTTCCCATCTCCGAGGTGCCCCGTGTCGATCGGCCACGCCGTACGCCTGCTGATGCTGTTGGGCGTACTCGCGCCCTGGACTGCCATCGCCCAGCAGCGAAGTCCCGCAGCGGCCGCGCCTGGGGCGGTGCCGGCCCAAGCCTCGGCGCCCGCGGCGGTGTCGACCGCAAAAGCCTCGTTGTTCCGCGACGCCGAAGATGGGCATTTCGATATGTCGCGCTGGCTGCTCGAACACCGCGGCTTCCTGCCGGTGCCGATCATCGTGACCGACCCGGCGGTCGGCAATGGCGGCGGCGTGGCGTTGGCGTTCTTCCATCGCCCCCAGGCTTCTGGATCGCCGGGGGAGGGCGGTGCACCGAAGATGGTGACGCCGGACATCTATGGCGGCGGTGCGATGCGCACCTCCAACGGCAGTGAAGCCTACGGCGTGGGGGCATCCCTGCATTTCGACGACGACCGCTGGCGTTACCGCGGCGGCGTGGCCAAGACCTCGTTCAATCTGGGCTTCTACACCCCGGGCACGCTGCTGCCCGCGCAGAAGATCGAGTACAACATGGACGGGCTGATGTCGTTCCAGCAGGGGTTCCGTCGCCTCGGCGAGCGCGACCTGTATCTGGGCCTGGCCTGGGTATACATGGATCTGGACATTGGTTTCGATGTCGCCTCCGACAGTGACCGGTTCCAGCCGCACGAGCTGTCCAAGCGCAGCTCCGGGCTCGGCCTGTCGCTGGAATACGACACCCGCGATAATCCATTCACACCCTCCAAGGGCTGGCTCGGCATGGTCGAGGGCAACTTCTATCTGCCCGGGATCGGCAGCGACGCGACGTTCCAGAGCTATCGCGGGCATGCCTACGGCTACTGGCCGATGGGCAGGTATTTCGTGCTCGGGGGCCGCGCCGATGCGCGCTGGGCCAACGGTGACATTCCGTTTTACCGGCTGCCCTACATCGATCTGCGCGGCATCGGCTCGGCCCGGTACCAGGACACCCGCGCGGCGGTGCTGGAGAGCGAGCTGCGCTGGAACATGACCCAGCGCTGGGCGTTGATCGGTTTCGTGGGCGCGGGCCGGACCTGGGGCCGCCACAACAGCTTCAGTGACGGGGCCAGCCAGGTCTCCAAGGGCGCGGGCGTGCGCTATCTGATCGCCCGTCAGCTGGGCATGCATGTGGGCGTGGACTACGCCTGGGGCCCGGAAGACGACACGTTCTACATCCAGGTTGGCAGCGCATGGCGTTGATCGGCCATCGCCACCGACTGCCGCGTGCGGCATCGCTGCTGCTTGCAGGGGTGTGGGCGACCGGTGCGCTTGCACCACTGCAGGCGGCCGAACCGGTCACGCCGGCCGGGGTGGCCGGCGAGGGCAGCCACTGCGGCGTACGCGGTCCCGGCGACACCCGACCGCGCATCGGGCTGGCACTGGGCGGTGGTGGGGCGCGCGGCATCGCGCATGTACGCATCCTCAAGCAGCTCGAAGCGCTGAACATCCCGGTGGACTGCATCGCCGGCACCAGCGCCGGCGCCCTGGTCGGTGCGCTGTACGCCTCCGGCTCGACGCCCGAGCAGATCGAGCAGGTGGTGTTGAGCACCGAGTGGTTGAGCCTGTTCACCGATACATTGCCGCGCCGCGACCGGTCACTGCGCCGCAAGGCCGACGACTACGCCCAGTTGGCTCCGATCGGCATCGGGCTGGGCGGTGAAGGCAAGGCGGTGGCCCTGGCCGGCGGCGTGTCCGAGGGTGAGAAGTTGATCGCGCTGTTCGAGAGCGCCACCGGCGGTAGCCGGGTCAGCGGGCGCTTCGACGATCTTCCCATTCCGTTCCGCGCGGTCGCCACCGACATCAACACCGGTCAACCGGTGGTACTGGCCGAGGGCAACCTGCCGATGGCGATGCGCGCCAGCATGTCCCTGCCGGGCATCTTCCGGCCGGTGGTGATCGATGGGCACGTACTGCTCGATGGCGGCCTGTCCAACCAGGTGCCGATCGACGTGGTGCGCGCGATGGGCGCGGACCGGGTGATCGCGGTCGACGTGGGCACGCCGCTCAAGCCGTTGGACCGGGATGCCAGCCTGGTCGATGTGATCAGCCAGTTGAGTGGCTTCCTGACCACCCGCAGTGCCCAGGCCCAGCTGGACAGTCTGGGCACGCAGGATCTGCTGATCTCCCCGGACCTGACCGGCAAGGTCGCCACCGGCGATTTCGACAAGGCCCCGGAAGCCCTGCGGATCGGCCAGCTCGCCGCCGAGCAGGCCGCGCCGGCGCTGCGTGCGTTCGCGCAGCCGCCGCAGGTGTACACGCAGCTGGCCGCGCAGCGTGTGCAGCGCGAACGCCCCGTCGGCACGGCCAGGATCGAGTTTGTCGAGGTGGACAACCACACCGGCTACGCCGATGCGCTGCTGCTGGGCTATCTGCCGGTCCGCATTGGCGAACCGCTCGACATCAAGGGCATGCAGGCCGGCGTCCTGCGGGCGTACGGGATGGGCACGCTGGCCAGCATCAACTACGAGGTGCGCGAGCGCGAGGGACGCACGGGCGTTTTCGTGTCGGCCTATCCCAAGCCGAACGGCCCCATCTACCTGGAGGCGGGGTTGAGCCTGAGCAACGATCTGGAGGGCAACCACGAAAGCAACCTGCGCGCCGGGCTGCTGTTCTCGCCGCTGTCGCCATATGGCGCCGAGGCGCGCATCGCCCTGCAGCTCGGCAGCGAACCGGGACTGACCGGGCAGTACTACCGTCCCTTCGATCTGCACAATCGCTACGCCTTCCAGGTCGGCGGCGGATTCCAGACGCGCAGCTTCAATCTGTATGACGAGGCCGGCGACAAGATCGCCCGCTACCGGGTGCGCCGTACCGGCGGCACGCTGGCGCTGGTCCGCAATGTGTCCAACGTGCTGGCGCTGTCGGTCGGGGTGGAGCGCTACACGGGCAACGCCGAGGTGGAGGTGGGCGACCCGACCATCCCGCGCGTGAACTTCGACGAGGGTGCCTGGATCGCGCAGGCAACGCTGGACGACATCGATAGCGTGTACTTCCCGCGCGATGGCTACCTGGTCAATGCCGGCACCTACCAGTCCAGCCCGGCCCTGGGGGCCGATGCGCGCTTCGGCCAGCTGGATCTGGATGCAGTGGCCGCGCGGTCGTTCGGCAGACACGCCCTGCAGCTGGGGCTTCGCTACCACGTGACCTCCTCCGGCACGGCACCGGTGCAGAACCTGTACCGGCTCGGCGGGCGCTGGCGGCTGGCCGGCTTCCAGCACAATCAGTTGACCGGCCAGGACTATGCCCTCGGGTTTACCGGCTATACCTATGAGCTGGGCAAGCTGCTCGGCCGCTCGGCGCAGGTGGGCGGCACGCTCGAGTACGGCAATGCCTGGCAGCGCCGCAGCGAGATGTCCTTGAGCGACGGGATCTGGAACGGCAGCGTGTTCCTCGGCTTCGACTCGTGGATCGGCCCGCTGATCTTCGGCATGGGCTTCCGCGAAGGCGGCGAGAATGTGCTGTTCATCGAACTGGGGCAATCCCTGTGAGGCCGACCGGTGGGTGGCACCGCCGTGCGCGGCGCGTGATCACCACACCTGCGACAGGATCACCCCGAGCGCGCCGCACCAGCACACGATCACGAACCAGGCCAGCACCGCATTGGCGCTGATGCCACGGTGGCGGACGAACAGGCTCAGCACCAGCGCGGCCACCAGCGGCAGCACGAACAGACTGACGATCCAGACCAACGGATGACCGTGCATGGAAGCTCCCTGGCCTGACGGCTCAGTTCAGTGCCTTGTCGGGGTAGTAGCGGGTGCCTTTGACCGTCAGTTCCGCGGCCAGGCCGCTTTCGGTCATCTGGTACACCCAGACGTCGTCGGAGATCTGCACGGCGCCGGTCAGGCCGCCGCCGGCCTTGTCGACCTTGGCGGCCAACGTGGCCTGGCCACCGATCTCGATGCCGCGGGTGATGAAATCCTGGTACGCCTCGGGTGTCTTGAAGACCCAGACCAGATCGAACGTCTTGGCACCGAATCCGAGGCCGGCCTGGATCTCGACCATGCGCATGAAGGTTTCCTGTCCGCTGCGGTTGTCGATGGCCACGCCATGCCCGCCGCCACCGCCGGCGATCAGCACCTTGACCCCGAAGCTGCGGAACACCGCATACCCCGCAGCCTGTTCCACCGCCTGGCGGGCGCCGGGCTGGGCTGCATACAGCCGCGACAACACAGCGGCGGTGGCGGTACGCGCCTGGTTCTGCGCCTCGCGCTTTTCCGTTGACGGCGGCGCATCACTGCGTGCGGGCGCACGGGTACTGCAGCCGACAACGAGAACGCTGGCCAGCGCCAGCGCCAACACAGGCAGGCAGGGTTTCATCACGGCACCTCCGGAAGGAACAGCGGTCACTGCACCCGCTCGATCTGCGGCGAGGTCCACTGGCCCTGCAGCAGCGCAGGCTTGGGCCAGTAGTAGCGCATCGCGGCCATGAACGGGCCGTTGGGCGCCGGAAGCCAGTTGCTCTGTTTGTCCGGCCCCGGCGAGTCGTGCTGCAGGTAGAGCGTGACGCCACCATCGGCATCCTTCTTGAGCTGCGGCAGCATCGTGGCATTGATCAGATAGCGGTCGATCGGGTTGGCCACCAGCAGCTGGCCAGGCAGGTCATACATGGTCAGCGACCAGAACGCGTTCACCGGCGGCAGGCCGTCCTTGCCGAACCGCAGCACGTACCGGTGCTTGCTGCCATCCAGCGGGGCGCCGTCGGCATCCTTTTCGTAGATGGGGTACAGCGCTTCATCGCGCGAGTTGGCGCCGATGCCCATCTGCGTGCCGGTAGCACGCGCGACATAATCGTTCTTGAGGAACTCACGGGTGCCGAACAGGGTGTCCATCTTCCCGCCCAGGGCGCTGCGGCGTGCGTCGATCGCGTGCTGCCCGTCGGCCATTCCGTCTTTCAGCGCCTGCAGCGTCGGCGGCGGCAGCGCCGCCAGGTCCAGCGGCTGTCCCGGCACGATGCCGATCCGGGCAAAGCGTGCGCGCAGGTCCACTTCACTGGGGTGTGGCGGCGCGAACTGCAGCAGGAAGGCGAGTTGGCCGAAGAAGGCCGGCGAGGTGCGTGCCTCGCTGCCCGACAGCGGCGCGGGCCAGTCCACCGCGGCGGGTGCCGGCGGCGCGGGTGTGCCGCGGTAGGCCGACAACGGCTGGACCCTGTACCCGGCCTGGATGCGTTTGACGTTGTCCAGGTCGGCGGGGTTGAACAGCTGCGTGCGCCCGACCAGGCTGACCAGCTGGGTTTCCGAGCGGATCACCTGGGTGATGCCATCGGGCACCGCGCCCTGCCAGTCCGGGCCGGCGATCAGATACTGCCCACCGTTGTTTCCGGTGGTGCGGCTGCCGATGTAAGCGAAGTTGTACGTGTACAGGTCCATCAGCTGGAACACGAAGTAGCGCTCCGGTTCCATCTTCGGCACGGTGATTACCACCGGTTCGGCGCGCAGGTCCAACCCGGCGAACGAGTAGGGCGTGTCCGAGTTGGGCGTCACGAAGGCGGTGTCTGCCGGGGTGAACACCCGGGCGATGTTGAGGATGGTGTTGAAGGGCCCCTTGTACTGCGGGTTGGCAGTGTCGATGCTGAAGGTGTGCATCGTCTGGTACTCGCCCAGCATCGGGACGCCGTAGACATAGGCATCGCGTGCGATCGCGCGCGTCTCGGCGGCGTCCGCGGGCGGCTCGCCTGGTGCGGTCGTGGCCTGGGGCGATGGCGTCGGCCGGCAGGCCGCCAGCAGGGCGAGGATCGCACCGGCGATCGCCAGGGCGGTGGCGGTGCGCAGCAGTCGCATGATCATTTCCTCTTCAGTGCACGCACCGGATGGCGCGCGTCGCGATCATTCGGGGAAGACCAGGGTCACCATCATCCGGGCAGTCCAGCGGCTGGCGTACTGCGGGCGATCGACGTTGTAGAAACCGCCGACGCCGATGCTCACCGGCGTGTGGCCCAGCCGCAGCACCTTGGAGACGGTCGCCCCCAGCGGCACCGTCCAGGCATCGCCACTGTCGGCTTTCCAGTTGTAGTTGGTCTCGGAGGTGAAGCTCAGCGACCAGCCCTGGGGCAGGTTGCGGGTGAGGAAGGGCTGTACGCTGGTGCTGCTGACATCCTCGCGGTCGCTGTCGCCGCCCACCGACCAGACGTGGTTGGCCAATGCGCCCACGGTCCACTTCTGTGTTTTGTGCACCAGGATGAAGGCCGGGCCGAGTGAGTATTTGCCCGTGCCCAGGCTGTCGTGCGAGGCGGTATCGAGCAGCGCGGCAAAGCCGAAACCGACCTCGGTGCCATGCGCCTCGGAGGCGGTCTTGGGGATGTAATAGCCCTGCACGAACAGATCGCCGGTCCCGTGCTTGTCTTCCGGGAATTGATTCCAGCTCAGCGGCAGGATCGGGCGCAGGATGAACTTGCCGTTCTCGCCGACGAAGGGAATCACCGGCTGGATCTTCAACTGCTGATTGTGGACGTCGCCCCCCGGCCCGACCGAGCCCTGGTAGTTGTACTGGAACGGCACCGAGATCAGGGCCGCGCCGGGGTCGGCGAGCTTGCGGGCGATGTCATCGGAGGACGCCGAGCCGGCCGGCGCCTCCTGCGCGGCCAGCGGCGCCGCGCAGGCGATGCCGACGAGCAGCGCCAACTGGGACAGCAGCGGGCGGCGCCGGCTCATTGCGGTGCATCCACGACCACGTACTGCACGGTGGTGCCCGAGTAGCGTGGTTGGTACCAGGTATTGTCGCAGCGCTGGTAGCCCAGGCCGTTGACGACGACGGTGCTGCAGTCCACCGGCAGCGAGTACACCACCGAACCGATCACCGCCGAGGTGACCGCGACGCCGGCGGTGAATGCCGCGGCGTCCCAGAACGGATGGTCCCAGTACGGCGGCGGCGGGGG
>NZ_NIVS01000013.1 GCF_002205165.1 Stenotrophomonas maltophilia | reverse complement strand
GCGCTGGACGCGCGCCTGGCCGCCGAAGCGATCGACATCACCCTGCCAGGCCGTCGCGAAGAGCGCGGTGGCCTGCGCCCGGGGGCCCGGGGCCGGGGGCGGGTCGCGGAGATCTTCGGGCGCCTCGGGGGCGAGGTCGGCGGGGGGGGCGGGGCTGCGGTGGCTGTGTGGCAGGACGTAGCCTGCAAGCCCTTCGATCAGAAGTTGGCGCCGGCCCTGGGCATCCACGAACACCAGCTCTGCCAGGTGCGCATGGGCATCACCGTCATTATAAAGGTGCAGCCGCAGTGCGGCAGGGCTGCCACTCGCAGCGCCATGCAGGCGGGAGGCCGGTGGCGCGCCCGTGGCCGGCTCCAGGAAGACCGGCAGTGAGTAGCGCGCCAGCCCGTCGCCCGCCGTGGGGGCGGGGGTGAGGATCAGGCGGTAGGCCTGCTGCGTGTCCTGCGGTGCATCGCCCAACCGGACCACACGCAGGCGCTGGCCCTGGCCGGCCGCGACAGCAAGGTGTACGGGGCTGACCACCACCTCCTGGGCCGCTGCCAGGCGCTCCTCGTCGCCTTCCTGGGTCCAGCGATACAGGCGGGCCTGTCCGGTCCACGCGGTGGGACCGGGATTGTCGAGCCACAGCTCTGCGTGCGCCGGGCCGGCCGGGACAGACACGCTGACCGGCCGGATGTCCAGCGCGTGAGCGGGCAGGGCGCATATGCCGGACAGCACTGCCGCGATCAGCCTGCGCATCAGTAGGTCACGGTGAGGGACGGGGAATGCACGCGGGTAGTGCTTTCGATCGCCGGACTCAGCGCGGCGACCTGCGCCGGCACGGGCTGTGCGCCATCGCTGCGCTGCCGGGCGGGTCGACGGCAGGCAGTGTCATGGGCCCCGGCGGCGTGGCAGTCGGCGATGATGCGTACGCCGATGTGCAGCGCGCCGCCGCCGGTACCCGGACGTGCAACGGCGGGCACGGCGGCGCATGCCAGCAGGCTGGCGAGGACGAGGGAGGGCGGGCGCGCGGGCATCGAACATCGGACGGCAGAGGATGCGACTGTTAACGGCGGCGATGGCGCTGTCTTGAGGGCGTGCTCCCCTCAATAGGTGATGGTGACCGTGATCACGTCGTTGTAGCTGCCCTGGGCGGGAATCGCGCCGGCGGTGGGCGGGGCCCGCCCGTACACGGTGAGCGTCTGCGCCGCGCCATTGCCGGTACCTGCCAGGGTGTCGGTGTTGATGGTGGTGCCCCAGCGCTGCGAGCGCGCGGGGTCGCGGTACAACTCGTAGGGGATGTAATAGACGCTGCTGTCCGGCGCAGTGAACCGCATGCGCCGGACATTGCCCAGCGCGTTCTGCCCGTTGTCCAGGCCGATGCTGTAGGCCGTGCGATTGATGCAGGTCAGGCCGATGGTCGAGGTGCGATCAAGGTTGGCGGTGATCGCGCCGGCGTTGCTGCCGAAGTCCATGTCGGTGGTGACGTAGGTGCTGCATTGGGGAAGAACGGTTGCGCTGGTGGTGAAGGTGAAGGCATTGCTGCCGCTTTTGGTGCCGGTCACGCCGCTGGCGGCATTGCAGGTCGCCGGTGTCGGCGAGCTCAGGGCCAATCGCTCGTTGTAGGCGTACTGCAGGACGACGTTGGCGCCGGCATAGCTGCTGGAAAACGTACCGGCCGACAGGGTCTGGGCGGCTGGGATGCGTCCGTAAAGGGTCACGGTGGTGCTTCCCGAGCCGCCCAGCAGGGGCACGGGGTAGGTCAGGTCCGCGACCACTGCCGCCGGGTTCCCCGCCGGTGCAAGTCCCCATGGCGTGGTGCGGTTGGAATTGCTGTAGAGCTGGTAGGCCAGCGTGTCACCGTTGCCTTGCGGTGGTGTAGCGTTGATCGCCATGCTCCGGGCCGGCAGCAATGTGGCGCCGGTGGAGCCGGTGCCCAGGCCGATGCACATGCGCACCGATGCGGTGGCCAGCAGGCTCAGTGCGGCGGTGGAACAGGTGATGGTGATGGTCATGCTGGCATCGGTGACGCCGCTCGCACCGTTGGTGATGGTGCCGAATGGCAGTGTGGTCGGCGCGCTGGCCGTGCAGGTGGTGTCTGCGCGTGCCACGCCGCTGCCCAGCAGCGCGGCCAGCACAAGACCCGCCGACAGCCATGCGCGCAGGGTCATCGGCCGGCACCTGGCAGGCAGCGCAGCGGCCCGATGCGCTGTGGGCCGGTGCTGTTCATGCGCTGCATGCCGAGGGTGACATTACAGCGGCCCTGCGGGGTTTCCACCTGTAGTTGGCTGCCGTTGGACACGTCTTCCATATAGGTCTCGCCGTCGTAGCCGACCGTGACCTGGCGGCCATCGGGCAGGTGCACGTTGCTGCCCACTGCAACCGGGCGACCCTGCGCATCGTGCAGGATCACGTTCAGTGCCCGGGTACGCCGCAGCCCGAAGCTGACACCGGTGCCGGCGCTCTGCCGTGGCGTCACCCAGGTATCCACGCGGTCGGCGCGCATGTCCGCCGGCAGATCCAGCGTATCGATGGACAGCCGGTTGCGCTGCCACGAGAGCAGCGGCGTCACCAGCAGCAGGCCGTTCTTGTCCGTGTTGCCGATCAACCGGTTTTCCAGCCGCACCGGGATTCCCGCGTAACCATCGGTAGAGACCACCGCGAAGGCGTCGGACACCTCGCGCGCGGCGAACACGTGTCCTCCCATCCACACCACGCTGCCACTGGCACTTGCGTAGCCATAATCCAGATCGCCCTGGCGCGCGTAGCCCATCGAGTAACGCCCGACCCGGTTGAGCCAGCCGAGTTCGGCCAGGCCCCCGCCGCCATCGTCACCGCCGCGCGCCTGCACCCGCCAGCCGTAGCCCCCCAGGCTGCCATCGCCGGGCACGGGCTGGGACAGGTCGGCGACATAGGTCAGCCGTTCGCCGTTGCGCTGTGCCGACAGGCTGCTCTGGCGATTGCGCCCCAGCGCGGCGGAGACCGACAGATAGGCACTGCGGTCATCGCGGTCGGCCAGGTTCTGGTTGAACGAGACATACGCCGACCAGCGATCACCGAAGCTGCGCGACCAGAACACGCTGGCGTAGCGGTTGTCGTCGCCGTCGGGGTAGCGCAGCCGAAGATAACTGGCGCTGAGCGAACCGGCGCGTTGCAGATTGATGCCCAGGGTGGCCTGATCGCTGATGTCGGGGGGCAGGGCGTCCTGTAGTGCGCCCAGGTCGCGGTACTCCCCATGCGTTCGCCGGGTCAGCAGATTGACGTTGAAGCGACGGTTGTTCCAGCTGTATCCCAGCGCATACTGGCCGCCCTGCAGCCCGTCATGGCGGCTGTGTGCGTAGGCGGCGTTGACCACGCCAGCGCTGCCGAGCAACCACCAGCCCCCCGCGCCGCCGTTGACCACCCCGCCGCCGCCTTCGGCATGCGTTTCGGCCGTGAAGTGATCGCTGGCGCCGTAGCGCCACGTGGCGCTGCCGATCACCGGTGCTTCGTAGGCGAACGAGCGGATGCCGTAGTCCTTCCGCATCCGGCCGATCCCGGCCGACCAGTCGGACAGGCCCTTGGCGAGCAGCTGCTGCGTGCCATAGAAGGCGAAATCCAGCGTCTGCATCCGCCCGAACGCATCGGTGATCACCACCTGGGCGTTGCCGGTCCCGTTGATGCCCGGCTGGGCCGCCAGCTGGAAGGGGCCGACCGGGACCTCGCCGTTGTACTGGCGCAGACCGTCCACATACAGCTCCACGTTGGAGGGCACCACCGCCTCGCCGAGGAAGGTCGGCGTGGGGGTCAGCACGCGGTAGGGCTGCAGGCCATAGTTGCGCCCGACCTGCACACCGGCCATGCGGACCGGCCGGCTCCAGTCGACAAAGCCGCTGTAGAAGTCACCCACGGTCAGCGACACGGCCGATTCCGGGAAATCCAGGCGCCATGCCGTATCCAGACGCACGCTTTCGCCCCGCCATTGCCGATCGGCGGGGTCCTGGTACGTGCGCAACAGCGCGCTGGTTTCCAGTACGCCGTGGCCCAGCCCGAACAGACGCAGTTCGGTGGTCAGGGCCAGGTTGCCGCCGCCCTCGTTGTGGCTGCCGTAAAGGTCGTAGTTGAGCAGCATGCCGGGTGAGGCGGCTGCGGGCGGCGCCGTGTCGGCCGCACGTTCCAGCCGCGTGGTAGGCAGCGACAGCTGCTCCAGCGGCACGTCAAGGGCCAGCGTCTGCATGGCGGCGTCGTAGCGCACGACGACCCCGCTGAGCTGGTCCAGCGCGACCTGCTCCTCGCCGCGTGCGGAAAATCCCAGTTGGCGCAGCGTCGCGCCCGAGGCCATCAGCCTGCCCTGTAGTTCGGTGAAAGGCAGCAGGCCGCGGGGTGCCTGGTTGAGGGTCACCTCCAGGTACAGCGTCTGTGCGGCAGTCAACGGCGTGGGCGGCGGCAGCAGGGTGTCGGCCGATGCGCCCATGCCCGCATCGGCCTCCGCTGCCAGCGCGGCGCACGGGGTCAGCGTCGCAGTGAGCAGCAGCCGCATGCAGGCCTCAGCGAGCCGACGGCGCGGCGGGCAGTGGCGTCTGGGCCGACTCGCCATTGATCTTTGCCGAGAACGTGGCGCCCGCCAGGCGGGCAACCGGGACATCCAGCGGCCAGCGCATGGTCTGTCCGCCAAGCACGTAACCGAGCAGGCCGGGATGGATGATCTGCGGCCGGTCGACGGGTCCCAGGCCGATGTCGGCCAGCTGTGCGTAACTGTTGCCGCGGTTGTGCACCTCCAGGGCCGGCCGCCCGTCATCCAGGCGCGTCAGGCGTACCTGCAGCGCGTGGTCGAGCGGGCCGTCCACACCGGGCTGGACAAACACCGGCATCGAATAGCGCAGGACGAACTGCATGCCGGTACGACGCGGGTCCACCGTGGGCAGTTCATCGACGATCACCCGGTAAGCGCGCTGCGATGCAGGTGCGTCGGGAACACTGCGCACCACCCGGATCAACTGCTGCTGGCCGGCGGCCAGCGATTGCATCGGCGGGCTCACCTGGAGGTCGGTGGTGGGCAGCAGCTGGTCTTGGCCGGTGTCCTGGCGCCACTCGAAGACCCGCACCTGCACCTGCACCGGCGCCGTGCCGCTGTTGGTCAACCACAGCGCATCGGCATTCTGCCGCGGCGTCAGCTGCAATGAGGTCGGGGCGACCTGCAGGCTTGCGGCGGTGGCGCTCCCCATCAGCAGCCACAGCCAGCCCAGGGCCGCGCACCCGAACCGCCCAGGGCGACGCCCTGCGGAAATCGGCATGGCGGACCTCAATAGGTGATGGTGGCGGTGATCGTGTCCTGATAATTACCCGCAGCGGCGTTGTTGACGCTGGGGTTGGCGATCTGGCCGTAGACATTCAGGGTCTGCGCCAGGCCGGTGCCGATACCGGCCGCAGTATTGGTGCCGGTGGTCGCGCCCCATACGTTGGTGTGCCCCGCATCGCGATAGAGCTGGTAGCCGACGAAATTGTTCGCTGTCACGCTCGCATCGGTGTTCTTCATGCGGCGGGTGGTCACGTCGTTGGCGGTCCCGGCATTGGCGCCGGCATTGAGGGCGACGGTGTACGGCGTCAGCGCCGAGCATTGCGCGGTGATGGTGCCCTGCGCGTTGGACGGGGTCGTGGCGGTGGACAGCGCCGAACCGAAGTCGACGTCCGTGGCGGCTGCCGCGGTGATCGTGCAAGCCTTGGTGATGATGATCTTGACGTTGAAGGTGGTGGTATCGGCCGCCAGGGCGGGCGCAGCGAGGCTGGCAAGGGCCAGGCTCAACAGGGCAGGACGGAGAAATCGCATGGGCATGCTCCTTGGACGCGGGTCCTTGCTGAACAACACGATGCTGCCGAACGGTGACGCGATGGAACGGTGTTGACCCGGTTATAGGTTTGGCCTTGTAGGGAGGCCGTGAGATTTGGCCCATTCAATGGCCGTTTTCGGCACAAACCTGCGATCTGAGACGTCCATCGCATTCATTCATGGACCTGACTGGTCCGTCCGCCCAAACCGCGGCTGTCAGCGTTCCACGCGATCCCGTTCAGATTGGCCCCGGATCGGCGATAATGGCCGCCATGAGCGTGAATCTGAAAACCCCCGAGGAAATCGAACTGATGCGCATCGCCGGCCGTCTGGCCAGCGAGGTGCTCGACATCGTCACTCCCCACGTCAAGCCGGGCGTGACGACCGAAGAGCTGGACCGCATCTGCCACGACCACATCATCAACGTGCAAAAGGCAACGCCGGCCAATGTCGGCTACCGCGGCTTCCCCAAGACGGTCTGCACGTCGGTCAACAACGTGATCTGCCACGGCATCCCCAGTGACGCCAAGGTCCTCAAGGACGGCGACATCGTCAACATCGATGTCACCGTGATCAAGGATGGCTGGCACGGTGATACCAGCCGCATGTACTACGTCGGCACGCCGTCGGTCATGGCCAAGCGCCTGGTCGATGCCACCTACGAAGCCATGTGGCGCGGCATCCGCGCGGTCAAGCCGGGCGCGACGCTGGGCGACATCGGCCACGCGATCCAGAGCTATGCCGAGTCCGAGCGCTTCAGCGTGGTGCGCGAGTACTGCGGCCATGGCATCGGCAAGGTCTACCACGACGAGCCGCAGGTGGTGCATTACGGCCGCCCGGGCCAGGGCCTGGTGCTGCAGCCGGGCATGACCTTCACCATCGAACCGATGATCAACGAGGGCACCCGCTACAACAAGGTGCTGCCGGACGGCTGGACCGTGGTCACCAAGGATCGCAAGTTGTCGGCGCAGTGGGAGCACATGGTCGCGGTCACCGAGACCGGCGTCGACGTGCTGACCCTCTCGCCCGGCGAATCGCAGGTCTGAACATGCTGCCGGCGAGCCCGATGCTGGACGCGCCGGCCGATTCCGTCGCCGACCCGGACTGGGCGGCGCTGGCGCGCCAGTCGCTGCAACAGACCGACGCGCGGTTGTACCGCCGCTTCGACCAGGGCGACAACATCGAACGCCTGCTCGCGCTGCGCGCGCGCGCGGCCGATCACCTGATCCGGCTGGCCTGGCATCGCTGCCTGCCCGCCGGGTCGGGGATGGCGCTGTTCGCGGTGGGCGGTTACGGGCGAGGTGAGTTGTTCCCGCGCTCGGATATCGATGTGCTGGTGCTGGGGACGCCGGAACAGCAGCGTCGCCACGAAGCCGGGCTGGCGCGCTTTTTCGCGCTGCTGTGGGATTGCGGCCTGCCGGTCAGCCACGCGGTGCGCTCGCCGGGCGAGTGCACCCAGGCCAGCGCCGACCAGACCGTGCTGACCGCGCTGATCGAGTCGCGCCCGGTGGTTGCCGATGACGCGGCCCGCCAGGCCTTGAAGGCGGCGGTGAACGTGGAGGGCCTGTGGCCGCCGCGCGAGTTCTTCCTCGCCAAGCGCGAAGAGCTGCTGGCCCGCCATCAGCGCTTCGGCGATACCGCCGACAATCTGGAACCGGACATCAAGGACGGCCCTGGCGGCCTGCGCGATCTCAATACGCTGGGCTGGATGGCGCTGCGCGCCTTCGGCGTGCGCGACCTGGAAGCACTGGTCGGCCTGGGCCATCTGGGCCCGGATGAAGCGGCCGCGCTCAAGCGCGAGCGCTGCGCCCTGGCACGGCTGCGCTTCGGCCTGCACCTGGTCGCCAACCGACCTGAAGAGCGCCTGCGCTTCGATTACCAGAAAACACTCGCCGCCCGCCTGGGTTTCGAAGACGACATCGAAAGCCTGGCCGTGGAAAAGATGATGCAGGGGTTCTACCGCAGCGCCACCGTGGTGCGGCGGATCAGTGACCGCCTGCTGCAGCGCTTCGAGGAACAGTTCGATGGCGAAGCGGTGCCCGAGCCGGTCAGTGTCGGTTTCTCGCTGCGCCGCGGCTACCTCGCCGCCAACGACCCTGCCTGGCCGCAGGGCGACATCGAACAGGTGTTCGCCTTGTTCTCCAGCTGGGCCTACAACCCGGATGTGCGTGGCCTGCACTCGCTGACCGCCCGCGCGCTGGCCGAGGCGCTGCCGGATCTCGCTGCGTATACCGAGGCCAGCCCGGCGGCACGCGAACAGTTCCTGGCACTGCTGCGCAGCCCGCGCGCGGTCGACACCCTGGCGCGGATGGCGCGCCTGGGGGTGCTCGGTCAGTGGATCCCTGCGTTCGCGCAGGTCTCCGGGCGCATGCAGTTCGATCTGTTCCATGTCTACACCGTCGACCAGCACACGCTGATGGTGCTGCGGAACATCGGTCTGTTCGCCAGCACGCGCGCGGATGAGCGCTTCTCGATCGCACACGAAGTCTGGCCGCGCCTGCGCAAGCCGGAACTGCTGCTGCTGGCCGGCCTGTTCCATGACATCGCCAAGGGCCGCGGCGGCGATCACTCCGAACTCGGTGCGGTGGATGCACGCGAATTCTGCCAGGCGCTGGCGCTGAGCAGTTCCGATACCGAGCTGGTGGCCTGGCTGGTCGAGCAGCACCTGCGCATGTCCATCACTGCGCAGAAGCAGGACATCTCCGATCCGGACGTGATCCACCGCTTCGCCACGCTGGTGGCCAGCCGCGACCGGCTCGACTATCTCTACCTGCTGACCTGCGCCGATATCGCCGGGACCAGTCCCAAGCTGTGGAATGCCTGGAAGGACCGTTTGCTGGCCGACCTGTATTTCGCTGCCCGGCGCGCGCTGCGCGATGGCCTGGAAAACCAGATGCCGGCCGCCGAGCGCGTCGCTGAAGCGCGTGAATCGGTCCGTCAGCTGGTGCGCGAGCGTGGTTACGACGATGCCACCATCGACCGCCAGTTCACGGTGATGCCCGATGAGAGTTTCATCCGGCTGCGGCCCGAACAGCTCGCCTGGCAGGCTGCCGCGCTGGTACCGATCAAGCAGGGCCAGACCCTGGTCAAGGTGCGCCGGATCACGCCGGACGACCACGCGCTGGAGGTGTTCGTGCACTCGCCGGACCGCGATGGCCTGTTCGCTGCGATCGTGATGACGCTGGACCGCAAGGGTTACGGCATCCATCGCGCGCGTGTGCTGGACGGCCCGGTCGACACCATTTTCGATACCTTCGAAGTGACCCCCGCCGACAGCTTTGCCGATGGCGATGCGCCACGCCTGGAAGCGGGCCTGCGCGAAGCGCTGTCCGGCGATCTGACCCGGCTGCGTCCGTCGAGGCGGGTGATTCCGCGCCAGCTTCGGCACTTCCGTTTCGCCCCGCGCATCGAGTTCCGCGATGTCACCGATGGCGACACCACCAGTACCCGTTTCAGCCTGGTCGCGCCCGACCGCCCCGGCCTGCTGGCCGACGTGGCGTTCGTGCTGCGCAACCAGCGGCTGCGCGTGCATGATGCGCGCATCGCCACCTTCGGCGAGCGCGCCGAAGACATGTTCGTGATCAGCGATGAGCATGATCACGCCCTTACCGAATCCGCCAGGCAGCAGCTGCAAGACGCCATGCTCGCCTGCCTGGACCCTGATCGAAAAGCCGGAGACCCCCACTGATGGCCACCAAGCCTGCCAAGAAGACCGCCGCGAAGACCCCGGCGGCCAAGACCCCTGCTGCCGCACCTGCGGTGAAGAAGACCGCTGCCAAGGCAAAAAAGGCGGCGCCGGCAGTCAAGAAGGCCGCCGTGAAAAAGGCGCCGGCGCGCAAGGTCGCCGCCACCCCGGCCGAGAGCGCGGCCAAGCGCAGTGCCAGCCGTGATGCCAACATTGCCCGCAAGTCGCTGCGCAAGCCGGCCACGCCGGGTGTGGAAGAACTCAAGTTCGGCATCGAGAGCGCCTTCGAACGTCGTGCCACGCTGACCCTGCATGAGATCGAAGGCTCCACCAAGCCGCTGGTCGGCCGTGTCATCGATGGGCTGGAAACCGGCGAGTTCCGCGTTGCCGAGCCGGATGGCCACGGCGGCTGGAAGGTCAACGAATGGCTGAAGAAGGCGGTGCTGCTGTACTTCCGCGTCAACGACATGGCCGTGGTCGATGCGCGCCCGGCGCCGTTCTGGGACAAGGTCGAATCGCGTTTCGCCGGCTTCGATGAAGCCAAGTTCCGCCGCGCCGGCGTACGCGTGGTGCCCGGTGCGATCGCGCGCCGCGGCAGCTACTTCGGCAAGGACGTGGTGCTGATGCCGAGCTTCACCAACATCGGCGCCTACGTGGGCGAGGGCACCATGGTCGACACCTGGGCCACGGTCGGTTCGTGCGCGCAGATCGGCAAGCACTGCCACCTCTCCGGCGGTGCCGGCATCGGTGGCGTGCTCGAGCCGTTGCAGGCCAGCCCGACCATCATCGAAGACCATTGCTTCATCGGCGCGCGTTCGGAAGTGGTGGAAGGCTTCGTGGTCGGCCATCACAGCGTGATCGGCATGGGTGTGTTCCTCGGCCAGAGCACCCGCGTGTACAACCGCGCCACCGGCGAAATCAGCTACGGCTCGGTGCCGCCGTACAGCGTGGTGGTGTCCGGCCAGTTGCCGTCCAAGGACGGGTCGCACTCGCTGTACTGCGCGGTGATCGTCAAGCAGGTCGATGCCAAGACCCGCAGCAAGACCAGCGTCAACGAGCTGCTGCGCGGCCTGGCTGACTGAGTACGCCGCTGCCATGACCACCACTGTGTACGGATTGAAGAACTGCGACACCTGCAAGAAGGCCACCAAGTGGCTCGACCGTTTCCAGGTGCCGTACACCTTCGTCGACTACCGCGACCACAAGCCAACGCCGGAGACCCTGATCGACTGGGCTGCCCAGGCCGGTGGATTCCCCGCCTTGATCAACAGATCCTCCACCACGTGGCGGCAACTGCCGGAGAACCGCAAGGCGGCCGATTCGGATGCTGAGTGGAAGCTGCTGCTGCGCGAGTATCCGCAGTTGATCAAGCGTCCGGTGGTGGTGAGCGCGGACGGGGCAATGACCCAGGGCTTTTCAGACAACGGTTTCAAGCAGCGGTTCGGAGTGGGCGCGTGAGCGATGTCATCGCGCTGACCTGTGATCTGATCGCACGGGCCTCGGTCACCCCGGAGGATGCCGGCTGCCAGGCGCTGCTGGCGGGCCGTCTCGAGCGCGCCGGGTTCCACTGCGAACACCTGCGGCTGGGCGAGGTCGACAACCTGTGGGCCACGCACGGCCAGGGCGCGCCGGTGCTGGTGCTGCTCGGGCATACCGATGTGGTGCCGACCGGGCCGGTCTCGGCCTGGACCAGCGATCCGTTCGATCCGCAGATCCGTGATGGGGTGCTTTATGGACGCGGCGCGGCCGACATGAAGGGCAGCGTGGCCGCCTTCGTGGTCGCCGCCGAACAGTTCGTCGCCGCGTATCCGGAACATTTCGGCACGCTGGCGGTGCTGCTGACCAGTGACGAGGAAGGCGATGCCATCGACGGTGTACGCCGCGTGGCCGACCTCTTCCGCGAGCGCGGCCAGGCCATCGACTGGTGCATCACCGGCGAGCCGTCCTCCACTGCCGTGCTCGGTGATCTGCTGCGCGTCGGTCGCCGCGGCAGCCTCTCGGCCACGCTGACGGTGAAGGGCGTGCAGGGTCATGTCGCCTACCCGGACAAGGCGCGCAATCCGATCCATCTGGCCGCCGCCGCGCTCGCTGAACTCACTGCCCGGCATTGGGATGATGGCTTCGAAAGCTTCCCGCCGACCAGCCTGCAGGTCTCCAACATCCATGCCGGGACCGGAGCCAATAACGTCATTCCCGGTGAGCTAGAGGTGTCGTTCAACCTGCGCTACAACCCGCACTGGAACGCGCCGGCGCTGGAGCAGGAAATCGCCGCACTGCTGGACCGGCATGCGCTGGAGTACACGCTCAAGTGGCATCGCAGTGGTGAGCCGTTCTACACCCCGGAGGGCACGCTTCGCCGTGTCGCGCGCGAGGTGCTCGGCGAGTTCGCCGGTGCGCCGCCGGAAGAGAGCACCGGCGGTGGCACCTCCGATGCCCGCTTCATCGCGCCGCTGGGCGCGCAGTGCATCGAAGTGGGGCCCGTCAACGCAAGCATCCATCAGGTCGATGAGAACGTCCGTGTCGCCGATCTGGACGCGCTGCCGGCGTTGTACCAGCGCTTGATCGAGCGTTTGCTCGCCTGAGGCGCACGCCGCGCCGGCCCACCGTCGGCGCCTGTCGTGCCCGGCAGGCACCGGCGCTGGCCGGTTCGCCCTACGCCACGATCAACCCGAACGACGCCAATGCGGCCGCCGCCTGGCGCTGTGAAATCACCGCCTTCTTGAACAGCTTGGCGTCCATCACGTTGAGCCCGCTGATGTCGGTGCCGCGCAGGTCCGCGCCTTCAAAGCGCGTCAGCCGGGTCTGCGCATTGCGCAGGCTGCCGCCGTTGAAGACCGCATCGCGGAAATCGCAGCCGGACAACTCGGCTTCGGAAAAATCCATGCCTTCCAGCTGCGCCTTGCGGAACGACATCCCGCGCAGGTCAGCGCTGACCAGCAGGCAATCGCGGAATTCCAGGGCCCAGCCGGTCACTTCCTGCAGGTGCGCACCGGTCAGCTTGCAGTCCTGGAACTGCACCGAGGACAGTGTCGCGCGGCGCCAATGACTGTTGTTGAGATCACAGTGCGAGAAGCGCGCATCGCTGAGCAAGGCAGAACTGAAATCGCACTGGCTGCCGCGGCACTTCGTCCACTGGCTTTCTTCCAGCGAGGCCGCCAGCCAGGAAGCACCGGTGACCGAGCACTGGTTGAACTGGAACCCATCCATGTCCAGCCGCGAGAAGTCGCCGTGATCGAACGTGCAGTTCTCGAAGACGGCCCCCCGCCGATGCGCGGCGATGATGGCCTGCATGCGCTCGCGGGTGAGGGTTTCATCGCGGAAAGTGGCGGTGTTCATGCGGTCATTCTGGAGGATGGGGGGCGCAGGCGGCAGTCTTGAAGGCAGCGGCGGAGTGTGTACAGCGTCATCGGCGCGAATGCCGTGGTTCCCTCCGACGTAGAGCCGACCGTTGGTCGGCTGCCGTTGGTGCAGACACGTGGGGCGATACGTGCAGCCGACCAACGGTCGGCTCTACCGGGTGGTTATCCTGTCAGTCGAAGGTCCAGAACGGGGCTTTGATACGGTCGCGCCAATACGTCTCCCCGGCCAGGTAGAACTTCTGCGCAGACGCCTTCGCGAACCAGCCGGCGGCTGCGTCCAGATCGCGGGTCACACCGGCGCGGCCGCGGCCGAGCAGCAACCCGGTGAAATACTGGCCATACACATTGCCCTGGCCGGCCGCCAGCCGATACCAGCGCAGTGCTTCCACGCCGTCGCGCGGAAGGCCCATCCCGAGTTCGTACATCGCGCCGAGATCCACCTGGGCGTCGGCATCGCCGCGCTGCGCACGTCGCTGGATGTCGCCCACCAGCGGATGCAGCGTGCCATCAGCCTGCGCTGCGATCGCCTGTGGCAGCCGCGAGGATTCGGATGGCATGTGGAAGTAGATCGTTGCCCGCAGGTCCCAGCGCAGTGCGCTGCCTGCCTCGCCACGTTCACGATGGAACTTGGCCAGCATCAGCATCGCCATCGGATTGCCGTGCATGGCGGCAGTGCGGTACCACCGCTCGGCTTTTCGCGGTGAGGCGCGCAGCGCTGTGCCCTGCACGATGTTCGGGCCAGTGCCATGCAGCAGCGCACCGTCGGTCCAGATCCGGCCCAGGGCTTCTTCGGCCTGGGGGTTGTGGAAGCTCCACGGGGTGACGGCGGCGGCACGCGCGTACCACGTCACCGCGCGTGGGTCGTTGAAGGTTTCAAAGGTCTTGGCTGCGTCCCAGGCGCCCTCGAAGCTGCCATCGGCGGCCTTGGTTTCAATCGACTGCACGATGCTGGCCGGCGTCCGAGATGGGGCGCTGCTGCAGGCGATGAGGGACAGGGCCAGGGCGAGGCCGCCCAGGCGTGAAGCGATGCGTCCGATGCGGGGGATCATGCCGGCCAGGGAATGCGGAAGGGCGGTGATTATCGCCCGGCCCCGCAGCGCCGGGTTGCCCGCGGCGGTCGGTTTGGTTGCCATCGCAACAGTTGCGCCGCTGCCAAAAGCCGGTTACGGTCGGTCCATGTCCTCGTTCCCGGCCACCGCTGTCAGCAATACCAACCGCAATAATCTGCGCGCGAATAATCGTGCGCGGCCGATGCGGGACTGCGACCAGGGCTAGTACAAGCAACACGCCCGGACCCCAGAAAACCCGCATCGACCGATGCGGGTTTTTTTGTGGCCCGGGTTTATCCCTTCCGGGCCTGGGTGGCCGGTCGAATGCCTGCAACACGTGTATTCCCCCATCATCAGGAGCTGTTCCCATGTGTTCGATCTTCGGTATTTTCGGCCTGCAGGCCGGCGACGACCTCCCCGCACTGCGCCGCCATGCGCTGGACCTCTCGCAGCGCCAGCGCCATCGCGGCCCGGACTGGAGCGGGGTGTATGTCGATGACGGTGCCATCCTGGTCCACGAGCGCCTGGCCATCGTGGACCCGGCCGGTGGCTCGCAGCCGCTGCTCTCCGAAGACGGCGGTCTGGCGCTGGCGGTCAACGGCGAGATCTACAACCACCGCGAACTGAAGGCCGAACTGGCCCAGCCGTACGCCTTCCAGACCGGCTCGGACTGCGAGGTGATCAACGCCCTGTACCGCGAAGACAGCCCGGCCTCGTTCCTGAACCGCCTCAACGGCATTTTCGCCTTCGCGCTGTGGGACCGCGCCGCGCAGCGCGTGTTGATCGCACGTGATCCGATCGGCGTGGTGCCGCTGTACTGGGGCCACGACAAGGATGGCCGCCTGGTGGTGGCCTCCGAGCTGAAGTCGCTGGTGGACATCTGCGCCGATGCGGCACAGTTCCCGCCAGGCCACTGGTACGACAGCGCCACCGACACGCTGACCCGCTATTACGAGCGCCCGTGGCGCGAGTACGACGCGGTCGAAGGCGTGGAGGCCGACCGCGTCGCGCTGCGTGAGGCCTTCGAGCGTGCCGTGCACCGCCAGCTGATGACCGACGTGCCGTACGGCGTGCTGCTCTCTGGCGGCCTGGACTCCTCGCTGGTCGCCGCGGTGGCGGCGCGCTATGCCCGCCATCGCGTTGAAGACGGTGATCAGAGCGAAGCCTGGTGGCCGCGCCTGCATTCGTTTGCGATCGGTCTGAAGGGCTCGCCCGATCTGGCCGCCGCCGCCATCGCGGCAGAAGCACTCGGGACCGTGCACCACGGCTTCGAATACACCTTCGAGGAGGGCCTGGATGCGTTGCCGGAGGTGATCCGCCATGTGGAAACCTACGACGTCACCACGATCCGCGCCTCCACCCCGATGTTCCTGCTGGCGCGCCGGATCAAGGCGATGGGGGTGAAGATGGTGCTGTCCGGTGAGGGCAGCGACGAGATCTTCGGCGGCTATCTGTACTTCCACAAGGCACCGAACGCGCGTGAGTTCCATGAGGAACTGGTGCGCAAGCTCGACGCGCTCAACAACTACGATTGCCTGCGCGCCAACAAGTCGATGATGGCCTGGGGCGTGGAGCCGCGCGTGCCGTTCCTGGACCGCGAGTTCCTCGATGTTGCCATGCGCATCGATGCCAGGCACAAGATGGTCGGGCAGGGCGCGGCAGGCGCACGCCGGATTGAGAAAGCGGTCCTGCGCGAAGCGTTCGAAGGGTACCTGCCGGACTCGATCCTGTGGCGCCAGAAGGAACAGTTCAGTGATGGTGTCGGCTACGGCTGGATCGACGGACTCAAGGCGCATGCCGAGGCCCAGGTCAGTGACCGCGTGATGGCGGCGGCGGACAAGCGTTTCGTGCACAACCCGCCGCAGACCAAGGAAGCCTACTTCTACCGTCACGTGTTCGAGCAGTACTTCCCGACCCAGGCGGCGGCGGAGACGGTGCCCGGCGGCAAATCGATTGCATGCTCCTCGCCGGCAGCGATCGCGTGGGACGCCAGCTTCGCGGCGATGGCCGATCCGTCCGGCCGCGCGATCGCCGGCGTGCACGAGCAGGCACTGGCCTGATCGATGTGCCCCACCGCCGCGTCGATCGCGGTGGTGTGGCAGCGCGTGCAGCCCGTAGAATCGCCCCTTCAATCGATGGGGATCGATCATGGACGCTGACACCACCGGGACGCGCCGCAGCGGGCTGGCCTGGCGTTATCTGGGCTGGGTGGCGCTGCCTCTGTTGATCGGCCTGGGCCTGGCACGGTTTGCCGGTCCGGCCGTCTCGGCACAGGTGGCCCGTGCCGAGGCGTCGCTGGGGGCCGACTGGGCCGCGCATCTGCATGCGCCGCTGGGTCTGTTCCTGCTGCAGTTGCTGGTCCTGCTGCTGGTGGCCAAAGGTGCGGGGTGGCTGTTCCGGCGGCTGGGTCAACCTGGGGTGATCGGGGAGATGGCAGCCGGTCTGATGATGGGGCCGCTGGTGCTTGGGGCCGTGCTGCCCCAGGTGCATGGCGCGCTGTTCCCGGCCGCTTCCCTCGGCTCGCTCGGCCTGCTCAGCCAGCTCGGGGTGCTGATGTTCCTGCTGGTGGCGGGGGCGGAACTGGATCTTGGCGGACTGCGTGGGCGGCGGCGATTCGCCTTCGTCGTGAGCCACGCCGGCATCGCCGTGCCCTTCCTGCTCGGCGTGCTGCTGGCGATCTGGCTGTATGGCGCGCACGCACCGCCCGGTGTGGGCTTCACCGGCTTCGCGCTGTTCGTCGGTATTTCATTGAGCATCACCGCCTTCCCGGTGCTGCTGCGCATCCTTGCCGACCGCGGCATGACCGCCACACCGCTGGGCCAGACCGCGATCGCCTGCGCCGCCCTCGGCGACGCCACCGCCTGGTGTCTGCTGGCGCTGATCGTGGCCGCCGCGCAGTCGCAGGGCTGGGTGCCGGCAACGATCAACCTGGTCTTCGTGGTCGCCTTCGTCGCACTGATGCTGGGGGTGGTGCGCCCATGGTTCTCGCGCCTGGTGATCGCACCTGGCCAGGAAGGACGCTGGCTGCTGATCATGTTGCTGATGGCGCTGGGCTGCGCGCTGGTCACCGAGATGCTGGGCATCCATGCGCTGTTCGGCGCGTTCGCGGCTGGCGTCGCCGTGTCCGGCAACGCGACGCTGCGGCACACCGTGGCCGAGCGCGTCGAGCCGTTCGCGGTCACGCTGCTGCTGCCCTTGTTCTTCGCCATGACCGGCCTGCGCATGCGCGCCGACGCCCTGCAGGCCAGCGACCTGGTGCTGTGCCTGATCGTGATCGTGGTCGCCACGCTGGGCAAGCTGATCGGCACCTGGAGTGCCGCGCGCAGTGCCGGCATGGACAACCATGAGGCGTGGAGGTTGGGTGCGCTGATGAACACCCGCGGCCTGATGGAACTGATCGTGCTCAACCTGGGCTACGAGCTGGGCTTCCTTGGCGACCGCCTGTTCGCCGTCCTGGTGATCATGGCGCTGGTGACCACGGCCATGACCGGGCCGTTGCTGAGCCTGATCGAGCGTTGTCGACGGTGAAGCTGGCGGTGTGCGGTGTACGACCAACGGGCGGCACCAACCCACATCACGGTAGAGCCGACCGTTGGTCGGCTGCCCCGTCACCGCCCACCCCCCTGTCACTCCCGCGTCGGCACCAGCCTGAGGGTATGCACCGTGGTGCCCGGCAGGAACGGGGTCGGCGTTCCGTTCACCCAGGCATCGTGCCCCGCACCCCAGAACGGTGAGAGCGGGTGACCGCTCTGCCCACCGGGCATGTGGATCAGTCCCTCGGCCTCGTGGCCGGGGGAGACCACCATCCGCTGCGAGGCGCCAAATGCGGGCCCCTGCACGCGCGGCATGTCACGGTCGCCGGGCAGGCGGTCGGCCGGCATGCACAGCCACGACCGGGCAAAGGCGGGCAGGGCGCGGCTGATCGGGTGACAGATCGCGGCGGTATTGCGTTCGCCCCAGGTACGCGCGTCCAGTGGGCCTTGACTGCTCAGGTCCGCTTCCAGCGCCTTGGCGGTATCGACCAACAGTGCATCCCAACGGGAATAGGGGGGCGGCAGCAGATGCGCGGGTCGTTCGCTCACCAGTGGCCACAACGCGCCCTCGAACTGCCCCAGCCGTGGCTCCAGATAGTCCTCCCCGAGCTGTGCTTTGGCCGGCGCGAGCAGGCCTTCGCTGACGCGGTCGATCAGCATCCCGCGGAAACCGCGGGTAATCCGGTAGCTGACCGAATCCACGGCCGCATGGCCGTCCCATCGTCGGGTCGCCACCTCAAGCCGCTGCAGGGCAGGGTCGTCGCTGGTGGCGACGACTTCGCGCAGCAGCTGCCACCAGCGCGTCAGCAGCACGGCACGATCATCAAGCTGGATCGCCAGCAGGTCCGCCTCGGTGAAGCGCTCTTTCGCCATCAAGCCATCGCGGATCTGCCGGCCGCGTGCACCAAGGTCGTAGCCACCGTTCCCGGCAATGGCCAGGGCATCCCCATCGAGCACGCGGCCATTGGCGGTCCACAGCCGATGCGTGGGCGGATCCATCAATGCCGGGGCGCCATCGCTGCGGATCGGCCAAGGCGCACAGCTTGCAGGTACTGTGATCGTATTGCCGCTCGGCGGGCAGTCCGCAGCGCGGTCAGGGCGTGTGCCGATCAACCGCCAAGCGATGCGACCGCTACGGTCGGCGATCACCAGGTTCTGAGCCGGAATCCCGCTGCGGTCGGCTACCTGGAAGGCGTCTTCAAGCGACGCCGCGCGCGCCATCTCGGCGAAGTCCAGGCGCACCGCGCCGGGCAGTTGCGCCGTCCAGCGCAGTGCCTCGCCACTGCCGTCCTGCCGTGTGTGCAGCAGCGGACCCCAGGCGGTCTCGCGCACGCGCAACGTCACCGGCGCTTGGCCGGCGACCCGGATACGCTCCTCATGCGTGATGATGCCCGGCGCATTGGCGGGCACGCTGCGGAAATCGGCCGTGTCGATGTAACTATTGGTGAAGCCCCAGGCCACGTGTCCGTTGCTGCCCACCACGATGGCTGGCAGGCCGGGCAGCGAGAAGCCACTGACATCGACGCGCCCGTCGGGGGCCTGTGCATCGGGATAACGCAGCCGCACCCGGAACCAGAGGTTGGGCGCGCGCAGTCCCAGGTGCATGTCGTCGGCGACGATGGCCCGACCGTCCGCGGTCAGGGCACCGGCCACGGCGAAGTTGTTGCTGCCCAACACGTCGGGGTCCAGATGACCGGCCGTGGCAGCGCCGGTGGCCGGTGGCGCACCGGCCCGCCGCAGGTCGAGCGTGGCGGCTTCCGGTAACGGGGCGTTGCCGCGCGCCTCGCCAAACAGGGGGGCATCCCATTCGCTCCCATCGTGGCTGAGCAGGGCATACAGCGCCGGTGGCACCACCGCACGGATCCGCGCCATCGCCAGTTCGTTCTGATTGGTGGGGTCCTGCAGGTCGGCATACATCGCCAGCCCGGTCAGCACGCTGTCTTCGGCACGCCACGGTGCCGGCGCCTGGCGCAGCAGCAGATACGGCCAAGGCCGTACCCGAAGCTCAGCGATGCCCTGGTTGATGCCCTCCACATAAGCCTGCAGGGCGCCGGCACTGCTGCCGGTGGCGACCTCCAGATGGGACGTGGTACGCGCCCGCAGCCGGTGCACGCGCATGCGTTTGTCCATCTCGATCGCCGCCGGGCCGAACAGCTCGGCCAGCTCGCCGGCCGCGCTACGGCGCATCAGGTCCATCTCGAAGTAGCGCTCCTGCGCATGCACCAGACCCAGCGCCCGCATCGCATCGGCCTGGCTTGCCGCGTCGATGGTGACCACGCCCAAGGCATCCCGGGTGATGCTCACCGGCGCCGCAAGGCCGGTCATGGCCTGCTCGCCTTCCAGCGTGGGGAGACTCCCGCGCAGCAGCCACCACACTGTGAACACCGCCGCCAGTGCCAGGATCAGCACGCCCCAGAGCAACCGCTTCAGCCAGTGCCGCATCCTGCGTACCCTCTTGTAGGTAGGGTTGGATTGTAGGGGAGGCGTGAACGCCCCGTGCACGCCGACCGAAGCGCAACTGCAACTGATTCCGATTAGACCACCGGATTTTCAGATAGGGCACCATGCGCGCATTGATTCATCAGGAGCACCCCCATGAAAGGCAACCCGGACGTCATCGCCTGCTTGAAGGAACTGCTGCGCGGCGAGTTGGCCGCGCGCGACCAGTACTTCATCCACTCGCGCCGCTACGAAGACCAGGGCCTGTTCGCGCTCTATGAGCGCCTCAACCACGAAATGGAAGAAGAGACCCAGCACGCCGATGCGCTGCTGCGTCGCATCCTCTTCCTCGGCGGCGATCCGGACATGCGCCCGCATGTGTTCGAGCCCGGCGTGACCGTGGAAGAGATGCTGCAGAAGGATCTGGACACCGAGTACAGCGTCCGCGACAACCTGGCCGCCGGCATGAAGCTGTGCGAACAGCACCAGGACTACGTCAGCCGCGACATGCTGCTGGTGCAGTTGAAGGACACCGAAGAAGACCACGCCTGGTGGCTGGAACAGCAGTTGGGCCTGATCAAGCGCATCGGCCTGGCGCTGTACCAGACCAGCAAGATGGATGCGAAGGGTACCGCCGCGCACTGAGCGCGGCACCGGGTTCTTCGCGCCAGCCAGCCTTCGCCAGCACGCCGCGTCTAACCCTCGTCCGCCAGCCAGCCTCCGCCCGCCAGCCGACGTTGCACCACGCAGAAAGGCCGGGGAAACCCGGCCTTTTCTGTGGGCGTAAAAAAAACGGCCGGGTCTCCCCGGCCGTTCCGATTCACGTCGGCGCTGGACCGTTACTCCACCGCCAGCCCTTCCACCTTCTGCCAGCCACGCGGCAGCAGGTGGCCACGGGTGGCGCGGGTGCCCAGGTAGGTGTCCAGATCCTTGAACGACAGGTTCATCGTGCGCTGGCCGCTGCGCACCAGCAGCGTGTTGCCCGGCGCCACCGACACCACCGCGACCACACGCTCGGTGGCGAGCTTGGCCTTGGGGATGTCGATGATCTTGTTGCCCTTGCCCTTGTCCAGTTCCGGCAGGTCGCTGGCGGCGATCGCCAGCAGGTTGCCCGAGCTGGTCACGGCCACGATGCGGTCCGTTTCCGGATTGGCGACCACGGCCGGGGTCAGCACCCTGGAACCGGAGGTCAGGTTGAGCATCGCCTTGCCGGCCTTGTTGCGGCCGGTGAGGTTCTCGAAGCGGGTCACGAAGCCGTAGCCGTGCGTGGAGGCCAGCACGAAGCGCGTGTTGTTCTCGCCGCTGGCCAGCGTCATGAAGGCACTGCCCGGGGCCGGTGAGAAGCGACCGGTCAGCGGTTCGCCGTTGCCGCGTGCCGAGGGCAGGGTGTGGATCAGGGTCGAATACGCGCGGCCCTCGCTGTCCAGGAACGCCACCTGCTGCGTGCTGCGCGCGCGGACCGAACCGAGCAGTGCATCGCCATCGCGGTAGGACAAAGTGGACGGGTCCATGTCATGGCCCTTGGCCGCACGGATCCAGCCCTTCTCCGACAGCACCACCGTCATCGGCTCGCTCGGCACCAGCTCGGTTTCGTCGATGGCCTGCGCCGCGCCACGCTGCACCAGCGGCGAGCGGCGCTCATCGCCAAACTTCTTGGCATCGGCCACCAGCTCATCGCGGATCAGCTTCTTCAGCTTGGCCTTGCTGTCCAGGATGGCCAGGATCTTGTCGCGCTCCTTGGCCAGTTCCTCCTGCTCGCCGCGGATCTTCATCTCTTCCAGGCGAGCCAGCTGCTTCAGCTTGGTTTCCAGGATGTACTCGGCCTGTTCCTCGCTCAGTGCGAAGCGCGCGATCAGCGCCGTCTTGGCTTCGTCCTCGGTGCGGATGATGTGGATCACTTCATCCAGGTTGAGGAAGGCGATCAGCAGGCCGTCCAACATGTGCAGGCGGCGCTCGACCTTCTGCAGGCGGTGGTTGAGGCGGCGGGTAACGGTGGTCCCGCGGAACTGCAGCCACTCGCTGAGCAGGGTCTTGAGGTTCTTGACCTGCGGGCGGCCATCCAGGCCGATCACGTTGAGGTTGACCCGGTAGCTGCGCTCCAGGTCGGTGGTGGCGAACAGGTGGCCCATCAGCTGTTCGGCGTCCACGCGGTTGGAGCGCGGCACCAGCACCACGCGCACCGGGTTGGCGTGGTCGGACTCATCGCGGATGTCCTCCAGCCACGGCAGCTTCTTGGCGCGCATCTGCGCGGCGATCTGCTCGATCACCTTCGAGGGCGACACCTGGAACGGCAGCGCGTTGACCACGATGTTGCCGTTTTCCTTGAGGAAGGTGGACCGCGCGCGCACGCTGCCGTAGCCGGTCTCGTACATGGTGCGCAGATCGGCGATCGGGGTGATGATCTCGGCGAAGCTCGGGTAGTCCGGGCCCTTCACGTGCTCGCACAGGTCGGTGACCGTCGCATCCGGGTCGTCGAGCAGATGCAGCAGGGCACTGACGATCTCGTTGAGGTTGTGCGGCGGCACGTCGGTGGCCATGCCCACGGCGATGCCGGTGGTGCCGTTGAGCAGCAGGTGCGGCAGGCGTGCCGGCATCCAGGTCGGCTCTTCCAGGGTGCCGTCGAAGTTCGGGGTCCAGTCGGTGGTGCCCTGGTTGATCTCGCCCAGCAGCACTTCGGCGATCGGGGTCAGCTTGGACTCGGTGTAGCGCATCGCCGCGAACGATTTCGGATCGTCGGTCGAACCGAAGTTGCCCTGGCCTTCGATCAGCGGGTAGCGGTACGAGAACGGCTGGGCCATCAGCACCAGCGCTTCGTAGCAGGCGCTGTCGCCGTGCGGGTGGTACTTACCGATCACGTCACCGACGGTACGCGCGGATTTCTTCGGCTTAGAGGACGCGTTCAGGCCCAGCTCGCTCATCGCATAGATGATGCGGCGCTGCACCGGCTTCAGGCCGTCGCCGAGGAACGGCAGTGCGCGGTCGAGCACCACGTACATCGAGTAGTCCAGGTACGCCCGTTCGGCGTACTCGCGCAGGGGCAGCTGTTCAAAGCCGTGGAACGCGGGGCGGGCAAGATCGGTCATGCGGGATTGTTACCTGTGGCAAGGGACGGCGACGGCTGTCGCCCTCGCAGGCGGACGATTATCCGGATGCGGCCGGGGATGCCAAGCCGCGTGATGGGTTCAGGGGGTGGCCGCTGCGCGCCAGATAGCGCCCGGGCGGGCTGCCGAAGTGGCGGCGGAACACCGTGACGAAGGCGCTGGGGCTGCTGAACCCCAGTTCGTGCGCGATATCGGACACGCTCTGGCCATCGGACAGGCGGCGCAGGCCCTCGGCCAGCCGGGCCTGCTGACGCCACTGCGCGAAGCTGAGCGTGGTTTCGTCGCGGAAGTGCCGGGTCAGTGTACGCGGCGACAGCCCGGCCCAGTGGGCCCACTGCTCCAGGCTGCGGCCGTCGGCCGGGTCGGCGATCAGCTGCGAGGCGATGCGCAGCAGGCGGCGGTCCTGGGGCATCGGCAGATGCATGCGCTGGCGCGGGGCATTGCGGATCTCGTCCAGCAGCACCTCGATCATGTGCTGCTGGCGCAGGCTGGGTTCGGCCGCGGGCACCCATTCGGTCACGCGCAGCGACAGCGCCTGCAGCAGATCGGAAATGGCCACCACGCAGGGCTCGCCGGGGAGGTCATGGGCCATCGCCGCGCTGATGATCACGCCCCAGCCCCGCAGCGGCCCGCAGATATCCACGGTGTGCGGCTCGCCCGGGGGCATCCAGCCAGCGCAGCCGGGCGGCAGCGACCAGGTGCCATGGCGGGTGCGGACAGTGAGCAGCCCGGCTTCCACGCAGATCAGCTGGGCACGCCGGTGCTGGTGCCAGTCGATCTCCCGGTCCAGCCCCCGGGCGCTTTCGATCCGGAAGCCGAGCACCCCCAGCCCGTCATCGCGTTCGAACCAGTCCAGCACCTGGTTGCGGATCATCTGGGTGGCGGCCGTCTCCAGCTCTGGCCTGAAAGTGTTATCCATTGTCCAGATTGTAATACCGGGCCAGTCTGGCGCGCCATTAAGGTAGCGACCTGCCCATTGTTCTGATTGCTGCAACACAGCATTTGGTTCCAAATTAAATATTTCTATTGAGAAATATATTCTTTGGAAGAGAATGCTCACCCATGATCTGCCCTGATGCCCATCCCCCCAGCTTCGGACTCCTGCTGCGCCAAGTGCGCGATGGCCTGGTCCGTCAGCTAGACACGTCGATGGCCGAGGAAAACCTCGGTATTGGTTTCACCCACTATCTCGGCCTGAAGGTGCTCGCGGCGCGTGCCCCGTGTACCGCCAACGAGTTGGCCCAGGCCCTGGACCAGGTGCCCAGCGCGGTCACCCGCCTGCTGGACAAGCTGGAAGCCCTGGACTGTGTGCGGCGCGAGCCGCATGCCCAGGACCGGCGGGCACTGCAGATCGTGCTGACCGAGCCGGGCCGCCAGTTGTGGGCCCGCCTCAAACAGCGGGGCGACCAGACCATCGACGACGCCATGCGTGATCTGTCTCCGGACGAACGCGCGCAGCTGCTTTCCCTCATGACCCGTGTACGCGACTCACTGGTAACGCCATGACTTCCATGTTTGAACGCTCATATTCACTGCGCCCGCTGCGGCCATTGCTGGTCTCCGCGCTGGCGCTGGCGCTGGCCGCGTGTGCCAGCAGCCGCGGCCTGGAGCCGCAGGGCCGCCTGCTCGACGCCGACAGCCTGCAGACCCAGCGCACCCTGGCCGCCAACGGCTTGAGCCAGCCGGGCTGGCCGGCTACCGACTGGTGGCGCGCGCTGGGCGATCCCCAGCTCGATGCCCTGATCGCCGAAGGCCTGCAGCGTAATCCCGGGCTGGACGCGGCCGATGCGCGGCTGCGCCAGGCCCGTGCCCAGATCGGCACCGCGCGCGCCGCACGCCTGCCCAGCGTCTCCGCGTCCGGGGGCTACACCGGCGTTCGCCTGCCCGAATCGATGGTCGGCGACGAACTGGGTGGCAGCTATGCCGGCAGTGGCCAGGCCTATTTGAGTTTCAGCTACGGCATCGACCTGTGGGGCGGCAAGCGCGCCGCCTGGGAAGCGGCCGTGGACAGCGGCCATGCCGCCGAAGTGGACGCTCAGGCCGCGCGCCTGAACCTGTCCGCCGCCATCGCCGAGGCTTACGCGCAGCTGGGTTATGCATGGACGCTGCATGACGTGGCCAGCGAAGAACTGGCGCGTTCGCAGAAGACCCTGGAGCTGACCCGCCAGCGTCGCGCCGCCGGCATCGACAGCGACCTGCAGACCCGCCAGGCCGAAGCGCGCATTCCGGCCGCGCAGCAGCAACAGCAGGCCGCGCAGCAGCAGATCGACGAGGCGCGCACCGCGCTCGCCGCGCTGGTCGGGCAGGGCCCGGACCGCGGCCTGCAGATCGAGCGCCCGCAGGTGCTCAATCCGTTGGCGCTGCAGTTGCCCGGCGTGCTGCCCAGTGAACTGCTCGGCCGCCGCCCGGACATCGTCGCCGCGCGCTGGCGGGTGGAAGCGGCCAACCGCCAGATCCATGCGGCCAAGGCCGAGTTCTATCCCAGCCTCAACCTGACGGCCCTGGGCGGCGTGGTCTCCAGTGAAGTGGACCAGCTGCTCAAGAGTGGCTCGACGTTCGCCTTCCTCGGCCCGGCGCTGAGCCTGCCGATCTTCGACGGCGGCCGCCTGCGCGCCAACCTGGGCAAGACCGACGCGCAGTACGACCTGGCGGTGGCCGATTACAACCAGTCCGTGCTCAACGCGCTGCGCGATGTCGCCGATCAGGTCAACGCGGTGCGTTCGCTGGCCGACCAGGCCAGCGCCCAGGCGCAGGCCGTCAGCACCGCGCGTGCCGCCCATGACCTGGCCGAGCAGCGCTACCGCGCCGGCATCGGCAGCTACCTGGACGTGCTCAGTGTCGAAGAGCAGTTGCTGGTCTCCCAGCAGCGGCTGGCTGACCTGCAGTCGCGCCAGATCCTTGTTTCGGTCCGCCTGAGCCAGGCGTTGGGCGGTGGCTTCATCCCGACCAGCGATGCCGCCACGGTCGCCGCCACCCCCGAATCCTCGCATTCCTGAGAGTCATCCCCATGAGTCAGACCTCCGCCCCCGCTGCCGAGAAGGCAGCTCCCTCCCGTCGCGGCAAGCTGCTGCGCGGCCTGCTGGTCATCGTGGTGCTGCTGCTGGCGGCGCTGGCCCTGTGGTACTTCATGTTCGGCCGCTGGTTCGAAGAAACCGACGATGCCTACGTGCAGGGCAACCAGGTCCAGATCACCCCGCTGATCAGCGGCACCGTGGTCGGGATCAACGCCGATGACGGCATGCGTGTCGAGCGCGGCCAGCTGCTGGTCCAGCTGGACCCGGCCGATACCGAAGTCGCCCTGCAGCAGGCCGAAGCCAACCTCGCCAAGACGGTCCGCCAGGTGCGCGGTCTGTACCGCAGCGTGGAAGGTGCGCAGGCCGAATTGAACGCGCGCCAGGTCACCCTCAAGCGTGTGCGCGAAGACTTCAACCGCCGTAAGGATCTGGCCAGCTCCGGCGCGATCTCCAACGAAGAACTGGCGCATGCCCGCACCGAACTGGCCGCTGCCGAAGCGGCCGTGGCCGGTTCGCGCGAGACCTTCGAGCAGAGCAACGCGCTGGTCGATGACACCGTGATCGCCACCCAGCCGGACGTGCAGGCCGCCGCCGCGCAGCTGCGCCAGGCGTATCTCAACAATGCCCGTGCCGGCATCGTCGCACCGGTCACCGGTTACGTGGCGCGTCGTTCGGTGCAGGTCGGCCAGCGTGTGCAGCCGGGCAATGCCCTGATGGCCGTGGTGCCGACCGAGCAGATGTGGGTGGAAGCGAACTTCAAGGAAACCCAGCTGCGTCACATGCGCCTGGGCCAGGAAGTGGAACTGCGTTCGGACCTGTACGGCGGCGACGTCACCTACAAGGGTCGCATCGACAGCCTCGGCCTCGGCACCGGTTCGGCGTTCTCGCTGCTGCCGGCGCAGAACGCCAGCGGCAACTGGATCAAGATCGTGCAGCGCGTGCCGGTGCGTATCGCCATCGACGCCAAGCAGCTGGCCGAGCATCCGCTGCGCATCGGTCTGTCGATCAAGGCCGAAGTGAGCCTGCGTGACCAGAAGGGCACCGTGCTGCCGACCGAAACCGCCAAGGGCCAGGTGTTCGATACCGATGTCTACGCCAAGCAGCTGCACAGCGCCGACGATGTGATCCACCAGATCATCCAGCGCAACCTGCCGCAGCAGGCCAAGGCGAGCTGAGGCCACCATGTCCGCACAAGCTCCCGCCGCGCCGGGCGCCCCCGCGGCGCCAAGCACGGCCTTCCGGCCGGCCAATGTCGCCCTGTGTACCGCAGGGCTGGCGATGGCTTCGTTCATGCAGGTCCTGGACACCACCATCGCCAACGTCTCGTTGCCGACCATCGCCGGTAATCTCGGCGCCAGTTCGCAGCAGGCCACCTGGGTCATCACCTCGTTCGCGGTCAGCACCGCCATCGCGCTGCCGCTGACCGGCTACCTCAGCCGCCGCTTCGGCGAAACCAAGCTGTTCGTGTGGGCCACGCTGGCCTTCACCCTGGCCTCGCTGCTGTGCGGCCTGGCCCAGAGCATGGGCATGCTGGTCGTCTCGCGTGCGATCCAGGGGTTCGTCGCCGGTCCCATGTACCCGATCACCCAGAGCTTGCTGGTCTCCCTGTATCCGCGCGAGAAACGCGGGCAGGCGCTGGCGTTGCTGGCCATGATCACCGTGGTCGCACCCATTGCCGGCCCGATCCTCGGCGGCTGGATCACCGACAACTACAGTTGGGAATGGATCTTCCTGATCAACGTGCCGCTCGGCATCTTCGCCGCGCTGGTGGTGGGCAACCAGCTCAAGGGGCGCCCGGAACACGTTGAAAAGCCGAAGATGGATTACGTCGGCCTGATCACCCTGGTGATCGGCGTGGGCGCGCTGCAGCTGGTGCTGGATCTGGGCAACGACGAAGACTGGTTCAGTTCGACCAAGATCATCGTGCTGGCCTGTGTGTCGGTGGTGGCGTTGGCGGTGTTCCTGATCTGGGAACTGACCGACAAGGACCCCATCGTCGACCTGCGCCTGTTCCGGCATCGCAACTTCCGCGCCGGTACGCTGGCGATGGTGGTGGCGTATGCGGCGTTCTTCAGCGTGGCGTTGCTGATTCCGCAGTGGTTGCAGCGGGACATGGGCTACACCGCGATCTGGGCCGGTCTGGCGACCGCACCGATCGGCGTACTGCCGGTGATCATGACGCCGTTCGTGGGCAAGTACGCTTCGCGGTTCGACATGCGCATGCTGGCCACGATCGCCTTCATCTTCCTGTCCTTCACCAGCTTCCTGCGTTCGGGGTTCAACCTGCAGGTGGACTTCGGCCACGTCGCCGGCATCCAGCTGATCATGGGCATTGGCGTGGCGTTGTTCTTCATGCCGGTGCTGCAGATCCTGCTGTCGGATCTGGACGGTCGCGAAATCGCCGCGGGCTCCGGCCTGGCCACCTTCCTGCGCACGCTGGGCGGCAGCTTCGCCGCCTCGCTGACCACGTGGTTGTGGGCACGCCGTACCCAGGAACACCACGCGCATCTGACCGAACACATTTCCGGTTACACCCCGGGCATGCAGGACCAGGTGACCGCGATGGGGCAGGGCGACCTGCAGCATGGCGCGGCCGCGCTCAACAACATGATCAACCACCAGGCCTCGCAGATGGGCTTCAACGACATCTTCTTCCTGCTGGGCTGGATCTTCCTGGCCATCATCGCCTTCCTGTGGCTGGCCAAGCCGCCGTTCGGCGCAGGCGCGGGTGCCGCCTCGGCCGGTGGGCATTGAGCACGTGATACGTTGAAACGAAAAACCCCGCTGAAAGGCGGGGTTTTTTTTATTGCCCAGAAACGAAAAAACCCGCTTGCGCGGGTTTGATCATTTTCCGAGTCATGGTGCCCAGGAGAGGACTCGAACCTCCACGGAGTTGCCCCCGCTAGCACCTGAAGCTAGTGCGTCTACCAATTCCGCCACCTGGGCGACTCAGGGGGCGAATTCTGGGCATGTCCGAGAGGCTTGTCAACGGTTTTGTGAAATTTCTTCACAATCCTGCACGGGCGCGCTGCTGACCGGTTCTGCACACCCGCAGCGGTTACTATTGAGGTCAATGAAACCAAAGAAACCGACCCAGGGCGCGAAAGCCCCCAAGTCCCCGGCGCCCAAGAAGGCAGCCGGTCCGTCGGGCAAGCCCCGCGCTGCCGCCAAGAAGGCCGGCAAGCTGCCACCCTGGATGCCCGAATCCCTGAACACCCCGGAGCCGCCGCGGGGCAACAAGCGGGGTCCCAAGCCTGCGCATGCCGGGCCGATCCCGACCCGCCGCCGTCCGCATCCCACCCCGCTGGACGGTGAGGTGCAGCTGGATCCCTTCGCCGCCCGCGAGGCCGAGCGCTATGCGCAGCCGATTGCCAGCCGCGAGGCGATCCTGCAGCTGCTCGACCGCTGCGATGGCCCGCAGACCGCCGAAGAGATCGCCATCCACCTCGGCCTGACCGAGCCGGACCGTGCCGATGCCTTGGGCAAGCGCCTGGGCGCGATGTGCCGTGACGGCCAGCTGGTGCAGAACCGCCGTGGCGGTTTCGCGCCGCTGCAGGCGGTCAACCTGATCACCGGCGTGGTGATCGCCAACCCGGAAGGGTTCGGTTTCCTGCGCCCGGTGGAAGGTGGCGACGATCTGTTCCTGCCGCCGTTCGAAATGCGCAAGGTGCTGCATGGCGACCGCGTGCTGGTCAACGTGACCGGCATCGATCGTCGTGGTCGCCGCGAGGCAAGCATTTCGCGTGTGCTCGAGCGTGGCATGAGCCGCCTGATCGGCCGCTTCAGCGTCGAGTTCGGCATCAACTACGTGGTGCCCGATGACAAGCGCGTGCAGCGCAACGTGCAGATTCCGCCCGATCAGACCGGCGAGGCCCGCGATGGCCAGCTGGTGGTCTGTGAACTGACCCAGGCGCCGGACACCCGCCGCCCGCCGATCGGCCGCATCATCGCGGTGCTCGGCGACAAGCTGACCGCCTCGCTGGTGGTGGAAACCGCCATCCACGGCCATGAACTGCCGTTCGAGTTCCCGGCTGAAGTGCTGGCTGAAGCGACCGCAGTGCCGATGGTGGTCACCCCGGAACAGATCGGCCATCGCGAAGACCTGCGCAACACGCCGCTGGTCACCATCGATGGCGAGGATGCCAAGGACTTCGACGACGCGGTCTACTGCGAACCGAATGCCGAAGGCTTCCGCCTGGTCGTGGCGATCGCCGACGTCTCCAACTACGTGCGTCCCGGTACGCCGCTGGATGATGAAGCGCAGAAGCGCGCGACCTCGGTCTATTTCCCCGGGTTCGTGGTGCCGATGCTGCCGGAGACCTTGTCCAACGGCATCTGCTCGCTGATGCCCAAGGTCGACCGGATGTGCTTCGTCTGCGACATGCAGGTGAACCGTGAGGGCGAGGTCATCCATTCGCGCTTCTACGAAGCGGTGATGAACTCGCATGCGCGCCTGACCTACAACCAGGTCTGGGAAGCGGTGGGTGAGAACGACCCGGCCGCGCGCAAGGCGATCGGTCCGCTGATGCCGCAGGTGGATCGCCTGTACCAGCTGTATCACGTGCTGGCCAAGGCGCGTACCCGCCGCGGTGCGATCGAGTTTGAAACCTCCGAAGTGCGCTTCGTGCTGGACAACACCGGCGAAGTCACCCAGGCCGGGATGATGGTGCGCAACGATGCGCACAAGCTGATCGAAGAATGCATGATCGCGGCCAATGTGCAGGCCGCGCGCTATCTGCTGGCCAAGCACGTGCCGGCGCCGTTCCGGGACCATGAGCGCCCGCCGGAATCCAAGTACGCCGATCTGCTGGAGTTCCTGAAGGAATTCAAGCTGAGCCTGCCGCCGTGGTCGAAGGTGCAGCCGGCCGATTTCACCAAGCTGCTCAAGAAGGTGCGCGATCGCCCGGACGCGGCGCTGCTGGAATCGGTGCTGCTGCGCAGCCAGAGCCTGGCGGTGTATTCGCCGGACAACCTGGGCCACTTCGGCCTGGCACTGGATGCGTACGCGCACTTCACCTCGCCGATCCGCCGCTACCCCGATCTGCTGGTGCACCGTGCGATCAAGCATGCGCTCAGCGGGGCCGCGCCGGAGAAGTTCACCTACTCGCCGCGCGAGATGGCGGCGCTGGCCCTGCAGTGCTCCGAGCGTGCGCGTCGGGCCGACGAAGCCGAGCGCGAAGTCGACGAGCGCTACCGCGCCGCGTGGATGGAAAAGCACGTCGGTGGCCAGTTCGACGGCGTGATCAGTGGCGTGACCAGCTTCGGCCTGTTCGTGGAACTGGACGAATCCAAGGTCAACGGCCTGGTCCATGTGACCCAGCTGCCGCACGACTATTACCAGTTCGACGCAGTGCGCAAGACGCTCAACGGCGAACGTCGCGGCAAGATCTACCGCCTCGGTGACCGGGTGCGGATCCTGGTGCTCAAGGCCAGCATGGAAGAGCGCAAGATCGACTTCCGCCTGGTCGAAGAGAAGGACGATTCGCTGCCCGAGCTGCCGCCGCGCGGCCAGCCGGCCAAGCGCCAGAAACAGAAGTACTGAGCCACGCGTACCGGCCCACGGCCGGTACGCGGTAGTGCCGACCGTTTGTCGGCACACCGTCCACCCGCCCCCCCGGGGGTGGCATGGTGTTTCCCACGGACCCCATCGGAGCGATCCCATGCAGTCCCTCCCCGAATACAGCGGCGGCTGCCAGTGCGGCGCGATCCGCTTCCATGTGGTCGGTGAGCTGACCCACAGCTCGATCTGCCATTGCCGGATGTGCCAGAAGGCCTTCGGCGCGTACTACGCCCCCCTGGTGTCGGTGCGTGGCAGCGAGTTCCGCTGGACCCGCGGCGAGCCCCGGCGTTTCCAGTCGTCCAACATGGTCCAGCGCGGCTTCTGCGCCGACTGTGGCACCCCGCTGACCTACGAAGCCCCCGATGGGATGGCGATTGCGGCCGGCGCTTTCGACGAACCCGCCCGCCTGCCGCCGACGATCCAGTACGGGATCGAGGCCAAGCTGCCGTTCGTGGACCGGCTGGGCGCACTCAGCGCGCTGCGCAGCGAGGAAGATGCCGAGGCCGGCGATTTCCTGCTGCATATCGTCTCCCACCAGCATCCGGACCATGACACCACCGACTGGCCACCCCGCTGACGGCAGGCCGTGAACGTCCCCCGTGAACGCCCGGCAGGGCAGGGTGGGCCTTGATGCTCTACCATTACCAACCCCTTTACCGGTCCCGCCCCCCGCAATGAGCAAGCAAAGCCAGTGGATCGTCGGCGTCAACGCCGTCGCCTCTTCGATCGAGAATGATGCCGAGAACGTCCGCGAGGTCCTCATCGAGGCCAGTGCGAAGAACCCGCGTCTGACCGAGATCGAGGAAAACGCTCGCCGCAAGGGCATCGACGTGCGCAAGGTGAACACCCAGGCGCTGGACGGTGTGGGCGGTTCGGTGCGTCACCAGGGCGTGGCGGCGCGCTACCAGGCTGCGCGGACCTGGGGCGAGAACGAACTGGAAGGGCTGGTCGAAGCGGCCGAGGGCAAGGCCCTGCTGCTGATCCTGGATGAAGTCCAGGACCCGCACAATCTCGGCGCCTGCCTGCGCAGCGCGGCGGCGGCCGGTGCCACGGCGGTGATCATTCCCAAGGACAAGTCGGCCTCGGTCAATGCGACCGTGCGCAAGACCTCGGCCGGCGCGGCCGACCGCATCCCGGTGGTGCAGGTGACCAACCTCTCGCGCTGCCTGAAGGACCTGCAGAAGCTGGGCGTGTGGATCTACGGGCTGGCCGGTGAAGCCACCGAGTCGCTGTACGCGATCGACCTCAAGGGCAACGTGGCGCTGGTGCTGGGCGGCGAAGCCGACGGCCTGCGTCGTCTGACCCGCGAAAACTGCGATGGCCTGGTCAAGATTCCGATGCCGGGCGATATCGAGAGCCTGAATGTCTCCGTCGCCACCGGCGTGAGCCTGTTCGAAGCAGTGCGCCAGCGCGGGCTGTAAGCCACGCGCTTGCGGGTAGAGCCGACCGTTGGTCGGCTGCCATCCGCCGCGTAGCGCAGCCGATCAACGGTCGGCTCTACGCCGGGCATCAGCCCGCGCTTCCCCCCAGCGCCTTGAACAACGTCACATCGTTGATCAACTGCCGTTGACGCACGGACGCCAATGACAGCTCGGCATCGCGCCGGGTCTGCTGCGCTTCCAGCCAGGTGCGCAGGTCGGTGGCACCGACCCGGTAGCGCACCTCGTACATCCGCTCGATCTCCACCGCCTCGTCGTAGGACGCCTGCGAGGCCGCGACCTGGGTGGCGAACTGCGTGCGCGCCGACAACGCGTTGTCCACTTCCGACAGCGCGGTGTACAGCGTGCGGCGGAACCCATTGGCCGCGATCTGATAATCCGTGCCGGCCAGGCGGGTATTCAACTGCGCCTGGCGCACGTTGAGGAACGGCAGCGACAAGCCCGCGCCGAGGGTGGCCACCGGATTCTTCAGCACGTCCGAGAGCGAGGTGGCACCGGTGCCCACACTGCCGGTCAGGCTCAGCGCCGGGTAGTACTGGGTGGCAGTCACCTTGATGGCCTTCAGGCTGTTGCGCAGCCGCAGCTCGGCGGCGCGCAGGTCCGGGCGGCGCCCGAGCAGATCGGCCGGCAGGCCTTCGGCGATCACCGGGCTGGCCACGCGCTGCAGCTGTTGTGGCTCGTCGGCCAAGGCCAGCGGCTGCCCATCCAGCAGTACGGTCAGCGCATTGCGTGCGGCAACGCGTTGCTGCTCCAACGCACTCTGCGCGGCACGCTGTGCCTCCAGGCTCTGCGCGGCCTGGCGCACTTCCAGCCGCGAGACCGCCCCCGCGTCGAAGCGCGCCTGGACCAGCTCGCGGGTGCGCTCAAGGCGCTCCAGGTTGGCCTGGCCGGCGCTGATCGACTGGTTGAGGAAAGCCAGCGTCCAGTACTGCGTGGCCACGTCGCTGATCACCAGCAGCGCGGTGTTCTGCAGGTCTTCCTGGTTGGCCTGGGCTTCCCACTGGGCGATGTCGCGCTGGGTGCGCAGGCGCCCCCACAGGTCGATCTCCCACTGCAGGGACACGCCGGCCGAGCTGCCGCGGTTCCAGTCCGCGCTCTGGTCGATGGGGCGGTTGCCGCTGCTGCTCACGCTGCCCGAGGGCTGCGGCCACAGCGCGTTGTCGGCCAGGCCGGCCTGCAGGCGCGCGCGCTGTACGGCCAGCCCGGCCGAGACCAGATCGGTGTTGGCGGCCAGGGCGCGATCAATCACGCGGTCCAGGCCGGGGTCGCCGAACTGGGTCCACCAGGCATCGCTGCGGACATCTGCCGTCGCTGCGTGCGGCTGTTCGCTTACCGCCTCGGTGGGGGTGTTCAAGGTGGCATCGCCCCGGCCGTACGTGGCCGGGACCGCCGGTGCCTCGACCTGATAGCGGCCGGTGCTGACGCAGGCGGACAAGGCCAGCGCGGTCACGCAGGCCAGGGCCAGCGGACGCAGGGACACGGGGTGCAACAGAGCAGGAGAAATCTTCATTCGCGCGCCAGCGCCTCCACGGGATCAAGTTGGGCGGCATTGCGGGCCGGCAGGAAACCAAACGCCACGCCGATCAGGCTGGAGCAGGCAAAGGCGGCCACGATGGAGGCGGTCGAGAACAGCATCTGGAAGTCCGGTGCGAACTTGCCGAACAGCCAGCCGACCACCAGCGACAGGCCGACCCCGAGCAGGCCGCCGAGCAGGCAGACCAGCACCGCCTCGATCAGGAACTGCTGGCGGATGTCGCTCTGCCGCGCGCCGACGGCCATGCGCACGCCGATTTCGCGGGTCCGCTCGGTCACCGAGACCAGCATGATGTTCATCACGCCGATGCCGCCCACCAGCAGTGCGATCGCGGCGATGGCACTGATCAACAGGGTCATCGTGCGCGTGGTCTGCTCGATGGTCTGGCGGATCTCGGCGCTGTTGCTGAGGAAGAAATCCTCGGTGCCGTGGCGCATGATCAGCAGCTTGGAAATCGCGGCCTGCGCGGCATCCATCGGGGTGGCGTCGTCCACGCGCACTGTGATGCTGGAGACGTGGCTCTGGCCGAGCATGCGTGACATCACCGTGGTGTACGGCACCCACACGCTCAGGCTGGTGCTGCCGCCGAAGCCGAAGCTCTGCCGCTGCGCCACGCCGACCACGCGCACCGGCACGTTGCCGAGCAGGATCACCTGGCCGATCGGATCCTCGCCATTGGGGAAGAACTGGGTGCGGGTGTTCTCATCGATGATCGCCACCTGGGCCAGGCTGCGCACCGCATCGGCATCGAAGAAGCTGCCGGCGATCAGGGTCACGCCCTTGACCCGGAAGAACTGCTCGCCCACGCCATTGACCTGTGCGGTGGCCGATTGGTTGCGGTAGCGCGCGGTCACCGAGGAGGACACGCTGGGTGTGGCGCTGTCGATGTAGCTCTGCCTGCCCAGCGCATCGGCATCGCTGGCCTTGAGCGTCTGCACGCGGGCCGAGCGCATGTCGCCGAAACCGCGCCCGGGATACACATCGATCGTATTGGTGCCCAGTGCGCTGATGTTCTGCAGGATCTGCTGCTGGGAGCCGTTGCCCATCGCCACCACCGAGACCACCGAGGCGATGCCGATGATGATGCCGAGCATGGTCAGGAAGGTACGCAGGCGGTGGGCGTTCATCGCCAGCAGCGCCATGCGGAACGCTTCGGTGAAGCGGTCGCGCGCCGCCCGCCAGCTGTGGCCTTTGCCCGCAGCGACGGTTGGCTGGCGCTGCGCGCGGTAGCTGGGCGCATTGGGATTGGTGCGGTCGGCGATGATCTCGCCATCGCGGATTTCGATGATGCGCTGGGCGTGCTCGGCCACGCTCATGTCGTGGGTGACGATGATGATGGTGTGCCCTTCGGCGTGCAGCTCGCCAAGGATGCCCATCACTTCTTCGCCGGATCGGGTGTCCAGTGCGCCGGTCGGCTCATCGGCGAGGATCACCTCGCCACCGTTCATCAGCGCCCGGGCGATCGACACGCGCTGCTGCTGCCCACCGGAGAGCTGGCCGGGCTTGTGGTTCATGCGGTCGCCCAGGCCGAGGCGCTGCAGCAGTTCTTCGGCACGCGCGGTGCGCACCGGGCCGGGGCTGCCGGCGTACACGGCCGGCACGGCGACATTGCCGCGCGCATCCAGATCGCCGAGCAGGTGGTAGCGCTGGAAGATGAAGCCGAAATGCTCGCGGCGCAGTTCGGCCAGTTCGTCCGGTTCCATGCGGCCGGTCTCGCGGCCGGCCACCTGGTAACTGCCGCGCGTGGGCCGGTCCAGGCAACCGAGGATGTTCATCAGCGTGGACTTGCCCGAACCGGACTGGCCGACGATGGCCACCATCTCGCCAGCGGCGATGTCCAGGTTGACGTCGCGCAGCACCGCGATGGTCTCCTCGCCCGCCGGAAACTCGCGGCGCAGGTCGCGCAGCCGCAGCAGCGGCGTGCCGGTCGGGGCGCTGCTCATCGGCGCGGCCCGCCCATGCCCGGGCCGCTGATCCGCACGCTGCTGCCGCCGCGGTTGCCGGCACCGGCTCCCTGTGCGCCGCCGCCTTCACCAACGATGACCTTGTCGCCTTCGGCAAGGCCGGACAGCACTTCGGCATTGGCGCCGTTGTTGATGCCGATCTTGACCTTGCGCGGCGCCGGCATGCCATCGGCATCGGCCACGCGCACCATGTACTGCCCGTCGCGGGACTTCGGCCCGAGCGCGACCGCCGGGATGATCAGCACGTCCTTGGCCTGCTTGAGCATCACCGAGACCTGGGCGGTCATGTCGATGCGCAGCGTGCCGTCCGGGTTTTCCACGTCGAACAGGGCGTTGTAATACACCGCGGTGCTGGAACTGGAACCGGAGGAACCGGAGCTGCCCGAGCTGTCGCTCGAGATCGAGGAGGGAGCCGGGTTGATCTGCCGCAGCGTGGCGTGGAATTTGCGGTCCGGCTCGCCCAGCGTGGTGAAGTACACCGGCATGCCGGCCTTGATCTTGACCACGTCCGCTTCGGAGACTTCCGCATTGACCGTGACCAGGTCCAGACGGGCCAGCATCACGATGGTCGGCGCGGTCTGGTTGGCGTTGACGGTGCGGCCTTCTTCGGCGACCACGGCGACCACGGTGCCGTCCATCGGCGCGGTGATGCGGGTGTAGGCCAGGTTGGCGCGGGCGGTGCCGAGCTCGGTTTCGCGGCCCTTGATCTGTGCATCGAAGGACTGGATCTGGGCGCGCGCGGTCTTGAGCTTGGCATCGGCCGCGTCGAACTCGGCACGCGAGGTGGCCTCGGCGGCCAGCATCTGCTGCTGGCGCGCGAACTCGAGCTCGGCTTCGCGCAGGCTGGCCTGCTGCACCGCGCGCTGCGCCTTGACCTGGTCCAGCGAGGCCTGGGCGTTGAGCACCTGGTTCTGCTGGGTGGTGGCGTCGATCTCGGCGATCAGGTCGCCTTCCTTGACGGTATCGCCGAGCTGGACCTTCAGCGATTTGATCTGGCCGGAGGCCTGCGCACCGACGCTGACCAGCTTGTAGGCATCGATCACGCCGGTGGCTTCCACGGTCTGTTCGATATCGCCGCGGCTGACGGGTGACGTGGCCAGGGCAGGGGCAGCGGGCTTGCGCAGCATCCATGCCACAATCGCGGCAATCAGGGCGAGGACCACGAGCAACAGCAGGAGGCGAGCACGGCGGGTTCTGGGCAAACGGGGCTTCACGATGATCGTCAACTCGGCTGGCCGTTGCATCGGCGTTGTCAGCATTGTGAAGATCGTTCACCGCCGGCTCAACACTCGCCGTGTACCAAGATGTATCCCTGCGGTGCACAGCGCATTTCGTTATGTATCTGCATCACCCTTTGAAACAGACGTACGTAAACCAGGAGATGCGGTTCAGCTCCCGACAGGGGATGATCGCCGCATGGAGACTGCCAACAGCATGCATAGACTGCTGATCGTCGATGACGACAACGATATCCGCCAGCTGCTCGCCGAGCAGCTCGGTCGCGCCGGTTACCTGGTGAGCACCGCCGCCGATGGCCAGGGCATGCGCCAGCTGCTGGAGCGCGAGCACGTGGACCTGATCGTGCTCGACCTCAACCTGCCACGCGAGGACGGCCTGACCCTGTGCCGCGACCTGCGCGCGCGCTCGAGTACGCCGGTGATCATGTTGACCGCGCGCAGCGAGCCGATCGACCGCGTGCTGGGTCTGGAGATGGGCGCAGACGATTATCTGGCCAAGCCGTTCGAGCCGCGCGAACTGCTCGCACGCATCCGCAATGTGCTGCGCCGCACCGAAGCCCTGCCGGCCAACCTGGAACCGCTGGCGATCCGCCGTGCGCGCTTCTCCAGCTGGATCTTCGATCTGGAGCATCGCCACCTGGTCGATCCTGATGGGCGCGTGGTGGTGTTGTCGGGCGCCGAGTTCCGCCTGCTGCGGGTGTTCGTGGGGCATGCCAACAAAGTGTTGTCGCGCGAACAGCTGGTGTCGTTGAGCAGCGGTCGCAATTACGAATCGCAGGACCGCGCCATCGATCTGCAGGTCAGCCGCCTGCGCAACAAGCTGGCCGATGACGGCGGCAGCGATGGCCTGATCAAGACCGTGCGCAACGAAGGGTATGTGCTTGCGGCGGCGGTCACCCTGGAATGAACCGCCTGCGCCGCTTCTTTTCCTCGATGGTGGGGCGGCTGTTCGTCATCCTGCTGCTGGGGATGAGCGTGGCCGCGATCGGTGCGACCATGCTGGCCAGCACCAAGCGCCAGCAGGAATTCGAACGGCAGAATCTCAACCGCATCGCCGACCGCCTGCAGGGCTTCGTGAACCTGCTCGATGGCAATCCGGAACTGCGCCAGCGTCTGCTCACCAGTGGCGGACCAAGTGTGCGTCAGCTTCCCGAGGGCGCGCGCATCGGCCGGCCGGATGCGGCGTTGATGGAAATCCTGGACGACCGGCCGGGTCCGGTGGCGAGCAGCCAGGTCGCCTTCACTTCGTTCCGCTCGTGCCTGCCGCGGCTGCCGGAACTGCTGCCGCCGCCCCCGCGCGACAAGGAAAAGATGCGGCATCCGCCGCGTGAGCGTGACCCGGCCTTCATCCCGCCCAAGTGCCGCGTGGTGACTCTGCAGCTGACCGATGGCACGCCGCTGCGGCTGGCGCTGGATTCCCCGGCCGTCGCGCACAACGGTGCGCTCGCGGTGGACCCGTTGTTCCTGACCCTGCTGGTGGTGGCGATCGCGATCCTGGCCTACATCGTGGCGAGGATGGCCAGCGCACCGCTGCAGCGGTTGGCCGATGCCGCCGCCGCGCTGGGCGACGACCTGCAGGGCGCGCCGATGCCGGTGACGGGCCCGTTCGAGGTCCGCCGCGCCGCCGAGGCGTTCAACGCCATGCAGAAGCGGCTGCAGCGCCACCTCGGTGAGCGGACCCAGATGCTGGCCGCGATCACCCACGACCTGCAGACCCCGGTGACCCGTCTGCGCCTGCGGCTGGAGAACGTCACCGACGAGGCCCTGCGTGAGCGCCTGATCGGCGACCTGGGTGCGATGCAGGCGCTGATCCGCGAAGGCCTGGAGCTGGCGCGCAGCGCGGAGAGCGCCGAACAGCGGGCCGCGCTGGATCTGGATTCGCTGCTGGAGAGCATTGTGGAAGACGCGGCCGAAGCGGGCGGCGACGTCCATTTCGAGCAGCCGAGCGGGGCGGTGCTGATGCTGCGGCCGCTGGCGATGCATCGCCTGTTCTCCAACCTGGTCGACAACGCGGTGATGTACGGCCAGACCGCCCGGGTGCGGGTGAAGCAGGTCGGACAGGACGTGGAGGTCCGCATCCGTGACAGCGGCCCCGGCCTGGCCGAGGACGAGCTGGAAGCCGTGTTTGATCCGTTCGTGCGCTTGGAAACCTCGCGCTCGCGCCAGACCGGTGGGGCGGGGCTGGGGCTGACCATCGCCCGCGCGCTGGCCGAGAAGGACGGGGCGAGCCTGCACCTGCGCAACCATCCGCAGGGTGGGCTGGAAGCGATCGTGCGGTGGGCATCGCCGGCACGCGCCGCGCCCGGTCCGCGCGGGGGCTGACGCCGGCTCCCCCAAAACGCAAGGATTTGCCTACTATGGGCATCTCTTTCCAGCGTCTCCCCCATGAGAGCGTACGACTCTGCCAGCCCCCGCGCTGGTGCACGGCCGTTCCCCCCATGCGCACGGCGCCTGCCCAAGGCTGATCCACACGGATGAGCGATCGGGGGGGCAGGAACCGGTGGCGGCCGGCACAAGTGAAGTTCCCGCGCATGCCGAGCCTGCAGGCGGCCGCGCTGTGGCTGATGCTGCTGTGCGCGTTCCCGTGGCCGCTCTCGGCCCAGGACGGCCCGCCGCCGCTGCGCGACTACGCCATCGATGTCTGGACCTCGCGTAACGGGCTGCCACACAACTCCCTGCGTGACATCGCCCAGACCCCCGAAGGGCATCTATGGTTTGCCACCTGGGAAGGCCTGGTCCGCTACAACGGGCTGGACTTCACCGTATTCGACCGCAGCACCACGCCGGGGCTGCGCGACAACGGCGTGGGCGCGTTGCTGGTGGACCGCAGTGGCGGGCTGTGGATCAGTGATTCGCGCGGCAATGTGACGCGGCGCGGCGCGGACGGCCGATGGAATGTCTGGGAGCATCGCCCCGATACCCCGCAGGTGCTGATCCAGGCGATGCAGATGGACAGCCATGGGCGCCTGTGGCTGTTGTACGAAGGCAAGGGCATCGGCAGCCTCGGCCCGGACGGGACCTTCGACTACCAAACGCCACCGGCCGACGTGCCGATGGCGCTGAGCTTCACCAAGCTGGTGGTGGATGCGCAGGACCGGGTCTGGGTCGGCACGCTGGACGGGCTGGTCGTGCGCGACACCGATGGCGTGCTGCGCCGCGCGCCGGACAGCTGGGGACTCGGGCGCGGCCTGGTCTGGCCGTATCGTGCGCCCGATGGGGTGATGTGGGTGGTGGCCGGCGAGCGCATCTACCGCATGCAGGATGGCGCACCGCTGCTGCAGCACCGCTTGCCCGGCGTGACCCATATCACCGCGATGCTGCAGGACCGGCATGGCGACCTCTGGCTGGGGACCGAGAATCAAGGTCTGCTGCGCTTGTCGCGGCATGGCCTGGAACGATTGCCGCCGGGCCTGTCGTTGCCCGGGGGGCGCGTGGTCAGCCTGCGTGAGGATGCCGAGGGCAGTATCTGGGTCGGCGCCAATGGTGGCCTGTACCGCCTGCGCGAAACGCTGTTCAGCAGCTTCACCGAGCGCGACGGGCTCAGCGGCGACTACGTGCGCACCGTGTTCGAGGATCGCCAGCGGCAGCTCTGGATCGGCAGCGCCAGCGGCCTGGACCGGCGCGACGCGCAGGGGCGCTTCAGCCCGGTGCCACTGCGCAACAACGTCGGCAAGAGCCCCTCGGTGCTGAGCCTGGCCCAGGACCGGGAGGGCACGCTGTGGGTGGGCACCTTCGGCGATGGCATCTTCCGGATCAACGAACAGGGCCAGCGCCTGCGCGACTACGGCAACGCCGAAGGACTGCCGGGCGGCAACATCCGCGCGATCAGCATCGATCGCGACGGGGTGGTCTGGGCCGGAACCCAGAAAGGGGTCATCCGCATCGAGGCCGGCAAGGTCGAGCAACCGGCGATCCCGGGCATGCCGACCGGGTTGATCACCGCCCTGGCGCATGACGGTGATGGTGCGTTGTGGATCGGCACCATCGAGGGGATCCGGGTGCTGCGCGGTGACCGGGTGCAGGCCATCGACCTGCAGACCCTGGGCGGCGGCCGCAGCGTGTTCGGGTTCCAGCAGATCGGCGATGCGATGTGGATCAGCACCGACCGCGGCCTGTACCGCTACCAGGAAGGCACGCTGGCGCGGGTCGGCCTGGAGCAGGGCATGCCGGTGGATACGGTGTTCCAGCTGGTGCCCGACCGGGTCGGCAACGTCTGGATCAGCAGCAACCGCGGCGTGCTGCGCACCGACATGACGATGCTCAATGCCGTCGCTGACGGGCGCGCGGCGCGGGTGGAGGTCGAGCATTACAACGAGATCGACGGCATGGCCAACTCGCAGGCCAACGGCAGCTCCGGGCCGTCGGCGATCCTCCGCCAGGACGGCACGTTCTGGGTGGTGACCGCCGGTGGTTTGAGCACGGTCGATCCGCTGCGCCTGCAGCGCTTCCGCGAGCGACTGGCCCCGCCGGCGGTGATCGAGAACGTGCAGGTCGACGGTGCGCCCCTGCATTGGCAGGGCAGCGACCACAATTCCATTCCCGGCGGGCGCCGCCTGAGCGTGAGTTACGTCGGGCTGAGCTATCTGCTCTCCGAGCGTATCCGCTACCGCACCCGTCTGGATGGCCTGGACAAAGGCTGGATCGAGCGCGGCCAGCAGCGCAGCGTGGAGTTCATCGGCCTGCCGCCGGGCGATTACACGCTGCACGTATCCGCCGCGCATCCAGGCGGCGCCTGGAGCGACAGCGAAGCGGTGTGGGAATTCACGGTGGAGCCGTTCCTGTGGCAGCGCCACAGCGTGCAACTGATCGCCGCGTTGCTGTTGCTGGCCGGGCTGGTGGCGCTGTACCGGTATCTGATCAACCGCTACAAGGCCAGCAACGTGCGGCTGGCGCGGATGGTGCAGGAGGCCACGCTGGATCTGCAGACACAGACGGTCAACCTGCAGGCACTCAATCAGGAAAAGACCGAGCTGGCCGACCGTCTGGCGGTGCAGGCCGAGGCCTTCGAGCGGCAGGCCCGCGAAGACGCGCTCACCGGTCTACCCAACCGGCGTGCCTTCGATGAAGCGCTGGCGCGTGACTTCGCGCGCTCGCAGCGCAGCCACCACCCGTTGTGCCTGGTGGTGCTGGATATCGATCACTTCAAGGAAGTGAACGACCGCCACAGCCATTCGGTGGGCGACGTGGTGCTGGTGGAAGTGGCGCGCCTGCTGGCGTCGGCCTGCCGCGATTCGGACATGCCGGCGCGTACCGGTGGCGAAGAGTTCGCGCTGCTGCTCAACGATACCCGCCTGGATGAAGCGGCCCAGGTCTGCGCGCGCCTGCGCGGGCTGTTCCATGATCATCCGGACTGGGCCGGCATTCCGGGCTTGAAGGTCACCTTCAGCGCCGGTCTGGTCGAGCTGGACGCTGCCGATCGCACCCCGATGCTGCTTTACCAGCGCGCGGACCGCGCGCTGTACCGGGCCAAGAGCGAAGGGCGCGATCGAACCGCTATCGGGTGATTCCGCTCAGGGGCGCGGCCAGCTGTTGGCGACCTTGCAGAACAGTTTGGCGGTCTGCTCGGTGTCATACACCGCGCTGTGCGCTTCATCGGCATCCCAGCCCAGCCCGGCCGCGGTGGCCGCACGTGCCAGCACGGTCTGGCCATAGGCGATGCCGCCGAGGGTCACGGTGTCGAACACGCTGAAGGGATGGAACGGGTTACGCTTGTGGCCGGTCCGGTTGACCGCCGCATTGACGAAGCCCAGGTCGAAGTGCGCGTTGTGCCCGACCAGGATCGCGCGCTGGCAACCGTACTTCTTCATCGCCGCCCGGATCGGGGCGAAGATGTGGTCCAGCGCGTCGCGCTCGACCTTGGCCAGCCGGAACGGGTGATCCAGGATGATGCCGGTGATCTCCAGCGACTTGGGATCGATCTCCAGGCCTTCGGCCGGCACCACATGGGCGCTGGCGGTCTGCCCGGGATAGAGCAGGCCGTTCTCGTCCATTTCGATCGGCACCGCGGCGATTTCCAGCAGCGCATGGCGATCTGAATCGAACCCACCGGTCTCCACGTCCACCGCCACCGGCAGGAAGCCGCGGAAACGGGTTGCCATCAAGCGCTGGGCGGCAGCGGGCAGTGCGTCGGCAGCAGCCGGCGCGTCGGAGCGGGGGAGGTCGTCAGTCATCGCCCCAGTTTAGCAGAGCGACCTGTACGCCCCCCGCGCTCAGGCCAGCGCCGGCGTGCGCCTGCGGCCGCGGTGCAGCAGGTGATCCAGGCTCAACGGGCCGGCACCCTGCAGGGCCAGCGGCAGCAGCATGGCCATGAACAGCAGCGGCAATTTGAAGTTGCCAAAGCCCTGGTCGGTGATGACGTAGCCCATCGCCAGCTCGGCCAACCCATTCCAGTGCATCGGCCAGTGCACGGCGGCCGTGGCGACCACGGTCAGCACCAGCAGGCAGCTGGCGGCCAGGCGCGTGCCCAGCCCGAGCAGCAGGCACACCGCGCCGACCAGTTCGAACCAGGTGGCCAACTGCCAGTTGAGCGCGGCCGGCAGCTGGTCGAACGGGAACGGGAAGGCGTGCTGCAGGTCCTCGAACCAGTTCTGGCCGCGCAGTTTTTCGCGGCCGGACTCGAAATATTCCCAGCCCATCAGCAAGCGCAGGCCGAGCGGGGCCAACCACGGGCCGAGACGATCCAGCCGGTCGCGCAGGGCGACCAGATGCAGTGACTTCATGGAGGTACTTCCTTGGTGGAGGGGTCAGGAAACGGGCGCGGCAGGCCCGATCACGCCGCTGTCGTGGAACTGGCGCAGCAGGGCCGCGCCGGGCGGAAGCAGCGCATCGGCCGCCATGCCGTGCGCCTGCGCAAGCTGCTGCAGGTAGGTGGCCCCGGTGCTGCCGGGGTGCTGGCCGATCTGCTCCAGCAACTGCGCGGCCATCGGGCTGATCGCGGCGAAGCGGACCTGGCCGTCCGGGTCGCGCCGGACCAGCAACCCGGTCGGCTCGGGGCCGGGCTGCGCGGGCGCGTCATCGGTGCCGAGCCGATGCACCGGCCAGTGATAGAGCAGTGGCCAGGCCAGGGGGGAGCGCTGCAGCGCCGCGTGCATCGGGTCCAGGCCGGGCGAGGGCGGCAGGGGGGACGCATCCCACTGGTAGAGGGCCGTTTCCACCCACTCGTAATGGGCCAGTTCGGCCAGTGCCGGGTGCGGCAACGTGGCCTGGTGCTGCAGCCACTGCACGAACTCGGCGGCCAGTTCGGTGAACAACGGGGTCTGCGCCGGGTGCACTGCAAAGAAGCGCCGGATGAGCGCGGACCACGCTGCCTCGCCAAGCAGGCGCACGCAGACCGGGAAGCCGTTGCCAAGCAGCCCGAGCACGTTGTTGAACACCAACCGCTGGTAGATGCCCAGCCGGCGTGCATCCAACCCTTCGGGCGCGGCAACCTGGGCCGGATCGCGCAGGTGCGCGGTGAAGGCCCGCTGCTGCGCGTGCAGACGCGCGGGGGCATCAGTCATGCCGGCCTCCGGCATGAGCGGCCATCAGCTGGCGGATGGTGTGCAGCTCGCCACGCAGTTCGGCATACGGGGGGAAATTGAAATCGCGTTCCAGCAGGGTGGGGCGCGCGCCGATGCGGGCATAGGTGCGGGCGAGCAGCGCCCAGACCGGATCGATCACCGCGCTGCCGTGGGTATCGATCTTCAGGTCAGGGGCTTCATCGAGGTGACCGGCCACATGCAGGCAGACGATGCGCGCAGCCGGCAGGCCGGCAATGAAGGCGTCAGCGTCGTAGCCATGGTTGCAGGCGTTGACGTAGACGTTGTTGACGTCCAGCAGCAGGTCGCAATCGGCTTCGGCGAGCACCGCCGAGGTGAAGGCCAGTTCGTCCATGGCCGGTTCCGGGGCGAGGTAATAGGACACGTTCTCCACCGCGATGCGCCGGCCCAGCAGATCCTGCACCCGGGCGATACGCGCTGCGGTATGACGCACCGCTTCCTCGGTGAAGGGAATCGGCAGCAGGTCGTAGAGGTGGCCGTCATCGCTGCAGTAGCTCAGGTGTTCGCTGTACAGCGGCACCTTGTGCCGCTCCAGGAAGCGTCCCACCTGGTCGAGCAGGGTGGTATCCAGGGGCGCGGTGCTGCCCAGCGACAGCGACAGCCCGTGGCAGGTGAGCGGGTGGCGCGTGGCCAGCTCGGTCAGTGCATCGCCGGCCGGCCCACCGACGCCGATCCAGTTTTCCGGCGCGCATTCGAGGAAGTCCAGATCGCCCGCGGGCGCCTCGCGCAGGTCCTGCAGCAGGGCGCGGCGCAAGCCAAGTCCGGTCGCCGCCGCAGGCAGCGGCGACCGGTCCAGGCCCTTGGTGGAGAGGTCAGTGCTTGGCACCGCACTTGCCTTCGCCGCACTTGCCTTCCGCCGTCTTCTTGTCGCCACCGGCCGTTGCCTTGTCGCCGGCGGCCTTGCCCTTGTCGGCACCGCACTTGCCTTCCCCACACTTGCCTTCGGCGGTCTTGGCACCGGCGGTCGCGGCCTTGTCGCCCGCCTTGCTGCCGGCCTTGTCGCCGTGCGCACCACATTTTCCTTCGCCACACTTGCCTTCGGCCGCCTTGGTCGCCGCTTGGCCGGCCACCAGGTAGCCCTGGGCCAGGTCGGTCATGCTCAACGCGGACGCCGAGGCGCTGACGCCCAGGCCGGCGGCCAGCGCAGTGGCTGCCAACAGGGACAGCGAACGGGTGGGTGTGCTCATCGGGTGGATCTCCTTGGAATGGGCTGGGGCCCGGGATGGCTGCGTGGGGGCAGCAGGTGCGGCCATGGTGGACCGGCCCGGCTCATCGAATCCTCACACAGGATTCAACGTTTCGTGAAGTGCAGCGCGTCATTCCCGAAGTGCCCGGACGCTCCGGCCAAAAAAAAACCGCCACCCGAAGGCAGCGGCTGTTGCGTTCTGCTTCCGAAGCAGGTGCTCAGACGTGATCGGTACTGCTGGTCTCGTCGCGCTTCTCACGCGGCGGCAGCGCCTGCTCGCCATGCACCAGGAACCACACGTTCTCGGCGATGTTGGTGGCATGGTCGCCCACGCGCTCCAGGTTCTTGGCCATGAACAGCAGGTGGGTGCACGGGGTGATGTTGCGCGGGTCTTCCATCATGTAGGTCAGCAGCTCGCGGAACAGCGCGGTGTACTGCGCATCCAGGCGTGCGTCGTCGTCGCGCAGTTCCAGGGCCGCGGCGGCATCGTTGTCGCGGTAGGCTTCGATCGCACGGCGCACCTGCTGGGCCGCCAGCCGGCCCAGCGCACGCAGGCCCTGGATCTGCGGCAGCGGTGGCACCTTGCTCAGGGCGATGGAGCGCTTGGCCACGTTGGCGGCGTAATCGCCGATGCGTTCGATGTCGGCCGGAATGCGCAGACCGGCCAGGATCTCGCGCAGGTCGCGCGCCATCGGACCGCGCAGCGCCAGGCGCATGACGTCGTGGCTGATGTGCTGTTCGAGCGCATCGATGGCTTCATCGTTGGCGATGATGCGCTGGGCGGCGTTCTCATCGCGCTTCTCGATGACGTCCATGGACGCCTCCAGCTGGGCGACGGCCATCTCGCCCATGCGCACGATCTCGGCCACCAGGCGCTGCTGTTCTTCGTCGTAGCTCTTGACGATGTGGTCGTTGGGAAGATTCATGGTCTGCAATCCGGGTAGCGCCAGGCCATGCCTGGCGGGGGCATTGGGTGAGGGGACAGCACCGGTCAACCGAAACGACCGGTGATGTAATCCTCGGTCTGCTGCTTGTTGGGCTGCGAGAAGATCACTTCGGTGCGGTCGTGTTCGATCAGGTCGCCCAGGTACATGAAGGCGGTGTAGTCGGAGACGCGCGCGGCCTGCTGCATGTTGTGGGTCACGATCACGATGGTGTAATCGTGCTTGAGCTCTTCCACCAGCTGCTCGATACGGCTGGTGGAGATCGGGTCCAGCGCCGAGGTCGGCTCGTCGAGCAGCAGCACGTCCGGGCGCAGCGCCACGGCGCGGGCAATGCACAGACGCTGCTGCTGGCCACCGGACAGACCCAGCGCGCTCTGGTTGAGCTTGTCCTTCACTTCGTCCCACAGCGCGCCCTGGCGCAGGGCCTGTTCGACGCGGTCGGTCATCTCCGATTTGGAGAGCTTCTCGTGGTGGCGGATGCCGTAGGCCACGTTCTCGAAGATGGTCATCGGGAACGGCACCGGCTTCTGGAACACCATGCCGACCTTGCTGCGCAGGCGGTTCATCGGGTACTTCGGCGAGAGGATGTTCTCGCCATCCAGCAGCACTTCACCGCGCGCTTCCAGCTTGGGGTACAGCGCGTAGATGCGGTTGAAGATGCGCAGCAGGGTGGACTTGCCGCAACCGGAGGGACCGATCAGCGCGGTGACGCGCTTTTCCGGGATCTCCAGGTCGATGCCCTTCAGCGCATGGAACTTGTCGTAGTAGAAATCCAGACCGCGCGCGGCCAGCTTGATCGGCGCCGGGGTCAGCAGGTTTTCATGCGAGGCCGGGACCACGATGCGCTGCATCGGCACGGCGTTGGAGAGATCGTTCATGGCGATGTCCGTGGAAAGGTCAGTCATGGGAGATACGGTTGCGCAGCAGGATGCCGCGCGCGGAAAGGCTGACCAGCAGCACGAACACGGTCAGCACCAGCGCGCCGGCCCAGGCCAGCACCTGCCAGGATTCATACGGGCTGCCGGCGAACTGGTTCATCACCACCGGCACCGAGGCCATCGGCTGGAACACGTTGCTGTTCCAGTACTGGTTGCCGAAGGCGGTAAACAGCAGCGGCGCGGTTTCACCGGAGATGCGGGCCAGCGCCAGCAGGATGCCGGTCACGATGCCGGCAGCGGCGCTGCGATACAGCACCTGCACGGTCACCTTCCACTGCGGGATGCCCAGCGACAGCGCCGCTTCGCGCATCTGCGAGGGCACCAGGCGCAGCATTTCATCGGTGGTCCGCACCACCACCGGCAGCACGATGAAGGCCAGCGAGAGCGCACCGGCAAAGGCCGAGAACTGGCCGCCGGTCTGCATCACATACAGGGTGTAGACGAACAGGCCCAGCACGATCGATGGCGCAGAGAGCAGGATGTCGTTGACGAAGCGGACCACCGTGCCGGCCTTGCGGAAGTTGCCGTACTCGGCCAGCCAGGTGCCGGCGAGCACGCCCAGCGGGGTGCCGATCGCGATCGCCAGGCCGCACATCACGGCGCTGCCGAAGAACGCATTGGCCAGGCCGCCTTCCTGCATCGGCGGCGGTGTCATCTTGGTGAACAGGTCCAGGTTGATCCCGGCCAGGCCCTTGGAGGCCAGCGTCCACAGGATCCAGCCGAGGAAGAACAGGCCGAACAGCGCGGTCAGGCAGGACATCAGCAGCGCGACCACGTTGACGATGCGGCGGCGCAGGTACAGCGGTTGGGCGTTGGCGGTGGACATCAGTTGCCCTCCTTGCGGGCCAGGCGCATCAGCATCAGGCGGGCGATCGCCAGCACCACGAAGGTCACGATGAACAACACGAAGCCGAGCAGCAGCAGTGCCGAACGGTAGGTTTCAGTGGCTTCGCCGAAGTCGTTGGCGATCAGGGCGGCAATCGTGGTGCCCGGCTCGAGCAGCGAGGGCGACAGGCGCACGCTGTTGCCGATCACGAAGGCCACCGCCATGGTTTCACCCAGGGCGCGGCCCAGGCCCAGGAAGATGCCGCCGATCACCGCCGAGCGGGTGTAGGGCAGCACGATGTCCCAGCTCACTTCCCACTTGGTGGAACCCAGCGCGTAGGCCGATTCCTTCAGGCGGGTCGGCACGGTGAGGAACACTTCGCGCATCACCGAGGAGATGAAGGGGATCACCATGATCGCCAGCACGAAGCCGGCGGTGAGAACGCCGATGCCCAGCGGCGGGCCCTGGAACAGCGGGCCGATGATCGGCATCGTGCCCAGATGGTCGTTGAGGAACGGAGTGACGTACTCGGTCATCACCGGCACCAGCACGAACAGGCCCCACATGCCGTAGATGATCGAGGGGATACCGGCCAGCAGTTCGATGGCGGTACCGACCGGGCCACGCAGCCAGCGCGGGGCGACCTCGGTCAGGAAGAGGGCGATACCAAAGCTCACCGGGACGGCGATGACCATCGCGATCAGGGCGGTGACGAGGGTGCCGTAGATCGGTGCGAGCGCACCGAATTTGTTCTCGACCGGATTCCATTCGGACGAGTAGAAGAAGCTCAGGCCCTGCTCCTGCAGGGCATGGCGGCCGCCCCACAGCATGGAGAGCGCGGCGCAGGCCAGGGCGACCAGCACCAGGATGACGGTGGCGATCAGTACCCAGCGGAACAGTGTGTCGTTGCGGGCATCACGCAGGTCGCGGAGGGACGGTGCGGGAACAGGCTGGGCGATGGCATTCATGGCTGAGGCGGGGGCCCGAGTGGTGGTTCGGCAGGGTGGTGCGGCGAGGAAAGCGGGCCTGCGCTGTGCACAGGCCCGCTGTCTGGCTTACTTGAACTCGCTGGTCCAGTACGCTTCGATCTGGGTGACCAGTTCGGCCGGCAGCGGCACGTAGTGCAGTTCGTTGGCCTGGGCCTGGCCCTTTTCGAAGGCCCACTTGAAGAAGGCCAGCGTGTCCTTGCTGCGCTGGGCATCCTTGGGCTGCTTGTGCATCAGCATGAAGTTGGTGGCGGTGATCGGCCATGCCTGGTCGCCCGGGGCATTGGTGATGACCAGGTTGAAGTCCTTGGCGCTGGCCCAGTCGGCGCTGGCGGCGGCCGCGGCGAAGGTTTCCGCGCTCGGCTGTACCCAGTTGCCGGCGGCGTTCTGCATCGAGGCGTACGGCATGCCGTTCTGCAGCGCGTAGGCCAGTTCGACGTAGCCGATCGAGCCCTTGATCTGCTTCACGTACGAGGCCACGCCTTCGTTGCCCTTGCCACCCACGCCGTCCGGCCACTGCACCGAGGTGCCTTCGCCGACCTTGCTCTTCCAGTCCGGGCTGACCTTGGAGAGGTAGTTGGAGAAGTTGAAGGTGGTGCCCGAGCCGTCCGAACGGTGGACCAGGGTGATCTTGCCGTCGGGCAGCTTCACACCCGGGTTGGCGGCGACGATGGCCGGGTCGTTCCAGGTCTTGACCTTGCCCAGGAAGATATCGGCCAGCAGGGCGCCGCTCAGGCGCAGCTTGCCGGCTTCCAGGCCGTCGATGTTGACCACTGGCACCACACCGCCGATGGCGGACGGGAACTGGCCGAGGCCGGCCTGGGCCAGCTCTTCGCTGCTCAGCGGCTTGTCGGAAGAACCGAAGTCAACGGTGCCGGCCTTGATCTGGGCGATGCCGCCACCCGAACCGATCGACTGGTAATTGATCTTGGCGCCGGTGGCGGTGTTGTAGTCGGCCGACCACTTGGACACCAGCGGGAAAATGAAGGAGGCGCCTGCGCCGGAGATCTCGGCGGTCAGGCGGTCGCCGGCGGCCGGCGCGGCAGCGGGCGCGTCGGTGGCCGGCGCGGCGGCCTGGCCTTCAGCGCCCGGCTTGCAGGCGGAAAGACCCAGCGCGATGGCCAGGGAAAGGGCGGCAATGCTGGCCGTGTGCAGTTTCATGCGTCACTCCATAGCGGGATAAGAGCCGGTCTTTCCGGCGACGCGACTATGAAATGATGTTTTTGTTACAGCTTGATGACGCCGTGACCGAGCGCACGCCAAGCCTTGCGGCACAAGGGCCGGCCCTTTGGCGCCAGGCAACAAAAAGGCGCGGAACCTTGCGGTCCGCGCCCGATGGCGCCGGAAGGGGGAGAGAGGTCCCTCCGGCGCCATTGCCTCGTTGTGCGGTGGATCAGTACTTCAGGTTCTGCGACCAGTAGGTCTCGATCTGCTTGACCAGGGTGTCCGGCAGCGGCACGTAGTCCAGCTGCTTGGCCTGGGCATCGCCGCTCTTGTAGATCCAGCGGAAGAACTCCTGGGTGGCCTTGGCGTTGGCGACGTTCTTGGGCTGCTTGCGCACCAGGATGAAGTTGGTGGCGGTGATCGGCCACGCATCGGCGCCCGGGGCGTTGGTCATGACCAGGTAGAAGTCCTTGGCGCTGGCCCAGTCGGCGCTGGCGGCAGCGGCGGCGAAGGAGGTGTCGCTCGGCAGCACGATCTTGCCCGAGGCGTTCTTCATCGCGGCGTAGGACATCTTGTTCTGCAGCGCGTAGGACAGTTCGACGTAGCCGATGCCGCCCTTGATCTGCTTCACGTAGGCGGCGACGCCTTCGTTGCCCTTGCCGCCGATGCCGACCGGCCACTGGACCGAGGTGCCTTCACCCACCTTGGTCTTCCACTCCGGATTGACCTTGGAGAGGTAGTTGACGAAGTTGAAGGTGGTGCCCGAACCGTCCGAGCGGTGCACGACGGTGATCTTGCCGTCGGGCAGCTTGACGCCCGGGTTCAGCGCGGCGATCGCCGGGTCGTTCCAGGTCTTGATCTTGCCGAGGAAGATGTTGCCCAGGGTCGGGCCGTCCAGCTTCAGCGCGCCCGGGGCGATGCCGGCCACGTTGATCACCGGGACCACGCCGCCGATCACCGACGGGAACTGGGCCAGGCCGGCGGCAGCCAGTTCTTCCGGCTTCAGCGGGGCGTCGGAGGAGCCGAAATCAACGGTCGCGGCCTTGATCTGGGCGATACCACCACCGGAGCCGATGGACTGGTAGTTGACCTTCTTGCCGGTCGCGGTGCTGTAGTCGGCCGACCACTTGGACATGACCGGGTAGATGAACGAGGCGCCCGCGCCGGTCACATCGGCGGCGTTGGCGGCGAACACGGACGACGCGGCGAGGACGGCAACGGCGGCGCGCGATTTGAAGGCGTGGATCACGGGGTGGCTCCTGGGATGGATGAAGGTGCGGGGTGTCCCGCCCGGTGCTCATTCCATAACGGTTCGATGACAGCGCAGCGACTGTCATATGACTGCCTCGTGACACGCTTTCCGGGAGGGGTGTCACAACGGCTGCAGTGCCTCCGGAACCGCATAGCGGCGGCCATCGAAGCGCAGCACATGGCGCTCGCCTTCCACCGGTGTGTCCTGGTCGCGGCAGGTGTCGCCCTCCATCCAGCTGTGCGTGGTGACCCGGCGTTCGCGCAGGATGAGGTTGGCCAGGCCGTGTTTGCCTTTGGGTCCAACGGCCAAGGTGCGCGATACGTCGGTGGAGTCGCCCGCGCAGCGGGTGTCCCACTCGGCCTGGAAGCGACGCAGCACCATCGGCGGGCCGAGCGTACGCAGCGTGTCTGCCTGCACCGCCAGCAGATACAACTGTTCTTCGCTGAACGGATTGGGTCCGGAGCCATTACGCCGCTGCACACGCAGGCCGAAGGCGAGGGTATCCGGCGCAAGCTGGTAGCGCGCAGTGTCCAGGTGCATGCCGTCGAAGAAGATCGCATCGCTGTCGAGTGCGCCGGACAGCACCGCCCATGCACGCGTGGCGAGGGTGTCGGAGTCGATCACCAGCACCTCCACATCGCCAGTGCGGGCGTCGCCGTCGCCGCCGTCGCGCCAGACCGGCGTGGCCAGCAGGGTCAGCTCGGGGCGTGCCGGCCAGCGCCGGCAGACGCTGCCGGCGGTGTCGCGGGTGTAGCCGAGGCGATCGGGCAGTGCGTCGTCCGCCCGCACCACGTACGCCTCCTCCGCGGCAGCCTGGGCGTCGTGGCAGTCCTGCGCGTGGGCGGGCAGGGGGGCAGCGCACGCGGCGGCCAGCAACAGCGAGAGTGCGATACGCATCGGGTCCATCCAGGGGCAAAGGGCGCCCAGCATACGCGCGCACGGGAAGAGCCACCCCATGGGGAGGCTCTACCGGTGCGGGGGCACGAAAAAAGGCGCAGCCGAAGCTGCGCCTTTGTGTCATACGCGTGTGGCAGGGCTTACCAGAAGAACTGCAGGCGCGCTTCGAGGATGTTCGGATCGTCATTGACGAACGTACGGGCGGTGGAGCTGTACTTCTTGCTGTCCACCATCACGTAGTTCAGGGCGAACTTGGTGTTGGAGCGCCAGTAGTAGTTCACGCCCACGGTCCAGATGTCCATCTTGCCGCCGAGCACGCCATCGACGATCGGCGGGCGACCGGCCACCGGGTTCGCCAGCAGGTTGCCGTCGTTGAGGTCCATGTGGTCGTAACGCGCACCCAGCTGCCACATGCCACGGCCCGGCTCGTCCGGCAGGCCGGTGGTCGGGGTGCCGCCCTTGTAGCCCCAGGTTTCGCCGCTGATGTTCCACAGGCCACTGACGTAGTAGCCGTCGCTGGTGTAGTTGTCGTGCGAGTAACGCTTGGCCTTGCTGCTGTAGTACTCGGCCTGGGCCTTGAACGGGCCACCGATGTACATCGCTTCGGCACCGAGCGTGCTGACGCGGTCGGTGTCGACCAGGTTGCCGCTGTCGACCAGGCGCGCGGTGGCCAGGTCGGCGTTCGGACGGGCGCGCACGCGCAGGGTGTCGGCGTCGGTGTCGTAGTCGACATAGCTCAGGCCGAAGTGCAGGACCTGGCCCTTCTCGTTGATCGGCGCCCAGGTACCCCGCGCGCCGTAGCCGCTGCCGTGGGCCAGGTTGCGGGTCAGCTCGCGGCCGAAGGCGCTGGCGGTGACCGACCAGTTGTTGTCGCCGATGCTGTAGGCGCCACCGAGGCGGCGGGCAACGGCGTAGGTGTTGGTGACCGCGGCCTTGGAGATGAAGTCGTTGTTCTTGGTGCTGGAGAGTTCTTCCAGGCTGTTGGGCTGCTTGAACTGGCCGAACTGCACGAAATGGTTGGCGTTGCCAGCCAGCTTGTACTTCAGGTTGGTGTCCAGGAACTTGTCGGCCTTGGCGTCGTAGCCCACCACCCATTCCACGTTGCCCGGGCCCTTGCCCTTGAGCACCAGCTCGGCGCGGCGCAGCTCGAACTCGCTGTTCTTGCCGTTGCCGGCGTCACCGCCATTGAGGTCGGTCACATCGTTGTCGAACCAGTTGCCGTCGGCCTGGACCAGGCCTTCGAACGTGATTTCCGAACCGCCGATCACATCGATGGCCACTTCAGCGTGAGCGGCCGGAACGAACAGCGCAGCCGCCACGGCCGCAGTAAGAAGTTGGCGATGCAGTTTCATGGAAGGAGCCTTGCAGGCAGGTGGGAAGATGCTGCGCAGGCTAATTAGTGAAGATTGCGTAAATGTGACAGTTTCAGACAAACCGTCATCGCCCGTAGCCCAAGCGGCGTCAGGGGTGGCTATTGATGCCCGGCGGACATGACCGCCGGGTTGCGTGAATATGGCAGTCGCGCGCCCCGTTCAGGCCGCGGTCTTTTCCTTGAACCGGCACAGGTCGCGGATCACGCATTGCGGGCAGTCCGGCTTGCGTGCCTTGCACACGTAACGACCGTGCAGGATCAGCCAGTGATGTGCATCGAGCAGGAACTCGGCCGGGATGACCTTGACCAGCAGATCCTCCACCGCACGCACGTCCTTGCCCGGTGCCAGGCCGGTACGGTTGGAGACGCGGAAGATGTGGGTATCCACCGCCATCACCGGTTCACCGAAGGCAGTGTTGAGCACCACGTTGGCGGTCTTGCGGCCGACGCCGGGCAGCGCTTCGAGCGCGCCGCGATCGCGCGGCACCTCGCCGCCGTGCTGGTCCACCAGCATCGCGCAGGCCGCGATCACGTTCTTGGCCTTGGCGTTGTAAAGACCGATGGTCGCGATGTACTGCTTCAAGCCTTCCTCACCGAGAGCGAGGATCGCCTGCGGCGTGTTGGCGACCGGAAACAGCTTGCGCGTGGCCTTGTTGACGCCCACGTCGGTGGCCTGCGCGGACAACGTCACCGCCACCAGCAGTTCGAACGGCGAGCTGTACTCCAGTTCGGTCTTCGGGTGCGGGTTGAGTTCGCGCAGGCGGGTGAACATTTCGATCACGTCGGCCTTGGGCATGCGTGCCGTACGTGCGGTGGTTTTCTTCATCGTTGCCATCAGGAGGTGCGGCCTGCCGCTTTCGCCTTGGCGCGCGCGAGGATCGCGGCGGCGGCCGAGGGCAGGGCGGGTTTCTGTATCTGCGGGGTGGGGGCGGGGGCACGGCGCGCATCGCGCTCGGCCGCGCGGCGCGCGAGCCGCTGTTGGCGCTGACGGTAACGCGCGCGGGCGGCCCAGGCCCGTTGCAGCTGCTGCTGCGCGTGCTGCAGGCGCAGCGGCAGATCGGGATGCCCAGGCAGCAGCTGCGCGTCGCCCGGTCGCGGGACGTAGTCCATCAGCCCGGCGGCCAGCGCGGCATCCCATTGATCGTCAAGGACGAGTGCCAGCAGGTGTGCCGGCGAAGCAGTAGTGGAAGGCGACATGGCTCAGCGGTTCTGGAACACCGGCGGGCGGCGCGCCAGGAACGCGCTGGTGCCTTCGCGCATGTCCTCGGTGGCGAACATCAGGCCGAACTGCGCGCTCTCGTATTCCAGCCCTTCGCCCAGCGGGCACTCGCCGCCGATGTGGATCGCATCCAGGACGCCGCGCAGTGCCAGTGGCGCGGCCGAGGCCAATTGCGACGCGAGGGTCTGGACTCGGGCATCCAGCTCGGCGGCGGGGACGACCTCGTTGATGATGCCCAGCTGCGCGGCGCGGGTGGCCGTGATCGGGGTGCCGAGCAGGCACAGCTCCAGCGCAGCGGCGCGGCCGCACAGGCGCAGCAGCCGCTGGCTGCCGCCGAAGCCGGGCATCAGCCCCAGATTGACCTCCGGCTGGCCGACCTTGGCGGTCTCCGCCGCCACCCGAAGGTGGCAGGCCATGGCCAGTTCCAGGCCACCGCCCAGCGCAAAACCGTTGATCTTGCCGATCACCGGTTTGGGCATCCGCTCGATGCGCCGCATCAATCCCTGGCCGAGCAGCGAGAAATCACGACCCTGAACCGCGCTCAGGCCGTTCATTTCCGCAATGTCCGCGCCGGCCACGAAGGCCTTGGGGCCGGCGCCGGTCAGCACCACCACCCGGACCGCCGGGTCGGCAGCGGCCTCGAAGAACGCAGTATCAAGGGCTTCCAGAGTCGCCCGGTTGAGGGCGTTGAGTTTGTCCGGGCGGTTGACCGTCACGGTGCGCACGGCGGCATCGTCCATAATCGAGATAAGGGCGTCGGCCACGGCAGGACTCCTGAAAACGTTAAAAAAAAGTGATGTTGAACTCTCGAAACAAAGTCAGGTCAGAGCCTGCGTCGTTAGTGGCGGTTCAACGTTGCGGCGGCTATCCTAACCCGTCGCCTCAGGGCGGCCCAACGCGTCCTGAGTTACCACCCCTGGAGAAAAGTTTGATGAAGTTGCGTTCTATCGCGGTCGCCGTCGCGGCCCTGGCCCTGACGGGCAATGCCTTCGCCCAGGACACTTCGTCCGAAAAGGGCAAGCTGAGCTATTACTTCGGTTACGACTACGGAAACAACCTGGCTGAACTCACCGCACGCGGCGAGCAGCTGGACATCAACTCGGTGGTGAAGGGCCTGCAGGATGCCTACGCCAAGAAGCAGCCGTCGATCACGGCCGAACAGTTGAAGCCCGCCGTCGAAGCCTTCCAGAAGCGTGAGCAGGGTCGTGCGCAGGCCGCCAAGGCCGAGTACGACAAGGCTGCCGCCGAGAACAAGACCAAGAGCGATCAGTTCCTGGCCCAGAACAAGGCCAAGACCGGCGTGCAGTCGCTTCCGAGCGGCGTGCAGTACCGCGTGATCGAAGCCGGCAAGGGCGCCAAGCCGACCCAGGCCAGCACCGTGCAGCTGGAAGTTGCCGGTCCGTACCCGTTCGGCACCCGTCCGGCCGAAGCGCGTCCGGCCCAGCAGATCCCGGGCATCAAGGTCAGCGAAGTTGAAATGAAGGCCATGCGTGAAGCCCTGCTGCAGATGCCGGCCGGCTCCAAGTGGGAAGTGACGCTGCCGCCGGACCAGGCCTATGGTGCCGATCCGCGCACGCCGTTCCCGCCGAACGTCGCGGTGCAGTTCGAAATCAAGCTCGTCAGCGTCAAGTAATTTCCGAAACATCAAGAACGCGCCGGTGGCAACACCGGCGCGTTTTTTGTTTCCGTGCATTCGCGTTACTGTTGACCGGTGCAATCGATGGAAGAATCCCCGCATGCCGTGCCCTCTCCCTGCATCGGAATCTGCGCGCTCGATCGCGCCGGTGTCTGCACGGGCTGCCTGCGCACCGTGGATGAAATCACCCGCTGGCGAACCATGAGCCGACCCGAACAGCATCACGTCATGCAGCACACGCTGCCCCTGCGCGAACAACTGCGGCAATCGCTGCGCGGTTCGCTGGCCGAACACGAGCGCCTGCTGCGCGCGCTGCATCCGCTGGACCAGCCGCCGCCCGGCGATGGCTGGAACCGCAGCGAGCTGATCGATCTGTTGCCGCCCGGTCCGCCTGTTGAAGCGGCCGTGCTGGCCGGCATCATTCCGCGCGAAGGCGGCGCCCAGGTGCTGCTGACCCGGCGCACCGACACGCTGCGTCATCACGGTGGCCAGGTCGGTTTTCCCGGTGGCCGCATGGAACCGGAGGACCGCGATGCGGTGGCCGCCGCGATCCGTGAGAGCAACGAGGAAATCGCCCTCAAGCATGATCAGGTGCAGGTGCTCGGGTATCTGGATCCGTTCGTGACGATTACCGGTTATCGGGTGATGCCGGTGGTGGCCGTGATCGATCCCGCGTTCGTGGCCGTACCCGAACCGGGTGAGGTCGCCGAAGTCTTCGAAGTGCCGCTGTCTTACCTGATGGACCCGGCCAACCTGCACCACGTCGAGATCGACCACCGCGGCCGCATCCGCCACGTGCTCGAATACGGCTGGCCGGGCCAGCGGATCTGGGGCGCGACCGCCGCCATTCTCTACAACCTGCGTCGCCGCCTGGAGCAGACCACATGACCACGCCGCTGATCGATGTCGCCACCCTCGCACAAGCACTGGGCGAGGGCGCGATGCGCCTCATGGATGCGCGGGCGACCGCCAGTGCCGCCCCCGCCCTGCGGGTGGTGGATGCGCGGTTCTCGTTGGCCGATCCGCAGTCCGGTGCGCAGCTGTATGCCCAGGGTCATCTACCTGGCGCGCTGTACGCCGATCTCAACCGGGATCTGTCCGACCTGCGCCGCACCGGCCATGGCCGTCACCCGCTGCCGGACAGCGATGCGTTCGCCGCACGCCTGGGCGAGTGGGGCATCGGGCCGGATACCGCGGTCGTGGTCTACGACGCCGGCGACGGCAGCATGGCCGCCGCACGGCTGTGGTGGCTGCTGCGGCTGATCGGGCATGCGCAGGTGCGCGTGCTCGACGGTGGTTTCGCGGCCTGGCAGGCGGCCGGTCTGCCGGTCACCGCCGCGTTGCCGCGGGTGACCCCGTTGCCGCCGTATCCGGGGCAGTTCGACCGCCGCCAGATCGCCTCGGTGGAGGAAGTGCAGGCGCGTCTCAAGCACGCCCCGGGCTGGCTGATCGATGCGCGGGCCGGCGAACGCTTCCGTGGCGAAGTGGAGCCACTGGATCCGGTGGCCGGCCATGTGCCCGGCGCGGTGAACCGTCCGTTTGCGTTGAATGTGCATGACGGGCGGTTGCGCCCGGCGGAGGATCTGCGCGCGGCGCTGCAGCCGCTGCTCGGCACGCATGCCCCGGACGAGGTCGTCTTGATGTGCGGCTCCGGCGTGACCGCCTGCCATCTGCTGCTGGCAATGGAAGCCGCCGGCCTGGACGGCGCGCGGATCTATGCCGATTCGTGGAGCGGCTGGGTCAGCGACCCGTCACGCCCGGTCGCAACCGGCTGATCATCGGCACACCCGCTCACCCACGCAATTCCTGCAACGGCACCGCCGCCAGCACGCGCGGCCATGGGAACAGCGGGCCCGGGTCGCGCTTGCGCGGTACCCGCCGCTCCGGATCGTCGCTGGCCACTTCCTCGCGCGTATCCAGCCACTCATGCCCGGCGATATGCGCCAGTGCCGGCAGCGTTGCGCACAGGTGCTGCAGCAGATCGATCAGCGCCGCGATCTGCGCATCGGGGTAGGGCTCATCCATCGCCTGGTGGCGGGAATCCCACCAGTGCGGGTAGCGCCCGGTGTTGACCAGCTCGATGCCGATCGAGCGCGGATTGAAGCCACTGACCTGATGCGCGATGCGGTCCAGTGGCACGTACTGGACGATGCGCCCGTCGCGGTCGATGTAGTAGTGTCCGCTGTTGCCGGTGCCGCTCTCATACAGCACACGCTCACCGTACTCGCGGGCCATCGCCAGGTCCGGCAGCTCGGTGCAGTGGATGACCACCAGATCGATATCGTCGTGCGTGCGGGGCAGCAGCCTGTCCTGGTAGGGCAGGGGCTGTGCATCGATGGCGGGCGGGGCGCGGTCGGGCATGCGGCGATGCTAGCATTTGGGCATGAACGCTCCCATCGATTCCCGCGCGGTATGCGCATGAGCCGCGGCCACTGCATCCTCTCCCATGGCTTTGAAAGCGGCCCGGACGCCATCAAGGTAACCGCCCTGGCCGAGGTGGCCGAACGCCTGGGCTGGACCCACGAGCGCCCGGATTACACCGACCTGGATGCCCAGCGCGAGGTCAGCAGCCTGGGCGATGTACGCGCCCGCCTGCAGCGCCTGGTCACCCTGGCTACCGCCCGTGCGGCGCAGGGCCCGGTGGTCCTGGCCGGCTCCAGCCTGGGCTCCTACATCTCGGCCATCGCCTCGCTGCAGGTTCCCGTGCGCGGGCTGTTCCTGATGGTGCCGCCGACCCGGATGGGGCCGATGCCGGCGCTGGATGCCGCGCCGGTGCCGACCAGCGTGGTGCATGCCTGGCATGACGAGCTGATCCCCCCGGCCGAGGTGATCGCCTGGGCGCAGGCCCGCTCGGCCCGCCTGTTGATGGTGGACGACGGGCACCGCCTGACCGATCACGTCGAGGCCTCGGGCCGGGCCTTCGAGGAACTGCTGGCCTCGCTGTAACCGGGCGATCCCGCCCACGTCACGTACAATGGCCCCCCGGGCTTCGCGCCCGGCTGCTTGCCGTGCCCGTGGGCACCCCCTCTCCGCTGACCTGCGATACCGATTCCGTGAAATTCTTTGTTTCCTGCGCCAAGGGCCTGGAGTATCTGCTCGCCGACGAACTGTTGGCGCTCGGCCTGGACAAGGCCACCGCCACCATTTCCGGCGTCAACGCCGAGGGCGAGCTGGCGCAGGCGCAGCGCGTGGTGCTGTGGTCGCGCCTGGCCAGCCGGGTGCTGTGGCCGCTGGCCGAGTTCGAGTGCCCGGACGAGGGCTCGCTCTACCAGGGCGTGTCGGCGATGGCGTGGGAGCAGCACATCAGCCCCGAGCTGACCCTGTCGGTGGACGCGCATGTGTCCGGCACCGAGATCACGCACGCGCGCTTTGCCGCGCAGCGGGTCAAGGACGGCGTGGTCGACAGTCTGCGCGCACAGGGCCTGGAGCGGCCGTCGGTGAACGTGGAGTTCCCGGATGTGCGCATCAACCTGTCGCTGCGCAAGGGCCGCGCCACGATCTCGATCGATCTCGGCGGTGGCCCGATGCACCGCCGTGGCTGGCGCATGGCGCAGAACGAAGCGCCGCTGAAGGAAAACCTGGCCGCGGCCGTGCTGCTTCGTGCCAACTGGCCGAAGATCCACAGTGAAGGCGGTGGCCTGCTCGACCCGATGTGCGGCAGTGGTACGCTGCTGATCGAGGGCGCACTGATGGCCGCCGACGTCGCCCCGGGCCTGCAGCGCCACGGCAGCATCCCGCCGAGCCGCTGGCTGGGCTTCGACCGAGACAGCTGGAACACCCTGATGGCCGAAGCGCGTACGCGCGAAGAAGCCGGCCGCGGTGCGCTCAAGCAGGTCATCCACGGCAGCGATATCGATCCGCATGCGATCCGCGCGGCCAAGGAAAATGCCGAAACCGCCGGTGTCGCCCACGCGATCTGGTTCGGCGTGCGCGACGTGGCCGATGTGCAGGTGCCACTGCAGGAAACCGGCTGCGTGGTCTGCAATCCGCCCTACGACGAGCGCCTGGCCGCCGATGCGCTGCTGTACCGCCGCCTCGGCGACGCGCTCAAGCGCGCGGTACCGCAGTGGCGTGCCAGCCTGCTGTGCGGCAGCGCGGATCTGGCCTTCGCCACCGGCCTGCGCGCCAACAAGAAGTACCAGCTGTTCAACGGTGCCATCGAGTGCGCGCTGATTGTCTGCGACCCGATCGCCGTGCCGCAGCGCGAGAATGCCGGCCAGCCGCGCGAGCTCAGCGAAGGCGCGCAGATGGTGGCCAACCGCCTGCGCAAGAACATCAAGAAATTCAAGACGTGGCGTACGCGCGAGAGCATCACCTGCTACCGCGTCTACGATGCCGATCTGCCCGAGTACGCGGCCGCCATCGATGTCTACGAGGAAGACGGCGGTGCCTGTCGCACCTTCCTGCACGTACAGGAATACGCCGCCCCGGCGACGATTCCGGATGTCGATGTGCGTCGCCGCCGCAACGAGCTGCTCTCGGCCGCGCGCGAGGTCTTCCAGGTGCCGGCCGAGCAGGTCGCGCTGAAGTCGCGCGAGCGTGGCAAGGGCGGCAGCAAGTACGGCCGGTTCGAGCAGCGCGGCGAGTTCGTGCTGGTGCGCGAGAACGATGCGCTGCTGCGCGTGAACCTGTTCGATTACCTGGACACCGGCCTGTTCCTGGACCATCGCCCGCTGCGCTGGCACATGGCGCAGGAAGCCCAGGGCAAGCGTTTCCTCAACCTGTTCTGCTACACCGGCGTCGCCTCGGTGCAGGCTGCCGTCGCCGGTGCCGCGACCACCACCAGCGTGGATCTGTCCGGTACGTACCTGCAGTGGTGTGCCGACAACCTCGCCCTGAACGGCAAGGGCGGCAGCCAGCACCAGCTGATCCAGGCCGATGCACTGGCGTGGCTGGAGGCCGAGCGCCACCGCTTCGACGTGATCTTCTGCGATCCGCCGACCTTCTCCAACTCCGCCCGTGCCGATGATTTCGACATCCAGCGCGAACACGTGCGCCTGCTGCGCGCGGCCGTGGCCCGCCTGAGCCCGGAAGGCGTGCTGTATTTCTCCAACAACTTCCGCCGCTTCAAGCTGGACGATGAAGCGATCAAGGAATTCGCGGAGTGCAAGGAGATTTCGCCCGAGACCATCGGGGCGGACTTCGAACGCAACCCGCGCATCCACCGCGCGTGGGAACTGCGCCGCTACGGAGCCTGACCGATGGCGGCTGACATGGACGCCGGCCCGCTCCACGCCGAGGGACTGCTGCTGCGGCCGTTCGAGGATGCCGACGCCGCCCCGTTCGCGGCGGCGGTGCGCGAATCGGCCGAGGGCATGCAGCGCTGGATGCCGTGGAGCTCGGTCGACTACCGCGTCGAGCAGGCGCTGCAATGGTTCCAGGCCTGCCGGGACGGCTGGGCGGCAGGCACCGCCTGCGAGTACGGAATCTTCGAGCAGGACACGGCTGCCTTCGTCGGCGGCGCGGGACTGAACCGGATCCAGAGCGATCCGCGGTTCTGCAACCTGGGCTACTGGGTGCGGCAGTCGTGCCGCGGCCGGGGCGTGGCGCCCCGTGTCGTCCGGGCACTGGCTGCCCAAGCGTTCGGGCCGCTGGGGCTGCAACGGGTGGAGATCGTCGTGGCGGTGGGCAACCTCGCCAGCGAACGGGTCGCGGTGAAGTCCGGCGCCCTGCGCGAGGGCGTGGCGCGCAACCGACTGGTCATCGACGGCCGTCCTGCCGACGCGCACATGTTCTCACTGGTGCCCTGAGCGGCGATCGCGATGCGGCTGCGCACCTGCTTTCTCAGCGCGCGACCAGCGCCACCGCCAGCCCCACCACCGGCAACACCCAGGCCAGCGGCGCAATCCAGCGCGGGCGGTACGGATACAGCCCGAACGCGATCAGCAACCCGCTGATCGTCAGCGCGCCCAGCCACAGCACCGGGCCGATCGCCCAGCCGTGATCGAGCACGCACAATGCGAAGGCGACGGTCAGCAACGTCCAGCCCACCCAGCGCCACACCCGCATGCGCGATGCGCTGGCGCCGGCTTTGCCGTGCAGGTCCAGCTGGTGCTTGTCCATGGCCAGCGACAGCGCCGTAAACGCGGAGAAGGTCAGTGTGATCGCGAGCAGCATCATGCCGTCGCCTCCGCAGCAGCGGCCTGCTGGCGGCGCTTCTTCTCAGCCGCGCTCAGCGGTGGCTGCCAACGCTGCATGCGATGGCCGCAGTAGGCCAGCATCGCGCCGAAGGCGAGCATGGTCAGATCGAACCCGGCCAGCACCCAGTCACCGGTGCGCAGGGTGACGCCCAGATGCGCCTGCGTGGTGAAGGCGTTGACCACCGGAATCAGGGCGAACAGCACGCCCCCCAGGTACAGCTGCCAGGTCCACATCATCCGCTTGGGCCAGATGAAACCGGCCAGCAATGCGGCGGCCCAGGCATAGAAGAACGCATTGACCTCGGCGTTGGAGCGCTCGGCCATCTGCACCGGCAGCAGGCGATTGGCCAGGAAATAGGTGGCGAACGCGATCGGCAGGCCGGCCACCGCACCGATGTTGAGCGCGTCGACCAGGCGCAGGCCGAACCCGGTCTTGCCGGACTTGGCGTGCTTGGGCCACTCCTTGACCGCCCACAGCACCACGCCGCTGGCGACCATCAGGCAGCCGATCAGGCCGGACAGGAAGAACAGCGCACGCAGGCCCCAATCGGCGAAGCGCGCCAGGTGCAGCCCGTACATCACGCCGCGGGTCTGGGTCGCACCACCGGAGGCCGGACTGGCCTCGAGCAATTGCCCGGTGACGGCGTTGAAGCGCAGCGACGGGGTATCCACCGACAGGCGCTTCCCATCGCGCTGGGTGATATCCACGATCGCATTCGCTGCGCCCGGGTGGTACAGGGTGAAGCCGGCGACATCCGCCCCCTTCCATTCGGCGCGGGCGCTGTCCAGCAGCTGCTGGATCGGCAGCGGCGTGGCGCGTCCTTCGGCCGGGGTCTCGATCTCGGCCAGACGCGCGAAGGCCTCGCTGAAGAACGCCTCCTCATCCTTGGGGTAGGCCACGCTCACGCCCCACGGCAGGTACATGAACATCAAGGTGACGATGCCGGTATAGGTGATCATCGCGTGGTACGGCAGCGCCATCACCGCGCTGACGTTATGGAAATCCAGCCACGAACGCAGGCCCTTCTCCGGGCGGAAGGTGAAGAAGTCCTTGAAGATCTTCTTGTGCGTGATCACGCCGGTGATGATCGCCACCAGCATGAACATCGCGCAGAAGCCGACCAGGTAACGCGCCCAGTACACCGGGATGTAGTGCAGGTCGAAATGCAGGCGGTAGAAGAAGTCGCCACCGCGGGTTTCGCGTGCGGCGATTTCCTCGCCCGTGTTCGGATCGACGGTGGCATCGCCGAAGCGACCACCCCCGCGCCGGCGGCGCTCGCCTTCCACCGGCGGCTTGACCATCGATTCGGGATTGCGCCAGAACATGCGCATCGCCGGATTGCGCGGGTCGGGCAGGGTGACGTTCCAGCTCTCGGCCTGCGGCGCCTTGTGCTGCAGGAAGGTCAGGGCGCGCTCGGCGGCCACATCGGCGGTGACGCTGCTGCGCGGCAGCTCCGGGCGCATCCAGCGGCTGATCTCTTCGCGGTAATAGCTGGCGGTGCCGGCCATGAAGATCAGCAGCAGCAGCCAACCGACCAGCAGGCCGGTCCAGGTGTGCAGCCACGCCATCGATTGGCGGAATCCGTTCTTCATGCAGCCCCCTGCAGCAGGCGGGTGCCCACCCAGAACAGCAGGGTGGGAATCAGGATGCCCACCCAGGCGCGCAGCGCGGTGCGGGTAGCGAACGCCCACAGGGCCGCGCAGGCGCACAGCACGATCGCCACCAGCATGCCGGTCAGCACGGCTTGCCCGCGCGCGATCGGCAGCGCGACCGCGAAGAACATCGAGCAGGTGGCAGCCAGTGCGTAGCCGCCGAACATCGCAGCGAGCGAACGTGACAAGACACCCAGCCAGGGGCGGGTGAAGAAGGAACCAAGACGGTTGAACCTGGCGCTGGCGTGCGGCGTGCTGTCCACGGAAACCTGCTGATCGATCGGGGAAACGGGCATCACCGGCCGCAGCCGGTGATGAAGAAGAGTGGCCATCCGTGGCCGTGTTCACTGCGCGTCGCAGTGGTCCCTTGGAGCCGGTGTCAGAGCTTCCAGCGCAGGTTCAACATCACGTTGCGCGGTTCGCCCCAGTACACGCCGTTGTAGAAACCGACGTTACTGAAATACTTCTTGTCGAGCAGGTTGTTGACGTTGAGCTGCGCGGAGAAGTTGTCGTTGAAGCGGTAGCCGGCGAACACATTCACCAGGTAGAACGCGTCCTGGGTGATGAACGCCGATTCGGTACGGCCGCTGGTCGCGTAATCCGCGCGCGGCTTGGTGCTGGTGCGGTAGATCCGGCTCTGCCAGGTCACCCCGCCGCCCAGCGACAGGCGGTTCCATTCACCGCTCGGGCGCCAGCTGGTGTTGAGGCGGAACGTGTCCACCGGGTTGGCGGTGTTCTGCGCCACGCCGGCCTGGTTGCGGATGGTGGTGTGCGCGAAACCGGCCGAGAGGTTCCAGTTCTCGGTCAGGCTGCCCTGGGCTTCCAGTTCCCAGCCCTTGACCTTGTTGCCCTTGCCGGTGGAACGGTAGGCGCTGCTGCCATCGGGCAGCGAGGCGGCCGGTACCGAATCGTCGAGCTCGGCCACATTGTCCTTCTCGCCCTTGAACACCGCGGCGGAGGTGTTCAGGCGCCCGCCGAAGAATTCACCCTTCAGGCCGGCCTCCCACATGTCGCCGACCACCGGCTCCAGGTAGTCGTTGTTCTTGTCGCGGTAGTCCTGCGGCTGGAAGATGTCGGTGTAGCTGGCGTAGGCGCTGAACTGCCTGCTGAAATCGTAGACCAGGCCGAAATAAGGCGTCAGCGAATCGTCCGGCTTGTAGCCGCCACGGGTGGTACCGGTGCGGTTGCCGGCCGCATCGTGGGTGTAGCGCCAGCTGCGGGTTTCCCAGCTGCCATAGCGCGCGCCGAGCACGGCCAGCAACGGATCGGCCAGCTGCAGGCGGGCGGCCACGTAGGCGGCCTTCTGCGTCAGCTCGTTCTCCGAGGCCAGCCAGTCATGCTGGGTGAGCGGCAACGGGGCGACATCCCCGGTCCAGGTGCGCCAGTCCGGTACGACGTCGTAGCCCGGCGGCTGCGTGAACTCCGAGGCCGGCGATTCGCCCTTGCGAACGGACTGGCCGACGCCGAACACCAGTTCATGCTCACGGCCAAACAACTGGAACGGGCCACTGGCGTTGAGATCGAACACGGTCATTTCGCTGCGTTCGGCGAAATGCGAGAGGTAGGCGCGCACACCGGTGCCATCCGGCGCCGGATAGCCCTGGGCGCCATACCAGACGTCGCCATCGGTGTTGCGCTTGGCCTGGGTCGCGCTGGCCTTCAGCGACCAGCCGTTGCCGAGCTGCTGCTCCAGGCGCACGAAGGTAGTCTTCTCCACGATCGGCCAGCTGCTCCAGCGTGCCGAGAGGTTGGTCGAGCGCGGCAGGTTGGCCGGCTTGCCGTCCGGACCCCAGTACGGCACCACGCCCCAGGTCACGCCCTTGGTTTCCGGCGACTGGTAGTCATAGCCGACTTCGAACAGGGTGCTGTCGGTCAGGTCGGCCTGCACGATGCCGTAGAACACGTCCTTGTCCAGACGGTACACATCGCGGAAGGAATCGCTCTGCTGCTTGGCGGCGACGAAGCGCGCACGCACGCGGCCGTCCAGCGCGACCGGGCCGCCGATGTCCGCTTCCAGGCGCTGGTTGCCCCAGCGGCCCAGGGTCAGCCCGGCGCTCATCGCCATCTCCTGGGTCGGGCGCTTGCGGACCATGTTGATGGTGCCCGACGGATCACCGGCGCCGGTGGTCAGGCCGGTCGCGCCGCGGACCACTTCGATGCGTTCGTAGATCGCGCTGTCGGTGTTGGTCTTGAGCGAGCCACCAAACGTGTTGAGCATCCCGTCGATCTGGAAATTGGTGATGCTGTAGCCACGCGAGATGTAGTTGATGCGCTCTGAATCGGTGACCGACACATGCACGCCGGTAACCTGGCCCATCACATCGGACAGCGCGTACAGGCCCATGTCGTCCAGGCGCTGGCGGGTCAGCACGGTGACCGACTGGGGAGTGTGGCGCAGCGACAGGCTCAACTTGGTGGCGGTGCTGGCCTGCTTGACCGTATAGGCGTTCGGGATCTCGCCATCGGCGGTCACCTTGACCGTGTCCAGCGTGGTCGCATCGCCAGGGTCGGCCTCGGCGAATGCCGGCAGCGCCGGTCCGGCGAGGGCAGCAACGAGGGCGATCGCCAACAACGAGGGCCGGAACAACGGTGAAGCAGACGAGCAGGGCATGGCAACACTTCCAGTGTGGGAGAACGTCAGCGCGCCAGGCACAGCGGCGCTGCCGAAGGCAGCAGGGCAGGCAGGGCAAGCGGATCAGGAGGTGTACACGGGGCGTTGCGCGGGGAAGCCGTCATGCATCCGGGCGCGGATTGGCTGGGCGTACAGTCGATCAGTGAATGATAGTCATTATCATCTCGTTAGACAAGCGTCACGGTGGCGTGGAGCGCTGGGGAAAAAGCCATGCGCGGGCGTATGTGTGGCGTGTGGCAGCGACGGTCGTCTGCGTGTCACTGCCGGGCAATATCGCGTCAACAGACTGTGAGGATGTCGTGACACACCGTCACGCCCCACCCCCCACCTGTTCGTTCGCGGAGTCGTCAGTGAATCGTTGTGTGCTTGCTGTAGCGGTATCGTCCGTCCTTACTTTCGCCCTGGCCGCCGATGCGCGCGCCGAGGCCGCCCCGGCAGGGAATGCCGCGGCCCCCGCCACCCTGGACACGATGATCGTCACCGGCACGCGCGGCAGCAACCGCACGCAGTTCGACACGCTGGCCCCGGTGGACGTGTTCTCGCAGGAAGAGATCCAGGCGATCGAATCCTCCGACCTCAACGATGTCCTGGCGCAGCTGGTGCCGTCGTTCGTGGTCCAGCGCATGCCGATGAACGACGGCCTGGTCTTCGTGCGGCCGGCCACGCTGCGCGGCCTCTCGCCGGACCAGACCCTGGTGCTGGTCAATGGCCGCCGCTTCCACCGCTCGGCGCTGCTGGGCGCGCGCGGTGCGCAGGGCCCGGATCTGGCCCAGATTCCAGTACATGCGATCCAGCGCATCGAGGTGCTGCGCGATGGCGCGTCCGCGCAGTACGGCTCGGACGCGATCGCCGGCGTCATCAACATCATCCTGGACGACCGCGTCGGCGGAGAGCTGTCGCTGGGGGTCTCCGAGTACAGCGAGGGCGATGGCCTGGGCCGCAAGATCGGGGGCCGCCACGGCTTCGCGCTGGGCGACAAGGGCAGCCTGTCGCTGTTCGCCGACTGGGACAAATCCGATGCCACCTCGCGCAGCCGGCAGCGCGCCGATGCGATCGCCTTCCAGAACGCCCACCCCGATCTGGTGGTGCCCGACCCGGTGCAGCGCTGGGGACAGCCGGACCTGGAAAACCGCCACTTCGGCTTCAACCTCAACCTGGCCTTGAACGACAGCGTCGACCTCTACGGCTTTGGTCTCTACGGCCATAGCGAGGGTGTCAGCGATTTCAACTGGCGCAACCCCGATGGCACCGCCTCGGTCTACAACCGCAGCCGCGTGTTCCCCGGCTGGGACGCACGCAGCCTGTACCCGACCGGCTTCAGCCCGAAATACGGCAACGAGCAGGACGATCTGCAGGGCGTGCTCGGTCTGCGTGGTTATTGGGGCGAGCGCTGGCGCTGGGATGTGAGCGGCTCCTACGGGCGCAACCGCATCGACTACACGCTGGGCAACTCGATCAATGCCTCGCTTGGCCCGGACAGCCCCACCGCCTTCTACCTCGGCCGGCTCTCGCAGGAGGAAAAGAACCTCAACGCGGATCTCGTCTACTCGCTGCCGGTCAGCGCGCTGGCCGCGCCGATCAACATCGCCTTCGGCGCGGAGACGCGCGAGGAAACCTACGGCGTGGATGCCGGTGACCCGGCGTCCTATGCGATCGGCCCGGGTGCGGTGACCGGCCTGGCCGGTGGGGCCAACGGTGCGCCGGGTTTCAGCGCGGCCAATGCCGGCCGCTGGAGCCAGCGCAGCCGCGCGGCGTACATCGATGTCGAAGCGCCGTTGACCGCACGCTGGACCGTCGGCGCGGCAACCCGTTACGAGCACTTCTCCGCCTTCGGTGAAAGCGTGGACGGCAAGCTCTCCAGCCGCTTCGAGTTCACGCCGGACCTGGCCCTGCGCGGTTCGCTTTCCACCGGCTTCCGTGCGCCCACGCCGGGCCAGCTCTACACGCAGAGCACCCAGCAGGGCCTGGATACCGTGACCTTGCAGGTGTTCACCACCGGCCGCCTGTCGCCCAGCGATCCGCTGGCGATCCAGCTGGGGGCCAAGCCGCTCAAGCCGGAGCAATCGCGCACCGCCTCGCTCGGGCTGACCTGGAAGAACGAGCTGGGCTTCTCCGGCTCGGTGGACCTGTACGACATCAAGGTCACCGATCGCTTCAGCCAGTCGGCCTCGTTCGCGGTGCCGGCCGGCGTGCCCAATCCGCTGGCGTACACCTCGGTGAGTTTCTACACCAACGATTTCGACACCACCACGCGCGGTGTCGACGTGGTCGCCAGCCACACCACCGCGCTTGGCGCGGGCCGGTTGAGCACCACGCTGGGCTACAACTACAACCAGACCCAGGTCGACAGTGGCGCCACCGGCGTGGCCACCAATGAAAGCCAGCGCCGCATCTTCGAAGAGCGCCTGCCGCGGCAGAAGGCCACGCTCAGCAGTACCTATGCGTGGGGCCGGTTCAGCGTGCTCGGCAAGCTGCGATACTACGGGGCATGGACAGACTCTTCGGGCAATGCCACGGGCGACATCTTCCAGCGTTTCGGGGCGATGAGCTTCGTCGATCTGGCGGTAAGCTGGAACGTCACCGAGCAGCAGACGCTGCGGATCGGCGCGGACAACCTGTTCAACCGCTACCCGGACGAGGCCAGCTTCCAGGCCAGCCGCGGCCTGATCTACTCGCGGAACGCGCCGTATGACACCGACGGCCGCAACCTCTACGCCGAATACCGGATCCGCTACTGATGGACCGGCAACGACGACATCTGCTGCGTGGCGCGCTGGCCCTGCCGGTCGCCACGGCGCTGTCCGGTGCGACCGCCATGGGCACTGAGCCGATGACGCTGCCGGCGGTGGGCACGCGCACGCCGGCCGAGCTTGCCGGTGATGAAGGCTGGTGGGCCCAGGTCCGTGCGCTGTACGACCTCACCGACGAGGTCGTGATGCTGGACAACGGCTATTGGGGCGCAATGGCGCGCCCGGTGATGCAGGCCTACCAGCAGGCCACCGCCACGGTGAATGCCGGCAATGCCTGGTTCGGGCGGCTGGCGTTTCCACCGCTGTTTGAACAGGCCCGCGTGCGCCTGGCACAGGTGCTGGGCGTGGAGACCGACGAGATCGTGCTCACCCGTGGCGCCACCGAGGCGATGCAGGTGCTGATCGGCAGCTACCGCGGTCTGTCGCCGGGCGATGCGGTGATGTACGCCGACACCGACTACGACAGCATGATCAGCGCGATGCAGTGGCTGCAGACGCGGCGCGGGGTGCAACCGGTGGCGATCACGCTGCCCGAGCCGTTCGACCACGACAGCATCGTGGAGACCTACCGCCGCGCGCTGGCCGCCAACCCGCGCGTGCGGCTGCTGCTGTTGACCCACGTCAACCACCGCAACGGCATGCTGCTGCCGGTGGCCGAGATCGCCGCGCTGGCGCGGGCGGCCGGTGTGGAGGTGGTGCTCGACGCCGCGCATGGCATCGGCCAGGTGGACACGCCGCTGCGCGCGCTGGGCGTGGATTTCATCGGCATCAACCTGCACAAGTGGATCGGTGCACCGGTCGGCGTCGGGGCGGTGTATGTCCGCCGCGGCCGGGTGCGCGATCTGGATCCGTACATGGGCGAGCAGGACCACGACGACATCCGCACGCGCGTGCACACCGGCACGGTCAACTTCGCGGCCTACATGGCGCTGCCGGTCGCGCTGGACCTGCACGAGCGCATCGGTGTCGCCAACAAGCGTGCGCGCCTGCTGCGCCTGCGCAGTCAATGGATGGACGCATTGCGGGATGATGCGCGCATCCAGTTGCTGGGGTCGGACGACCCGCGCCTGTCCAGTGCGATCACCTCGTTCCGGCTGCGCGGGCAGACCACGATGCGCGACAACACCGCCACCTCGCAGCGGATGGTGAAGCAGTCGGGGGTGTTCGTGGTGCCACGCGAAGGGCTCGCCTCCGGCGCCTGCCTGCGGGTGACGCCGGGGATCTTCAGCACGCCGGCGCAGATGGACGCCTTGGTCGCGGCGGTGCGGGCGGTCGCGGGCTGAATGACTCGACGACGCTGGCGGTGCCCCGCCAGCGTCGCCGCTCGGCGCCAACGGTCAACGCGTTACCAGTGGAACCAGACCGTCAGCGCGTGCAGGATCACGCCGATCAGGCCGCCCACCAGGGTGCCGTTGAAACGGATGAACTGCAGGTCGCGGCCGACACTCAGTTCCAGCTGTTCCACCAGATGGCGTTCGTCCCAGCTTTTGACGGTCTGCGCGATGTGCTCGGTCACGCCGCTGCGCAGGCGCGTGGTCAGGCGTTCGGCGCCGTCCATCAGGTGTTGGTTGAGCGCCTCGCGCAGAGACGGGTCGGCCTGCAGCGCCTCACCCACCGAAGCCAGGCTGCGGCGCAGATGGCCGGCCAGCGCAGACTCCTCGCTGGCCAGGTCGGCACGCAGGCTGGCATGGATCCGCGCCCACAGGCCCTGCACGTACTCCTGCACGGCGGGGTGGTCGATCACCTGCTGTTTGAGCTGCTCGACCTTCTCGGCCAGGGCCGGGTCCTCGCGCAGCCGCTGGATGTAGTCGCTCAGCCAGGTTTCGTAATCGCGTCGCAGCGGATGTTCGGGCTGGGCCAGGATCTGCTGCAGTTCTTCCAGCACCGCGTGCGCCAGGCGCTCGGCAAGGGTGTCGCCGATCTCGTCGATGGGCTTGACCCAGTTGACCGTGCTGGCCAGCTTGGGCCACTCACGCTGGATGTAACTCACGATCAGGGTGGAGGCGCGGTCCTTGACCTTCTCGTTGCCCAGCCATTCGCTGATGCGGGTGAGGCCCTCATCCAGCACGCGCTGGTGGCGGTTGTCGGCCGTGAGCAGGCCCAGCAGTTCGCCCGCGGTGGCGGCCGCGTTCCACTGCCGCAGCTGCTGGATCACAAAGCTCTGGATGCTGCGCCGAACCGCCGCCTCGTCGAGGAAGTCGAGCGCCTGCAGGGCCCAGCCGCGCGCCATGTCGGCCAGCATGCGGGCCCGCGCCGGCTCGGCCAGCCAGCTGCCCAGGCGGCTGGCCGGATCGAACACCTGCAGCCTCGCCAGCAGCGCCTGCGGCTCCAGGAACTGGTCGCGCACGAACAGCGCCAGGCTGTCGGCAATGCGGTCCTTGCTGCGCGGGATGATCGCGGTGTGCGGGATCGGCAGGCCCAGTGGCCGCCGGAACAGCGCGACGACCGCGAACCAGTCGGCCAGCGCGCCGACGGCAGCGGCTTCGCAGAAGGCCGAGACCCAGGCCCAGATGCCGCGTTCGCCGTGCCAGTGGCTGACCGCGAAGCCGGCCAGCATCGCCGCCAGCATGGCCAGGGCGATCAGTTTGAGCCGGCGCAGCTGGGCGCGGCGCGGGTCGGGAGGGGAGAGGGGCGTCATGCCGGCAGTCTACCGGCCGCCGGATGATTGCGAGGTCGTGCCGGGCCGGTGATCAGGCGTCGGCCATCCCGCTGTCCTGCACCTGCCTGCGCAGCGCGGCCAGCTGCTGGCGCAGGGTGTCGTTCTCCAGGGTCAGCGCGATGATGCGCTGGCGCAGCTCGGCCGGGCCTTCGCCCAGCGCGTTGAGCGCATCGGCGATCTCGGCGGCGCGGCTGGGGTCGACCTCGGTGTCGCCATCGGCACTGTGCAGCACCTCCTGGGCCGGCTTGCGCGGCTTGCGCTTGGACTCGCGCACGCGCTTGGCGGCCTGCTTGAGCTCGTCCTTGCCGGCCGCGGCGGCGGCGCGCTGTTCGTCTTCCGGCAGGTCGGCCACGGCGGCCGCGGCGCTGATCGAGATCACCCCGGTCTTGACCGCTTCCACCAGCTCCGGCGCGGCCTGCTTGTGGATGCGCTCGATCATCGTCACCTGGCTGCTGCTCAGGCGTGCTTCGCGGGCCATGTCCGCGCGGCTGACCTTCGGCGCGGCCGCCCACGGCGGGCTGTCTTCGTCAGCGGCATCGGCCGGCCCGCTGATCTCGCCGTCGCTTTCCTTCTGCAGCTGGGCCTGATCGGCGCGGTGCCGCTCGGCCAGGATGTCGCGCTTGCGCAGCGCCAGCACGCCACGCTGGAAATCGGAGACGCTGCGGCGGCCCAGGTGCTGTTCGATCATCCACAGGTGGACATCGTCCATCGACTGGAAGCGGGTGTTCTGGATCGTCTGGAACGGCAGGCCATGCTTCTGGCAGATGCCGTAGCGGTTGTGGCCGTCCACCAGCACCTCGCCCCACAGCACCAGTGCGTCGCGGCAGCCTTCGGCGAGGATGCTGCGCTCCAGGGCGTCGTGCTCGTCCGGGGTCAGCGGGTCGATATAGGCCTTGAGTTCTTCTTTGACGACAATGTCCATGCAATCCGGTACGCGAGCGAAACGTGACCGACCATTGTAAGGATCGCAGCGGCCGCCGTCGTCGCCGGCGGATTCAGGCTCAGCCGGTGGCGCGGATCATCTCGCCCAGCACGTCTACGATCCGGTCGATGTGGCTGCGCTCCAGGATCAGCGGGGGCGACAGTGCGATCACATCGCCGGTGCAGCGCACCAGCAACTGGCCATCGCGGAAGCAGCGCTCGAACACTTCGTAGCCACGCGCGCCGGGGGCGTCCTTGCGTGGCATCAGCTCGACCGCACCGATCAGCCCGAAATTACGGATGTCGACCACATGCGGCAGCCCGCGCAGGCTGTGCAGTCGTTCCTGCCAGTAGTCGCCCAGCTCGAGGGCGCGCTCGAACAGATGCTCCTCGGCGTAGGTGTCCAGGGCGGCCAGGGCTGCCGCGCAGGCGAGCGGGTGGCCCGAATAGGTGTAGCCATGGAAGAACTCGATGGCGGCCGCCGGGCCCTGCATGAAGGCGCCGTGGATCGCATCGCTGACCAGCACCGCGCCCATCGGCACCGCGCCGTTGGTCAGGCCCTTGGCCAGGGTCAGCAGGTCCGGGGTGACCCCGAAGCGCTGCGCGGCGAAGGCGTTGCCGACCCGGCCGAAGCCAGTGATCACCTCGTCGAACACCAGCACGATGCCGTGCTGATCGCAGATCTCGCGCAGGCGCTGCAGATAGCCCGGCGCGGGCAGTATTACCCCGGCGGAGCCGGCGATCGGCTCGACGAACACCGCCGCGATGGTCGAGGCATCGTGCAGCGCGATCAACCGTTCCAGATCCTCGGCCAGTTCGGCACCGTGGCGTGGCAGGCCAGGGCTGAAGGCATTGCGCTCCAGATCGAGCGTATGGCGCAGGAAATCGCTGCCGGGTAACAACGGCCCGAACGTCTTGCGGTTGTTGGGCAGGCCACCGATCGACATGCCGCCGAAGCCGACGCCGTGATAGGCCTTCTCGCGGCCGATGAAGCGGGTGCGGTGCCCCTCGCCACGCAGGCGATGGTAGGCCAGCACGATCTTCATCGCGGTATCGACGGCCTCGGAGCCGGAGTTGGTGAAGAACGCATGGTTCAAGCTGGCCGGCGCCAGTGCAGCCAAGCGCTCGGCCAGCACGAAGGGCAACGGCGTGCCCATCTGGAACGGTGGCGCGAAATCCAGCGTGGCCGCCTGTTGCTGGATCGCCTGCACGATCCGCGGCCGCGCGTGGCCCGCATTGCAGCACCATAGACCGGCCGCGCCATCCAGGATCGGGCGGTCGTCGGCGTCGTGGTAGTACATGCCCTCGGCACGCACCAGCAGGCGCGGCGAGGCCTTGAACTGGCGGTTGGCGGTGAACGGCATCCAGTACGCGTCCAGCGCTGCCGGGGCCTGTCGGGCCAGGGTGGACAACGACGAGTCGGGACAAGGCATGAGGCACTCCGCAGGGTCGCGATGGTCACGACTTTATCGCACCTGCATCACGTCATCCCGTGACGGCCGCGGGTATAACCGCCTTACCCGGATCAGTGAACGAGGACGCCGCCGATGACTGCCGCACGTACCCGTGACGACTGGCAACGCCAGGCCGATGCCCTGACCTTTCAGGGGCAGGCCTTTATTGATGGCCGCTACGTCGACGCGGCCAGTGGCGCGCGCTACGAGTGCATCAGCCCGATCGATGGCCGCGTGCTGGTGCAGGTGGCCGACGCCGACACGACCGATGTCGACCGCGCGGTCACAGCGGCGCGGCGCAGTTTCGATGCGGGCGACTGGTCACGGGCCGCGCCGTCACACCGCAAGCAGGTGCTGTTGCGGTTGGCCGATCTGGTCGAGCAGCACGCCGATGAACTCGCGTTGCTGGAAACCCTGGACATGGGCAAGCCGGTGCGCGATGCGCGCGAAGGCGATCTGGCGGGTGTGTTGCGTTGCCTGCGCTGGACCGCAGAAGCAGTGGACAAGGTGTACGGCGAGGTCGCCCCCACCGCGCTCGACACGCTGGGCCTGATCACCCGCGAGCCGGTGGGTGTGGTGGCGGTGATCGTGCCGTGGAATTTCCCGCTGCTGATGGCATCGTGGAAAATCGCCCCGGCCCTGGCAGCAGGCAATTCCGTGGTGCTCAAACCCTCCGAGCGCTCACCGCTGAGCGCGATCCGGCTGGCTGCCCTGGTGGCCGAAGCCGGTGTGCCGGACGGCGTGTTCAATGTGCTTCCCGGTCATGGCGAGCGCACTGGCGAACCGTTGGCGCTGCACATGGAGGTGGACGCGTTGGCGTTCACCGGGTCCACCGCAGTGGGTCGCCGCCTGCTGCAATGCGCGGGCAGATCGAATCTCAAGCGCACGTGGCTGGAGTGCGGTGGCAAGAGCCCGAACCTCGTGTTCGCCGATGCGCCGGATCTGGACAGGGCCGCGCAGGCGGCCGCCACGGCGATCTTCTACAACCAGGGCGAGGTCTGCACCGCGGGCTCGCGGCTGCTGGTCCAGCGCTCGATCAAGGATGCCTTCGTCGCCCGGGTCCTGGCGCATGGGCGCCACATGCAGCCGCAGCACCCGTTCGAGCCGGACGCGGCGATGGGCGCGCTGGTCGACGAGGCGCACGCCGGGCGCGTGCTGGACTACGTGGCACGCGGCGAGGCCGATGGCGCGCGGCTGCTGCTGGGTGGCAAGCGGTTGGCGGTGGTGCCGGGTGGCAGCTATGTCGAGCCGACCGTGTTCGATGAGGTCGATCCGCAGCACACGATCGCCCGCGAGGAAATCTTCGGGCCGGTGCTGTCGGTGCTGACCTTCGATCACGAAGCGGACGCGCTGCGCATGGCCAATGATTCGATCTACGGGCTGGCCGCGGGCGTCTGGACACGCGACCTGGGCCGCGCGCACCGGGTGGCACGGGGGCTGCGTGCCGGCAGTGTGTGGGTCAACCAGTGGGACGGCGGCGACATGACCGCCCCGTTCGGTGGCTACAAGCAGTCCGGCATCGGCCGCGACAAATCCCTGCATGCCTTCGACAAGTACACCGAACTCAAGGCGACCTGGATCCATCTGGGGAGCTGACGACGTTCAGCAGTCCTGGCTGTGGCGGATCAGGGACTCGCGCAGCAGGTCGCGATCCATCTCATCCACGGCGTTGCGCAGGTAGTCGATCTGCTGCCGCGTGAGGCGGCACTGGTCCACCGTGTAGCCCGGGGGCCAGGCGCCGATCAGCTGGAAGATCCCGTGCACGATCTGCTCCGGAGTCATGCCGGCCTTCATGCGGAAGCGCTCGCGCTTTGGCTGGAAGGCCGTGTGTACGTCGCGGGCACCCAGGATACGTGGTGCCAGCGAGCCAGCTTCGATGCCGCTGCCGGTCAACGACGATGGCACGCTCAGATCGAGCGGGGCGCTCACGTCCGGCCGATCAGGTGCGGCGTCCGCCGTGGCGACCGGCACCACCACGAGGGGCGCAGGCCGGCGCCGCGAGCCGGAGACCGGCAGTGCCGGGGGCGTCGGCGCACTCGAGGGGGAAGGAACCGGGGCCGGCAACGGGCGCGGCAGCCAGTACACCTGCAGACGTGCCTCCTCGCCGGTAGTGCCCGGGGCGGGTGAACGCAGCAGCACCCCCAGCATCAGCCCATGCACGGCGATCACCACGGCGATGGCGGTCGGCTGGGTCCAGCGCGAGCGGGCGGTACTCTTCCTTGAGCCTGACATCCGGAACCATCCTGGCGGGTTGACGGCGATCAGACCCGGGGGCCGGGAGGAAGTTCCCGCCCGACACGCGCGTCGCGTACCGGGTCACAGGCTGACAGTCTCGTCTGCAACCATCGCGGCAGGCGCGGGAAGGCCGTGGCAGAATCCGGCAGCTGCCCTTTTCTGCGTGCCCGATGTCCACACCTGTTGTCGCCCCTGTCGTGAATTCTCCCCGCCGCATCCTGCTGGCGAGCTTGATCGGCACCACCATCGAGTTTTTCGATTTCTACATCTACGCGACCGCGGCGGTGCTGGTGTTCCCGCACCTGTTCTTCCCGGAGAGCAGCGATGGCGCGGCGATGCTGCAGTCGCTGGCGACTTTCGCGGTCGCCTTCATCGCCCGGCCCGTCGGCTCGGCGGTGTTCGGCCACTACGGTGACCGCATCGGGCGCAAGGCGACGCTGGTCGCGGCGCTGCTGACGATGGGTATCTCCACGGTGGCGATCGGCCTGCTGCCCACGCATGCCAGCATCGGGCTGGTGGCGCCGGCGCTGCTGGCGCTGTGCCGCTTCGGCCAGGGCCTGGGGCTGGGCGGGGAGTGGGGCGGGGCGGTGCTGCTGGCCACCGAGAATGCACCGCCCGGCAAACGCGCCTGGTACGGCATGTTCCCGCAGTTGGGGGCCCCACTGGGCTTCCTGCTTTCGGCCGGCATCTTCCTGCTGCTGGGCCGCGCCATGAGCGAGGCCGACTTCCTGCAGTGGGGCTGGCGCGTGCCGTTCCTGGCCAGTTCGCTGTTGGTGGGCATCGGCCTGTGGGTGCGCCTGAACATCCACGAGACCCCACAGTTCCAGGCCGCACTGGACCGCAACGAGCGGGTCAAACTGCCGATGTGGTCGGTGCTGCGCGACCATCCGCTGACCCTGCTGCTGGGCACCCTGGGAGCATTTGCCACCTTCGTGCTGTTCTACCTGATGACGGTGTTCACGCTCGGCCATGGCACCACCGTGCTGGGCTATTCGCGTGAGCAGTTCCTGCTGCTGCAGATGGTCGGCATCCTGTTCTTCGCCGCCGGCATTCCCATTTCCGCGCGGTATGGCGACCGCTGGGGCACGCGCCGCACCATGATCGTGGCCAGCGGCCTGATCCTCGCCTTCGGCGTGGTGTTCGCGCCGCTGTTCCAGGCCGGCAGCCCGTGGTTGGTGCTGGGCTTCCTGGCGCTGGGGCTGTTCCTGATGGGCCTGACCTACGGCCCCTGCGGCACCTTCCTGGCCGAGATCTACCCGGTGCAGGTGCGCTACACCGGCGCCTCGTTGTCGTTCAACCTGGCCGGCATTCTCGGTGCGGCCCCGGCACCGTACGTGGCCACCTGGCTGGCCGAGCGGTACGGGCTGGTCGCGGTCGGTTACTACCTGTGCGTCACGGCGCTGATCACCATCGTGGCCCTGCTGGCGATGGGCCGGCGCGGGCGCTGATCAGCGGAAGAAGCGCTTGAGCGTGCGGCCCAGCCAGCTTCCCTGCTGGTGCTCGCGCGCGAATTGGTTGAGATGCTGCTTGACCTGGGGCGCATAGGCCTTGTCGTCGCCCCGGATGTGATTGAACAGCCAGCGCGAGAGCATCGTGCGCAGCTCCTCGGTGATGTCCTCGCCGGCCTGGAAACGCAGCCGGTACTCGCCCACGCGCTTGCCGAAGATTTCATGCACGCGCTTGTGCGCCGAGCAGAACGGGTATCCGGCCTCCTCCATCAGCTCTTCTTCGAAGGCGAAATGGGACATCGTGTAATCCACCAGCTCGTCGATCACCTCGGCCACGGCCAGGCGCTCCAGGCTCTTCTGGGCGACGTGCAGGTGGTTGAGCATCTCCACGATGCGCATGTGCTGGTGATCGATGACATCGATACCGATGTTCAGATCGTCCTGCCAGACCAGAAGTGCCATGGTGCGTTCCCCGCGCTGTTCAACTGGGGGCGACTCTAGGCAGTCGCGGCCGGGGCCGCGTTGATCTCGATCAAGGCACCAGGGCAGGCTCGCGCTGGCGTGGGCCGGTGGCCACGGTGGCACAGTGGACCCGGTTGCGGCCGCCAGCCTTGGCCAGGTACAGCTGCCGGTCGGCCTCGGAAATCAGCCGGTGCAGCGAATCGCGCTGCGGGCGCAGGCAGCACAGCCCGATGCTGACCGTCATGCGCAGCGTGGTGTGGCCTAGGTCGACTTCCAGCGCTGCGATGGTCTGGCGCAGCTCGTCGAAGTACTGGACGGCCTGCTCTTCATCCATGCCCGGTACCAGCAGGCAGAACTCCTCGCCACCGAAGCGCGCGATCAGGTCTTCCTGGCGCGCATGCTGGGCCACCGCGGCGGCCACCGCGCGCAGCGCATCGTCGCCGGCCTCGTGGCCGTGGGTATCGTTGATGTGCTTGAAGTGGTCGATGTCGATCATCGCCACCGCCACCTGCTCACCATCCAGGTGCAGCTGCGGCAGCTGGCGCTGGCTCTGTTCCAGGAAGCAGCGGCGATTGGGCAGGCCGGTCAGGAAATCGCGGGTGGCCAGGTCCTGCAGGGTGCCGATCAGCTCCAGCTGGTCCACGTTCTGCGAGACGCGGCAGAAGAACTCCTCGCGCGAGAAGGGCTTGCGCAGGAAATCGTTGGCACCGTTCTTGAGGAAGCGCGGAATCAGCGACGGGTCGGTGTTGCCGGAGATGCCGATCACCGCCAGCTTGTCGCGCGAGCGCATCGTGCGCAGGCGGCGGGTGAACTCCACGCCCTCCATGCCCGGCATTTCCTGGTCGACCACCGCCAGCCGGATCGCCGGGTGCGCCTCGATGGCTTTCAGCCCTTCGGCACCGTCGGCGGCCTCATGGACATCATGCCCATACATGCGCAGCAATGAGGCGGCGTACATCCGCGCCGACATCGAGTCATCCACCACCAGTGCGGCGATACGCCGGTTGCGCTCCAGCCGCTGCACCAGCCACACCAGATAATCGATGCTGCCTGGTGTGTTCTTCAGCACATAATCGATGATCTGCTGCTGCAGCACCCGTTTGCGCAGGTCCTCATCGTAGACGCCACTGACCACCACCGTGGGCAACCCGCGTGACAGGAAATAGTCGACCACGGTATCGCGGTCGCCATCGGCCAGCACCAGCCCGGTCAGGACCAGGAACCAGCCCTGTTCCTCATCCAGCAACCGCCCGGCCTCGGCCAGGCTGGTCGCGACCGACACCGGCAGCTCCAACCGCTGCTCGATCGCCTCGCGCAGCATGCTGGTGAACGTGCGCGAGTTTTCCACCAGCAGGATCCGCTGGGGCAGGGCATCACCGGGGTCGCTGAGGACAGCGCCCTGCAATAGTGCCGGCATGAGGCGTACGCTCGGTTCCGAGTGGGTCGGGACTGGTAGCGGCGGTTTCACACGTAACTTTAGGGGCGAGGGGGTGCCGCGCAATGTCGCAGCCCCGGCCGGGTTGCCGGGTGGGTCGCCGCCCTGTGCTGGCGGCTCGGGCGGACCCTGTTGATTGATGGATGTCCGCTTACGGTTACTATCACTGAAGTTCCCCTCAACGTTTTAATCAGGAGGTAAATGTGCGCATTCCAAGGATTGTTGGTGTTGTGGGTGTAGTTATTCTCGCGTCGGTTCCGCTGGTTGGAATGGCGCAATCAGATAATCATGGATCGCCACTGGCCAAGCGAGGGCTGGGCCAGACACAGCCGCTGGCCGCCAACCTGAGCCAGAATTCAAATTGGTTGGTGTACGGATTCGAGCGCGAAGGAATTACCTATTACCAGGTGAATGACCTTGCCGGGCGCGTACACGTGATCATCGGAAACGCAGATGATGTCTTCTGGGCGTTACCGGCTGGTGATGTTCCCGCGCGTGTGTCGCTGCCGACGCTACGCGTTCAGACACCGAGAGGTGCGAGGCGTTCGGAGGTATACCGCGGTCAAGGGTTCTCGCTCGTACTGTACGGGACCGGCACTGATGCGGTCTGGTCGGTCGAGCCAGCAAATGGTGGCAACTAGACCGCCGCAACAGCTTAGTTGATGTTCCAATGTTGGCCGTAACGCGACGTCGTCTCAGGCCGAGTTGATGGTGCTGAGAAGGACCTGCAGGTGGGTACAGCACCTGCAGGTCCACATCCCCAAGCGAGCCTCAACAACTCACCATCTGTTTCTCTGCGACGACTGCCCGCTGTGATCGTCGATAGGGTAGTTGATCCAGGAAGCCCACAGCGCCTCAGGTCAGGGCTTGGCTGCTGCCGCGATCGGTCGTTCTGAGGTAATCAATCGATGGGTCATGCGCTGCGCCTTGGGTAGCGGCCGCCGGCAGCTCCAGTAGCGCCATCCTGATTCGATTGCGACGGCACTGCACAACGCCGCCATAGGCGAGCGCTCGCCCGGCGAGACGTTCAAGCGCCATGGCCATGGTGGCTTCCGAAAGCTCGTTCTCGGCATCCAGCAATGCAACGGTCACCACGATGCCCTGATACCGGTCAAGCCGCCCGCATCGCGCGCGGACCTGGATCTGGCCAGACTCACTCTCCAGCAGCAGTGACACTGCGTCCGTCATTGCGCGATAGGTCGCTAATTGCAGGCCAACGCTCAGTTTGCATGGGTCTCCCTCCAGTCGAGGACGGGTGACCCGGTGGGTCATGTCCCATGCTTCGCGGACGCCGCCGGCCTGCAGAGCCACATACAGACCCAGGTGATCCAGTGCAGTTGGATAGATCATGCTGGCCTGCGCGCGGAACTGCCGTGAATGCACGACAGCGGTGTGGAGCAGCCCGCCAGCGATCTCGTGGTGCCCCTGCAGCTTCAGCCAGCTGACGACTTCGTTGAGGGAGACATCCATGCCATCCCCGATCTTTCTCAAGTGAAGCGCACGTTCTCGAAGCCCCATCTCACTTGCCACATGAGAGCTTTTGGCCAGTTTGATCGCGTTCTTCTCGCCATCGTCCCGAATTCTGTAGTGATGGTAGTAGTGGCTGATACGTGAGCCGAGAACCAGCAGTGCGATGCCTGTGATGGCCATGATCAACTGCGTGGTGAACGCCGATGGGTCAAACGATGAGGGGAAAGGTTTCGGCGTAGTGAGGCCGATGATGAGGTTTAGCATCGGTACCGATATCGCGGCACCTCGCCAGCCGAGGAGGCAGGTCAGAGCAATGGCAGGCAACGCCATCAGCACCTGTAGACTTGTCTTCGCTGTTGTGGAGTCCGCAGGAAGCAGCGCCGCAGATACGCCCAGGATCAACATCAGTCCGAGGGCCATCGACGTCGGCTTGAAGAATACTGCAGCGGGGTCCGGCTCGCTTTGGCGGCTTGCCCATAAGAGGGCAAGTGGCGCCACCGTCAGAATGCCGATGAAGTCGCCGACCACGTAGCGTGCAACGCCGGTGAGCGCCGGCATATCTGGTGGAATTGGCCAGAGCAGTTCCGACAGAACAATATTGAGTAAGGTAACTGCCAGTGCGGATGCTGCAGCAATGGAGAGCAGCCATGTTTCTGAGGTGGCGGTCATTATCCTGCGATGCAGCCGAACGATGAGCGCCACTGCGGGCATCAGGGAGGCAGAACCAAGAACGACCCAGGCGAGACCGTACTTCTCGACCATCGGGTAACGCATCTGAGCAAAGTAGGCGTATTCGCCGAGGAACAGGTAGGGCCAAAGCCGGGGCGGGCAGAGCAGCAGCGCAGCCACTCGTATACCTGCAGGCAGGTAGAACTGGTCTAGGGACAGTTTGCGCGCTCCCCAACATGCAAACGCATAGACGACTGCAAGAACAAGCCCGATCGGCTCGATGCGCAGATTCAACTGAAGTCCGTTTTTCCACCATTCTCCGCGCACTGGCTCCCCCTGTTCGTGCCTTCAACATCCCTGTGTAGCAATGCCGCGATTAGATTGGACGGTATATATACGCGCCCGATTATGCAATTGCGAAAGCGGTCCGGCGCGTTGGCGGCATAAGGTATGGATGGACACACAGGCATGTGTCACGTTCATGGGCGTGACACATATCTCATTTTGGGGTGATGCCCTTCACACCGGCTCGGGCGCCGGCGTTGGTGAGGCGCTGCAGCCACGCGGATCAAGCCATGAGCTCGACGAAGGCCTGTCTCAGCCACCGCAGGCGTTGATGTGACGCATCCTGCCGTTTCGTTGTTATGTGATCCGACACGTGAAAGGCGTGGTAAGCACTGCCATAACATCTGCTGCCCCTCCTGTTCTGGAACTTCCGGAAAGTGGAATGCCTGATTTCAGACGCCGCGCCGCGTCTCACTTTTCCGTTGCAGTGCGTCAGGCGAGCAGCCTACGGCACGACGTTCTTCACAATCCCCCGGCGGACGGCCGCGGAGCTCGTTGAGTGTCTGCAAGTGTCGAATCGACGCAAGGGCTCGAACCCGCCGCCACGCAGTACCCGGCCGGCACCGCCGCCGAACCCGCCGAACCCGCCGCCCCCGCCGAAAGCCCCTTGAACCCTCACCACAACGCATCGCGCAGCTTGTACCAGGACATCGCTGCCACCAGCAGCGGGGTCCGCAGCATGCGCCCGCCGGGGAAGGGCCGGTGGGGAATGCGTTCGAACACATCCAACCGCTCTGCCTGCCCGGCGATGGCTTCGGCCAGCACCTGGCCCGCCAGCCCCGCGGCGGCAACACCGTGGCCGGAAAAGCCCTGCGCGAAATAGACGTTCGGGGTCAGCCGGCCCCAATGCGGGGCGCGGTTGCGGGTGATGTCGACATAACCGCCCCACACGTATTCCAGCTCCACGTCGGCCAGCTGCGGGAACACCGCACGCATGCGCCGGGTCATCACCCCGCGCAGGCCGGGCGGGGGCAGGGCGGAGTAGCTGGCCTGGCCGCCGAACAGCAGGCGGTGGTCGCGGCTGAGGCGGAAATAGTCCAGCGCCCAGCTGACATCGGCGACCGCCATGTCGTTGCGGATGAGCGATTGCGCCCGCGCCTGCCCGAGGACCGCGCTGGCGCCGATATAGGTGCCAACCGGCATGATCCGTGATTCCAGCTCCGGCGCGATGCCCTCCAGCCAGGCGTTGCCGGCGATCACCACGTGGTCGGCGCTGACCGTGCCGTGCGCGGTGCGCAGTTGCGGCCGGGCCCCACGGATCAGCTGCAGGACGGGCGACTGCTCGTGGATCACCGCCCCGGCTGCCTCGGCGGCACGGGCCAGGCCCTGCGCGTAGGCCAGCGGATGCAGGTGGCCGCTGTGGGGATCGAACATCGCCCCACGATAGCGGGGGCTGTCCAGTTGCCCGCGCAGCTGGGTGCGGTCCCACCATTCCAGGGGATAGTCGTAGCGCTGGGCCAGATCGATCAGCCCGGCGCGCAGCATGCGCTCCTGGCGGGGCTTGATCGGCACGCTGGCGTGGCCGTCGCGCCAGTCGCAGTCGATCTGATGCCGGGTGATCCGGTCGCGCAGCAGGCGCATGCCATCGCGGGAGAACTCGAACAGCGCCCGCGCGTCCTCGGCGCCGACCAGGTGCCCGAGCGTGTCCACCTCGCAGCCGTAGCCGACGATGGCCTGGCCGCCGTTGCGGCCCGAGGCGCCCCAGCCCACGCGGTGCGCCTCCAGCAGCACGACGCGATAGCCACGCTCGGCCAGGGTCAGGGCGGCGGACAGCCCGGTGTAGCCGGCGCCAAGCACGCACACATCGGCGTTCAGATCGCCCGCCAGTGGTTCACGCAACGGGGCGGCAGGCACGCTGTCGGCATACCAGCTGGGGGCGTGCGCCTCGCCGGCGGTGGTCATGCCGGGCTCCGGCGGGAAGGGGACAGGGCAACAATCATGGACAAAGGATGCCAGCAACCGGCGCGCAGGACAGGGGGCAGTCTGTCGCAGCATCTGCCCCCGGCGTGTGAGGGGGTGTGCGCCGACGATGCGGCGCTGTGTTGCGCGGGATCTGCGCACGGGGGTAACGTGGCTGCAGGTCATCCGAGCATGACGCATGGTCTCGCCCCCTTGGGTCGGCCTGCCCACCGACAGCACGATGCTGGGCCATCACCGCTTCGCGGCGGCGGGTGAAAAGTACATCCGCGCGCTGGTCGAGGCCGCCGGTGTCGCCCCGGTACTGCTGCCCAGCCTGCAACCGCCGTTGCCGCCTGCGCATTGGCTGGACCGGCTGCAGGGCCTGCTGCTGACCGGCGCGGTGAGCAATATCGAGCCGCATCTGTACGCGGGGCCGCCGAGCTGGCCGGGCAATCGGCATGATCCGGCGCGCGATGCGACCGCGCTGTCGCTGTTGCATGAAGCGCTGGCCCGCGATCTGCCCGTTCTGGCAATCTGTCGTGGTTTCCAGGAATTGAACGTCGCCCTTGGTGGCAGTCTGCATCCGCGCGTGCACGAGGTGCCGGGCCTGGGCGATCATCGCGAAGACCCGCAGGCCGCGGTGGAAGTGCAGTATGGTCCGGCACATGCGGTGCAGCTGTCCGAGGGCGGTTGGCTGGCCGGCTGGGCCGGCGCGCCCACGGCACGGATCAATTCCGTGCACGGGCAGGGCATCGATCGGTTGGCCGACGGGCTGCGGGTCGAGGCCATCGCTGCGGACGGCCTGATCGAAGCGGCGCGCAGCACCGCGCACCGTTTCGTGCTCGGGGTGCAGTGGCATCCCGAGTGGCGGGTGGCCGACAATCCGTTCTATCACAGCATTTTTCACGCGTTCGGCGATGCTTGTCGCCGCAACTCTCTTACAGCAGACCGGTCATGACCACCCGAACGCGTTCGCGCAAAGCCGCCGCCCCCAAGCCTGTTCCGCAGGAGAGCACGCTGCTGCGCTGGCTCAAGGACCGGCGCATCACCGAGGTGGAGTGCCTGGTGCCGGACATCACCGGCAATGCGCGCGGCAAGATCATTCCGGCCGACAAGTTCTCGCACGACTACGGCACCCGCCTGCCGGAGGGCATCTTCGCCACCACGGTCACCGGCGAATTTCCGGACGACTACTACGAGCTGACCTCGCCCTCGGATTCGGACATGATCCTGCGCCCGGATGCCGACACCGTCCGCATGGTGCCGTGGGCGACCGATCCCACCGCGCAGGTCATCCACGACTGTTTCACCAAGACCGGCGAGCCGCACGAGCTGGCCCCGCGCAATGTGCTGCGTCGGGTGCTCAATGCCTATGCCGAGCTGGGCCTGCGCCCGGTGGTGGCGCCGGAGCTGGAGTTCTTCCTGGTCCAGAAGAACACCGACCCGGATTTCCCGCTGCTGCCGCCGGCCGGCCGCTCCGGGCGCCCGGAGACGGCGCGCCAGTCGTACTCGATCGACGCGGTCAACGAGTTCGATCCGATCCTCGATCTGATGTACGACTACTGCGACGCGATGAAGCTGGACGTGGATACGCTCATCCACGAATCCGGCGCCGCGCAGCTGGAGGTCAACTTCACCCACGCCAACGCGATGGATCTGGCCGACCAGGTGTTCCTGTTCAAGCGCACCATGCGCGAGTCGGCGATGCGCCACGGCATCTACGCCACGTTCCTGGCCAAGCCGATGGAGAACGAGCCGGGCAGTGCGATGCACATCCACCAGAGCCTGCTGCGGATCAGTGATGGCAGCAATGTGTTCAGCGGCGAGCATGGCGGTGAGGATTTCAGCCCGCTGTTCGGCCATTACCTGGCCGGTCTGCAGAAGTACGTGCCGGCGGCGATGGCATTCTTCGCCCCGAACGTGAACTCCTACCGCCGGCTGATGTTCGGCGAGGTGTCCCCGAGCAACGTGCACTGGGGCTTCGACAACCGCACCTGCGGGTTGCGGGTGCCGCTGGATACGCCGGAGAACATGCGGGTGGAAAGCCGCTTCGCCGGCTCGGATGCCAACCCGTATCTGGCCATTGCGGCCACCTTGGCCGCCGGCCTGCTCGGCATCCGCGAGCAGTGCTCGCCGACCGCGCCGATCAGCGGCAGCGCCAAGGAGCTGGGCTACGACCTGCCGCGCTCGCTGGGCGAGGCGCTGGATGGGCTGGAGGGCTGCCCGGAACTGCGCGAGATGCTCGGCGAGCGCTTCTGCCGCGCCTACGTGTCGGTCAAGCGCAAGGAGTACGAGACCTTCTTCCGGGTGATCAGCTCCTGGGAGCGCGAGTTCCTGCTGCTCAACGTCTGAGCCCACGCACCACATCCGGCATGGCCGTGAGGGCCGTGTGCTGGGAAAATGGGGGCATGCCCGGTAGGCTGGCACCCGTTGCGCCGGTCCGGCCGGTTCCCCCCAACTCGCACCTGACCTGTGGAGAGTCCGATGAAGCTGCGAATCCTCACCCTCGGCATTGCCGTTTCTGTGCTGACCGCCTGTGGCGGCGGTGGCAAGCAGGACGACGCCAAGGTGCTGAACGTCTACAACTACAGCGATTACATCGCTGAAGACACCATCCCGAACTTCGAGAAGGCCACCGGCACCAAGGTGACCTATGACGTGTTCGACAGCGATGAGATGGTGGAAACCAAGCTGCTGGCCGGCAACAGCGGCTACGACGTGGTCGTGCCGACGTTGAACTTCTTCGGCCGCCAGATCAAGGCCGGCGTGTTCCTGCCGCTGGACAAGAGCAAGATCCCGAACCTGGCCAACCTGGACCCGGAGGTGATGAAGCGCATCGCCCAGCAGGACCCGGGCAACGAGTACGGCGTGCCGTACATGATCGGCACCACCGGCATCGGCTACAACGTGGAGCTGCTCAAGCAGCGCTTCGGTGGCAGCACTGACATCGCCAACAGCTGGGACCTGATCTTCAAGCCCGAAAACATCGCCAAGATGAAGGACTGCGGGATCACCATCCTGGATACACCGTCGGACATGATCCCGATCGCGCTGCATTACCTGGGCGAAGATCCGCACAGCCAGGACCCGGCCACGCTGGAAAAAGCCGCCGCGCTGCTCAAGAGCATCCGGCCGTACGTGCAGAACTTCCACTCCTCGCAGTACGTGGGCTCGCTGGCCAACGGCGGCACCTGCCTGGTGGTGGGCTGGTCCGGTGACATCATCCAGGCCCGCGACCGCGCGGCCGAAGCCTCCAACGGCGTGACCGTGGCCTACTCGATCCCGCGCGAAGGTGGCCCGCAGTGGTTCGACATGCTGGCCATCCCCAAGGATGCCAAGCACCCGGAGGCGGCCTACGCCTTCATCAACTACCTGCTGGAACCGAAGGTCGCCGCGGCCAACACCAACTTCATCCATTACGCCAACCCGGTGACCGCGGCCACGCCGCTGGTGGACGAATCGATCCGCACCGACCCGACCATCTACCCGCCGGCCGATGTGGCGGCCAAGATGTTCACCTACTCGATCAACACGCCAGAGGTGGACAAGCTCTACACCCGGCTGTGGACCGAGGTGAAAACCGGGCGCTGAGTGCCCCCTGCGACGCCGGCCCCGCGCCGGCGTCGTCGTTTCAGGGGGTAGGACATGACGCCGCCACCACCGGTAAAATGGGATGCTCCCCCCGTCCTGCCGCCGCTCCTGGAGCCGCTCCCCATGCCATTTGAAGCCAAGCCGGAAGGCGCGGTCCTCCCGGTCCTGGAACCGGGTTACCTGTCCATCCGCGCGCTGCGCAAGGAGTTCGACGGCTTCGTCGCGCTCGATGACGTCACCCTGGACGTGCGCAAGGGCGAGATCTTCGCGCTGCTGGGTGGCTCGGGCAGCGGCAAATCGACGCTGCTGCGCTGCCTGGGCGGCTTCGAGACCCCCACCCAGGGCACCATCGACCTGGACGGCCAGCGCATCAACGCGCTGCCGCCGTACCAGCGCCCGATCAACATGATGTTCCAGTCCTACGCGCTGTTCCCGCACATGACGGTGGAGCAGAACATCGCCTTCGGCCTGAAGCAGGACGGCATGGCGCGCGATGCGATCAACCGCCGTGTCGGCGAGATGCTGGACCTGGTGCAGCTGGGCAAGCTGGCCAAGCGCAAGCCGCACCAGCTTTCCGGTGGCCAGCAGCAGCGCGTGGCGCTGGCGCGGTCGCTGGCCAAAGGCCCGAAGCTGTTGTTGCTGGATGAGCCGATGGGCGCGTTGGACAAGAAGCTGCGCTCGCAGATGCAGCTGGAGCTGGTCAACATCATCGAGACCACCGGGGTGACCTGCGTGATGGTCACCCACGATCAGGAAGAGGCCATGACCATGGCCACCCGGATCGCGGTGATGGATGCTGGCTGGATCCAGCAGGTCGGCAAGCCGGATGAGATCTACGAGCAGCCGGCCAACCGGTTCGTGGCCGAGTTCATCGGTTCGGTGAACCTGTTCGACGGCGTGCTCGATGAGGACCTGCCCGAGTACGTCACGGTGCGCACGCCGCTGTTCCCCGCGCCGATCTACGTCGCCCACGGCATCACCGGCTACGAGGGCCAGCCAGTGGCCTTCGCGCTGCGCCCGGAGAAGGTGATGATCGGCAAGGACGAACCGGACGGTGACACCAACAAGGCGCAGGGCGTGATCGAGGAGATCGCCTACTTCGGCAGCCACTCGGTGTTCCATGTGCGCCTGCCGAGCGGGGCCAAGGTGCTGTCCAACTTCGCCAATTCGCAGCGCTGGGCCAGCGATGGCCTGACCTGGGGTGACACCGTCTGGGTGCACTGGCGCGACAACGATGGCGTGGTGCTGACCTCATGACCGCGACCGGCTGGAAGCGCTGGCTCCCGGGCACGCGCGCCGGCGTGATCGCCGCGCCGTACCTGTGGCTGCTGCTGTTCTTCGCGGTGCCGTTCGTGATCATCCTGATGATCTCCTTCGCGCGCACCCAGGTCGGCTCGCCGCCGTATACCTGGCTGCTGGAGTACGTGGACGGCGCGTTCTCGCTCAAGCTCAACCTGGGCAGCTATGCCGCCCTGATCAAGGACAACCAGTACCTGCTGGCCTACCTGAGCTCGATCAAGATCGCGGTCATCTCGACCCTGCTCACGCTGCTGATCGGCTACCCGATGGCGTATGTGATCTCGCGGATGAGCCCGGCCGCGCGCAACGTGGCGATGATGCTGGTGGTGCTGCCCTCGTGGACCTCGTTCCTGATCCGCGTGTATGCCTGGATCGGCATCCTGGACCGCAACGGTCTGCTCAACCAGCTGCTGCTCAAGATCGGCCTGATCGATGCGCCGCTGCAGATCCTGTACACCCCGACCGCGGCCTATATCGGCATCGTGTACTGCTACCTGCCGTTCATGGTGCTGCCGCTGTACGCCAACCTGGTCAAGCTGGACAACCGCCTGCTCGAGGCCGCCTACGACCTCGGCGCCAAGCCGTGGCAGGCCTTCATGCGCATCACGCTGCCGCTCTCGCGCACCGGCATCATCGCCGGCTGCATGCTGGTGATGATCCCGGCCGTGGGTGAGTTCGTGATCCCGGAAATGCTCGGCGGGCCGGACACGCTGATGATCGGCCGCGTGCTGTGGGGCGAGTTCTTCAACAACCGCGACTGGCCGACGGCCTCGGCGGTGGCGATCGTGATGCTGGCCTTGCTGCTGGTGCCGATCCTGCTGTTCAACCGCATGCAGCAGCGCGAGCTGGAAGGGAAGCTGGCATGAGCATGGTGCGCAGCAACCGCTGGCTGGGCTGGAGCCTGCTCGGGCTGGGCTTCGCCTTCCTGTACCTGCCGATCCTGTTGTTGATGGTGTATTCGTTCAACGCCTCCAAGCTGGCCACCGTCTGGTCCGGCTTCTCCACGCGCTGGTACGGCGAGCTGTTCAACAACCGCCAGATCCTGGATGCGCTGTGGATCAGCCTCAAGGTCGCGTTCTGGACCGCCTGCGCGGCCACCGTGCTCGGCACGATGGCGGCGATGGTGATGACCCGCATGCGCCGCTTCCCGGGCAAGACCCTGTTCGGCGCGTTGATCACCGCGCCGCTGGTGATGCCGGAAGTGATCCTGGGCTTCTCGCTGATGACCCTGCTGGTGGCGATGGGCGGCATTCCCGGCTTCCCCAGCCGTGGTGTCACCAGCATCTGGATCGCGCATGTCACCTTCACCCTGTCCTTCGTGACGGTGGTGGTGTCCTCGCGCCTGCAGGAGCTGGACCGCTCGCTGGAAGAGGCCGCGATGGATCTCGGCGCGAGCCGGCTCAAGGTGTTCTTCCAGATCACCCTGCCGATCATCGCCCCGGCGCTGGTGGCCGGCTGGCTGCTGGCGTTCACGCTCTCGCTCGATGACGTGGTGATCGCCAGCTTCGTGGCCGGTCCCAACTCCACCACGCTGCCGATGAAGGTGTTCTCCTCGGTGCGGATGGGCATCAAGCCGGAGATCAACGCGCTGGCCACCTTGATGGTGCTGGCGGTGTCGATCGCGGCCGTGGTGGGCTGGTACATCACGGCCCGGGCCGAGAAACGCCGCCAGCGCGACATGCAGATGGCGCTGCAGGACCCCAGCTGAACGGTGCCGGGGCAGGGCGCTGCTGCGACGCTGTGTCGCGGCGTTCACCCTGATCCGGCAACATCCGGCTCACGAGGCCGGGCGCACAATGCGGGTCTGACTTTCGGAGACCAGCGATGACCGCTGACATCATCAATCCCGCGACCGGCCAGGTCACCTACCGCCACGAACTGCTCACCGCCAAGGAGGTGGAGCAGCGTCTGGCTGCGGCCGCCGAGGCGTTCCCGGCGTGGGCAGCGCGTTCGCTGCAGGAGCGCGGGGCGATCCTGCGCGCCATCGCCGCCCAGTTGCGCCAGCGCAAGGGTGACATCCAGCACGCGATGACCACCGAGATGGGCAAGCTCAAGGCCGAAGCGCTGGGTGAGATCGAGAAATGCGCCGAGGCCTGCGAGTTCTACGCCGATCACGCGGCCGATTACCTCAAGCCGCAGCTGATTGATACCGAAGCCCAGCGCAGCTACGTGCGCTATGAGCCGATTGGCTGCGTGTTCGCGGTGATGCCGTGGAACTTCCCGATCTGGCAGGTGTTCCGCTTCCTCGCGCCGGCGTTCATGGCCGGCAACGTGGCCCTGCTCAAGCACGCCAGCAACGTGCCGCAATGCGCCGACCTGATCCTGGCCGTGTGCCGTGACGGCGGCCTGCCCGACGGCGTGTTCGACGTGCTGCACATCGACAACGACCAGGCCGCCGAAGTGCTGCGCGACAAGCGGGTCAAGGCGGTGACACTGACCGGCAGCGAGCGTGCCGGGCGGTCCATCGCGGCCAATGCCGGCGACCAGCTCAAGAAGTGCGTGATGGAACTGGGTGGCAGTGATGCCTTCGTGGTGCTGGAGGATGCGGACCTGGAGAAGACGGTCGCCGCCGCGGTGAAGTCACGCTTCGACAACAGCGGCCAGACCTGCATCGCGGCCAAGCGTTTCATCGTGGTCGATGCGATCGCCGATGCGTTCGTGGAGAAGTTTGTCGCCGCTGCAGGCAAGCGCGTCTACGGTGATCCGCAGGACGAGAAGACCACGCTGGCCCCGATGGCGCGAGCGGACCTGCGCGACGAACTGCACAAGCAGGTGCAGGACAGCATCGCCAAGGGCGCCAAGCTGCTGCTGGGCGGCGAGCCGGTGGCCGGTTCGCATGCCGGCTATCCGGCGACCATCCTGGACAACGTGGGCCCCGGCATGCCGGCATATGACGAAGAACTGTTCGGCCCGGCCGCCGCGATCCTGCGCGTCAGCGATGACGCCGAAGCACTGCGCGTGGCCAACGACACCAGCTTCGGCCTGGGCGGCAGCGTGTGGACCACCGATGCGGCCCGCGGCGAAGCCATCGCCCAGCAACTGGAATGCGGTGCCGCCTTCGTCAACGCCATCGTCAAGAGCGACGTCCGGCTCCCGTTCGGCGGCAGCAAGCGCTCCGGTTTCGGGCGCGAACTGGCCGAACATGGCATCCACGAGTTCATGAACATCAAGACCGTTTACGTGGCTTGATTGCGTCTGGAGCCATAGCCCCCTTGGAGTTCAAGGGGGCGCGCCGACAGGCGCGGGGTTGTGGGGATGGTGAGCCGGGGCCCGCGGTTTGCGCAGCAAAGCGTGGGGTGGATGCGCGAATGCGCAGCCGCGCTGCCTACAACCAGCGTGCGCGCTTGAACAACCGGTACAGGCCCACGCACACCGCACCCACGCCGATGATCATCGCCGGATAGGCCCACGGCTTGTCCAGCTCGGGCATGTTCGTGAAGTTCATGCCGTACCAGCTGGTGATCAAGGTCGGGGCAGCCAGCAGCGCGGCCCACGCACCCAGGCGCTTGACCGTCTCGCCCTGGGCCAGGGTGACCAGCGACAGGTTCACACTCAGGGCGGTGCCCAGCATTTCGCGCAGGGTATCGATCACATCGCTGATCCGCACCGCATGGTCGTGCACGTCGCGCAGGTACAGCTTCACTTCGTCCGGCACCAGCTCACCCTGGTAGCGCTTGATCTGCGAGAGCATGTCCTGCAGCGGTGCGACGGCCATGCGCATCTTGTTGAGCTCGCGCTTGAGCTCGTACAGGCGCACCACCGTCTGGCGCTTGTAGTTGTCGGAGAAGATGTCCTTCTCCAGCAGTTCCAGCGTGTCACGGTAGCGTTGGGTGATCGGCAGGTAATTGTCGACCACGAAATCCAGCACCGCGTACAGACAGTACGAGGGCCCCATGGTGCGCAGCAGCTCCGGCTCGCGTTCCACGCGGGCGCGCGGGGCGGCATAGGACAGCGACGCGCCGTGGCGCACCGTGACCAGGAAGCGGGGCCCAAGGAAGGCATGTGTCTCCCCGTAGCGGATCCGCTCGTCCACCATCTGCGCGGTGGTCACCACCACGAACAGCGAATTGCCGTAGGCCTCGACCTTGGGCCGCTGATGCGCGTTGCGGGCATCCTCGATGGCCAGCGAGTGCAGGCCGAATTCTTCCTGCAGTTTCAGCAGCACGCTGTCGTCGGGTTCGTACAGGCCGACCCACACGAAGCCGTTGTCGCTGGCGATCACATCGCTGATGGCATCCAGGCTGATGTCGTGGCGCTTGCCCTGGTCATCGTAATGAACGCAGTTGATGACGCAGGCGGGGTTATCGGGTGTGACGGTATCCATGGCGGGCATCGTGCGTCAGCGGCCCGTGACGGGCAGGTCACGGCGGCCCAGCGCCCACGCCAGCGCCACGTGGATCGGCAGCAACAGCACGATCCACTGCAGGTTGTACTGCGCCTGTAGGGTCAGCCAGTGCAGCACCAGGCCCAGCAGCGACAGCCCGGCGACGGCCCACAGCACGATGCGGAACCCTGCGCGCGGCGCGCGGCCGCGCAACAGGGTGATCGCAGCGGGAACGAGCAGCAGGCACAGCGGCGAGAGCTGCAGCAGGTTGCGGTTGGCCCAGGCGGCCTGGTGCGCGCTGAAGCCCCACAGATAGGTCAGCAGCGCGCCACCGATCCCGCAGAACAGCCACAACGGCAGCGCGAGGCCACCGAGCAGACGACGCCGGCGGCGCAGTGCGGCTACCCCTGCGGCGGCGATCAGGCCGCACAGCAGCCACGGCCACCAGCGGCGCGGCGACTCGGTCGGTTCCGGCGCGATCCGGTGCGGCAGCAGTTCCTGTTCGGCCTGCACCAGCGGGCGACCTTCGTTGTTGCGGACCTGGCGCAGCGCATCGGCCAGGCGCATCGGCACGAACGCTTCCTGCCAGCGCGACAGCGGCTGATCGGCGAACGGACCCAGGCCGATATCGAAGCCCAGCCACATCCATGGCGAGGGCGAGGCCAGGCGCACCGATTCACTGCGGTAGGTGTTGCCGCGCGAACGGCCGGACAGCTGCGAATGCAGGCCGCCACCGAGGGCACCATCGATCGCGTCGCGGACCATGGTGGCGCAGTTGGCGGTGTAGTAATCGTAGTGGTAACGCGCGTTTTCCGGCTTGGCGCGTTCGGCCAGCGATTCGGCCAGGGTGCGCGCCTGCACGGGCGTCAGGTCCAGCCACTGCACGCTCGCGCCGCGGCCGCTCTCCTGATAATAGGAGAGATCCTGCCCCAGCGGCAGCGCGACCAGGTAATACATCATGTCCCCGCGCACGAAGTTGCCGATGAAATCGGACTCGCTCGGGTCGAAGTAACCGAAGTTGTACGAGGTCGCTTCGCCAGTCACCGGATCGACCACGACCAGCGCGTCATGCCCGAAGCGCTCGAAGAAGATCTCGCCCGGCTGCATGGTGACCACGCCGATGCGCGGCGCCTCGCTCGGTGCCGGTGCCGGTGCCGGGGTGGCAGTGGCAGTGGCGGGCGCGGCCTCCTGCGCGGCCAGTGCCCCGAAGGGCAGGCTGGCCATCGCAAGCAGCGACAACACGAACAACAGGCGGCACAGCGACCACCGATTCAAAGGGGGCCGCATGGCGTGGGTCAATCCTCGTTGTGGGTGTCGGGCGGCAGTACGGTCACGTGGAACGCCTGCACGCGGCGGGCGTCGGCACGCGCCACCCGGAACACGAAGCGGTCCAGGGTGAGCTCGTCACCGGTTTCCGGCAGATGCCCGATCGCCTCGGTGACCAGGCCACCGATGGTGTCGTAGTCATCGTCGGGGAAGGTGGCACCGAAGCGCTCGTTGAAATCCTCGATCGCGGTCAACGCGTCGACCACGTACTGGCCATCGGCCTGGATCGCGATCTGCGAGGTGTGGTCCTCGGCCTCGTCGTGCTCGTCGTCGATCTCACCGACGATCTGCTCCAGCACGTCCTCGATGGTGACCAGCCCGGCGACACCGCCGTACTCGTCCACCACGATGGCCATGTGGTTGCGCGAGAGCCGGAACTCCTTCAGCAGCACGTTGAGCTTCTTGGCCTCGGGGATCAGCACCGCCGGGCGCAGCAGCTCACGGATGTTGGCCGGCCCGTTGTCGGCCACCACGCCGCGCAGCAGGTCCTTGGCCAACAGGATGCCGAGGATGTCGTCCTTGTTGTCGCCGTGCACCGGGAAGCGCGAATGGCCGGATTCGACCACCTGCTTCATCAGTTCAAGGAAGGGGGCTTCGACCGGCAGGGAGACCATCTGCGAGCGCGAGATCATCACGTCGCCGACGGTGAGCTCGGCCACCGAAATGGCGCCTTCCATCATCCGCAGCGTGTCCGCGGCGATCAGGCCGTCTTCGTGCGCGGTGTGCAGTACCGCCACCAGCTCGTCGCGGGTGTGGGGTTCGCCGGAGAAGGCAGAGGTCAGGCGTTCGAGCCAGCTGCGCTTCTTTTCATTGTGCTCCTGCGCGGAGCTACTACTGTCGTCTTCAGACATCTCTGGAAAAAAGGCACCCGGCGTGCCGGGCGTTGGATTTAGTCTATCAGGATGCGGGCGCCTGTCAGTGCCCGGCCGGGGGCGGATTCACGCCCGGCATGGCGGCCGGGGCGGCCCCCGGGGCCGGGGTGTCTTCCTCCGCCGGCAGGTCCAGGCTGTAGGTGCAGCCGGCCAGGGTCTTGCCGGGGTGGGACTTGACCGTGGACAGGCTCAGGATCACCGATTCGATCAGGGCCTCGCCGGTACGAGGGTCGGTGACGTCGCGGCTGACCAGTTCGCGGCCGGCCATGAACTTCTCCGGGGTATCCACGCCATCCTCCAGCGCCAGGCGCTTGGCCAGCGGGCGCGGGTCGGCCAGGTCCAGGATGGCCATGATGCTGGCCCCGGCGACCGTGATGTACTCGGCGCGCTCCCCAAATACCGTGATCGGCGCGGCCAGGCGGAATTCGGTCATGAACTGGTTGGTCTGCGGCAGCGGCTGCAGACCGTTGGCGACCGCCTTGAGCGGGTCGGCCACGACCGGGGCGACCGCGTTGTAATCGCCCACGCTCTGGCGGCATTCGATCAGGGCGGTCAGGTCCAGCGGGGCCGCATCGGCGATCGCCGAGATGGGCAGCAGGCCCAGCAGGCCAAGGCAGGCAAGTCGCAACGGGGTCATCAAAGCAGATCCATCAACGGAGGCGTGCAGCGCACGGATGCGGCGACGATCATAGCGGGGGAGGCCACGCGTGGCACGGCCTCACCGGCGGCGCAGCAGCCAGCGCAGCGTGGGCGGGAAGGTGACGACGGCGATCCCCGCCGCGAACAGTACCAACGCGGCGGTGCCCAGATGGATCGCCCCCGGGCCACTGGCGGTTGCCGACAGCAGCGCGCGCCCGAAGAACAGAGCGAACGACGCGGCAAGAACAAACAGCAGGGCCACCTGCACCGGCCGTGCGCGGAAGGTCGATGACTGTCCCGGCGAAACGCCGTCGCGGCCGAACCAGCGATACAGCGTGCGCCAGCCCAGCGGCGCGACCAGCGCAGCCGCCAGCCCCGACCAGATCACCACGCTCAAGCCGGCCGCGCTGAGGGTCGCCTCGCCAGAACCGGCCCGCAGACGAGGCAGGATCAGGCCCGCCACCACGCAGGTCAGCATGCCTGCGACGAACACCCCGGCGGCCAGGCCGGACAGACGCCCGGCCCATGCGGCGGACAGGGGCGCGCGCTGCTGCCGCGCTGCCCACCAGCTTCGCGCAGGCGCCAACGACAGCGCTGCGATCACCGCCGACAGCCCCAGCATGCCCAGCTGCAGTGCACCCGGGTCGCGCCCGGCCGGCGTCAGTGCGGTGAGCCCCGGGGCTCCGATCGCGGCGTACAGAAGCCCGGCCCAGGACACTGCAAGCAGCACGGGACCCAGTGCGGAACGACGCTCAGGAATCGGCATGTTGGCATACGTCCTTGTATGGCAGAGGGATCAACACAGATAGCGAGGGGGCCGCTCAGCGCTCGCCGGCATACGGGTCGGCGATCCCGAGCTCGGCCAGGATGTCCCGTTCCAGCTGTTCCATGGCGTCGGCTTCCTTTTCGTCCTCATGGTCCCAGCCGAGCAGGTGCAGCACGCCATGCACGGTCAGGTGCGCGTAGTGGGCATTGAGCGCCTTGCCCTGTTCGTCCGCTTCGCGGGCGACCACCGGTGCGCAGATCACCAGATCACCGAGCAGCGGGAACTTCACGCCCTTGGGCAGGCCTTCGGGCAGTTCGGCCGGGAAGCTGAGTACGTTGGTCGCGTAATCCTTGCCGCGGTAGTGGCGGTTCAAGGACTGGCCTTCCTTGGCATCGACCAGGCGGATCGCCAGGTCGGCCTCGCGGATGCGGCCCTTCAGGACGGCGGCGACCCACTTGCGGAAGCTCACCGCCGAGGGCAGGCCGGCACGGGGCAGGGCATAACTGATCGCGACGTCCAGTCGCACGGGACCACGGGTCATGGCGTCGCTCCGGGTTGGACCTGCTGCAGATCGCGGCGGTCGTAGGCGCTGACGATCCGGGCCACCAGCGGGTGGCGGACCACATCGCGCGCTTCGAAGAAGGTGAAGCTCACGCCCTCCACATCGCGCAGCACGTCGATCGCATCGCGCAGCCCGGATTTGACGTGCTTGGGCAGATCGGTCTGGGTGAGATCACCGGTGACCACCGCGGTGGAGCCGAAGCCCAGGCGGGTCAGGAACATCTTCATCTGTTCGACCGTGGTGTTCTGCGCTTCATCCAGGATCACGTACGCATCGTTGAGCGTGCGCCCACGCATGTAGGCCAGTGGCGCGATCTCGATGACGTTCTTCTCCAGCAGCTTGAGCACCTTTTCCACGCCCAGCATTTCATACAGCGCGTCGTACAGCGGGCGCAGGTACGGGTCGACCTTCTGGCTCAGGTCGCCGGGCAGGAAGCCCAGCTTCTCGCCGGCCTCCACCGCCGGGCGGACCAGGATCAGGCGCTGCACGCGCGCTTCATTGAGCGCTTCCACTGCGCTGGCCACGGCCAGGAAGGTCTTGCCGGTACCGGCCGGGCCGATGCCGAAATTGATGTCGTGCGTGGTGATCTGATGCAGGTAACGGGCCTGATTGGCACCGCGGCCGCGCACGGTGCCGCGCTTGACCTTGATCGCCACTTCCTGGGCTTCGTAGGCGCGCTCGACCACATGCTCCACGTTGGCCTGGTTCAGGCGCAGGTGGATGGCATGGCTGTCGAACACCACGTCACCGGCCTCGGCGTACAGCGCCTCGATCAGGGCCTGCGCATCGGCGACCACGGCCTTGGGACCGGTCACGCGGAACACGTGGCCACGGTTGGCGATTTCCACGCCGAGTTTGAGTTCCACCTGGCGGAGATGTTCGTCGAACGGGCCGGCCATGTTGGCCAGGCGCTCGTTGTCTTCCGGGGTGAGGGTGAAGTCGCGTTGTGCGAGTGCGGTCATTGCGTCCGGCGGCCGCCGGTCCAGCCGACCGGGCCGCAAGCAGGGAAAGGGAGAACAGGGTAGCGCGGGTGTGGGGCGGCCGCTACAGCACGGGCGGAAAGCGGTTTTCCACAGGGACTGTGCAACGCCGGTGCAGCAACCTGTGGATAGGTGTCGCCAGCCCTACTGCGGCAAAGGGTTCGATTGCGTGGTCAAAAAAGCGTCAACGATGACCGGGCCGTGGCCCGGCCACCTTGTTCAATCCGCCGTCACCATCCGCGCGCGCAGCGAATTGCTGTATGCCTCGGTGATCACCACATCCACGAACTGGCCGACCAGGCGCGGGTGCCCCGGGAAGTTGACCGAACGCATGTTCTCGCTCTTACCGGTCAGCTCGTTCGGGTTGCGCTTGGAGGGGCCTTCCACCAGCACGGTCTGCACCGTGCCGACCATCTTTTCGGAGATGGCTGCAGCCTGCTCGTTGATCCGGGCCTGCAGGCGCGACAGGCGTGCGTGCTTTTCCGCATCGGAGGTGGTGTCTTCCAGATCGGCTGCAGGAGTGCCCGGGCGGCGCGAATAGATGAAGGAAAAGCTCTGGTCGAAGCCCACGTCCTCGATCAGCTTCATGGTCTTCTCGAACTCGGCATCGGTCTCGCCGGGGAAGCCGACGATGAAATCCGAGCTGATCGAGATGTCCGGACGCACCGCGCGCAGCTTGCGGATCTTGGATTTGAATTCCAGCGCGGTGTAGCCACGCTTCATCGCCGAGAGCACGCGGTCGCTGCCGGCCTGCACCGGCAGATGCAGGAAGTTGGCCAGCTGCGGCACGTCACGGTAGGCATCGATCAGCGAATCGCTGAATTCCAGCGGGTGCGAGGTGGTGAAGCGGATCCGGCCGACCCCGTCGATCTCGGCGATGGTGCGGATCAGCAGGCCCAGATCGGCGAACTCGCCGTCGCCATACGGGCCGCGGTAGGCGTTGACGTTCTGGCCGAGCAGGTTGATTTCCAGCACGCCCTGGGCGGCCAGTTGCGCCACTTCCACCACCACGTCTTCGAACGGGCGGCTGACCTCGGTGCCGCGGGTGTAGGGCACCACGCAGAACGAACAGTACTTCGAGCAGCCTTCCATGATCGACACGAACGCAGAGGCGCCCTCGGCACGCGGCTCGGGCAGGGCGTCGAACTTCTCGATCTCCGGGAAGCTGATGTCCACCTGCGACCTGCCCGATTCACGGCGCTGGCGGATCAGCTCCGGCAGGCGGTGCAGGGTCTGCGGGCCGAACACCAGGTCCACGTGCGGGGCACGCTTGATGATCGCCTCGCCTTCCTGCGAGGCCACGCAGCCGCCGACGCCGATGATCACGCCACGGCCGTTGTTCTTCAGCGCCTTCCAGTAGCCGAGCTGGCTGAACACCTTCTCCTGGGCCTTCTCGCGGATCGAGCAGGTGTTCATCAACAACACGTCTGCCTCGGCCGGGTCGTCGGTGAGTTCCAGCCCTTCGGAGGCGGCGAGCACGTCGGCCATCTTGGTCGAGTCGTACTCGTTCATCTGGCAACCGTGGGTCTTGATGTACAGCTTGCCGCGCACCGGACCGTTCACCTGCGGCCTGGCGCCGGGCAGGGGGAGCAGGTCGGGGCGGGGGGCGGAGCTGGGCGGAGCAGAGGCAGGCAAGGCAGAACCGGCCGAAGTCGGCGCGGTCGAAGCTGGCGTCCCGGTCATGGCGCTTATTCCAGTCGGGTGGGCGGGCAGGCAGCCGGATGGCTGCGGTGAGCAGGCCATTGTAGCCGGGTCGGGCGCCCCCCTTGGCAATCCCCGGCGAATTGGGGACACTCCCGCTCATGAAGGGGATGTTGGGGATCGCTGCGCTGGCCTTGGCTGCGCTGACCGCTATGCCGGCCAGTGCGGGCACCCTGTACAAGTGCGTCGGCAGCGACGGCGTTCCCAGCTATGTGAGCAAGCGCGTGGCCGGCGCCGCCTGCAGCGTGATCAGCAGCTACCGGCCCGAGCGCGGCGCGGCGCCTCGCCGGGCCCTGGCAGCGCCGCCTGCGCCGACCCCGGCGACCCCGATCGCCAGCGCGGCGCCAGCGCCTAGCCGGGCCGATACCGCCACCGCGGCGACCGCGATCAACCCGGCCCCGGCACCGTCCCCCGCCCCGGCCACGGTGCTGACCGCGCCCTCCGCCCCGGCGCCGGCCGGCAACAAGGCTGGAAAGGTCCGCAGCGGCCAGCTGTACGCCTATATGAAAGACGGCGTGCGCCATTACACCAGCGCACGCCCGACCGGCATCGCCAGCGTTGGCCAGGTCCGCACCATCCATTACAGCTTCATCGAGCGCTGCTACGCCTGTGGCGCCAACCCGGCGGTCAACTTCGGCTCGGTGCGGCTCAACACCACCGCTTACCAGAGCGAGATCACCGCCGCCGCCCGCGAGTTCGGGGTGGAAGAGGCGGTGGTCCGCGCGATCATCCACGCCGAATCGGCCTACAACCCGACCGCGCTCAGCCGCGCCGGCGCGCAGGGCCTGATGCAGTTGATGCCGCCGACCGCGCGCCGCTTCGGCGTCAGCGATTCCTTCGATGCCTCGCAGAACATCCGCGGCGGTGTGCAGTACCTGTCCTGGCTGCTCAAGCGCTTCAACGGCGATCTCACCCTGGCGGCGGCGGGCTACAACGCCGGCGAGGGCGCGGTCGACCGCCATGGTGGCGTGCCGCCTTACAGCGAGACCCAGTATTACGTGAAGCGGGTGGCCCTGTTGGCCGACCGCTACCGCGGTGCCGTGGCCAGCCATCAATAACCCATGGCGCCAGTGGTACCTGATGCCGTACTGTCGGGGTAATGTCGTTCCGTAGTACCGCGTTGTGTGGCCGACTTCGGTTCAGCTACACTCGCGGCTGATTCAATGTGGACTGGCCCCCACCGGTCTGCTGGCAGCCTCAAGCTACCTAAATCAATATCGGAGTGCCGGATGGCCAACGATGGGGTAAACGATCCAGTCAACACTGGACGTCGGCGGTTTCTCTCAGCAACCACTGCGGTGGTCGGAGCGGTCGGCGTCGGATTTGCAGCGGTACCGTTCATCAAGTCCTGGAATCCCAGCGCCCGCGCCAAACTGGCCGGTGCCCCGGTGATTGCCGACATCAGTGCGCTCCAGGAAGGCCAGCGTCTGGTCATGGAGTGGCGTGGACAGCCGATCTGGATCGTCAAGCGCTCCAAGGCCATCCTCGACGCGCTGCACGGGCTGGACGGCCGCCTGAAGGATCCCGAGTCGGGCGAGAAAGAGCAGCAGCCCGAGTACGTGCTCAAGCAGAATCCCGAGTTCCGCTCGATCAAGGCCGAGGTCTCGGTGCTGGTCGGGCTGTGCACCCATCTGGGCTGTTCGCCGGAAATGGTCGCCGAGATCCGCCCCGAGCCCTACGACCCCCAGTGGAAGGGCGGCTACTTCTGCCCCTGCCACAAGTCGCGCTTCGACATGTCCGGTCGCGTGTTCAAGGATGTTCCGGCACCGATCAACCTGCTGGTGCCGCCGCACCATTACCAGGACGACAACACCATCATCATCGGCGTTGATCCGCAGGGGGCGGCTTGATCATGGCCAATATCCTTTCCCGCACCGCCACCGGCGTCGCCGACTGGGTCAACGCACGCGCGCCCGGGCTGATGCCGGTCTACCGCAAGCACGTCACCGAGTACTACGCGCCGAAGAACTTCAACATCTGGTACTACTTCGGCTCGCTGGCGCTGCTGATCCTGGTCAACCAGATCGTCACCGGCATCTTCCTGACGATGCACTACAAGACGAACGCGGCCGAAGCGTTCGCCTCCATCGAATACATCATGCGGGACGTGGAGTGGGGCTGGCTGATCCGCTACATGCACTCCACCGGTGCCTCGCTGTTCTTCATCGTGGTCTACCTGCACATGTTCCGCGGCCTGCTCTATGGCAGTTACCAGAAGCCGCGCGAACTGGTCTGGATCCTCGGCATGCTGATCTACCTGGTGCTGATGGCCGAAGCCTTCATGGGTTACGTGCTGCCGTGGGGCCAGATGTCGTTCTGGGGCGCCAAGGTGATCATCTCGCTGTTCGGCGCGATCCCGGTGATCGGCACCGGCCTGACCGAATGGATCATGGGCGATTACCTGCCCAGCGACGCCACCCTCAACCGCTTCTTCGCGCTGCACGTGATCGCGCTGCCGCTGGTGCTGTTGCTGCTGGTGGTGCTGCACCTGGGCGCGCTGCACGAGGTGGGTTCCAACAACCCCGATGGCGTGGAGATCAAGAAGGGGCCGAAGGGCAACCGCTGGTCGGCCACGGCGCCTACCGATGGCATTCCGTTCCACCCGTACTACACGCTCAAGGATGCGGTCGGCGCCGGTTTCCTGCTGATCATCGCCGCCTTCATCATCTTCTTCGCGCCGGCCTTCGGCGGCCTGTTCCTGGAGCATGACAACTTCACCGAGGCCAACCGCCTGGTGACGCCCGAGCACATCAAGCCGGTCTGGTACTACACCCCGTACTACGCGATGTTGCGCGTGGTGCCCAACAAGCTCGGCGGCGTGATCGTGATGTTCTCGGCGATCGCCATCCTGTTCCTGGTGCCGTGGCTGGATCGCGCGCGGGTGAAGTCCTACCGTTACCGCGGCCTGCTCTCGCGCGGTCTGCTGGGCATGTTCGCGGTGTGCTTCGTGTGGCTGGGCGTGATCGGCTCCGGCCCGGGTACGGATGCGCACGAGACCTACATCGGGCGCGTGCTGACCTTCCTGTATTTCGCCTTCTTCATCACCATGCCGCTATGGACCAAGCTGGACAGGACCAAGCCGGTACCGGACCGGGTGACCACGCATGACTGACCACTGGATTGTCCGGCTGGCCTGCGCGGCGGCCCTGATGCTCGGTGTCGCGGTGGCCGATGCCGCCGAGGGCGCCAAGACCCTGCAGGCCGGCAACGATCTGAGCGATCGTGCGTCGCTGCAGCGTGGCGCGCAGCTCTACATGAACTACTGCTCCGGCTGCCACGCGCTGAAGTACCTGCGTTACTCGCGCATGGCCGCCGATCTCGGGCTGAGCGAAGAAGAGGTCATGAACAACCTCAACTTCACCGGCACCCCGGTCGGCGAGCCGATCCCGGTGACGATGCCCAAGGCGCAGGCCGAAAAATGGTTCGGCAAGATGCCGCCGGACCTGAGCTTGATCTCGCGGGTGCGGGGCAGCGACTGGGTCTACACCTACCTCAAGTCGTTCTACCTGGATCCCACGCGGCCGCTGGGCTGGAACAACACCGTGTTCCCGAATGCCTCCATGCCCAATCCGCTGTGGGAAATGCAGGGGCTGCAGCATGCGGTGCACGGCAAGCCGGAGAACCCCGGCGAAGACCCCCCGGTGGTTGGCCTGAAGATCGAACAGCCGGGCAACGTCGATGCTGGCCAGTACGACCAGGCGGTGCGCGACATCACCAACTTCCTGGAGTACGCCGGCGAGCCGGCCGCCCTGAAGCGCCAAAAGCTGGGCGTGTGGGTGATCCTGTTCCTGGCCCTGCTGACCTTCCTGGCCTATCTGCTCAAGAAGGAATACTGGAAGGACGTCCACTGAGCCGTCCGGCGCCTTCCTGTGTCGATCGTTCCCCGCGTGGGACGATCGACCTATTGGCTTTTGTGATGTGCGGTTGCACACTCGGGTACTGTGACGACCGTCGGCAATGGGCTGGCGGCGCCGATACGACCGGCGGTTACCGGACGTTGGAGAGCCTTTGATGGCGGCGAGCGTACGCATGCGGAATACCCTGACGCTGTTTTCCTCGAACGACGATGTGCTGTGCCATCGCGTACGGCTGGTACTGGCGGCCAAGGGCGTCACTTATGACTCCGTGCCGGTCGACCCGCAGAACCCGCCCGAAGATCTCATCGATCTCAATCCGTATCACTCCGTGCCCACCCTGGTGGAGCGCGAGCTGGTGCTGTACGCGGCGTCGGTGGTCAGCGAATACCTGGACGAGCGCTATCCGCACCCGCCGCTGATGCCGGTCGATCCGCTCTCGCGGGCCCGCATCCGCCTGGCGATGCTGCGCATCGAACACGACTGGGTGCCGCAGGTGCAGGCCATCCAGCTGGGCAACAAGACCCAGGCCGAGGCCGGGCGCAAACGCCTCAAGGAACTGCTGACCAGCGCGGTGCCGCTGTTCAAGGCCAGCAAGTTCTTCCTCAACCCGGAAATGAGCCTGGCCGACTGCGCGATGGCGCCGATCATCTGGCGGCTGCAGGCACTCGACGTGCCGTTGCCGAAGGATGGCAAATCGATCGAAGACTACGGCAACCGCATTTTCCGGCACCCGGGTTTCATCCGCAGCCTGACCGAACAGGAAAAGAAACTGCGCGATCTGCCGGTCTGATCGGCGGGGGCGTGCCGCGTGCGGCACCGGTGTACTGAACGAAATCGCGGTGCCGGTACGCGCCATGGCTGACCTGCGGGTAGGCGGGCGCGTACACTTGCATCAGGCAATCCGGATCAAGAGCAGCCGAGCACGGCTCGGCTCTACCACATGACTGAAGACACTTTTCGCATGACCAGCCACCGTCCGTACCTGTTGCGGGCCCTGGTGGAATGGATCAATGACAACGACCTGACGCCGCACATCCTGGTCGACGCCGGCATGCCTGGCGTGCAGGTGCCGCAGAGCGCGGTCAAGGACGGCCGCGTCGTCCTGAACATCGCCGAGCGCGCCGTGGTGCGCCTGCATATCGACAACGACAGCGTCAGCTTCTCGGCCCGCTTCTCCGGGACCAGTTACCCGGTGCAGGTGCCGATCTCGGCCGTGCTGGCCGTCTATGCCCGCGAGACCGGGCAGGGGATGGCGCTGCCGGATGACATCCCGGGCCACGAGCCGGGGCCGGACGACGAACTGCCGCCGGACGATTCACCGACCCCGCCGGACGACGCACCGCCCAAGCCCAGCGGTCGCCCGCATCTGCGGGTGGTCAAATAAGACACACGATGGCCGCCGCAAGGCGGCCATTTTCATTGGTAGCGCCGACCGTTGGTCGGCCGCTCTCCGCAGACATCGAACGGCAGCCGACCAACGCTCGGCGCTACCCGGCTCAGACGTCCTCGGCATCGCGCGTATCGATATCGCGCCGGATCTCGCTGATCCTCGCGGCCGACGGCCCCACGAACGTGATCAGCTGATCACCGCGCAGCACCATGCGCCCGCTGTGGCGGTCGACGCCATCGTGCGAATACTCGAACTTGAAGGTGCGCTCCCAGCCCAGCCAGCCGTTGTCCTTGCGGCACACGCGCAGGCCAGTGGCGTGCACGCTCTGGTCCAGCCACTGCACATCGGCAGCGCGGCAGGCATTGCGCCCAAGTACGCCGGCACGTTCGGCGGCGGCCCGCGAGGAATTCCAGAAGGCGTAGGCAAACGCGCCGGCAATCATCAACAGGATCAAACTGGGCATCGGTGACTCGGCGCGGTCAGGGAGGTCGGTCCCTCCAAGATGGCGACGAATGCGGCGCGGATCAAGCCATCCGCGCGATCACGATCAGGACGTGCGCGGTGGCGGTGGCGGGACGGGGAGCGTTGTCGGTGTCGGTGTCGGTGTCCGAGTCGGGCTCGGGCTCGCCGGCGGCGCAGGCATCGGGTTCGCATTCGGGATTGGCGGACGGGGCGGCACCACCGTGGGCGCGCGCATCGGTGTCTGGGACGCCGGGGCGGCCATCGGCGGTGCCGTCGCACCCGGAGCGGGCAGGGGCGCCGGGTCCGGCGTTCCCATCGGCACCGCCGCCGGTGCGGTGGCCACCAGTTTCAGCAGTGCGGCCCAATCCTGGCGATTGAAGCTGCATTCCTCTTCGCGGCCCGGCGTGCAGCCCAGATCCACGCCATCGCCTGCAGTGGCCTTCGCTGGCGGCAGCTCGATGCGGCCGCTGCGGTCCAGCGACAGTTTGCGCAACGCCACCGTGTTCATGACATTGCCGCCGATCAGATACAGCGTCCGATCGCCGCCCATGTTGGCCGCGATCACCACTTCGCAGTGCGATTTCCAGTGCGAGACCGCGCCGCTGCCCAGCGACTGCACCAGTCCGCTGTAGCTCAGCGTCTCGCGCCGGTCGCGCAGGTAGCACAGCAGGTCGCCGGGGGCGGGTTTCTCCTGCGCCGGGTCGGTCATCCGGTACGGTCCGCTGTTCTGGTAGGCGGCGCGGATGTAGTCGATGTGTCGGGGCGAGCGGGTGAAGCCCGGCACGCTGGCGCGGGTCATCACCCAGGAGATGAAGGCCGCCGACCACGGGTTGTCCACCAGGAAGGCCCGGCAGTCGCTGTCGGTGTAGCGGGTGCCTGGCGGGGCCATGCAGCTCGATGCGCCGGGCTGGCTGCCCATTGGCGACAACGTGCCGCTCTGCCGCCAGTAGCCGACCACGCGCTGCCAGGCCACCAGACCGTTGTCGGCCAGGTGGACGTCCTCGGCTTCGGTCACGCTGAGGCTGGCGGCGCGGCCATCGCGATCGATGAAGGGCCGGTACCAGAGGCGGTGTTCGTTGCAGGCGGTCTGCACGATGGCCACGGCCAGCGGGCTCAGCCCGAAGCGCGGGGGCACATCGCAGACCTCGGCTGCAGAGGCCTGCAGCGGCAGCAGCGCGAGCAGGGGAGACAGGCAGGCGAGAAGCGGCAGGCAGCGCATGCGTGCATTCCAGGTGGGGGCAGACGCAGCCTCGCAGACCGCATCTGCCCATACCGTGAAAGCGGCATCAGCCCTGTGGGGGCGGGCCCAGTTTCAATGACAGGTCGATCGCCTGCACATGCTTGGTCAGCCCGCCGATGGAAATGCAGTCCACGCCGTCTTCGGCGATCGCGCGCAGCCCGTCCAGGCCGACACTGCCGGATACTTCCAGCGGAATCTGCCCGGCCGCAATGCGCACCGCTTCGCGCCGCGTGGCGGTATCGAAGTCATCGATCAGGATGCGGGTGCAGCCCACCGCCAGCGCCTCGCGCAGCTGGTCCAGGTCCTCGACCTCGACCACCAGCGGCAACGCCGGCCATTGCGCACGCGCCGCCAGCACCGCCGCGGTCAGCGACCCGGCCGCACGGATGTGGTTTTCCTTGAGCATCACCGTGTCGAACAGGCCCAGGCGATGGTTGTCGCCGCCGCCGCAGCGCACCGCGTATTTCTGCGCGACGCGCAGGCCGGGCAGGGTCTTGCGGGTGTCCAGGATCCGCGCGCCGGTGCCGGCAACCGCCGCGACGTACTGCGCGGTGGTGGTCGCCGTACCGGACAACGTCTGCAGGAAGTTCAGCGAGGTGCGCTCGGCGCTCACCAGGCTGCGGTTGCGGCCGTGCAGCAGGGCCAGCACGGTGCCAGCGGTGACGCGGTCGCCCTCGGCCACGCGCCACTCAATCCGGACCTCCGGATCGAGCGCCCGGTGGGTCGCGTCGAACCAGGGGCGGCCGGCGATAACCGCGTCCTGCTTGCACAGCAGGTAGGCGCTGTCGGGGCGGTCCGGGAGCAGCGCGGCGGTGACGTCACCGCTGCCGATATCCTCGGCCAGTGCACGGGCCACATCGGCGGCCACCAGGGCGGCCTCGGGGGCCGGCACGGGGAGGTGGCTCATTTTTCCGGGAAATCGGCGATCTGGGCGGTGGCGATGGCCTCTTCGGCCAGCAGCACCGGGATGCCATCGTCCACGCGGAACACCTGCTTGCGGTCACGGGTCAGCAGGGCCTCGCGCAGCGTCTGCGCCTGCGGGCTGCCATCGGCCTTGAGCACGGCACCGCTGCCGATCGCGCGGTTGAGCGCGTCCAGGCCGGTGGCATCGAGCAGGGACAGGGGCTGGCGCGTATCGGGCGAGCACAGGAGGTCGAGCAGCTTGCGATCCATGGATTCTTCGTCTTGCGTGGAAGACGGCTAGAATACGTCTTTAAGGCAGGTGACGGCCAATGACCCTCAACCAAACCGCGCCGCTCGTCGGCATCGTCATGGGATCCCGCTCGGATTGGGAAACCATGCAGCACGCCGCCCAGAAGCTGGATTCGCTGGGCGTTCCCTATGAAGTGAAAGTGGTCTCGGCGCACCGCACGCCGGACGTGCTGTTCACCTACGCCGAGCAGGCGGGCCAGCGTGGCCTGCGCGCGATCATCGCCGGTGCCGGCGGGGCCGCGCACCTGCCGGGCATGATCGCCGCCAAGACCGCTGTGCCGGTGCTGGGCGTGCCGGTGCAGTCCAAGGCCCTGAACGGCATGGATTCGCTGCTCTCGATCGTGCAGATGCCGGCCGGTATCCCGGTCGCCACCTTCGCCATCGGCAATGCCGGCGCCTCCAACGCGGCCTTGTTCGCGGCCGCCATGCTGGCCTCGGACCAGCCGGCGATCGGTGAGGCGCTGGAGGCCTTCCGCGCCCGCCAGACCGAAGACGTCATGGCCCACGACGATCCGCGTCAATGACCACCAGGACCGTTGGCATTCTGGGCGGCGGTCAGCTCGCCCGCATGATGGTCCTGGCCGGTGCGCCGATGGGGCTGCGCTTCGAGCTGTTCGACCCGGCCGCCGATGCCTGTGGTGCCCAGGTGGCACCGCTGCAGGTGGCCGCGTTCGACGATGAGGCCGCTCTGGCTGCGTTCGCCGCCCGCGTGGACGTGGTGACTTTCGATTTCGAGAACGTGCCGGCGCGCAGCGCCAAGTTCCTGGCCGAGCGCGTGCCCGTGCATCCTAATCCGGATGCGCTGGCCGTGGCCCAGGATCGGCTCAGCGAGAAGACCCTGTTCCAGTCGCTGGGCATCCCACTGCCGGCCTTCGCCGATATCCGCAGCCGCGACGAACTGGCGGCCAAGGTCGCCGAGTTCGGCATGCCCTGCATCGTCAAGACCCGCCGGCTGGGGTATGACGGCAAGGGCCAGTTCCGGATCCGCAGCGCCGCCGACATCGACGCGGCCTGGGACATCCTCGGCAGCCAGGTCGAAAAGACCGGCCTGATTCTGGAAGGTTTCGTCGCCTTTGATCGCGAGGTCAGCGTGGTGGCTGTGCGCGGGCAGGATGGCGAGTTCCGCGCGTGGCCGATCACCGGCAACTGGCACGTAGATGGCGTGCTCTCGGCCAGTCTGGCCCCGGCGCAGCTGTCGGCGGCCCAGCACGAAGCGGCCATCGGCTATGCCCGTACCCTGGCCGAGCGCCTGGACTACGTCGGCGTGTTCGCACTGGAACTGTTCTGCCGTGGTGATGAGCTGCTGGCCAACGAGATGGCGCCGCGCGTGCACAACTCCGGCCACTGGACCATCGAAGGCAGCGAAACCTCGCAGTTCGACAACCACCTGCGCGCCGTGCTCGGCCTGCCGCTGGGCGATACGCGCATGCTGGGTCATGCCTGCATGCTCAACTGGATCGGCCAGATGCCCGATGCCAACGCCGTGCTCGGCCAGGCCGGTGGCCATTGGCACGACTACGGCAAGCAGGCGCGGGACGGCCGCAAGGTTGGCCATGCCACATTGCGTGATGACGATGCGGCGGCGCTGGCCGGCGCATTGGAACGCGTGGGTGGGCAGCTTGATCGCGGCGAACAGGTTGCGCCGGTGATCCAGAGCCTGCGCGGCTGATCCTTCGGCGCGATTGAGCTCGCGGTAGTGCCGGGCAGTGGCCGGCACTCCCTGCCCAGGGGCGCGACCTCAATCGCGCAATTGCGCGGTGACGAAGTCCCAGTTCACCAGCTTCCAGAACGCCTCCAGATAGCGCGCGCGCTCATTCTGGTAGTCGGTGTAATACGCGTGTTCCCACACATCGCAGGCCAGCAGCGGAGTGCTCTCGTCGGTCAGCGGCGTGCCCGCATTGCGCGTGACCTGGATCGCCAGTGCGCCATTGGGGTGCTGCACCAGCCACACCCAGCCCGAGCCGAACAGACTCAGCGCGGCGCGGTCGAAGGCCTCGCGCAGGCGCTTGGCATCGCCAAAGTGACGGGTCACCAGTTCGCCCAGCCGACCCTGCGGATCGCCACCGGCGCGCGGGTGCAGGCATTGGAAATAGAACTGGTGGTTCCAAGCCTGGGCGGCCGCATCGAACAGGCTGCCCTGGGTCTGGCGGACGATCTCCTCCAGCGGCAGCTCGGCCAGCTCCGTGCCTTCGATACGGGCGTTCACTGCCTCCAGATAAGCCCGGAAGTGCCGCCCGTGGTGCAGGTCGAGCGTCTCCGCCGACAGGTGGGGTTGCAGAGCGGCGCGGTCATAAGGAAGGCGAGGCAGTTCTAGAGGCATGGGCACGGCAGATTGGGAGGGAAGAGCGCCGATCCATGGCGGATCGTCATCAGTGTGGCCGATGGCAGGGTGCCCACCACGCGAAGGTAGGGCATACAATGGCGGTCAGGGAAGTCTATCCGACCGGTGAGGCCGGGTTGTCCCATTGGAGGGAGAGTCGTTGTGGCGGTGATGCAGCAGATCCAGTCCGAAGTCGAACGTTACCCCCTCGTGTTGTTCATGAAGGGCACTCCGCAATATCCCATGTGCGGCTTTTCCAGCCGTGCCATCCAGGCGTTGATGGCCGCCGGCGCGATCGCGCTGCGCACGGTCAACGTGCTGGAAGAACCCGAGATCCGCGCCAACCTGCCGCGTTTCTCCAACTTGCCGACCTTCCCGCAGCTGTTCATCCACGGCGAGCTGATCGGCGGCTGCGACATCGTGCTGGAGCTGTTCGAATCCGGCGAGCTTAAGCGCATCGTCGAAGAGGCCTCCCAGCCGTGAGTGCGGTCCCGTCCGTGGTGGTCGGGACCGGATCGCTCGCCGATCGCGTCATTCTTATCGCCGGCGCCGGGGGAGGCTTCGGCAGCGCCGCGGCCGTCGCCTGCGCGCAGGCCGGGGCAACCGTGGTCCTGCTGGGGCGCAAACCCCGCCGCCTGGATCGCGTCTATGCCGCCGTCGAAGCAGCTGGCCCCGAGCCGCTGCTGTATCCGCTGGATCTGGAAGGTGCCACCCCGGACGACTACGCCACGCTGGCCGAGCGTCTGCAATCCGAACTCGGCCATCTGGACGGGGTGCTCTACTGCGCGGCCGATTTCGCCGGGCTGACCCCGTTCGAGCTGGCCGACCCGGCTGCCTTCGCCCGCGCCATCCACGTGAACCTGACCGCGCCGGCCTGGCTGGCCCAGGCCTGCCTGCCGCTGCTGCGCCAGAGCGAAGATGCCGCACTGGTGTTCACCGTGGATGATCCCGCGCGGGTAGGGCAGGCCTACTGGGGCGGCTACGGCGCCGCCCAGCACGGCCTGCGCGGCCTGATCGCTTCCCTGCATGATGAACTGGGCCGCAGCCCGGTCCGGGTCAGTGGCCTGCAGCCGGGCCCGATGCGTACGGCGCTGCGCGCCCGTGCTTTTTCCTTGGATGAAGACCGCACCGCCCGTGACCCGGCCGACTGCGCCGCCGCGGCGGTCCTGCTGCTGTCTGCCGGGGGCGCCGCGTATCGCGGCCAGATTCTCGACGCCTGAGGGCGCCTAAGGCGTCAACGCCTCGCTATGGGAAGTGCCGGCCACTGGCCGGCGAGCCGAACAATGCCGGGGTAGTGCCGCCGCTGGCCGCTCCCCCAGCCAACCCGCGGAAAAACCGTCTCGATACCGCCGAAGGCCCCAATGGCGTGCATTCAGCCGGTCATAAACAGATGTGAAGATAGCGTCACGATCCCGTTGTGATGGCGTGTGTTTTGTCTCCAAACCGTCACAATCCAAGGCTATCGTGTTAATCTAGTGTTAACCGTTGCGGCTGAAACCAGCTCGCGGCTAGGGAACCCAGATAAAAGTCCAGTCAGCCGCCAGCAAGGCTGCTTGGGCGCGTTTTTTTCTCCGCCATCGCCAATCTCGCATCGAGGCTACTCCCCAATGACCCACTCCCGTTGTCTCCGGATGTCCAAGCTGACGCTTGGTCTCATGGCTGCACTTGCCGCCGCCCCCGCCTTCGCCCAGAGCACCTCTGCCGGTGTCGGCGGTCAGGTTACGGGCGCTGCAGGCGCGCCTGTCGCTGGTGCCGAAGTCACCATCACGCACACCGAGTCGGGCACGGTCAGCCGTGCGACCACCGATGCGTCGGGTCGTTACAACGCGCGCGGCCTGCGCGTGGGTGGTCCGTACACGATCACCATCACCAAGTCCGGGGAGGGCACCCGCACCGAAGAGGGCGTGTATCTGAACCTGGACAAGGTCACCAACGTCAGTGCCGCCTTGACTGGTGACGTGGCAACGCTTGATTCGGTCAGTGTCGTTGCCTCGCGCATGCCGGAAGCCTTTACCTCGGACAACAAGGGCGTTGCCACCAATCTGAGCCGTCAGGATCTGGACCGCACGCCGACCCCGGATCGCTCGATCCAGAACGTTGTGCGTATGGATCCGCGCGTGGTCGTCACCGATCGCGACCGCGGTGCGTTCTCGGCAATGGGCCAGAACAATCGTTACAACAGCATCACGATCGACACGATCAACGCCGGTGACCCCTTTGGTTTGAATGACAACGGCCTGCCGACGAAGGGTACGCCGATTTCGCAGGACGCGATTGAAAGCTACAACATCTCGACGGCCAACTTTGACGTGGCTACCCGCCGCGGCGTCGGCGCTTGGGTCAATGCAGTCACCAAGAGCGGCACCAACGAGTTCCATGGTTCGGCGTACTACGTCTACCAGGATCCGGATGACATGGTCGGCAAGAGCCAGAACGGCGCGAAGTGGACCGGTTTCACCAAGGACACCACCAAGGGTGCGACGGTTGGCGGCCCGATCCTGAAGGACAAGCTGTTCTTCTTCGCCTCCTATGAAGAAAGCATCAAGGAGAGCCCGGGCTCGCTATGGGGCACTGCCGATTCCGGCGCTGCCAGCACCGTTTCCGGTGTCACCACTGCGGACCTGAACCGCATCACGGCTGCCGCTGATCGCTTTGGCGTCGTCGCCGGTGATACCTCTTCGGCAAATGCGGATATCGAGAGCAAGCGCTACCTGGCCAAGATCGACTGGAACATCAACGATTTCCACCGTGCCAGCCTTCGCTTCAGTCGTACCGAGGAAGACGAGCCGATCGTCACCGCCAGCTCGACCGATCAGCTGAAGCTGTCGAGCAACTGGTACAACGTCGCCAAGGAAAACACCAGCTACGCGCTGAGTTTCTATGATGACTGGAGCGACACCTTCTCGACCGAAGCGTCCGTGGGCTACAGCAAGTTCGACCAGAGCCGTGTGCCGCTGGCCGGTGGTTACCAGCCGGAAATCACCGTCCGCACCAGCGGCCGTGACACCGGTCCGAGCGTCGTTCTCGGCACGGAATATTCCAGCCAGGCAAACGTGCTGGGTACCAAGTCGCTGACGGCCTACTTCGCCGGTAGCTGGTTCCTGGGCGATCACGTGATCAAGGCTGGTTTCGACTACCAGCAGGATGAGGTGTACAACCTGTTCCTGCAGCGCTACAACGGCACGTACGAGTTCAACTCGATTGCCGATTTCGAGAACGGCACCTATCGTCGCTATCGCCTCGCCCAGCCCGCAGCTGGTTATGGCTTGAGCAACGTTGCAGCCGAGTTCAAGCTGAAGCAGTACGGTCTGTTCCTGCAGGACACCTGGCAGGCGACCGATCGCCTGTCCGTCCAGTACGGCCTGCGTTATGACATGCCGAAGGTCAACCCGCTGCCGACCCTGAACGAGTGTTTCGCCGCCGATCCGGGCACCTTGGGCAATCTGGGTTCGTGCGGTCTGCGTAACAATCCGGCCAACCCGGGTGCGGCAACTGGCGGCTTCGGCTATGCCAACACGGGCACCATTGATGGAAACAGCGTGGTGCAGCCGCGCGTGTCGTTCAATTACGAGTTTGACAGCGAGCGTCCGACTCAGTTGCGTGGTGGCGCGGGTCTGTTCGTTTCCAACACGCCGGCCGTGTGGATCGGCAACCCGTATTCGAACAACGGCGTTGCTGTGACCAGCTACGACATCAACCGTCTGCGCCTGCCCAGCGATCCGCTGTTCAGCGGCGACGGCGCCAACCAGAACGTGCCGGGTGGCGTGATCACCCCGCCTGGACTGGGTACCTCCAACATGACGGTGAATGTGGTCGATCCGGACTTCAAGCTCCCGGCCGTGTGGAAGTACACGTTGGGCCTGGACCATCAGCTTCCTTGGTCGGACCTGGTGTTCACTGCCGAATACCAGCATCTTGAAGTCGACAAGGGCATCATCTACCGCGATCTGAACACCGGTGCTCCGACCGGCACGCTGCCGGACGGCCGCTTCACCTACGCCCGCAACCCGGCTGGTGCTCCGGCCAGCGCCAATACGCCCAACTGGAACAAGAACCCGTCCTTCGGCAATGTCATTGAACTGGCAAATACCGACAAGGGCAGCTCGGACAACTTCACCGTTTCGTTGAAGAAGCCGTTCAATGGTTCATGGTCGGGCATGCTGGCTTACACGTACAGCCGCGCCAAGGAAGTCAATCCGGGCACCTCGAGCGTTGCGTACAGCAGCTATCAGAACAACGCGTGGTACAACCCGGGTGAGGACGTGCTGTCGACGTCGAACTACTCGATTCCGAACCGCATCATCGCGTCGCTGAGCTGGGAGCGTAAGTTCTTCGGCGATTATGCGACCCGCGTGTCTGCCTTCTATGACGGTCATACCGGCGCGCCGTACAGCTGGGTGTTCGGCAACGATGCCCAGGGTCTCGGCATCTCGGGTCGTTCGCTTGCCTACGTCCCGAGTGGTCCGGGCGATGTGGTCTGGGCAAATGCCGCCTCCGCTGCGATGGCAGATTCGTTCTGGGACTATCTTGGCAACAGCACCGACCTGAGTCGTGCAGCTGGCTCGGTGGCCAATCGCAACGCCAGCCGCGCTGGCTGGGTGAATCAGATCGATCTTTCCTTCAGCCAGGAAATCCCTGGTTTCATGAAGGGTCACAAGGGTGAGATCCGCCTCGACATGTTCAACGTGTTGAACATGATCGACAAGAACTGGGGTATCGAACACCGCGCTGACTTCCCGTTGATCCGTCGCTTGGCCGACGTCTCGGGTGTCAGTGCCGATGGCAAGTACATCTACGACATCTCGGGCACCAACTACAACGCTGGTGGCGTTTACTCGCCGAAGGCGCTCGCGGTCAATGAAAGCCTGAGCCCGTCGCAGCGCTGGTCTCTGCTGCTGACCCTGCGTTACACCTTCTGATTGCTGTACTGATGTGAAGGTGACGGAGACGGCTGGGGGCATCCCCAGCCGTTTCTTTTTGCGCGGACCAGACAAGCCCTTGTGCCTTGGGGTCGGGGCGTGTAGGCTTCGCGGGCTTGGCACCTTCGCGTGCAGGGGCGGTATGGGGCAGATGTCAGGCTCCTCGAATTGATGTCCAAACGGTCGGGTTTCCCGGCCGTTTTGCTTTTTAAGGGGGCAGCGGTACAGTCGGTAACCTTGAGGAAAGCGAAAAAGATGGACATGACGATCAACGAAAAACCGGCGCGGACGCTGCCGGTGCAGGACGCGCGGATCTACCCGCGTGGTGGGCTGGATGTGCTGTCGCGCGCTGAAGTGGCGCGCCTGCGCGATGCCTCCGGTGGCGGTATGCACGAGTTGCTGCGCCGCTGCGCGCTGGCCGTGCTGACCAGCGGCAGCGCCTCCGACGATCCCCGTGCGGCGCGCGATCTGTATCCCGATTTCGATATCCAGGTGGCCCAGCAGGACCGCGGCGTGCGCATCGACCTGGTCAATGCGCCGGCGATGGCGTTCGTGGATGGCGAGATCATCCGCGGCGTGGCCGAGCTGCTGTTCGCGGTGGTCCGCGACCTGGCCTACATGGCCATCGAGATGGGCCCGGCCTATGCGGCCGAACTGGAGTCCTCCGAGGGCATCACCAACGCGGTGTTCGGGCTGCTGCGCAACGCGCGCATCCTCAACCCGGGCGACCCGAATCTGGTCGTCTGCTGGGGCGGCCACTCGATCGGTCGCGATGAGTATCTGTACACCAAGCAGGTCGGCTACGAGCTGGGCCTGCGCGGGCTGGACATCTGCACCGGCTGCGGCCCGGGTGCGATGAAGGGCCCGATGAAGGGCGCCACCATCGCCCACGCCAAGCAGCGCAAGACCACCACGCGCTACATCGGCCTGACCGAGCCGGGCATCATCGCCGCGGAGTCGCCGAACCCGATCGTGAACCATCTGGTGATCATGCCGGACATCGAGAAGCGTCTCGAAGCGTTCGTGCGTATCGGCCACGGCATCATCGTGTTCGCCGGCGGCGTCGGCACCGCCGAGGAGATCCTGTACCTGCTGGGCATCCTGCTGCGCGAGGAGAACAAGGACCTGCCGTTCCCGCTGATCCTGACCGGCCCGACCGTGGCCGCGCCGTACTTCGAGCAGATCGACCGCTTCATCCGCCTCACCCTGGGTGAAGAGGCCGCCAGCCGCTACGAGATCATCATCGGCGACCCGGTCAACGTGGCCCGCAAGATGGCCCAGGGCATCAAGCGCGTGCGTGAGCACCGCCTGGCGCAGAAGGATTCGTTCTTCTTCAACTGGTCGATCGAAATTCCGTGGGAATACCAGCAGCCGTTCGTGCCGACCCACGAGGCGATGGCCGCGCTGGACCTGCACCACGGCCGCCCGCCGCATGCGCTGGCCGCGGACCTGCGTCGCGCGTTCTCCGGCATCGTGGCCGGCAACGTGAAGGAAGACGGCATGCGCCGCATCGAGCAGTTCGGTCCGTTCGAGATCCATGGCGATGCGGACATGATGCAGGCCCTGGACGAGCTGCTGCGCGCCTTCGTCGAGCAGCGCCGCATGAAGATCTCGGGCGAGTACCAGCCCTGCTACAAGGTCATGGCCTGAGGCCCTGACCGGGCCCGCGGCGGGCAGGGGGCTCGCCGCGGGTCTGGATCTGCGTCAAGTGATTGACGCCTGTCGCCTCCGGGCGACCGTTCGTCCTGCCGCCGCTTGCTGATCGGCGGCGGGACGTTCATCTTCTGTGTCATCAACGCTGGGGAGCGTTTCATGTCATTGCGCCGGTCCAACGGCTTCACACTGATCGAGTTGATGGTCACCATCGCGGTGCTCGCCATCCTGGCAGTGATTGCGTTTCCGAGTTTCCAGGGCGTCCTGCGCTCGAACCGTGCGGCCACCACCACCAACGAGCTGGTGGCTTCACTGGCGCTGGCGCGCAGCGAAGCGCTGAAGAACACCCATGGCGCCGGCGTGTGCGCTTCCACCGAAGGCACCGAGTGCAATGGCGACAGCTGGGGCGACGGCTGGATGGTCTGGTCCGATGCCGACGGCAGTGGCAGCTTCGATGCGGGCGAACCGGTGCTGCGGTACTCGGCCGGCTCGACCAAGATGCTGGGCAGCAACGACAACCTGATCGTGGCCTTTGATGGCCGCGGTCGCAACCGCGCCGCTGCGGCGCTGGACATCACCATCAAGCCTGATGAATGCGGCGACCAGCCCCTGCAGCGCACGCTGCGGCTGTCGGCGGTCGGGCAGGTACGTGTGGAACGGGAGAGTTGCAAGTGACGGCACGACATCTTGGCGCGCGGCGCGCACGGCAGGGCGGCTTCACCATGATCGAGGTACTGATCGCCATCGTGGTGATGAGCATCGGCCTGCTTGGTTTCGCGTTGCTGCAGACGATGAACGTGCGGTTCGTGCAGAGCGCGAATTTCCGCACCCAGGCGACCAATCTCAGCTACGAGCTGCTGGACCAGATCCGGATCAATCGCCTCAACGCCGGGACGTATGTCGGCACCTATACGGCGACGACCAAGGCTGCCGATTGCGTTTCGCCCACCGGGGCGGACATCACCAAGGATACGTACATGACGGACTGGCGTTGCCGGTTGGGCAAGGCGCTGGGCGATGAGGCCAGTGCCAGTGTCACCCGCGACGGTGATGCGATCACGGTCAATGTGAGCTGGGGCGATGAGCGCTGGCTGGACACCGCCGATACCACCTTCTCGGCGAGGACCCGCCTGTGAGGCGCGCCCCTGCTGTCCATCGCACCAGCGCGGGTCTGTCGCTGATCGAATTGATGATCGCCATGGTCATCGGTCTGGTCCTGCTGCTGGGCTTGATGCAGGTGTTCGCCGCGTCCCGCACCGCCTCGCGCCTGTCTGAAGGCCTGGCCCGCGTGCAGGAAAACGGGCGCTTCGCCATGGATTTCCTGCAGCGCGATCTGCGCATGGCCGGTCACTTCGGGTGCGTGAACGATCAGAGCCACAACATCAAGAGTCCTGGTTCGCTGCATACCACGTTCACTGCCGGTGCCCACCCCGCGCTGGACTTCATGCAGTCGATCCAGGGGTACGAGGCGGAAGATACCAAGCCCGGAGACCCGTTGACGCTGAGTGCCACGCCGGCGACGGGTGGGCTGGAGTACACCCCGGCATTGCCGACTGAGTATGCGTCCGCGCTGACCAATCGTGTTGATGGCAGCGACATCGTCGCATTGCGCTTCCTCGTGCCCGATGGTGTGCCGGTGACCAGCATCGGCGGCACGGATGACAAGCCCACCTTCTCCTTCGATACCAGCCGCTGGGCGGTGCTGCAGAGCGGAGTGCCCACGCCCGGCCTGTTCGGCGTGGCCGACTGCGTCTCGGCCACGGTCTTCCAGGCCAGTGCCGTCAGCAGTACCGCCGGTACGGTGCGTTTCGACACGGCGCCGAACAACAGCACCAGCTTCGCCACCCTGTATACCGCCGGCCAGTCGGTGCTCTACCGCGCCGAGAGCGTGGTCTATTACATCGGATACGACGCGGCGAACAAGCAGAGTTCGCTGTATCGGGTGCGTTTCGATGCAGCCCCGGGTGGTGCGCTGACTGCCAGCGCCCCTGAAGCCCTCGTCGAGGGTGTGCGCAACATGCAACTGCTGTACGGCCAGGATCACAAATTGAGCGCGACCGGCGCGCCCAGTGGGTTCATCGACCGTCAGGGCACCGCCGCGGACGTGGAAGCGTCACTCAGCCCTGCCGATGCGGCATGGCGACGGGTCGGCGCGGTGCAGTTGGGGCTGGTGCTGGAAAGCCCCGATCCGTCCGCGGCAGCGCAGGCCAATGACGCTGCCGCACTGACCGCCTTGGGCGTGACCTTCACCGCGCCAAAGGACGGCCGGTTCCGCACGGTCTACCAGACCACGATCGCGGTGCGTAACCGCCTCTACGGCAACTGAGGTGCTCATGGCCATGCGTCGTAAACCCTTCACTGCACCTCGCCGCCAGCACGGGGCCGTGCTGTATGTCGCCCTGATCATCCTGATCCTGCTCGCCCTGCTGGGCGTGGCCGGCATGCAGGTGACCGGCATGCAGGAGCGCATGGCCGCCAACTACCTGCGCACCAACCTGGCCTTCCAGAATGCCGAGGCGGATGCGCGCTCGACGGAGAGCACGATCGCGGCAACGCTGGCCGGGGGCAAGACCTACAGCGCCAACCAGGAAGAGTGCAGCCCGATTTTCGATCCGCTGACCTGGGCCGACGGGACGAGCGCGGCGAAGGCGACCTATACACGGCGGATGGACAAGTGCTTCACGGCCGGTGGCAGTGTCGTCGAGGGCCAGCCCGAGAACGAAGACACCGGCAATATCTACCAGATCACGGCCCTGGCCAGTGATGACCCGAACAACCCCTCGGCCAGTGCGGTCGTCGACACGATCTACATCCCATGACCTCTGATCGCTTCCACCTCAGCAAGCGCGCCGTCACCTGGCTGCGTATCGGTTTCGGTGTCCTTGTGCTGGGCTTCCTGCTCAGCCGCGTGGTGCCCCTGCGTGCCGCGCTCGGCGACTACGATCTCGCCCAGGAACCGCTGTACACCAAGCAGAGTCAGCCGCCGCTGATGATGATGGTGATGTCGCGCGATGAGCAGCTGTTCAACAAGGCCTACAGCGATTACAGCGATCTGGACGGCGACAAGATCATCGATACGACGTACCAGAACAATTTCTCGTACTCGGGCTATTTCGATTCGAACCTCTGCTACGCCTACGCCAGCGGCGTATTCAAAGCGTCGGGGGAAGCGACTGGCGTCAAAAGGCACGAGTGCAGTGGTGCATGGTCGGGGAACTTCCTCAACTGGGTGACGATGAGCCGTCTGGACGTGATGCGCTACGTGCTTTACGGCGGCCAGCGTTCGACGGACGATGCCAACAAGACGGTGATCGAGCGCGCTCAGATCCCCAACGATCTGCACGCGTGGGTCAAGGTCTACACCGGCGATGACATCAGCAAGTTCACGCCACTCAGTGGACAGGTCTCGTTCTGCAACGCCACCATCGCTGCGGGTGGCCTGCCGCTCATGCGTGTAGCTGCCGGCGTCTTTACAGAGTGGGCTTCCACCGCCTCATACCAGTGTGGTTTCAACCGCGGTGGGGAAGAGGCGGCCGATTCGCCCAAGGCAAAGCCAACCGACTACACCGTACGCGTGGAAGTATGTGATCCCGCCAAGGATGCGCACCGCGAGAGCTTCTGCCGCAAGTACAACGATGGCACCACCGATCATTACAAGCCCAGTGGTCTGCTGCAGACCTATGGCGAAAGCGGCCGCCTGCGTTTCGGTCTGGTCACGGGCACGTATTCCAGCCCCCGGGACGGCGGTGTGCTGCGCAAGAACATCGGCAAGATCGCCGGCAACGGCAGCAAGCTCTGCGACACCGGCGACGAGATCAATCTCGCCACCGGGCAGCTGTGCCTGAAGAAGGACAGCGGCACGGAAGGGATCATCAACACGATCTCCAACTTCCGCATTGACCAGTGGAACTGGAGCAACAACTGGAACGACTGCAACGACTACAGCATTCTCAACCGGCAGGGCTTCGGCGACCGCGGCAATCTGCTGGATCCTGGTGCGTCGGGCGACAAGGCCAAGAAGTGCAGTGCCTGGGGTAACCCGCTGGCGGAAATGTATGCCGAGGCGTTGCGCTATGTGGGTGCGGAGGCCAAGGTCTACAGCGATCTCGGCGATCTGCCGGGACTGCCGACCGGCGTCACCTGGAAAGATCCGTATCGTGATCCGGCTGAAGGTGGCAATTCCTACTGCGCCACCTGCAATATTCTGGTGATGTCCTCCGGCCTGCCGTCGTTCGACAGCGACAACATCGGCTCGGTGGGCAGTCTCGCATCGGCGGTGTCGGCAACCGATGCCCTTGGTGCAGCGGAAGGCATCCACGGCAAGAGCTACATGGCGGGCCGCACCGGCGAGACGCAGCGCTATGCCTCGATCAATACCCATGAAGACATCTGCCAGGCGCTGACCGTCAACAAGCTGAGCCTGGTCCGTGGCATCTGCCCGGACATCCCGTCCACCGAGGGCAGCTATCTGATGGCGGGCCTGGCCAAGGCCGCCGCGGAGACGGATCTGCGCCCGGGCTTGAAGGGCAAGCCGTTGGATTACAAGGTCACCGCGACCACCTATACCGTCGCCATGGCCGAGAATCTTCCCCGATTCGACATCAGCGTGGCCGGCGGCACCATTTCGCTGTCGCCACTTTGCCAGGCGAACAATGCCGAGGGGGCAAAGGCTAACTCTACGGGGTGGCGCAGCTGCTTCCTTGGTGCGGTTGGTATTGGCACCAAGCAGGCGACCGTCGCGCCCAAGCATGTGTATGGTCGTCCCTACCGTGCCGACGGCCAGTCCGGCAGTTTCTCGCTGGTCTGGGAAGATTCGCTGTGGGGCAACGATCATGACAATGATGTCGTGACCATGATGAGTTACTGCGTCGGCCGTGCCTGCGAGGACAAGGCCGGCATTGCCGATATGTGCTGGCGTTCCACTGACAATGCGGTGTGCAAGAACCAGCTGTTGAACGCCACCATCGGTCCCGATGAAGTGCTGGTCCGCCTGGAGAACCTGTCGGCGTACGCCGGCAACGCGATGCTGACCGGCTACACCATCGTCGGTTCCAATGCTGCCAGCAACGTGCAGCGCCTGCTGCTGCGTCCCGGCAACAAGAACGGCTCCATACTCTCCAGCCAGGCGAATCCGCCTGGGGAATGGGCAACGCCGTCCGTGGTCCGTTACAAGCTCAGTGGGTCCCAAGCCAACCAGCTGGAAAGTCCGCTCTGGTACGCCGCCAAATACGGTGTGCCCAGTGGAAAGTGGGACACCAAGGAAGCCGGCGTGCCGGACAACTACTTCCTGGCGCGCAACCCGGCCAAGCTGAAGGCGGCCTTGGAGGCCATCTTCGAGAGTGCGGCCGAAGGCGATGCGCCCGTGGGAGGCGGCGGTTCCGGCGCCCGCATCAGCGCGGGGTCGTTCACGGTATCGGCCAGCTACAAGGTACCCTCGGGCACGAACGACTGGACCGGCGACGTCGTCGCCACCCAGCTGAACAATCTCGGTGGCGACGACAAGGTGCTGTGGCGCGCATCGACCAAGATGAGCTCTAGCGGTCGCAACATCGTCATGGCCACCGCACCGACTGCCGTCAATGCCCGTGGTCAGCTGGTGCCGGTGGCGGCCGCGCCGTTCGAGGCCAACAACATCCCCGGGGCGGATCGCGCCGCCCAGCTGGGCAACATGGGCTTCAGCAGTTCGGTACCCAACTGGTTCGGCTCGCATACCGTGGCTGATCTGGTGAACTATCTGAAGGGTGCGGCGGTCAGTGGCTTCCGGTCGCGAGGGGCGATTCTCGGCGACATCGTCAATTCCACCACCGAGATCGTGTCCACGGCCAACAATTTCGGGTACGGCTCCTGGACCACGTCGCCTGAATGGAAAGCGACGCTCGGCAGCCGATACACCGCCTATCTCGCCGCCAAGAAGGCCAGTGGTGGCCCACCGACGATGCTGTATGTCGGTGCCAACGACGGCATGCTGCACGGCTTCGATGCGTCCACAGGGGCCGCAGCGGGCAGCGAGGTGATGGCGTTCATTCCGTCCTCCTCGCTGCAGCACATGGCTGAACTGGCCAATCCCAGCTACGCGCATCGATACTACGTCGATGGCCCACTGACCTCTTCGGATGTCTACTACGGTGATGCCTGGCACACCGTGCTGGTGGGCTCGACTGGCGCAGGTGGTGCCAATCGCGCCCCGAATGCGGTCGCCGCAGGCAATGGCTCGATGTTCGCCTTGAACGTGAGCAACCCGACCGGCTTCACCAAGGATGACGTGCTGTGGGAGATCTCCGGCAAGACCGATTCGGACATGGGCTTTGCACTGGGCAAGCCGGTGATCGTGCCGGTCAGTGGTGGCGATGCGAATACCGCACCGCGCTTCGTGGCGCTCTTTGGCAACGGCATCAATGCCTCCAGTGGCAAGCCGGTCCTGTTCGTGGTGGACATCCAGACCGGTGAGGTGATCAGTCGGCTTTCTCCCAGTGGTGGTGGCTACGCCTTGCGCAATGGCTTGATGAACATCGCTGCCGTGGCGGCAGACAACAGCAGCCGCATTGTCGATACGGTCTATGGCGGCGACATGCAGGGCAATCTCTGGAAATTCGATCTGCGCGATCCAGATCCGGCCAGGTGGGCCGTCGCCTATGGTGGCGCGCCGTTGTTCACTGCCACCCGCAACGGCGTGACCCAGCCGATCACCGGCGGCTTCGAGGTGACCCGGGCGACCGGTCGCGGCTTCAACATCGTGTTCGGTACAGGCCAGTACTTCGCCAGCGACGACAATGCCGTCAGTTCGAGTTCTCCGATCCAGTCGATTTACAGCGTCTGGGACAACCTCGCCACCACCGTGGGGGGGCGGGGCGATCTGGTCGGCCAGCAGATCTCCGAGGCAAATGATGGCTATCGCTATGTCAGTGGCAACGCGGTCAGCTACGTGAGCAAGCGCGGCTGGTATATCGACCTGACCGTCGGAGGCGTAGTGGATGGAGAGCGATTCATCGGCAACCCACGCGTCCAGAGCGGTTCGGTGATCTTCAACACGTATGTACCCGGCCAGGCAGTCTGCGGCGGCGGTGGCGGCATCAACTGGCGTTATTCAGTGGAACTGCTGACGGGCGCCGGCGCCCTGGGTGGGCTGAGTGACACGCCAGGCGGCGATCCGCTCTGCACGGGTAACTGCGCCGGCGCCAAGCTGACCAGTGGCGGCAAGGAACTCACCGGGCCGCCGATGACGGACAACTTCATCGGTGTTCCTGATAACAAGAGCAACATCTGCAAGGCCGGCGAGAAGGACTGCACGTTGGACGAGCAGCTGAAGAACGACATCTGTACCTATGTGCTGCGCACGGGCAGTGCCGACCCGCTGTACATGCCGCGTCCCTGCGGACGCCAGTCCTGGCGACAGGTGCGCTGATGACCTTCATGATGAGAGCCTCCATGCAGACCGCCTTCCGCCGCCGTGTCGCCGGTTTCACCCTGATCGAGCTGATGATCACGGTGGCCGTTGTGGCCATCCTCGCCACCATTGCCATGCCGGCCTATCAGGACTCGGTGCGGAAATCCCGGCGCGCCCAGGCCAAGGCCGATCTGGTGGAGCTGGCCCAGAACCTGGAGCGTTACCACACGGTCCAGAACACGTACGCCACCGCCAAACTGCAGTTCACCCAGTCGCCGCGCGAAGGCACCGCGCATTACACCCTGTCTTTCGACAAGGATCCCACGGCGAGCACGTTCGGCATCCAGGCCGTCCCGGTGGCCGGCGGAAGCCAGGCCAAGGACACGTGCGGCACGTTGGCACTGGATCAGGCGGGGCGCAAGAAGCCCACCGAGAAGACCGTCTCTGGCTGCTGGTAACGTTGCCTCGCCGCCGGTTGTGCCGGAGCGCTTGCATCCCCCTGCCGATGCTGGCTAGAATGCGCACCCCGCCCGAATAGCTCAGCCGGTTAGAGCACTTGACTGTTAATCAGGGGGTCGTTGGTTCGAGTCCAACTTCGGGCGCCAGATCTGCAGAAGCCGCGAGCAATCGCGGCTTTTGTTTTTTGCGTTTCCGCCCCACGGGCGATGACCGCCTCAGCAGGCCACGGGACGGCGCGGACGCTCGCTGCGGATGCGGCCTGAAAGGCTGACTACCACCTTGCCCTGGGAGGCGCCGTCCAGGCAGAAGGTGACCGACTGGTTGCTGCCATTGAGCCGCCCATCCGGCCGGAACTGGATGCGGGGCTTGGCCTGGCTGCCCCAGGCGCTCAGCCTGGAGCGGGCGTGCTGCTGCACCAGCAGGGGGCCTGCGGGCGGAGGCTCGCCAGAGGACGGCGTTGCGGGGGCAAAGAGCATCCAGCCCCGGCTCCAGTCCCGGCCGCACGTCACGCCATCGTCCGTAGGGCAGACCGCGATCCGGCGGCGTTCGGTGATCGCTGTGTTGCGCGCGGTCGCCAGCGCCGAGGCCAGCTGCATGCGCAGGCTGTCGGCCTGCAGCCGGTCCCGGGTCTGCTGCAGCGCGGGCAGCGCCATGCCGGTGAGGATCGCCAGGATCGCCATTGCGATCACTGATTGGATCAGCGTGACGCCGGCGCAGGCCGCCGGGCGGGGCAGGGAGCGGGGGTGGGCCACGGTGACGGTCCGGGGTGCGGGCTGCCTTCACTCTGGCGGCCCAAAGGTCCCACCGCCGCCGGTTCATGCCGCGTTTTGCTGTCGGTAATCCCATCAACAGGCCGTCACCAACCCGGCCGTTATACTGAAGGCTTCCCGGCAGTGGCGGCACCATGAGCGATCGTTTCCAACTTGTATCCCCGTATTCGCCGGCGGGCGACCAACCGGCGGCCATCGAGAAACTGACCGCCAACTTCGAGGCGGGTATTGCCAAGCAGACCCTGCTCGGCGTCACCGGCTCGGGTAAGACCTACACGATCGCCAACGTGATCCAGCAGGTGCAGAAGCCGACCCTGGTGATGGCGCCGAACAAGACCCTGGCGGCGCAGCTGTACGGCGAGTTCAAGTCGTTCTTTCCGCACAACGCGGTCGAGTATTTCGTCAGCTACTACGACTACTACCAGCCCGAGGCCTATGTGCCCTCGTCGGACACCTTCATCGAGAAGGACAGTTCGATCAACGAGCATATCGAGCAGATGCGACTGGCCGCGACCAAGACGCTGCTGTCGCGCCCGGACGCGATCGTGGTGGCGACGGTATCGGCGATCTACGGCCTGGGTGCGCCCGAAGACTATCTGTCGATGCGCCTGATCCTCTCCACCGGCGAGCGGATCGACCAGCGCGAGCTGATCAAGCACCTGACCCAGCTGCAGTACACCCGCAACGAGTTCGAGCTGCACCGCGGCACCTTCCGTGTGCGCGGTGAAGTGATCGATGTGTTCCCGGCCGAATCGGACAGCGAAGCGGTCCGCATCGAGCTGTTCGAAGGCGAGGTCGAGCAGATCAGCATGTTCGATCCGCTGACCGGCGAGAGCCTGCGCAAGATGATGCGCTATACGATCTACCCCAAGACCCACTACGCGACCACCCGCGAGCGCGTGCTCTCGGCGGTGGACACGATCAAGGCGGAGTTGAAGGTCCGCCTGGAGCAGCTGTACGAGCAGAACAAGCTGGTGGAAGCGCAGCGCCTGGCGCAGCGCACCCAGTTCGATCTGGAGATGATGGCCGAGGTCGGCTACTGCAACGGCATCGAGAACTACTCGCGGCACCTCACCGGCAAGAACGCCGGCGATCCGCCGCCGACGCTGTTTGATTACCTGCCGCCGGACGCGCTGCTGGTGATCGACGAATCGCACGTGACCATTCCGCAGATCGGCGCGATGTTCAAAGGCGACCGCTCGCGCAAGGAAACGCTGGTCGAGTTCGGCTTCCGCCTGCCCTCGGCACTGGACAACCGTCCGCTGCGGTTTGAGGAGTGGGAAGAGCGTTGCCCGCGCAGCATCTATGTTTCGGCCACGCCGGGCCCGTATGAGCTGCGCGAGACCGAAGGCGAGATCACCGAACTGGTGGTGCGCCCGACCGGCCTGATCGATCCGGTGGTCGAGATCCGCCCGGTGGGCACCCAGGTCGACGATCTGATGAGCGAGGTCAACGAGCGCATCAAGCTCGGCGACCGCGTGCTGGTCACCACGTTGACCAAGCGCATGGCCGAAAACCTCACCGAGTACCTGACCGAACACGGCATTCGCGTGCGTTACCTGCATTCGGACATCGACACGGTGGAGCGCGTGGAGATCATCCGCGATCTGCGCCTGGGCAAGTTCGATGTGCTGGTCGGCATCAACCTGCTGCGCGAAGGCCTGGACATGCCGGAGGTGTCGCTGGTGGCGATCCTCGATGCGGACAAGGAAGGCTTCCTGCGTTCGACCGGCTCGCTGATCCAGACCATCGGCCGCGCTGCCCGCAACCTGCGCGGCAAGGCGATCCTGTACGCGGACAAGATGACCCGTTCGATGCAGGCCGCGATCGACGAAACCGACCGGCGTCGTGCCAAGCAGGTCGAGTACAACGAACTGCACGGCATCGTGCCCAAGTCGGTGCTGCGCCCGATCACCGATGTGCTCGAAGGCGCGCGTTCGGAAGCGGCCGAGAAAGAGTCGCGCGGCAAAGGGAAGGGCAAAGGCAAGGGCGGGCGCGTGGCCGAAGAGTCCACCGATTACCGCACGATGGACCCGGCCCAGATCGCCAAGCGCCTGCAGGCGCTGGAGCAGCAGATGTACCAGCATGCACGTGATCTGGAGTTCGAAGATGCCGCCCGCGTACGCGACCAGATCCGGCAGCTGAAGGAGGCCAGCCTGGGCTGAACAACACATCGTGAAATATCTTCACAAAAGTGTTGCGCTTTCCGGGGGGCGTCCGTAATATACGCGGCCTGCACCGACGCATTCGCAGCGGGGCAGGGAAGCAAGACGGGCGGTTAGCTCAGCGGTAGAGCACTACCTTGACATGGTAGGGGTCACAGGTTCGAACCCTGTACCGCCCACCACTCTCAGGCCAGATGCACCAAGGCTTGAAGTGGAAAGAGCAGTTTGAGGGGTCACGCAAGGTGACCCCATAGTGACCCCAAGCAGGGCACGAATCTTCGGAACATCCCTCCCCAGATCCTCGACAATTTCAGTAAGCGCCGCGCGTGCCGGGCCCATGTAGGCCGGATCGAAATGCGCGTACCCGTCTGTCGTGCCGCCTGCATGGTGGCCGAGCAGCCCCGACACGTCCCAAGCAGGCACGCCGCGCTGACGCAGCCAGGTAGCCAGCGTGTGCCGGACGGTCTTCGGTACGAACCACGCCGGCAGCAGGGCGCGCTTGCGCAGCTTCCGCCACGTGGTCTTGATCGACTTGATATGCCGGCCGTGCCAGTGGACCAAGTGCGCCTCGGGCTTCACCGTGGCGAGGTAAGCCTCCAACGCCGGCAGCAGCGGCACCGTCGGGCGGTACTTCTTCGTCTGCCTGCGTCCCGCCGGGTTCAGGTGCACCAGGCGTGCCTCGACATCGATCTGGAAGCGCTGCAGGTCGCGCGCGGCATCCCCGCGGCATGCCGTGCACAACCGGACCAGGAAGTACGCCCAGATGTGGTCAGGCATTTCCGTGTTGAGCAGGCGCACGATCTGATCCCGCGTCGCATAGTGCGGGTATGCCTCTCCGATCGGCGGCAGTTCCACGAACGGCACCTGGCTGATCTCCCCGCGCTTCCATGCACGGTTCATCGCCGACTTCCCCACGCCCAGCATTCGACGCACGTAGCCGTCGGAATATTCCCGCTCGGCCAGCCACTTCATGAAGTCCTCCTGGCGCGCGATCGTCACGTCCGCCAGGGTCGCCGCCGGGCCGAAGAACTCGTTCCACAGGTCGACCCCCCGGCTTGCGCTGTCTTTGCTGGCCAGGGTGTCGCCGTGCTGGTGCATGTAGCGCGTGAGCACCGTGCTCACCAGCACGTCCGACGGTGCCTGGTCCTTCATGGCGGCGTTTTCCACGAACCACTGGGCGAGGGCTACCTTGGCTTCGTCAGGATCTCTTGTGCCAAGCGAAGCGCGCTGCTTGCATCCCGAGGCGTCGCGCCACGCGCGATACCAGACGGTTGAGCCTTTTCGTTGCTCGAGCCAGTAGTCGCCGAGACGGAAGCGGGTTGACACGTTTGCTGCTCCAGGTAGTTCAGAAGGTGCGTTTCGGTGTAGCGGGCCTGGCGGCCAATTCGGGTGAAGCCAATCATGCCGGCGGCGCGGCGGCGGCGTAGGGTCACCTCCGCGACCCCCAGATAGTCTGCCGCCTGTTCCTCGGTGAACAGCTCAGGCAGTCGCTCAGCGGCGCCCATGGGCCCTCCTTTGTGCGGCGGCTGCCCCGGCCTCGCGGAGAGGCATCAGCAGCTGCACGACGTTGTTGGCGTCCTCCGGCGCCGCAGTCTTTCGGGCGGCGCGCGGCGGACGGTTGACCCGCCTCCATTCGGCGATCGCGGCGTCCGGCTCGGCGTGCTTCCGGGTATGCCGGCACCGGCACTCGACGAAGTGGCCGCCGCCGGCGGCGAGGCTGCGCAGGTCGTGGATGTGGCGCGCGCTGTGGCCGGCGGCGCAGTCCGGCAGCGGCTCGGGGTGGCTGATGTGTCGCTGGGTCATGCGAACAGCTCCGATTGGATGGGGAGAGCCGGCGGCGCCGGGCGGGGAAGGGTGGCAGCACGGAGGCGGGCGGACTGGGCCATGCGGAACATGCACCAGAAGCCGAGGCCCACCAGCCGCCGGGCGCGGGCCTCGCCGATCAGCACGCGCGCTGTGTGCTTCGCCTGGTTGATGGGATCAGCCACTGGCCACCTCCGGTTCTGCCAGGTGAGCCGCCCACGCTTCGAAATGGATCCCTGGGCGGAGCCTTGCGCCACGGCGCGGCACGAACTCAGGCCGGTGGATTGCGGAGACCAGCAGCTGGGTTTCGGCGCGCTTGTTCGCCGCGTCGCGGAATGGCGCGCGGTGCCAGTTGCAGTTGCCGAGCGGCACGCCATGCGCAGGCTTCAGGCAGCGTCCGTCCCATTCCAGCAATCCCCATCCGGCCGGCAGGTCCTCGACTTTGACCACCCCGGCCGGTGCCGCATAGAAGCGCCAGTCGCCAACGGCGTCCGCCGGATCGATGCGGTGCGGCTTCTTGGCGTCGGCAAGGAAGTCAGAGCGACTGGCCTTCACCTCCACGACCAGCGATATCCCATCACGCCAGCCGATGGCATCGGGCTGTTCACGGGGACCGGCCTTGAATGGGTCGCACAGGATCGCGGCGCACCCGTTGCGGCGTAGCCAGCGGACGGATGCTGCGACGATCTCGTCATGTAGCGGACCGGCCATTACACGTCCTCCCGCAGCCTGGTGCGCCGGTTACGCGGCGGCTTGACGGTGGCCAGGGTGGAGCGTTGGGTGGTGGTGCCGCCGCCCGTGGCAGAATGCCGATCAGTCCAAAGGGGGATCAGCAGATGGTTCGCAACAGGTGGTTGGCCGCCTTTTCCGCTATTCGTAATCCGATCGGCTTTTTGCTGGTCGGCGGCGCTGTTGGCATCGCCGGCACCGTTGCCTTCATGGGCTTTCCAATGAATCGTTCGGCAGAGGCGGCTGCATGGGCATCCGCTGTTGCTACGATTGCCGCTGTTCTTGCAGCGCTCCACGTCGCCAAGGGCCAGATCAATGTCGCCAGGGAGGCCGCCGACGGTGAGCAAAAAAATGCCCGTGAGCTGCAAGCTAACGACCGCGAGCATTCGAGGCAGTTGCAGAGGACCAAGGCCGTTAGGATGGCTCACGCTTTCAGCAGGGAGCTCGTATTTGCCCGGCGCGACCTGATGATACTGCTGGCGAACGTCCGCCCGGCTGTCATGCAGAACCCGAGTGACGAGATTCTTGCGGTCTTCGTTAACTCTAGGCCGTTGCCGGAATTGTCCCTGATAGAGCGGTTTGCGGATCAACTCGACGGCTTCGAGGATGCCGATGCTTTTTCCATCCTCACGCTTCTTTCGGCATGGCAGAACTTCAACCGTGGGCCAGGCATGAGCGCAAATGCCATTAGCCTTCTTCCCATGGATAGGCGAGCGAGGATGGCGGAGAATCGGTTCACGCACGGGCGCGCCATTCTTGCGGCGATAGACCGGCTGGTTAACCAGCTGGCTAACTACTACGAAAACCACGAGGCGATGGAGGGAATGGTGGTGGAAGAGCTCCCGCCCGAACTGGCGCAGCTTTTCAGGTGAACCGTGGACGGACGTGTGCAGGTCAGCCATTGGTCGGCTCCCTTGCCTGGTCGAGTTCGCTGGCGCCCATCCGCAGCAGCTTGTGGGCGATGGCGTAGGTTTCCGGGTCCAGGTCGTCTGCGTGCTCTGTCGCCTCGAAGAACATCACGGCGAACGCGGCGATCACGCGCGCGTCCGGGGAGGCATCGGCGCTGTTGAGGATGCGCATGGACTTCTCGCGGTTGAGTTCGATCTCAGCCATTGGCCACCCCGCTCGGATCGTGCGTGCCCTGGCTGATACGCGGCCCCGGCGCTGCATCGCGCTGGTCGTCGATCAGCTTCTGCACGTCGTCCTTCAGGCAACACAACACAAAGCAGTCGTGCTTGTTGCGCTTCCGCTGATCGAGCATCGCGGCGTACGCCTGCTCCCACAGCTGCCCCAGGTCGATGCCCTGCGCGGGCGGGGCGGCGTAGAGTGGTTCTATGCGCGGCGGATCAGTCAGGGCGTTCACTGCATCAACGCGGGATGCGCTGGTGGTTACCTCGGTCGATTCCAGCGGGATGTGTGACCAATGGATCAGCCACGCGCGCGGCACCTGCGCCCCTGGCTGGCGGGCGGCGAGGTGCTGTGCCAGCGCGCAGGCGAAGTCCGCAGCCAGGCGCGTGCTGATGTAGTCGGTGAAGTCGGTGAAGTCGTGCCGGCGCAGCTCAGTGGCGAAGAACTCGGCGATGTAGCGGCGACCGTCCTCACTGGTGCTGAGGTCATAACGCGCCACAGGTGTCGCACTACCCGGGGAGTTGAGGGCTTTGCGCGCCACAGATGGCGCTTTGTGCATGTCGGTCGTCATGGCTGGCTTCCCTTCTCGTTGTCTCTGATGCGGTCAATGAGGTAGGTGGCTTCCTTCCGCCATTTGTCGCGGGCGAGAGGGTTGAGGTGCTTGCTCAGGTAATGGAGCTGTTCGAGCGGTTGGATCAACCAGGTGATGCGGAATGGCATGGCGGAGCGGTGATCGCGGAGCGGGGCATGCGGCCGGCAGTCCGGCCCTGCGAGCCATTCGGCTTCGTCGCAGTCCAGGCATCGGCCGTCACCATTGCTTCCGGGCGGCCACCGGTGGTCCTGCCTTCCGACCGGCGGGTGCAGGTAGAGCGCGCGGATGGTCAGATTCCGGCGGCGCGGGTTGGCCACGTCCTCGAGCTTGGCCTCTTCCCAAGTCTCTCTGCTGCCGCGCAGCCGGCATTCGTAGCGGACCGGCTTCTGCGTGCCATACAGCTGCTCCATGAGGACCTTTGCCCAGGCAGCGGCAACCTCGGCGGGCACTGGCTCGCCGGCGGCGCCAGCGCGCCGCATAGCGCGCACGGTGGAGGCCACGGTTGGGTCAGCCATCGCGGCCGCGCCTCCAGGCGTCGGGCACGAAGCTGGCGCACAGCAGGGCGCCCATCAGCAGGTAGATGCCCGTGTCGTAGATCCGCACCCATGCCATCCCGAAAGAGACGAGCCCGAGCAGCGCGGTGGCCAGCGCCAGCAGGGCGGCGCGCCAGTGACGGCTCAGCCAGCGCATCGGATCTGCTCCATGAGCTTGGCGAACTGTTCTTCCTGGCGGCGCTGCAGCCATGCGGTGGCGACGAGGGCGCCAGCGGCGAAGCCGACGATCAGGCCGAAGGCGAAATCGATCGCGCTCATGCGGCCCCCGGCGCGTTGGTGCTGGCGGCGCGGGAAAGGTCGCGGGTCATGTCGGCGACGGCACGGGCAGCGCTCTTGTGGCCGTCCAGCACCTCGCGGCGGGCGAGGGCAGCGGCACGGGCGATGTGGTGCGGGCGATACCCCATGCGCTTGGCGGCGATCGCCACGGCCAGGCCGGCGCCGTTGGCGCGCTGGGCGGTGTTGGTGGGGAACTGGAGGATGACGGCGCTCATGCGGCACCGCCTTCGCGGATCTGGTCGCCGACCCACTTCCTCATGCGTGCCCATCGGGCCTCAGGAGTCTCCTTCTCCCAGCGCCACTCGCCGTCGTTCTCGAAGGCGATCTCGGCAGCCAATGCCTCGGCCACGCCGAACTTCTGGCTTACGGCCTCACGGTCGGACGGATCAAGGCCGCTCATGTCGACGCCGCGCTTTGCGCCGATGACGCCCAGCGTGCAGTAGCAGCCGCTGTTGTCCTGCAGCTCATCAGCGATCAGCCTTTTTTCCGGCATAGCGTCCAGCGCTTCACGGAGTTCGATCAGGAACTGCTGGCCGCGCTTGCCGCGAATGGCCGAGGCGACGGCCCCACGCCAGCGGATAAGGGACCAGTTCTCGCAGTCGTCGCTGTATCCGCTCCTGCTCATGCCTGCACCTCGACGAGGTCGGTGTTGCCGCGGGAGATCTCGATGCGGCCGGCGGGCACCATCCCGCGCCGTGCGCTGGCCGTGCGGCGCAGCTGGAGGCAGGCGCGGGACAGGTCCTGGCAGAGCTGGGCGACCTCGTCGGGTGCGAGGCTGACGGTGGCTTCGCCAACCTTGATGACGATGCTGCTGGTGTTGGGGCGCGCTTCCACGACGGGGATGGCGCGCGCGCTGACGGTGATGGAAGCCATGGAAGTCTCCGTGCCCCGGCCCGGATGGGCTGTTACTGGGGCGACCGGGCCAGACTACAGAATCCTGTAGCTGTGTGCAACAGGATTCTGTAGCTTTTTGCAGTGGCAATTCCACGGGGCTACTGGATCGCGAGATGGGCGGATGTCACCATTGCCCCTTACGGCGCGCGCCGCGGCGCCCGCGCGATGCATACGAATGGATACAGGGGACAGGGATGAAGAAGGTTCTGATCGCAGTTGCCACCGTGCTGGCGCTGTCCGCATGCTCGTACACCAGGCAGCAGGCCCGCTTTGCTCCGACAGTGGTTGTGGCAAAGAGCCAGGAAGGGCAGGGCACACCGGTTGGGCTACGGGTGGTTGACGAGCGGCCCACCAAGTCCCTCGGCCATCGCGGCAACTTCCACGGCAAAGCTGCCGAGATCACCACAACGCAGGACATCGCAGAGGTGTTTGAAGAGCAGGTAGCCGAGGGGCTGACCAGCCGCGGGTTCAAGGTCGTCCCCTACTCGGAGTCCGCGACCAAGCTGTCGATCGAGATCCGCGCGCTGGAGTACTCGACCTCTATCGGTTTCTGGAGCGGCGGCGTCGCCGTCAACGCGGCCATGAAGGCTGTGGCGGCCAAGCCTGGCGACAGCTATGAGAAAATGTACATCAGCGACAAGGAACGCCGCGTTCTGTTTGTGCCCGCCGCTGGCAAGAACCAGGAAGATCTCAACAATGGGGTGTCGTCGGTTCTGGGTGAGCTTTTTGCTGACTCCACCCTGTTCCAGTTCCTGGCCCCCAAGGCCGGCACGACGGCCGGCGCTGGAGAATAAAAGGGCGTGGTCGGCACCTGTGCCGGCCGCTGCTCAGTTGCAGCGCTGCCGCGCCAGTTGCTTCCAGCGTTTGTTTCGCAGCGCGGGCGCATCGAGCACGGATACCGCGACATCACCTTTGAAACCGCGCGATCGCAGCCAGGTGCAGGTGCTGTCGGCCACGCTATCCCAGCTGCCGCCGTTGTCTTCCACAGCGATCGTCATCTCTCCGTCCACCCATTCGACATTGCGAATGGCGGTCAGCTGACGAAGTTCCGTCTTGGATGCTCGGACTATCTCGGCGTTCTCGGGACGGTCTGATGCGTGAGAGGCGCGCGTCACAGGCGCCGCCGGCCCATCCCGAGCGGCGTTCCAACAGGTGGCGACGGCAAACAAGGTGACCAGCCCAACGATCAGCGTTCCGCAGCCGTAGTGCTTGGTCGGCTTCTTTTCGACCGTGCCTGCCAGAGGGCGGCCACATTGCGGGCAGGCGTGGGCCCGATCGCTCAATTCCTTGTGACAGTCAGGGCATTGCATCAAAGCCACAGCTCTTCCTTGTCTCTAGTTCAGGCGGTCGATTCGGTTTCGTAGATAGACCTTGCCGCCGATAACCGTCTGAGTGGGGAGAGGGAAGGCGGGATACAGGCCTGCGTTGGCGCTGACCACATAGACTGCGTCGCCGCGGTCCTGCAGCGCCTTGATCTGCTGGCCGTTCCCCGTGTTGATCAGGTAGATGCCGTCACCGTCGAAGGCGGTCACGCCGGTGTCGACGATCAGCGCCTCGCCCGGCTGAATCACCGGGATCATCGAGTCGCCCCGACCGGTGACCAGCACCAGGCGCCCCGGCGGCGGCACGAAGCCGACGACTGACCGGATATAGCCAGGCTCGAAGTCCATGGCGCGTACCACTTCCGGGTAATCCTCGTTGACTCGTCCTTCCCCCATGCCTGCTTCTCCGTCCAGTTGCTGGACGTGAACATAGTCCGGCCTGGTCTCAGACGCCGCGACCCTCGCGGAAGGGAGCGGGGCCCCGGATTCCTGCTTCGGGCCCTTGCCGGTTTCAAGCCAGCGCAGCGATACGCCCAAGGCATCTGCGATCACCCGCAGCTTGGTGCTGGTCTGCATGCCTCCCCGTTCCAGCTCGGCCAGGGTGCTGTAGCCGACCCCGGTCGTCTGCGCGAGCGCGGTGCGGCTGATGTTCTGCAGGGTCCGCTCTTTGCGGAGTCGGGTGCCGATGGTTTCCATCGAACAATGGTCACAGAACTCTGTAACAGAATGCTGTTGACTGGAATTACAGGATTCTGTAGCTTGCATGTCCATGGACTGGAAATCCCACATCGAAGGGTTGTTGAGCGCCGGCGCGACTGTTGATCAGTTGGCTGTCGGAATGGGCGTTACGCCCAATGCTGTTCGCGAAATCCTGGCTGGACGTACCAGGTCACCGCGCGCTGAAGCAGCTTTCAAGCTGGCAGCGATGAAGCCCGAACACTACGGGAGCAACCGGGCCGTGATCGGCGCGGAGGTCGATAGCCGGATGAGCAAGCGCGCGCTGCGGGCGAAGTTCGGTTTCAAGACCGATGCGCCGCTGGCGAAGCTGCTGAGGCTGCCTGTTAAGCAGGTAGAGGCCTGGCCGGAAGAGCAGAGCGTCCCGGCGCTGCCGCAGGTGCTGAAGCTGCTGGGCGTGCAGGAAGTGCCGCCGGCCGCCCAAGCCGCTCCGGATGACCCGGACGCTGGCCGAATCGACCTTGAAGTGCACGCGGCCTGACCGGCCAGCGTTCGTCCCTGAATTGAATTCTTCCATGGCCCAAGTGTGGCGCCGAGCTGAGACCCCGTCATGAAGCATGCGACCCATTTTCTGCCGAAGCGACAGACCGTGATCTACGCCTTCACCGAGCAGATGCTGCGCGACACCGGCAGCAATCGCCGATCGTTCGCCATGGCAGTGGCCGACATGTACCTGAATCGGTTGGCTGAAGACGACCGCGAGGTTCCGTTCCGGATCACGCGCGGCGGTGACTGCGATTCCGACAAGAAGCACAACGGACAAATCTTGGGCCGCTACCTCGATGGGGTGGTCAAGACCCTGCCTGCCAATCTGGAGGACGCCTGGGTTCTCAGCCTTCCAGAGCCATACCGCTCGAGTTGCGAGCGCGAGCTGGGCCGCCGCCGCGGTGTTCTGCCGATCCGCCTTGATGCCATTGAGGAATCGTGTGACACGGCTGGCGTTGGGCAGTTGATGACGGACTTCGGTGAGCTGGTGGCCGCGCTCAGTCCTGCTGTTGCGGATGGTGTGATCGACGAGAAGGACCGGCCATACGCACGCCGGATCATCAACGGCACCGACGACATGTTGATCAGCCTGGTGACCTTCCGAAAGTCGCTGTTGAAGGTAATCGGCCTGGAGCAGTTGGCATGAACCATCTGGCCCGTTCAACCGATATCAGCACCAGCCATGAGGCCGGGAGCTACGTGGCCGCCAGCGGCATCCAGCGTGACCAGCAGTCCAAGGCTGCCGCCGCCGTGAAGCAGCACCCTGGGCTGACCAGCATGAAGCTGGCCGACGTGACCGGCCTGGACCGCTACATGCTGGCGCGCCGCCTGCCTGAGCTGTTGAAGACCAAACAGGTATGGCGCGGCCCGGCCATGCCGTGCCCGGTCAGCGGCCGCAGCGCGTGCACCTGGTGGCCTGTAGCCCCGGGCGAGAACCTGGCGTTGGTGATCTGACATGGCAGCACGAATGACCGGCATGGTGTTCGACAGGTATCCGGCGGGCGGCGGCGAGATGCTGCTGGCGTTGGCCCTGGCCGACCACGCCCATGACGATGGCACCCACATTTTCCCGTCGATCGCCAGCCTTGCGGTGAAGTCGAGGCAGTCTGAGCGCTCTGTGCAGTACCAGCTCCGCAAGATGGAGCAGAGCGGCTGGCTGGAGCTGGTGAACGCTGGCGGCGGCCGCATGTCCGGCTACAAGTCTGGCGGACGCCCGCGCGAGTATCGGATCAGCCCGCGTTGGATCAAGGGCGAGGATCTGGCCGCCTCGAACGACGGTGACGTATCCGGCTCAGATTCAAAGGGTGCAAATTCTGCACCCTTTGAAAAGGGTGCAACTGAATCGCCCAGGGTTCCGTAGACACCTCGCAGCCATAAACTATGGCTTAGGCGGAGGTGGTTATGAGCACGAAGC
>NZ_NIVS01000020.1 GCF_002205165.1 Stenotrophomonas maltophilia | reverse complement strand
CCACGGTGGGGGGCCCGGGGGGGGCGCGCCCCCCCGCCCGGGGGGCCCCCCCCCCCCCCCCCCCCCCCCCCCCCCCCCCCCCCCCGTCCCCGGCGGGGGGGGGGGGGGGGGCGGCGGGGGGGCCCCCCCCCCCCTCCGGGCCGGCTCAGCGGGCCAGTTCCATCAGGGTGGAGTTGACCCAGCCCTTGTTGCCCATTTCGTCTTCCACTTCCCACATCGCGCCTTCCTTCAGGCCGGTGGGATACAGCAGCATGCCCGGCTCCAGCGAACGCACGGCTGTGCCGGTGCCCTTGGCGTTGGCCAGCAGGCGGCCCGGCTTGAGCATGGTCGCAGCCTGGCTGACGTTGGTCGCAGCCGGGTTGCCGGACAGGCCGCCGAGCTCGCCCACCAGGTTGGTGTAAGCCTGCAGGTACGCCAGGGTGATGACCTGGCCGATTTCGGTGTTGGCATAGCCGCCCACGCCCATGCTGGCCAGGCCGCTGCCACCGAACAGGCTGCCGCGGGCGCCCCAGCCCAGGTCGGTCTTCTTGGAATTGCCTTCGACCACGGCCACCTGTTCGGAGGACCGCACGTCGGTCAGGCTCAAGGTGACGTTGGCGGTCTTGCTGCGCAGGTTGAGGCCGCTGACCACCGAGCCGGCCTTGCCACCCACTAGACCACTGAGCAGGCCACCGATGGCATTGCCGCCGGCATCGCTGTTCTGCGAGATCAGGTCCGGAATCAGGACGTAATCGGCGGCACGCATCTGGCCCTTGCCGACGTTGGAGCGATTGCGCAGTTCACCGTCGGCAGCGAGCGCACGCTCGGCCTGGGATGCGGCCAGGCCCACCCCGCGGTCGACCAGGGTGAAACACTTGGACTTGCTGACGAACACCTTGATCAGACGCGATGGCGCCGGCAACTGCTGCCCGCTCCACCAGTTCACCACGTCTTCCGGCTCGATCACCGCGATCGTGCCCAAGGGCTTGCTGCAGACGGGAATCTCCGCCTGGCCGGCCTGGCTCTGTTCCTGGGCGGAACCGCGGCTGCCGAACGCGTCGCGCAGACCCGCCGACGCCGGCGTGCTGAGGGCCATCAGCCCGGCGCCCAGCGTGGCGCAGGCCAGAAGATGGGCGAGCGAATGTGATTTGATCATCTGTGTCATCCAGCGCTGCCGCCAACGGGCAAGCGCACTCCATGGGTTGAGAGAGGGCCTGCCTGCGCAGACCCGAATCCTTTACGGCGTCCCCTGACGCCTCGCGGAGAATATGGCAAAGCGTTTCCAACCACAACGCCAGCTGACTGAGGGGGCGCAGGGGGACCGGCCCGCTGCCGGCGCCACGCAGCAGGGACAGCGTTTCCCGGGACATGCCGGGTTTCGAAACAGACCGATGAACGTGGCGTAGTCGATCCCTCACATCCCTGTCTGTACCGTATCCCGGCAAAAGACGACCGAAACCCATTCCTCTATGCCCATCCATCCCAAGCGCTGCGCCGCAGCGCTCGCCCTGTCCGGCCTGATGGCCTCCGCCCTCCCCTTCGCCGCCCAGGCCGCCCCGCAATGCGGGCCCGATGCAATGCGCGAGCACCCGCCGCAGATCAATGTCCGCGTGGACAACGACCTGTTCGGCGGCAAGGACCAGGATCAGGGCTATACCAACGGCGCACAGATCACCTTCGTCTCGCCGAATCTGGTCGATTACACCGACGATCCGTGCCTGCCGCGCCTGGCGCGCTGGGTCAACAGCCATCTGGAGCGGCTGCACCCGGGCGAGTACGAACAGCAGAACATGATCTTCAGCCTGGCCCAGGGGATTTTCACCCCGACCGATTTCACCCGGAAGGACCTGATCGAGGACGACCGGCCGTATGCCGGTGTGCTGATCGGCAGCTTCGGGTACAACGCGCGCCGCGGCGACCGGCTGCAGACCACGCAGCTGGCGGTGGGCGTGGTAGGGCCGTGGGCACAGGGCAAGCAGGTGCAGAACGCGGTGCATGATCTGCTGGGCGATGAGAAGTTCCAGGGCTGGGACAACCAGTTGCACAACGAGCCGGTGTTCATGCTCACGCACGAGCGGATGCGCCGCTGGCCGGCCGATGCCACGGAGAATCTGGGCGGCTGGGGCTGGGATGCGATCAGCCATTACGGTGGTGCGGTGGGCAACCTGGCCACCCACCTCAATGCAGGTGGCGAGGTCCGTTTCGGCTGGAAGCTGCCCGACGACTTCGGCAGTACGCCGCTGCGTCCGGCCGGTGAGAACACGGCACCGACGCGCGGCGGCAAGCCAAGCGGGTGGTCGTGGCATCTGTTCGCGACGACCGATGCGGCGTGGGTGATCCGCGATATCACGCTGGATGGCAATACCTTCCGCAACAGCCACAGCGTGGACAAGCGCCCTGTGGTGGGGACGGCCGGTTACGGCCTGGCGGTGATGCGCGGACGTTGGAAATTCGCGTTGGCCCGTTACCACAGCACGCGCGAATTCGATGGGCAGCGCGAGGCGCCGGTGTTCGGCAGCTTTACGATCAGCCGCTCGATGTAAGGCGACTGTCCGCCGGTGCCAGCCGGTGGCCGCCAGTAAAGAAAAGACCGGCTTTCGCCGGTCTTTTTTTTCATCTGAGGCAGTGGCGCGGATTACTCCGATTCCCACCACATCCAGAAGCTGTCCCACAGGCGCTTGAAGAAGCCGGCTTCTTCCACGGCGGCCACGGCCACCAGCGGGGCCTGGGCGACAACCTGGTTGTCCAGCATCACCTTCAGGGTGCCGACCTGCTGGCCGGCGGTGAACGGGGCTTCCAAGGTCTTGGGCACATCGATGCTCGGCTTGAGATCGTTGTAGCGGCCACGCGGGACGCTGACCAGCATCGGCTGGGCCACGCCCAGCTGCAGCTTGTCGGTCGTGCCCTTCCACACCTTGTGCTCGGCCACGACCTTGCCCGGCTCGTACATGCGGTGGGTTTCGAAGAAGCGGAAGCCCCAGTTGAGCAGCGCCAGGCTGTCATCGGCGCGCTGCTTTTCCGAGCCGCCACCGAGCACCACGGCGACCAGACGCTGATCACCGCGCTGGGCCGAACTCATCAGGCAGTAGCCGGCTTCGGAGGTGTGACCGGTCTTGATGCCGTCCACGCTCTGGTCGCGCCACAGCAGCAGGTTGCGGTTGGGCTGGGTGATGTTGCCGACGGTGAATTCCTTCACCTTGTTGTAGGCGTAGGTTTCCGGGTAGTCACGCACCATCGCGCGGCCGAGCAGTGCCAGGTCGTAAGCGGTGGTGTGGTGGCCCGGGGCGCTCAGGCCATGGGCGTTGACGAAGTGGGAATCCTTCATGCCGATCTTGGCGGCGTAGCTGTTCATCAGCGAGGCGAAGGCCTCTTCGCTGCCGGCCACGTGTTCGGCCAGGGCGATCGCGGCATCGTTGCCGGACTGGATCGCCATGCCCTTTTCCATGTCTTCCAGGCGCGCGGTCTGGTTGACCGGGAAGCCGCTGTAGCTGCCGTCGGTGCCGGCGCCGCCCTCGCGCCAGGCGCGTTCGCTCATCATCACCTGGTCGTCGGTACGGACCTTGCCGTTCTTGACCTCGGCGGCCACGACATACGAGGTCATGACTTTGGTGATGCTGGCCGGGGCCAGTTGTTCGTGCACGTTTTCACCGGCCAGGACCTGCCCGGTGGCGTAATCCATCAGGATCCAGGCCTTGGAGACGCTGGGCTTGGGCGCCGGCGGGGTGGCCACGGTGGCGGGCGCGGCGGCGGCGGGAGCAGGCGCCGGTGCCGGGGTCGGCAGGGGGGTCTGGGCGGAAACCATGCCCACGAACAGGGTCGTGGCCATGGCAGCGGCGGCAAAGCGGAATTTCATCGGACAGCAAGCTCCTGGAGGGCGCCAAGGGGTGGATGAGGGATAGCGGGCATTGTAGGCCCAAGGAGCGGCGGCACGCGCTGGCGTGCCGCGGGCAGTGGAAGGCTCAGTCCTTCACGATCTGCGGCGCCCCGAAGCCCAGACCGGCAATCCGGCCGGCAAGTTCCGAGGCGCTGGCATGGTCGGGGGCCGGGACGCGCAGGCGCCACAGGGTGCGCCCGCCACTGACGATGTCACTGATGCTGGCCCCGGCGATGCCGGCCGAGGACAGCTGGCCAAGCGCGCGCGTGGCGTTGTCGCGGCTGGCGAAGCTGGCGACCTGCAGCAGCACGCTGCCGAGCACCTGCTGGGAAAGTGTCGCGCTGGGCGCCGGCGCCGGGCGTGCGGCGGGCGCGGCGGCGGGCAACGCGGCCACCGCGACCGGGGCGCTGTTCACGCTGGCGGCCTGGGTGGTGGCGGGCTTGCCGGTGGCCACGCGTACGCCGTTGTCGCGCATCCAGTGATCGAAGTTGTCGGCGTTGCCGGGCTTGGCCGAATCGGCCACGCGGTAGCGGTACTGCTCGCCGGCCGGTTTGGCGGCGGCGGTCGCCGTGGCGGCGGGCAGCTTGCCGACCAGCGCATCCATCTCGCTGGCGCTGCGTGCCGCGGTAGCGGTGGAGGTCGCCGCCGCCGCAGCGGCAGCGACTTCGCGGCGCTCGCGGCGGCTCGGCTTGTCGACCATCAGGTTGTCATCCCCCGGGGCCAGCGCGCGGACTTCCACGTTGCCGGTGCCGCGCTGGGTGATGCCCAGGCGCACGGCGGCGGCATAGCTGAGGTCGACCACGCGGCCATCGTGGAACGGGCCGCGATCGTTGACGCGCACGATCACCGATTCGCCGTTGTCCAGGTTGGTGACCCGGGCGAAGCTCGGCAGCGGCAGCGTCTTATGCGCGGCGGTGAAGGCGTACATGTCGTACACCTCGCGGTTGGAGGTCAGGCGGCCGTGGAACTTGGCGCCGTAGTACGAGGCGGTGCCCTTCTCGGCGTAGCCGCGGGTTTTGTCCATCACCTGGTACTGCTTGCCCAGCACGACATACGGCGATTTGTTGCCGATCGGCGAGCGCGGCAGGTCGACCACTTCCGGCTCGGGGATGCAGGCCACGTTCGGGATGTAGGTAGGCGTGCTGTCATTCACGCCAGGCTTGTACAGGCCACCAGCGCGGTAGTCACCGCGCGTGCTCGGATCTTCTGCGGCGGCCTTGTAGGGCGAACCGTCAGGGCAATGCGCCGGGCGCCCGCCCTTGCCCTGCACCACCGCACCGGACGGCTTGCTGCTGCCGGCGCTGCTGCCACCGGGCTTCTTGGGCGCACTGCTGCAGGCGGCCAGTGCCAGTATCAACAGACCCGGGATCAGCCATCTGGAGCGTGCGATCGTGTTCATGCCGGCGGCAACTCCTGTCCGGCGATGGCCTGGGACAACTGGTACACGGCCATCGCGTACATTTTCGAGAGGTTGTAGCGGGTAATGGCGTAATAGTTCTGGAAGCCCAGCCAGTACTGCTTGCCAGTGCTGCCTTCCAGCGTGATCGGAGTGGCGGTCAGGCCGGCCGCGACCGGCACGCTGGGCTGGTAACCCCGCTGGGCCAGCTGCGACAGCGTCCAGGTCGGCGCCCATTCGGTCGGATTGAATTCCTCACGACCGGCCTGCAGCGTCGCCGGCACGGCGACCGGGCCACCGCGGACCCAACCGCCCTTCTTGACGAAGTAGTTGGCGATCGAGGAGAACACGTCGTCGTAGCTGGTGAACAGATCGCGGCGGCCATCGCCGTTGCCGTCCACCGCATAGTCGAGGTAGCTGGAGGGCATGAGCTGCCCCATGCCCATCGCGCCGGCGTAGCTGCCCTTGATCGCGGTGATGTCCAGCTTCTCGTCGCGGGTCAGCGCGAACAGCTGTGACAACTCGTCGCGGAAGAACAATTCGCGGCGCACTTCGCGTTCCAGCTTGGCCGGGTCGCCGCTGCGCGGGTACTTGAAGGCCAGCGTGTACAGGGCATCGAGCACGCGGTAATTGCCGGTGTTGCCGCCATAGCTGGTTTCCACGCCGATGATCGCCACGATCACTTCGGCCGGTACGCCGGTGCGCTGCTGCACGCGCATCAGCTCATCGCGGTGCTGGGCCAGGAATTTCCTGCCGCCCTCGATCCGCGCCTGGCTGATGAACATCGGCCGGTATTCGTTCCAGGGTTTGACCCGCTCGGCCGGGCGCGACATCGCGGCGATGATCGGATCACGGATCTGCGCCTGAGCCAGGGTCGCTTCGATCTGCGCGGCGGGAATGCCGTAACGGGCCGCGGTGTCGCGCACGAAGTTGGCGCGGGCCACCTCGAACGGCACCGGGGTCAAGTCGACCGGGGCGGCATTGGCACCGGCGGCCTCGGGAGCGGCTTCGGCCGGCCCTTTGTTGCCCGCCGCTGGCGTGACAGGGACACCCGAGGCCTGCGGCGTCGGTGAAGGAGTCTGCGGCTGGGTCGCACAAGCGACCAAACCGAGCGTGAGCATGCAGGCCAGGGAGCGTCGAATCATCGCGGCAGGTTAGCAGGTCATGGATGAATTAAAACCCCTAAGACCATGAATCTCAACGGATTGCCTGAGTTTCTTCGCGACCGTTAAGCCCGCATGTAGAGAGGCGCGATCTCCCCTGCCCATTCATGTTCTGGCGAAAGGCAGTGCCGTGGTGTCCAGCGTGCGCCGATGCAGTGAGGCGTCTACTCCGTTCACCGGGGAGACCCGACGAAGCGCTATCGAGCAACGTACGTCTCACTTTTGAGAAAGATGCGGTAGGCACAAGAGGTCTGCCGGTTGCGTCCCCATCCCCGCAGACGCAACCGGCCAAACCGGACCCGGTCGGCAGCAGCATGGCGCGCATCTCCCCAGCGCGCGCCTCGCCCCTCTACCTGTGAGGCCAACTACTCCCCGCCAGACTCCCCCTCCGCGATGCTTGGCTCAGCGCGTCGTTGTTGGCGGGCCGCCATTGTGCAGGCCGTTTACGACAAGTCCATTGATCGAGATCAAGTCACTTCATATCTGTGCGCCACTTCTCACTTTTGTCTCGGCGCGTTGACATTGTTTGCACCTGAAACCGTTTCCGTATGCTGGGCTGCGCAAGGGCTGGCGCAGAATCACTCATGTTGCATGCACCGGCTGGTGCTGCCGCGCCGCCATCACCAACCCGAAACTGGCCAGCAGCGATACCGCCGAGGTGCCGCCATAGCTGATCAGCGGCATCGGCACGCCCACCACCGGCAGCAGACCCGAAATCATCCCGCCGTTGACTACCACGTAGACGAAGAACACCAGGCCGGTGGTGCCCACCAGCAGGCGTGAGTAACCGCAGCGCGATTGGCTGGCGATCCACAGGCAGCGTGCGGTGACGAACAGGAAGAGGCTGAGCACCACCGCCACGCCCACCCAGCCGAACTCCTCGGCCAACACCGAGAAGGCGAAGTCGGTGGTGTACTCGGGCAGGAAATCCAGCGTCGCCTGGGTGCCCTGCCCCCAGCCTTTGCCATGCAGGCCGCCCGAGCCGATCGCGATCTTGGACTGGATGATGTTCCAGCCCGTGCCCAGCGGATCGTTCTCGGGATACAGGAAGGTCAGCACGCGATCCTTCTGGTACTGGCGCAGCAGGCCGAACCAGGCCAGTGGCGCGGCCACCGACAGCCCCCCCAGCGCCACGGCCATCCACCACCAGCGCAGCCCTGCCAGCAGCAGCGCGAACACGCCACTGGCGGTCACCAGGGTGGCCGTGCCCAGGTTGGGCTGCAGCAGGATCAGCACCGCCGGGCCACCGATCAGCACGGCGGCGGTCAGCACCGCACGCGGCCGCGGCGGCAACGGCTGCTTGTGCAGGTACCAGGCCATCATCATCGGCAGGCTGAGCTTGAGCAGCTCGGAAGGCTGCAGATAGAACACGCCCAGGTTCAACCAGCGCTGGCCGTATTTGCCGGTGCCGACCACATACACCGCCAGCAACGGCAGCAGGGACAGCGTGTAGATCCATGGCGACCACGCGCGCAGCGTCACCACCGGCAGCCGCGACAGCCCCCACAGCGCGGCAAGGCCGGCACCGTAGCGCATCGCCTGCGCATGCACGGGCCCGTCCACGCTGTGCAGCACGGCCAGGCCGGCCACCATCAGCAGACACAATGCGCCCAGCAGCGGCAGGTCCAGCGTACCGAAAAAGAAATGGAACACGGCGCGTGCGCGCTGCAGTAGTTCGACCATGCGGACGACTCCTGTGGATGACGCGACGCACAGCAGGAGGCGACACGGCGAACAGAAAGCGGACCCGCGATGCGGGCCGGCGCGAGCGCAGGACCTTAACACGCGCGGGCGCCCCAATCCTTAGCCGACACGTACCGCCGGGGCGCGGCGTACGCCGCGCGCGCCCTCAGCCGTAGCCGCCGTGTACCGGATTGTGGCGACGCACCGCCATCACCAGACCGAAGCCGGCCAGCAGCGACACCGCCGAGGTGCCGCCGTAACTGATCAGCGGCATGGGAACACCGACCACCGGCAACAGCCCGGAAATCATGCCGCCGTTGACCAGCACATAGACGAAGAACGCCAACCCGGTCGCGCCGGCCAACAGCCGCGAATAGGAGTCGCGCGACTGCGAGGCGATCCACAGGCAGCGCCCGATCACCACCAGGTACAACGCAAGCACGAGGGCCACGCCGATCCAGCCGAACTCTTCGCTGAGCACGGAGAAGGCGAAGTCGGTGGTCTGTTCGGGAATGAAGTTCAGGTGCGACTGCGAGCCCTGGCCCCAGCCCTTGCCGTCCAAGCCGCCCGAGCCGATCGCGATCTTGGACTGGATGATGTTCCAGCCCGCACCGAGCGCATCGCTCTCCGGGTCCATGAACATCATGATGCGGTCCTTCTGGTACGGCCGCAGCAGCCAGAACCAGGCCACCGGCGCGGCCGCGGCGACACCGCCGACTGCCACCCCCACCCACCACCACGGCAGCCCGGCCAGCAGCAGCACGAACGCACCGCTGGCGGCGATCAGCACGCCGGTGCCGAAGTCCGGCTGCAGCATCACCAGCCCGGTCGGCACGCCGATGATCACCGCGCTGGTCAACACCGTGGAGAAGCGCGGCGGCAACGGCATGCGATGCAGATACCAGGCCACCATCATCGGCAGACTGACCTTGAGCAGCTCGGCCGGCTGCAGGTAGAACAGCTTCAGATCCAGCCATTGCCGGCCGTACTTGCCGGTGCCGAGCACGAACACGGCCAGCAGCGGAATCATCGACACCGCATAGATCAGCGGCGTCGCAGAACGGATGCGCAGGATCGACACGCGGGAGATCGCCCACATCGCGGCCAGGCCGACCGCGAAACGCGCGCCCTGTGCGAACACCAGACCATCGCCGCCGGCGCTCTTGAGCACCGCCAGGCCGATCAGCATCAGCGCGCCCAGGGCCAGGCACAGCACCCAGTCCAGCGAGCTGCTGAAACGGACGGCCATGTCGACCGCCCAGCGCAGGAAGACCTTCATCGTGGCCGCTCCGGTGCGGTCGGGGGCGCGGTGGCAGTGGGCACGGGGGCGCCCGGGTCCGGCGCGGGCGCTGGGGCGGGCACACCCACCACGACCGGCATCAGCTCCAGCGCAGCCACCGCCGCATCGCCGGCTTCGCGCGCCGCGCCGTCGCCACCATCGAAGGCGGTGATGCCGATCGCGGTGGTGCCGCGCTCGCTGTCCAGCGGTTCCAGACCGTCGGGCATCTTGCCGAGCAGCCAGGCATCGAAGATCTTGCGTGCGATCGGTGCCGCCGCCGAGCCGCCGTAACCACCGCCCTCGACCGCGATCGCCACGGCGATGACCGGGTTGTCGGCCGGCGCGAAGCCCACGAACAGCGCGCGGTGGCGCAGGTGCAGCGGCAGGCTGCGCGGATTGACCGCGGCCGTGCCACGGCGGCTGATCACCTGCGCGGTACCGGTCTTGCCGGCCATCACGTACGGCGCGCCCGCGGCCGCACGCGCGCCACTGCCGCCCGGCTGCATGGTGCCCATCATGCCCTCGCGCACGGCCTGCAGATTGCTCGGCGTGGGGCTGATCGGCTTGCTCTCGCCCGGCGGCGTGGCCGTCCAGTCCGCGTCGAACCCGGCGCGCTGCTGCATCACCAGGTGCGGCTGGCGCAGCTGGCCATCGGCGATCCCGGCCACGCCATGCACCAGCTGCAGCGGGGTGACCTTCCAGTCGCCCTGGCCGATGCTGACGTTGACCGTGTCGCCGGGATACCAGCGTTCCTTGCGCGATTTGTACTTGGCCGCCGGCGAAGGCAGGATGCCGCCGATCTCACCGGTCAGGTCGATGCCGGTCGGCGCACCGAACCCGTAATAGCCCATGTAGTGGTCGAAGCGTTCGATGCCCAGATCCAGCGCGAGCTTGTAGTAGTACGTATTGACGGACTGGGTGATCGACTTGCGCAGATCGGTCCAGCCATGGCCGCCACGGTTGGCATCGCCCCAGCCCCGCGAGGTACCCGGCAGATAGAACATGCCGGTGGAGAGGATCTTGTCTTCCGGCCGGCGCACGCCGCTGTCCAGCCCGGCCAGGCCGATCAACGGCTTGATCGTGGAGCCCGGCGCGACGCCGCCCAGCACGAGGCGGTTGAACTGCGGCCGCGACGGGTTGTCGTTGAGCGCCTTGAAATCGGCGTGCGAGATGCCGTTGACGAACAGGTTGGGGTCGTATGAGGGCAGGCTGACCATCGCCAGCACCTCGCCGGTGCGCGGGTCCATCGCCACCGCCGCGCCCTCGAACTCGCCGAAGGCGGCCACCATCGCGCGCTGCAGATCGGCGTCGATGGACAGCCGCAGATCGCTGCCGGACTGCGCCGCGACCCGGCCGATGGTGCGGATCGCGCGGCCCTGCACGTTGGTCTCGACCTGCTCGTAACCGACCTTGCCGCGCAGCTGCTGCTCGTAATAGCGCTCCAGACCGGACTTGCCGATGTGGGTCAGCGCGGCATTGCCTTCGCCCAGCATCTCCAGGTCCTTGTCATCCACCCGGCCGACGTAGCCGATGATGTGCGCGAACAGATCGCCATAGGGATAGCGACGGGTCAGGTAGGGCTCCAGCTCCACGCCGGGGAAGCGCCAGCGATCCACCGCGAAGCGCGCCATCTCCTCATCGGTGACGCGCAGCTTGAGTGTGACCGGCAGGAAGCTGCGGCGGGCCTTGCGCGACTTGTTGAACGTCTCGATGTCTTCCGGGCTGAGCGCGAGGATGTTGGACAGGCCGGCCAGGGTGGCGTCCATGTCCTTGACCTTGTCCGGGGTGATGTCCAGGCGGAACGCGGGCACGTTCTCGGCCAGCAGCCGGCCGTTGCGGTCGTAGATCATCCCGCGCCCCGGCACCACCGGCCGCGGCTTGATCCGGTTGGCTTCCGAGCGCGTGGCGTAGATGTCGTGGTCCATCACCTGCAGCTTGAAGTACCAGCCGCCCAGCCCGACCAGGCACACCAGGACGCCGAGGAAGCCCAGCGCGGCGCGGCGCCGGAACTGTTCTGCCTCGGCATGCGGATTCTTGGCCTGGCGGCGCATGTACATGTCAGCGCCCGCGTCGCCCGAAGCGCAGCGCGTCCAGCAGCACGAACACCAGCGGCCACAGCGCCATGCCCAGCAGCGGCGCCCACCAGTACGACCACGGCAGGGTCGGCTCGCCAACCACGATGTGCACCACCGCACTGACGATGCGGTCGTTGAACAGCAGCCCGCCGATCGCCAGGATCTGCTGGGACATCGGGAAGAAGCGGATCCGCGCGCGGAAGCGCTGCAGGATGAAGGTCAGGATCACCAGCCGCAGCGCCTGCTCGCCGAGCACGCCGCCGTAGAGCAGATCGGCGATCACGCCGCTGGCGAAGGCGATGCCCAGCCCGACCCGGTCCGGCGTTTCGATCACCCAGTAGGCCAGCACCAGCGCCAGCCAGTACGGCCGCAGCGGCTGCAGCAGCGCCGGCAACGGCAGCAGGCCAAGCAGCAGCGCCACCACCAGACTGACCGGCAGCACCCAGGGTTTATCGCGCAGGCGGCTCATCGTTGTTCCTCCGGCGGCGTGGCGCCGGTTTCAGGCGCGGGCGCGGGCGATGCCGTGGCCCGACGCGGGACCGCCACCGGTACCGGCGCGGCCGGGCCGGGCCGGTTGGCCTGCGGCACGTTGGCCGGCACGCTCGTCGGTGCGGTGCCTGCGGGGGGAGCGCCAGCCGGTGCCGCGCTGCCCGCCGGACGACCGTCCTGCAGCGGCGATTCCGCCGGGCCACCCGCTTCAGCGGCGTCGCGGCGCAGGTTCGGCGGAAGATGGATCGCTTCGCCCGGACGCAGCAGCAGGACGTCGCGGCCACGGTCGAGCTGGGCGGCCGGCTTCAGTTCGCCGACCAGGAAGGCATGGGTGTCATCCGGACGCAGCGCGGTGATGCTGCCGACCGGGAAGCCGGCCGGGAAGCGGCCGCCCAATCCGGAGGTGACGATCTCATCGCCGACTTCCACCCCGGCACTGAGCGGGATATCGCGCAGTTCCAACTTGTCGCCGCGGCCATAGACGATCAGCCGCACGCCGTTGCGGGCCACGGTGACCGGCACGGCATGATCGGGGTCGGTGAGCAGCAGCACCGTCGCGCTGTTGCCGGTGGTGGCGATCACCTGGCCCATCAGGCCACCGGCGTCGATCACCGCCTGGCCGACGTGCACGCCGTCACGGGTACCGGCGGCCAGCACCAGGCGCTGGCGCACCGGGTCCAGGTCGATATCCAGGATCGGGGCAAGCTGTACGTCCAGCCCGCTGCGCTCGGCCACGTTGAGCAGTTCGCGCAGCTGGGCGTTGTCCAGCGCCGCGGTCTGCAGGCGGGTCAGGCGCGCATTGGCGATCAACAGCTGGTTGCGCAGCTCGCGGTTCTCGGTGACGAGCTGGCCGTGGCTGGCCGCGTTGTCCTTGACCTGCGTCCCGAGCCGGCCCGGCAGGCCGGCCAGTGCCCACACCGGCTGCACCAGCACGTTGGCCTGCGCGCGCAGGCGTGACAGCCAGCCGGCCTGGTCATCGAGCACGATCAGGGTGATGGCCAGGGCCAGATAAGCGAGCAGGCGCAGCGGACTGGCGGCATCGCCCTGGCGGGAGGCTACGGGAGGACCGGCGTAAGGCGGCACAGGCGTCGACTGGGAAAAGTGGGAGTGAAGCGCGTTGCAGCACAGCGCAGCGGGAACAGCATGCGACAACGCCCCGGCGAGGCGATGCCCGGTGAGCGGGGCTCACCGGCATCACGCCGCAGAGGCGCGTCCACGATACACGGCCGGTACGGCTTACTCCGGCGCAAAGAACTCGTTGCCGTGCATGTCCACCAGTTCCAGCGCACGACCACCACCGCGGGCCACGCAGGTCAGCGGGTCATCGGCCACCTGCACGTGCAGGCCGGTCTCTTCGGAGATCAGACGGTCCATGTCGCGCAGCAGGGCGCCACCACCGGTCAGCACGATGCCGCGCTCGGCGACGTCGGCGCACAGTTCCGGCGGGGTCTGCTCCAGCGCCAGCTTGACCGCGCTGACGATGCCCGAAAGCGGCTCGTGCAGGGCTTCCAGCACCTCGTTGGAGTTGATCTTGATCATCTTCGGCACGCCCTCGGCGAGGTTGCGGCCGGAGATTTCCATCTCGATCACTTCCGCCTGCGGGTAGGCGCAGCCCAGCTCGACCTTGATCCGCTCGGCGGTGGCTTCACCGATCAGCATGCCGTGGTTGCGGCGCACGTAGTTGGTGATCGACTCGTCGAAGCGGTCGCCGCCGATGCGCACGGAGGCCGAGTAGACGATGCCGTTGAGCGAGATCACCGCCACTTCGGTGGTGCCGCCGCCGATGTCGATGACCATCGAGCCGCGCGCTTCGGTGACCGGCATGCCGGCGCCGATCGCAGCCGCCATCGGCTCTTCGATCAGGAACACATCGCGCGCACCGGCCTCCTCGGCCGATTCCTTGATGGCGCGGCGCTCGACCTGGGTCGAGCCGGCCGGCACGCAGACCAGCACGCGCGGGCTCGGGCGCAGGAAGCGCGACTTGTGGACCTTCTTGATGAAGTGCTTGAGCATCGCCTCGGTGTAGGTGAAGTCGGCGATGACGCCGTCCTTCATCGGGCGGATGGTGGTGATATGGCCCGGGGTACGGCCGAGCATCTGCTTGGCCTCGGCGCCCACGGCAGCCACGGAACGGGTACCACCGATGGCACGGTCCTGGCGCACGGCCACGACCGACGGCTCGTTCAGCACGATCCCCTGCCCACGCACGTAGATGAGGGTGTTGGCCGTGCCCAGGTCGATGGACAGGTCATTGGAGAACATGCCACGCAGTTTCTTGAACATCTGGGAGTTGATCCTGAGGGGTGTCGCGCCCAACGCGGGATGGCGAAAAAATGGGCAGAATTCGAGGCCGACAAGCCTAGCAATCCCCCTGTGCGCGAGCAAGGACAAATCTGGCCGAAAGCCAGCCTTCACGGCCATTCAGGCCAATCCGGACAGCCCGGGTTCTGGCCCAAAGCCGCCCTACCCGTTAACCTTTGCGCCGCAGGGCGCCGCAGGGCGCCGTTTCGTTGCCCGCCCGACGGGCCTCAAACCCCCTTCCGCATAGGCCTTACTCGATGTCCGCTTTGATCTGTGGTTCTCTTGCCTTCGACACCATCATGGTGTTCCCGGACCAGTTCAAGAATCACATCCTGCCGGACAAGGTGCACATCCTGAATGTGTCGTTCCTGGTGCCGCGCATGCGTCGTGAATTCGGCGGTTGCGCCGGCAACATCGCCTACAACCTGTACCTGCTGGGTGGCGAGCCGATCCCGATGGGCACCGTGGGCTCGGACTTCGGCCCGTACCGCGAGTACTTCCAGGGCCTGGGCATCGACCTGAGCCGGGTCAAGGTGATCGATGAGCTGTTCACCCCGCAGGCGTTCATCACGACCGATCACGACAACAACCAGATCACCGCCTTCCACCCGGGCGCGATGATGCGGTCCTACGAGAACCACGTGAAGGACGTGCCGGGCGTGACCCTGGGCCTGGTCGGCCCGGACGGGCGCGAGGGCATGATCCAGAATTCGCAGGAGTTCTTCGAGGCCGGCGTACCGTTCATCTTCGACCCGGGCCAGGCCATGCCGCTGTTCAACGGCCCGGAGCTGCGCACCTTCATCGAGCAGGCCGACTACGTCGTCGTGAACGACTACGAGTCCAACCTGCTGCAGGAGCGCACCGGCTGGGATGAAAAGGAGATCGTGAGCCGGGTCAAGGCCTACATCACCACCCGCGGCCCGAAGGGCGCGGTCATCCATACCCCGGAAAAGACCTATGACATCCCGCCGGCGCACGAGCGCCGCGTGGTGGACCCGACCGGCTGCGGCGATGCATTCCGCGCCGGCCTGATCTACGGCATCGAGAAGGGCTACGACTGGCTGACCATCGGCCGCATGGGCAACCTGATGGGCGCGCTGAAGGTCGAGCACCCGGGCACCCAGAACCAGCGCTTCACGTTCGATGAGTTCAATGAGCAGTTCAAGCAGCAGTTTGGTTACGCGCTGAGCGTTTGATCGCATTGCGATCAAACGCGGCCCACGATTCGCCGAGGCGAATCGCGGGTCCCAATGGCATTCCACCTCATCCCCGCGCCGTTGGCGCGCCCCCTTGAACAACAAGGGGACTCTCCACCAGAGGGGACTCGGGGACTCGGGGGTGAGGTTGGAGCCAGGCCATGCCTGGCTGCTTTCGGCCCCACCGCCTGCGGATCATGCGGCAGGCACTTGCCGCTGCGGTCAGGCCGAAACCCGGCCCGCTTCCCATGTCGCCAGCACCTGCCCGCAATCGGCCAGGTGCCAGCAGGCCATGCCCGGCCAGGGGTTGTCCGGGGTGTTGACCAGCATCGTGCGGGTGCCTGCGGCGCGGCCGCATTCCAGGTCGAAGCGGTAGTCGCCGACCATCACCACCCGGGCGGGATCGACCTGCCAACGCTCCACAAAATATCGCAGGCCCGCCGGTGACGGCTTGGGCTCGGCGTCGTCGCGGCCGATGATGTCGTCGAGGGCGAACACGTCCCCGATGCCGATCGCCTGCAGCGTCACCTGGGCAAGTTCGCGCGCGTTGCGGGTCAGAATGCCCAGCCGGCAGCCCGCGGCGTGCAGCGCGCGGATCAGGGGGACGGCGCCGGGGGCGGCCTGCGCCTCCCCGGCCAGCGCGCGTTCGTGTGCGAGCAACCACGCATGCTTGGCTGCGGCCTCCTCGGCCGGCAGCGCGGCGAGGTGGGTGAGGATGTCCTCGTCCGCGGGAATCGCGAGCTCACGCTTGATCCGCTGGAAATCGTGCACCGCGACGGTCAGCGTGCCGTCCATATCGAACACCCAGTGACGGATCGTCGCAAGCCCGCTCATGGGGTCGGTTGCGTACAGGTGGGCTGCTGGTCACCGCCGCACAGCGTGGTCGCGGTGATGGCCTGCATGTACCCCGCGATCCGGGCCGGCTCGATCCGGTACGGCTTGTTGCGCCGAAGCTCGGCCGCATCGGCCGGGCGCCAGCCGTACTGCAGCTGGTGCATGAACCCATTGCCCTGCACGAAGGCCACCACCGCGCCTTCGCCGAACGGTGCCGCCGGACCCAGCTTGTCGCAGAAGCCACCGGCCACGGCGAACTCGACACCGTTGAAGCGGTTGCTGCGCGCACTCGTCGGGGTGAAGCGTCCCGCGCAGAACGTCTTCGCCTTTTCCTGCTGCTGGGTGATACCAACCTGCGCCAGGGTCGCACCGCTGGCCGCGACCTGCTGCAACACCTCGGCTGAAGGCATCGGCAACCGGCGGATCAGCAGATAGCCGCCACGCCAGGTCTGGATGTCTTCACCGGGAGGCAGATACTCGGCCATCACCTCACCGTTGCCGCCGCGATCACCCTCCATCCAGGCCAGGGTCCACCCCGCTGGCACGGTGTGCTGCAACTGCTCGCCATGCACCTCGAACGCGCTGCCGGCGGCCGCGTCGGCGAAGGCCGGTGACGACGCCGACAGCGCCACGGCCGCCAGTGCCGCGATCGCGCCCGGCACGCGCCTGCGCACCGGCGGGCGCCGGCTCATTGCCACCACCCGGGCATCCGGCTCACATCCACGCCACCGGTTTCGAACACGGCCGTGCGCGTGCCACCGGCCTTGACCGGGAACTCGATGCTGATCACCTTGGCCTTGCGCGCCAGGTTCCACAGCGCTTTCTGGTCGGTGATGAACATCGCGATCGCTTCATCGGTGTCCGGGCGCCAGGCCGCCATCGAGACCGGCTTGCCATCGTCGACGGTCACCTTGACCTGGCACTTCGGGCAGCGGAAATCGCCGGCCTGCAGCACCAGATAGGCGTGCCGCTTCCACTCGGGGTGATCGCGGAAGACCAGCTGCACCGGCTTGGCGCCGCTGCCATCCACGTCCACGCGTTCCTTGCTGTAGATCTGCGCCGAGGACTGGATGCCTTTGGTGCCGACCGGGATCTGGTTGTACTGCCACAGGGCCTGCAGACGACGCGTTTCGCGCGCGGCCTCGGCCTTGGCCTTGACCTCGGCGTAGCCCGGCTCGATCCGGGCGGCGACGTCGGTGTCCTTGTACTGGTCCAGCAGCGAGCCACCATGGATGCGGGCACGTTCCCAATCCTGCGCGGCGACGGCCATGTCGTACTGCTTGGCCACGCCTTCGGCCTTTTCTTCCTGCTGCGCCTTCGCGGCGGCCGCGGCGGCCTGCTGCGCCTGGCGTTCGGCTTCGGGGTTGCTGCAGGCTGCCAGCGCGAAGGCGCAGGCCGCTACCAGGATCAGTCGTTTCATCGCGTGCTCCGTAGTGGACGATGGCGCGCACGGCGCCGGCGCCTACTTTATCGCCAAGCCGCGCATGCCGGTGTTGCCGCGATGATGGCCCGCCTCACTCCGCGCTTGGCTGTCCTTCGCGCCACCAGTGGGTGGACGGTGCCGGCGCGCGGATATCCAGGCGTTCGCCCATGTGCGGTGCGGTCAGCGCTACGCCCTGTTCCTGCGCCAGCGCGGTGATGCGCTCGAACGGTTCGGTCCACGGGTGCAGGGCCAGGTCGAAGGTGCCGTTGTGGATCGGCATCAGCACCTTGCCACGTACATCCAGATGCGCCTGCAGACTCTGCTCGGGCTGCATGTGCACATCGGGCCAGTCCTCGCCGTAGGCGCCGGTTTCAATCATGGTCAGGTCGAACGGGCCGTAGCGTTCGCCGATGCGGGCGAAGCCATCGAAGTAGCCGGTGTCACCGCTGAAGAAGATCCGGGTACGTCCGGTATCGATCACCCACGAGGCCCACAGCGTGCGGTTGCCATCGGCCAGGGTGCGGCCGGAGAAGTGCTGGGCCGGCGTCGCGACGATCTTCAGGCCGTCCACGCGGGTGTCCTGCCACCAGTCCAGCTGCACGACCTTCGCGGCCGGTACGCCCCAGGCGATCAGGCGATCGCCCACGCCCAGCGCGGTGACGAAGTGCTGCACCTTGGGGGCCAGCGCCCGGATCGCGTCGTGATCGAGGTGATCGTAGTGGTCATGCGAGATGATCACGCCGGTGATCGGCGGCAGTTCGTCGATGGTGAGCGGCGGCGCATGGAAGCGCTTGGGGCCCATGAACGACATCGGCGAGGCACGCTCGGAAAATACCGGGTCGGTCAGCCAGAAGTGGCCGTCCAGCTTCATCAGCATCGTCGAATGCCCCAACCGCCACAGGCTGTCGTCCGGCGCGTCGAGCAGGGCCTGGCGGGTCAGCGCCTGCACCGGGATCGGCGCCAGCGGGCTGGCATCGGCCGGCTTGTTGAACAGGAAGCGCCACATCACCCCGACCGTGCGGAAGAAGCCGAGGTCGGTCTTGCCGGTGGGGTTGTGGAAGCGACCGTCGCCGAACTGGGGCGACTGGTCGTAGGCGGCCGCCGGGCGGGCACCGCAGGTCAACAGGCCAATGGACATGGCGATCAACACCGTCAGAAGGAGGAGGACACGAGGCAGGCGACGTTTCATGTGGGGCTTGCCCTGGAAAGTACACCGGGGAGTTTACTTGCCTTTTTCGAAAAGTAAACTGAACGGTGTAAAATGGGCACATGAGCACTTCCCAGCGCCCCACCCGCCTGACCGACCGCAAACGCGCGGCCATCCTCGGCGCGGCCGTGGCCGAGTTCCGCGAATTCGGCTTTGCCGGCACCAGCATGGATCGCATCGCGGCCACCGCCGAAGTGTCCAAGCGCACCGTCTACAACCACTTCGCCAGCAAGGACGAGTTGTTCGCCGCGATCCTGTGGCAGCTGTTCGAGGCCAGCCAGGCGCTGGATGTCGTGCCATACGATCCCGAGCAGCCGCTGCGCGAACAGTTGCTGGTGTTCGCCGCGCGGAAGATGCGCCTGCTGGACGATCCCGGCTTCATCGATCTCTCGCGGGTCGCGATGGCCGAACTGGTCCATGCCCCCGAGCGTGCGCGCGCGATGATGGACAAGCTGGCCGAGAAGGAAGAGGGCCTGACCGGCTGGATCCGCGCGGCCCAGGCCGATGGCCGGCTGCGCACGGAGATGCCGCCGGCGGAGGCCGCGCATCAGTTGCAGGCGATGCTCAAGGCCTTTGCGTTCTGGCCGCAGATCACCTTCGGCCAGCCCTCGCTCACGCCGTCGCAGCAGCAGCAGGTGATGCACGACTGCGTGGACATGTTCCTGGCGGTGCGCGCGCTGTAAGCGCTGCCGCCCAGGCATGAAAAACGGCGGGTTTCCCCGCCGTTTTTCGTTCAACCGATACCTCTGGCGATTACGGCTTGGCCGCGCCCGCCTCGGCCTTGTCCAGCATGTCCTGGACCGAGCCGGTGGTGATCGGGTGGTAGCCCGGCTTGGCCTTGGCAAAGGCCGCCTTGGCGAAGGCCAGGCCTTCGGGCGTCTTCACCAGCTCGGCGTAGATCGGCATGATCAGCTTGCGGCGACCGACGCGTTCGATGAAGGCACCGGCGGCTTCGTTGGCTTGGCTGTAGCCACTGCGGATCGTCAGCGGGTACCAGCGCATCGCGATTTCACCGTTGGCGGTGCCGGTGAAGTGGTACGCCTTGTCCAGCGCGGCCAGCTTCTCGACCGGCAGGGTCTTGCCCAGGCCGTCGATGAAGTGCACCCATTCCTGGGTACCCCACTCGCCGGTGATCTGTGCGTTGGGCAGCGTGTTGCTGCCCTGCCAGGCGATGCGGGCGGTATCGACGATGGAGAAGTTGCGCGAACGGGCCTTGGTCGCGAACGACGGAATGCCCGGCTCGTCCAGCCACGCCTTCAGCTCGGCATCGGTGACGGCACCGGGCTTCTTGGACAGCAGGTTCTTCTTCAGGTACTCGATGAACTGATCGGTGTTCGCGCTCTGGAAGGCGTGATCATCGAACCAGCCACGCAGGAACGGATCGAAGGTCTCGCGGCCGAAGCGCTGTTCCAGGAACTGCAGGAACCATGCGCCCTTGACGTAGGCGACCTGGCTCAATGCCTCGTCCGGATCACGCTCGCTCAGCGGCGGCAGCGCCAGGGCCTGGTCGGCCGGGCTCATGTCCTTCACTTCGGCGAGCAGGTCGTTCTGGTCGATCTCGCGCTCCATCTCGGCCATCTCCTGGCCATACAGCGCCTCGGTGATGCGGCCCTGCACGTAGGTGGTGAACCCTTCGTTGAGCCAGATGTCCTTCCAGCTGGCGTTGGTCACCAGGTTACCCGACCAGCTGTGCGCCAACTCGTGGGCGACCAGCGAGACCAGCGACTTGTCCCCGACGATCACGGTCGGGGTGGCGAAGGTCAGGCGCGGGTTTTCCATGCCACCGAACGGGAACGACGGCGGCAGCACCAGCATGTCGTAGCGGCCCCAGCGGTACTCGCCGTAGAGCTTCTCGGCGGCGCCGATCATCTTCTCGGTGTCTTCGAACTCCTTGGCGGCCTTGCCGACCATGGTCGGTTCGGCCCACACGCCGGAGCGGCCGGAGATCGGCTCGAACACCAGGTCGCCGGCGGCGATGGCCAGCAGGTAGGACGGGATCGGCTGCGGCATCTTGAAGGTGTAATCCCCATCACGCGCGGCCTTGGGATCGTTGTCGGCGCTCATCAGCACCATCACGTCCGGGCGCGAGACCACGTGCGCGCTGTAGGTGAAGCGCACGCTCGGGGTGTCCTGCAGCGGCACCCAGGAACGGGCGTGGATCGCCTGCGACTGGCTGAACATGAAGGGCAGCTTCTTGCCCTCGGTCATCGACGGCTCCAGCCACTGCAGGCCCGAGGCGGTCGGTGCGGTGTGATACGTGATCACGACCTTGGCCGGCTGGTCCGGCGTCTCGATGCTCAGCTTGCTGCCGAACACCTTGTCGGCCGGCGCCAGCACGAAGGGCAGCGGCGCGGCCTTGCCGTCGGCGGCGATCGCCTCGACCTTCTCCACGCTCAGCTCGCGGGTGTCCAGCACCAGCTGCTTGGCGGCCTTGTCCTTCCACTCCAGCGTGTAGGTCGCGGTGCCGCCGATCTGCTTGCTGTCGAAATCCAGCTTCAGGTCCAGCGCGATGTCCTTGACGACGACCTTGTCCGGCTCGGCGTAGGAGCTTTCATCGTGGCTGCGGCTGTCGGCTTTCATGGCAGTGCTCGCCGGGGCGGTGGCAGTGGGATCGACGGTCGGAGCCGCCGGTTCTTTGGAGCAGCCGGACGCCAGGGCGACGGCCAGGGGAATCAACAGGAACGGAGATCGCATGAACTCGGGACCGATCAGGGTGAAACGACCAGTTTACCCCCTGTCCCGAGCGCCCGCGCAGGCCGCGCGTGGCGGTTCGCGCATTCAGTCCTCCGCGCGCAGCAGGCGGCCGCCCCCGGCGTACTTGGCCCGGTACATCGCCGCATCGGCGCGCCGGTAGGCCTCGCGCAGGTCATCACCGGGACGATAGCCCGCCGCACCGGCACTGGCCCGCACCGGCGGGTCGCCGGCGCGCGCAGGCGCGGCCAGCTGCGCCAGCCAGCGGGTCACCCGCTCCCCCGCCTCGTTGCCGTCAGCGTGCACGGCCAGCAGGAATTCGTCACCGCCCCAGCGGCCGATCCAGTCCGGGCCGCGCAGCCACTGCCGCGCGGTGTCCACCAGCCGCACCAGCACCTGGTCGCCGGCCAGATGGCCGTGGGCGTCGTTGATCGGCTTGAGGTTGTCCAGATCGACCACGAACAGGGTCAGCGGCCGGTCCGTTTCGCTGGCCCAGGCCGCAGAATCGGCCAGCGCCTGCTCGCAGCCACGACGGTTCAAGGCCTGGGTGAGCGGATCGAGCAGCACGCTGCGGCGCAGGTCGCGCAGGCCGGCATCCACGCCATGCAGATTGCGGTTGATGCTGCGCAGCAGCCGGCCGATTTCATCGTGGCCCAGATCCGGCAGATGTGGCAGGCGTTGCTCATCGTAGTAGGCCTCCAGCGCATCGGCGGCCTGGCGCAGCGGCGCCATCAGGCGGTACAGCGCCATCATCGCCATCGCCGTGCCGAGCAGCGTGGCCAGCAGCACCACCCCGACCACGGTCCACATCATCCCGCGCTCATAGTGGCCGGTGGCGGCCATCCACAGCAGCAGGACCAGCAGCGGGACGTGCAGGCCAAGAAACACCACCGCCATCAGCTTGGCGGTGAACGAGCGGGGAAACACACGGGCAAGCCCGCGGTACAGGCGCATGGCAGGCCCTCTTCGACAGCCTGCCTGCAGTGTGGCCGAGCCCCCTCAGCGGGAACCGGACCGCTGTCTCAAAGTTTGTAGCCGGAGTGAATCGAAACGATGCCACCGGTCAGGTTCTTGTAATGGCAACGCTCGAAACCGGCCTCGGCCATCATGGTCTTGAGCTGCTCCTGCGGCGGATGCTTGCGGATGCTCTCGGCCAGGTACTGGTAGCTGTCGCCGTCACGCGCGAACAGCTGGCCCAGCTTGGGCAGGATCTTGAAGGAGTGGAAATCGTAGATCGGCTTGAACCAGTCGGCGGTGACTTCGGAGAACTCCAGCACGCGCGCCTGGCCGCCCACCTTGAGCACGCGGTGCATCTCGCGCAGGCCGGCTTCCTTGTCGGTCACGTTGCGCAGGCCGAAGGCGATGGTGACCAGATCGAAGCTCGCATCGGGGAACGGCAGCGCCTCGGCGTTGCACTGCACGTAGTTCAGGCCCGCGACCAGGCCGCGGTTGGTCAGCCGGTCACGGCCGACGGAGAGCATGCCGGCGTTGATGTCGCCCAGCACCACTTCGCCCTCGTCCCCCACCTGCTCCTTGATCAGCGCGGCGATATCGCCGGTGCCGCCGGCCAGATCGAGCACTCGGTCGCCCGGCTTCACCTGCGCGGTGGCGACGTAGTAGCGCTTCCACGCCCGGTGGATGCCCAGGCTCATCAGATCGTTCATCAGGTCGTAGCTGCGCGCGACCGAGGTGAACACTTCGCCCACCAGCTTCTGCTTGTCCTTCGCAGCGACATCGCGGAAGCCGAAATGGGTGGTGCCAGTCTTGTAGGGGGATTCGCTCATGGGGACGATTATCGCACCGCCGGCGCCGTTGCGGCAGGCCGCCCACTATCATGAAGGCCTTCACGTCCCTGGATTGCGCATGATCACCACCCCCGACTACGCCGCCCTGCTCGAAACCGCCATCGCCGAAGCCCGCCAGGGCCTGGCCGAAGGCGGCATCCCGATCGGCGCCGCGCTGTACCACAACGACGGCCGCCTGCTCGGCTGCGGCCACAACCGCCGCGTGCAGGAAGGCGACCCGTCCGTGCATGGCGAAACCGACGCCTTCCGCAAGGCCGGCCGCCAGCGCCGTTACCAGGACACCATCATGGTGACCACCCTGGCCCCGTGCTGGTATTGCAGCGGGCTGGTGCGCCAGTTCAACATCGGCACCGTGGTGGTCGGCGAGTCGGTCACCTTCCAGGGCGGCATCGAGTGGCTGCGCGAGAACGGGGTCAAGGTGATCGACATGCAGAGCCAGGCCTGCATCGACCTGCTCGGTGGCTTCATCAGCGCCCATCCCGAGGTCTGGAACGAAGACATCGGCGAGTAAGCGCAGCCGATTCCGCGCGGATCGGCGGTGAAGCTGCCCGCGCGATGCTCGAACGCAGCGCGCGGGCACTGCCACGTTCTGAATGCTTCAGTGAGCGGGGCCGCGCGCAAGGCCCTGTCCCGTGGGTGTCTGCCTGCAGTGCCGTCACGCGACGTCCACTGCAGTGGGACAGCGCGAACACGCGGCACTAACAACCGCGGTGCATGAACGTCTTAAGGTGGTTGCACAGGGGGCACCATCGTCGAGGAGACGTCATGCATGCCCAAACCCGCCGCACCTCCTCCGTCGAACCTGCGTTGATGGACGCGTGGGAAAGACTGCAGGTGCATTACGCACGCCACCACAACGCCGCGCCTTTCTGGGATGCCTACCAGGCGATCCAGGATGAGTTGACGCGGTCCCATCCGCATCATCGCGTCGCGGTCTGCAACCGGCTGGCGACCCTGGCCGAACGCCTGGGCGTGGTCCGCCACGCGCATCTGCTGGGCGACCACCGCAGCGAAAGCCGCCACACCGGCTCCACATCGCCATGACATCACATGCACCGCGCCCTACGCCATCATCCAGATTCCCTTCTTCCCATATTGAAGTGACCATGTCCTCCGCCCAGATCTCCATCCCTGCCGTCATCGATGTCGACGCCGAAGTCAGCTACTGGCGCCAGCGTCATGCCGACGGCAACCTCGGGACGGGCTCATTCGGCCATTACGTGCCGTGGATCAAATTCGCCTGCGATTCGCTGATCACGCAACCGCGTGCCAGCGATGAGCAGCGCGATGAAATGTTCCAGACCCACTACGCGCTGCAGATCATGCCGCGCCTGTCCGAAGAACAGGCCCGCCAGTTCGTCGACCAGTGCTGGGAACACGTCTACCATGCCGGCCGCCAGGACCTGTCCTCGCGCCCGCGGCTGCATGCCCGCGTCTGACCCGCGCCGGCTGCACAGCGCCTGCACGGCGCCCCACCAATGATGCAGGCACCTCGACCATCGCCTGTCGTGCCTCATGAAACTGCGCAGTCTCTTCAACCTTGTCGCCAAGAAGGCGTCCTATGCGGCGGGAACGCCGTGGACCTTCCTGGCGGCGGTTACCATCGTGGTGGTCTGGGCCCTGAGCGGGCCGATCTTCAGGTTCAACGACACCTGGCAACTGGTGATCAACACCGGTACCACCATCATCACCTTTCTGATGGTGTTCCTGATCCAGCACAGTCAGAACGCGGACACCGCCGCGATCCAGATCAAGCTCGATGAGCTGATCCGCGCGAGCAAAGACGCCAACAACGAACTGCTCGATCTGGAAGAGCTGGACGAAGAGCGCCTGGAAGAAATCCGCCGCGAGTACGAACGCATGGCGCGCGAAGCCGGCAACGCGTTGGATCGCGCGCGGCGCTGCCATGGCGATGGTCGCGCCGACGACCCATGACCGGCACGGGTGCGACCGGCTGGCCGCACCCGCATTGACTCAACCGCGCTCGTGCCAACCGCCGCCGAGCACCTTGTACAACGCCACCTGGTTGGACTGCTGCGCCAGCTGCGTGCTGACCAGCGACTGCCGTGCGGTATACGCAGTACGCCGTGCATCCAGCAGGGTCAGGAAGCTGTCCAGCCCGGCGTCGTAGCGCGCCTGCGACAGCCGCTGCGCCTGCTCCGCCGCGGCCACCAGCGCCTGCTGCGAAGACAACTGCGCATCCAGGCTTTCGTTGAGCGCCAGCGCATCGGCCGCCTCGCGGAAACCGGACTGGATCGCCCTCTCGTACTGTGCCAGCGCGATATCGCGGTCAGCCGTGGCCATGCCCAGGTTCGCGCGCAGCTTGCCGCCCTGGAAGATCGGCAGGTTGAGCTTGGGAATGAAGCTCCACACGCGCGTGCCGCTGTCGAACAGGCCCGACAGCTCCGACGAGGCCGATCCGATGCTGCCGGTCAGGCTGATCGACGGGAAGAACGCCGCGCGCGCGGCACCGATGTTGGCGTTGGCCGAGAGCAGCACGTGCTCGGCGGCCATGACGTCCGGCCGCCGCAGCAGCACATCGCCCGGCATCCCGGCCGGCAGCGGCCGCACGCTGGCGACCTCGGTCACTTCGGCCTGCGGCAGCAGCGTGGCATCGACCGGCCCACCGGCCAGCAGCACCAGCGCGTTGCGGTCCTGCACGACCTGCCCGGCAAAACGCGCCACATCGGTGCGCGCGGTTTCCACCAGGGTGCGGGTCTGGCTCAGTTCCAACGCCGAGGCGCCACCGAGTTCCCGGCGTGCTTCGGTCAGCCGCAGCGAGTCCTCATAGGTGGCCAGCGTCGCCTGCGCGATCCGCAGCTGCTCGCTGTCCGCGCCCAGGGTCAGCCACGCATTGGCCACCTCGGCCACCAGCGACAGCTGTGCGCTGCGGCGGTTGGCCGCCTCGGCGAAGTACTGCTGCAGCGCCGCTTGGCTGAGGTTGCGCACGCGCCCGAACAGATCCAGCTCGAACTCGACCACGCCGAGGTTGGCACTGAACTGCTCGGTCACCGGTGCATCGCCACCACTGCGGGTCATCTGTCCCTGCACCCCGACCGCCGGCACGCGGTCGGCGCGCTGGATGCGGTACTGCGCCCGGGCACGCTCGACATTGAGCACGGCCACGCGCAGGTCGCGGTTGTTCTCCAGCGACTGGGTGATCACCGCCTGCAGGCGCGGATCGACGAAGAAATCGCGCCAGCCGATGTCGGCCACCTCAACCGTCGGCGTGGCCGGCGCCCCGGCAGTAACCGCTGCCGGCCACTGCGAGGGAATCGCCGGAGCGACTTCAGTGCTGCGCGGCTCCAGTGTCGAGCAGCCGGACAGCACCAGGCTCACGGCCAGCGCCACGCTGGCCATCATGGGCTTACGCATCGGAACCTCCAGCATTCTTGCCGTACTTCTTGCGATTGAACACACGCTGCACCACCACGAAGAACAGCGGGATGAAGAACACACCCAGCAGCGTGCCGACCAGCATGCCGCCCAGCACGCCGGTACCGATGGCCTGCTGTGCGCCCGAACCGGCACCAGAGGCGATCGCCAGCGGCAGCACTCCCAGGCCGAAGGCCAGCGAGGTCATGATGATCGGGCGCAGACGGTCGCGAACGGCATGCATCGTCGCCTCGATCAGGCCCGCGCCCTTCTCCAGGTTTTCCTTGGCAAACTCCACGATCAGGATCGCGTTCTTGCTGGTCAGGCCCACCGTGGTCAGCATCGCCACCTGGAAGTAGATGTCGCGCTCCATGCCGCGGAAGGTGTTGGCCAGCACCGCGCCGAGGATGCCCAGCGGCGCCACCAGCAGCACCGAGGTCGGCACGCTCCAGCTTTCATACAGCGCGGCCAGGCACAGGAACACGATCAGCAGCGACAGCGTGTACAGCAGCGGCGTCTGCGAACCGGCCTGGCGTTCCTGGTAGGACAGCGCGGTCCACTCGATGTCGAAACCGGCCGGCAGCTGCTTGGCGAGCTTCTCCACTTCGTTCATCGCATCGCCCGAGGCCACGCCCTGCGCCGGCTCACCCTGGATCTCCATCGCGGACACGCCGTTGTAGCGCTCCAGGCGCGGCGAACCGTAATCCCACCGCTGGCTGGCGAAGGCCGAGAACGGCACCATCTCACCGGCGGTGTTCTTCACCGACCACAGGTTGAAGTCTTCCGGGTTCATGCGGAACGGCGCGTCGGACTGCACGTACACGCGCTTGACCCGGCCACGGTCGATGAAGTCATCGATGTAGCTGCTGCCCCAGGCCGCCGCCAGCGTCGTGTTGACCGCCTCCAGCGACAGGCCCAGCGCACTGGCCTTGCCGACATCGATATCGATGCGCAGCTGCGGGGTGTCTTCCTGCCCGTTCGGGCGCACGTTGGCCAGCAGCTTGCTCTGCCCGGCCATGCCGAGCAGCTGGTTGCGTGCATCCAGCAGCGCCTGGTGACCGGCACCGCTGGTGTCCTTCAGGAAGAAGGTGTAGCCCGAACCGATACCCAGCTCCGGCATCGCCGGCGGCGGGAAGGCGAAGATGAAGGCGTCCTTGATCCCGCCCAGCGCGGCCATGGCACGGCCGGTGATCGGCATCGCGCCCTGGTCGGCATCACGGTCCTTCCAGTCCTTGAGCTTGACGAAGGCCATGCCCGCGTTCTGGCCCATGCCGGCGAAGCTGAAGCCCTGCACGGAGAAGATCGACTCGATCGCGTCGGCCTCGTTCTCCATGAAGTGCTTTTCGAGCTTGTCGATCGATTCCAGCGTACGTTCCTGGGTGGCACCGACCGGGGTCTGCACCAGCGCCATCAGGATGCCCTGGTCTTCATTGGGCAGGAACGAACTGGGCAGGCGCATGAACAGCAGGCCCATCACCAGCGCGAGCGCAGCGAACACCCCCATGAAGCGCCACGGACGGCCGAGGATGCCGCGCACGCCACGCTGATACTTCGCGCTGGAGCTGTCGAAACCACGGTTGAAGGCGTTGAAGAAGCGACCCGACCAGCCCTTGTGGGCCACGTGGTGCTCGCCCTTCTTGAGCGGCTTGAGCATGGTGGCGCACAGCGCCGGGGTCAGCACGATGGCGACCAGCACCGACAGCGCCATCGCCGAGACGATGGTGGCCGAGAACTGGCGGTAAATGACGCCGGTGGCACCGCTCATGAAGGCCATCGGCACGAACACCGCCGACAGCACTAGGCCGATGCCGACCAGCGCGCCGGTGATCTGGCTCATCGATTTGCGTGTCGCTTCCAGCGGAGAGAGTCCTTCCTCGGACATGATCCGCTCGACGTTCTCCACCACCACGATCGCGTCATCGACCAGCAGGCCGATCGCCAGCACCATCGCGAACATGGTCAGCATGTTCACCGAGAAGCCCAGCGCGGCCAGGATGCCGAACGTGCCCAGCAGCACCACCGGCACCGCGATCGTCGGGATCAGGGTCGCGCGGAAGTTCTGCAGGAACAGGTACATCACCAGGAACACCAGCACGATGGCTTCGATCAGGGTCTTGATGACGCCCTTGATCGAGACCTGCACGAACGGCGTGGTGTCATACGGCACCACCGCCTTCAGGCCGGCCGGGAAGTTCGGGGCCATTTCATCCAGGGTGGCACGCACGCCGTTGGCGGTGGCCAGCGCGTTGGCGCCGGTGGCCAGGGTGATCGCGATACCCGAGGACGGCTTGCCGTTGTAGCGGGTCACGAAGTCGTACGATTCGGCCCCCAGCTCCACGCGGGCCACGTCGGCCAGGCGCAGTTCGGCACCGTCCTGCGCGCTGCGCACGATGATGTTGCGGAACTGCTCCGGCGTCTGCAGGCGGTCCTGCGCGTTGATGGTGGCGTTGAGCTGCTGGCCCTTGATCGACGGCGCGCCGCCGAGCTGGCCGATGGCGACCTGCGCGTTCTGCGCGGTGATCGCCGCGATCACTTCGGCGGTGGACAGCTTGTAGGTATGCAGCTTGTTGGGGTCCAGCCAGATGCGCATGGCGTACTTGCCACCGAACACCTGGATGTTGCCCACGCCCGGCACGCGGCTCAGCGGATCGACGATGTTGGAGCCGACGTAATCGGAGATGTCGTTGGCATCCATGCTGCCGTCTTCAGACACGAAGCCCAGCACCTGCAGGAAGCCGCTGCTCGACTTGGCCACGTTGATGCCCTGGCGCTGCACTTCCTGCGGCAGCAGCGGCATGGCCAGCTGCAGCTTGTTCTGCACCTGCACCTGGGCGATGTCCGGGTCGGTGCCGCTCTGGAAGGTCAGCGTGATCGTGGCCTGGCCATTGGAGGAGCTGTTGGAGGAGAAGTAGATCAGGCCGTCCAGGCCCTTCATGTTCTGCTCGATGATCTGCGTCACCGAGTCCTCGACCACCTTGGCCGATGCACCCGGATAGTTGGCGCTGATCTCGACAGCCGGCGGTGCCACTTCCGGGTACATCGACACCGGCAGCTTGAGCACCGCCAGGCCACCGGCGAGCATGATGATGATCGCAATCACCCACGCGAAGATGGGGCGATCAATGAAAAAACGTGCCATGGAATTCTCCGGTTACTGCTGGGCGGCGGGAGCCGCCGGCGCGGCGGCCGGCTTGGCCGGGGCCGCGCCCATTTCGGTGGCCTGCACGGGCATGCCCGGCTGGATCTTCTGCAGGCCTTCGACGATGACCTTGTCACCGGCCTTGAGCCCGTCTTCCACCAGCCACTTGTCGCCGAGCGAACGGCTGACCTTGACCTGCCGCACTTCGACCTTGTCGTCCTTGCCGACCACCATGGCGCTGGTATCGCCCTTGGGATCGCGGGCGATGCCCTGCATCGGCACCAGGATCGCGTTCTCGCGCACGCCGCTGCCCACCTGCGCACGCACGTACATGCCCGGCATCAGCACCTGGTCCGGGTTTTCGACCTTGACCCGCAGCGCGTAGCTGCCGGTGGTCGGGTCCACGCTGACTTCGGAGAATTCCAGGGTGCCCTTGTGGTCGAACTCGGTGCCGTCGTCGAGCAGGATCGTCACCGGCAGGGTCTGGTTGTCCTGCAGGCGGCCGCTGGCCAGCTCGCGGCGCAGCTGCAGCAGCTCGCTGGCGGACTGGGTCAGATCGACATAGATCGGGTTCAACTGCTGCACGGTGGCCAGCGCTTCGGCCTGGCCGGCGCTGACCAGCGCGCCCTGGGTGACCGACGACTTGCCGATGCGGCCGCTGATCGGCGCGGTGATGCGGGCATAACCCAGCGTCACGTTGGCCGCATCCAGCGCGGCACGCGCGGCACCGACATCGGCCTCGGCCTGCTTGAGCGCGGCGATCGCGTTTTCGTTGTCCTGGGTGCTGACCGCTTCGACCTTGGCCAGCTCGCCGATGCGCTTGGCGCTCAGGCGCGCGGCATTGGCGGTGGCTTCGGCGCGGGCCAGCTGGGCGCGGGCGCTGTTGGCCTGGGCGCGGTAGCTGGCGTCATCAAGCTGGTACAGCGGCTGCCCCGCGGTGACCAGGCCCCCTTCGGTGAACAGGCGCTTGGCGACGATGCCGTTGACCTGCGGGCGCACTTCGGCGACCAGGAAGGCATTGGTGCGGCCGGGCAGTTCGCGGGTCAGGCCCACCTGCTCGGCCTTAAGGGTGGCCACGGTGACCTGGCCAGGCCCGCCCTGCGGACCCTCCTGCTCACCACCGCCACAGGCGGACACGGTCAGGGCGATCGCGAGGGACAGCGCGAGAAGACGGTACGGGGTTCTGGACATGGCGGTAGGGGCTCGCAGACGGAAAAGGGCGCGCCTGCAGCCCAACTTCCGATAAAAGCGAAGAATGACGACAAACAGGCAGCAAATGACGGCAAATATCCGAAACGAGACCCGCCCGCTTTCACAGGCAGTCCTCGCTGAGGATCAGTGGGGCGCAAATATACATACATGCATGTTTGTTTGTAAAGCGGTACAATTCAGGCCGGTTTCATCCAGCAACTGCACAGCGCAATGGCCAGAAAAACCAAAGAAGAGGCCCAGGCCACCCGCGAGGGCATCCTCGACGCAGCCCAGGTCTGTTTTCATGAATACGGGGTCGCTGGCACCAGCCTGGCGATGATCGGCGCGCGCGCCGGATTCACCCGCGGCGCGGTGTACTGGCACTTCAAGAACAAGGCCGAAGTGCTGACCGCGATGATCGACCGCGAGCGCGTGCCGTTCATCGAGCGCATGCGCCGCACCACCTCGGCCAAGCGCAGCACGCCGATCCTGGACCTGCGCTCGGCGCTGCTGGTCTCCTTCCGCGAACTGGCCGAAGACGAGCGCCTGCGCAACATGATGGAAATCATGCTGCGCAACGATCTCTCGGTGGAAAGCCAGGCGATGCAGGAACTGCAGCGCGAAGCCTCGCGCGAGGAACTGGCGATCATCGCCGCCGCGCTCGAGCGCGCGCGTGAGCTGGGTCAGCTTCGCGATCGCGTGGATGCCGACACCGTGGCGCGCATCGTCAGCACCAGCCTGACCGGCGTGCTGTACAGCGCCATGCTGGAACCGGAGCTGTTCGAGATCCAGCGTGATGGCATGCAGACGCTCGATGCGATCTTCAGTGCCTTCGTCAAACCGGGTGTGTTCACCCCGGGTGCCCCGCCGACCGCGTTGCCGACCGACGACGAAGTCTGAGGCAAAAAAAAACGGCGACACCGCAGTGCCGCCGTTCTTCCTACCACCCGATCGTTGCGTGCCGTTACAGGATGTAGCGGCTCAGGTCTGGATCCTGCACCAGCTCGCCCAGGTGCGCATCGACGTAGGCCTGGTCGATGCTGATGGTCTCGCCATCGCGGTCCGGGGCTTCATAGCTCAGCGTATCCAGCAGGCGCTCCAGCACCGTGTGCAGGCGGCGCGCGCCGATGTTTTCCTGGCGCTCGTTGACCTGGAAGGCGATCTCGGCCAGACGATCCACCGCATCGACGGTGAACTTCATCGCAACACCTTCGGTCTGCAGCAGCGCTTCGTACTGCTTGGTCAGCGCGGCCTTCGGCTCGGTGAGGATGCGCACGAAATCCTGCTTGCTCAGCGCGCCCAGCTCCACGCGGATCGGGAAACGACCCTGCAGCTCCGGGATCAGATCGCTGGGCTTGGCCAGGTGGAACGCACCGGAGGCGATGAACAGGATGTGGTCGGTCTTGATGGTGCCGTACTTGGTGGAGACGTTGGAGCCTTCCACCAGCGGCAGCAGGTCGCGCTGCACGCCCTCGCGCGAGACATCGCCGCCACCGACGTTGTCGCCGCGCTTGGCGACCTTGTCGATCTCGTCGATGAACACGATGCCGTGCTGCTCGCAGGCCTCGATCGCCGCGCTGCGGATATCGTCTTCGTTGACCAGCTTGCCGGCCTCTTCCTCGATAAGAAGCGGGCGCGCGGCCTTGATCGACAGCGTGCGCTTCTGCGCCTTCGCACCGCCCATGCTGGAGAACATCTGGCGCAGCTGCTGGCCCATTTCCTCCATGCCCGGCGGGGTCATGATGTCCATGCTGACGTTGGCCGACACTTCCAGTTCGATCTCGCGCTCGTCCAGCTCGCCATTGCGCAGCATGCGGCGAAACTTGATGCGGGTCTCGTTGTCCTGTGCGGACGGCTCGTTGCGCGCGGCGTCGGCATCGAAGCCGATACCGGTGCTGCGGCGCGGCAGCAGCGCATCCAGGATGCGGTCTTCGGCACGCTCTTCGGCCTGCGTGCGCACGCGCACCTTGGCCTGCTCGCGGTACAGCTTGACCGCGGTATCGGCCAGATCGCGGATGATCTGCTCCACGTCCTTGCCGACGTAGCCGACCTCGGTGAAACGGGTCGCTTCGACCTTGACGAACGGCGCGTTGGCCAGCGTGGCCAGGCGACGCGCGATTTCGGTCTTGCCGACGCCGGTCGGGCCGATCATCAGGATGTTCTTGGGCATTACCTCGTTGCGCAGCTCGGTCGGCAGCTGCATGCGGCGCCAGCGGTTGCGCAGCGCGATGGCGACCGCGCGCTTGGCGTCGTGCTGGCCAACGATGTGCCGGTCCAGTTCCTGCACGATCTCGCGCGGGGTCATGGTTGCGGAAGAGACTTCAATCTTGTGCGGCATGGGTGTGCTCACGAATGAATGTGGTGGGTCGGGGTTGCCGGCCAGCGGCCAGCGCTACGCTTACAGTTCCTCGACCACCACGTTGCGATTGGTGTAGATGCAGATGTCGCCGGCGATGTTGATCGACTCGGTGGCGATCGTGCGGGCATCCAGCTCGGTGTGCGCCATCAGCGCGCGAGCGGCCGACAGGGCGTAGGAGCCACCGGAACCGATCGCGATGATGCCGTCTTCGGGCTCGATCACATCACCGGTGCCGCTGATGATCAACGAGGTGTCCTTGTCGGCCACGGCGAGCAGCGCTTCGAGCTTGCCCAGGCGGCGCTCGGTGCGCCAATCCTTGGCCAGTTCCACGGCAGCGCGCTGCAGCTGGCCATGTTTTTCCAGCTTGGCCTCGAACAGCTCGAACAGGGTGAAGGCATCGGCGGCGGCGCCAGCGAAACCGGCCAGCACCTGGCCCTCGCGACCCAGACGGCGCACCTTGCGGGCGTTGCCCTTCATCACCGTGTGGCCGAGTGTGACCTGGCCATCGCCGGCGACGGCGACATGCCCATTGCGCCGCACCGAGATGATGGTGGTGGCATGAAATACGTTGGGGTTCTGACTGGGGTCCATGGAGCCTCCGGGGTGACAAAGACTGAGGTGGGGTCTGTGCCCGACGCTTCAACCCGCCCTGCCCTGCGCCCGGATGCCGCAGCGGATCGATTCAGCTTTCGTTGCCGCTCTTGCGCCGCTTGGCACGCGGGTGGGCGGCGTCGTAAACCTTGGCCAGGTGCTGGAAATCCAGGTGGGTGTAGATCTGCGTGGTCGCGATATCGGCATGGCCGAGCAGCTCCTGCACGCCGCGCAGATCGCCGGAGGATTCCAGAATGTGGCTGGCGAAACTGTGCCGCAGCATGTGCGGGTGCACGTGCTTGAACAGGCCCTGGCGCTGGGCCAGTTGGCGGATGCGGATCTGCACGGCGCGCTGGGTGATCGGCCCGCCCTTGCGCCCGGGGAACACCGGCGCGGTCGCCGCACCGCCGCTTTCGGCCCGCCAGCCCTGCAGCGCGGTGCGTGCATGCGAACCAAACGGCACGCGGCGCTCGCGGTTGCCCTTGCCCAGCACGTAGACCAGGCCGGTGTCGAAATCCAGGTCGCGCCAGATCAGCGCACACAGCTCGCTCAGGCGCAACCCGGAGGAGTAAAACAGTTCCAGCAGTGCGCGATCACGCAGGCCGAGGGGGGCATCGGTGGGCAGTTCCACCAGCTGCACCGCTTCATCGGCATCGAGCACCTGCGGCAGTTTGCGCGGCGCCTTCGGGGCTTTCAGGCCGTTGGCCGGATTGGCGGCGATGCGGTGGTGCTTGAGCAGCCATGCGTAGAAACTGCGGCAGGCCGAGAGCCGGCGCTGCAGCGAGGTGGGCGACAGCCCACGGCGGTGTTCGGCCGCGATGAACTGGCGCAGCTGCGCACTGTCCAGGGAGTCGATGACGGCGCCCTGCCCGTCCGACCACACCGCGAGGGCGTCCAGGTCGCGGCGGTAAGCATCCAGCGTGTGCGCCGACATGCGGCGCTCCACCTGCAGATGCGACAGGAAGTCCTGCGCGGTAGTCACGACGGCTCCGCTCAACGGGATGTCAGGGCGACGGGAAACGCTGCAACGCAACGACCAGCGACTCACCCATCATGCGCAGGAACAGCGTGCCCATGCCGGGGTAGAACCGATTGCCATCGTGGCTGCCAACCGCGATCAGGCCGACGCCCGGCAGCGGCAGCAGCGCGCTGGACTGCACTTCCTCGGCGCGCCCGGCATACAGCACGGTGTTTTTTTCCGGTTGCAGCCGGCCGCAGATAGGCTCGCCGTCTTTCAGGCAATCGCGGAACACCCCCAGCAACGGGCTGCTCTCGTCGATCACCTGCAGCCACGGGGCCTGCTCCAGCCCCGCGACCGGGTGCAGCACGATCAGCCGCACCAGATCCCCGGCGAAATCTTCTTCCAGCGAGGCGGCCATCGCCCGCAGGGTATCGGCCGCCGAGTCCTGCTTCATCAGTGCCAGGGTCAGCTGGTGCGTGCGCACGGCCAAGCGCTCGTTGGTCTGCGCGTTGGCGGCCAGGTCGGCCAGCCGTCGCGACAGCTCACGGTTCTTGTCGCGCAGCACTTCCAGCTGGTAGCTGGCCAGCGACGCGGTGGGGCCGTCATCGCGCGGCACCACCAGGGTCAAGGCCAGGTCCGGGAACTGCTTCAGGAAGGTCGGATGCCGACGCAGCCAGGCGGCCACTTCATGCGATCCGATTTTCTCGGCGGTCTCGCTCATGCGTTCCACTCTCCATCAAAGACGAAGGCTGCGGGTCCAGACATCACGATCTGTGCATCGTCGGCCGGCCAGCGGATGCGCAGGTCGCCGCCGGGCAGCGACATCGTGGCATCGCGCTGCAGGCGACCGCGCTGCATCATCACCACGGCCGCGGCGCAGGCGCCACTGCCGCAGGCCAGGGTTTCACCGGCACCGCGCTCGTAGACGCGCAGGCGCGCATGCTGCGGATTGAGGACCTGCACGAAGCCGACGTTGACCGATTTCGGGAACGAGGCGTGCTGCTGCAGCAACGGGCCCAGGCGCTCGACCGGGGCCGCATCGACCAGGCCCACTTCGATCACGGCATGCGGGTTGCCCATCGACACCGCACCGAAGCGCACCGTATCGCCCTGCAGCGGCAGCAGGTATTCCTCGCGCGCGCGGGCAAAGCCGATCAGCGGCACGTTCTCCGGCTCGAAGCGCGGCACGCCCATGGCCACCGCGTACTGGTCTTCGCCCAGCCGTTCGACCGCATGGGTGGTGACCGGGCTGTCGATCGCGAACGTGCTGCCACTGGCGGCGCCATCACGTACCAGCCAGGCGGCGACGCAGCGCGCGCCGTTGCCACATTGCTCCGAACTGCTGCCGTCGGCATTCCAGATCCGGTAGGAGGCCACCGAGCCTTCGGCCTTGGGCGGCTCGATGGTCAGGATCTGGTCGCAACCGACGCCGGTATGGCGGTCGGCCAGACGCGCGGCCAGTGCGGCATCCGGCGGGGCGCGGCCATCGCGCAGGTCCAACACCACGAAATCATTGCCGGCGCCATGCATCTTGGTGAAGCGCAGCGCCGCCGAAGTGCTCGACTTACTCATTCCCGTCATTGGCCTTCAGCGCCGGGGCATCAACGGGATCGGGGACGACGGGGGAATCATTGCCGGCATCGGCGGCCGGCGGCGTGGCGTCGTCGGCGGCTGGTTCGACCAGCTGTTCTTCGACCGGGACCGGCTTCTGCGGCAGCACCAGCGGGCCCTTGTTGCCACAGGCCGACAGCACCAGCAGCGCCGAGGCGGCCAGCGTCAGGGAGATGAGGGTACGGGGGGATGTCTTCATGCCCTGAGTATAGCCGCGCCCTTTGAGCCCTTGGGTGCTGGCTGGATGAACAGGCAGGCGGGAGCGCGTGCCCCCGCGCCGGCCGGGCAGCCGCGATGGCCGGGCAGCGCGTGGCTGCCCGACCGTCACCGCGGCCTTACTTCGTCGCCGGCGTCACGCCCAGCTGGTCAAGCACGAACGCGTAGGATTCGGCCAGCTCGTGATAACGCTGGAAGCGGCCGGACTTGCCACCGTGACCGGCTTCCATGTTGGTGCGGAACACGATCGGGTAATGGCCGGTGTTGTCATCGCGCAGCTTGGCCACCCACTTGGCCGGCTCCCAGTACTGCACCTGCGAATCCCACAGGCCGGTGCCGACGTACAGGGCCGGATAGGCCTGCTTGCTGACGTTGTCGTACGGCGAGTACTTCAGCATGTAGTCGTAGTACTCGCGCTGCTCCGGGTTGCCCCACTCGTCGTACTCGTTGGTGGTCAGCGGGATGCTGGCATCCAGCATGGTGGTGACCACATCCACGAACGGCACCTGGGCGACCATCACCCGGTAATCCTGCGGTGCCTGGTTGGCCACCGCACCCATCAGCAGGCCGCCGGCGCTGCCACCGGAGGCGGCGACGCGGTCCTTGGCGGCATAGCCCTGGCGGACCAGCTCGCGGGTGACATCGATGAAATCGTTGAACGTGTTCTGCTTCTTGAGCAGCTTGCCGTCCTCATACCACGCACGGCCCATCTCCTGGCCACCGCGGAGGTGCGCGATGGCATACACCACGCCACGGTCGAGCAGGCTGACCACGGTCTGGTTGAAGCCCGGGTCCATCGACATGCCGTAGCTGCCGTAGGCGTACTGATACAGCGCGCCGGTGCCGTCCTTCTTGAAGCCGTTGCGGTAGACCAGCGAGACCGGCACCTTGACGCCGTCACGGGCGGTCACCCACACACGCTCGGTGGTGTACTGCGAGGGGTCATAGCCGATCACCGGCTGCTGCTTGAGCTGGCGGCGCTCACCGGTGACGGTGTTGAGCTCGTAAGTGGTGGTCGGGGTGGTCAGCGAGGTGTAGGCGTACCGCAGCCACGGGGTATCGTGCTCGCTGTTGGCGGCCAGCCCCATCGAGTAGGCCGGCTCGTCGGCCTTGACGTAATCCTGGCGGCCATCCGGGAACAGCAGGCGCACGCGCTCCAGCCCATTGGAGCGCTCGGCGATCGCGGTGAAGCCATCGAACAGTTCGAAGCCTTCGATCAGCACCGCGTCATCGTGGGCGACCCAGTCCGTCCACTGGCTGCGCGTGGTGGCATCGCTGGGCGCGGTGACGATCTTGAAGTTCTTGGCGTCGGCATCGTTGGTGCGGATCACCCAGCGGCCGTTGAAGTGATCGGCGTCGTATTCCACGTCGCGCGCACGCGGCGCCAGCACCTTGAACGCCTGAGGATCGGCGGCCGGGGCGTAGCGCGTTTCCGAGCTGACCGTGCTGTGCAGTTCGATGGTCAGGAAACGATCATCGCGGGTGCGGCCGACGCCCATGTAGAAGCTGTCGTCCTTCTCTTCGTAGACGAGCACGTCGCTGCTGGCCGGGGTGCCCAGCACGTGCTTTTTGACGCGCACGGTGAGCAGGGTGTCCGGATCGTTCTCGACGTAGAACAGGGTGCGGTTGTCATCGGCCCAGACCACATTGGGCGAGGCATTCTCGATCCGGTCCGGCAGCACTTCACCGGTGCGCAGGTCCTTGAAGCGGATCACGTACTGGCGGCGGCCGACATCGTCCTCGGCCCAGGCCAGCAGATGGTTGTCCTGGCTGACATCGGCATCAACGACGTTGAAGTAGCCCTTGCCCTCGGCCATCGTATTGATGTCGAGCAGGATTTCTTCCGGCGCCTCCATGCTGCCCTTGCGGCGCGCCTGGATCGGGTAATCCTTGCCCGTTTCAAAGCGGGTGTAATACCAGTAACCGCGGTCACGCGAGGGCACGCTGGCGTCGTCCTGCTTGATGCGGGCGACGATCTCCTTGTAGAGGGTGTCTTCCATTGGCTTCAGCGGCGCCACCACCTGGTCGGTGTAGGCGTTTTCCGCGTTCAGGTAGGCCAGCATCTTCGTGTCTTCGCGCTTGTCGTCGCGCAGCCAGTAGTAATCATCGCTGCGGGTCGCGCCGAAGGGAGCCTTCACCGTGTGCGGGTGCTTCTCGGCGTCGGGCGGGGTCAGCGCGGGGGCGGCGTGCACGTTGGAGGTCATGAGGCTGGCAACCAGTAAACAAAGGGCGGGTTTCACGAGATAAGGCTCCTGGCGGGGGAATGCAATGGCGTCCGTGTCCGTGCAGTCTGTGCCGCCGGGTGGGCCAGCAGCAAGCCTGTCGTTGGTCACTGCGCCTATCATCAGGCCATGGACACTTCCCGCACGCCCCCGACCGGCACCGGCTACAGCCGCCGCAGCCAGGAAATCGAACCCTTCCACGTGATGTCGCTGCTGGCCCGCGCGCAGGCGCTGGAGCAGGCCGGTCACGATGTGATCCACCTGGAGATCGGCGAGCCGGACTTCACCACCGCCGCACCGATCGTGCGCGCCGGCCAGGCCGCGCTGGCGGCCGGCCACACGCGCTACACCGCGGCCCGCGGCCTGCCCGCCCTGCGCGAGGCGATTGCCGGGTTCTACCAGGACCGCTACCAGGTGCAGATCGACCCCGAGCGGATCCTGGTCACGCCGGGGGGCTCGGGCGCGTTGCTGCTGGCCAGCAGCCTGCTGGTCGATCCGGGCAAGCACTGGTTGCTGGCCGATCCGGGCTACCCGTGCAACCGGCACTTCCTGCGCTTGGTGGAAGGCGCCGCACAACTGGTGCCGGTCGGCCCGGAGACGGCCTACCAGCTGACGCCGGACCTGGTCGCACGCCGATGGAACGCCGACAGTGTCGGTGCGCTGGTCGCCTCCCCGGCCAACCCGACCGGCACCGTGCTCTCGGCCGCCCAGCTGGCCGCGCTGTCGCAGTCACTGAAGGCACGCGGCGGGCATCTGGTGGTGGATGAGATCTACCACGGGCTCACCTACGGCATGGATGCGGCCAGTGTGCTGCAGGTGGATGACGACGCGTTCGTCCTCAACAGCTTCTCGAAGTATTACGGGATGACCGGCTGGCGCCTGGGCTGGCTGGTCGCGCCGCCGCAGGCGGTGCGGGAGCTGGAGAAGCTGGCGCAGAATCTGTACATCAGTGCCTCCAGCATCGCCCAGCATGCCGCGCTGGCCTGTTTCGAGCCGGAGTCTATCGCCATCTTCGAACAGCGCCGCGCCGCGTTCCGCGAGCGCCGTGACTACCTGCTGCCGGCGCTGCGTGCGCTCGGCTTCCGGATCGAAGTGGAACCGGAAGGCGCGTTCTATCTCTACGCCGACGTGAGTGCATTCACCGAGGATGCGCAGGCCTTCTGTGCGCATTTCCTGGAAACCGAACATGTCGCGTTCACCCCGGGGCTCGACTTCGGGCATCACCGCGCCAACGCGCACGTGCGGCTGGCCTACACGCAGGAAGTGCCGCGCCTGGAAGAGGCGGTGCGCCGGATCGCGCGTGGGCTGGAGACGTGGGTGGGTTGAGCGCCCCCTGAAAAAAAACGCCACGCATCGCTGCGTGGCGCTGAAAATGGGGTGGAGCCAACCTGACGCCCCACCACCCGGAGTCTGCTCCAGGGGGCTACAACGTCTGCGGCAGGCTCACTCCCTGCCGGCTGCTCGACCGCCCCTGGCCGTCGAGCAACCCGAGCTTACTTGGAGAGCTGCTCCCACAGGAAGCTATAGGCCAAAGCCGACATGTGCGCGGCCTGTGCGTTGTTCGCCGCACCGCCATGGCCGCCTTCGATATTCTCGTAGTAGGTCACGTCCTTGCCGGCATCGATCATCTTGGCCGCCATCTTGCGGGCATGCGCCGGATGCACGCGGTCATCGCGCGTGGAGGTGGTGAACAGCACCGGCGGGTAGGTCTTGCTGGCGTCGAACAGGTGATACGGCGAGAAGGTCTTGATGAACTCCCAATCGGCCGTGTCCGGATTGCCGTATTCGGCCATCCACGAGGCGCCGGCCAGCAGGTGGCTGTAGCGCTTCATGTCCAGCAGCGGGACCTGGATCACCACCGCACCGAACAGTTCCGGGTACTGGGTCAGCATGTTGCCGGTGAGCAGGCCACCGTTGCTGCCGCCCTGCACGCCCAGGTGCTTGGCCGAGGTGATCTTGCGGCTGACCAGGTCGCGGGCGACCGCGGCCATGTCTTCATACGCCTTGTGACGGTTCTGCTTGAGCGCCGCCTGGTGCCAGCGCGGGCCGTACTCGCCACCGCCACGGATGTTGGCGACCACGTACACGCCGCCCTTCTCCAGCCACGCACGGCCCATGCCACCGGAGTAGGACGGGGTCAGCGAGATCTCGAAGCCGCCGTAGCCGTACAGCAGGGTCGGATTGGAGCCATCCAGCTTCATGTCCTTGCGGTGCACCACGAAGTACGGCACGCGGGTGCCATCCTTGCTGGTGGCGAAGTGCTGCTCGATCACCTTGCCATCGGCATTGAAGAACGCCGGCATGGTCTTGAGCACCTCAGGCTGCTTGCCGATCTCGGCAATGGCCAGGGTGGTCGGGGTCAGGTAATCGGTGACGGTCATCCACACCGCGTCGCTGTCATCGGCATCCACCGCGCTGACGGCCACGGTGCCGAACGACGGCGCGCCGGTGAAGGCGCTCGTCTTCCAGCCACTGTCGCCGGGGGTCAGCACGCTCAGGCGGCTTTTGACGTCGTCCAGCACGTTCAGGACCAGATGGTTCTTCGTCCAGCTGGTGCCGGCCAGCGAGGTGGTGTCGGTCGGCGCGAACAGCACGTCGAAGTCACGCTTGCCGGCCAGGTAATCGTCCAGCTTGGTGGCCAGCAGCGAGCCGGCGGCGTAGGTCTTGCCACCCACGGTCCACGGCTCGCGCAGTTCCAGGGTCAGCCACTGCTTGCGCAGGCCTTTCTCGGCCGAGTTGGGCGCGTCGATCCTGGTCAGCGTGCCGTTGTCGGCACGCAGGTAGATCTCGTTGTTGTAGAAGGCCAGCGTGCGGCTGACCAGGTTGCGCTCGTAGCCGGGGGTATCGTCGTGCATGGCCGCGATGTACATGTCATCGGGCTTGCCTTCATACACCACCGCCGCCGAGGCCATCGGCGTGCCGCGCTTCCACAGCTTGGCCACCCGCGGGTAGCCGGAGGTGGTCATCGTGCCGGTGCCGAAATCGGTGTAGACGAACACGGTGTCGCGGTCGATCCAGTTCAGGCCACCCTTGGATTCGGGGCGGAAGAAACCGTCCTTGATCCAGGTCTTGTTGGCCAGGTCGAACTCGCGGGTGACGTCGGCATCGGCGCCGCCGCGCGACAGCGCGATCAGGCAGCGCGAGTAGTCCGGGCGCAGGCAATCGGCGCCGTGCCAGACCCAGTTCTCGCCCTCGGCCTTGTTCAGTGCATCCAGATCCAGCACGGTTTCCCACTGCGGCGAGGCCTTGCGGTACTCGGCCAGCGTGGTGCGGCGCCACAGGCCGCGCTCGTGCTGCTTGTCCTTCCAGAAGTTGTAGTAGTAGTCCCCGATCTTCTGCACACCGGGGATCTTGGCGTCCGAATCGAGCACCTCGCGGATGCTGGTCTCCATCTGCTGGAAGGCCGGGGTCGAGGCCAGCCGACCTTCGGACTTGGCGTTCTGTTCCTTGACCCAGGCCAGCGGCTTATCGCCGGTGACGTCTTCAAGCCAGGCGTACTTGTCCGCCGGGGCGTCAGCGGCCATGGCGGTTCCCGCCGCACCGGCGGAGATCAGACCTGCCACCAGGCAGGCGGAAGCGAATCGTGACATTGCAGCTCCAGGCAGTCATAGCCTTGGGACGCTATCACACCGGCTGGCCGCGGCTCACGTGTCGAAGGTCAGGCCGGGCCGGCCGCGACACCGGGCGAACGCGGCGACGCGCCTGCGGCCCGCGACGGCGGCGGGCGGTACGGGTGAGCAGACCGGCCAGCGGCAGGCGGAAACGATGCAGGCTCCACCAGGCCATCAGCGGCATGCCGACCAGCCACATCGGCAGCCAGCCGATCCACTCGCTGTGGCCGCGCGCGGCCGGCCAGACCAGGACCAGGGCCACCCCGGCCAGGGCAGCCTGCCTGACGCAGCGCAGCACACGTGGATCGGGACGGTCGGCCGAACGCGGGGAAGACGACAGGGTCATGACACAGCTCCGTGCGAAAGTGATGCGTCACCTTGCCGCGCCGCCATCTCACCGGCTGCGACCTTGTGCGCCGGTCACGGCAGGAAGGCCTGCCGGCGGCGAGGTTGCATGAATCGGTCACGCAACCGCTGCGCCGCCATTGACGTTCTCCGCTGTCCCACCCACCATGCCCCTGCCAGCCACTGGAGCCACCCGCCGCATGTCTTCGAACCGCCCGCTTCGCGCTGTCCTGTTGGTCTCCTCGCTGGCGCTGCTGTCAGCCTGTGCGTTCCGCCATGAGACCAAACCGGAACCCGCGCCGACACCGGTCGCGGTCGACAGCGCCAATGCGCCGATCGACCTGCAGCGGTTCATGGGCACCTGGTATGTGATCGGCCGCGTGCCGAACCCGATCGAGCGCGGCCACGTCGCCAGCGTCAATCAGTTCCGCCTGCGCGGCGACCAGAAGGTGTCCATCACCTATCGCTACCGCGACGGCTTTTCCGAACCGCAGCAGGAACTGACCGTCCGCGCCTCGGTGGACGAGAAGAGCGGCAACCACAACTGGCGCACCTGGTTCTACAAGATCGTGCCGACCCATACGCGCGTGCTGGAAGTGGCACCGGATTATTCCTGGGCCATGCTCGGCTACCCGGGCCGCGAGATGGCCTGGATCTTCGCGCGCCAGCCGGACATGGACAAAGAGCTCTACAAGGAGCTCGCCACCCGCCTGCGTGACGATTACGGGGTCAACACCGACAAGCTCAAGCGCGTGCCGCAGCACCCCGAGCAGGTGGACCGGCTGGGCTTCGAGGTCCCGAACGTCCGGTAAGGGCGGCGCTCAGGCGGCCTCGCGCGGCTGCACCCTGCGCTCGATTTCCTGACGGGTCGGCAGTGTCTTCAGATCGTACTCGGCCTGGAGGGCCAGCCACGACGCGGCGTCCCCGCCGAAATGACGCGCCAGGCGCACTGCGGTATCCGCCGTTATGCCACGGGTTTCATGCACGATGGCGTGCAATCGCGTCGGCGGCACATCCAAGGCCCGTGCCAGTGCAGTGATGCTCAGCTGCAGCGGCAGCAGAAACTCCTCGCGCAGGATTTCGCCCGGATGGACGGCCCTGAGGTTGTTGATGGGGCGGCTCATGGATGGCACCTCAGTGGTAATCGACGATCTCGACAGCACGCGGACCGTTGTCGGTCCAGACAAAACACAACCGCCACTGCGCGTTGATGCGGATGCTGTGCTGCCCGCGTCGATCACCGCACAGCGCTTCGAGCCGATTTCCGGGCGGGCTGCGCAGGAACTGCAGGGTCTGTGCAGCATCCAGCATCTGCAGCTTGCGCTCGGCCAGTGACTGGAACGCACGGAATTGGCGCGGGCATCGCCCCGCAAACAGCGCGAGCGTGTGGCGGCATCGGAAGGACTGAATCATTCCGCACAGCGTATTACGCCAAACGGAATGTAACACAGCTACCCGTCACGCAATGATGCGCTGGCCGATCACCTGATCAATCGATTCAACGCGTGTTGCTGCCAGGCACTCCCATGGGCGGCTCGACCTGAGGTCATGCCCAGTCGCCGCCGGGCATACCGACCAATGGTCGGTACCCACCGGTTACTTCCGGCTGTAGTGCGAGACCAGGCGGTCGCCGACCATCTGCAGGATCTGCACCAGCACCAGCAGCAGGACCACGGTGACCAGGGCCACATCGGTGTGCGAGCGCTGGTAGCCATCGCGGAACGCCAGGTCGCCCAGACCGCCCGAACCGATCGCACCGCCCATCGCGGTGAAGCCGATCAGCGCGATCACCGTGACCGTGGCACCGGCGATCAGGCCCGGGCGCGCTTCGGGCAGCAGCACCCGGGTCACCAGCTGCCAGGTGGTGGCTCCCATCGCCTGGGTCGCTTCGATCACACCGCGGTCCACTTCACGCAGCGCGGTTTCGACCAGACGTGCGTAGAACGGTGCAGCGCCGATCACCAGCGGCACGATTGCGCCACGGACGCCGAGCGAGGTGCCCATCATCCACAGCGTGAGCGGAATCAGCACGATCATCAGGATGATGAAGGGGACCGAGCGCAGCAGATTCACCAGCAGCGCGAGTGCGCCATACAGCACCGGCTTGCGGTGCAGCTGCGGCGAGCCGGTCAGGAACAGCAGCACGCCCAGCGGCAGGCCGATCAGCAGCGTCAGCGGCAGTGAGCCGCCGAGCATCAGCAGGGTATCCAGCGTGGCCTGGCCGATATCGGCCCATTTGCCGGCGTCGAGATGGCGGAAGAAACCGCCTGCGGTGGCCAGGATCATCGGCGCAGCTCCTCAAGGTGGACACCGGCAGCGACAAAGCCCGCCTGCGCGGCCTGCACGTCGCCACCGACCAGCGACACGGTCAGCTGGCCATACGGGGTGTCCTTGATCCGGTCGATGCGGCCGGACAGGATGTTGTAGTCCACGCCGGTCTCGCGCGCGATGCGTCCCAGCAGCGGTTCGTAGGTGTCGGCACCGAGGAAGGTCAGGCGCACGATGCGCCCGGCGACGGCCTCGAAATCCTTGTGCAGCTCGCCCTCGTCGACCTGCTCGGACTCGCTGACGAAGCGGCGGGTGGTCGGGTGCTGCGGGTGCAGGAACACCTCGGTGACCGGGCCGGTTTCGACCAGGTAGCCGGCATCGAGCACCGCGACGCGGTCGCAGACGCGGCGGATCACGTCCATCTCGTGGGTGATGAGCACGATGGTCAGGCCCAGCTCGCGGTTGATCCTGCCCAGCAGCTTGAGCACCGAGGCGGTGGTCTGCGGGTCCAGTGCGCTGGTGGCCTCATCGCACAGCAGGATCTGCGGGCGGGTCGCCAGGGCACGGGCGATGCCGACGCGCTGCTTCTGGCCACCGGACAGCTGCGCCGGGTACTTGTTGGCATGCGCTTCCAGGCCGACGGTGTGCAGCAGTTCGGCCACGCGCGCATCGATCTCCGCGCGCGGCGTGCCGGCCAGCTCCAGCGGGAAGGCGACATTGGACGCCACGGTGCGCGAGGAGAGCAGGTTGAAGTGCTGGAAGATCATGCCGATCTTCCGGCGCAGCACGCGCAGGCCCTCGGCATCGAGTGCGGTGACATCCTCGCCATTGATCAGCAGGCGGCCGCCGGTGGGCTCCTCCAGTCGATTGATCAGGCGGATCAGGGTGGATTTGCCCGCACCGGAATGGCCGATGATGCCGAACACTTCGCCGGCCTCGATGGTCAGGTCCAGCGGCTGCAGCGCGGCAATCGCGCGGCCGCCGACGGCATAGGATTTGTGCAGGCGCTGGAACTCGATCACTTCGCGGTCAACCGGGGCATCGACGGGAGGGGGCGTGCAGCCTACCAGCGCGGGGCGGCCCTGGCCCGTGCGGTTGCGCGGAATGATATTCCGTTTGGTTCTAAGAGACCGTGATCCGGTCGGCCAGCGGGCGCCGGCCGGGCTCAGGGGTGGTCCAGCGGCCGGGGCGGCTGGACCCGTCGGACCCGCTCACGGTGCAGCAGGTACAGGCCCGACGCGACGATGATGGCCGCACCCAGCCAGGTCACCTGGTCGGGCAGGACGCCCCAGAACAGCAGGTCCCAGCCGATCACCCAGACCAGCCCGGTGTACTCCAGCGGGGCGATCATCGACGCTTCGCCCAGCTGGAACGCGCGGGTCAACGCGACCTGACCCCCTGCCCCGGCCAGGCCCATGCCGGCGATCAGGGCCGCGTGACCCAGCTGCAGCGGCTGCCAGTCCGGGATGGCCAGCAGGCCGGCGCCGACGGCCATGATCACCAGGAACCACACCACCATCGACTGCGGCGTGTCGGTGCGGGTCAGCATGCTGACGGTGATCGCGGCCAGCGCGTAGGCGGTGGCCGCCAGCAGTACCATCAGGCCGGGGAAGGAGATGATCCCGCCGACGCCGGGGCGGAGCACGACCAGGACGCCGATCAGGCCGATGCCGATGGCGATCCAGCGGCGCGGGCCGACATGCTCGCCGAGCAGCGGCACCGAGAGCGCGGCGATCAGCAGCGGCGCGACGAAGTAGATGGTGTAGGCGGTGGACAGCGGCAGGCTGCGCAGGGCGTAGACGAAGCAGCCGATCATCACCATGCCAAGCACACCGCGCAGCAGGTGCAGGACCCAGCGCCTGGGGACCAGCGAGCGCGGGCCGGCCGTGGCCAGCACCCACACCAGGACGAACGGCAGCGAGGCCGCGCCGCGCAGGAAGGTGACCTGCAGGGTGGGATAGCTGGCCGACAGCTGCTTCATGCCGGCATCCATCAGCGAAAAGCAGGCCACGGCGATCAGCATCCAGGCGACGGCGCGGGTGGGGGATTTCTGCGTGTTCATGCCCCATTATCGCCGGCTTGGCCGGCCCGTCCATGGCGGCTTGATAGAATGGGGACATTCACCCGTTGGAGTTTGCCCATGCCCTCTTTTGACGTTGTTTCCGAAGTCGACACCCACGAGCTGACCAACGCGGTCGACCAGGCCAACCGCGAGCTGTCCACGCGTTTCGATTTCAAGGGCGTGGACGCGAAGTTCGTGCTGGAGGACAGCGTGATCACGCAGTCCGCGCCGAGCGATTTCCAGCTGCAGCAGATGACGGACATCCTGCGCCAGCGCCTGACCGCGCGGAAGATCGATGCGGCGTGCCTGGAGTTTGGCGATATCGAGTCCAATCTGGCCGGTGCGCGGCAGAAGATCACGGTCAAGCAGGGGATCGAGCAGAAGGTGGCCAAGAAGATCGCGGCGAAGATCAAGGAGGCCAAGTTGAAGGTGGACAGCCAGATCAATGGCGACAAGCTTCGGGTGACGGGCAAGAAGCGCGATGATCTGCAGGATGCGATGGCGCTGCTGCGGAAGGAGACGTTCGAGGTCCCGCTGCAGTTCGATAATTTCCGCGATTGATTTTGGCTGGACGGCTGTAGCGAAGAGCGCCAGCGAAGGGCGCCAGTGAAGAGCGCCGCTGTTTGTTGCTGATGGGCTTTCGTTGTCTTTGGCGCTGGCAGCTCATCGCTAAAGGCTGGCGATTCACTGGCGGGCGCTGCGTCGGGTAGAGCCAGGCCTTGCCCGGACCCGCCGTGAACCCATCCATGGGGGCTCATGTCGCGGCATCCATGCCGCTCATGGTCCGGGCAAGGCCTGGCCCTACCCGCCGCCCCGACGCTTTCTCGGCGGATGGGCGAGCAAAGCGGTAGTGCCGGCCGCTGGCCGGCACACTCATTGCGCGGGATCAAAGAGAAGCACTTCTGTGCACGGCGTATGCCGCCGCGCGATGGTCGCTATGCGCGGATCAGCTTGTACAGGGTGGTGCGTGAGATGCCGAGCTGGCGGGCGGCGGCGCTGACGTTGCCCTGGTGGGCGGCCACGGTGTCGCGGACGTGCTGTGTGTTCTGCGCACGCAGCGAGGCGTTGGCGGCGTTGACGGGCTGTGCGTCGAGCTTGCGGCTGGCGTGCGGTGCGAGTGGTCCGCGCAGGTACTGCACGTGCACGGCGGTGTCGTCGTCCAGGCGGACGCGGTGGGCCGGGCCGGTCTGCAGGAGGCGGCGGCGCTGGTGGACGCTGGCGCCGGCGAACAGGCCTTCGAGGGTGAGCAGGGGCAAGGGGCCGCGGCGCGGGAGTCCGAACAGGCGGCGGGCGACGCGATTGGCGGCGCGGACGTGCCCGTCTTCTTCGATGGCCAGCAGGCCCTGCAGCGGTGAGTGCAGCCAGCGGGCGTCGTGCTGGACGGCCAGCAGGTGGCAGGGACGGTGGTCCTGCATCAGGCGGTTTTCGGCGGAGAGGGCGGCCTGGCGGAAATAGCCGTGCAGCAGTTCGGCATCGCGTTCACCGGTGCCGGTGATGTCCAGGGCGCCCAGTACTTCGCCATCCAGCCCATGCAGGGGCACGCTCAGGCAGAACACCGAGGCGAAGCGGTCCAGGTAGTGCTCGTTGCCACGCACCAGGGCCGGTGCGTCTTCAGCCAGGCTGCAGGCCGGGGCGGTGGTGCCGATGTCGATCTCGCGCAGGCGGCGACCGATCTGGATCGGGCGCAGCACCGGGACGTCGGCCAGGCCATGCTCGCGCTGGGCCACGACCAGGCCGTCGGCGTTGACGCAGAACAGGGTCCATTGGCGGCCACCGAAGGCGGCCCAGAGATGGTCCATGTCCTCGCGTACACAGCGCGCGAGGCGGCGGTCGGTGGGGTCGTCGAGGCGGGCAGCGGCCAGGGCAAGCGGGGCGTAGTACGGCTCCTGCCGCGGCTGTACGCCAGCCTGGCGCGAACGCTCCCACGAGCGCTGCACGGCGGGCTGACCACGCTGTCCATCAGCGCGCCGCCCTCGGCGAAGCGCTGACGGGCGGCGGCCAATACCTGCTGCTGTTCCAGAACCATCGCGGCCATCGGTCGATCTCCACCTCGGACCGACAGCCTACTCCCGCAAAGCTGACTGATATGTCGTCGCAGGCACGCATGCCTGCGACGGACCGTTTCACCCGCCGATGGTCAGGATCGGCTTGAGCGTGACGCCGCGGGTGCTGTCCTCGGCGGCCTGGTTGATCTGGTCCAGTGGGTAGAACTTGACCAGTCGGTCGAACGGGAAGCGGCCCTGCTGGTACAGCTGCACCAGCTGCGGGATGAACACCTTGGGCACGCTGTCACCTTCGACGATGCCGCGGATGCTGCGGCCGCCGAGCAGCAGGTTGTTGACGTCGAACTCGGCCTTGGTGCCCAGCTTCGGCGCGCCGACCACGCCGATCACGCCCCGCCCGCCGAGCGCCTCGATGCCCTGCGCCAGCACTTCCGGACGACCAGTGGATTCCAGCGCGAAGTTCGCACCGCCGCCGGTGATCCCCCGCACCGCTTCCACCACATCGACCTCGCGGCTGTTGATCACATGGGTGGCGCCCAGTTCCCTGGCCAGTTCCAGGCGCGAGGGCACCACATCGATGGCGATGATGGTGGTCGCACCGGCCACGCGGGCGGCCATCACCGCGCTCAGGCCGACCGCGCCGGCACCGAAGCTGGCGAAGCTGCTGCCGGCGGTGACCTTGAGCGAATTGATCACCGCACCGGCGCCGGTCTGGATGCCGCAGCCAAGCGGGCCAAGCAGTTCGATCGGCGCATCGTCCGGCACCTTGATCGCGTTGTTTTCGCGGCTCAGTGCGTAGGTGGCAAACGAAGACTGGGCGAAGAAGTGATCGTGCAGCGGGTTGCCGTCCGGATCCTGGATCGCGGTGGAGCCGTCCAGCGCACCGCCGCCGAAGTTCAGGCCGAAGAAGTCCTTGCAGTACGCGCCGTGGCCGCCGCTGCAGGGATTGCAGTGGCCGCAGGCACCGTAGGTCAGCACGACATGGTCACCGACCTTGAGGTCTTTCACGCCCGGGCCGAGCGCTTCGACGATGCCCGCGCCTTCGTGGCCGAGCACCGCCGGCAGCGGCACGGGATAGTACTGGTCACGCACGATCAGGTCGGTATGGCACAGGCCGGTGGCGACCACGCGGACCAGCACTTCATCGTCCTGCGGCCCACGGATGCGCGCCTTCTCGATCGTGAAGGGCTGTTCTTTTTCGCGCACCACGGCCACGGTGATGTCGCGCAGTTCTGCTGTTGCGGTCATGAGGGTCTCCTGATCAGATCGGGTAAGCGGGCGCTTCGCCCTTGACGGTCATCCACTGCCACTGGGTGAACTCGTCGATGTTGGACGGGCCACCGATGCTGGTGCCGTTGCCCGACGCGCCCACGCCACCGAACGGATTGATCACCTCATCGTTCACCGTCTGGTCGTTGATATGCAGCAGGCCGGTGCGCAGGCGCTCGCCGAGCTTCAGCGCGCGGCCGACATTGCTCGACACGATCGCCATCGACAGGCCGTACTCGCTGTCGTTGGCCAGTTCCACCGCTTCATCATCGGTATCGAACGGTACGACCACCGCGACCGGCGCGAAGATCTCTTCATGGAAGGCCGGGTTGTCACGGCTCACGTCACTGAGCACGGTCGGTTCGAAGAACAGGTCCTTGTAGCCGCCACCGGTCGCGAGCGTGGCCCCGGCGGCCTGCGCCTCGGCAACGATGCGCGCGGCGTGGTCGCGCTGCTGGGCATTGATCAGTGGCCCGATCGCCACCTCGCCATCGGCCGGATTGCCGACCTTGAGCGACCTGGCCTTGGCCACCAGTTTTTCAAGGAAGCGCGCATGGATGCTGCGCTGGACCAGCACGCGGCCGGTGGCCATGCAGATCTGGCCCTGATGCAGGTAGACGCCCCAGGCCGTGTTGGCGATGGCCAGATCCATATCGGCATCATCGAGCACGATCAGCGAGTTCTTCCCGCCCAGTTCCAGCGACACCTTCTTCAGGTGCTTGCCCGCCGCTTCGCCCACCTTGCGCCCGGCACCGGTGGAGCCGGTGAACTGGATCATCGCGATGTTCGGGTCACTGGTCAGCGCCGCACCGGCCGCGCCATCACCCGGCAGCACGTGCAGCAGGCCGGCCGGCAGCCCGGCCAGTTCGAACAGGCGCGCGATCACGAAGCCACCGCACACCGCGGTGCGCGGATCGGGCTTGAGCACCACCGCATTGCCCAGCGCCAGCGCCGGGGCCACCGCACGCATGGCCAGGTACAGCGGGAAGTTGAACGGTGCAATCACCCCGACCACGCCCAGCGGGCGGCGGCGCGCCAGATTCAACCGGCCCGGTTCTGAGGGCAGTACTTCGCCAATGCTGCGCGAAGGCAGTGCCGCCGCCTCATGCAGCGCCTTGGTGTTCACCTTGGCCTCGAAGCCGGCCTTGAGCTGGGTGGAGCCACTTTCGCGGACCAGCCACTGCACGATCTCATCGTTGTGTTCTTCGGCCAGCTGGGCGGCGCGGCGCAGCACCTGCGCGCGGGTGTCATACGGGGCGCTGGCCCACTCGCGCTGTGCGGCGGCGGCGGTGGCGGCGGCGTGCGCGATCTGCGCCGGGTCGGCCATCGCGATCTCGCCGAGGCGTTCGCCGGTGGCCGGCTCGACCACGTTCTGGGTGCCCGCACCCGGGGTCCATTGACCGTCGAACAACTTGCCGGACCAGGTGGCCGTCGGCAGGAATGCATGTGTTGCCATCACTGAGAACTCCTTGCGTCGTGTACCCGGCCATTGGATACCTGCGGCCGGCCACTGCCTATTGGCCGTTGGCTCGATCACTGCAAGTGATTGCCGGATAAGGATTTATCAGGATGACGGGTGTGCAGTTAATGGACAGTGGAGCCGGCCACCCCGCCCGCTTCATCGCCGCGCCGTACAATCAACACCCCCGCCAGCGACACCGCCCGCCATGAACGATGCATCCCTCACTGCCACCCGCGACCCCATTGCCGAGACCCGGAAATGGCTGGAGCAGATCGTCATCGGCCTGAACCTGTGCCCGTTCGCCAAGGCGGTGTACGTCAAGGACCAGGTGCGGTTCGTGCTCAGCGATGCGACCACGCCGGAGGCACTGGTCGAAGAACTGGCCGAAGAACTGATCCTGCTTCGCGATACCCCGGCCGAGCAGATCGACACGACGTTGATCGTGCACCCGGACGTGCTGACCGATTTCCTGGAGTACAACGACTTCCTCGACAACGCCGATGCGGCAATCGAGGCACTGGATCTGCAGGGCATCCTGCAGGTGGCCAGCTTCCATCCGCAGTACCAGTTCGCCGGCGTGGCCCCGGATGACGTGAGCAACTACACCAACCGCGCGCCCTACCCGACCCTGCACCTGCTGCGCGAAGACAGCGTCGAGCGCGCCGTCGCCGCGTTCCCGGATCCGGACGTGATCGTGGAGCGCAACATCGACACGCTGGACAAGCTCGGCATCGAAGGCTGGACGCGCCTGCTGGGCCGCAACGACATGCCGCCGTGTCACTGACCCCGGGCATCCTCGACTGGCCGGCACAGCCGCTGCGCGACCGCGTGGTGCTGATCACCGGTGGCGCGCAGGGCGTGGGCCGCGGCATCGCGCAGTCGGTGCTGGGCGCCGGCGGCAGCTTGATGATCGCCGACCTGGATGCCGATGCCGGCAAGGCGTGTCTGAAGGAGTGGGCACTGCCGGAGCGCGCGGCGTTCCAGCGCGCGGACGTGGCCAGCGAACGCAGCGTGCAGGCGCTGATCAAGGCGACGCTGAAGCGCTTCGGCCGCCTGGATGGCCTGGTCAACAATGCCGGCATCGCCAGTGCCCACGGCACGCCCTTGGCGGAGATGCCGCTGGCCGAGTGGCAGCGCCGCCTCTCCAGCCTGCATGGCGCTTTCCTGTGCAGCAAGCACGCCCTGCCCGCCCTGCGCGAGCATGCCGGCGCGATCATCAACATTGCCTCGACGCGTGCGTGGCAGTCCGAACCGGACAGTGAAGCGTATGCCGCGGCCAAGGGCGGGCTGGTCGCCTTCACCCATGCGCTGGCGTTGAGCGAAGGCCCCGCCGTGCGGGTCAACAGCATCAGCCCCGGCTGGATCACCACCGACGCCTGGCAGGCGCCCTCACGGCGGCGCACGCCAACGCTTTCCCGCCGCGATCATGCGCAGCACCCGGTCGGCCGCGTTGGCCAGCCGCCGGACATCGGCGCGCTGGCGGTCTTCCTGCTCTCGGACCTGGCCGGTTTCATCACCGGCCAGGACCACATCGTCGACGGCGGCATGAGCCGGAAGATGATCTACGCGGAGTGAGCCACGTGCCGCCCGATCACGCGGCCGCAGTCACACCATCCCGTTATGCCGCAGCAGCGCGTCCACCGTCGGCGCGCGCCCACGGAACGCGGCGAAGTTCTCGGCGGCACTCCGGCTGCCACCCCGCGAGAGCACCTCATCGCGGAACCGTTGACCGATCTCGGTCACCTTGTCCGGCGCTTCCTCGAACGCGGCATAGGCATCGGCGCTGAGCACCTCGGCCCACTTGTAACTGTAGTAGCCCGCCGCGTAGCCACCGGCAAAGATGTGGCTGAACTGATTGGGGAAGCGATTCCAGGCCGGCGGCCGGTTGACCGCTACTTCATCGCGCACCCGCTCCAGCAGCGCCTGCACACTGTCCTGGGTCGGGTCGAACTCGCTGTGCAGCTGCATGTCGAACAGCGCGAATTCCAGCTGACGCACGGTGAACATGCCGCTCTGGAAATTGCGTGCGGCCAGCATGCGGTCAAACAGCGCACGCGGCAGCGGCTCGCCGGTGCTCACGTGTGCGGTCATCGCCTGCACGCGGTCCCATTCCCAGCAGAAGTTCTCCATGAACTGGCTCGGCAGTTCCACCGCGTCCCACTCCACGCCGTTGATGCCGGCCACGCCAAGCTCACCGATGCGGGTCAGCAACTGATGCAGGCCATGCCCCATTTCATGGAACAGCGTGGTCACATCGCTGTGGCTGAAGGTGGCCGGCTGGCCCTCGGCACCCTTGCCGAAGTTGCAGACCAGGTACACCAGCGGCGTCTGCACACCGGCCGCGGTCTCGCGGCGGTTGCGGCAATCATCCATCCACGCGCCACCGCGCTTGCCTTCGCGCGCGTACAGGTCCAGATAGAACTGCCCCACCAGCGCGCCCTGCGCATCGACCACCCGGAAGAAACGCACATCCGGATGCCACACCGGCGCACTGTCCGACTGCACCTCCAGGCCATACAGCCTGCGGATCACACTGAACAGGCCATCGAGCACCTTCGGTTCGGTGAAGTACTGCTTCACGTCCTGCTCGGAATAGCTGTAGCGCGCCTGCTTCAGCTTTTCCGCAGCGAAGGCCAGGTCCCACGCCTCCAGCGCCGGCATGCCCAGTTCGTCGCGGGCGAACGCCTCCAGCTCGGCACGGTCGCGCTGCGCGTACGGCTTGGCGCGCGCGGCGAGATCGCGCAGGAAGCCCAGTACCTGAGGCGCATCCTCGGCCATCTTGGTGGCGATCGAATACTCGGCGTAGTTGGCGAAGCCCAGCAGTGCGGCCAGCTCCGCACGCAACGCCAGCACGCGATCGATGTTGCCGCTGTTGTCCAGCGCGGCATCGCCGAACTCGGAGGCGCGCACCGCGTTGGCGCGATACAGCGCCTCGCGCAGCGGGCGATGTTCGGCGTAGGTCTGCACGGGGATGTAGCACGGCATCTGCAGCGTCAGCTTCCAGCCGGCCAGGCCGTCTTTCTCCGCCGCGCTGCGGGCAGCGGCGATCACGTCGTCCGGCAGGCCAGCCAGTTCGGCGCGGTCGTCCACGTGCAGCGACCAGGCATCGGTCGCATCAAGCACATTCTGCGAGAACGTCGCCGACAGCGCGGACAGCTCCTCGCGGATCGCGCTGTACCGCGCCTTGCCGGCGTCATCGAGTTCAGCGCCACCCAGGCGGAAATCGCGCAGCGCGTTCTCCAGCACCTTGCGACGTGCCGGGCCGTATTGCGTCGCTTCCGGCGTGGCGGCTAGGGCGCGGTACTGTTGGTAGAGCGCCAGGTTCTGGCCCAGTGCGCTGCCGAAGCGTGTCACCTTGGGCAGGGTTGCGTTGTAGGCCTCGCGCAGCGCCGGGGTGTTCACCACGGCCTGCAGGTGGCCGACCTGGCCCCACGCGCGCCACAGGCGCTCGGTAGCGTCGTCCAGCGGCTCGGCGAAGCTTGCCCAGGTCACCGGGGAGACGGTCTCGGCGGTTTTCACCGCGGCCTCGGCGTCGGCCAGCAGGGCATCGATCGCCGGGGCGATGTGCTCGGGCTGGATCGCATCGAAACGCGGCAGGCCGGAAAAATCGAGCAGGGGGTTGGTGGGGGTCACAGGCATCTCCAGACAACGGGGCCGCTGCAGCGGCATCACCCCACGATATGGCATTGCCCCCCGCCCCGCACAAGGCCCCGGCGTACGCCGATGGGCCAGGTTCACGCCAGAGCCGGTGCCGCGCTCAGTACAGCGTTTCCAGCGAGACGCAGGGCAGCACCGGCAGCCCCTGCCCGGCCACTGCGGCCGCGAGCACCGTATCGGCGCCATCCACGTCGATGCCCTGCGTCGGATACCACGCGGGGTTGTAATAGCTGTGTGCGTAACGATCGCCGCTGTCGCACAGGATGGTCACGATCGAGCCGCTGCGGCCTGCCTGACGCATCAGCTGCGCGGCCTGAAGCACGCCGATGAAATTGGTCCCGGTCGAGCCGCCGACACGACGGCCCAGCTGGCGGGTGACGTGGCGCATCGCGGCCAGGCTCAGCGCATCGGGCACCTTGACCATCGCATCGACACTGGTCGGAATGAAGCTCGATTCCACCCGCGGCCGGCCGATGCCTTCCACCCGCGAGCCCCCATTGCAGGTCAGCTCGCGCCAGGGCTGGCCGGCCAGCGCGGCGCAGTAGCCGTCGTAGAACACGGAGATTTCCGGGTCCGCACACAGGATGCGGGTGTCATGCCGGCGGTAGCTCACATAGCGGCCCAGCGTGGCCGCCGTGCCGCCGGTACCGGGGCTGCACACGATCCACTCGGGCACCGGATGCGGCTCCTCGGCCATCTGCTTGAAGATCGATTCGGCGATGTTGTTGTTGGCGCGCCAGTCAGTGGCACGCTCGGCGTAGGTGAACTGGTCCATGAAGTGGCCACCGGTTTCGCGGGCCAGCGTTTCCGAATCGCAGTTCAGGTCGCAGGCGCGCTCCACCAGATGGCAACGGCCGCCGTGGAATTCGATCGCCGCGATCTTCTCCGGCGAGGTGGTGGCCGGCATCACCGCGATGAAGGGCAGCCCCAGCAGGCGCGCGAAGTATGCCTCGGACACCGCCGTGGAACCGCTGGACGCCTCGATCACCGGGCGCCCCTCGCGCAGCCAGCCATTGGCCAGCGCATACAGGAACAACGAGCGCGCCAGGCGATGCTTCAGGCTGCCGGTGGGGTGGCTGGACTCGTCCTTGAAATACAGGTCGATGCCCTCGAACCCGGGCAGGTCCATCGGAATCAGGTGGGTATCGGCCGAACGGTTGAAATCGGCGTCGATCTTGCGGATGGCCGCGGCGACCCATTCACGCTGGGACATGGATGAACACTTGAAGGAAGGCTGAGCAGATTCTACTGCGTCCGTCCCGGCGGTACCGGAATGGCCGGGTTTGCCGGGCGGCGATGCTATGGTGAGCGCCGGTCCCGAACCTGCCTCCGCCCTGCGCTTGCCTCGCTCCCTGACGCTCCTGCTGCTGTGCCTGACGCTGATCGCCAGTGCGGTCGATTCGGCGTGGGCCGCCACGGCCATGGCGCTGCCCACCGCGGTGGCCAGCAGCAGCGCTGCCGAGCGCAGCTGCCATGACACGGCCCCGGGGCTGCACGCCGACGAAGACGCCGGGCAGCCCGGCCCTGCCGCCGGGTGTGTGGACGATGATCACTGCGACTGCCCACAACAGGGCGCAGTGCTGCTGCCCGCCGCGCTGCCGTTGCTGATGGGCCTGCCGCGATCCACGGCGCCCCTGCCCGCCATTGCCGGCCGGAGCAGCCTCGCACCCGACCGGCGGATCCGCCCTCCCATCGCCTGATCCGCCGCTGACGGCCGGCCACCTCACGGGCGACCGATGCCGACGCTGCCTGCCTCGTCTGCCGCCCGCCGCACAGCGCGAGGGTGGCGACCGCATGCACCTCGCCATGGCGAAACCGTCAGCAGCGCGCCACTGCAGTCATCGCATCGCCTCCCCACCCCGACCGCGATGTCTGCGACGTGGCCCGGCCCTCCGTCTGCAGCCCCGTCTCCGTCCACCTTTTCAATCATCTTCTCGAAGGATTCCCATGCGCCTGTTCACCCTGCTGCCCGTAGTCGCCCTGCTTGCCGCCGCGCCGACCGCACTGGCCCAGTCGGCCCACGCCGGACACGATCACCACGCCGGCCACGCCAAGCCCCCCGCTGCGGCACCGACCAGCAAGCACGCGGCCGCGTTCAAGCAGCTCGACCGTGACAACGACGGCTTCATCCGCCGCAGCGACCTGCCTGCCGAGCATCCCTTGCTGCCGCACCTGGACATGAGCGATCGCAACCGCGATGGCAAGCTCGATGCGAAGGAATTCGACACCGGCATGAACATGCTTTGACCCCGGCGACCGCGCACGGCAACGCTGCCGTGCGCGGCCATCTCCATAGAAAGGAAACGTCATGAACTTCTTCAACAGGACCGCGCTGCCGGCCATCGCGCTGTTCAGCACCACCCTGCTGGTCAGCGCCTGCCAGGCAGCGCCCGGCACCACCACCGCAGGCACAGCGTCGGTGTCACCGCCCTCCGTCGCGGCGGCAACGCAGGACCTGCCCCTGATCACCGTGCACAAGAGTCCGGACTGTGGCTGCTGCGGCGTATGGGTCGAGCACGTCCGCGCCGCCGGCTTCCCGGTGCGGGTCAACGACACCGAGGACATGCTCGCCATCAAGCAGCGCCTGGGCATTCCCGACGAGATGCTCTCCTGCCACACCGCCGAAGTGGAGGGTTACGTGGTGGAAGGCCATGTTCCGGTCGCCGATATCCAGCGCCTGCTGAGCGAACGCCCCACGGCGCGCGGCCTGGTGCTGCCTGGCATGCCGATCGGCTCGCCTGGCATGGAATCGCCGGATGGGTACCGGCAGTCATTCACCGTCGGATTGCTGGAACAGGACGGCAAGGTCAGCGGGTTCTCGCAGCACCCCTGATCCGCATCGCCCTGCCGGCACACGGCCGGCAGGGCCTGGCCGATCAGATCTTGAAGTCGTCGTAGGCGATCCGCGCCTCGTCGACGCCCAGCCGCTGCAGCAGTTGGCGCGTGGCCGCCAGCATCGCCGGCGGTCCGCACAGGTAGAACTCGCAGGCGGACAGCTCCGGATGCGCCTGCAGCAGATGCGCATGCATCACCTCGTGCACATGAGCCGCCGCGCCATCCCTGCCTGCCCACGCACCGCCGGCCTGCTCCGACCACACCGGGTGCCAGCTGAAGTTGGCATGCCGCTGGGCCAGCGCCTGCATCTGCAGGTCATACGGGCAATCGCGTGCGTTCCGGGCGCCGTACCAATAGTGGATACGCTCCTGCCCTCCTTCGCCGAGCCGCTGGTGAATCATCGCCCGCAGCGGTGCCATGCCAGCCCCGGCACCGATGAACACCTTCTCGCGCGCGCCACCACTCAAGGCGAAATCACCGAAGGGGCCGCTGTAGCGCACACGGTCACCCTCGCGCAGCGTGTACAGATACGTGGAGCCCTTGCCCGGCGGATGCCGCTTGTTGTCCTGCCAGCCGGGACTGAACCGTGCGAGCAGCAGCAGCCGCCCCTGCACATCGCCCACGGGCGAGGACAGCGAGTACGACCGGCGCACCTCGCTGCGGTTGTGCAGCGTCGGCGGCAGCGACAGCCTGTCCCAGTCCTGCCGGTGTTCGGCGGGATGCCACAGCCCGCTGCGCGCCACCGTGTACTCGGGAACATGCAGCTGCAGATAACAGCCCGGCTGGAACTGCGCATCGGCCGGATGGTCGGGGCGCAGATGGATCTCGCGCAGGAACGGCGTCACTGCCTCCACCTTTTCAACGGTTGCCCAGTGCTCGGTCCAGAGGCTGGCACCACCGGCGACTTCGATCTCCAGATCCTCATCCACCACCAGGTTGCAGGCCAGTCGGCTGCCCACCTTGAGCTTGGCCGCCGGCAGGTGCGCACGATCGGCCGCGGTGGCCCGCGACGCCGCCCCACGCACGCGGACCTCGCACAACCCACAGCTCTGCCCACCGCCGCAGTTGGAAGGGAGGTGGACACCTTCGCGGGCCAGCGCCACGTACACGCTGTCGCCGCTGGCCGCGGTGACCGTGCGCAGATGCGTGCCACCGGGCGCGAACACCGCCAGCTGGCGTCGGCGCCGCCAGCGCCGCGGGATGAACTCGCGCAGGTGGACGCTGGCCACCAGCAGCCATAGACCGGTCAACGACAGCCACAGCCCCCCGATGCCCATGCCGACCACAAGGGGATTGTTGAAGTTGGCGCGCTCGGTGTAATCCATGATGTGCAACATCCAGAAGATGTCGAACAGGCGCCAGGTGTCGTTGCGGTGCTCCAGCACCTGGCCGCTCTGGGCCGAGACGTACACCGAGGTACCGGCCTCATCCCCGAAATCCACGCGCCAGACCGGATCGGGATGGGCGCGTGTTTCCAGCGTTTTCTCGAGATGGACCGGATCGGCCGGCACGCCACTGCCGCGATACGAGGCCTGTGCCAGCCGCAGGGCCCAGCGCGGGTCGATCTCGATGCGCTTGCCGCTGTACGCATCGATCAGCTCGGTGCCCTGGGGTGACAGCAACCGGTACACCGGCTGGTCCAGCAGCCAGCCGGTGTCCAGTGTGGCCGCCTCGTTGCGTGCGGCCCGCAGCGCCTCGGCCGGCGCCAGCGTCGTGGCCGGCCAGGCCGGCAGCGCGGGCTCGGCCGCGCGGTGCGCGGTGCCGTTGATCTTCTGCGGGTCCAGCAGGCTCATCATCAGGCCGCTGCCGAGCCAGAGCAGGAACTGCAGGCCGACGATCAACCCGAGCCATCTGTGCAGCGTGCGCATCCACGGTGTCATGCCGACCTCCGCGAACCGAAGCTGTAGAACAGCAGCCACACGCCACTGAGCGCGAAGCCAAGTCCGGCGATGGCAGCGATGCGCAGCAGCAGGTTGTTGACGTCCGTGCGGTTTTCGTAATCCATGATGTGGAACATCCACAGGAAGTCGAACCAGCGCCACAGGCTGTGCCGGCGCGCCAGCAGATCACCGCTGGCCGGCGACAGGTACAGCGTGGTGTCGCCGCGGTCGGCAAAATGCACCGCCCACATCGGCACCGGCCGGGTCTTCACTTCGGCGGGGGCCCGGGTGATCCATTCCACCCGGCTGACCTGCCCGTCTCCCTGATACAGCGATTGCGCCAGTGCGATCGCCTGGTCCCGGTCCAACGGCGGCAGCCGCTCGCCGGTCCGCGCGTCCACCAGGAATCTGCTGGTGGCGTCGCGTACATCGAACACCTCTCGCTCCAGGACATGCGTGAGCCGGAACGAACGCAGCCCGGGATAACGCGTGGTCAGCTCGGCCGGGGCGACCCGTTCGCTGGCGCGTGGCAGGACCTCGCCATGCGCATGCGCCAGGTGATCGCCATGGATCACGTCCAGCGGCACCACCGTCATGTAGACGCCACTGAGCATCCACAGCAGGGCCTGCACGCCCACGATCAGGCCGATCCATTTGTGGGCACGTCGTGCCCAGAATGCGGGTTTCATCGTCTTCATCCTCTCTCAGGAACGGCGCCCCGCCGGCGAACCGGCGGGGCGCACGCAATCACCAGCGATAGCCGATGCGGGCATACCAGCGACGACCCAGCAGGTCATAGGTCATCGTGTCGGTATTGGCGTCGGTGTAGCTCTGGATGAAGGGCGCCTTCTTGTCGAACGCGTTGTCCAGACCCACGGTCAGGTCCAGGGCGGGCGTCGCGGCGTACTTGGCCTGCAGGTTGTGATACACCACGCTCGGCGCGTGGTCGCCAATCGCGCCACGCGCGGCATTGATGTCGTCGGTGCGGCCGATGTACTGCGCGGTCCAACTGCCCGACCATGCCTCACGCGAGAGATTCACTGCGCCCAGCGCGCGCCATTTCGCATAGCTGCCACGGCCACCGGTGATCTTGCCGGCGTACTCGATCACCGCCGCGCCGGCGTAGGGACGCACGTCGTAGCGATGCAGGTAGGAGGCATCGATGCTGACGCTGGCATCGACCCCGGCCAGCCCGAACTCGTACAGCGCGCCGAGGTCGACGCCGGTGGCGCGTTCGTTGGCGGCATTGACCGGCTGCGAGGACAGGAAATCCACCTCGCCGGTGCGCGGGTTGCGGGTGAAGTTGCTGGCATCGCAGAACGGATGCGCCAGGCCTGGCGTGTTGTAGCAGATCGCCAGCTTGGTCGAGCCCGCCACGCGCTGGATCGCATTGGTGATGCGGATGTTGTAGTAGTCCGCGGTCAAGGTGAGCCCGGACAGGAACGTCGGTGTCCACACCACGCCCGCGGTGACCGAGGTCGCGTCTTCCGGGCGGAGCTGCGCGTTGCCCCCGGAGGTGGTCAGGATGGTATTGCCCGGCTGCACGTAGTTGGCCGGCACCCCTGCCGCCTGGCAGTTGCCCCGCACCACCGAGTCGGCCGGCAGGCTGCTCCAGCGGCTGCACGGATCGGTGGTGGTCAGATTACCTTCGGAGATGCCCCCGAAGAGTTCCGGAATGTTCGGAATACGGAACGCGGTCGCATAGGTACCGCGCAGTTTCAGCGTGGAGTTGACCTGCCAATCCAGGCCGACCTTGTAGTTCATGTCACGGCCGAACAGATCGTAATCGGACAGGCGCGCGGCCAGGTTGAGGTACAGCGAATCGGCTATCACGCTGTCCTGCAGCAGCGGCACCGCCAGTTCCACGTACGCCTCCTTGGCGGTGTACTCGCCGGAGATCGGGTCCTGCTGGTTGGTGTTGCCGATGCCCAAGGCGGTCAGCACATCCGGGTTGCGCCAGCCACGCTCCTTGCGCACTTCCACGCCGGTGGCCACGCCCACCCAGCCGGCGGGCAGCTCCACGAGCTGGCCGCTGAGGCTGGCGGTGAAACTCTTCTGTTCGTTGCCACCGGTATCGCGCGAGGTGTAGAGGATGTAATCCAGCACCTCCCTGGAGAGATTCCCGTAGCCCAGGTAGTTGCCGCACGGAATCGCGGCCCCCGGCAGCGGGCTGCAGATGGCCCGGTTCAACGTCTGCTCGACGCGATCCAGGTTGGCCACATTGTCCGAGCCGTCCACGCCGGTGTTGCGGCCCAGGTTGAAGGCCGTCGACCAGTCCCAGCCCACGCCGAACTGCCCCTGCAGACCCACGACGGCGCGGTAGGTATTGGTCTCCTGCGAGAAGTGTCGCGGGCCGGCTTCTTCCAGGCGCCGGCGTTGCAGCAGCAGATCCTGCCCGGTGGGATTGGTCGGGTGGTTGGCAGCGATGTTGATGGGGCGATAGACCCCCAGCGAACCGGCGGTGGCCAGCTGATCGGACTGGCGGTTGGTGTACATCAGTTCGGTGAACACCCGCACGCTGTCACTCAGCTGATTGTCGCCGAACACACTCAGGCTCAGCCGCTTGATCGGGTTGACCGCGTTGAGCGTGGGATTGCCGTTGTAGTTGTGCTTGGCCGCGTTGTAGGTTTCAAACAGCGGATCACCCGGGTTCTGGCGGAAGTTGATGCGCGCGCCATCGGCCAGCAACGCGCGCCCGCCGATCGTCGCCGAACTGCCCGAACAGACCAGCTTGCCGCCCGATTCGATCAAGCCACACGGCGCGCGCGAGGCCATGTTCACGGTGCCGCCTTCGGCGTAGTTGATCCCGGCGATCAACGAGCCACGCTCGCCGGTCACGCCCCAGGCCAGATCGACCGCCGTGTCATCCCCGTCGCCCCGGGTGGTTTCGCCATAGCGTACCGAGGCCTGCACCCCGTCGAAGCCCTTCTTGGTGATGATGTTGACCACGCCGGCCACCGCATCGGCACCGTAGATGGCCGAGGCACCGTCCTTGAGCACTTCAACGCGCTCGATCAGCGCCACCGGAATGATGTTCAGGTCCACTGAACTGTTGGCCCCGGTGCCGCCATTGACGATACGGCGGCCATTGAGCAGCACCAGCGTGCGGTTGATGCCCAGGCCGCGCAGGTTGACCTGGGTCGTGCCGTAGCCGTTTTCGGCCCAGTAGGCGTTGCTCTGGCTGCCCGCGAAACCGGCCGAGGCCGGCAGACGCTGCAGCAGGGTATCCACCGAGGTGGCGCCCGAGCGCTGGATGGTTTCGGCATCGATCACGCTGACCGGGCCGACGCCGGACAACTGGGCGCGCTTGATGTGGCTGCCGGTCACCTGGACCGTATCCAGGGTGCGTGCGCCGGCTTGGCCGGGCTGGCTTTCCTGCGCGTGCAGCGATGGGGTGACGGCCGCACTCAGCAGCGTGCCGATGGCCAGGGCCAGGGCATGGGTCTTGACGTACATGTTCTCTCTCCCGCTTGGGGTCTTGTCTGGTGGCAAGATCCGCGGGCCACGATGGCCACGGCGGATCACATCAGGCGCCGTATCGGCGCCGGAACGACAAGATCAGGCGATGGGAGGTCGGAAGACGCGCGAGAGCTTCCGGGGGGGAACCTCCAGCGGCGGGAACAGCGTGTCCATCGAAATCGGTGAATGCCGCGTGGCGAACAGCGTGGTGGCCGAAGGCGGATAGAAGGTCAGCACGCAGACGCAATCGCAGGCCGCGCGGTCCGCGCAGTCGGCATCCCCGCGGTGTTTGCTGCGCTCGTGGTCGCCATGCCCGGCCAGCGCCGGTGCGGCGTCCTGCGGGGGAAGGTCGCAGGCCTCGCCCGCCGTACCGTCCTGCGCGGCCACCAGTGAACCGCTGCCGCTCATCGCATGCAGGGCCATGCGCGTGCTCGCCCACGCACCGAGGACGCCATCGGCACCCAGCAGAGCGATCAGCAGCAATGGCAGCATCAAGCGGTAGGACATGGGGCGCTCAACAGCCTCGGTTTATTTGTATATACAAAACATTGAATAGCGCGTCGGTCGGGGCGCGTCAACTCCCCTCCCCCCTTTACGACGTCGGCGTCTCCCTTGCCGGCTGCGCGTTTCCCCACGCAGATATCCGTCCTGCCGACCTCTGCCGGCTCCCTTCCCGCCGATGCCACCCGCATCGACCCGGCGCACTCGCCAGCGTCCATCCTGCGTTGCAGCATAGCCAGCGCGCACGTCGCCGCCAAGCGCCACCATGCCTGTTCGGGCGCGATGTCGCCTCTATTTTTACAAGCAACGATGGATATCGATCGCTCGTTACACATGCAACTTTTTGCGTGGCCCTGTCAGGCGTTTGTCCAGACCTCACCCGCGTTCCGTAAACTTGTCCGCACGCGCGTCATCGCGCTTCTTTTCATCGTGACAGGACCTCTCCCATGACCCTTCCCGCCTCCCTCCGCGAGCACCCCGGCGTCGCTGCCGACGTGCCTGCCGAGACCGCCGGCTTCGTGTTCAACCACACCATGCTGCGCGTCAAGGACGCCACCGCCTCGCTGGATTTCTACACCCGCGTGCTCGGCTTCCGCCTGATCGACCTGCGCAACTTCCCCGAGGCCGAGTTCAGCCTGTACTTCCTGGCGCTGCTGCCGGCCGGCACGCAGATCCCCGAGGGCGACGACGCGCGTCGCGTGTGGATGGCCGGCCTCCCCGGCGTGCTCGAACTGACCCACAACCATGGCACCGAAAACCAGGACGGCCCGGTCTATCACAACGGCAATACCGACCCGCGCGGCTTTGGCCATATCTGCGTGTCCGTGCCGGACATCCAGGCCGCCTGCAAGCGCTTCGATGAGCTGCAGGTGCCTTACCAGAAGCGCCTGGAAGACGGCCGCATGAAGCACCTGGCCTTCATCAAGGATCCGGACGGCTACTGGGTGGAGATCATCTCCAACACCCCGATCGCCTGATCCCGACGCTCCGCGACGCGCCGGCCTCCATCGGCGCGTCGCGGGCGCTACGGCTGGACCTGGAACTCGAACGCCGCATAGAACGGCGCCTGCGGTGGTACGAACAGGGTTTTCCCCGCAAACCCTGCGTCCACACAACGCGCGACAGCCGCGTCGCCTTCGCGCCAGGTCCGCACCACTTTGCCCTGCGCATCCAGCTGCAACACCACGGTGAACGCGGCAAGCGTCTCCGGCGCGGGGGTCGGCATGCAGCGCGTGAAGCCGGCCCCACCCACCCGGCTCATGCTGTCCAGCATCTCCGCATAGGCCGCCGGGGCCAGGCTGGCCTCATCGCGCTGCGCCCATGCACGCACCTGGTCGTAGCCCGCGTCGCCGGCGACCGCCTGGGCCATCATCACCATCCACAGCATCGTGCTTCCTCCGCCTGCGCGTTCATGACGCCAGTGCGCAGCGTAGGTCAGCGCGCGGGCGGGCGGAAGGGCCTGGGCCGACACAGGCCGGCGCCTGGTCAGCAAGGTCGACACCGCGGCCATGCGACGCGGGGCCTGCGGTGGTATACCTGCGCCCGTCCCACTACCCAACGGAGTCGGTATGGAAACGATGGAACTGCACCGCGGCCGCCTGATCGATCACCTGCAACTGGTGGTCAGGGATCTGGCCGCCAGCCGCCGCTTCTACCAGGCCGTGTTCGACACGATCGGCATCCCGATCGCCGGTGAAGGCGACACCTATTTCTGGGCCGATGAGCTGTTCGTTTCCACACCGGACAGCGAGGCGGCGCTCGGCCAGCTCACCGGTCGCCACCATCTCGCCTTCCAGGCCCGCGACCGCGCCACGGTCGAGGCCTTCCACCGAGCGGCGCTGGCCAACGGCGGCAAGGACAACGGCGCGCCGGGCGAGCGGCCGTACCATCCCGGCTACTACGCCGCGTTTGCACTGGATCCGGATGGCAACAACATTGAAGTGGTGTTCCATGGGCCGGCCACCTACAGCGCGGATTCGGTAAAGGTGAGCTTCGAAGGCTGACGCGGAACCTGAATTCTTCAGGGAGTATCTGATGCGTCTCACTGGATGAGATCGGTCCCCGGTACGGTCTTTCCATGGAGACGATCCGCAAACTGGCCATCCTTGCCGATGCCGCGAAATACGATGCGTCCTGCGCCTCCAGTGGCGCAGGCAAGCGCGATTCGCGCGCATCGGGCGGCATCGGCAGCACCGAGGGGATGGGGATCTGCCACAGCTACACGCCCGATGGCCGGTGCGTGTCGCTGCTGAAGATCCTGCTGACCAACTTCTGCATCTACGACTGCGCGTACTGCGTCAACCGCGTCTCCAGCAACGTGCAGCGGGCGCGGTTCAGCGTGGAGGAAGTGGTCGCGCTGACGATGGATTTCTACAAGCGCAACTACATCGAAGGGCTGTTTCTCTCCAGCGGCATCATCCGCAATGCCGACTACACCATGGAACAGATGGTGGAGATCGCGCGCGTCCTGCGTGAGGAACGCCGCTTCAGCGGCTATATCCACCTCAAGACGATTCCCGAAGCCTCGCCGGAACTGCTCGCGCTGGCCGGCCGCCATGCCGACCGGCTCTCGATCAACATCGAGCTGCCGACCGAGGCTGGGCTGGCCAGCTTCGCGCCGGAGAAGTCGCTGCCATCGATCCGCGGCGCGATGGGCGAACTGCGCTGGCGCATCGAGGAGGCCAAGGAAGCAGGCAAATCCCAGCCAGCCGCCAGCGCATCGGCCCCGTCACCTGCGCCCGCAGCGCGCGGCCGCCGCGCACGCGCGCCGCGGTTCGCACCGGCTGGCCAGAGCACGCAGATGATCGTCGGCGCCGACGGTGCCAGCGACCAGCAGATCCTCGGCGCGGCCGACAATCTATACGGCAACTACCGGATGCGCCGGGTCTACTATTCGGCGTTCAGCCCCATCCCCGATGCCAGCAAGGCGCTGCCGCTGCAGGCACCGCCGTTGGCGCGCGAGCATCGCCTCTACCAGGCTGACTGGCTGCTGCGCTTCTACGGTTACGGCGTGGACGAGATCACCAGCACCACCCAGGGCGGCATGCTCGATCTGGACATCGACCCGAAGATGGCCTGGGCGATCCGCCATCCCGAGCGTTTTCCGGTCGATCTCAACCTGGCGCCGAAGGAACTGCTGCTGCGCGTGCCGGGGCTGGGCGTGCGCAACGTCAAGCGGGTGCTGATGGCCCGTCGGCATGGGCGTCTGCGGGTGGCCGATGTGGCCCGCCTGCGCGCGCCGATGAGCAAACTGCTGCCGTTCGTGCAGTTGGCCGACCATCACCCGCACCGCGCGCTCGACGACCCGGCGGCACTGCGCGCCCGGCTGGCGCCGCCGCCCCGCCAAGGCTCGCTGTTCCCCGACGCGGCCGCGCACTGAGATGGCGCGCTGGAGTGTGCGGGTCGATCCGGTGTGGTCGCTGGAGGCGTGGCGCACGGCGGCGCGGCTGGCGTTGCGCCACGCCGTCGCACCGGATCAGCTGGATTGGCTGCAGGGCGAGGATGCGTCGCTGCTGGATGCGCCGTCACTGCCGGCGCTCGATCCCGCTTCCGGTGCCTCGGCCGAGGCACCGATCCAGGTGTCCAAAGCCTTCATCGAACTGGCTGCCACCTGCCTGTGCCATCGCGATCCACAACGGATGCCGCTGCTGTATCGCATGCTCTGGCGCATCACGCACGGCGAACGCAGCCTGCTCTCCAACCCGGCCGATGCGGACGTGCTGCGGGCCATGGCACTGACCCAGGCGGTGCGCCGCGACACCCACAAGATGAAGGCGTTCGTACGCTTCCGCGAGGTGCCGGGCCAGGACGATGCGTTCATCGCCTGGTTCGAGCCCGAACACCATATCGTCGACCGCGTCGCACCCTTCTTCGCGCGCCGCTTCGCCGGGATGCGCTGGGCGATCCTCACCCCGGGGCGCAGCGCCCACTGGGATGGGCAGGTGCTGTCGTTCGGTCCCGGAGGCCGCCAAAGCGATGCGCCGGTCGATGATGCACGCGAAGAACTGTGGCGCACCTATTACGCCAACATCTTCAATCCGGCACGTCTGAACACCCGGATGATGCAGCAGGAGATGCCGGCGAAATACTGGAAGCACCTGCCGGAGGCCACGTTGCTGCCGCAGTTGGTGCGCGACGCCGGCGATCGCGTGCAGGAGATGCACGACCGGGAGGCGCAGGCACCGCGGCGACGTATCCCGGAATCCATCGCATCACCAACGCCAGCGCCGGACACCCCACCGGCCACGCTCGATGCGCTGCGCGATGCGGCCGCCGCCTGCAGGCGCTGCCCACTCTGGGAACCGGCCACGCAGACCGTATTCGGCGAAGGCCCGCAGGATGCGCGGATCATGCTGGTGGGCGAGCAGCCGGGCGACAGCGAAGACCTCAGCGGCCATCCGTTCGTCGGCCCGGCAGGTCAACTGCTCGACCGCGCGCTGCGCGAGCTCGGCATTGATCGCCGCACGCTCTACATGACCAACGCGGTGAAACACTTCCGCTTTGAACGACGCGGCAAGCGACGCATCCACAGCAGGCCGCAGATCACCCACATCAACGCCTGCCGCCCGTGGCTGATGGGGGAAATCGAGAACGTGCGGCCGCAGGTGATCGTCTGCCTGGGCGCCACCGCGGCCACGGCCGTGTTCGGTGCGGGCTTCAACCTGATGGCGAACCACGGGCGCTGGCACGTCCTGGATGACGGCACGCGCGCCTTTGCGACGGTGCATCCATCGTGGGTGCTGCGGCAACCGGACGGTGAGGCGCGCGATGGCGCCTATCGGTTGCTGAAGAACGACCTTGAGCAGCTCGTCGAGATCAACCGCAAGCACTGACCTCGTACGGGGTTGCCGGCCAGTGGCCGGCAATGCCCGTCAATGTCGATGGCGCTATCTCAGTGCGCGGCCATGTAGATGTCCTGCAGCACCGCCTTTTCCAGCTCCAGCTCGCTGAGGAGATTCTTGACGATGTCGCCCAGACTCAGGATGCCGACCAGCTTGGCGCCCTCGGTCACCATCAGGTGACGATGGCGGGAGTACGTCATAAGCGCCATGGCCTGCTTGAGCGTCGCGTCTGGACCGATGCCTTCCAGGCCGGCCGACGGCAGGCTGGAAATGACCCGGCGGCCCGCCTGGGGGCCATCTTCCGCAAGGCTGCGCACGATGTCCTTCTCGGACACGATCCTTACCGGCGCATCATCTTTCATGACCACCAGGGCGGCGATCTTGTGCGCGCTCATTTTGTGCGCGGCCGCACCGATGGTGTCTTCCACATCGATGGTGACGATGGCTTCTTTCTTGGATTGCAGGAGTTCGCGGACGTTCATTCTTGTTTCCTGTTACAGGTTACTGAAGTCGAGAGATGCGCCTGATTGCAGCGAGGTCGGTGGCAGTACCACGCAGGCCTCGGTCACTCGATTCTACGACCGCACCCTGGGCCAGGAGTTTGCAAATCTGGGACGGTTCGTCGTGGAAAGCAGTGGACGACCCTGAGAATGGCACCGTGACTAAAACCGTTGCTGAATGCCGCCGTGGGGCACGACTAAAGTTCCGGTGCCGATTGCCGCCGGCTACCGCCCGTGGGTGGCTGAGCAGACCGCCCCGGAGCGGAACACCGCCACGCCGGGCGTCGTTCTGCGCCGGTGAGGCATTAAAAAAGGGGGCCTCCCGGCCCCCTCTCTACGTCGCCATAGCAGGTGCGGATGGATCACTCCACCGTCACGCTCTTGGCGAGGTTGCGCGGCTTGTCCACGTCTGTCCCACGGGCCAATGCGGTGTGGTACGCCAGCAGCTGCACCGGCAGCGTGTGCACGATCGGGCTGAGCACGCCGGCGTGGCGCGGGGTGCGGATCACGTGCACGCCTTCGGACTCGACGAAGTTGCTGTCCTGGTCGGCGAACACGAACAGCTCACCGCCGCGGGCGCGCACTTCCTGCATGTTGGATTTGACCTTCTCCAGCAGGCTGTCGTTCGGGGCGATCACCACCACCGGCATGTCTTCATCCACCAGCGCCAGCGGGCCGTGCTTGAGCTCACCGGCCGGGTATGCCTCGGCGTGGATATAGGTGATCTCCTTGAGCTTGAGCGCGCCTTCCAGCGCGATCGGGTAATGCAGGCCGCGGCCCAGGAACAGTGCGCTGCTCTTGCGTGCGAAGCGCTCGGCCCATGCGGCGATCTGCGGTTCCATGTTGAGCGCGTGCTGGACGCTGCCCGGCAGGAAGCGCAGCTGCTCCAGATAGTCCGCTTCCTGCGCAGCATCGATGCGGCCATGCAGCTTGCCCAGCACCACGGTGAGCTGGAACAACGCCGCCAGCTGGGTGGTGAAAGCCTTGGTCGAAGCGACGCCGATCTCGGCACCGGCGCGAGTGTAGCAGACCAGTTCACTGGCGCGCGGAATCGCGCTCTCGGGCACGTTGCAGATCGAGAGCGTATGCAGATGGCCGAGCGACTTGGCGTACTTGAGCGCTTCCATCGTATCCAGCGTTTCGCCGGACTGGGAAATGGTGACGATCAGGTGCTTGGGATTGGCGTAGGCAGCGCGGTAACGGTATTCGCTGGCGATCTCCACACTGCACGGCAGGCCGGCGATGGATTCGATCCAGTAACGCGCGGTCAGGCCGGCGTAGTAGCTGGTGCCGCAGGCAAGGATCTGCACGCCTTCGATGCCCGACAGCACGGCCTCGGCGTTCTTGCCGAACAGCGTGGCCGGGAAGCCACCGGCGTCGATCGCCGCTTCGATGGTGTCACCCAGCGCGCGCGGCTGTTCGTGGATTTCCTTCTGCATGAAGTGGCGGTACGGGCCCAACTCCAGCGAGGCCAGCGACACATCGGACAGGTGCACGTCACGCACGATCGGCTGGTTGTGCTCGTCATACACCTGCACGCCATCGCGGCGGATATCGGCGGTATCGCCCTCTTCCAGGAAGATCACCGTGCGGGTGGCCTGGATGATCGCCGAAACGTCGGAGGCCACGAAGTTCTCGCCCTCGCCCACGCCGACCAGCAGCGGGCAGCCCATGCGGGCGCAGACGAAGTGGTCCGGCTCGGCGCGGCTCATCACCGCCAGCGCGTAGGCGCCGGTCAGTTCCTTGACCGTGCGCTGCAGCGCGGACAGCAGGCTGTCGCCTTCCTTGAGGTGATGGTGCATCAGGTGCGCGATCACTTCGGTGTCGGTCTGCGATTCGAAGGTGTAGCCCAGCGCGCGCAGCTTCTCGCGCTGTTCTTCGTGGTTCTCGATGATGCCGTTATGCACCAGCGCCACGCCGTGGCTGATGTGCGGGTGCGCATTGGCTTCGGTCACGCCCCCGTGGGTGGCCCAGCGGGTGTGGCCGATCCCGAGCAGCGACTGGAAGCCTTCGCTCGTGGCGGCCTTCTCCATCTCGGCCACGCGGCCGGTACGGCGCACGCGGCGAACGTCGGGTTCGCCGGCGGAGGTATCGATCACGGCAATGCCGGAGGAGTCGTAGCCCCGGTATTCCAGTCGCTTCAGGCCTTCGATGAGTACCGGTACCACGTCGCGATGGGCGATCGCTCCCACAATGCCGCACATAGATTCAGATCCCTGCTGGTTAGCCTCGCATTCTAGCGTGGCGGCCCCGGCGGCTTGGGCGCTGTCCGCTTAACGAAAGTGTCCGGTCAGGTGTCCGCGGACACATGGACACTGAACCGATTCTGCAAGCCATTGTTTTCAAAGGCTGAAAAGTTGGCACGGAGTCTGCTTCCTACCTCGCAACCCAACCGCGAACAAGCCCGATGATCCGCGACACTTCCGCCCAGGACCAGACCCTTTCCTCCCACGCCGCGCCCGCCCCGTGGAAGCGCTGGCTGTGGCCGGCGGTTGCCGCCCTGGTGGTGCTGGTGGCGATCGGCTTCGCCGCCCGCGCCTGGCTCGGGGCCAGCCGGTCGTTCGACAGCGCCCGCGTCCGCGTCGCCGAGGTCACCCGGGGCGACATGGTCCGCGACATCGCCGCCGACGGCCGCGTGATCGCCGCCAACAACCCGGTGCTGTACGCCATCTCCGCCGGCACCGTGACCCTGAAGGTCGTGGCCGGCGATGTGGTCAAGCAGGGCCAGGAACTGGCCGTGATCGACAGCCCCGAGCTGCGCAGCAAGCTGGCCCAGGAACAGGCCACGCTGGCCGGCCTGCAGGCCGAGGCGAGCCGCGCGACGCTGGACGCGACCCTGGCCCGCGCCACCGCCCAGAAGGACACCGACCAGGCCGTGATCGAGCGCCAGGCGGCGGTGCGCGACCTGGAGCGCTACAAGCGCGGCTTCGATGGTGGCGCGGTGCCGCAGGTCGATGTCGCCAAGGCCGAAGATACCGTCAAGAAGAGCGACATCCAGCTTGAACATGCCCGCAAGGATGCGATGTTGAAGGCACAGGGCGCCGATCTCGACGCCCGCAACAAGCGCCTGTTGGCTGATCGCCAGCGCGCCGTGGTCACCGAGGTCGAGCGCCAGGTCGACGCGCTCACCCTGCGCGCACCGTTCGATGGCCAGGTCGGCCAGGTGCAGGCCACCCAGCACACCAACGTGGTCGCCAATGCGCCGATCCTGGGCGTGGTCGATCTGTCCCGCTTCGAGATCGAGATCAAGGTGCCGGAGAGCTTCGCCCGCGAGCTGTCGATCGGCATGCCCGCACAGCTCACCGGCGGCAGCGGCCAGTTCGCCGGCGAGATTTCCGCCGTGTCCCCGGAAGTAGTGGCCGGCGAGGTCAACGCCCGCATCCGTTTCTCCGACAAACAACCGCAGGGCCTGCGCCAGAGCCAGCGCATGCAGGCACGCGTGCTGCTCGATACCCGCCGCAACGCGCTCAAGATCGAGCGCGGCCCGTTCGTCGAACAGGGCAACGGCTACGCCTATGTCATGGATGGCAGCAGCGCGGTCCGCCGCCCGGTCAAGCTCGGTGTGAGCAGCCTGGGCGAAGTGGAAATCCTCTCCGGCCTGCAGCCCGGCGACCGCGTGGTGGTCTCCGGCGCCGATCTGTTCGGCGATGCCGAGCGCGTGTCCATCAACTGATTCAGTCCCTGTCGATCTTCTCGACCCTCAAAGGAAAACAGCCATGCTTGAAATGCGCTCGGTCGCCAAAGTCTTCCGCACCGAACAGGTGGAAACCCATGCCCTGCGGTCGCTGGACCTGCACGTCCGCGAGGGCGAGTTCGTCGCCGTGACCGGTCCGTCCGGCTCGGGCAAGACCACCTTCCTCAACATTGCCGGCCTGCTGGAAACCTTCACCAGCGGCACCTACCTGCTGGATGGCCAGGACGTCAGCCAGCTCGGCGATGACGCCCGCAGCCGCCTGCGCAACCAGAAGATCGGCTTCATTTTCCAGGGCTTCAATCTGATCTCCGATCTGAACCTGTTCGACAACGTCGATGTGCCGCTGCGCTACCGCGGCATGCCGGCGGCGGAGCGCAAGCAGCGCATCGAACATGCGCTGGCCCAGGTGGGCCTGGGCTCGCGCATGAAGCACTACCCGGCCGAACTGTCGGGCGGTCAGCAGCAGCGCGCCGCCATCGCGCGTGCGCTGGCGGGCAGCCCCCGCCTGCTGCTGGCCGATGAACCGACCGGCAACCTGGACAGCCAGATGGCCCGGGGTGTGATGGAGCTGCTGGAAGAGATCAACGCCAAGGGCACCACGATCGTGATGGTCACCCATGACCCGGAACTGGCCGCCCGCGCCAAGCGCAACGTGCACATCGTCGACGGCCAGGTCACCGACCTGCTGCGCGATCCGGTGCTCTCCACGCCGCGCCCCGCGGTTGCCGCTGCCATCGCCAACGACTGAGGCCGGCCATGATCGCTTACTACTTCCGACTGGCCCTGCGCAGCTTCCGGCGCAACAAGGTGCTGACCGCGCTGATGGTGATCGCCATCGCGCTGGGTATCGGCGCCTCCATGACTACGCTGACCGTGTTCCATGTCCTGTCCGGCGATCCAATTCCGCAGAAGAGTGACCGGCTCTTCAGCGTGCAGATTGATCCGCAGTCGGCGCTTGGCTATCAGCCTGGCGAAGAACCCGCCGACCAGTTGACCCGCTTCGATGCCACCAAGCTGCTGAGCGAGAAACACGCCAAGCGCCAAGCGATGATGACCGGTGGCGGCGTCACCATCGAGCCGGACAACAGCACGCTGCGTCCGTTCTCTACCGATGCACGCTTCACCTCGGGCGACTTCTTCCCGATGTTCGATTCCACCTTCCTGTACGGACAGGGCTGGAAGGAAACGGATGATGAAGGTCGCGGTCGCGTCGCGGTGATCTCAAAGACGCTCAACCAGAAGCTCTTTGATGGCGCCAACAGCGTCGGCAAATCGCTGCGCCTCAATGGCAACACCATGACCGTGGTGGGCGTACTCAACGACTGGAACCCCAATCCGCACTTCTACGACCTCAATACCGGTCGCTATGGCGACAGTGAAGATGTGTTCGTGCCGTTCAGCACGGCCATCGATTTGAAGTTCGACCGTAGCGGCAGCATGGACTGCTTCGGCCGCCGCAACGAGCCCGACCCGATCGGCCTCAACGCCAGCTGCACCTGGATCCAGTACTGGGTGGAGCTTGAGAATGCCGGGCAGGCTGCGGAGTACCGCCGTTACCTGGAGAACTACTCCGACCAGCAGCGTGCCGCCGGCCGCTTCGAGCGCCCCAACAACGTGCGCCTGCGCAATGTCATGGAGTGGCTGGACTACAAGAAGGTGGTCCCCGGTGACGTACGCCTGCAGCTGTGGTTGGCGATGGGCTTCCTGCTGGTCTGCCTGATCAATACCGTGGGCCTGCTGCTGGCCAAGTTCCTGCGCCGGAGCGGCGAGATCGGCGTGCGCCGGGCACTGGGTGCCAGCCGTGGTCAGATCTTCATGCAGTCGCTCATCGAAGCCGGCACCGTCGGCCTGGCCGGTGGCCTGCTTGGCCTGGTGCTGGCCATGCTGGGTCTGTACGCGGTGCGCCAGCAGCCGGTGGACTACGCCAAGCTGGCCACGCTGGATGGGCAGATGCTGCTGATGACCTTCGCGCTGACCCTGGTCGCCAGCCTGCTGGCCGGGTTCCTGCCGGCGCTGCGCGCCATGCAGGTCACGCCCGCCATCCAACTCAAATCGCAGTAAGGATCCGGAGCACATCATGGATATCCGTCCCATCCTCTCGACCCTGCGCCGGCATAAGACCGCCGCAGCGCTCATCGTGCTCGAGATCGCACTGACCTGCGCCATCGTCTGCAACGCGCTGTTCCTGATCGGCCAGCGCATCGAAAAGATCAACCAGCCCAGCGGCATCGCGGAAACTGAACTGATCGAAGTCCGGCTGGGTGGCATCGGCACCCAGGTCAACGCCGCAGCGCGCACCCGCGAAGACCTGGCGGCATTGCACGCCATTCCCGGCGTCAAGAGTGCCGTCACGCTGAACCAGATTCCGTTCCGAAACAGCTCGTGGAACACCGGCCTGGGGCTGACCCCCAACCAGGAACGCTCGACGCTGAGCACCTCCCAGTACTTCGCCCGCGAAGGCGCGCTGGAGACACTGGGCGTGGAACTGATCGCCGGCCGCGATTTCCAGAGCGACGAATACCGCGACGCAGCGGATGCCCTGACCGACGAAGACGCCGAGAAAACCGGCTCGGCCATCATCGTGACCAAGGCGATTGCCGACAAGATGTTCCCCGGCGGTGACGCCTTGGGCAAGACGGTCTACAGCGGCTCCATGCCACTGCGCATCGTCGGTATCGTCAAGGTGCTGGCCCGCCCGAATCAGGTTGACGGCGATATGCAGTACTCGATCATGCTGCCGCTGCGAGCTACCTATGAGGAAGGCTTCTACTTGATCCGTGTCACCGATCCCGCGCGGCGGGACGAAGTGATCAAGGCGGCGGTGACGGCACTGGAACGTGTCGATTCGAGCCGACTGATCCGCGGCAAATCCAGCTACGAAGAACAGCGCAGAAAGTACTTCGCCAATGACCGCGCCATGGTTGGCCTGCTGATCACCGTGTGTGTCGCTCTGCTGGTGGTGACGGCACTGGGCATCGTCGGCCTGGCCAGCTTCTGGGTGCAGCAGCGCACCAAGCAGATCGGCATCCGCCGTGCGCTGGGCGCAACCCGCAGCCAGATCCTGCGTTACTTCCAGACCGAGAACTTCCTGCTGGCCACCGTCGGCATCGTGCTGGGCATGTTGATGGCCTACACGATCAATCTGTGGCTGATGAACAACTACGAGCTGCCGCGCATGCCCATCAGCTACCTGCCGATCGGTGCGGTGCTGCTGTGGCTGCTCGGCCAGATCGCTGTGTTCGGCCCGGCCCGCCGCGCTGCCGCCGTGCCCCCTGCCGTTGCCACCCGGAGTGCCTGAGATGCGCCAGACCAGAACCAAGATCACCACGTTGTTGCTGTCCCTGCTGCTGGCCAGTGCGCCGGTACTGGCCGCCACCCAGACCGACACCGCACGCCTGGAACGGCGCGATGCCGGCCATCACCTGGTGGTGGATGCCAATGACGGTGTTGTGCAGGTCACCACCACCGAACCGAGTACCTACTTCGGCGTGCGCAGCGGTGATCGCATCCTGCGCGTGGGTGGCCAGCCCGTGCGGCGCATGGCCGACCTCACCCATGCACTGGTCGGCAACAAGGCCACCCGGGTGCCCGTCGTCGTGCTGCGCAAGGGCGACCAGGTGACCGTGGATGTGGACACCGCTGCCTGGAGCGAGGTGCTTGCCGTGCAGACCCCGCCCATTCCGCAGGCGCCCGGCGCCGGCAACTGAGCCCGGAGCGCCGGGCCACCTGCCCCTTGGCCCGGCGCTCCGGTACTCTTGCTTCCACCTCCGGTCCTACGTTGCCGCATGCCCTCGATCCTGATCATTGACGACAACGCCAGCGTCGGCACCGCCCTCGACGTGCTGTTCTCGCTGCACGACATCGAGGCGTTGCATGCGCTGTCGCCCGACCAAGGGCTGGCGATCCTGGAACAACACCCGGTGGACCTGGTGATCCAGGACATGAACTTCACCGAGGACACCACCTCCGGCGAGGAGGGCGAAGCCCTCTTCCAACAGATCCGGGCGCGTCATCCGGACCTGCCGGTGATCCTGTTGACCGCCTGGACCCACTTGAGCAGTGCGGTCGATCTGGTCAAGGCCGGCGCGGCAGATTACCTGGCCAAGCCATGGGACGACCGCAAGCTGCTGATCACGGTCAACAACCTGCTGGAACTGTCTGAAACCCGCCGCGAACTCGATCGCCGCCGCGACCGCGAGCAACGGGATCGCTCGGCGCTGGAGGCCCGCTACGATCTGCGCGGCGCCGTGGTGGCAGATCCGGCCAGCGAGCGCGTGGTCAGCCTGGCCTGCCAGGTCGCGCGCTCAGCCCTGCCGGTGCTGATCACCGGTCCCAACGGGGCGGGCAAGGAGAAAATCGCCGAGATCATCCAGGCCAACTCATTGGTCGCCAAGGGGCCGTTCGTCGCACTCAACTGCGGTGCCATCCCTTCCGAGCTGATCGAGGCCGAGCTGTTCGGCGCCGAGGCCGGCGCCTACACCGGCGCCAACAAGGCGCGCGAAGGCAAGTTCGAGGCGGCTGACGGCGGCACCTTGTTCCTGGATGAGATCGGCATTCTCTCTGCCAGTGGACAGATGAAACTGCTGCGTGTGCTCGAGACCGGCCGCTTCGAACGGCTGGGCTCCAACCGCGAGCGGCAGGTGAAGGTGCGCGTGATCAGCGCGACCAACGCCGACCTGCCGGCGATGATCCGCGACGGACAGTTCCGCGAGGATCTGTACTACCGCCTCAATACCGTCGAGCTGGCGTTGCCACCGCTGGCCGATCGGCCCGGCGACATCCTGCCGCTGGCCGAGCGCTTCCTGGACAGTGGCAAGCCGCTGTCCACCGCCGCCGCCGCCGCCCTGCAGCGGCACCCCTGGCCGGGCAACGTGCGCGAGCTGCGCAACGTGCTGCAGCGCGCCCAACTGTTCGCCACCGGCCCACGCATCGAAGCAGGTGATCTCAACCTGCCGCGTGCGGCCGCACCACGCGCGGCCAGCCCGGCGGTGGACCCGGACCGCAGCCGGATCGAGGCCGCGCTGGCGCACAACCACGGCATCATTGCCCAGACGGCGGCCGAACTCGGGCTCAGCCGCCAGGCGCTGTACCGGCGCATGGACCGCTACGGTATTCCACGCGAATGAAGCGGCGCTCATTCACCTTCCGGCTGTTCCTGCGCCTGCTGCCGGTGCTGGCCTTGGCGGCTGCATTCCCGTGGTACCTGGCGTACTGGCTGGACCATGGCTGGGCGGTCACCACGATCTCCATCGTGGTGCTGCTGGCCTTGATGTGGTGGAGCCTGCGCCGCGCGACCGCACCGATCCGCTCATTGCTGCGCGCCCTGTCCGGCACTACCAGCAGCTACCGCGATGGCGAATACAACTTCGGCATCTATTGGCCCTCCAATGATGAGCTGGGCGATCTGGTCCAGGCCCACCGCGAACTCGGCGATGTGCTGCGTGCGCAGCGCCAGGATCTGGTTCAGCGCGAGCTGCTGCTGGACACCATGGTGCAGAACACCCCGGTCTCGATGCTCCTGCTCACCCACGGTGGCGACGGCGTGCAGCGCGTGGTGTTCTCCAACCTGGCCGCGCGCAAGCTGCTGCACAGCGGCTGGAAGCTGGAGGGGCAGCGCATGCACGATGTCATGGAGGCGATGCCGATCGAGCTGCGCGACGCCATCGCCCGTGGTGGCGACAGCCTGTTCGCGGTGCGTGGTGAGGGCCAGGACAGCGACGATGAGCGCGATGAAGACGATGAGCAGATCTACCATCTGTCACGCCGCAACTTCCATCTCAACGGCCGCCCGCACGATCTGCTGTTGATCCGCCTGCTGACCGCCGAACTGCGCCGCCAGGAAGTGCAGACCTGGAAGAAGGTGATCCGGGTGATCAGCCACGAGTTGAACAACTCGCTGGCGCCGATCGCCTCGCTGGCGCATTCCGGTGGCGAGCTGGTCCGTCGCGGCAAGACCGAGCGGCTGGAAGAAGTATTCGCCACCATCGAAGAGCGCGCGCGTCACCTGGAAGGCTTCATCCGCGGCTATGCCCGGTTCGCCAAGCTGCCGCAGCCGCAGTTGCAGACCGTGCAGTGGAACCAGTTCCTGGGAGGGTTGCAGCACCAGATACCCTTCCGCATGGCCGAGGTCCCCGACGACGTGCAGAGCCGGGTGGACATCGCCCAGCTCGGGCAGGCGCTGCTGAACCTGCTCAAGAATGCACACGAAGCCTGCGGTGAAGCCGAGCCACCCAATGACGATGTGGAGGTCCGCCTGACCCGCCTGCCGCAATGGCTGCGGCTGGAGGTGCTGGATCGCGGCAAGGGCATGAATGAAGCGGTGCTGCAGAACGCGTTGATGCCGTTCTATTCGACCAAGCGCAACGGCACCGGGTTGGGCCTCGCACTCACCCGCGAGATCGTCGAAGCGCACGGCGGCCGCATTTCTCTGCAGAACCGCCGCGAGGGTGGCCTGTGCGTGGCGGTGTTCCTGCCAGCCGACGCCCGCTGAGGCCGGCCAGCAGCCGCCCTCATTTTCTGGTCGGGCGCTTCCAGCCGTCGATGGTTTCCTGACGTGCGCGTGCGACAGTGAGCTTGTCCGCCGGGGCGCCGCGAGTGATCACCGAGCCGGCCGCCACCGTGGCGCCCTCCCCGATCACCACCGGCGCGACCAGCGAGCTGTTGGACCCGATGAAGGCACGGTCGCCGATGGTGGTCTGCGATTTGTTGACGCCGTCGTAGTTGCAGGTGATGGTGCCCGCGCCGATGTTGACCTTGCTGCCGATCACCGCATCCCCCAGGTAGGTGAGGTGGTTGGCCTTGCTGCCCGCGCCGAGCACGACCTTCTTGGTCTCCACGAAGTTGCCGACGTGCGAGCCCTCCGCGAGGACGGTACCCGGGCGCAGCCGGGCGAACGGACCGATCTCCGCCGCGCCTTCGCTGATCACGCCGTCCAGATCGCAGTGCGGCTTGACCACGGTGCCCGCGGCCAGGCTGACATCCTTGAGCCGGGTGAAGGCGCCGATGCTGACGCCGTCGCCCAGCACCACGCGACCTTCCAGGATCACGTTGACGTCGATCTGCACGTCACTGCCCACGGTCACCGTGCCACGGATGTCCAGCCGCGCCGGATCCAGCACGCGCGCGCCCTGTGCGCACAGCGCACGCACTTCACGCAGCTGCCAGGCGCGTTCGAGCTGGGCCAGCTGCCACGGGTCGTTGGCCCCCTCGGCATCCTGCGGATCCTGGACGAAGGCCATCTCGGCCGGGGTGTAATCGCTGGCCGCCGCGGCAAAGATGTCGGTCAGGTAGTACTCGCCCTGCGCGTTCGCATTGGAGAGCTGGGACAGCCAACGACGCAGCGCGGTCGATTCGGCGGTGATGATGCCCGTGTTGATGGTGCGGATGCTGCGCTGTTCGTCGCTGGCATCCTTCTGCTCCACGATCGCACCGACCTTGCCCTCGGCGTTGCGCACGATCCGGCCATAGCCGGTCGGGTCGGCAACCTCGGCCACCAGCACGGCCAGGCGGCCCGGCTGCGACAACAGGTGGCGCAGCGTCTCGCCGCGGATCAACGGCACGTCGCCGTACAACACCAGCACGGTTGCTGCATCCGGCACTTCCGGCATGGCCTGCAGCACGGCATGCCCGGTGCCCAGCTGCTCGCGCTGCTCGGCCCAGCGCAGGTCAGGCTGGTCGGCGAATGCCTGCCGCACCGCTTCACCGCCATGGCCGTAAACGACGTGGATCGCTTCGGGCTGCAGCTGGCGTGCGGTGTCGATGACGTGGGCGAGCATCGGGCGCCCGGCGATCGGCTGCAGCACTTTCGGCAGGGCCGACTTCATGCGCTTGCCGGCGCCGGCGGCCAGGATGATCACGTGCAGGGGCTGGGTCATGGGTAGATCACGTTCCGGGAATCGTTGATGGGAATTCTAGTGCGACGCTCGTTAACATGTGGGATTGTCCGCAACCGGATTGCACGTGAGCCTCCTCCGCCAAGGCAGCAGTTACCTGGTCATCGGTCTGGTCCAGCTTGCGCTGGACTGGGCGGTGTTCGTGGCTGCCACCGCGCTGGGAATGCCTGCGGCACCCGGCAATTTGTTGGGGCGCGTGAGTGGCATGCTGCTCGGCTTCTGGCTCAATGGCCGCTATACCTTCGCCCGCGACGGCGAACACCGGCTCGGCTGGTCGCGGTTCGCGCGCTTCCTGCTGCTGTGGGCCGTGCTGACGGCCATCAGTACGCTGCTGGTGACACTGGCGGCCGAGCACCTGGGGCTGCGCTACGCGTGGCTGGCCAAACCGCTGGTCGAAGGCGGCCTGGCGGCGGTGTCGTTCCTGCTGATGCGGACGCTGATCTTCCGCTGAGGCGGCCGCCCTGCGTTTGAGGCAGGCAAAAAAAAACGCCGGCAAGCCGGCGTCCTCCCCTTCGCGGATGGCGCCGTCGCGCCGCGCCGCTTAGTGCTTGAGGTTCTTGCGCAGGCGCTCCAGCGCCTGCAGCTGGGCGGACACTTCCGCCAGGCGCTGCTGCGCTTCGGCCACTTCCATTGCTTCACCACGGTTGGCCAGGATGCGCTCGGCTTCTTCCTTGGCCTTGCGGACCGAGGCTTCGTCGATGTCCTGGGCACGGATCGCGGTGTCGGCCAGCACGGTCACGACCTGCGGCTGCACTTCGAGAATGCCGCCGGAGATGGCGAAGTCGATCTGCTCGCCGCTCGGCGTGGTCACCACCACCTTGCCCGGCTTCAGGCGGGTGATCAGCGGGGCGTGCTTGGGCGCGATGCCCAGCTCACCCAGCTCACCGGTGGCCACGACCAGGGTCGCCTCACCACGGAAGATTTCCTGCTCGGCGCTGACGATGTCGCAACGGATGGTGCTCATGAAACTCTTCTCGCTTTAGGGCGGGCTCGCGCCCACCGCAGGATGTCCTCAGCGGTGGGCGTGCGCCCACCCCGTGTGACGGGTCGGGACGGGCATCTCGCCCGTCCCCGCCGCATCAGGCCTTTTCAGCCATCTTCTTGGCCTTCTCGACCGCTTCTTCGATGCTGCCGACCATGTAGAACGCCTGTTCCGGCAGGTGGTCGTATTCGCCATCGACGATGGCCTTGAAGCCACGGATGGTGTCCTTCAGCGACACGTACTTGCCCGGCGAGCCGGTGAACACTTCGGCCACGTGGAACGGCTGGCTGAAGAAGCGCTCGATCTTGCGGGCGCGGGTCACGGCCTGCTTGTCTTCTTCGGACAGTTCGTCCATGCCCAGAATGGCGATGATGTCCTTCAGTTCCTTGTACTTCTGCAAGGTCTGCTGGACGCGCTGGGCGGTGTCGTAATGCTCGTGGCCGATCACCAGCGGGTCCATCTGGCGGCTGGTCGAATCGAGCGGATCCACGGCCGGGTAGATACCCAGCGAGGCGATCGAACGCGACAGGGTCACGGTCGAATCCAAGTGGGCGAACGTGGTGGCCGGCGACGGATCGGTCAAGTCATCGGCGGGCACGTAGACGGCCTGGATCGAGGTGATCGAGCCATTCTTGGTCGAGGTGATGCGCTCCTGCAGGACGCCCATTTCCTCGGCCAGGGTCGGCTGGTAACCCACGGCCGACGGCATACGGCCCAGCAGTGCCGACACTTCGGTACCGGCCAGGGTGTAGCGGTAGATGTTGTCGACGAACAGCAGCACGTCCTTGCCCTTGCCGTTTTCGTCCTTCTCATCGCGGAAGTACTCGGCCATGGTCAGGCCGGTCAGGGCGACGCGCAGACGGTTGCCCGGCGGCTCGTTCATCTGGCCGTACACCATCGCGACCTTGTCCAGGACGTTGGAGTCCTTCATCTCGTGGTAGAAGTCGTTGCCCTCACGGGTACGCTCACCCACGCCGGCGAACACGGACAGACCGCTGTGCGCCTTGGCGATGTTGTTGATCAGTTCCATCATGTTGACGGTCTTGCCGACGCCGGCGCCGCCGAACAGGCCGACCTTGCCGCCCTTGGCGAACGGGCACATCAGGTCGATGACCTTGATGCCGGTTTCCAGCAGCTCGGTGGCCGGGGACTGGTCTTCGTACGACGGGGCCGAACGATGGATTTCCCACGTATCACTGGCAGCCACCGGACCGGCTTCGTCGATCGGGCGACCCAGCACGTCCATGATGCGGCCCAGCGTCCCCGCGCCGACCGGCACCGAGATGGCGCGTTCGGTGTTGGTGGCGACCAGGTTGCGCTTCAGGCCGTCGGTGGAGCCCAGCGCGATGCAACGGACCACGCCGTCGCCCAGCTGCTGCTGCACTTCCAGCGTGATTTCGGTGTTGTCCACCTTCAGCGCGTGGTACACCTTCGGCACCGACTCGCGGGGGAATTCGACGTCGACGACGGCGCCGATGATCTGAACGATCTTGCCCTGACTCATTGCTGCAATCCTCTAATGTGTGCTTTGACTGTGCGCGTCAGACTGCTGCCGCGCCGCCGACGATTTCGGAGATTTCCTGGGTGATCGCTGCCTGGCGGGCCTTGTTGTAGACCAGCTGCAGGGTTCCGATCAGCTTGTTCGCGTTGTCGCTGGCCGACTTCATCGCGACCATGCGGGCTGCATGCTCGGACGCGACGTTTTCCAGTACCGCCTGGTACACCAGCGACTCGACGTACCGCGTCATCACGTGCTCGAGCACGGTCGCAGCGTCGGGTTCGTACAGGTAGTCCCAGTCGTGATGCGCGACCTGCTTCTCAGCGGCCGGCAACGGCAGCAGCTGATCGAAGCTGGCCTTCTGCGTCATCGTGTTGATGAAGCGGTTGTAGACCAGGTACACGCGGTCGACCTTGCCGTCGGTGAATGCATCCAGCATCACCTTGATCACGCCGATCAGCTGTTCCAGGTGCGGCACATCGCCCATGTGGGTGACGGTGCCGACCATGTTGACCTTGACGCGGCGGAAGAAGGTCGAGGCCTTCTGGCCGACGGTGACCACATCGATCTCGGCGCCCTTGTCCTGCCACTGGCGCACTTCGCCCAGCATCTTGCGGAACAGGTTGTTGTTCAGGCCGCCGGCCAGACCGCGGTCGGACGAGACCACGATGTAACCGACGCGCTTGACCTCGTCACGCTGGACCAGGAACGGATGCTGGTAGTCGGTGCTGGCCTGGGCCAGGTGACCGATCACCTGCTTCATCGCCTGCGCATACGGACGCGACGTCTTCATCCGCTCCTGCGCCTTGCGGATTTTGGAGGCCGAGACCATTTCGAGCGCACGCGTCACCTTGCGGGTGTTCTGCACGCTCTTGATCTTGGTTTTGATTTCGCGTCCGCTTGCCATCTCTTATTCCCGTGGCGCGGGGCATAGGCCCCGCGTTTGACGTAGAGCGGAGCGTTGCTCCGCTGCTTTCAGCCCGGCGGAGCAACGCTCCGCTCTACAGGACCGGTATTACCAGCTGCCGGTGGTCTTGAACTCGGTGATGCCCTTCTTGAAAGCAGCTTCGATGTCGTTGTCCCAGCCGCCGGTCGCGTTGATCTTGTTGATCAGCTCGCCCTGGGTGTTGGCGAAGTGGGCATGCAGACCTTCTTCCAGCGCCAGCAGCTTGTTGACCGGCACGTCGTCGAGGTAACCCTCGTTGACGGCGTAGATCGACAGCGCCTGGTTGGCGATGGACATCGGCGCGTACTGCTTCTGCTTCATCAGTTCGGTGACGCGCTGACCGCGCTCGAGCTGCTTGCGGGTGGCTTCGTCCAGGTCCGAGGCGAACTGCGCGAACGCAGCCAGTTCACGGTACTGGGCCAGCGAGATACGAATGCCGCCGGAGAGCTTCTTGATGATCTTGGTCTGGGCCGCACCACCGACGCGCGACACCGAGATACCGGCGTTCACGGCCGGGCGGATGCCCGAGTTGAACAGATCGGTTTCCAGGAAGATCTGGCCGTCGGTGATCGAGATCACGTTGGTCGGCACGAAGGCCGAGACGTCACCGGCCTGGGTTTCGATGATCGGCAGCGCGGTGAGCGAGCCGGTCTTGCCCTTGACGGCACCGTTGGTGAACTTTTCCACATACTCTTCGGACACGCGGGCAGCGCGCTCGAGCAGGCGGGAGTGCAGGTAGAACACGTCACCCGGGTAGGCTTCACGGCCCGGCGGACGCTTCAGCAGCAGCGAGATCTGGCGGTAGGCGACGGCCTGCTTGGACAGATCGTCGTACACGATCAGCGCGTCTTCGCCGCGGTCCATGAAGTACTCACCCATGGTGCAGCCCGAGTAGGCGCTGATGTACTGCATCGCGGCCGATTCGGACGCGGTCGCAGCGACCACCACGGTGTGCGCCAGGGCGCCATTCTCTTCCAGCTTGCGCACGATGTTGGCGACGGTCGAGGCCTTCTGGCCGATCGCGACGTACACGCACTTGATGCCGGTTTCTTTCTGGTTGATCACCGCATCGATGGCCAGGGCGGTCTTGCCGGTCTGGCGGTCACCGATGACCAGCTCACGCTGGCCGCGGCCGATCGGAATCATCGAGTCGACGGACTTGTAACCGGTCTGCACCGGCTGGTCGACCGACTTGCGCCAGATCACGCCCGGAGCAACGCGCTCCACCGGCGCGGTGGCCTTGGCCGCGATCGGGCCCTTGCCGTCGATCGGCTCGCCGAGCGCGTTCACGACGCGGCCCAGCATTTCCGGACCGACCGGCACTTCCAGGATGCGACCGGTGGTCTTGGCAACGTCGCCTTCGCGCAGGTTCTGGTAATCACCCAGGACCACGGCGCCGACCGAGTCGCGCTCCAGGTTCAGGGCCAGGGCGAAGGTGTTGTTCGGCAGTTCGATCATTTCGCCCTGCATCACGTCGGCCAGACCGAAGATGCGCACGATGCCGTCGGACACGCTGGTCACGGTGCCTTCGTTGCGCGATTCCGCGGCCAGCTTGACCTTCTCGATGCGGTTCTTGATCAGTTCGCTGATTTCGGAGGGGTTGAGCGTGGTTGCCATCGTCAAGTCCTAGTGCCGGCGATCACGCCGGACGTTAAATGAATTCAGTTAGCGAGCGCGGTCTGCAGGCGCGACAGCTTGCCCTTGAGCGAGCCATCGATGACCACATCGCCGGCGTCGATCACGGCACCGCCGATCAACGACGCATCCACTGCGGTCGTCACGTCCACCTCGGCGCCGAAGCGCTTGCGCAGCGCGGCCTTGATGGCGTCCAGTTCGGCGCCGGACAATTCGGTGGCCGAGGTCACGGTGGCCTTGACCACGTGTTCGGCTTCAGCGCGCAGCTGGTCGTACATGCCGGCGATTTCCGGCAGCAGCGGCAGACGGTGCGCATCGGCCAGGATGGCCAGGAAGCGACCGAAGGTCTCGCTGGACGATTCCGGCACCAGCATCGCGACGGCATCGCCGCGATCCAGTTCCGGGTTCGACAGCAAGGCCGCCACGCGCGGGTCGGCAGCTACGTGGGCGGAGAACGCAAGCGCGTCCGACCACGGCGCGAACGTGCCTTCGTCGCGCGCGGTCGCGAACGCGGCGCGGGCATACGGGCGTGCAAGCGTGAGGGCCTGGCTCATCGATCAGATCTCCGAGGCCAGCTCGTCGAGCAGCGCCTTGTGGGCGTTGGCGTCGATTTCGCGCTTGAGCAGCTTTTCGGCACCGCTTACGGCCAGCGCGGACACCTGCTTGCGCAGATCTTCACGGGCACGGTTGGCGGCAGCGTCGATCTCGGCGTAGGCCAGATCTTTCTGGCGGTTGGCTTCGACGATGGCTTCATTCTTGGCGGCATCAACGATCTGGTTGGCGCGTGCATGGGCCTGATCGATGATCTCGTTGGCCTTGGTGCGCGCATCCTTCAGTGCATCGTTGACCTTTTCCTGGGCCTGGGCCAGATCTTTCTGGCTGCGGTCGGCAGCGGCAAGGCCTTCAGCGATCTTCTGCTGACGCTCTTCGATCGCGTTCATCAACGGCGGCCAGATCTTGGTCGCGATGATCCAGATCAGTCCGGCAAACGCCAGTGCCTGGGCAACGAGGGTAAAACCGATATCCATGGGGTTCGCTCAATCTGGGGTGATGGGGTGGTTGCGCCGCCCGAAGCGGCGCAGCCGTCCTTCATCCGCGATCAGGCGCACAAGGCGCCTGATCGTTTCGCTTTCGCTGGATCAGCCTGCAACGGCCGGCAGACGTGCAACGAACTCGCCGATGGTCGGGTTGGCGAAGGCCAGCAGCAGGCCAACGGCGACCGAGATGATGAACGCGGCATCGATCAGGCCGGCGGTGATGAACATGCGGACCTGCAGCACCGGAATCAGTTCCGGCTGGCGCGCGGCCGATTCCAGGAACTTACCGGACATGATGGCCAGACCGAGACCTGCACCCAGCGCGGCCAGGCCGATCATGATGCCGACGGCGAGGACGGTGGAGCTCTGGACTTGGGCGAGGTTGGTCAGGACGGCGAAGTACATGGTTTTCTCCTGGAACTTTGAATAGCTAAGGGTTTAGAAACAAACGGATGAAGGGTGAAGCGAAACTCAGTGAGCGTCTTCCGACAGGCTCAGGTACACGATGGACAACATCATGAAGATGAACGCCTGCAGCGGAATCACCAGCAGGTGGAACAGCATCCAGCCCAGGCCGAATGCACCGCCTGCGATGGCGCCGGCGATACCCGCACCGCCCAGCACCCAGATCAGCAGGAAGACGATCTCACCGCCGAACATGTTGCCGAACAGTCGCATCGCCAGCGAAATCGGCTTGCTCAGCCACTCGACGATGTTGAGGATCAGGTTGAACGGGAGCATCCACTTGCCGAACGGCGCCGTCAGGAATTCCTTGGTGAAACCACCCAGGCCCTTGGAGCGCAGCGCGAAGAACAGCATCAGGAAGAACACGCTGATCGACATGCCCAGGGTGGCATTGACGTCGGCGGTGGGAACCGGCTTCCAGTACGGCACGCCGAGCAGCTCGAGCGGCTTGGCGATGAAGTCGGCCGGGATCATCTTGATGAGATTCATCATGAGGATCCAGAAGAACAGGGTGATCGCGATCGGGGTCACCAGCTTGCTGGTGCCGTGGTAGGTGTCCTTGGCCTGGCGGTCAACGAACTCCAGGCAGATCTCGACGAACGCCTGCCACTTGCCCGGGACGCCGGCCGTCGCCTTGCGGGTTGCCATCCAGAAGCCAAACACCATCAACAACCCCATCAGGACCGAAGTCACGATGGTGTCGACGTGAATTGCCCAGAAACCACCTTCCTGCATATGGAACGTCAGGTTGTGCAGGTGATGTTGGATGTAGGAGGTGGGTGTCAGCGCCTCGCCTGCCATGTGTCCGGAACCTTGAGTTAAATAAATTGGATCAGCGCCTGGCCAGAGCCAGGACCTGGAACATCAATCCGACGGCGATACCGGCCAGCAGCGCCAGTGCAGGCAGCTTGAAGACCAGGAACCCCACCATCAGGACGCCGAATACGAGCACCCACTTTGCCACCACCGCCAGGATCAGGCGGGTCATCGCCGAGCCTGCCGCCTGAACCCCGCCGCCCAGCGCCATCCGCGCGGCGACCCAGCCGGCAGCAGAAACCGCCACACCGGAGAGCAGCGCCCCCAGAGCGGCCTTCGGGCCTCCCCACAGCAGCAGGGCAAGAGCCAGGACAGCCACTGCAGCCAGCGGGTAAACCGCTGCGCGCAGCATCAGTCGCCGACCCGCGTCAACGGAGTTCAGCACGTGAATGTCCTGCATGGTTGTGAGTAGGAAAGGCCGAGGCCGCAAGCAACCGCCTCGTCGAGCCGCCAAATTATAGCAATGGGACAATTTGAGAGACAACCGCTGCCTGTTCATCCCGGATGTAAGCCCGCCGTTGGGGGCTTTTAAGAACCTGTTCCACCACCGGGCCAATCCCACTGCGCAAAGGGACGCCCGATGCGGCAGTGCAGCAGATTGAACTTTGGTCGCACCACCCGGTCAGATCCATCAGCCTGCCGTTGAATCCTCGTCGGCGTCCCACGCGCAGGCCAGTACAGGGTGGCCCCGAAGCCCTCTCCGGGGCCACCCTCTTTTTCCTGGCGCCGCGGCGACCGGGCGAACCGCCGCAGACGGGGCGGCTGGTCGTGAACGGGGTCTGCACCCTGAAACGGCCAGCGAGCGGACCTGCGGCGCCTCGGCACGCATGAACGGTACACACAGCGTCCACCATACCTTCACGAATGGTGGACGTCGCAGTGGGCAATGTGACGGCACATCACCAGAACCACCGCAAGGACCCCCGATGCGCCCGATGCTCTCCCTGCTTGCCGTGCCAGTCGCTCTGGCCGCACTTTCCTATGCCGCTCCGTCCCACGCTGCCGAAGGCGATGACCGCTTCGCCCTGCGTCTGGGTGCGATGCAGATCGATTCGGACAACACGATCCGTGGCAATACCAACATCGCTGGCCAGGATGTGGGCTTCTCCGAAGATTTCGGCCTCGGTGGCAAGGAATGGGAGCCGCGCGTGGACGGCATGTTCCGTATCAGCAACCGCCAGCGCCTGCTGTTCAACTACTTCAAGTACGACAAGGATCGCCGCGAGACCCTGGATCAGGGCGTGAGCTTCGGCGATACCAACGTGCCGGCCGGCAGCTTCATCAAGGGTGAGCTGAAGTACCAGGTCGCCAGCCTGGTGTACGACTACTCGGTGGTGGACACCGACAAGTTCGACCTCGGCCTGCAGTTGGGTGCCGAATACGCCAAGGTCAGCACCAAGGCTTACGCGGACGTCGGTGATCTGTACCAGGGCGAGTTCCTGGACGAGAAGGCCGACGGTGTCGCGCCGGTGGTCGGTGCGCGCCTGAGCTTCACCCCGTCCGAGAAGTGGATGATCACCTTCCAGGGCCAGTACCTGAACACCAAGTGGGGCAACTTCGACGATTACGACGGCGATCTGAGCCGTGCCAATGCGATCGTGGATTACCGCTTCACCAAGAACTTCGGCGTGTTCGCCGGCTACGACTGGTTCAAGCTGGACGTGGACCAGACCGGCAGCGATGGCACGATCGGTCTGAAGCAGGAGTTCAAGGGTCCGGTGGCAGGCGTCAGCTTCGTCTTCTAAGCCCTTCGCAACACCGCTCTCCAAGCGCGGCCTCCGGGACACCCGGGGGCCGCGTTTTTTTGCTTTGTTCTGGTGCGACAACGGCGCGGTAGTCGAGTGGCGGGCACGGATACCCTGTCGTGCGAATGTCCCGCGGCCACGGCCCGCGGCAGGGCAACAAAAAACCCCGGCTTTCGCCGGGGTTTTTCGTTGAACCGGAGTCACCATCAATGATGGTGACCGCCGATTACTTCTTCTTCGGCATGTACAGATCGGTGATCGTGCCGTCGTAGATTTCCGCGGCCATCGCCACCGATTCGCTCAGCGTCGGATGCGCGTGGATGGTGTGGCCGATGTCCTCGGCCTCGGCGCCCATCTCGATCGCCAGGCCGATCTCGGCCAGCAGATCACCGGCATGCACGCCGACGATCGCGCCACCGATGATGCGGTGGGTCTCTTCGTCGAAGATCAGCTTGGTGAAGCCCTCGGTGCGGCCGATACCGATCGCGCGGCCGCTGGCGGCCCACGGGAACTTGGCCACGCCGACCTTCAGGCCCTTGGCCTTGGCTTCGGTTTCGGTCACGCCGACCCACGCGATTTCCGGGTTGGTGTAGGCCACCGACGGAATCACGCGCGCCACCCACTCCTTCTTCTCGCCGGCGGCCACTTCCGCGGCCAGCTTGCCCTCGTGCGTGGCCTTGTGGGCCAGCATCGGGTTGCCGACGATGTCGCCGATCGCAAAGATGTGCGGCACGTTGGTGCGCATCTGGCGGTCAGCCGGGATGAAGCCACGGTCGGTGACCTGCACGCCAGCCTTCTCGGCATCGATTTTCTTGCCGTTCGGCGAGCGGCCCACGGCAACCAGCACGCGGTCGAAGGTGGTTGCTTCCAGACCCGGCTTTTCGCCTTCCACGGCGGCTTCGAAGGACACGGTGATGCCGGCCTTGTCAGCCTTGACGTCGGTCGCCTTGGTCTTCAGGTGGACCTCGACGCCCTGCTTCTTCAGGCGGTCGGCCAGCGGCTTGACCAGGTCCTTGTCGGCGCCCGGCATCAGCTGGTCCATGAACTCGACCACGGTCACCTTGCTGCCCAGCGCCGCATACACCGTCGCCATTTCCAGGCCGATGATGCCGCCACCGACCACCAGCAGCTTGCCCGGCACTTCGGCCAGCTCCAGCGCATCGGTGGAGTCCATGACGCGCTTGTCGTCCCACGGGAAGTTCGGCAGCTTCACCGCCTGCGAACCGGCGGCGATGATGCACTGCTCGAAGCGCAGCAGCTGGGTCTTGCCGTCGTCGCCGACGATTTCCAGCTCGTTGGCCGAGACGAACTTGGCCAGGCCCTGTACGGTGCGCACCTTGCGCTGCTTGGCCATGCCGGCCAGGCCCTTGGTCAGCTGGGTGACCACTTTTTCCTTGTAGCCGCGCAGCTTGTCCAGGGTGATGGTCGGCTTGCCGAACTCGACGCCGAAATCACCGGCATGGGCGACTTCATCGATCACCGCGGCGGCATGCAGCAGCGCCTTGGACGGGATGCAGCCCACGTTGAGGCAGACGCCACCGAGGCTGGCGTAACGCTCGATCAGCACGGTATCCACGCCCAGATCGGCCGAACGGAAGGCGGCGGTATAACCGCCCGGGCCTGCGCCCAGCACCACCATCTTGCAGTCGATATCGGCCGGCTTGCCCGAGGACAGCGCCGGCTGCGGCGCGGCCGGTTCGGCCGGGGCGCGGTGCGACGGGGTCACCGGCGGCTTGCTGGCCGGAGCGGCCTCGGCCTTCGGCGCTTCGGCCTTGGCCGGCGCGGCAGGCACGGCGGCCTCGCCTTCGGCTTCCAGCAGCAGCACGACGTCGCCTTCGGAGAGGTTGTCGCCGAGCTTGACCTTGATTTCCTTGACCACACCGGCGGCCGAGGACGGCACTTCCAGCGTTGCCTTGTCCGATTCCAGCGTGACCAGACCCTGGTCCTTCTTCACCGTGTCACCCACGGCGACCAGCAGTTCGATCACCGGGACACCGCTGTAATCGCCGATGTCGGGAACCTTGATTTCAATTGCGGCCATTCGTGTTCTCCTGGTGCTCAGACGGCCTTGCCGCCGAGCAGTTGCTGCAGTTCGTCGAGCGACTCGTCCAGATCTTTCCAGCGACGGTCGAGCTTCTTTTCCTTGGTGTCGCTGGCTTGGATCAGCAGCGCCACCTGTTTCATCATCAGCCGGCCCGCACCGCACTCCGGCCGGGTGCCGCTGTAACGCTGGCCGGCCACGGTGAAGGACAGCACGTCACCGTCCAGCACCGGCGCCTTGCGCTCGGCCGGCACCTGCGCGGCCAACGCGGCCTGCCAGCTGTGCAGCAACCGCTGCGCCAACGGCGCCGGGATGCTGACCTGGTACTGGTCCGGCTGCTGGTCCACCCGCAGTTCCACGCCGCCCTGGCGGGCGCCGCTGTTCCAGCTGTAGACGCGCTTGTCGGCCCGGCTGTAGCGCAGCGTCCATGCCTGGCCCTGGGGACCGGGCAGCAACGCTACGCCGGTTTCCACGCCACTGCTGGGCAGGCTGACCAGCGACAACGCCGGCTGCGCCTTGCCGTCGAACAGGGTTTCCACTGCCTGGCCATAGTTGCCGACCGCCGGGGGCCAGCCATGGCCCAGGTCGGACGCGCATTCGCGCGCGCCCGCCTGCGCCATCGGCAGCGCCATCAGCAGCCCGGCCAGGACCAGGCCCTGCTTCACAGCAGGACGCGCCGCATGTCGGCCAGCACCTGCGAGAGGTAGGTGGTGAAGCGGGCAGCCAGCGCGCCGTCGATGACGCGGTGGTCATAGCTCAGCGACAGCGGCAGCATCAGCTTCGGGGCGAATTCCTTGCCGTTCCAGACCGGCTGGATCGACGACTTGGACACGCCCAGGATGGCCACTTCCGGTGCATTGACGATCGGGGTGAACGCGGTGCCACCGATGCCGCCCAGCGAGCTGATCGAGAAGCAGCCCCCGCTCATGTCGGCCGGGCCGAGCTTGCCGTCGCGGGCCTTCTTGGCCAGTTCGCCGGATTCCTGCGCGATCTGCACTACCCCCTTCTTGTCGACATCGCGGATCACCGGCACGACCAGGCCGCTCGGCGTATCGGCCGCGAAGCCGATGTTGAAGTACTTCTTCAGGGTCAGGTTCTCGCCGCTGGCATCCAGCGAGGCGTTGAACTCCGGGAACTTCTTCAGCGCCGCGGCGCTGGCCTTGACCAGGAAGGCGAGCATGGTCAGCTTGATGCCGGCCTTCTCGTTTTCCTTGTTCAGGGCCACGCGCAGTGCTTCCAGCTCGGTGATGTCGGCCTGTTCGAACTGGGTGACATGCGGAATCATCGCCCAGTTGCGGGCCAGGTTCGCGCCGGAGATCTTCTTGATGCGCGACAGCGGCTGGACTTCGACCTCACCGAACTTGCTGAAGTCGACCTTCGGCCAGGCCAGCAGGTTCAGGCCGCCACCGGCCGCCACGGTGCCGCCGGTGGCAGCGCCGCCGCCGGCCAGGGCCGACTTGACGAACTTCTGCACGTCGGACTTGGTGATCCGGCCACCCTTTTCAGTACCGCTCAACTGGTTCAGGTCCACGCCCAGCTCGCGGGCGAACACGCGCACGGCCGGCGAAGCGTAGGGCACCTTCTGCGGCAGCACGCTGTCGGCGTTGAAGGCGACCGGCGGGCTGGTCGGCGAGCCACCCGACGGGGCAGCGGCGGCCGGGGCCGGCTGGGTCGGCTTGGCGGCGGACTGTTCGATATCACGGGCGGCCAGCTTGTCCGGCTCGGCCGGGGTCGCGACGGGCTCGACCTTGGTCGCGGTCTCGGCCGCTTCGGTCTTGGCGGCCGGGGCCGGAGCAGCAGCGGCAGCGGCCGGCGCGGCGGCCTCGTCGCTGACTTCGATCAGGGCCACGAGCTTGCCCTCGGAGAGGTTGTCGCCGATCTTGACCTTGATTTCCTTGACGATACCGGCCACCGAGGACGGCACTTCCATCGTGGCCTTGTCCGATTCCAGCGTCACCAGACCCTGGTCTTTCTTGACGGTATCTCCAACGGCGACCAGCACCTCGATTACCGGGATATCGCTGTAGTCACCGATATCGGGGACAAGTGCTTCCTTGATTTCGGCCATGGGGAAAACTCCGGCAATCTGGTGTAGGGAATCGCCTATTGTGGGGGCTTCGCGCGCCAGCGCCAACCAGCTTGGCGAATTTTCAGCGCCCCTGTCCCGGGACAGCCTGTTGCAGGCATCTGCTTTGGCCGGATTCGGCTTGGCACAGTGCAAAGCGGAATTTTCCAGTCGGTACCGTATTGTCCGCTGCTGTCCCCGCCTCAGCGCCGTATGGCCTCGGCCAGCGGCTGCCACGCCTCCACCAGCCGGGGCAACGGCCAGGCCGCGTTGGCCGGACTGGTAGAGGGCAGCGACCAGACCGGGACCTCGCGCGCCGCGCCGACCAGCCCCGGCAGGATGAAACGCTGGAACGCCCGGTACGCGGTGCCGCCATTGCAGGCGATCGCGCGCAGCGCAGGCAATCGCTCGATCACTGCACCCAGCGCATTGGGCACTTCACTGCCGCGCACGATCGACGCATCCAGGCTGCCGCGCCGCTGGCACTGCCCGATCACATCCCACACGCCCACACCGGCCGCGTTCAATGCACGCACGCGTTCCGGATAAGGAAGCGTCGCGTCGATCCCGCACAGCACGCCCATCAACGGCCAGAAACGGTTGCGCGGATGGGCGTAGTACCGCGCGGCCTGCAGCGATGCAATGCCCGGCATCGAGCCGAGTACCAGGACGCGGCCATCGGCGTTCAGCTGCGCAGGGAAGCCGATGCACGTTGTCGTTTCCATCACACCATCACCAGATGCATGAATGTCAGGCATTGCATGATCGCCCGTAAATACAGCGGTTTCGCACTGATCGCTGAATGGAAACAACTAAATTTTAACGTGCGTCGGATGCGATTCATATTGCGGGGACTACGGTTGCCTCGCCCCACAACACCGGGGCCCAGAACAAAAACATCCTGAGGAGATTCCCCCATGCGCTCCATCCGTACCCTGACCCTGGCTACCCTGACTGCTCTTGCTTTTGCGCCGGCTGCTTTCGCGCAGGACAGCACTGTTGATACCGCTTCGGGCAAGCACTTCGCCGTGGTCGGCGGCGTGTCGCTGCTGCAGCCGAAGAACGATCCGCTTGATGGCGTGCGCAAGGTAGACGGCGGCCCGGCCCCGACCCTGAGCTTCAGCTACTACATCAACGACAACTGGGCCGTGGAACTGTGGGGCGCAGCCGACAAGTTCGATCACCGCGTGCGCGGCACCGATGGCGCCCGCCTGGGTACCGTCGAACAGCAGCCGATCGCGCTGAGCGGCCAGTACCACTTCGGCCAGGCCGACAACGTGTTCCGTCCGTTCGTGGGCGCCGGTTACTACGAGTCCAACTTCAGCAATGAAGATCTCGCCAGCGACATCGGCCACATCGGCGTGAAGACCGCCAAGGGCGCCATCGGCACCGTCGGCGTGGACATGAACATCAACAGCACCTGGTTCGCCCGCGCCGATGCCCGCTACATGCATTCGCGCCCGGAGCTGACCGTCAACGGTGAAGGCACCGGCGACAAGGCCAAGCTGGATCCGTGGACCGTGGGCTTCGGCATCGGCGCGCGCTTCTAAGCACGCCGTCCGCTTCCATGCAGTACGCACAACGGGCCCTTCGCGGGCCCGTTGTCGTTGGGGGTCGGCAACTTTCATCGGGCGTTGCCGACCACTGCCCGACACTGGCCACCACGGCAGACCACGCCGATCCGCCCCGGGGAGCCGATGCGCGAGTCCTTCGACATGCTGGTGGTGGGTGGCGGCATCAATGGCGTCGGGATCGCGCGGGATGCGGCCGGGCGCGGGCTCTCGGTCTGCCTGTGCGAGCAGGATGACCTGGCCGCCCACACCTCCAGCGCCAGCACCAAGCTGATCCACGGTGGCCTGCGCTACCTGCAGCAGGGTGAAATCGCACTGGTGCGCAAGGCGCTCAACGAACGCGAAACGCTGCGCCAGCTCGCCCCGCACCTCGTTGCCCCGACCACGTTCGTGCTGCCGCATGCGCGCCATCTGCGCCCGGCATGGATGCTGCGTGCCGGCCTGTGGCTGTACGACCACCTGGGCCGCGCCAATGCGCATTTCCCTGCTTCTCAACGCATCGACCTGCAACGCGATCCCCGCGGCGAGACGTTGCAGCCGGGTTACCGGACCGGCTTCACATATGCCGACGCGCGCGTCAACGATGCGCGGCTGGTGGTGCTCAACGCACTGGACGCGCACGAGCGTGGTGCCGAGATCCGCACGCGCACCCGCTGCGAACAGTTGATCCGCCACCGCGATCACTGGTGGGCGGTACTGCGCACGGCCACCGGCGCCGTGCAGCGCATCCGCGTCCGGTGCGTGGTCAATGCCAGCGGGCCTTGGGCCGGCACGGTCCTGCAACGCGCCGGGCTGGATGCACCGCTCGGGCTGCGGCTTGTGCAGGGCAGCCACCTGGTGGTGCCGCGCCTGTTCGCGCATGACAGCGCCTACCTGTTCCAGCAACCCGACCAGCGGGTGGTGTTTGCGATTCCCTTTGAACAGGACTTCACCCTGATCGGCACCACCGATACCGACTACGACGGCGATCCGGCGCAGGTGCAGCCCCGCGCCGACGAGCAGGCCTATCTGCTCGACGCGGTGAACCGGTTCCTGCGGGCGCCCGTGCGCGCCGAAGACATCGTCTGGCGCTACAGCGGGGTGCGCCCGCTGCTGGCCGACCATCACCGCGATGCGTCGCGGGTCACGCGCGATTACCGGCTGGACGTGGATACCGCCGGCGCGCCGCTGCTGAGCGTGCTGGGCGGCAAGCTCACCACCTACCGCGCCTTGGCCGAGGACGCCTTGGGGCGCCTGTCACCCTCGCTGCCGGAGATGGGTGCGGCGTGGACAGCCGGCGGGCCGCCGTTGCCGGGGGGCGATGGCGGCACGGCCGCCGAGGTGGCCGATGCACTGCTGCGCGGTCACCCTGGCCTGCCCCCTGCCCTGCTGCAGCGCCTGGCCGCCAGCTACGGCACGCGTGCGATGCGGCTGCTCGATGATGCGCAGACGCTCGACGCATTGGGTCAGGACCACGGCGGCGGCCTGTACGACCGCGAGCTGGACTACCTCATCGCACACGAATGGGCGCGCAGCGCCGACGATGTGCTGTGGCGCCGCGGCCATCTGGGCCTGCGACTGGATCCCCGCCAGCGCGAGGCCTTGGCGGCCACGCTGCAGGCGCGCGTTTCGATGCCGTAGGCTGTAGGCCTGTCACGCCTTACGGCATCGATTTCCACGGAGCAGACCATGGACAAGCACTACGTGCTCGCCATCGACCAGGGCACGACCAGTTCGCGCGCCATCCTGTTTGACCGTGCCGGGCGCATCGCCGGCAGCGCGCAGCGCGAGTTCACCCAGATCTTCCCGCAGCCGGGCTGGGTCGAGCATGACCCGCGCGAGATCCTGACCAGCGTCTACACCACGATCACCGAACTGTTGAACCGCCATCAGGTGGACCCGCGCACGATCGCCGGCATCGGCATCACCAACCAGCGCGAAACCACCGTAGTCTGGGACAAGGCCACCGGCCAGCCGATCCACAACGCCGTGGTGTGGCAGTCGCGGCAGAGCCATGCGATCTGCGAGCAGCTCAAGGCCGAGGGTCACGAGCCGCTGATCCGGCGCAAGACCGGGCTGTTGATCGATGCCTATTTTTCCGCGACCAAGATCCGTTGGATCCTCGACCACGTCGAGGGCGCGCAGGCACGTGCCGAACGCGGCGAGCTGCTGTTCGGCACCATCGACAGCTGGCTGATCTGGAACCTCAGTGGCGGCCAGGCGCACGTCACCGATGTCACCAATGCCGCGCGCACGCTGCTGTTCGATATCCATGCGCTGCAGTGGGATGACGAGCTGCTGGCGCTGTTCAACATTCCGCGCGCGATGCTGCCGCAGGTGCGCAGCTCCAGCGAGGTGTATGCCACCACCCAGGCACAGTTCTTTTTCGACCAGCACCTGCCCATCGCCGGTATCGCCGGCGACCAGCAGGCCGCGCTGTTCGGCCAGGCCTGCTTCGAACCGGGCATGGCCAAGAACACCTATGGCACCGGCTGTTTCATGCTGATGAACACCGGTGACAAGGCGGTGGTGTCCGAGAATGGCCTGCTCACCACCATCGCCTGGGGCATCGACGGCCGTGTGGAATACGCGCTGGAAGGCTCGATCTTCGTCGCCGGCTCGGTCGTGCAGTGGCTGCGCGACGGGCTGCGCATGTTCGGCAAATCCAGCGATTGCCAGGCCTACGCCGAACGTGCCGCCGACAACGGCGGTGTGTATCTGGTGCCCGCGTTCGTGGGACTGGGCGCCCCGTACTGGCGCAGCGATGTGCGCGGGGCGATGTTCGGGCTGACCCGCGGCACCACCAAGGAGCATTTCATCCGCGCGGCGGTCGAATCAATGGCCTACCAGACCCGCGACGTGCTGGCCGCGATGCAGGCCGATGCGGGCATCGAGCTGAAGGAACTGCGCGCCGATGGCGGTGCGATCGCCAACGACTTCATGGCGCAGTTCCAGAGCGACATCCTGGGCGTGCCGGTGCTGCGCCCGCAGGTGGCCGAAACCACCGCGCTGGGCGCTGCCTACCTGGCCGGGCTGGCCACGGGCTTCTGGAGCAGCCGGGCGGACATCGCCGAGCAGTGGGCGGTGGACCGCCGCTTCACCCCGCAGATGCCGGTGGATCAGCGCGAGGCGCTGTACGCCGGCTGGCAGCAGGCGGTCGAAGCGACGATGGGCTTCCGCGTGGGGTGACCCCTCAGAACGCCGGGAGGACCGCGCCCTTGTACTTCTCGGCGATGAAAGCCTTCACTTCCGGGCCGGTCAGGGCCTTGGCCAGCTGCTGCACGCGGGCATCGTCCTTGTTGTCCGGGCGGGCAACGAGGAAGTTCACGTACGGCGAATCCTTGCTTTCGATCGCCAGCGCATCCTGGGTCGGGTTGAGCCCGGCATCCAGCGCGTAGTTGGTGTTGATCAGGGCCAGGTCCACCTGGTCCAGCACGCGCGGCAGCATCGCCGAGTCCAGCTCGCGGAACTTGAGCTGCTTCGGGTTGGCGATGATGTCGCGCTGGGTCGCCAACGCATTGGTCGGGTCCTTGAGCGTGATCACGCCGGCCTTGTGCAGCAGGATCAGCGCGCGGCTGTTGTTGCTCGGGTCGTTGGGAATCACCACGTCGGCGCCGTTGGGCAGCGCATCGAGCGATTTGAAGCGGCGCGAGTACGCACCGAAGGGCTCGATGTGCACGCCGATCACCTTGACCAGGTCGGTCTTGCGGTCGCGATTGTAGGCGTCCAGGTAGGGCTCGGTCTGGAAGTAGTTCACATCGACCTGCTTCTGCACCAGCTGGTCGTTGGGCTGCACGTAATCATTGAATACGCGCACGTCCAGGTTCAGGCCTTCCTTTTCCAGGATCGGCTTGACCACGGCGAGGATCTCGGCGTGCGGCACCGCGGTAGCGGCGACCACCAGCTTCTTGGAATCGTTGGCCGGCTTGCCACAGGCGGCCAGGGCCAGCGAGGCGGCAAACAACGGGAGCAGCAGGTACTTTTTCATGGAGGCAGCGGGATCCGTAAGGGCAGCAGCGCCCCACGATACCGCACGCCCCGGCCCTTGCGGAATCCGGGGCATATGACCCCACGGCATGAGCCGATGCCGGCCGGGCCGGCTTACTCGTAGCTGGTCAGCGCCAGGGCCAGCAATGCCTTGGCCTGTTCGCGCAGCATCACCGGCTCGACGATTTCCGCGTCCGAGCCGTAGTGCAGCACATCCATCAGCAGCTCGCGCGAAACGCTGTAAGGCAGTTTCAGCTCATAGCGGCCATCGGGCAGGAAGCGGCCCTGCTGCTTGGAATGCCAGTGCTCATCGGCCACCCAGCGCGCAGCCTTGGCGCTGAACACGATGGTGGCCCAGCCTTTGGGCGGCCCGGAGAAGATGCCGTAGCTGGCACCCAGCTGCTCGTCCAGCTCGCTCTCATCCACATCGCGCGCGGTGGTATCGATCACGCGTGCCTTGTAGATGCGGTCCACGGCGAAGCTGCGCAGGCCCTCGCGGCCGTGGTCCCAGGCATCGAGGTACCAGTTGTCGCGGTAATGGGTCATGCGCTGCGGCGACACGGTGCGCTGGGTCGCCTCATCCGTCGAACGGGCCCGGTACTCGAAGGCCAGCTGCTTGCGCTCCAGCACCGCCGAGGCCACCGCACGGAAGCTGGCCTCATCGAATTTGCGGCCGCGGTGCGGGATCACCCGGACCCGGTCGACCGGCCAGGTCGAAACGCCGGCCTGCGCGGCCAGCAGGCCTTCGATGCGCTGCTGCAGCGGGGCCAGCACCGAGGACAGCACGCCGCCCCCCGTACGCGAGAGCAGGTGCTGGGAGGCCAGCAGCGCATGCAGTTCTTCCGAGCTCAGCCACAGGCCCGGCAGCTCGAAGCGGTCGCTTTCGTCGGCCTGGTAGCGGAAGCCCGCCTCGCCATCGCCTTCCACCGGCGCCATCAGCGCATCGCGCAGAAAGGCCAGGTCGCGGTAGACAGTCGCGCGGGAACACTCCAGTTTTTCCTGCAGTGCCGCCACCGTTACCGGGTAACGGGCGGACTTGAGCAGGCGATGCAGGGCGTTGATGCGTTCATATCGGTCCATGACCCGATTATGTCCGAGTCGCCGTCGTTGTGGCGGCTTGAGCTGCATCTTCGGCTATCGTGGGGCCCCCACCGCCTGCTGCCGCCCGTCATGCGCCTGTTGCCCGCCCTTGCCCTGTCCGCCGCCGCCCTGCTGCTCAGTGGCTGTGGGCGCACTGAAACGCCTGTGGCCGCGGTGCCTGCCGCAACCGCGCAGGCGGCTGACCCGGTCGGCACCGTGCTGGCCGCCAGCCAGCGCTTCGGCCAGCTGCGCAGCTTCCATGCGGTGATGAAGATGCAGGGCCCGCGCGCCGTGGAGGCGCAGCTGGACTACGTGGCCCCGGACCGCTACCGCCTGATCACCGACGACGGCCCGCAGACGATCGTCGGCGGCACCTTCTTCCTGCAGCGGGCCGGCGAAGTGCGCCAGATCCCGGTGCCCGAAGGGATGCTGGCCCAGTGGCGCAATCCATTGCCGGCCGATCTGGAGCCGGCCCAGCTGCAGGTGCGCGACCTCGGCGAGGAACGGGCCGGTGGCCAGCGCGCGCACAAATACGAGGTCCGCCACGCCACTGCAGCGCCCGACGGCCTGCTGTACTGGATCAATGCGCAGGGCCTGCCGGTGCAGATCGAGCGCAAGGGTGAGACCAACGGGCAGCCGTTCCGGATCACCGTGACCTATTCGCGCTTCGATGACGCCTCACTGCGCATCGATATTCCCTGAACAGGGGCCGAGGCCGAACGTGCCCTAAAGCCGGGGCGCTTATCCGAATGTGACGCTGAACGCATCAAGTATCATCCCCCCCTTGTTGTCCCTCCCCCTTGTCCGATCACGGAGAACCGTTGATGTCCCTGCGCGTTTCGTTGCTTGTTCCCCTGCTGCTCTGCGCCCCGGCGGTTTATGCACAGGACGTTGCCGAACTGGCGGCGATGACCTCCCCCTGGAGCGGCAGTGGCGGTGAACTGGGCTTTGCCTCGGCCCGCGGCAACAGCAATACCGAGAGCTTCAACGGTCGTCTGCGCCTGCGCTACACCGACGATGACTGGGTGCACAGCATGGACCTGTTCGGCCTGCGCTCGCGCTCGGAATACACCGATACCAATGACGACGGCACCACCATCCGCCGCCGCAACACCACCGCCAACCGCTACACCGGCAGTGCCGGCAGCGCGCTGCAGCTGGGCGAACACCGCCAGATCACCGCCACCGTGCGTTACGAGCGCGACGATTTCGCCACCTACGACCGCCAGAGTTCGTTCGGTCTGGGTTACGGCACCCGGATCATCGACGCCGAGCGCTTCTACATGGATGCGCAGATCGGTCCCGGTGTGCGCCGCACCCACAACACCGAAGACGACTCGACCCGCACCGGCCTGATCGGCCGTGGCCTGTTCGATCTCAAGTACACACTGACCCCGAACACCGACCTGGTGAACACGCTGCTGGTCGAATCGGGGTCGTACAACACCTTCGCGCAGAACGATTTCGGCGTGTCGGTCAGCATGAACGAGCATCTGGCGCTGAAGGCCGGCTGGCAGGCGCGTCACAACAGCGACGTCGCCGATGACAAGCGCAAGACCGACACGCTGACCACGATGAACGTGGTCTACAAGTTCAAGTAATCCAGGCGGGCGCCTCGCGCCCACCGCGTGATGCAGTGCCGGCCGCTGGCCGGCACTCGCCTGGATTCAAACGCCCAGCAGTTCCCCGGCACCGGCATCCAGCAGACCCCGCGCGACACGTTGGCCCAGCGTTTCCGGATCACTGGCCGGGCCACGTGCCTCGGCGCGCACGATGCGGCCATCGGCGACACCGCCGACCAGCCCCTGCAGGAACAGGTCCTCGCCTTCCCATTGCGCGAAGCCGGCCACCGGCACGTGGCAGCTGCCGTGCAGCGCGCGGTTCATGGCGCGCTCGGCTTCCACGCAGGCACGCGTGTCGGCATCGTCCAGCGCCGCGAACAGGCCCATCACTGCCGCGTCCTCGCCGTTGCATTCCACCGTGACCGCGCCCTGCGCCGGGGCCGGCAACCAGTCCGGTGCGGCCAGGCGCGCCACGATGCGGTTGCCCAGTCCCAGGCGCTCCAGCCCGGCCACCGCCAGCACGATCGCGTCGTAGCCGCCGTTGTCGAGCTTGGCCAAGCGTGTGTTGACGTTGCCGCGCAGGTCCTGCAGGTCCAGGTCGGGGCGCAGCGCGCGCAGCTGGGCCTGGCGGCGCAGCGACGAGGTACCCACCCGCGCGCCGATCGGCAGCGCCTCCAGCGAGGCGTACAGGTTGGAAATGAATCCATCGGCCGCGTCATGACGGGTCAGCATCGCCGGCAGCGCGAACGGCGCGTCCAGTTCCATCGGCACGTCCTTGAGCGAATGCACGGCGCAGTCGGCTTCACCGCGCAGCATCGCCAGCTCCAGTTCCTTGAGGAACAGGCCCTTGCCACCGATCGCCGCGAGTGAACGGTCCAGCACCTCATCGCCGCGCGTGCTCATCGGGACCAGCACCACGTCCAGCCCGGGATGCGCCTGGCGCAGGCGGTCGGCGACATATTCGCTCTGCCACAGGGCAAGCGGGCTCTTTCGGGTGGCGATGCGCAGGGTCTTCATGGCGCCATTATCGACGCACACAGGCGTATCGACCAACGGTCACTGCAAGCCGGGGCCGATGGGAAGGCCGTGGCTCCGCCCTCGCTCAGAGGTGCTTGAGGTCCTGTTTGAGGCTGGCCACGCAGCGGCGGCTGACTTCCAGCGGCCCGTGGCCATGCCGCAGGACCGCCTGGACCTGGCCTGCGCCATTTCGTCGCAGCTCGACCAGTTCGTGCCGGGCGACCAGGCAATTGCGGTGGATGCGCACGAAACGGTTGCCGAATTCCTCTTCCAGCGACTTCAGCGATTCTTCCAGCAGGTCTTCGCCGCGGGCGTGGTGCACGACCACGTATTTCTCTTCGGCCTGCAGGTAGTGGATGTCCTCGACCGGGATCAGCCGCAGGCTGCCGCGCAGGCGTGCGCACAGCAGGGTGCGGGCCTGTTGGCTGGCGGCGGTCGCCGGGCCGCTGCGGCCGGCCAGGAAGGTCCGCGCACGCTCCAGCGCGGCAGCCAGACGCTCGGGGCGCACCGGCTTCATCAGGTAGTCGATGGCCGCCGCCTCGAATGCGGACAGCGCATGCGCGTCGTATGCGGTGCAGAACACCACCGCCGGCCGTGGTTCGAAGGTGGCCAGATGACGCGCGGCCTCCAGCCCGTCCAGGCCGGGCATGGCGATGTCGAGCAGGACCAGGTCCGGCTGCAGTTCCGCGCAGGCATGCAGCGCCTGTTCGCCGTTCTCGGCCTCGGCCACGACCTCGATGCCCGCCTGGTCGGCGAGCAGGGCGCGCAGGCGCTCGCGGGCCAGCGGTTCGTCGTCGGCGATCACCACCTTCAAGACACTTTCCTCACTCGACCGGGACCGTGATTTCGCAAGCATAGTAGCCGTCGGCCCACGCCCCCGTCATCCGCGCTGCCGGGCCGAAGCGCCAGGCCAGGCGGTGGGCGATGTTGCGTTGTGCGTGGCCGGCGCCCTGCAGCAGCGGCAGCCCGCGCGTGGCCGGATCCGGTGCCGGGTTGCGCACGCGGATGCGCAGATGCGTTCCATCGCTGGACAGCGCCAGCACGATCGTGCCGCCCGCCGGCACCCGCGAGATGCCATGCAGCACGGCGTTCTCGACCAGCGGCTGGAGCACCAGCCGCGGCATCGGCAGCGACCACGGCAGCGGCTCGTCGCGCAGCCAGATCACTTTGAGGCGCTCGCCCAACCGCAGCGACTCGATCGACAGATACCGCTCGGCCAGTTCGCACTCGGCCTGCAAAGTGGAGTCGCCATCGCCGGCCCCGAGCGCAGCGCGGAACAGATCCGACAGGTCCAGCACCGCACGCTCGGCCACGTCCGGATCGCGACGCAGCAGGCTGGCGATCAGGTTCATGCTGTTGAACAGGAAGTGCGGCCGGATCCGTGCCTGCAATGCATCGGCCTGGGCCCGTGCGTTGGCCAGCATCTGCGCGCTGCCGCGATCGCTGACGTAGAAGTAGCGCAGCGCCAGGGCGGTGATCAGCGCGGTCATCGCCGCGCTGCCCAGCGTGAACCGCCAGAAGCCGACCGCCTGCGCAAAGCTGCTGCCGCCGAGCACGCCGTACAGCGCATGCACGATCGCCGCACACGCACCGGCGATCAGCCCGGTCATCAGCACCACCAGCACCATGCCCGGCACTTCGGGCAGGCGCGAGAGCATCGCGCGCACGCTGCACAGGCTGACCGTCACCGCCAGCGCCAGCCACAATGCGAAGCCGCTGGCAGACAGGAAGTCCGGCAGCGTCCAGTGGCGACTGCCGTCGGGCGCCAGCGCCACCACGACGACCACCAGCTCGGCCAACCCCAGCATCGCCGCCAGGCGCGGCAGGCGGCACAGTTCGGGCAACCAGGACTGCTGGCGCGGGTCGTTCATTCGGTCAGGCGGCGAAACGCGCCTCGAGCCAGTTGCCCAGTGCGCCCAGTTCCTCGGCACAGACCTGGTGAGCCATCGTATAGGTGTGCCACTCCACCGGCAGGCCGAGCGCGCTCAGCGTCTGTGCGGTGTGCTCGGCAATCGCCACCGGAATCACCGGGTCCTGCGTGCCATGGGCCATGAACACCGGCACGCTGATGGCATCGGCCACGCGCGCGGCAGCGGCCTTGGCCGGATCCGGCAGATAGGTCGACAGCGCGATCAGCCCGGCCAGCGGACGGGTGCGGCGCAACAGCGCGCTGAGGATCACCGCCCCGCCCTGCGAGAAGCCGGCCAGCAGGATGCGTTCTGCTGGAATGCCGCGGGCGATCTCGCGCTCGATCAGCAGCTCCAGCTCCACGATCGATGCATCCACGCCGGCACTGTCGGCGCGCGAACGGAAGTCCATGCTGACGATGTCGTACCAGGCGCGCATCGGCACGCCGTTGTTGATCGTGATCGGCTGCACCGGCGCATGCGGGAACACGAAGCGGATCGCCGGCCAGTGCGGGCGCACCAGTTCGGGCACGATCGGGGCGAAGTCATGGCCATCGGCACCCAGGCCATGCAGCCACAGCACCGACCACTGCGGGTCGGCGCCGGTTTCGTTTTCCACGGTATCCAGCATCAGGCGGCTCCAGTACGTTCAAGCCGCATTATGACCGCGCCCCCGCTGCAATGGGGCGCTGATCGCGGCAACGCAGGGCTCAGCCGGCCGGGTGCGCCTCGGCCGCCGCACGGCGCAGTTCGGCCGCGCGCACCAGCACCTTGGGCGGTGCCGATTCTTCCGGAATCTCCATCAGCCCCAGCCGGTGCATCCAGACGCCGGCGGTGCGCGAGGAGGTGAAGCCCACCACCGGAATCGCCAGCACCATGCCGATCACCACCGGTGCCATCCACGCCGCCAGCGAGGGCGAGACGGCATATGCCAGTGCCCCCATGAACAGACCGAACACACTCAGCCCGCCATAGCCACGTGCCAGCGCCAGCCAGGACACCCCGCCATCGTCGCGCTGCTGTGCATCCCAGCCCGAATCCTTGCCCGCCAGCACTTCGGCCACGCCGCGCGACTGCACGTACATCACCACCGGCGCCATCAGCGCGGCGAGGATGGTCTCCAGCAGCATCGAAATAAAGGCCCGGATCGTGCCACCGCAGCCACGGCGTTCGACCGGCTCCAGCAGCATCGCCAGGTAGCCCAGTACCTTGGGCGAGAGCAGCACCACCATGGTGATCGCGAACATGCGGATCACCTGGGTCTCATCCTGGTGGCGCCAGTAGACGCCGGGCGAGAGATGCAGCACTTCATTGAGGTCGATGCCGCCCTGGAACAGCGGAATCGCGATGCCGATCAGCATCAGCATCGCCCACATCGGCGCGGTGAAGTAATGGCCGATGCCGACCAGCATGTGCATCCGGCTGACCCAGTGCAGGCCCTTGGAGCCGACCACCTTGGCGTGCTGCAGGTTGCCCTGGCACCAGCGGCGGTCGCGGACCAGCAGATCGGTCAGGGTCGGCGGGCCTTCCTCATAGCTGCCTTTCAGGTAGGGCACCATGTGGGTGGCCCAGCCGCCACGGCGCATCAGCGCGGCTTCGACGAAATCGTGGCTGAGCACGTGCCCGCCAAACGGCTCCTTGCCCGGCAGCGACGGCAGGCCGGCCTGCTCGGCGAAGGCCTGGGTCCGGATGATCGCGTTGTGGCCCCAATAGTTGCTCTCCGCGCCATGCCACCACGCCACGCCGCGGCCGATCACCGGGCCGTACACGCGCCCGCCGAACTGCTGCATGCGGGCAAACAGGGTACGCCCGCCGACCACCGCCGGCAGGGTCTGGATCAGCCCGACATCCGGGTTGTGCTCCATGCCCGCGACCAGGCGCACGATGGTGTCGCCGGTCATCAGGCTGTCGGCGTCCAAGATCAGCATCTGCGGGTAGGCGCCGCCGAAGCGGCGGACCCAATCGGCTATGTTGCCGGCCTTGCGCCCGCTGTTGTCGCCGCGGCGACGGTAGAAGATGCGGTCGTGCCCGCCCACGGCATCGCACAGCGCGTGGAAGGCTTCTTCCTCAGCCTGCCCGATGTCATCGCGCCGGGTGTCGCTGAGCACGTAGAAGTCGAAGTTCGCCAGCTGGCCGGTCTCGGCCACGGACTCATAGATCGCCTGCAGGCCAGCCAGCAGCCGGCGCGGATCTTCGTTGTAGGTGGGCATCAACAGCGCGGTGCGCGTGTGCACGGTCGGCAGCGGTGCATCCGGGTCGATGCCCAGCTTGTAGCCCCGATCGAACACGGCGGTCAGGAAGCCGGCCACGGCCCCGGCGAAGGACAGCGCGATCCACGCGAACAGGCCGACGAACAGCACCAGCAGGCAGGCCTCGAGCACGCTGATGCCGTTGACGGCCAGCACCTTCCACATCATCCGGCTGGCGGCGGCGGTCATCGCCGCGGTGCCACCCAGGATGTAGAAACGGCGCAGCCCGATCATCCGCGGCGAGGTGCGCTGGCGCGGCACCTGCAGCTGGCCCTCGCGCAGGGACTGCTCGGGCATCGCCAACGGCGACTCGGCCGGCAACGTCGCCCGGCCGGCGTCCAGCGGGGCGGTGAGGGTCTGGATACTCATGCGCGGTGTCCCTGTGCAGGGCGTGCCAGGCCGGGGGTGCCAAGTGTGGAATGGGGCGTCCTGAGCCCAGCGTGCGCGATGGCATGCATGCGTCCTGTCGGTGCGGGCCGGAGACCGGCACGCAGCGTATGTCTGTGACTACCGGAACCCACGAACTCTCCAAACCGACTTGAGACGAAAAATGCGGCTCAGTCTATGGCGCGAAATGTAAGGTGCGCGCGAAGGGCTGACTGGGGATTTCTCCGCATTCAGCTTTTGGATCGAGACAAGTCCCGGCCCCCGCCCGGACGCAGGCGCGCAGGCCCTGTGCCACGGACCTCTGCCCATTCATCTTGGCGCCGGATGTGGGTCCGGGGCCAAGCGCAACGTGAGTGGCTGCAATGGACTTCGCAGGATCCGGCGGCGCCGGTGGTGCGCAGTTTTCGCCCCCCACACGGTCCCGAGGCCGCTCCGGCGTGGGACGGGCGGCGGGGTCAGCTCAGGCGACGGTGGCGGCGGTGGCCAGGTCGGTGTCGACCGGCGGGCGTGACAGCGCACGTGCGCTCACCTGCGAGAACTGCAGCTGGGCGAGCAGGTGCTGCGCCTGGGTAGCAACCGGACATGGGGTGATCTGCGGTCCTGCCGCGGGGCGCTCGTGGGGCATCACATCAATGGACATGGTCTGGCATCTCGTTGACTTCTCTTGACCCGCGGGGCTTCCGGCCGCGCGGATTGCGCACCCTATCGGAAAACCGGGACGAATGTGTGACGGTGCCCGCAGTCCGTGCCAACAGTGACAGGAAGCGTCGAAAAATTGGCGTTAATCAAGAGCTTGCCGCTATCATGTAATCGTTTTCAAAACACGATTCGGATATGGATTCCAACACTGCTTCCCCCTACAGCCCCAAGTGGCAGTTCCGCTTCAACTTCTTCGAACAGCACGGCGCCCCCAATTCGCCAACCTTCAAGGCCGCGTACAAGACGCTGCCGTTCGGCCAGAAGATCAAGGTCAACTTCAACTTCTTCGCCCTGTTCTTCAGCTGGATCTACCTGCTGATCCTGGGCATGTGGCGCAAGGCGCTGACCATCCTGGGCATCACCCTGGTGCTGATGGTCGTCGTGGCTTTCCTGCCGGACGTGGTCGGCCGTGCGATCGGCGTGGCCTGGTCGGTGCTGATCGCGCTGACCACCAACTATTCGTACTACCTGGAAAAAGTGAAGGGCGACACCAGCTGGAACCCCTTTGCCGGCATGCGCTGGTAAGCAACGCGCAGGCGTGGATGAAGAGCCCGGTCACTGACCGGGCTTTTTTGTGGGGCCCCGGCCCTCGGCGTCGATCACCACCTCGCCGTCTTCCTTGCGGAACGGAGCATGCACCGGTGGCAGAATCTCCAGCACGTTCTCCGAGGGCCGCGCCAGGCGCACCCCGCGATCTGTCTGCACGAACGGCCGGTTGATCAGGATCGGATGCGCCAACATCGCATCGAGCAACTGCGCGTCGTCCAGCGCCGGATCGGCCAGGCCCAGTGCGGCGTAGGGGGTGCCCTTCTCCCGCAGCGCATCGCGCACCTGCAGCCCCGCCGCCGCGATCAGTGCGATCAAACGCGCGCGATCCGGCGGGGTCCGCAGGTACTCCACCACCTCCGGTTCGACGCCGGCATGGCGCATCAGCGCGAGCACATTGCGCGAGGTTGCGCAGGCGGGGTTGTGATAGATGACCGCCTTCATGCACGGCGGATGGTCACTGGCACGCGCCGACAACCGCGCCGGATCGGGGATGTCGACCGCCGCAGCGGTCAGGTGTGGCAAGCGGGACATCGGGTTGCTCCGGATCATTTGTTCGACTATTCTAGAAACATGGAACATAAAACCGCAACCCATGCCCTGGCCGCGCTCGGCCATGCCACCCGCCTGAGTGTCTTCCGTCTGTTGGTCCAGGCCGGCCGCGGCGGCCGGTTGGCCGGCGAGATCGCCACCGAACTGGGGCTGCCCGGTGCCACCCTGTCGTTCCATCTCAAGGAGCTGAGCGCAGCCGGACTGGTCAACGCCGAGCCACGCGGACGCAGCATCTGCTACCGCGCCGATTTCGAGGCGATGAATGGCCTGATCGGTTACCTGACCGAAAACTGCTGCGCCGGCGAGGCGGACTGTGGCCCGGGCGGCCAATGCGCGCCGCCGCGCTGACACCTTGATGACCGCGCCTGTTGCGATGACGACGCCCGCCTCTTCCCGGTTGTCCTTCCTGGACCGCTGGCTCACGCTGTGGATCTTCGCGGCGATGGCGCTTGGCGTGACGCTGGGGACGCTGTTCGACGGCCTGCCCGCCGCGCTGGAGGCCATGACCCTCGGCGGCACCAACCTGCCCATCGCCGCGGGGCTGATTCTGATGATGTACCCGCCGCTGGCCAAGGTGAAGTACGAGGCCCTGCCCGCTGTCTTCGCCGACAAGCGCGTGCTGGCGCTGTCGCTGCTGCAGAACTGGGTGGTGGGGCCGGTGCTGATGTTCGCGCTGGCCGCGCTGTTCCTGCACGACCGGCCGGAATACATGACCGGGCTGATCCTGATCGGGCTGGCCCGCTGCATCGCCATGGTGCTGGTCTGGAACCACCTGGCGCGCGGCGACAATCAGTACGTGGCCGGCCTGGTCGCGTTCAACTCGCTGTTCCAGATCGCCTTCTTCAGCGTCTATGCGTGGCTGTTCCTGACCGTGCTGCCGCCGTTGTTCGGGCTGCAGCGCAGCGTGATCGATGTCAGCACATGGACCATCGCCGGCGCGGTGCTGGTGTATCTGGGCATCCCCTTCGCAGCGGGCTATCTGGGCCGGCGGGTACTGCTGCGGCTGCGCGGGGCCGCGTGGTACGAAACCCGTTTCCTGCCCGCGATCAGCCCGATCACGCTGGTCGCGCTGTTGTTCACCATCGTGGCGATGTTCAGCCTCAAGGGCGGTGACGTCCTGCGCATTCCGCTGGATGCAGTGCGTATCGCCATCCCGCTGACGATCTACTTCTTCGTGCAGTTCCTGCTGAGCTTCTTCATGGGCCGCTGGATCGCACGCGACTACCCGCGCACCACGGCGATTGCCTTCACCGCGACCGGCAACAACTTCGAGCTGGCCATCGCGGTGGCGATCGCCGCCTTCGGGCTGGGCTCACCGGTCGCGTTCGCCGCCGTGATCGGGCCATTGGTGGAAGTGCCGGTCCTGATCATGCTGGTCCACCTCGCGCTTCGGCTTGGACGTCGCGGTTTCCCAGACACCACCTGCAACAGCAGCAACAGCAGATCGATCTGTTGACCGAACGGGTGGCGCGCGGCAGCCGGGAAGGCTGAGCCGATCCGGCACGGTCAGGCCAGGTGAAGATGACCCTGGTAGAGGCCCCACGCCGCCCAGCCGGCAACGACGATCACGGCCGCCACGATCACCTGCTCCGCCCGGGTGAACAGCCGTTGCCCATTCTGGTACTTCGCCGCGGCGAACATGGCAATGCCCGGGGCGTACAGCAGTACGGACAGCAGCACCTGCGACAGCCCACCGGCATAGACCAGCCACAACGCGTACACCGTTGCCAGCCCGGCCACCAGCAGATCCCGGAACCGCAGCGCGGGCTGCCCGGCATAGGTTTCCCCGCGCAGCGCGAGCAGGGCGCCGTAACCGGCCGAGAACAGATACGGCACCAGGCTCATCGACGCGCCCAGCAGCACCAGGCTGGTATAGGTGCCGGCACTGAACAGGGTGATGACCAGAAACAGCTGGATCAGCCCGTTGGTGAGCCACAGGGCGTTGGCAGGGACCTGCCGCGCGTTCTCACGCCCGAGGAAGGCAGGCATCGTTCCATCCCCCGCCGCCGCGTACAGCACTTCGGCGCACAGCAGTACCCACGCCAGCAATGCGCCCAGCACCGACACGATCATGCCGATGATGATCAACGTGGCGCCCCAGGGCCCGACGATGGCTTCGAGCACGAACGCCATCGAAGGGTTGCGTGCATGGGCCAGGGCATCCTGCCGCAGCACGCCCATGGAGAGCAGATTGACCAGCATCAGCAGCGCGAGAACGCACAGGAACCCGATGATGGTCGCGCGCCCGACATCCGAGCGCTTGGCCGCGCGCCGCGAGTAGATGCTGGCACCCTCGATGCCGATGAACACCCACACCGTGATCAGCATCATGCCGCGCAGCTGCTCGCCCACGCTGCCGAGCGCGGCCGTGCCCCAGAAGTCGCCGGTGAAAATCTCGGCCTTGAAACCGACCGCAGCGATGATCAGAAACACCACGATCGGCACGATCTTGGCCACGGTCACGACGGCATTGACCAGCGCAGCCTGGCGGATGCCGCGCAGGATCATCGCGTGCATCGACCACAGCAGCACCGAGGCGCACGCCACCGCCTGCCAGGTGTTGCCTTCACCGAAGGCCGGCACGAAGTAGCCCAGCCCGCTGAAGATCAGCACGAAGTAGCTGACGTTGCCCAGCAGCGAACAGACCCAGTAGCCCCAGGCCGCAGAGAAGCCGATGTAATCACCGAAGCCGGCCCGCGCGTACGCGTAGATGCCGGTATCCAGTTCGGGCTTGCGGTTGGCCAGGTTCTGGAACACGAAGGCCAGCATCAACATGCCCAACCCGCTGATCATCCAGCCGATCAAGGCCACGCCCGGGCCGGCGCTGCGCGCGATGTTCTGCGGCAGCGAGAAGATGCCGGCACCGACCATCGACCCGACCACCAGGGCAGTCAGCGCGGTCAGGCCAAGCCGATCGGAACGGGAGGTCATGTGCTCACCATGCCTGCAAAGGATAGCGCCGATTACCAACGCAGGGCGGTGAGCATCCGGTGAATCAGGCGGTGCTGCATGCCGGCGAAGCACGACGCACCGGTGAGCCCGCCACAGCCACATTGGATTGCAGACGGAAGATTGCCACCGCGGTACCCAGGTGCTGGGCCTGCTCCTCCATCGCACGCGCCGCCGCCGTGGCTTCCTCCACCAGCGCGGCATTCTGCTGGGTGGTCTCGTCCATCTGGGTGATGGTCTGGTTGACCTGTTCGATGCCGGCGGACTGTTCTTTCGAGGCCGCCGAGATCTCGGCCATGATGTCGTTGACCTGGCGCACGCCGGTGACGATCTCTTCCATCGTGCGGCCGGCGGTCTGCACCAGCGCCGAACCCGCACTGACCTGGGTGACCGAGTCGTCGATCAAGGTCTTGATCTCCTTTGCAGCGCCGGCCGAGCGCTGCGCCAGCGCGCGGACCTCCGTGGTCACCACCGCGAAACCGCGGCCCTGCTCGCCAGCACGTGCGGCTTCCACCGCGGCGTTCAGCGCCAGGATGTTCGTCTGGAAGGCGATGCCGTCGATCACCGAGATGATCTCGGCGATGCGCTTGGACGAGGCCTCGATGCCGGCCATGGTGGTCACCACCTGGCCGACCACCATCCCGCCCTGCGAGGCCACCTCGGCAGCACCGGCGGCGAGCTGGTTGGCCTGCACCGCATGGTCCGCGTTCTGCCGGACCGTGGAGGTGAGTTCCTCCATCGAGGCGGCGGTCTCTTCCAGGCTGGCAGCCTGCTGCTCGGTACGGCGCGACAGATCGCTGTTGCCCGCGGCAATCTCACCGGCGGCCAGATTGATGCTGCCGGTGGCCTGCTGGATGCGGCCGACAATGTCGGTCAACTGCGCCACCGTGGTATCGGCATCGTCACGCATCCGCGCGAACACGCCATGGAACTCACCGTGCATGCGGGCGGTGAGATCGCCCGCGGCGATGGCGCGCAGCAGCGCGGAAATCTGCTGCAGATTGTCATCACTGACCTGCATCATGGTGTTGAGGTTCTCGACCATCCCGCGGAAGTCATGGTCGAAGCGCACCGCGTCGCCACGCTGGCTGAAATCGCCCACCGCCGCCGCGCCGGCCAGCGCCCCGATCTGGGTGTTGATGGCGCGCAGGTTGGCCTTGGTGGTATCCATCGCCGCGGTAAAGGCCGCCTGCTCGCCGGGCAGGCGGTCCATGTCCTGGCTCAGGTCACCGACCGCGTAACGCTGCATCACCTCGACCAGACGGCGCGTGACCGCGATGTTGGCGCCAACCAGCTGATTGGTCTCCTCCACCATCTTGCCGTACTCGCCGGGGAAGGCCTGCGCGTCCATGCGGTAGCTCAACTCGCCGGCCTCGTGGCGCTGGGCCATTTCGCCCTGCGCCGCCATCACCGCGCGCAGCTGGCTGCGCATGCGCTGCATCGATTCGAGCAGGCGCCCGACTTCGTCATTGCGCGCGGGCGGCAGCGGCGTGTCCAGACGGCCCTCGGCCACCTCGGCGGACAAGCGGACCGCATCGGCCAGCGGGCGGATCGCCTGGCGGCGCAGCAGCACGTACACGCTGCCGCTGAGCACCAGCGCCGCGCCCAGGCCAACGGCGAGAATGATCCACAGCAGCGCGCGCGCCTGCGCCGTGATCAGCGCGTGCGGCACGATCACGCCGAGCGCGAAATGCTCCTGGCTGCCCGCGATGCGCAGCGGCACATACGTTTTCACGTTGCCGGCCGCATCCGGTTCGAAGGCATCGAAGGTCTTGTCCGCCTTGACCGCGGCCAACACCTGCGTGGTCACCGCGTCCTCGCGGTGCCTGCCGATCTCGTTCGGGTCCTTCGCGGCCAGCACGATGCCGCCGGGCGAGATCAGTTCAACGTGACCTTCGCCCATCGGGCGCAACGCGGCCAGGTGCTTCTGCAGTGCGGCCAGGGCGAAGTCCACCGTCACCACGCCGAGGAAGGTGCCGTCATCGATCACCGGGGTGGACAGCGTGGTCATCAGCACCTTCTGACCACCGATCTCGTAGGTGTAAGGCTCGGCGACCGTCTGCCGCTTCAGCGCCTTTGGCTTGAGATACCAGTCGCCGTCGCCGGGCACGTCGTAGCCCTTCAGCGCATCCTGCATCGGCGCACCGTCGTGCCAGGCCCAGTAGCTCATGAACCGGCCGGTAGCGTCGTGTGCCTCGGCACCGACGAACTCGGCGTCCTTGCCATCGAACGCCTCCGGCTCCCACAGCGTGCCGAACCCCACCCACTCCGGGTGTACCTGCACCTGCTGGTGGATCACGGCGGCGACCGTCGCCCGTGAGAGCGTACCCGCGGCGCGCTGCACCAGCAGGTTCTGCGCCAGCGCCTGGCTGGTGGCGAAGGCACTGGAGAGGTCACCACTCACCCGCAGCGCTTCGGCCTGGGCCTCGCTCTGCATGGTGTGGCGTGAGGCATCGACCAGCGACGCACTGGCTTCGCGATAGCTGATGGCGGCAGTGACACCGAAGCAGAGCATGGCGATCAACGCGGTACCCAGCATCAGTCGGTTGGCGATGCTGCCAGGGCGCTTGGACGCGGTGGGACGGGACACGGGCATGGGGGGCGGTTCCGGAAAAAGGGCATACCGGCGGACGCACGCGTGCGCCGCCACGGAAACACGCAGTCCATTGCGGGCCGGCACGCGCGCGGTGTCATCACGGCGCGGCCAGCGGGGATCGATGCAACGTCGGATCGGCGCAGGCGCCCGCCGCCACTCCCGGCAGGGCGGGTCCTGTGCTGGGGTCACCGCGTCGTACGCCACGGTGGCACCGCCCTGCTCTGTGGAGATACCGCCTGCCCGCACCGTGACGGCGCCGGCCCAGAGAAGGGACTCAGCTGGATAACGGCGTGATCGGCGCGATGTTTAGCGCGGGTTCCTGACCGTGTTCAGTGAATGCCCGCACTGCGCTCGCCGCGCCCCAAGCGCTCCACCAGCGTCTGGCTGGCCGCATTGAGTCCGATCACCTCCACGGTGGCCCCACGCGCGCGCAGCTTGCCGGTCACCCGCTCCAGTGCACCCACCGCACTGAGATCCCAGAAGTGCGCGTTGCTCAGATCGATGGCCACACGCTCGGGCACATGCAGCAGATCGAAGGCCGCGGCGAACTGCCCGGCCGAGGCGAAGAACACCTGGCCACTCACGGTGTAGACACGCGTGCCGTCGGCGGTGTCGGCCTCGGCGATATCCAGCATCCGGCCTACCTTGCGGGCGAAGAACAAGGCCGACAGCAGCACCCCGGTGAACACGCCCTTGGCCAGGTCATGCGTGGCCACGGTGACGACCACCGTGCCCAGCATCACCACCGTTGAGCTTTTGGGATGCAGCCGGAGCTCGGCGAACGAGCGCCAGTGGAAGGTGCCGATGCTGACCATGATCATCACCGCGACCAGCGCGGCCATCGGAATCTGCCGGACCCAGTCCGCACCGTAGACCACCAGCAGCAGCAACAGCACGCCGGCCACCAGGCAGGACAAACGCCCACGGCCCCCGGACGAGACGTTGATCACCGACTGGCCGATCATGGCGCAGCCGCCCATGCCGCCGAATAGTCCGGCCGTGATGTTGGCCAGGCCCTGCCCGGCACACTCGCGGTTGCGCTGGCTGGGCGTATCGGTCATGTCTTCCACGATCTGCGCGGTCATCATCGACTCCAGCAGGCCGACCACCGCCAGCGTCGCCGAGACCGGCAGCAGGATGCGCAATGTTTCCCAGGTGAGCGGCACGTCCGGCAGCAGGAAGGCCGGCAGGCTGTCCGGCAGCGCGCCCATGTCGCCCACGGTGCGGATGTCCAGGCCGAGCCAGATGGACAGTGCGGTCAACACCACGATCGCCACCAGCGGCGAGGGCACCGCGCGGGTCAGCAGCGGCAGCAGGTAGATGATCGCCAGGCCCGCCGCGCACACGGCGTACACCGTCCATGGCATACCGATCAATTCGGGCAGCTGCGCCAGGAAAATCAGGATCGCCAGTGCGTTGACGAAGCCGGTGATCACCGAGCGCGAGACGAAACGCATCAGGGCGCCGAGTTTCAGCGCGCCGGCGATGATCTGCAGCAGCCCGGCCAGGATCGTCGCGGCCAGCAGATACTGCAGGCCATGGTCGCGGACCAGATCGACCATCACCAGCGCCATCGCGCCGGTCGCCGCGGAGATCATGCCCGGTCGCCCCCCGGCGATGGCGGTGACCACCGCGATGCAGAACGAGGCATACAGGCCGACCTTGGGGTCCACCCCGGCAATGATGGAGAACGCGATCGCTTCGGGAATCAGCGCGAGGGCGACCACGGCGCCGGACAGCAGATCACCGCGGATGTTGCCGAGCCATTGCTGGCGCAGCGGGTAGGACACAGACATGGACAGACTCCACGCACCGGCGATGCGCACGGCGCGTTGTGTGATGAAGACAAAGCACTCCCTGAGCCAGCGCAAGGGCCGGCGCGTCGTCAACGCGGTATCAGGGTGGCGTCATCACAAGGGGTCCTGCCGGGGCAGCGAAAGCGGCGCGCAGGATAGCGCAGTCACCCGATGCCCTCAAACGCGGGGGGCAACGATCGTCACCGAACGCCCGACGATCAACGGCTGCAGCGCGCGGCTCGGGTCAGCGCGCGAAGTGCCGCGCACCGGCCACGCAGGTCACCGCGCACACCGTGACGACCAGCATCGCCCAGCTCACGGTTTCATGCAGCAGCGCGGCCGCCAGTGCCAGCCCGAAGAACGGCTGCAGCAACTGCAGCTGGCCGACCGCGGCGATACCGCCCTGGGCGAGCCCGCGGTACCAGAACATGAAACCGATCAACATGCTGAAGACCGCCACATAGGCCAGGCCATACCACGCCGGCGCATCCACCGCCCCCAGGGAAGGCGGCCAGCGCAGGGCCACCAGCGGCAGCATCAACGGCAAGGACAGCACCAAGGCCCAGCTGATCACCTGCCAGCCACCCAGCGTGCGCGACAGGCGCGCACCTTCGGCATAGCCCAGCCCACAGACCAGCACCGCCGCCAGCATCAACAGGTCGCCCTGCAGCGAGGCGGCGAGCCCGGTCGACAGCGCATAGCCCACCACCGCGGCGCTGCCGAGCAGCGAGAACAACCAGAACGCCGGACGCATCCGCTCACCGCCGCGCAGCACACCAAACAGCGCGGTGCTCAGCGGCAGCAGCCCGAGGAACACGATCGAGTGAGCCGAAGACACGTGCTGCAGGGCCAGTGCGGTGAGCAGGGGGAATCCCACCACCACCCCGAGGGCGACCACCAGCAACGGCCCCAGCGATGCGCGCGTAGGCCGCGGCTGGCGCAGGGCAAGCAGCAGTATTCCGCCAAGCAACGCCGCGATGCTCGCCCGGGCGGCGGTCAGGAAGAGGGGGTCCAGCTGCAGTACCGCGATCCGCGTGGCCGGCAGCGAGCCGGCGAAGATCACCACACCGATGAAACCGTTGATCCAGCCGCGGGTTGCGTTGTCCATGCCGACATCCTTGAAGGGCGGCCAGTGGACCACGGCGGCGGGCCGCCACTCCATGTACAGTCCAGTACACTTTGCCGTAACTGTTATGGCCGAACGACCCGTACGGATGCCCCGATGACGCTCCCCACCACCCGCATCGAGATGGTCATGGCCAGCGTGCGTGCCCGTCTCAACGACCGCAGCTGGCTCCCCGGCGCGCGACTTCCCTCGGTGCGCGCACAGGCCAAGACACTGCAGGTGTCGGTGTCCACCGTGGTCGAAGCCTATGAGCGGTTGGCAGCCGAAGGGCTGATCCAGGCGCGGCCCGGCTCCGGCTTCTATGCGGCCGGCCCGGTCGCGCCACTGGCACTGGCCGAGATGGGGCCCCCACGCGATCGCCAGGTCGACCCGTTGTGGCTGGCACGGCAATCGCTGGATCACGAGGCCGGCGTGCTCAAGCCCGGCAGCGGCTGGCTGCCCAGCGACTGGATGTATGTCGAGGGGATCCGCCGCGGCCTGCGCAGTGCCGCCCGCGCTAGCAGCGCCGCCCTGGCCGATTACGCCTCGCCACTGGGCCTGCCGCCGCTGCGGCAACTGCTGTCCCGTCGCTTGGCCGGGCACGCGGTCGAGGCGGCGCCCGAGCAGATCATGCTCACCGAATCGGGTTCGCATGCGGTCGACCTGATCTGCCGTTTCCTGCTCGAGCCCGGCGATACCGTGCTCATCGACGACCCGTGCTACTTCAATTTCCTGGCCCTGCTCAAGGCGCACCGCGTGCAGGTGATCGGCGTGCCATACACGCCGAATGGCCCGGACGTGGATGCCTTTGCCGCGGCGCTGCAGGCGCATGCGCCCCGCCTGTACATCACCAATTCGGGCATCCACAACCCGACCGGCGCCACGCTCTCCCCGGCCACCGCACATCGGCTGCTCTCTCTGGCCGACAGCAGCGACCTGATCATCGTCGAGGATGACCTGTTCGCTGACTTCGAGCACACGCCCGCACCGCGGCTGGCCGCATTCGACGGGCTGTCCCGGGTAATCCAGGTAGGCAGCTTTTCCAAGACGCTGTCCGCGTCGGTGCGCTGCGGGTACATCGCCGCGCGCCGCGACTGGATCGAAGGCCTGGCCGACCTGAAGATCGCCACCAGCTTCGGCGGCGGGCGCCTGGCCGCCGACATCCTGCACGCCGCACTGACCGACAGCGGCTATCGGCGCCATCTGGAGAACGTACGCGTACGGCTGACCGCGGCACGTGAACTCACGCTGGCGCGGCTGGCGCCCCTGGGCATCACGCCATGGACGGTACCGCAGGCCGGCATGCTGATGTGGTGCCACCTGCCCGACGGCATGGATGCCGCCAGCATCGCCCGCCGCTGTCTTGGCGAGGGCGTGATGCTGGCACCCGGCAATGCCTTCAGCCCATCGTTGCGCGCAGCCGGCTTCCTGCGCTTCAACGCCGCGCAGGCGCAGGATGCACGGGTATTCGAGGTGCTCGCGAAGGCGATGACCGCCTCACACGGGGATGCCGACTAACGGGTCTGACGCTGCGCGTCGGGTGCCGCCATCGGCGCCTTCTCCCCACCGAGCACTCCCTGCGTGTCCACGATATCCACCCCCGAGACCTGCCCCAGCCAACCATCGAACCACGGCTTGTGCGAAGCGCCGACGATGGAGAGCACGCGGGAGCCGGGGTGGTCGCGCACGACCTCCAGAATGTTGGCGACCATGCGCAGATTGCGGATCTCCCAGCCCTGCACCCAGATCTGCGGGTAGTGCTGCGGTGACACGGCCGCCAGCGTTGGGCGCACGTTGGACTCGGCGAGCACCTGCAGCGCGGCAGGATCGTTGACGCTGCGATACAGCGAGAGCAGATCGTTGGACGCGATGAAGGCCGCTTCGCGTTCCGTCATGGCATCGAACGTGGGGCCATATCCGCTCCACGCCTGCTGGAGCGCTGCGCTGAACGCCTTGCGGTCGGCGATCCTGTGATTGTCACCGGTATGGTCGTCCACCGCGTAGACGCGCTGCAGGCCGAGTCGCGCGGCCAGGACGGCGGCGATCTGGTAGCTCTCGTTCTTGCGCGTTTCGATCTGCCTGAGCAGCTCGACCAGGGTGCCGTCCAGGCCATCGCCCGCCCGTCGCTCGGCCAGAGGCAGCTGCAGCCACTGCACGTAGGCAGATGCCCGTTCGCCGGCAGCAAGGAACAGCGCGGCCAGTTGGCGACGCTGCGCGGGCGTGGGCGATGCCGGCCAGGTGGCGAGCGTCGTGTTGACCTGCACGATCGCGGCGGGCACCTCCCGTCCCGTGGCCGTCTTCGCGGCCTCCGTGCTGGCGCAGTAGTCATCGCCGTAGGCCGCGGAATGGCGCTTGGCGAGGTCGCACTGCTCGCCGTTGATGGCTTCGATGGTGATGTAGCCGGGCTTGAAGGCGGCCAACCTGTCCAGCAGCGGGTCCAGTGCCTTGGGGTCAAAGGCCTCATGCTCGCTGAGGTGGACGCTGCCCAGCACGAGGACCTCGGTGCGTGGGCCGACCATGTCCTTGTCCAGGTTCGCCAGGTCGATCTGCGCCTGGGCGCAGACCGGAATCAGGGCCATCACGCAGGCCGACAACACGCGTTGCTTCATGCATCACCTCAAGAGGGGTCCGTGGCCGCCTTTCTAGCAGGCCGATGCAGGTCGGGCCACGTGCCGGATGGCACGGGCCGACGGCAGTCTCCATGGTGGCACCGCGAAGTGCGCTCTCTATTCCTTGAGCACGTCCTCTGCATCCACGATATCCACGCCGGACATCTGGGCCAGCCACCCATCGAACCAAGGCTTGTGCGAGGCACCGACGACGGAAAGCACGCGGGCGCCGGGGTGCAGGCGAACCACATCCAGCACGTTGGCGACCATGCGCAGATTGCGGATCTCCCACCCTTGCACCCACATCTGCGGATAGTGCTGCACGGACACCGCGGCCAGGGCCGGGCGCACGTTGGACTCGGCCATCACCGCCTGCGTCCGGGGCGCATTGGTGAGGCGGTACAGCGAGAGCATGTCCTTGGCGGTGACGAGGCGCTTCTGCTCGTCAATGACCGGCTGCAGTTGGGACCGATCTTGGCTCCATGCATCCTGCACCGCCTTTCCGAAGGCCTCGCGATCGGGAATCTGGTGCCTCCCGCCGGTGTAGTCATCGACGGGGTACACGCGCTGGTGCCCCAGTCGCGCCGCCAGGCGAGCGGCAATCTGATAGTCCTCGTTGTTGCGCGTACCGAACTGCTCCAGCATCTCGACCAGGGTCCCATCCAATCCATCGCCGGCGCGCTGTTCGGCCTGGGGCAGCTGCAACCACTGCACGTAGGCCGATGCCCGCTCTCCGGCGGCCAGGAACACGGCGGCCAGCCTGCGACGCTGCGCAGGTGTGGGCGCCGCTGGCCACACCTTCAATTGCGTGTTGATTTCAGCGATTGCGGAAGGTACATCGAGGCCGGTGGCCGTCTTCGCTTTCTCCGTGCTCGCACAGAAATCCTTGCCGTAGACCGACGGGTGACGCATCGCCAGATCGCACTGCTCGCCACTGAGTGCTTCGATCGTAATGAACGCCGGTTTGAACGCGGCAAGCCTGTCCAATACGGGATCAAGCGATGTGCGGTCGAAATCCTTGTACTCGCTCAGGTGCACGCTGCCGAGAACGAGAATCTCCATGCGTGGGCCGACCATGTCCTTGTCCAGCGCGGCAAGGTCCACAGCCGCATAGGTGACCGCAGGGAGCAGCGTTGCCAGGCAGCCGCACAACCGTGAGTAGCGTCGGTTCATCATCCATGACCTGAGAGGTGGTTGACGGCTGTTTTAGCAAGCCGCGGGGACAGCGACACCTGCCGAATGACACGGGGACCAAAGGCGCCGTGCGGGGAGCCTGCGAAAGAAGTCCCCCAACAGCTGACGAGCACCCCCTGGCGGTTCAGAATGGCCGGCTCCCCGCGTGTTGCGGGTGTCTCAAGGGATGTGGCATGGGGACAAGGAACACCAAGGTCGAGTGGATCAAGGGGGTGATGCTGCTCATCTTCTTTGCCATGCTGTTCGGTATTCCCAACAGCTCGCCATGGTTCGGGCTGGTATTCGTATACCTGATGGCCGCCGGGCTGTTCATCGTGGGCAGCATGCTATGGATTGCGTTGCGCAGCCGACGCGCAGCGCTGGCATTGAGCCGCACGCCACCCAAGCGCGCCCTTCATACCCGCGAGGTGAAGGCACTGGAGTGGTTCGGCCAACCCGAGCGGATCGTCTGGCGCATGCCGCGCGGCAAGGTGATCGATCTTGAAAAAGCGGCGCAGGCCGCAGGCAATCGGCCGGTGGTGCGCACACTTCGCGGGCCGTACCGGGAAATGGTGCGTGCCCGGCATCACGAGCGGCATGCGTTCATCGGGGAGGTCGAAGTGCTCATGCTGCCCGGCGCCGACCACTCGCTGCGCGAGAACAATGAGGCCGACGTGTTGCTGTGCGGAACGTTCGCGGTGGTGCTTGCGTTGAATGGCGCCTGGCGGATCGACCAGGCGCCGTCGTTGCTGCGATGACGCGCGCGCGCACCGCGTTGTCGCTCAATCAGTAGCGCGGCTTGATCGGCTCACTGGCATCCAGGTAGCCCGCCGCGACTGCCTTCTCGCAGGCGATATAGCCTGCATTGACGACACGCCCCTGCGCGTTGAAGGCCACATAGTAGGGCGAGCTGTTGCCGCGGTTGCGCAGGAGGTAGTTGTAGCAGACGCCGTTGATGCCGGGCAGCACCATCGCGTCCAGCGGCCGGCCCGCAGCGCTCAGGACCGACTCGCGCGTCGCCCCCTGCTGCAGCGAACTCATCACGACCGGATTGCCGCGGTCATATTGAAGAACGCTGGGCATGCATCCGGACAGCGCTGCGGAGACACCAAACGCCAGCAGGATCGCCTTGGTCATGGGGGCGGCGCTCACTGCCGGCGCGCACGTGCTGCCGCCGCGTTGGCGTCGCGGATGCGCTGGTTGCGCGCCTGTTTATCGTAGTCATCCTTTGCCTGCATCACGCCACCGGCGGCCTGGATCCAGCTGCTGGTCGTACAACCGGACACGAGCAATGTCACGGCAAGCAGTGCCGGGATAATGAGAAACTTCATGATTCAACCTCTCTGAAAGCCAATCGACACGTGGCCGATGGAAAACTGCGCTGCATTACCGCCACGCGCACATGAAGCGATGCGCAAAACCACATCGCGAAATCGGCCAAGCCACTAGTGGCGCCGTCAAACGGGGCGGAACGATAGTTGACGCGCACTTAACAAGAACGAAATGCGTTGCTTTCTTGCTTTTGTATATTCCTATTATTTTTCGAGCGCGGAAGCCATCAGGGCACTTTTCCCGGACGAATCTGATGTGATTTGCAGGAAGTAGTAATCGAAGTTTCTTTTGAAACTTTCGGTGACCCACGCATCGACCCACGATTCATCCGCGGCAAGGCGTGGGTGTGTGGTTCCGAACATTCGAACAGCATCGGCGAGGTAGTCGAACAGCTCGGTTGCGACACTCACGCTGTCCGATCAGCTTTCACAGCTTACGATTCGGGACGGCCGACGCTCTGGCATTGGTCGACGACGAGAGACTCAAGAGACGGCAGCGTGGGGCTCCGCTGGCGGCCAAATTGGCCGCCAACTCAGCTGACGCGCCCAGCGGTTCAACCGGGCGAGCATCCTCACGACCTTCGGTCAAGGCTGTAAAGATTGACAGGCATTGACGACGTCAACACGCAGACGAGGCATGCTTTGGTGTCGACGTACACGCGGCACAACGGTCGGACGCCATGCCGCCCGGGCCCAAGCTGGAAGGTGTCGATAGCCGAGTCACGTCACATACCAGGCTTGCCCGGATCGTCGTCTCTGGATGGATGCGCCACCAGGATCAGGCTTGCACGGTGTCAGTTCTCGGCGTCAATCTCTGCGAGATCGTCGACGTCTCCGCGCGGCTCGGCAACACATCCGCTGTCGCGGTCGCAACGCCTGTTGCATTGGTGGCACACTAACAACCACATACCTGGCGAAGAGCATTGCTGTCAAAGACCATCGAGAACATGCTCATTCAAGGCTACCGCCATAGTTACCGCCAAACTTGTCCTGCCAGCCCTCGAAGGACCGGTGATCTGCTGCCGCCCTAGCGCAACCCAGCCAGGAAAGTACAGTTGACACTTGCCGCCCAAACCATGGGTCCGCCAACGAGACAAGTATGGCCAGGGCGATAGCCGCAAGGATGAAGTAGGCCATGACTACAAGTGTCCACCATCTAATGGATCCGAGCGGCGCAGCAAGCACACGCCGCGCAAAGGCCCAATCAAGAAGACGGTTGAGCGCCCGTAGGTCGCTGCCCCGGTCCTGGAGAAGGCGGGACGATCAGGCCATCTACCATTCTTGACAGAGGCGGCATAGCATTCCAGCACGAATAGGAGCTAGGGCAAGGGAAAGCGCCGTGCACATACCGACACCGCAGCAACCGGCTCCCCCGGCCGCAAACCCAGGAGGGACGGGGGCACAGACGGTTGGATCGACTGAACTCGCCTCCTTCATCAGTCGCGATAGCTATGACGGCATCGGTGGTGCTTTGCGAGGTCTCGCAGCGGGTAAGCCTCGGGCCATCGGTGGTGACGCCATTGCGGTACTTGTCTCAAGCGCGGTCACCGCGCTTGAGACCGACCTGCACACCGCGCGCGAGAGCGTTCAAGCAAAGGACGCAAAGATCGATGTACTCAGGGAAGAACTGTCGACGTTGAAGTCCAAAAATTCAACGTTAGCGGAAAAAGTAGACTCCTTGGAAAAGATGAATGCGATGACTCAGGTCGGCATGACCATCGCATCGATTCTTGTTGGCGTCAGCGTTGATGCGTTCAAATCAAGCACAAAGCCGCTAGCCATCGTTACGGGACTTTTAGCTATCGTTTTGCTCGTTAGCGGATGGGTCATCCCGCGGATCAAGGGAAAGAAAAATGTATAACTTCAGCGATGATCTGAGCGTCGTCGGAATCTTTGACTCAGGGGTCGCCAACCTCGAGCGCGTTGTACTAAGGGCAAATGGGCATGTTGAACTCGCAGGCTACCTTCTTCTCGTGGCGCTGCGGGGCCAAGCAGGCGCTGGATCTATTCCGCTGAGGGATAACGTACTGTGGCTAGGCAACAGCTCCGTCGAAGACGGTGACTGGGTTTATGTGTACACCGGACCGGGGGTCGCTCAAAGCAACGACCTGCCAAACAATCCAAACAAGGTTGTGTCTCTTTACTGGGGGAAGAACCAGACCATCTTTCAAGCGACACACCTGACTGCAGCTTTGGTCAAGATCGAGCACGTTCAGTATCCGGCTTACTCATCGCAGCTTGTACTGGGACAACAGGAAGCCGGTAGCGCTCTACTGGGAGGCTAGCAGCCATCAGCACCGGGTAGCTTGATCCCACATCCTGCTTGAGACCTGGCTCGACGTGAGCACCAGTCGCATCACTCCCAAAGTTTGGCCACGTAGCATGGGAGGAGCTCCACTCGCCAGTGCACCTTCAGCGCTAAGAAAGGGCAGGCGCCCCGGATCGCCAACGTGAGTCCAGCGCATGATCGGTGAGCAACCTCCCACAAGCACAGGTCTAGTCGATAGCCATGAAACTTCCCAAGGTCATACTCATGCGCACCTATCCGACGCTCATTGGGGTGGCACTCGCATTCGGAACGCCGGCGCTTTGCCTAGTGGCCGCTAGAGTTTTCGGGGAACTCTGCTGGCCGCAAAGAATCGGTGCGGTGTATGTCGGCGTGTCAGTGATAGTTCAAGGATACCTGGCAGCTGATCGGGAGCGATTTCGCACCCTTCTCAGCGACGGAAATTCGCTGGGCAGGCACATCAATCAGTTCAGTTTCACCTTGGCCGCGTTTGGGACCTTCTTCGCTGCTTTCGGCGACCTTCTCCCCCCTAGCTATTACTACGGCGTGGCAATGTGCCCGCCTTGACCTGGGCTGCCTGAGCGCGAGCAAGCCCCCCCGAGTCCCATGCCCCGCGCGCGCACTTGTCCCCCTCCACGCCTGCGCGCTTAATGGGGTGCTTTTTCCGCACCCACTGCATTAGGGCAAGAAGCAGACGCACCAACGATGACACCAGCCATGAATGGTCGTCAATTTCCCTGAGGATCCCTGCGCCCGAAGGGGTGCTGAGGGACTCAGTAGCCGACAAGACTTGCCTAGGACAGAGATGACTCACCGAGAGACTGAGATGCACCGTCCAGCAGTGTCCGACAGGTGGAGCCCCAGCACTTAGAGTGTTTTAGAAAGACTATGAATTGCAATTAGGTATCGCCGTTTAGGTAACACCATCTGCTCCAGACTACCCCGAAGCTGAATCAGCACTAATGACTGCCATCAATGGGGCTCGCGAGCTAACGGCTGAGTAGTAGCCCCCTGAACCCGTTGATTTATTCGGGGCTAGCTGTTTCCACTGGTAACATTGGTACCACTGGTAACACCGGGTTCAAACTCTAGTGTTACCAACGGTTTTCAGACTTATCTGACTGGCCGACACAGTGGTTACAGCCGGTAACATTGTTAACACGCCGGACGTGCGCCATGCGACGGCGCTTGGCTTACCTATATCCCTTCAACTGTCGCGCCGTAGGCACCGTCATGCCGAGTGGCCCAGCCTGTCAGTACAGGCAGGTTCTGCGGCACGTGTCATTAGGCCCTTCAGGGTGAGATGGTTGCGCCTGGAATCGTCCTGTACCATTTCTGGAGTATCCCGAAACCAATTTTGGGGAGGATGACGTGCGTATCGCATGCTTTGTAGTTCTGCTGCTCGCGGCCGGCGCAGCCGAAACCTCTGAACCGGTCAACACCTCAATCGCACGACCCTACTATGAGTGCATTCGGAGTTCCGCCGTTCGATACGCCAAGAAGGCGGAAGAGACCGCTGCGGTGATCCAGGCAGCGGAAGCGTCGTGCCAAGAGATGCGGGACGACCTGCTCGCCGAGATCATTGCCAACATCATCATAAGAGGATCGCCTGGAGATGCTGAGGATGGCGGCAAGCGGATCCTGAGCCATCTGGAGTCCGAGTGGAGGCCCCATGTTGTCCTGGCAATTCTTGAGGCACGTTGACCTCAGGGCCGCTCAAGGAACGGCGGCCTGACGCACCCCACTGCCGCCGCCCGTTAGGCGCAAAACTAATGAGGCAGGACCGAAAAGAAAAGCCCGAAAGTAACTACGACGGGAGACTCAGGCGAACCAGCGATTACGGCTCGACGCCGTGTTTCGTGCGGAAGTCCTTTTCCATCAGCTCGCACGCACTGGCAATGAACCTCTGCGTACCAGGGTCTAGAGACTTTCGCTCGTACTCCTTCCAGCATAAGGCGATGGCATCGCGTTCTCTGCCCTTCTCCTTCGCTTGGGGCGATGAGCCAATCATAATCAAGATAACAATCACGACCGCGAACCCGACGCCGCCTATCAGTACAAACGTACCGCACCCGGCCGCCTTCTTCGCAGGTGCTATGGGCGCGGCAGATTGTGGGTCGACGGGGCTTGGCGTCTGCGCCGCTCCGCACGACGGACATGCCCGGGCAGTAGTGCTAATGGTATGCCCGCATTCCGGGCAGGTTATAAGAGCCATCCTTGATTCCCCCTGGTTAGAGTTGGGATTGTAGCTCCAATAGTGAACATGAACCCCGAGGGACATCTCAGCGCGCGCGCCCAGCCGCTTCCGGATGTGGCCCAGCCAGCGCGCCTCGACACCCGACGCCGGCCGCATCCACTTCCCGCCCTCCGCCTTCCCCGCCTTGATCACCCTCGCTACTCCATCCAGCAGACGATTCGACCCCGACCGGGCTGAGCCCAGGTCGGTCGCACCCCTTGGGACTGGGCAACGGCACCCTGCAGGGCGATACTGGCCCCATGGAGCATCGAAATGACTAGGGAGACGGTAGCCGGCGTCCAGCCGGCAGTGATGCGCTGGGCACGCGAGTCCATCGGCATGTCGGTGGCCGATGTTGCTGTGCGCCTGAAGCGACAGGCCATTGAGATCGAGTCCTGGGAGCGGGGCGACACCTCTCCGACCTATGCTCAACTGGAAGCGCTGGCTTACGACCTATACAAGCGCCCCCTTGCGGTTTTCTTTCTTCCAACTCCGCCCAAGGAAGCGTCTCCCAGACAAGAATTCCGGACCCTTCCCGAAGAAGATCTTGCCACGCTGGATAGGGACACCTACCTCCATCTACGCAAGGCGCGCGCCTACCAACTGGGTTTGGCGGAGCTTTACGAGGGCACCAATCCGGCAAATTCCAAGATTTGGAATGAGGTGAAGCTGAGTATTGGCGACGACCTCGCCGCGAAAGCTCGTCAGATTAGGGCCACCCTTGGCATTGATACCGAGATCCAAGCATCTTGGGCGCGAGACGAGGATGCGTTAAAAGCGTGGCGCGAAGCCATCGAGAAGCGCGGGATATTCGTTTTCAAGGACAGCTTTAAACAGACCAGCATTTCAGGGTTCTGCTTGCGCGATGATGAATTCCCGTTGATCTACATCAACAACAGCACTACCAAGACTCGCCAGATATTTTCATTGCTACATGAGCTCGCACATACACTGTTCGCCATCAACGGCATATCGAAGTTCGACACCTCGTACATCGACGACCTTCCCAAGCGGGAGCAGGCTATCGAGGTGTTCTGCAATGCGGTGGCCGCCGAGGTATTGATTCCGTCTGCAGTTTTCGACCACCGCACCCAAAGCGCACCCCACTCCGTTGATACCCTACCGGACTCCTTCTTCTCAGATCTTGCGCGCGCATTTGGAGTGAGTCGAGAGGCGATCCTCCGGCGCTTCCTCGATCGCGGCCGAGCAACCAAGATCTTTTATGAGGCAAAAGCCCTTGAGTGGACCAAGCAGAAGAAGGAAGGCGCTGGCGGCGGCAGTTGGTATGCATCAAAGGGGGCGTATCTCAGCGACAGGCTACTGAGAGAGGTTTTCTCACGGCATCTGCGAGGTCAACTCAGCCAAGAGAAGGCGGCAGATTTCCTGGGCGTAAAGCCGTCACAAGTGCCAGGCCTTGAGGAGCTTGTTTTGCGAAGGAAAGCGCAATGATCTATGTTTTCGATACTGGCTCCTTTAGCAAGCTCAAACACTACTACCCCGGCGTTTTCGCGACGCTGTGGTCCGGATTGGGCGACATGGTGAAAGCCGGGTCCTTGCTCTCAACAAAAGAGGTCAGGCGGGAGCTCCAGAATGGCTCGCCTGACCCGTACGTTGATGGATGGATCACGAAGAACGGCCACATCTTTACCACGCCTTCTACGCAGGAGCTTCAGATCGTCGCCTCGATCTTGGCGGTCAATCATTTTCAGAGCATCATCGGCGAGAAGCAGAGACTGAAAGGCACTCCGGTTGCGGATCCTTTCGTAATTGCTGCCGCTAAAGCCCGCGCAGGCACCGTCGTCACCGAGGAACTGTTTAAGGACAAGTCCGCAAAGATGCCGAACATCTGCAAGCATTTCGATGTTCAATGCACCACCCTTGAAGGATTCATGGCACAGCAAGAGTGGACGTTCTAGGCTGACACGAGCCGCATAAGCGACTCGCCAGTCGTGGTGGACTACGGATTCAGCGCAATACTCATGCCTCGTTAGCCTACTGCCACTCCACTGGGAATCCATCAACGCGGTGGCCCGGGCCCGTTGTTTGGCTCCTGATGCGGTCGATCATGCGTCCATCTTTAGTTCTATGTTCCGCTGCATCCTTGACCTGGCTGCAGGACTGGCAACCAACTGCATATCGATATCGCCCAGATCCATAGGCGGCAATGCCATTTTCTGCGCCACTTGTTTTCCAATCGAAGGACCACCCAAGCGGCGTACAGCGCTATTCAGCCCACCAAAGAAGCGGCTGGCGAGGTCATCCATGTCGGATTTTTCTCGGTGAGGCTTCCCTGCGTTGTCGGCCAACGCGAAAAGAGCGAAAGCGACCGCCATTTGCTCGCCGGCTTGGCTGAGCAGACGCTCGCAGGCCTGCTCAGCACTTTCCTTGGTAACGGCGCTACCGCTCACGAACAAACGGGGTGGGCAGGACGCCGGGATCTCGCCAGCCCGCTCGTCCCCCGCTCAGGATTTTCCAACGGTGTGCGGGGTGATCGTGTAGCCGAACGGATCACGGAACGCGAAATAGCGGCCGAAAGGACCGTCCTTGGGGGCGAAGACAATCGGTGTCCCCTGCGTAACCAGATGGGCGTGCAGAGCAGCGCTTCTACGCCACTGGAACCCGAGCAGTTGGCTGCGCTGCTGCTGCGCTTGGCCGATGCGCTGCGCTGAGCGTTGGATGCGGTGGCGCGTGCAGGTGTGGTTGCCTTGCGCATGTGGTGGGCCCACCAGGATTCGAACCTGGAACCAAAGGATTATGAGGCCTCTACAGGGCTTCCACGACCTTCCATGAGTGGCCCCGCTTTAAGCTAAGTGGTTGATTTTCTCAGGCTATGCGACCACCTGCGCCCATCATCGTCCACCTCTTTCCACGGACAAACGGTCACCGAGCGGTCACCAATGGGCGCAATGAAGGGAATGCTTACAGCGAAGGGGCTCGCCGCTCTGCCGGCGGGCGAATGGGCCTCCGATCCGGCACCGCGCGGAGCGGGCTGCCTGGACGTTCGCAAGCTGGCAGGTGGGCAGCTGCGGTTCTACTACCGATACACCAAGGCCAATGGCCAGCGGGACCGCCTGCTGATCGGCACGGGCTTGGCACTGACCGCGGCACGCGAGTCAGCGGCGGCATTGTCCCGCCGATATCAAGCCGGCGAACGGGATCTGCGTGACGCGATCGCGGCCGAGGCAGCAGCAGCGGAACGCGCGAAGGCCGACGCCCTGGCCGAATCGACGCGCCGCTCCGGAGCAACCCTGGGTGCGCTGATGATGGCCTACGCCCAGAGCCTGGAGGATGCCGGCAAGGTCTCCGCTGCAGCTACCCGCGCTGCGATCAGGCGCCACATCGAAGAACCGTGGCCGGCCCTGTGGTCGCGTCCCGCTTCTGAGCTCGAGCTGGATGATCTGCTCCCTATCCTGTCGCGCATGGTCCGCGGCAAGAAGCTGCGCGAGGGCGGCAAGATCCGATCGTACCTGCGGGCGGCCTATGCGGCGGCGATCGCGGCCAAGCAGGATGCGGCTGCCCCTGACGCACTGCGCGCGCTCAACGTATCCAGGAACCCCGCGCGCGACCTTGCGACCTTGGACAGCGGGCAGCCGCGGGACCGGGTGCTTTCGGTGGCGGAACTTCGCGCGTACTGGCGCAGGATCGAGGCCGTACCCGGACGGCAGGGCGCACTCCTGCGCTTCCACCTGCTGACCGGCGGCCAGCGCATCGCACAGCTGATCCGGTTGCAGTGGTCAGATCACGCTCACGACGCCGATACCGGCACCGGGTCCGTGCGCCTGCTCGACATCAAAGGCCGCCGCCGGCTCCCCCGAGTGCATCTGGTGCCATTGCTCCCCCGTATGGCAATGGATCTCGCAACGTTGCGCGGCGATGGTGACGGGCCACACCTGTTCTCGCTCACAGGCGGGAAGACACCCGCCACCTATGACGAGCTGCGAGGAATCATGGACCCGGTCGTGGCAAACATGGTGGCCGCAGGTGAGCTGGCATCGCCGTGCACGCCGGGTGACCTGCGCCGCACGGTAGAGACGCGCCTGGCCGCGCTGGGAATGTCCGAAGAAATCCGTGGCCACCTCCAGTCCCACGGCCTGAGCGGCGTCCAGAAGCGGCATTACAACTTCTTCGAGTACGCCGCAGAGAAGCGCGCCGCTGTGGAGGCGCTGTTCGAACTACTCACCGGTGAAGGTGCAACGGTGGTGCCGATACGAAACGGTGTGGTCCGTTAGAACGGCAGGTCATCTGGCAGATCCAATCCCGCCAATCGGTGGGCAGCACGCTGATGCCCGCTGGCCGTCGCCCGGAGACGTTGCGCGCTCTGCCGGCGGCGGGCACGGGCACGCCAGCTGCCTGTCACGTCTCGTTCGAGGTCTGTCGCCTGCTGCAGCTGAGCCGCAGCTTTAGCCTCCAGTGAGGCTCGATCCTTCCGCCAATTCGCCATGCCTATAGGATGCTGAATCGTCGTCGCGCAACCCGCGACTGGCTTGGCGCCGCCGGGCCATCAGCGGAATTCGTTCAGGAACACGGCCGCGAAGATTCATGATCATCAGTTAGTAATTGTACTAACATGCGGGCCGTCTCGAATTGTGAGACATGCCGCTCGCAGAGTAAGCCCATGCACTCCCTCCCCTACCCCCATACCCGGGCCCTGCCCGTCGGCCCGGCGCTGATAGACGGTCCTGCCCAGTTCGTGCCGCTGGCAGCAGCGCGCGCCCGACTGGGTTTCCCGTCGCCGGCCGACGACTTCATGGACGAGGCCATCGATCTGCACCGTCTGCTGGTGCGCAACCCGGCCGCCACCTTTCTTTACCGCGCCGACGGCTGGTCCATGAGCGGCGCCGGCGTCAGCGACGGGGATATCTTGGTGGTGGACCGGTCGGTGACGCCACTGGCCGGTGACCTGGTCATTGCCATCTGGGACGGCAACCAGCCCTCGTGCAAAGTGCTGCAGCTGTTCGAGAATCACATGGAGCTGCATTCGGCCAACCCCGAGTTCCCACCCATCGTGCTCGAGCAGTCCACCGAGGTTGAGGTGTTCGCCGTCGTGGGGGTCGTGCGCCAGATCAAGCGCCGGAGCGGCCATGTTCGGGCTCGTTGACGGCAACAACTTCTACGCCAGCTGCGAGCGGGTGTTTCAGCCGGCGCTACGCGGCGTGCCGCTGGTGGTACTGAGCAACAACGACGGCTGCGCGATCGCGCGCTCGGCGGAGGCCAAAGCCTTGGGCATCAAGATGGGTCAGCCCGCCCACGAGCTGAAGCATCTGGTCCGACGGCACGGCCTGCAAATGCGATCGGCGAACTTCGGCCTCTACGGCGACATGAGTGCTCGGGTAGTTTCTATCCTGCGGGAGGCCGCGCCCCGGGTGGAGGTCTATAGCATCGATGAGAGCTTCATTGATCTGGCAGGCGTGCCGAACCGAGAACGATTCGCCCGGGATCTTCGGCAGCGCGTGCATCGGTGGACCGGCATTCCGAACTGCATCGGAATCGGGCCCACGAAGACCTTGGCCAAGCTGGCCAACAAGGTGGCAAAGAGCGCCCACGGCGTGATAGACCTCGGGGACGCCCGCTACCGCGACGCTGTGCTGCGCACGTTTCCAGTCGGGGATCTCTGGGGCGTAGGGCGCCGGCTGGCGCCGCGCTTGCAAGCCATCGGCATCAGCACCGCCGCTGCGCTGCGCGACGCGCCGGCGGACGACATCCTAGCCACCTTCGGGGTAACTCTTGCGCGCACCCAGCGCGAGCTGCAGGGGCGGCCCTGCATGGAGCTGGCGGAAGTGGAGCCGGATCGCCAGCAGATCATGGTGAGCCGGTCGTTCGCAGACCGTGTGGAGGACCACGATGCAGTTGCCCAGGCGCTGGCCACCTTCGCCGTCAGAGCCTGCGAGAAGCTGCGCGCGCGCGGCCTGGTCACCGCCGGCGTGTGGGTGTTCGCACAGTCCGATGTTTTCCGGCCAGAGCTGTGTCAGCACAACGCTACCAGAACGGTAGGCTTGCCCGCCGCCACTGCAGATTCCATGGTGATTTTGGGCGTCGTACGCGAGCTGTTGCGTGGCCTTCTACGGGAGGGAATAGGGTACAAGAAGGCAGGTGTCGCCCTGCTCGACCTGGCTCGGCCGGATACCCTGCAGGCCGATCTTTTCGGGCCAACGGTCGTCGGAAATGGAAAGCTCATGGCCACGATGGACCAAATTAACCAGAAGTTTGGCCGCGGGACTGCAGGCCTGGGTGCGTCGGGATGGCAAGCACGACCGGCTTGGGGCATGCGACAGCATATGCTATCCCCAAACTACACGACCTCCGTTGCTGCTATCCCTCCAGCCCGCTGCTGAACTATAAGGGTTAAACATGCCTATTCCTCTACCGAAGTCTGTCCGAGCAAAACTGGAAAACAGCATAGCCGAATGCTTACGCGAATCCAGAATAATGAGCGGGGCAATATTTAGCCTTTCCACCAACGCTTGGCAACTTCACCGGATAGTACCTAAAGGATCCCAAACCGATACGGCTCTGGAACAATGGCTAGGCGATAGGCACGTTTCAGATTTTGTGCAATCCGAGACTCCCGGCAGAGCTGTTGGCAAATGGGATCCAGAAAGAGGAGTTGACTCTTTCACGGATATTTTTGGAGAGCAAGCACCACGAGAATGGGCGGCCGAGCTCGTTGTAAAGCTCGAAACCCTGCCTTGGCAATACGTAGCCTATGCCCCGCTCCCGGGGAAAATATCACCGAAGCTACTGAATCATTCAAATGTATCATTGACGCCAACACTCGAGGTGGTCACCGGCAGCTCAATCGCAGATGACAGTGCCATTGGCAAAAATTGGAGCGGACGAAGTGGTCATGCCCTAAATGGATTTAGCTGGCGCCCTGACATCTTGTACACCAAGCTTGAATTTGACGGGTATGTGGCAAAAAACGGCAATTCTGATAGCGCCCATCAAGCAATGCATAGAATGCTATCGCTTTATGGCATGGCTCTCGCAATTCGATTGCTCTCATACCACTCTTGGTCTCCCCCTACCGACCCACCAATATTCTACGCATTAGGCATTTTCCACTCAGATGCTGAGAGTGAAAGGCACGTTACCAACGTGGCGTTTGATCATGCCCACACCACACAATTTGAAAATCTCTTCCACCGCTCCCCTAACAGCAACGGCGCTCCGACTGAATTTGAAGGAAAACTTCGAGAACTTGGCAGGGCGCTATCCAGGGCTGATGCAAGACTAATTAACGCAAGCCGTTGGTATTTTGACAGCCACTGCGGCGCAAGCGACCAGGTTCGGTTCGTACAAGTATGCACCGCCCTTGAAGTTTTGCTAGGAGATGAAGGTCAAGGCAAGGAAACCGGCTTATCCACACTGATGGCCAACCGGTGCGCATACCTCCTCGGCAACAGCGAAGTGGCACGAAGAAACATTATCTCCGCCTTCAAAAAGGGATATCAAATTCGCTCAAAGATCGTACATACAGGAAAAAACAAGCTTTCGAGCGAAGAAAGCGACATGCTTCATTACATGCAACAGCTTTGCGCTTCGATTATCAAAAAAGAATGCGACGAGCTCATTTCGCTTAGCAATTAGTTTATCTGAACTCTACTCTAAATTCGTCTTCATCATCGTGATCAGCCGGAATGAACCGCAGGGCTCATGATTCAGCAATGTGCGGCCGATTCGTCCAGAACCCATTCCAACGAGACAGCGCGTTGGGGCGATGCAAAGATGCCGGCGGACCGCTGCTCAGGCGCCCCATCACCCGGGCTGAGCTGCCTGCGGCTCCCGGATCCGGCATGCCAATCATCGACCGCGCCCCACCCTGGGACCATAGGCCAAGTGCGCGAGGAAGAGTCGGAACAGCCCTACGCCGCCAGGCGGTGCTCGTAGAACGGGTGCCGCTTGTCGTCGAAGATCGCGTAAAGCGCGCCCAGGTCGGCCGGGTCAGGATTGAGCCAGGCGTCCACGTACTCGGGCTTAATGTTGATGATCGTCCTGTCGTGACCCGCTGCAGCGACCTCGGGCTCCGGGTCATCGGTGATCGCGGCGAAGGACAGTAGATCGGGCTCCTTGCCGGCCGGATCCACCCAGTGCGACCACAGGCAGGCCACGAGCATCGGATCGCCGTTGCGGGGGGTGAACTGGACTACCTGGTTGCCGCCTTCTGGCCCCTCGACGTTCTCGTAGAAGGTGTCTACCACCATGAGCGCGTGCGTGCGGCCGAAGGCCGGCCGCCAGAAGCCCTCCAAGCTGTCACGCCTGGCGTTGTAGGTGCCGGGGTAGCGCTGGTCGTAGCTGGCCGGCTTCCCCGCCAGCCGGCACTGGTAGCGCATTGGCTTCACCACTCGCTTGCCACCCTCTGACACGATGACGGTGCCATACACGCCCGGGAAGATGCGCGAGTCCCTTGCCACGTGGTCCGTGCGCCGGAGGTCGGCCAGCTTGCCTTGGGCCCGGGCGATCTTGTTGGTGGCCACCCGGACGTCGTTCTCGGCCTTCTTCGTGACCTTCGTCTGCAGCGCGCGCTCGGCGTTGACCAGGCGGGTTTTCTGGGTGAATAGCTCCTGCTCGAAGGCAGTTGCATCCCGGGTGTTCCAGTCCTGGATCGCCGCCCAGACTGAGCGCTCGGCAGGGGTCTTGCCCGCGGCGAACGCATCATCCATGGCCTTCGGGGTCTTCGGCCGCTTCTTGCCCGGGTCGTGGGCATACAGCGCCGCGAACTCGTCCATGGACACGACCGCGCCGAACTCGCGCACGAGCTTGTGGTAATCGGCCTTGATCTGAGCGGAGTAGCACATGGGCGGATTACATCATGGGGGCCGCAAGGCGCCGTGAGCGGCGAAATCTGCTTTCGCTTAACAAGCGGACGGATATTATTCAATCCCGAGGCAATTCGGCCCCGTTGCCAACGAGCAGGCCAATGCCCAATACCGGACAGTTCTATCTTCTTGACGTCGACGGTCAAGCCGACGAGACAGGCCAACTACTAGAGGTGACGGGTGTTCAGTGCCGTTGCCTACCGTGCGGCTGGCCCTTCCATGCGAAGCGTGCTCAAGGACTCATCGCGATTGGTGGAGGCGTGATACTAGTCTGTCCGCATTGCGCGAACCGCCAGGCCGTGAGTTTCGCTAGATTTTCGGAATTTACCTCGCGTGTAGGCTCCGGCGGGCATCCATTGCCTCGAGACGCAAGCCACTAGAGCCCGAATCCGCACGAAATTCCTTGGATTGACCGCACATCAAACGCAGGCGAGCCACCTTCCAGCGACTCGCCTGCGAAGTTATCGGATGGCTACCGTCACCAGGCGTAACTCATCCCCAACTGGGCGCTGGTCTGGTGATATCCATTAGCCTCCTGACGGGCCAGGCCGGCCCATGCGCCCCATCCATTTACGAACTTCAACGAAGCACCGGCACTGATCTCAGCCCGGCTGCGAGGAATGCGCGCGTCGACGATTTCATCGTCCATACGGATTTGCGACTCACCGCGGGTGTGCAGCAAGTGAGCTGCCAAGTACGGCTGAACTTCCGTGGCGCCATTTCCCCAACGAGTCACGCCGGATACCCGGACGCCAGCGCGACCGAAGAGGCCATCAGCATCCTGGGTGGTGACGACCGTGCCGTTGGCTTCGGTATGGCGCAGATTGTCCCAGCGGCTGTACCCGACCTGCAGTTGCGGTTCCACGTAGAGATTTCGGTTCGTCGAACCGGCCAGGCGGAACGCATAGCCGGCCTCCAGTGCACCCTGCCATGCACGGCTGTCGTAGCGCTCTTGGACGAGGCCGACGCCCTCAACGCGATTACGGAACTGTGCCCGTTGCACAGAGCCATCCACGTAGAGACCGGCGTACGGGTCCTCGTGCACTGCTCGCCACGTGCCATATACGCCCAACGCTGCACCTTTCACTTTGCCTCGGGCGTAGTAGCCGGTCAGATGGTTGGTGCTGGTACTGGTGGCGTTGCCGCTGGAAAGCATGACCCCAACAGAGCTTCCCGAATCGGTCCTCAAGACGTCCGTACCGACACTCAGGGCCTGGCTATTGCCGTGGACCTTAAGTTGACGACTCACAGCGTCAAACCCGTTACGGGAGCCATCCACCCTCGCCCAGCTGCGGCCACTGTTTTGCCCTGCCGCGCGCTCGTGATAGCCGATACGGAACATCCCTTGCGCTGCCTGCAGGTTTGCCAGGTAGGCACCGGCTTCAGGGCGCAGAACAGGAACCGGGTCAACCGGATCGACCGGATCGACCGGATCGACCGGGTCAACGGGATCGACCGGGTCAACCGGGTCAACCGGGCAGGTAGGCAGCGTGGGGTCCGCCACACACGGATCCGGCGGAGTCGGCAGCTGCGAGCGCAAGTACCAATTACCTGTGTCCTTGAAGAGGAAGTACTCATACTGGCCGCCGACAGCACGTCCAGCCAAGTCAAACTGGCCGTTAGAGGCTCCACCCACGGTGATGATCTCGATGCCTCGTGCGGTCTGCGCGCCGGCTCCGCCAACGTTGTTCACGCGCACGAACCCTTGGCCACTGGTATCGCCGCCAACAATCAATCGGTCGCTCGCCGAAGCGTCGTCGGCGAGCACCGTATTGAAGATGAACGTGCTTCCGGCAGTATCCAGATTGCCCGTGATGTTGACGGTTTTGAACGATCCCGCTGGGTTGAATTCAATGACCGAGTTACGCGCATCGAGCGAGGAAAGCGTCGAATCGGCACCGACCAGCCATCGCGAATCGGCCATAGCGACGCTTCCCACGTTCTGCATGGACCCAGCCAACGCTGAGCCGTTCTGCAGTGATGCATTCAACACCGAACCGGCCTCCGCGATCAGAGAGCCGTTGATGTTGCTTGCATCCGATGAAAGATCAAGCGAGCCACCGTTGACCACCTGAAATGCGACACCGTTCCCGCCTTCCACCGTCGCACCGTTGCTCATCGTGAAGGAGGTTTCCCCGAGAACGGCGCTCTGGCCGTCGACGTAGACGCCTGCGTCGGCACGGCCGACCACTTCCGAGCCGTCGAGGACGAACACGTTGTCCGAAAGGTCTGGGGCGATGGTCGGAATGTCCGCCCGAAGCAGCAGCCCATACTGGTCGCCGATGATCCGGGACCCCGCGCCGACGCTTACGTCAGCATTACTGACAATCCACATCCCGTTGGAGCCGCCCGGGGCGGTGCCAACTCCATCGATCACGGTGTTGGAGACACTCAGCTTGCCTCCGTTGAGGAATGCACCGGTGCCCAAACCGGTGATGGACGAGTCAGAGACATTCACAACCGACGACGGGCCAGTCTCAGTCGGCGCCCTACCTAGACCCAATCCGATCCCGGCGCCATTCGTGATGTTGCTGTTTGAAACGTCGGCAGACCCGCTGTTGATCTGAAGCACGGGGAGTGCCGTGTTGTCTGAAACCGTCGCGCCGGCCATGTTTACGGTGCCGCCCGCGCGCGTGCTAATTCGGTTCGCCGTTGATCCGGGAAGAAGAGTCAGATTGGCTCGCTCGCCTACCTGCCAAGTCTCGGCGGGATCTCCCGGCTGGACGGTCGCGGAGCCGCCGGTAGGAATGTTCGCGGCGGACAGCGGGCCTGACAGCGCCAGGGCGATGGAAGCGCACAAGACGTGCGGATACAGAGACTTTTTCATAGATCGGTCCTATCGCGACAATGGGGTGCGCAGAGCCTATTCAGGACGGTCCTTGAAGTCTCTACAACAAGTTGTAAATTGCCATCGGAGCGCCCTCTATTTATCTGAACGTCAGACCCTAAGTCGCTGACCGTGAAGAAGACGCACCCGTGTCAAGGCACCGCTATTGCGATGCCTTGACTGAATGGTTAAGCCAATTCACGCACTTGCCAACGCTGATGTCCCCAACGACCCATGCTTTCTTTTTCTCGCCCTAAAGCGGCTCAGTAATTCACCCAGTTGCCTGGTCCTGATCCTCCACCGCGGTGAAGGCATAGACCTTGCCCACAGCCAGCGCGACGGCGTCCGCCGGTGAAACCGTCAGGTTCAACTGCGGCACGCCCGCCTCGACAGGAACGAAGTTGAGCGTTACCGCACCGGGCTGATCGGCGGTTTCCATCTTCATCTGCAGCTTTGCTCGGAATTGCATGTGTATCTCCTAGCGGTGCGGCGGCAAGGAACGCTGGCCGCCGCGTCAGCGTTTAAACCTCAGTCGATACGATCGACAGGCTTTGATTGGTGCTCTGGAAGTCGTAGCTACCGGACTGGTGCGAGACCCCTTGCTCACTATAGGAAACGATCTGCGCCCGGTACTGCCTAGGCCGGCTCCCATCGCCGCCATCGTTGAGCGTCACCGAGCCGGCCCAGTACGACGTGGCGATATCCGGCCCGTCCGTCTCGTTGTAGATGTCTATGCCGCCGCCGGCGGTAAAGGACGTCCAGAACGTCTCTGGATCGTTATCGATCTTGCGATACACGTTGACGGTGCAGGTATTGCTGCCACCGCCCGCAACGAAGCCCGGCATGCCGTACTGGTTCTTCTGCCGATTCACGCGCCGGTTGAAGCTGACCACCACGCTCTTGTTGCGGCCGTTGGTGCCGAACGGCCCGTTGACCACCTCGGTGCCAACGGTGTTGGTCTGCGTGCTCTGCACCGCGTTGCGCAAAACACCAGCGGCCAGTGAACCGCCCCAGTACGCATTGCCATTCACGTCCATCCAGACGGTCGCGTTGGCCTTGCTCGCCGCGGCGGCGCCAACGTTGGGGCCGAAATAGTCCATCAGCCCTTCGCCGCTATTTCCGAAGCCATTGCCGATGATCCGCTGGGAGCTTCCCCGCCATACCCGCAGGTAGCCGTTGGTCATCTCGATGCCGTCTGCTCCTCCTGGCGAGAGGATGTTCATAGCACTGGCCAACACGTTGAATTGCGACTTCTGTCCTTTGGCCATCAACTGCAGGCCGGAGACGTAGCCATCCGTGTTCATCATGACCTGCCAGGAGGCACTGCTCTCCGAGCCCCCAGCCGACCATGGGGGCGGCGAAGTTGCGCCATCCCCCACTTCGGAAAACATCGGCCGCCATAGCCAGAAGTACGGGTCGATCTCGCCCGTGCCTACCACGCGGGCGATTATGCGAGCACTGGCAGCGTTGGCCGGGGCCTTGCCAATGACAAATGGCCTGGCCAGCTTGCTGAGCGTCACAGGCGGCTCTGTCCGCGCGTTCGTAGACGGGCAGGCAATATTTCCGACGATCGTGCCCACCGCGTCGTAGAACTCCGCGTACAGCATCATCGAACACCGGTGGTTCGACATGTATCCGCTGACGCAGTATGTCTTGCCTCCCTCGATTCCAATGAAGTACTCGGTGCCGAAGTAGCCGTCGGCACCATTAGCCAGTGTGCCCGGCTTCATCGAGCCAATCCCGGTCACCCCGGTCGGCGTCCATACGGCGTCCCCTGTGGGGTCGCCCAGTTCCCGAAACCCCCATGGATTGCTGTACCAGCCCCAGCCGTTGCGCTGCCACTGTGGGAAGGTCGAATTGGTAATCAGGTTGCCGCCGCGTCCGATACTCGCCACTGCAGCGCTCATGCTGGCGACGACGGATGAATCCGCTTTGCCAGCCACTGTCGCCTGCACCTGATTCAACTGCGTGGCTTGGGAAGTGATCTGCCCGCCCTGCTGGGTGACGGTAGTCGTCAGCGCGGACAACCCGGTCGCGGCCGCATCGGCCGTCGTCTTGGCGCCATACGCATCGGTCACGTCCTGCCAGATGACGTTGTCCAAGAAGATAGCTGCGTTGGCTACTGCATTGGCCCCTGGGATGCTGAAAAGCAACTGTGCAGTGTTGGTGTTGGCCGGGGCGGTGACATAGCCGCTGATCTTGGTCCACCCAGTGAAGGTGGCAATGTTTACGGTCGCTCCGGTCCACACCCAAGAGTTCACACCGGCGGCGCTAACAGTGCGCATTCCAAAGCGGAACTGCGTGCTGCCAGGTGAAGCTCCTGCGGCATCGAGCTTTGCGTACACCTCGATGTAGAACACGCGACCAGCGGTCGTGCGGATGATCGGACCGATGTAGGCGTCAGTGTTGCTCGCGTTGGCGGCTGCCGTACGCAGCAACCGAGCAGACCTGACACCCGTCTGCATATCGGCACCGCTTGCGAGAAGCGACCCACCGACGATCCCGGTCGCGATCACCTGACCATTCGAGTATCCCTCGAACCCCGCATCGATGACGATGTTCGGACCCGCAGCCTGCGTCGCCGCGATGGCCGCATTGACGGTCGTGATCGCCTGCCCCTGAGCGGTGGTGGTGCCCTCCAGCACGGTCACCTTTCCGGTCAGCGTACTGGCGGCGGCAGCATTTGCCGCCGTGGCACTGGCGATCTCCTCCAGCGACGGGGAGTAGCCGGTTGCAACAGATCCAACCTGCAGTTGCACGTTGTCCCACTCCACCCATTGGCCCACGATGTTGAGGCCATAGACGCGCATGTACGCCCTGGCGGCTATAGCGTTGACCGGTGTCGTCGCTGGGGTGAACACCTTGCGCGACCAGTTCTCATCGTCGAGGGTGGTTACGCCCTGACTGCCAATGTAGGAAATGATGGCGCCGTTCGCGTCATACCATGCGAGTTGCAAGAACCACCGGGTGCCTACTGTTCCACGCAGGTATGCCGAAAGAGTGACCTTTTCCCCAGGGATGACCCGCGTTGACTTGACGGAGCTGTTGCTGATGGTTTCCAGATAGCCAGTGGTCGGGGCGTTATCCAGTTCCCATCGCCACGAGCGAGTGGACCCCGGCAGCGTTGAATCGGACCACAGGCGGCGTGTAACCGCTGCCCCAAGTCCGCCACTGTTGTTGCCCCATCCCGGTACTGCGATGGCACTGGGCGCTTCCATTTCGAAGCTGCTGTTGCCCAAGAGGTTGTCACCACCGATGTTCTGCAGGCTCGCGGTGACGTTGGTCAGTGCGGTGCCCTGGCTCGTGACCGTACTGCCGAGCTGTGTGACCTTGCTGTCCAGCGAGGTCAGCGCCGCGTTGCTGGCCTTGCCGGCCACGTCCGCCTGAACCTGCGTCAGCGCACTTCCCTGTGCGACCAGCGTGCCCTCGATGACGCCGGTCCGCGTAGTGATGGACTGAAGGCCGGCGGCGGTGAGCTGATTGGCAGCCTGGTCCGTGACGTCGTAAAGCTCCACCCTGTCGAAGGAAACGGTGCCGATGCTGGGATGCACGTACACGCGGAACAAGGCCCGGACGGACCCCGCGGGCAGCGCGCCGTAGTCAACTGTGAAGTCCGTCCACTCTGCGGTAGCGGTGATTGTCCGATCAGCCTGAAACTGGTCGTTCTCGGCGTTGCGATAGACCACGCGCAGTAGCACGTTGCCGTTTCCCGATAGCAGCTTCACTCGCACGCGGGCTCGGAAGATCATCCCCGCCCGTACTGGGAAGAAAGCACCATCGTTGGCGTCCATAAAGGGCGCCGTGGCTGCCGTCGCGCGCGTGATGGTGACGCCAGGTCCGCCATCGCCGCTGGCTGCATCGCGCAGGATGGTGTTGCCACCACTGTTGCCGCCCAGCACCCACCAAAGGAAATTCTCGGCAAAGTTGCTGTTGGGGAGGAGGTTGTCCCCGACCGTGCGCAGCCCCGTCAGCTTGCTGTTGACCGCTGTCGTCGCCTGGGCATTGGCTTGATCCGCCGCGACCATTGCGTCCTGCAGCGTCGCCACCGATGCGCTGGTGGCGAGACCGCCGGTGCCGGCGGGCATGCGGGCTTCCATGGTCGTGATGCGCTGCACCTGCGAGCTGTCGGCTGCCGCGCGGGCGGTGCGCTCATCGCCCATCAACCCCTGCGCTTGGCTGAGGTCGGTGCCCGTGTAGTTGCCGCGCATCTGCACGGCCAGGGTGTTCCGCTGGGTGGCTTCCGACGCGAGCGCGGTCACACGGGCCTGCGTCTCTTCCTGCACCAGGGCGACGCTGGCGGCCGGCATCGGCCGGCCAATGGCCAGCCAGTCGATCAGGTAGTAGTCGGATACGCCCTGCGCGGCGCCCAACTGCAGTCGAACGGCCGAGATGGTGCTGGGGCGCCACGCAATGTCGGCCACGTCCAAGGTGGCCACCCCGGCGCTGTCCCACGCCGGTTCGCCCACCACAACCTCCTTGGCGGCGTTCCAGGCTGCGTCCGTGGTGGTGGTCCACTGCAACGCGCCTGCCCAGGTCGGGTTGCCCACCTTCTTGATCCGCATCTTCACGAAGCGGTAGTCGCTGCCGTCGATGGCCAGTCCACCGGGCGACTGGATGTAGGGATTGGCCGCGGCGTTGGCCGGCCGCAGCCAGCCGTCCACCAGCGTGGGCGCGCCGTTGCCGGTCCAGCTATCCGTGGTCAGATTGAAGTCCCAGATGCGCTTGCTGTCGAACTGCGTGCCGCTGCCGGCCGCCACCTCCGACAACGCACGTGACAGAGAATCGAAGCCGTCCTGCTGCGTCTCGCTGACCGCGGTGATGGCAGCCTCGCGCTCCAGCTTCTCGTTCAGTAGGTCGGTGGCGCGGGTCTGCCCCTCGGCCGCGATCGCGTCCATGGCCTGGCCGATTTGACCGGCGCGAGTCTGGGCCTCCAATACCAGGCTGGCGTTTACTAGAGCCAAGTCGCGCGCTCGAGCCGCGGCCTCGTTGGCGTCGGCCAGCACGCGTTCGAGGGCCTCCTTGTCGAGCTGGCGCTGCAGCTCCACCTGCTTGCGGGTCTGCTCGTCCAGATCTTCGACCAAATCACCGATTACCTCGCCGAGATTGGCGCCCAGCGTCTTCTGGACAACTCGGCTGGCCTCAGACAGGGCGCCAGAGGTGTTCCGCGACCGGCATGCAAACGTCCAATCGCCCGCCGGCGGCAGAACCGCTTCGAAGGCGGCAACGTGATACCCGTCGTCACCCAGCGGGATCATCTGGTCCCATACAGGTGCAGCCACCTTTCCTGCTACGTAGCGGATCTCGACACCTGCGAAGTCAGCAGACTGCACGGTGTCGCTCAGGAATCCCCAGGTGTAACGCCGCACGCCACCGCTGACCGCGGTGACGTCGAAAATGTCCACCAGCACCGGCGGTACGTCGGCGCCAAGCGTGGCGTACATCACCGTCACCGCAACGCCGGCATTTCCCTCGGGGCTGTAGGGGCGAACGGTGATGGGGTAGACGCCAGCCTGAGGAATGCGCCAAGTCGCCGTGCGCGTGCGGGTAGTCGCCACCTGCTCGAGCTCGCTGTTCTGATCGAGATCGGACAACACGATGACCTCGCCCACAGGGCCGGACACATCAAAGGTCGCGGTGAGCTCGGTGAAGACCGTATCTCCCTGCACAACCTGCTGTTCGGTGACGCGCAGATTGCTGGCCACCGGCCGGGTCTGCAGCAGCGAGCCATTGGGCGCCGGGATGTATTGGCCAGACTCGACGTACCGCCAGAACTCCGGCCCCTCTGGCACCACCGAAACAGATGCGCCCTTCAGGTCGGACTCCGGCTCAATGCCTACCACGCGCACGCGGTAGCCCGGCGTCTGCTTGAAATCGAAGATCCAGATGGTGTCGTGGGCCGGGTTTTCATCGGTGTTGCCCGGAAGCGGCGCGTCAGCCGGCCAAGGATCAGCCAGCCGAATCTGATCCGTCTCGCCGGCGAAACTGGCGACGCGGAACACGCGATATACCAGTTCGCCAGGGATACGGAGCCCGATGAAGCTGTTGCCCGTGGCCGGGGCACGGACCTGGTCGTCCAGCTTCAGCACCACAGCGGATCCATCGCGGGCGGCGGAAACCAGCCTGCCACCGAAGCCCCATTGCGTCAGGTCGTGCTGCAGTGCCAGCACCGACATCCTCCGGTAGCTCAGGTGCTCGATATCGGTGCTGAAGGAAATGTCCTTGTACTGGTACAGGGACTGCGCCAAGTGATACCGCGCCATCTTGGCCGCGTGCTCTTCGGTGGTGATGCCCTCACCCGAAACCTGGGCCGGGTTCAGCATGGTCTGGACGCCGGGGGCAGTCACCCTGAGCGTCTTGCTTGACCAGTCAGAGCGGTCCACGTAGGTGAACTCGATGCCATCGGCCGCATTGGCCAGCGTGTAATCGATCTGGAACTGACCCTTCTTGATTGTGGCCATGTTGACCACGCCCGACAGCGGCTGTTCGTCCGCCGCCCATACGACCGACAGGCGACCGGCCGCCCAGGTCACGTTGCCGAAGCCTGCGAGCGCGATCGCCTGCAGCACGTCGTCATGGCTACGGGTGTCACGAATCACGTTGTCGTAGGTGTACTTGGAGGCCGCGCAGTGCAGCATGAACGCTTGCAGCGCCGCGATATCGATCTGGGCATCCAGCAGACCCAGCCCCGCGATCAGATTGCCGCCTGGATCGCGAATGCCGCGCGCGTACGCAAGGATCTGGGCGCCAGGGTTGCTGGATTCTTCGGTGACCCACTCGGCGCCCTTCCACACCGGTATTGGTGCGGCATAGGCCACACAACGCAGTTCATCGGGTGCACCGTTCAGCTGACCAGTGGCCTTGATGCGAATGCCGATGCGGGGAATACCCGCGTAGCTCGCCCCGTCGGTTTGGATGCTCTTCAGCGCCGACCACGTGAAGTCGCTAGTGGCTCCCGAGCCATCCGTGTTGCGTCCCGCAATACGCGCCCGCACCTCGTACTGCCCAGGTGCAACGTCCAGAGCGTACGTGCGACGCTGTTGCTTCTGGCTCTGGCTCACCAAGGGGAAGCTGCCGAACACTCGCCAATTCGGAGCGCCGACAGTTCGATACTGGACCTCGATCGTCTCCTGGTTGTTCTTCGGCTTGCCCTTGCTGGTGGTGTCAAACAGCATGTAGTCGAAGTCGAGCTGCAGCCGGATGGTGCTGACCGAGCTGGTGCGCTGAACCCAGTCGCTGGGCTGGCCCTTCTCCGCGTCCAGCGCGCCGCCAGCGATCGTATCGACGTTGCTGTAGAGCGGGATTCTCTCTTCCGGCATGCGGGGGAAGCCGCTGTGCCACACCTGCACGCCTTCAAAGGTCGAAAGCAGGGCGTCGCCGTTGAACATCGCCTCCACGCGCGCCACGTTGATGCCCGGCGTCAGCACCATCGCCATGAACTGCTCGTTTGCCTCGTAGAATGAATACGGTTGGCTGGCGATGTCCGGCGCAATGCGAATGTTCCCCAGCACCAGCGGCAGCGGTTCATACGGACGCGCCTGGTTGCGGGCCGAGCCAATCGTGTAAACGGTAGCTGCGTCGCTCTCGTACTGCTTGGGCTTCTTCGGGCCCAGAACCTTGTTGATCAGCAGCGACCCGACCGCATAGATCGCGGCCTGCGCCATCCCGGCCGCCATAGCGCTGTAGCCGGCAGCCAGCATGGCCGTGCCGACACCTGCAGTGAAGATGGTCAGGGCGACCATGGCGACGATCAGCAGCGCCGTGCGACCAACGGTTCCACGAACCTCGATGACCGTGCCGCCCTTGGGCCTCACCTTGTCGATGATCTGGTGGGGCACGCGGACGCCGTTGATCCGTACCTCCCACGCGTCGCTCCCGTAATCGGGCACTGTCCTGGCCAAGAAATGCCCCAGCGTTTCCCGCGGCAGCAGCTCAGCGGCGATCCGCTGCTGGCCCTCCAAGGTCACCGGGTGCGGGGTGACGACCAGAGACGGCGGGCACGCAGAGAGCGCGTTCAATTCAGCCATTCGTAAAATCCCTCGATTCTCAGCCCGAAGTCGGGCAGATCACGGACGCGGTGCAGGACCGCACAACCGTTCTTTTCGTTGGCGTGGAGCACCCACGCCTCATGGGCAAGGAAAAAGAAAACCCCGGCATGGCCGGGGCGTTTCTGAAGTACTTCAATCATCAGCACCAGGTCGCCATCGATCGGCGGCCCCTCTCTGGGCTTGGCGAACGGTTTGGAGAGCTCGCCAAGCTCGGCAGCTCCCTGCACGCCGCGCGGGCGTCGGCCAGGAACCACCACCTCACGACTGAAAAGCTCCCGCTGGACGAGCATCACCAGGTCCGCGCAGTCGAAGTCGTCGGCGCTATACGGCAGGCCGACAAAGCGCTCCACATCTACCAGCTTCACGTGAAGATTCCCGGTAGCGTGAACTGGTTTGCCCTGAGCTTTACCGCCTGCTGGCGCATGATGTAGTCCACGCCGCACTGCGCCGATGCCGTCGCACCGGTGATGGTCACGCTGCTCACCGGCAAGAAGTAGTCGCGCTCGATGGTGTTCGGGTCAGCCCGATCGGAAACCATCAGCCTGGCCATCAGCACTTCGTTGGGTCCGATGGATTCGAGGTCTTCGGAAATACCGCGCCCGACGTTGTCGACCACCAACTGCGCACGTGGGGTCTGGCCCTTTGTGTCGTTGGGTAGCTTGAAGTCGAACGGGGCCCCGAGGTAGACCACACCCTTACTGGTCCAATCCTGGGTGTCGTTGACGATGCGCAAGGGGTTCGGGAGAGAAGGCGCGGAGATCTCGAGGAACAACAAGATTCCGGCCGTATCGGTCACCCGCTGCCGTCGCTCGGTAAAAGTCGTCATCGCAAGTACTCCACGACCGCGTCCATTCGATAGTCACCGGGCAGCTTTTCATCCGGCACAAGGTCACCCAGTGCACCGTTCTCGAACCTGGCCGTGATCTGCTTGCCCGTGAACGGGTGGATCATCGTGAACCAGCCAATGCGCTTGATGTCTCCCATGTACCAGGTATCGAAGGCTTCCACATCCTCGGCACTGCTGAAATAGAGCACCATCGCCTGCTTCATCAGCACCTGCGTGTTTTGCACGCGCTGCTTTGGCACGCCCCGTTCCATCTCGGTCCTCAGTACAGACGGGTCGAAGGAGCGCTTTTGCCCTTCGAACATCACGCGGGCTACGCTCGGAAGTGAAGCCATCAGACACTGTCCTTCAGGCCAAACCGGCCTTTCATACCTGCATAAGTTGCGCCCGTTCCACCGGCGACCCGGCCACCGATGAAGCTGTCGACCTGGCCAAGCAGAACGTCGATGTCGAAGCCACCCTGTTCGTTGCGGCTGGCCGATGCAGTGGTGCCTTCCGGCGCGTTCAACACACGAACGTTGATGGATCCGCCGTACGAACCGGAGGGTGAACCTCCGCCGACAGGACCGCCGTCTGCGTAGCCGCGCAGGCCCTGCCGCATGGCCTCAACGATACCAACGCCGCCGGCGCGGGCAACGTCGGCCTGGGACCAGACCACTTCGCCCTTGTGCACGACGCCCGCAGGCTCGTTCACGCCACCATTTCCGGTGTATCCGCCGGAGGAGTACCCACCGCCCAGGCGCATTTTCTGGAACAGCTCGTTGTTGATGCTGCTCGTGCCGGAAGTGACGGCCTGATTTCCCGCGGCAGTGACACCACCTCCCCACATGCTGGCAAAGGCATTGGCGATGCCCATGGTGGCCTGCCGGGCGGCGATTCGAGCCAGGTCGGCCAGTACCGACCTGGTGAGGTCGGAGAAGCTGAGCTTGCCAGTGGTCGTGAACTTTACCCAGGCATCTTCGAATCCACCGATTACACCGCCCACCACACTGCCCATCTGCTGGGCGTAGTTGTTCGCTTCTTGCTGATAGTTGGCCCACGCTGCGGCTGCCCCCGACAACCAGTTGCCTTCCGCCTGGCGCAATTCCTCATACCCGTCCTTGATCAGCTGCAGCCGGTCAAGGGTCTTTGCCGTCAGAATTGCCCGCTCTTGCTCGAAAGTCTCTTGGTCAACCTGCCCCGCGTTGAGCTGAAGCTGGAGCTCACGCAACTTGTCTGCTTGATCTGCATACGCGTCGTTGATTCGCTGCTGAATCTCGTACTCGCGATCTCCCATCCCGACTTTTTGGGCCTGGGTAGACAGCTGACGCTCCAGAGCCTGGTTGCTCGCATCAAGGGCATTTGTATACGCGGCGATGACGCTAGTTCTAGCCCGCACGGCAGCAGACTCTTCGGTCGAAAGCACCTGCAGCGCCGCTGCACCATCAGTTCGAACCTTCGCAAGACGAGCTTCAAGCTCACCGATCTGGCGGTTAACGCCAATGGCTTCCTTTCCGGCTACCACCTGCCTCTGCAGGTATGCAACTTGCTGCTCCAGCGACTTAGCCTGAACATCTGCAGTCTTCTGCACCAGCTCACGCATGCGGCCGTAGTACTGAGCCGCGGTGATTTCACGCGCCGAGAACTGCGCGCGCAGCAGCTGCGTGCCAGCGGTGATCTCGGCCTGCTCGGCAACCAAGTCATCCTTGTAGCCTTGCAGGCCAGCAGCGCGCGTGGCCGAACCGTTCCCGGCTTTCGGCTTCTCCTTGTACTTCTTCTCGATCGCGGCGACTGCTGCTGCTCGGCGTTCCTCGATCAACCTTACCTGTTCAATCAGTCCCGCGGCTTCAGCTTGGCGCCGAACCTTTTCCGCTTCACCGTTGATTCGAGCTATTTCGTCTTTTTTCTTCTGCTCTTTGCTTGCCTGCGAATCGATAATCGCGTCGGTGCGTTGGAGATATTCAACGCTCGCATTTTCTGCCGTCTTTACCTCGGCGTCCTTGCGCTCTTTGATGAGGTCTGTCGCCAGCGCCTTGATCTTGGCAGACCGCTCCTTTATGTCCTTCTCGAGCGCCGAGATCACCATCGGGTTGCGGGCCATGGGATCTTTAGATGCTTCCAAAGCATTCAGCCGGGCGACGTCACGACGGTTGTCTGCAAGCATCCTCTGCATCTGGTCGGCCTGCGGACCGAAGCCCGCATTCACCTGCATCGCGTGCCAGGCCTTTGTGGCTTCCGTCCACAAGTCCTTGAAGCCACGGATCACAGGGTTCTGGCTGGCGCGAACCTTTGCCAGCGCCATGACTGTTTCGTCTGCTGCTGCGCGGGTGATTACGGTCACCGCGTCCTGGTTACGCCCCTGTTCCTGCAGCGCCTTGACCTGCTCATAGAGCGCCACGGTCATGAAGTTGACCTGCTCGTTGAGCTTCTGGGCATTCTTGACCGGATCTTCAGCCAGCTTCGCGTACAGCGCGATGGTGTCCTCCAGCGCCTGCCCGCTGATCTCCTTCATGGCCACCGCGGCGTTCGCAACGGCCTGAAGGTTCTGCTCGGCGATCTTCCCGCTCGATCCGACGGCCTGCGCCGCCTCCGCGCCGGCCCCCGCGGACACCTTCAGCGCATCGCTGGTCTTCTGCGCCATGTTCACCAGCGTCAGCGTCGTTGCAGCGGCCTCGTTGCGCGACAGCACCAGCGCTTTGGTATACGCCTCCGTCTGCTTCTCTGCGCTGTACCACGCCACCACCACCAGGCCAACCGCAGCGGCGGCCACGGTATAGGGAGTGACCATCCCCATCAGCGCCGACGACACGCCCTTAAGGGCCGGCCCGACACCGCCGAAGCTGTCCTTGATCTGGCCACCCTGCTGCACCAGCACCGTGAAGAACGGCATTCCGCCCTGCAAACTGGTGAAGATGTCGGTGAACTGCGCCGGCAGCTGCCTCATCGCCTGCGCGGTTTGGCCGGCGGAGATGCCCAGATCGGTGATGTTGTTCTTTACCGGCAGCGGCCGGGCCGCTTCGGTACGCACCTCGCGCAGCTGCCGGGTAAGCACGCCCAGCCCCTGCCTGATGTCAGCCAGGTCCGCACTGATGCGGACGCGCAGATTCGCTGAAGGGTCAGCCATGAGTGGTGGTTCCTTGTTTCTGCTGCGCCGGGGCCTGGCCGCTCAATGCGGTCAGGTACTTCTGCCAGTCCGCCGGCTCCGCACCCATCGCCATGCGGGTGGCCACGGCGAATTGGGCGACTCGATCAAGGTCATCCTGAGCGGCTGCCTCCATGAAGCCGCGCAGTTGCGCCAAGGTGTATGTGACTACTTCCGGCAAACGGTGGCCGCGGGCGATCAGGAACTGGACGACGTCGCCGAGTCCGTACTCTCTTCCGCCAGCGGTTTGGCCTGCATCAGAAGACGACGCAGGCGATGGGCGAAAAAATCGCGATTGAGCCCGACGACTGCCTCGAGCAAGTCGGCGACTTCGTCCAGGGTGCCCCCGGCGATCCATTCCGCGTCACGGCCAACAGCAACGGCCAGTGCACCAGCAAGCTCTGCGCTGTCCTGCTCGAGCAGGTCCAGCAAAATGGCCCCCGTGGCGGCGGCCGGTGCCGTATCGACCGCGCCGGCCATCATCGCCACCCGGGCGATGATGGTGCGGCTGGCCGTGATGAAGGGCCCGATCTGCTGCAGGCGAAGGGGGGTTACCTCCAGTTGCTCGCCGCGAAAGCGCACGGTGCGAGCCGGCGGGATGATCACGTCCAGTTCCGACACGGCTTACTTCTCCTGCTGCCAGTAGAAGTACGCCGACTTGTCCGAGCCGGTTGCCTTCGACGCATCCTTGAGCAGTGCACCGGGCACGCTGCCGGCGCCGAACTCGTTACCGATCAGCCCCATGCTCTCGATCACACCGCCGGTGACCTTGTGTGCGACCAGGCGCACCATCTTGCCGCCACGGGCTTCATTGGCGCCATAGAACTGCATCTCGTAGAACTTCTGCGAGGTGACCGCCGCTTCCACGTGGCCCAGCTCTGCATTCTTGAAGGTGACCTTGATGTTTGGCGTGCCGGCCAGGGACGGTGCCACGATGGCCGATCCTGCCGGAATGAACAGCATGCCGCGCTCGAAACGGTAGTCCTTGCCTGCCTCGTAGATCGTGGCGCCGGTCACCGGCTTCACGCCGGTGACTTCAGACGCCAAGCGCGACAGGGGCGCATAGCTCCCCGGCACGGCCAGCACCAGCTCATCGGGGACGGTGCCAGCGGCAATGCTGCTGGCCTTGCCGCGAGTTGCCCGGGCGAAGTTCTCCGGATTGAAGTCGTGGAAGGTGTAGTTGAGGTTGTAGCCAGTCACGCGATCGACACGGCTGGCCGTGCCGCCGCCCGGATTTTGGTAGTCGGCCAGCTCGAGGGTATTGGTCTGGGGCGCGACGGTGTATGCAGAAACGTTGCCGATCTCCAAGAACGGATCGGCCGTGTTCCACTCGCGGATCACGATGATGCCGCTGCCCAGGTAGCTGTAATCTTCGGCCATGGTGGCTCTCCAGTTGGGTTGCCGCTGTGCGGCGGGTTATTTCTTGGGGATGTGGGACTGGTAGGTGAGCAGTGCGCCCACCCAGCCGGCGCTGGCCTTCTCCGGCATCAGCGGCTCCATGCCGACGTAGACCGGCACCTGGATGCCATCGGGGAAGTTCCGGGCCACTTCGCGGCTGTCCATCGCCGCCTCGATGTCGGTCACCAAGTCGTCCAGCGCCTGTTGGTAGCCCTCCGTGTTGGCTGGCACCTTGGCGATGACGCTCACGGTCGTCAGCCGGTGCGTGGTGGTCTTGGAGGGGGTCTCGGGGCGCTGCTGCTTCTCGATCACGGCCGTCAGCACCGCCTGGGTCTCCTGGTCGCCCGGTGTCGGTTCCAGCGTCCACCCGGCACCAGCTTCGGTCAGGTAGCCGTTCTTGGTGCTGATCATCTGCAGCGTTTTGCCCATGGCTACCAGCAGCTGGCGCCGGGGGCTGGGTATAGGCTCAGACATTGGCCACCTCCCACACCGCCGTCGACTCGTCGGCACGGATCTTCTGCACCAGCTTCAGCCGGCGGCCGGTGCCGTCGATGCTTACCACGCCACCCGCCCGCGGAGTGACCTCGGCCAGCTGCAGCGTGACCCGGTCGATGGTGGTCGCGATCGGCGCCACATCGTCCGGTGTGAACTGCTCAACGCCTTCGTCGAGCAGCACCGTGCACGGCACGCCTGCGGAGGTGCCCGGCTCGTGGTAGTGGGCAGCATCGGCAACGCCGGTTGCGCGGAAGGCTCCGAACGCGATTGCGTCGAATGCCTGCATGAAAGCTCTCTGGTTCAAGGCAAGGGCCTCGCGGTTTCCATGGCCTTCTCCAGCTCGCGCTTCAGGAAGAACGGCATCAGGCGCTTCCAGGTGTCCTCGGCCATGCCGAAGATGTCGTAGCGCGGCGTGTAGGCGGCCGTGTTGGTGAAAATGAAGATGGAGCGGACGCCGGATCCGCGCCCGATCCGCTCATAGATGCCCGGGCGCAATGCACCGCGGCGCTTGGTGATCACGAAGTACTCGCCATCACGGTTGTTGCCCTTGCCCCGTCGCCGCTTCCGGCTGACGGTGGTCTGGTTCTGGTATCGGTCACGCTGGGCGCCCAGCTGGGACAGAATCTTGGTGACCTGGCCGGCGGGCACGTTGCCGAACTGGTTTGCTTGGGCGCCGCGGCCCATCACTGCAAACTGCGTGGGAGACAGCAGGCCACGGCTCTGCAGCAAGCGCTCGAAGCCTTTCCGGCGGCGCTGGCCGCCATCCACCTCGGCCAGCAGGTACTTGGCCGGCGGCGTGCCCTTGAATGCCTCATCTCGAATGAAGATCTCAGCGTACGGCTGCGCCTTGGTTGCCTTGCGGTACATCGCAGCATTGACCGTCAGCGGCGTCGGCCTGTCGAACACCCGCGGTGCCTGCCGCTTCCAGCGCTCGCGGATCTCGTAGGCCACCTTGTTGGCAGCCTGCGACGCGGCGTATGGCAGCTGCGACTTCTCCAGCTCGGTCAGTTGCCGCCCGAAGGCGTTGTCGGGGTCGACCCCGATCCTTATCTGAGCCATACACCCTCCTGCCCGGCCCGCCGAAGCGGGCCAGGCACCACTGGCTTACTTCGAGCCGGCCTTCAGGCGGATCACCGCGTCCGGTCGAGTATTGATGTTCAGCGGGTTGGACTGGCTTTCCAGCTCGATGCCCTTGTCCATCCGCAGCTTGGCGGTCTTGCTGTAGTACGGCAGACCGACGCCGCGCACGGTTTCCAGGTAATCCGCAGGAGCGAAGCGGGTCAGGAACATGTCGGGCACCCCCAGCGGGAAGGCGATCGCTTCGCCATCGGGAATGGCCAGCTTGCCGCCCGTGCTGCCCGGCAGTTCTTCGAACACGACGTCGCCGAAGACGAAACCCTTGCGCAGATCCGTGCGAAGCGCAGCGCCGTCCTGCCAGCGCTTGTAGGCCTCTTCGACGTCCGGGTGGTCCACCAGTGAATCGAAGAAGCCAGCGCTGCACAGCACGTGGACGCCGGTGTACGGCACCCCGCCGAGCTTTTCCTCGATCGCACGCTTGATCGAGACCGCCTTGGTGCGGACCTTGGTGTCCTGCTTGTTCAGCTCCATGCCGATGATGATCTGCTTCACGCCGAACTCGTCGTAGAAGTCCACGATCAGCGAGCCATCGGCGTCCATCAGCTTGCCCTGCAGCGCACCCAAGCGGTGATACTCGATGGTGTAGTCCAGATCGCGCTTGTGCAGCGCCTGTAGCCGGTTCACCACGGCTGCGACGTTGTTGCCTTCCGCATCGTTGATCGGATCCCAAACGCCCAGCAGCTGATCGGCCATGACCGTGGAGCGCTGCGGAAGGTGAGTGGTTTCCAGCAGCTTCACCTTGCCGCGGTCCAGGCCCTTGGGCTGGCCCGGCGCGCCGCGCGGCACGTTGGGCACCAGCACCAGCTTGTTGTTCTCGATGCCGATCTTCACGATCGTGGTGCCGACCAGGCCTTCTTCTTGGAACAGGCGCATATCGCCCAAGCGAGTGACGATGCGCGGCAGGTTGTTGATGTAGGCGTTGAGGGCATCGAAGCCCAGCACGCCCAGTGCCAGAAGGGTTTGCAGATCCATAGTTGTCTCTCTCTTGGGTAAGGGGTACGAAAAAGGCCCCGCCGAAGCGGGGCCTTGTTGGGGGCGGGTGAGCAGGCCTGCGGGTTACGCAGCGGCGACGGTGATGGTGTCGCTGGTGGCTTCGTCCAGGTCCGCGGCGGTCACCTTCAGCGTGTAATCGCCAGCGGCGCTCAGCGTCGCGGCGTCCCAGGTGATGACGCCGCCCACCGCGGCCTTCGCGCCGCCGCCCGACAGATTGCCGGTGCCGGTGGCCTTGGCCAGCGTGGCGCTGACGGTGCTGCCGGTGACCAGGGCGCCGAAGACGTCCTTCACGTGCGCCACGATCGGGCCCAGCGCAACACCGGCGGTGCCGGTCAGCGGTGCGGACACGAACACCAGGTGATCGGCGGCGTTCGACGCGATCGGCTGCTGGGTCCAGCGGGTGATGATGCCGGATTCGGCCAGGCTCAAAGCGGCCAGCAGCTTCTGATCAGCGGTGACACCGCTGGCCCATACCAGCTTTTCGCCGAATACTTCGGCGTCGCGCGCGATCGCCGCACCCTTGACGGCCAGCCCCGCGGAATCGGTGCCGGTATCGATCGGGCCGTACAGCACCTTCACCGCGTCGGTGCCGTTGGCGGCGACGGTGTTGTCGGCCTTGAGCAGGGTGCCGGCGGGCAGCATGCCTTGCCCGGCCGGCAGACGGATCAGTTCACGGCTGCGCTCGCCGCCCGCTTCGGACAGCAGGAATTCGCCGGTACGGGTGCCGGCCAGGGAGATTTCCATCGTCAGTTACCTCGTTGCTTGTAGATGTGATTGGGATTCAGCTTCGCCTTGTTGTCGGCGGCGCGTTGATCGGCCATGGAAGCCGGGTGTGCGGTGACGACCTGGGTGCTGCGGCCTTCCTCCGCCTTCATCGACAGCAGCTGTGCACGCACCGTGTCGAGGTCGGTGTTCTTCTCGATGAAGCTGGCTGCGAGGGTGTCATCGCCACGCAGCGCCGCAGCACAGGCGTCCTGCACGGCGGTCGCATATTCGATGGCGCTGGCAGCCGGCTCGGCCTCCTGCAGTGAGCGCCGCAGGAGGGCCACCCCGAGTGCCGGCGGAAGCTCACTGGTTGCGATTGCTGCTGCCAACGCTGCTGCCGAGTTCTCCACCACGGCTGCAGGCGGTGCGGGGGCGGCCACGGGCACCGGAGGCGCTGCCGCTGCTTCCGGCTCGTCGTCCGGCTCGGGATTGCCCGGCGCGGGCGGCGGTGCAGCTTCAGCGGCACCGAGGTGCGCGACCAGGTCGTGCCAGGTGCCGAGACGGGTAGCGAAGCCCACTGCCACGGCGGCCTGGCCGCGGTAGCAGGCCGCCTCGGTGGCGCGCACGGCCTCAGCCTCCATGCCGAGATTCCGCGCCACGGTGTCCACGAACATCGTGCGCATGTCTTCCAGATCGGCCATGGCCTCAGCGTGTGCTTCCTCGCTGAGCGGGAAGTTGGGGTCGAAGTCGACCTTGCGGGCACCTGCGAACAGCGGTGTCACCTTCAGACCGATCTGGGCGTTGTTGCCGCTCCAATCTTGGTGATAGCAGACCACGCCGACCGATCCCACGCCGCTGGTACGGCTAACCCAGATCTCGTCGCACGCCGAAGCGAGGGCGAAGCCGGCGGAGTAAGCCTTGTCATCGACTAAGGCATATACCGGCTTTCGGCCACGCGCTTCGAAGATGTGGTCGACCAGGTCGAAGCAGCCCGACGCCATACCGCCCGGCGTATCCAGCCGCAGGATGATGGACTTCACCGCATCGTCGTTCAGCAGTTCGTCGAAGGTGTCGCGCACCGCGGCATAGCTCACCGGCCCCGGGCCGCTGGCGCCGGGCATCGGCCGGTTCACCATTGCCCCGGACAGGTTGATCACGCCGATCAGGTTCTGGGCAACACCTACCGGCTGGCCATCGGATCCAGACACTTCGAAGCGGTCGGCCTTCAGCACGCTGTCGTCGCTGGTGACCTTCCCTTCCAGATAGCCGCCAACCAGTGCTTCGCCGATGGCCGGCTGCACCAGCAGGGGCTGATTGAGGACCGCGGCAGCGAGCGAGGCCACCACGGGCGCACGGCTGCCGCGCCCCAGCATTCGGGCCAACAGGCCAGGCTTACTCGTCATCGTCATTCCCTTCATCGTTGTTGGCGCCAGAAACGCCGGGTTCATCGTCCTGCCGGGCACCGGAGGCGTTGGTTCGCCTCGGGTCACTGTCGTATCGAAGCCCGGCCTCGTCTGCACGCTGGTTGTCCAGCGCCTGCTCGGCATCGACCTGTTCGGGATCCTCGCCGGCGCTCAGTACCACCTTGCTGCGCGATTTGAAGCCTGCCCGCACCGCCTTGAGTTCGGAGGTGACGTCCTGCACGGGGTGGCTCCAAGGCCAGCCCTCGGGCACCCACAGGGTTTCGGTCACGTCATCGCGCAGGGCCGCATAGCGCGGCACCTTCAGCAGACCCGACAGCACCGCCTGGTCGATGAAGGCGTCGCGGACCCGCTGGCAGAACATCGGGATCATGAAGAGCCACTGGTCCTGCTCGATCACCCGGCGGAACTCATTGAGGATCAGGCGCAGCGCGCGGTCGGAGACGTTGCGTAGGTCGCCAGTGAGCACCTCGTAGGGCACGTCCTGGCTGGCGCAGATCGCCAGCAGGTGCCCACGCAGGAACTCGGCATAGTCCGAACCAGCGCTGGGCGGCTCGGCGAACGTGATCTTGCGGCCGGGTGGCAGCTCCTGCATCGTGCCCGGCTCAAGACCACCGATCGCGGTGCCGTCGGCATCCTCACCGGTGATCAGGTCCCCGACGGCATCACCGTCTTCGCCATCCGCATTGGCATCGGTGGTAATGAAGCCGGCGAACAAGTTGGCCAATGCCTGCCGTTCCAGCACCGCATCATCGAGGCGGTCCAGGTTGAACATGCGCAGCAGCGCCGGCGCCGAGCTCGGCACACCACGCATCGCACCTGCCCGGTTCGGCCGGTACAGGTGCAGCACCTGCTCCGCCGGCACTCGAACCAGCTCGTTACCGTTGACGGTCAGCTGCATGTCTCCGGGGTGCTCCCGGTACATCCAGTACGCCACGCGTCGGCCGATGCTATTGACTTCGATGCCCTGCCGGATCACGTTGCCGTTGCTGGCCACGCCGTTGTAGTACTGCGGGCATTGCTCCGACTCGATCAGCTGCACCTGCAGCGGCACCGGCAAGCCGTCTTCGGGTCGCCGGTAGCGGATGCGGGCAAACACCTCGCCAGCCTCCTTCCACTCCCGCCAGGCCAGCGCCTGCAGCCCGCCCCAGCCGAGCACGCCGTCGGCATCGGCGTACTTGCCCCAGCGCTCCCACAGCTTGGTGAGCTTCTTCTTGTGCTCCTTCGTGCCCCATATCGGTTTCGCCTGGATGCCGGTGGCGATGCCGTTGGACACGCTCTTGTTGAGTGCACTGACCATCCACGGGTCATTGCGGGCAAGGTGCCGCGCCCTGGCGAGCAGCGTGGGCAGGCCCAGCAATGCAGCATTGGGCCCCAGCGAGGATGGCCGGAAGGTGCGGAGGCGGCGGCCGTTGCCGGCGGCGCGGTAGCTGCTCTCGGCGGTATCAGACATTGCCGGTCCCCGATTGGTAGAGGCGCACGATGCGTCGACGCCGTGGTGCCCCTGCGGCCTGGCTAAGCTCATCGCGCATCTGCTTCAGCAGGCGACGCATCTCAACCAGGCTCTGGTAGGTCACGGTGCGGTCGGCATATCGGACGCTCAGCACGCCGGCCGCGATCGCGGCCTCCAGTTGCTCGACTTGCTTGTTGGTGAATGCCATTTCAGCGTCCCAGATACTTGCTTCGGATGACGCGGCGGGTGCGAGTGCGCGGCATTGGCGCCAGCGCGACGTCATCTGCCCTCACGTCTGGGTTGTCGTCCCACGGCGCGGCCCATGGCGGCGGCGCGGTCCAGTTGATGGCCGGAACCTTCAGCCACAGCGCCATGCCCTCGGCATAGCCGCACAGGTCGAACGCCTCATTTCGTCGCTTCGCCAGGTTCTCCCAGCCCTTTGCCGTCCTCGACTCGGCCGTCAGCTCGGCGTAGAACGCTTCCGGCAGCCAGTCGGGGAAGTGGTAGTAGCCCGGGCCGGGCTCTGCCCGCTTCACGTTGGCGTCTACGGTGTCCTTGAGCCTGTCCACGTTGAGCAGCAGCTGCGGCACATCGCCCTTCGACCCTGATTTGCGGTCCCGGCGCTTACTGCTGTCGGGGAAGGTCTCTCGGAACAGCCCGCCTTCGCGGCGCGCATCACCCTTGATCAACCTGACCCGGGCGTGCAGCTTCCGGGCCTTGAGCGAACGCCAGAACTCCAGCGCACGCACCGATGTGCCCGATTTGCCACCCCAGTCGACGCCCACCGCGTGGACCGGCATGCTGCGGCCGGTGCCATCGTCCAGCGGGTAACGGCGGCTGATGACCTTCTCGACCAGCCGCTCCCAGTCTTCCAGGTACTTAGGCGGATCCAGCGGCAGGAAGCCGCCCGAGCCGTCCTCGCGCTTGGACGTGCGCAGGGTGAAGGAATCCACCACCCAGCGCTCCAGCTGCCCGGATTCGCCGATGCCGAAGCCCAGCACCAGCACGACGAATCGGTTGGCTTGGACGTCGACCTCTCCCAACAGGAAGCGCACCCCAGCGGGCACAGCACCAGCCGCCCATACCTCGGCGCGCTCCTGCATCTCGTTCGGATCACTGGCGGACCGCGCTGCCATCGGGACGTAGTTGATCGCCCCGTCCACGTTGTGCGTTGTCTTCAGCGGGCGCTCTTCACCGGTGGTGGCGAAGGTACGCAACGCCTGGAGGTAGCGCTCTATCAGCGATTCCCAGGACTGGTACGACGCGGCGACACCGCCGAGCCAGTAGCTGGCGATGCGCGCCTCCGGCCGGTCACCGGTGACCGTTCCGTCGGCGTGCACGACCTGGCCCTCCGCAGCCCACACACCGCTGTGGTTCATCCCATCCTTCCACCGGTGCTGCAGGCCGACGCCGCAGTGCGGACAGTGCAACAGCGAGTAGTGCCGCGCCATCTTCTGCACGTCATCCAGCACCACCCGCTCCAGCAGTTCCTCCATCGGTGGCAAGGCGAATCCGTCATAGCCTGGCGCTGCCTGAAACCGCTCTCCGCACTCAGGGCAGGGCCAGTACCAGCGCCGCCGGTCACCGCGCGCATACAGCGCGGCGATGCCGGCAGCCGGTGGGCCTTGATGCGGGTGCAGTGGCTTCCAGGCGCCGTCGGCGTAGTCCGTTGCCGGGCTCGACTCGGCCACCACCATGCCGGCCGACATATAGGTCTGCGTGCGCTTCAGGCCCAGGCCGAAGCACTCATCGATCGTCAGGTCGCCGGTGTAGTTATCCACGTCCGTCATCAGGACGTCGTGGATGTCCTTGCCCGACAGCACCGACACCGAGGGCCAACCCATGCGCAGCGACATTCCCGACCGAAAGAACTTCAGCAGGATGTTGTCGTCGTGGGCGCGCGGGCTCAGCCTGGTGCGTAGTTCCGGACTGGCGGCGATGCTGCGGGCGATACGGGTCTTGCTGTAGTCCTCGGCCGCATCCTTGGACATCTGCACAACCATTGCGTCGGCCGGGTTGCAGGTGATCAGGTAGGCAAGGCGCGCATCGATCAGCGAGATGGTCTTGCCCGAACGTGCAGGCCCTATGAACACCACTGCTTCGTAATGCCGGCTGCCGGTCGTATCCAGCGGCTCGACCATGTAGGGCGTGGTGTCCGGATCCCAGGAACCGGCGGCGCCGGCGGCATTGGCCACCTGCAGCACCCGTGCACCTTCGCTCACCCTGATCCGGCGCGGCGGCCGGATCATCTCGGCAACGCCTTGGCGCACGCTACGCGCTGTCGCGTACGTCGTCATCGGTGATGCCCTCGTACATGGATTGGCGGACGCGATCGCACTCGTCCTGGACCTTGACTACCTGCTCTGGTGTGAGCCCGGCCTTTCGCTCGAGAACATCAGGGAGCGTGTCGAAGAACTGCACGATCTTCTTCACCAGCTCGGCGTAGTCGGCCTCGACCTCTGCGGCCGGGACCAACTGCCCGATGGTCGATTCGACCTTCAGGCGCTCGTTCTCCGACTGGTAGAAGGCGCGCCGCTCCATCGGCGGCAGGTCGCGTGGATCCACCACACCTTCAGCGCCGAAGGCCGCAGCGCCAGGATTCACCAGCGCGGAGGCAGCATCGGCCAGGCGATAGACGTCGTGCCCTGCCCTCTTGGTCAGCGGGGGAACGCCGGCCTCCTTCAGGCGCTTGCTGGCAGTGCGGCGGTCCATTCCGAACTCATCAGCCAGCCGGGCCACGGACCAGCCTTTGGTGAATTCGTGGATGTCAGCCATGTCCTACCCGATGCACAGCCTATTCAGGCGTGAAAATGCGGTTTCTCCCGAGAAAATCCGCCAAAAAGGAGGCCTGTGGTGGAGCACCCTAGAGGCCGAAATACTGTCTTTTACCGGGGTCCGAATTCCCCCCGGTGGCTGTGGATAACCCCGGGGGCCCCGCCCCGTTCAGCTTTCTGTGGATATCTTGTGGATATCGCGCATTTCCGTTCAGTTTCACTTTCACAGAGGGCGCCGTGAAACCACTTCGTGAAACATATGTGCTGAACGGGGGCAAAGGCAGTGTCCAGCCGCTAGGCGTGGCACAGTCACTCATGGGCCCTTATCGGGCACGGGCTTGCCCTGCACCTGCTCAATGGCATCGAACTGTGCCTCGTAGCGTTCCAAGCATCGCTTGCGGCCGTTGCTCACGTCGAACACCGCTGAAGGCCTGTCGTCGCGCACCCAGCTGCAGCGTTTGGTCAGCGCAGCGTCGATGGGGACATAGGTAGCTACCGGCACCTGCAAGACGGCCGGGGCCGGAGGGTTTTGTTTGGGTACCGCCGATTGGCAGGCGGTCAAAAGAGCGGATGCGGCGATCACGATGAGTCGCATGTCAGTACCCCTTCAGAGCCGGGCAGGCCGAATCGAGCAGTTCGAGCGCGGCCTTGCAGGTGTCAGGCCGCTGCTGGTATCGCTCGCGCCACGTGGTGGCGTCTTTCTCGGCCGCCTCAATCTTGCCGGCCAAACCGTTCAGCGCGGCGGCGCTCTCGGCCTTCATGACTTCCAGCTTCTGCGCCTCAGCCCGGAGCGTCTCCGCCACCTCGGCCAGACGGGCATCGCGCTGATCCACATCCGACTGCAGACGAGCGGCGTCGGCCTTCCAGTCCTCGCGTACCTTGACCACCTGTGCGCTCAGGTCCTGGATCCGCTGTTCCTTCTCATACGCGGAAAGGCCGGCAACCATGAAGCCAAAGGCCAGCACCGCGCAGATCACCTTGATCTTGCTGCCAGGCTTACGCAGCCATTCCACCGCATCGGCGACAGCGCCGACGATGAGGCCCCACAGAGATGTGGCCAACCGAATCAGTACGCTCATGGCTTCTCGCCTCCGATGTTGCCGGTGATGCGCTCGACCACCTTCAGGTAGCCCGGCAGCATTCGGCGGATGACCACGCCAGACAGCCCGGCCAGCGGCAACTGCGGCGCACCGGCCAGCGAAGGGAACCAGGTCGCCGCCACGGCAATGAGCCAGGCGGCCACGATGGCGTAGGAGATGACGGCCAGACCCAACGCCAGCAGGCGCGTAGCCGTTTGGAACCAGCGGTGTCCGCGGGTACGGCTGGCGTCAGCGGCCACCCGATCAGCGTCCTTCTCCGGCAACAGAAGCACACCGATCAGCGCGCCAGCGATCGCCACAAGCAGCACGGACTGGGGTACGCCCAGGATCATCCGTTCGGCAGCGCGCAGCGCATCAGCCGTCGCCGGTGCCACCACAGCGGCGGTGAAGGTGCCGACGATTGTCTTTAAGGTGCTCACGGGCTCGCTCACTGGATCCCCTGCACGTAGACAGTCTTGCCGGAGCGCTTGACCGCCGTGAGCTGCTGCCGGCGGCGCCGCGGCCCGTAGGAAACATGCACCCAGCTGCCGAACTCCTCGATCACCTGGTCAAATGGAAGGCCCAGCGCAACGATCTTCTTGGCCACTTCCACCGAGGTCATACCCGGCACGTGAATGTCAGCGGCCTGCCCCAGCCGGTGCTGGCTCGTGGCCGTGCCGCCGACCGCTCGGTTCACTGCTTCGGAACGGAACGCCGAGTTGACGCGCACAGGCTTGCCGAGCGCATTGCGGAGCGGCTGCAGGATCATCTCTGCCAACGAACGGAGGCTGGCGACCTCCGCTTCGTTCGGGACGTTCGGCATGTTCCGGTCGGTGACCGTCAGCTCGGCCAGGCTGAAATTGGCAGTGAGTTGCATGGTGACCCCAACGGTAATGATGCTGAAAGGAGCCCGCCTCGCTGCCGGCTAGGCGCGATCGTTGATCCGGTCTGGAGGCGGGCGAAAGACATGCCGGGCAGCAGCCCGGTTAGGTGGTGTAGATCAACTCAGTGCGTGCCACGCCAGCACCACCGCCTACCGTGTATCGAATGGGGACGCTGATGCGGCTGAATCGGTCGAACAGACCGCGCATCGCCGGGTGGTCGTTGATGGTCAGGATCGCCCTACCCTTCAACGCGCTCATCACCCCAGCCAACTGCTCGTACTCTTCCAGCGGGAAATCTTGGCCGTAGCCAGTGGTCTGCCAATACGGAGGGTCGAGGAAGAACAGCGTCTCGGGCCGGTCGTACTTCTCAACGCATCGCTGCCAGGGCAACTGCTCGATCACCACGCCATGTAACCGCATGTGGGCATCGCTCAGATCCTGTTCCAACCGGAGCAGATTGATGCGCTTCGCACCAGTCGGGCCAACCCCGAGTGTCTGGCCTTCCACCTTCCCGCCAAAGCTGAGCTTCTGCAGGTAGTAGAACCGGGCAGCACGCTGGATGTCGGTCAGGCTGTCGACGTGCTGCAGCTGTGCCCATCGATACATCTCACGACTGGTCAGGGACCAACGGAAGTGCCGAACAAACTCGTCCAGGTGGTTCGCCACGACGCGGTACAGCCGTACCAGTTCGCCATGGGTGTCGTTGAGCACCTCGATCTTCGCCGGCGAACGTTCGAACAGCATCGCAGCGCTGCCGGCGAAGGCTTCAACGTAGCAGGAGTGCGACCGCTCGTTGATCAACGGAAGCAGGTGTTTCACCAGGCGCGTTTTACCGCCCGGCCAAGGAAAAATGGTCTTCGTGTTCATGTCTCAGCTATTGCGACATTCGTTAAGCAAACTGCACGCGCTCTCCGGAGAGCGGCAGGGCTTAGGTCAATGGCACGCGGCTGAAACGCGTGTACTGCGGCGGCGCCTCGATGCTGGCAGGCATCGAGGCGTCGCTCTGCTTAATGGGGGGGCGACGTGGAGTCGAACCGCGCGAGCAACAGACGCCGGATTTACAGGTCGACCTAGGGCCCATCTGGCAACACGCCCCAGAAACGACGAACCGCAGGTGACTGGACCTCCCGAGTCCAGGCCTGCGGCCGTTGAGTGTGGATTGGTTGGAACCTCGCCCACGGTAACTACTGTGGCCTATGTCTGGTTCCCGCTGCAACTGCGGTAAGGTTCCTTACCGCAGTCGGGCGAATGCGGTAAGTTTCGTGGCGAATGCGGTAATCTTGCTTAACGTTAATTCGCTGAGAATTGGGGTGCGCCATCAACCGCTTTGTCCGAAAGCGGCCAGCCGGCTTGACCAGCCTCGGTAGCGTTGGCATTTTTCGCCCTCGGCCCAAAGCGGACTCCAGTTGGCGCGCTTGAACGGATGTGGCCTAGCTAGGGCGGCGTGCTCTTCCTTTTGATCCGCTCTGCGGTATCCAGTGCACGTCGGAAACATGGGTGGATCTGTATCTCGTCGAAGCGAGGATGGTGAGGTTCCTGGAATGAATAATGTACGCGGGCGCCACCACCGGCGCCTCCCGCAACGTAGTCGCCTATGAGCCCCGTTTCGTACAGGATGGCGATCATCTTATCTACGTCGGTATCCTCAACAATCTCGTTGAACCACGGCTCGTTGATCTGCGATGTGGCGAGCAGGGTGACGATAACTTCATCCAGATCCGCGCGACGAAGGTGATAGGCCTTACGAGGAAAATGCGAGCGCCAGGCGGAGAAAAACGCCTGCAGACTAGGATACTGATTGGAGAATTCGCTACATAGGTCCGTGAGTTTCCATGTCGAATAGCCGCTTTCCGCGGACTTCAACGCGATATCACTGGGCTCGAAGCCGTCAACGCTTTCGGTGTAAGCACGTACCAGCTGCAGCAACTCTCGCGGCCGATTAAGCGTTCGCTCCACCAACCAGTTAACAGTGTTCGATGTCGCGACGGTTTCCGGAAAAACACTTCCAAATAGATCAATCACTGGTCCAGCTTCGTGTACAGCTCGATTGAACTCAATGCGCGAGCTAAGGATCTGGACGAGCTGCTCGCGTTCCCAGCGAATCAACTCAATGTTCCGATACTTGTCCGCATGCTGAGTTATGCCCATCAACAGCGCATAAACGTCCTCACGAAGGAAGATCACGGGGAAGATGTTCGCGCTCTTTCCATTGAGGATTGTAGCCGCACGCAGTAAGCCAAGCAGCAACTGGTTAGAAGCAGTCGAGTTATCCCAGCCCTGATCCAGGTCATCAAACATCACTACGAATTGTGCACCACTTGCCGCAAGCTCGAGGACGTGATGCTCAAGGGCGTCAACATCGGCGATATTGCGTAGCTCTTTCTCAAGATTCAGCCCAAATTCCCCGAGCTCGCCAACTTTGGCTTTCGTGCGTCTCAGGACCTCGGTAATGTTCTCCAACATGTCCAGTGATGTGCGGTTGAGCTGCGTCGCCACGTTGCGCGCGAACGCTTCGCTATCTCTGGCGTATTTACCCTTTACACCATGGCCGACCGCTGCCAAACAGTCGGTCAAAATCTGCCGCAGCCAGGTGTGCTGGAAGAAGATTTCCTGCCCGAAGGCATGCTGCAGATCCCCCTCGTTGAGGATGCTTCGAATCGTCGTGTATTGTGGAGCGACGGAAATGACGAAGGTATTGGGCTCAGCCTCGAAATGGGTCTTCAGACGCGAGCGCAACGCGCTCTTGCCGGCACCCTTCCGGCCGATAACGAGCTGCTTCTGCTTGTTTCTGATTCGACGGAATGCAGTTGAGTCGTAGAAGTACTGGAGCAGGTGCGGGTCGTTCTCGGCGCTGTCCGCGCCCCAGTCGATGTCACTTAGTCGCATGCCACTTCCTTCCTTGATGGACGCTAGGATGATGCTGGAAAGCAGCCTGGCGACGCAACCAGCCCGCGCTCCGGTCATGGAGATAGAGAAAAGCGAGATTTCCAAGCGCTAACTAGCGCGCGGCACCAACCTGGAAATGATGGCAGAGCTAAGCCCGGCGGCCTGCCAGTCTCGGTAAGGCGTGGTTGGGGCGGATCGAGATCTAGCTTCCGGACCCGTGCCCTCTGTCCTCGAATGCAGACAGCGGTTAGCTTGGCCGATGCATATTACATTCGGCTGGCCGCGGCCCTACGTCTATGCGTCGAAGCGACACGCGGCGGCACTATTGACCTGCCACGTCACGTTAGTTGAACACCCTGCCGCTGAATTCCTTCCGGCCATCTTCAAGCGCCTGACGCAACGTCGCTGCCGCTATTCCATACACACGCAAGTATTCGCCCTTCCGCATCTTCGCGGCCTTGGCCGCATCCTGTGCGGCGATCTTCCCTTCCGGCCACACCAGGTCATTCACAGCGTCCTGCAGCACCAAGCGCATGCGCCAGCGGTCGGCTGGGTTATCCATCCTCAGCGCGGGCTTTGCTCCTACGCGGCGCTGCCACTGAATCTGCCGCATTACCCGCCTGGCCAAGGAGCGCCCCAGCGACGACAGGGATACCCCCTGCCCGCGCAGCGCCACCGCCAGCACAGCCTGCTTGGCGACTGAGTCGCGCATCATGCCGACCGCACCGGCGATATCTGCCGCCGTCAGGGACGGCATGGTTGACCGGCCGTCCGAGGGCTCGCGGAAGCTCCCGCCGACCAGCATGCGGGCAATCAGCTCAAGCGGATCTCGCACCAGTGTTGGTTCCGGCACCGGCACTCGGCCGCGTGCCACCTTGGCCGCCGGCTGCGACGGCAGCACATGGGGCTTGTGCATCCATGCCCGGGCCGCCTGTTCTTCTGCATCGGCCCCGACGCAAAGCTCCCCATGGGCGCTACAGCGCGCGCAGACCACCTGCGCGGTGCGCCGGCTGCCGGCACTGCCCCGCGCGCGCATGCGCACTTCCTCGCTGCCGCAGTTGCCGCAAGGCGTCAGGTCCACCGCTGGCGCCTCCACTGCCGACATCAGGCCACCTCGCAGTTGCTAACCCAGCGGGACCGGCCATCCTGCCAGACCTCCCACAGGCTGCCGTCGACCTGGCACCTGATGGGGCCCTCCTTTCCTTCCAGATACAGGTGGTGGGTTGCCTCGTCCAGGCTGAGAAATTTTGGAATCATCGGGGGGCCTCCATGGTTGAAACGTTGGTTGATTCCAGGGGTGCGCCCTGCTGTTGAAGGAACTGCTGGACCTCCGACCCGTAGCGATACGGGAACCCAGCCAGCAGCCGGCCAATGCCTTTGAGCTGCAGCTGTTCTTCCATGGCGGTGCCCGGCTTCATCGGTGCCACCTCCCGCTGCGTGTTGATCGGACCGCCCATCACTTCACCCCCAGCGCAGCGCGCGCCTTGGCGTACTTCGCCCGTAGGCGAGCCGCCGTCTCCGGATCCAGCAGGACCAGTCGCGATTCGTCGCTGTTGTCGGCGATATCCGCCAGCTTCACCTTGAGCGACAGAGGGTTCTGCCGAATGCTCCAGTAGTAGAACGCCTCGCTCTTGTTCACGCCGCGTGTCAGATCGAACACAGCCTCCACCACGTCCTGCGGGAACTGGATGACGCTGGTCGCGAAGGCCGGCTGATCCTCCAGTACGTCGTGGAGCCATGCCACCATTTCGGCGGCGTCATCGCCGGCGACCGCCGCTGCGACCCGAGCCACATGCTCGATGTATGGCCGGCCGGCCTTGTCGGTTTGGGTGGCATGTGCCTCTTCCGCCAGCCAACGAGCCTCATTCACCAATGCGTTTTCCATCAGGCCACCTCCGCAGCCAGCTGTAGCCCGGTCGCCGCGTCGGCCTGCGCCCAGGTCATCTGGTCCCGGTCGATGCTCTCGGCCAGCCGCGACAGACCCTTGGCGGTGACCAGCACCTGCTCGTGTACGCGATCAGGCTCTCCTTCCCTCCGCTGCACGCTGGCCTTGTGCGTCAGCACGCCCTGCTGCAGACGGGTCTGGTAGGCCAGCCAGTTCCTGCTGCCGGCGCGCCGGTAGATCCAGCCATGTTCAGACAACCAGGCGAACAGCTGGCGGGGCTGCACCTGCAGCATCTTGGCCGCGGTGCTGATGTTGAAGGCGCCATCGGCCTGGGTCAGCCGCAGCAGCGCGCGGACCTGCGGTTCCTGGTACTGCACTCGCGCCTCAAGGATCTCGGCTTTCTCGCTGTAGGACAGCAGTAGCGCGCGCAGTGTCGCCGGATCGGTCAACGCCTGCATCGGGTCGGGTGCGGGCGCGCCGGCCGCCAGCGCGTCGTAGGCGCGGATCACCTGCAGGCTGAAGCTGGGGCTGATCCACATCGCATAGGCGTAGACCAGCTCGCGCACCACGTAGCTACCGCCATAGCGGCCGGCGACCGAGTGCACGGGGTAAACCCGGGAATCCCCGGATTTGACCAGTTCGGCCACCAGTTCCTCGGTCTGCTTCAGGCGCTGCCAGTCGCTGGGCTGGTGCCGCTTGGCGCCGCCGGAGGCCTGGTGCAGATCGTTCAGGCAGAACCTGCCCACATCGTCGCGGCGCACGCTGGCGCCGCCAATCATCATCGCGTTCAAGAGAACACCTCCGTTTTCCAGCCGCCGCCTGGGGCGCGCTGGACTGCCAGGAACCGGAACGGGTACATCGCCGCGGCGACCTTCACCTTCACGCGGGCGTCTTCCTCCCAGAAGCCCTTCACCTCGTGGGCCTCCAGGTCGCCGGCGGCCGTCATCACGAAGAAGTCGATGGTCAGATGCGTCTTCTCGGCCAACTTCAGCTTCACGGACTCGAAGCGGAACCATGCGATTGCGCCGGCGGCCAGCTGCAGCGTCAGGTGTGCGGCGTAGGCCTCTTCGGTCTTGTTCATCTCGCCCGGCACGTGGCGCGGCCTGCCGCGCGCGACCTTGCCGGCGGCGTTGCCGCTCGCCAAGGGCTGCGCGGCGGCTGGGGGCCGGTAGGCCCGCGCCGCGGTTGGTTGCGGTGCCACCGCTGTGCTGGCTTCGACCAGCCGCCGCATCCCCTCTGGCATCTCCTGAGTGTTGGCGTAGCGCAGCGAGCGGCGCCCCTTCGTCTTCGGAGCCATCAGGCGGATGCCTCCGAAGCGGCCCACACGCGCATCGCGCGCTGGCGGAAGGCCTCGAATTCTTGGCGCGCACGCTGCTGTGTGGCTTGGTGCTCGCGGTCCATTTGCTCGAGCATGCAATCGAATTCGACGTTGAGCAGGCCCATCAGCTGCTGCATGGTCAGACCGCTGCGGGTACGGTGCGTTGGTGCCGGTGCCAGCTGCGGCATGGCCAACTGCTGCTGACCCGAGGGCGGAAGCGGCATGCTTTCCACGCGGCCTGCATCGGTCACTGCCCAGGTGGCCACAGGCCGACCGTCGCGACCACTGGCGCGGTTCTCGCAACGACGAACAAGCCCCTCGCGGTCCAGCTCACGCAACAGCCCGGACGCGGCAGCGGTGGTGAGCAGCATGGCCTCGCGCGGCGCGCCTGCCTCCAGTGCCGCGTTGCCCATCAGTTCCAGCGCCTCAGCTGCGGTGCTGTCGCCATGGATGCCCAGGCAGAACAGCACCAGCTGCCGCTGGTAGGCGCGGATGTCAGTTGGCTCCATGCATGCCTCCGAATCCCAGCTCCGCGGCGGCCTGTGCCATGGCGCTGCGCGCCGCATCGCGATCGCGCACAACCTTCGGCTCGGGCTTCGGCGCGGGCAGCGCGGCCACCGGCGCGGGTACGGCACCGCCGTCCATGACGTGCTTCACCGCCCGCTCGTAGGCGTTGGCCAGCATGCGCTGCTGCACCGCTCCGCTCTCGGCTGTGGCGTAGCCGTGCAGGTCCAACCTAGACCGCACCAGTACGGTGAATCCGCTATGGGCCTGCCCGGGCCGCATCTGGCCATCAACTTCGGCAAGGGCCGGGATGCCAAGGCACATCGCACGGAACTGCCCGGGATTCGGCGGCCACTGCAGGGCGCTGCGCAGGCAGTTGGCCAGGCCGTCTGCCACCTGGCGCGGGGTGATGCCGGTCAGCACCTGGAACCACAGTTCGCCTGCTGTGGTCAGGCCGCCAGCGTTGTTCACCGGGGAAGAGCCGTTCTCGCGCACCCACTTCCCGGGGAACATGCCAGCCATGCGCTCCCATACCGTCCACAGGGCACTCACCGCGCGCTGATCCGGGTCAGTGCTGGACGAGTTCGAAGTCGGCGTCGATGATGTCGCCACCTGGTCCGCCAAAGCCGCAAGCTGCCGAGCGCTGTTCGAATTTTCGTCGCTGCTCTGCGACGTGGTCGGCAGAACCGAGCTGAGAGTTTGCATTGGGGCCTCCGGTGTTTGTGGGGTTCGTCGGCGTTGCGCCGGCGGCTTTTCGGCTTCGAGCGGTCTGGATTGCCCAGGGGAAGGGCTGGGCGACAGGCGGGGAACGGGTCATCCCCTCGGCTGCGGTGTCGCCCAATTCCTCCGGGGTCACGCCTTCAGCCAGCGCGGCGAGAAGGCCGGGATGACTGGGGTTGGTCGAGTGGCAACCTGCCTTACGCATCAGCAGGCACGCACGCCCCGCATCGGTCACACCGCTCAGAGATCTTTGAGCGTGCAGTGATGTATCTGGAGTAATAGATATGGGGTCTGGGGTCTGGTTACCCGTGTTCACACCTGTGATCACACCCCCTGTCACGCGTGACGCAGCGTGACTTGTCACGCGTGACATGCAGTCTGAAGTCACGCGCTCGTCGCCAGTCACATGCGTGACGTGAAGCGCCTTCAGCTGCGCCATGGTGGCCATACCGTCGGGCACGACGCCTGCATTGCGGAGGTCTTCGAACAGCATCGTGCGCCGCGCGCGCGTGCGCGCCTGCCGCTCCGCCTCGGCGGCCTTCCTGTCTTCCCGGCGCCCCTGTCCGTCAGCAATGCGGACCTGGGCCGTGGCGATCTGCTCGTCACAGCGCTTGCTGTGGCGCAGTCCATCCTCGGCCACCGGGAAGTAACGCTCGGCGACCTTCTTCACTGCGGCTTTGTCGCCAGACGTGATGGCACCGGCGATGACGTACAGCTCCGCCAAGCTTTCCGGCAGCGCCTGCTCTTCCGAGTAGTAGGCGAGCATCAGTTTGAAGTAGACACCGTGGTCGGTCAGGGACAGCCGCGTTGTGTCCTTGAGGTAGTCGCCGGGGTACATCTCGAAATAGATCACACCCGATCCCCCGCGCCGCGCAGCAATTGCGCCTCCTTTGGGCGGCCTGCGAAGGGCGCACGGTCGTCTGGCAGCTTTTCCCGTGCAGCAGCAGGATCGTGCACGTCCTGCAGTGCGGTCAGCCATCGGTACGCCGTGGCGCGAGAGAGGCCGAACTGTGCCTGGAGCGCATCCACCTGCAATGGCTGCGGCTGCTCTTTAGCCCACAGCACTACTTCCACCATGGGCAGCAGCTGCACCACGTTGTCCGGGATACGGCGGCCGACGGCATCGAACTCGCCGACCACGGCGATCGCCCAGCTCACCATGACTGCCGAAGTCATCGGCGCCCACCACTGACCGCGCGCGGTGCCAGATCCTGCAGGTGGCCGGTGACGTAGCGCTTTGCGGTCACCAGCTCGGCTTCCAACTGTCCCATCTCGTCCAGCGCGCGGCGCAGTTCCGGGATGTCCTTGGGGCAGATGCGGCCGTCTGCCAGGATGTTGGTCAGCGCCTCCAACGTGTGGCCAAACTCGACCGACAGACGGGCCACAGCCAACACACCAGCATGCGGTTCCATCATCGGGATCCGCGCGCCGAGGAAGCCATAGCGTTGGGCCAACTCGCGGGAGCAGGCGTCGCGCCACTGCGGCGGCAGCGCGCGCACCCACGACTCTTCCAAATCCACCGGCATCTTGACCGTGCCATTGCGGATGCGGCCAACCAGCTGGGCGTTCGCCTTCAGCGCGCGCTCGATGCTGTCTGCGTCATCGCCGGAGTGGAACTGGACGTTGCGCTCACTGGGGGCCACGTCTGCCTGGTACTGCTCGGCGATTGCCTGGGCCAGGCTCGTATCGGTGTGGCCGCTGTTGCGGACAGCGTCAGTCGTGTGGCGGAACACCACCGAGGATCGCGGTTCTTGGTACTGAGGATCAGGCTTCATTTACGCACCTCGGGAGGCGATGCAAAGTGGTCGCCATGGACAGGACGACCTACAAATTGAGTTGGGATAGCGCACTCCCGGCGTTAAGCTTGTTGTGCCAACAACACAGCACGCAGGGAGTGCGCCATGGAAAGCGATCAAGTTAAAAAGATTCAGCTGGAACCCAAGCCCGGCAAAAAGAACACCGTCAACAACACCACCGGACGAGACGTAGACGTCACGGTTCATTTCCACTCAGGCTCGTCGGTGACTTTTTTTCTGCCGACAAACGGAAGTTTTTCGTTCGTCACTCAGGGCGACGTGGGCGATATCGACATGCATTTTCGGCCCCCGCTCTCCGGGCCCAGGCTCATCAGCTAAGCGAATGGTGTAGTTGCCCTCTGGTGCCTCTTCCAAGGTCCAACCAGGGGGCATCGAAACGACGACATGACAGTCATCCCCAGTACGCGCGCTCATTGCTTAAGCCACCTCTACTGGGACGATCCGATCAGCATCGGGGTCGTCTTGGGGTGGACGCTGGAGCTTTTGGAAATGCGCCGGCATCAGCACGAAGCGCAATTTCAGCGCCCAGAGGTCATCAATCTGACCTTCAGGCCACTGATACACAGCTGACGGGGTGATGCCGAGCGCGCGCGCAAGCGCGGCGGCATTGCCGTCATAGGCGGCAATGGCTTCTTCCTTGGTGATCCGGGGCATGTTCATGGCCACATATAAGCACGCTTTCATGCTCAATGCAAGCACGCTTACTTAACGGACTAATAAGCTCGCTAACATGACTACTGCCCTCGCCACCCGCCTGAAGCGCGCACGAATTGAGTGCGGCATTACCGAGCCTGCAGACGCCGCGCGACGCGCCGGCATAACTGCCTCCGCGCTCTATCAGCTAGAAGATGGCAAGACGAAGTCGCTCAGCGGCGAAACGGCCGTGAAGCTTGCTCGTGTCTACAAGCCTTTCCGGGTTGAGTGGTTGATTGCAGGTGAGCTACCTGAGCGCTGGGACGAGTCTCAGGGAGACGCGATATCAATCAGTGAGACACCCTCTGGCTATGTTCGTCTCCGAGTAATGGAAGGCGAAGCTTCAGGGGGCTTTGGCGCAATGAATCAGGATTACCCGGACGTGGTCCGGGAGCTCGACATCGCAGAGTGGCAGGTTCGGCAGCAGTTGGGCTTTGTGCCGGAGGGCGATCGCGTGCGTCTTGTAACCGTGCGCGGAGATTCGATGTACCCCGACATCAAGAATGGCGACGTGGTTTTTGTGGACGTCGCCAAGGACTACTTCGACGGAGATGGCCTGTATCTGATCAACCTGCACGGGCTGACCTACGTGAAGCGCTTGCAGCTGCTGCGGGACGGCCTGCACGTGATCAGCACCAACCGGAAGTACCTCAGCGAGGTAGTGCCGCCCCACGAGGCCGATCAGCTCCACGTTGGCGGCAAAATCCTGGGCCTGGCGCTGCTGCGCAGCGCGCACGAAGTCTGAGGCTAGAAGGAGCTGGCGTTCTCAGCTTGGCGCGCCATTTCGCGCGCCTTTTGCGCCGGCGTGTACACGACGATTAGCCCAGCATCGACAGTGCCTATGATGCCGTTGAACTGAACGTACGCATCCGGCAGCTCCCACACAGCTTTCGGGCTTGCGAATTTGGCCCCTACGCCGCTCAGAACCTCCCCGGTTTCCTGCCAGGTGGGCCTGCCCAACTTTTTCTGAAGCTGTTCGAGCAGTTCATTCGCATGCCGGAAGCCATCGGTTTCCACCCGCAGCCCTTCAATCCTTCCGTTCACCACAATTGCAGTCACAGCCTGCGTGCCGGTAGGCCGCTTGTTGTCCAGTGGCGCGATGGGGAGGGCTCCGTTGTTGCGGACGTTAAGTCGAGGGTCTGGCCGCATGCTGAATGTCGCCCAGCACGCGGAAGTACGTGAAGCCACGTCGTACAGGTTGCCGCCGTAGGACCGTTCTTGCGGGCACTCCCGTACCAGCGGACCGCCCAAGGTGATTCCCATGAACTCGAAGCCCGCGGCCCTGGCTTCTACGCCGGCTTCCGAAGCATCCGCCTTGCGGATCTTGTTGTGAGATTCCAACCCAATCGCCTGGCGCTTGACCTCTGGGATAGAGCCAGACTGCGCGTACGCCGATCCAATCAACCCGCCCACGGCCAGCACAGCCACTTTCCGCCATTCCATCCCAACACCTCCTGCTCCATGTGAGCAGTAGCGTAGAAGCACGCTGAATAAGCGTGCTTGCATTCTCCGTATTAGCGTGCTTTTATTGTCGCGCAGCCGGCTTCCGCCGACCTCGGAGAGAAACGCAATGCCCTTGACCCCCAGCAACCTGCGATCAGCCCGCCTTGGCCTTGTCGCTCTCGCATGCTTCATCGTCTTGGCCGTTGCGGCCTGGGCCGTTCCCGGTGACGCGCCGGCAGCGGAAGCCGCAGTGGATGCCCCCGATACGCTGGTGATCACCAGCCCGCGAATCTGCGCAGCATTGGCTGTGTACGAACTGGCCGCCGCCGACGATTGGGCTCTGCGTGCCACAGTGGCCAACACCAGCCTCAACGCTTTCCGCGACGCGAGTCGTGTCCCCGACTGCGCGCCCGGCATCACCAAAGCCCTCACCCAGAACTTCCAGCCAGCACGATGGCAGCTGGCCCTCGACGCGGCCGATGCCGTGCTGAGCGGGTCCTATCAGGTCTCCCCGGCGGCATGCGTCCGGGCCAATGCGGTCTTCCCCCTTCCGACCGCAGACGGAAATAAGCCGAGCACGTCTGCCGTACTGACCCGGGCGCAGTGCGTGATGCACGACCTGGCTTTCATCGAGGTGGCACCGTGATCGCCGGCCTTCGCGCTGAGCCGCGTGCCGCAATGGTCGGCAGCTCCCGCCTGCCTCTCAGCCCCACCGAGTCCAAGGTGCTGCAGCTGCTCATCGATGCGGGCGAAGCTCCCATCAGCCGCGCTTCGCTGGAAGAGCAGCTGTACGGCGCCAACACCCGCAAGTCGAACACGGTGGAAGTGACCATCTGCCGCCTACGCCAGAAGCTGGGCCAGCACGGCTACCGCATCAACGCCACCCGCAACCGCGGCTACACGATCAGCCAAGGCGGTGCCGCATGATCGCCACAGTCACTTACCCGCTCGCCGTACGCGCGGCTGGGGCAGCGAGGGCCGTAGCCACCGCCGCCACCAGCATGGGCTTCTCCCCCAATCAGGCGGCAGCTGCCGCAGACGTTGCAGCCTTCGCCGTGCTGGACCGCCGAGTCAGCGCGGGCCGTGCCATCGCTGACGTGCGCAAGAGCCTGCGCCGAATGCTGCGCGCCCGGGGCGGTGACTCGTGACCGAGCACGACTTCTTTGAGCACATGCGCATCGGTATCCCGCCACTCGCGCGACCGATAGCGCCGGCAGCACACCGCTGCGAATGCGACCTGACCACAAACCATGTCTGCGACGACTGCGAGGCCGTCGACCACGCGCTGCGCCAGCACGCCAGGAGCGAGGACCACATCGAATGAGAGCGCCTGCCATCAAGCTGCCGGCACCGGCACTGACCCAAGAGCAACGCGCGGCATTGGATCGCGCCAAGAGGCCGCGCCGGCACCCGTACCGCATCCACCAAGCCAGCGGCCAAGCTCAGCGCGATGCGGCGGAGCGGCTAGAGCGTTTCGCGCCGGGCATGCACAGGCTGGTGCGCTGATGGACGGTTTGCATCTGCTGGGCGGCGGCCATGACGCCGTGTTCGCCAGCACCGTTCGACCGACTGCAGAGCAGCGCCTGGAGCGGTACCGGGCAGCACTGATCGCGCACCCCGACCGCTTCCATGGACTGCGCGTGCAGTTCGGCGAGATGCAACAGCGCGCGGTCAAGACAGGTCACCGCGTCAACTACGCCGGATGGCAGAAGCGCATGCCATCCCTCTGGCCGCGCGGCCGGCGCGACTGCCCGCTGCAGGACTGACCTGGCGCGGCACCCCATCAAAAGCACTGCTTAAACCGGCCGCCGTGCCGGCGCCAAGAACTGATTTGGAGATCACATGTTCCTTCGCAATCTGATCCTGTTCCGCTTTCCGAGCGCCACCGACTTCTCCGAAGTTGATGCACTGCTGCCGCAGATGCAGCTGAAGCCGGTCGGACCGCTCGAAATGACCTCGCGCGGCTTCATTTCCCCGTTCGGCCGGGAGGAAACCACCGTCCTGTCCCACCGTATCGGCGACTGGCTGTGGCTCACGGTCGGAACCGAGAAGAAGATCCTGCCGGCCGCGGCGGTCAACAACCTGTTGGCGGCCAAGATCGAAGAAATTGAGCAAAACGAGGGGCGCAAGCCCGGCGGACGTGAGCGGAAGCGCATGAAGGACGACCTCCTGCACGAGCTGATGCCACGCGCCCTTGTCACCTCTGGCCGCACCGACGTGTTCCTGGACCTGAAACGCGGTGTGGTGTTCGTTGATAGCAGCAGCCGCGGGAATGGCGAGAGTGTGATCTCCGATATCCGCTCCCTGCTGGGCTCCTTCCCTACCATGCCACTGAACGCCGAAGTCGCCCCACGATCGGTGCTGACCGGTTGGATCGCTGGTGAGCCCCTGCCGGAAGGCCTGAGCCTGGGCGAAGAAGCCGAACTGCGCGATCCCGTCGAAGGAGGCAGCGTAGCGCGCCTGCAGAAGCAGGAGCTGCTGAGCGATGAGATCGGCCGTCACCTGGACGCCGGCAAGCAGGTCACCAAGCTCGCCTTGGTCCTTCAGGACAACCTGTCGTTCGTGCTGGGCGACGACCTGATCGTGCGGAAGCTGAAGTTCTTGGATGGGGCGCTCGACAAGCTGGCGGACACCGACGAGCACGGCCGGCGCGCTGAACTGGACGCGCGCTTTGCTCTGCAGACCGGCGAGTTGGGCCAGCTGTTCGACGTGCTGGCTGCCTCCTTCCGCATCAGCAGCGCGAGTGCCTGATATGGAGACGCCGACCGTCGCCTCTACGGTGCGCGCCATGCGGCGTGCAGGCGCCGCTGGCGAGCCGGTGCCCGCCGAGGTTGCCACTGCCTGGGCAAAGGTCTTCATGGAGCAGCTGTATGGGACGCAGAAGCCGGCCCGCTACGAATGCCGGCTGCGCGGCAGCAGAGAGCCTTGGGAAGAGGCCAAGCTCGAGGACGTGGCCAACCCGCGCCGCCGGAATCTGACCATCCGCGCGCTCTACCTGCACCCGCCGGTCGGAAGGCAGGACCACCGGTGGCCGCCCGGAAGCAATGGTGATGGCCGATGCCTGGACTGCGACGAGGTCGAGTGGCTCGCAGGGCCGGATTGCCAACCGCGCGCCCCGCTCCGCGACCACCGCTCCGCCATGCCCTTCCGCATCACCTGGGTGATCGAACCGCTCGAGCAGCTCCACTACCTCGCCAAGCACCTCAACCCTCTCGCCCGCGACAAATGGCGAAAGGAAGCCACCTACCTCATCGACCGCATCAGAGACCACGAGAAGAGAAGCCAGCCATGACGACCAACAAGAGCAACGCGGCACCGGACCCGCAGCCCGCAGAGCTCTCCTTTGACGTGGAGGCGATGCTTACCGCGTGCGTGCCGGGCGGGAGGATCGTTGACCCGCAGGTAGTGGCCGACAACATCCGCGCATGGGTAGCCGACCGTAAGCCCGCAGAGCTGGCCGAGCAGCAGGCGGATGCGCTGATTGACACCGCTCTCGGCTATCTGAGCACGGCGCTGGATGACCTCGACAGCAGCCCGGATCGCCGACCTGGGATTATGGTCACCGAGGCCATGCAAGCCTTGCGCGAAGCCATCGCCACCCGCCAGCCGGGGGCGCAGGAGCCGGTGGGCGAGGTGTATCAAGGGAGCGCCCGTCTGCCACAGGCACGTCTGTCGAAGCCGTTGCCGATTGGGTCGCTGCTCTATGCCGCCCCGCCCGCGCAGGGCATCGACCTGGGAAAGCTATGGGAGCAGGCGCACGCCGCGATGCTCAACCAGCGGAAGCGCAACAAGCACGACTGCTTTGTGCTGCGCTGCTTGAAGGAGGATGTGAAAAAGCTGATCGATGGCCAGCGCGATGCAGCGCCGGGGGTGGAGTCGTGATCCTTCAGAAGCTCAGCATCGAACTGAACCAGTACGGCGAAAACAAGGGAAAGCACACCGGGACCGCGGCATTCCGAGGTGACGCCGGAACCGTGATTCTGAACCTCAACCAGGATCACATTGACGAGATATTCCGTACCTGCGCGGCCAGCATCATCGAAACGTCCAAAGCGGCCGCACGGCATCTGACTCACACGGTGATCAAGCACCAGAAGGTCGTCCAGAAGGAGCCGACCAATGGCTGATATTGAACAGCAGGCCACACCGAGCCCCTATTCCGATGGACCGATCTGGAATGCGTTCGGCATTGGCCGTGCCGCCTATCTGGTCGTGCCGCGCCGCACCCTGCAGTCCATGCCGCTCGACTGGCAAGAGAGGCTCGTCTCGCTGATGGATGAGGCTCACGCGGCACTGCCGGCCGAGGCCTTCCCCGAGTACAGCGTGCAGCGCAAGGAGGGCGGCCGATTCATGACCGACCCGCTACGCGACTACCGCCATACCGGCCCGATTGAGCCGAAGCCGCCCACCACCCTGGCCATCGTCAAGCCGCCGCATAACCGGCGCACCAGGCTGCGGGACCATGTGTATGACGTCCCACTTAAAAAAGGGGAAGTGACTGCATGAGCCACGCGCAAAAAAAAAGTCCGACAAAGATCGTGTGGATTGACTTAACTGTCATTTCCAACATCGAAGGTTATGAACTTAGGTGCAAAACTCGCACCAAGTCTCAACATCCACTCAAGGTGATGCTTGAGGGTCAGGAAATCCATGGAGCTTCCGGCATATGTCCAGCTACCCTGTGGGTTGGGGCGGCTAAAGCGACCTCTGATGCTCTTAATTCGCTCTTCCAACGTCTGATCTCCGCCTATGAGAACCGCAAGGTCAGATCCGAGTTCGTCTGGGAGGTTGTGTATACGGTCTTCCACCGCTCGCGCACCGGGCAACAGGGGCATCGACGCTGCGTCAAGCATCCGCATGAGTCTGCCACCATTCTCAACACGCGGAAGCCCTTCAAAGCTAACGGCTTCGTCGAGTTCACTGAGGAGGCCCGCGATGCGGCTAAGCAGCTCTACGACTTCATGCCTGAGTCGCCGGCTGAGAATCCGTGCCTGCGCGTCGCGAAGATCAACCGCCTCTTGATGTTGCTGCTGGGCGATCTCCTTCGCTTGGCCAGCGATCTCCACCGATTTCTCGGACGTCCGGCGAGCGAGCAGCGCAACCCAAATAGTGCCGCCTGCAGCTGCCAATCCAGCGATTACACCTGCCCAGTCCGCCCAGTTTCCCCAAGCCGCTTCAAGCGGACAAATCACTATCGCCATGCCCCCCTCCGTGTTGAAGAAGATTGTGCCATGAAGGTCAGCAAACACCCCACCCTCTTCAACGGCGGAATGGTGCGCGCCATCATGGCCGACCAAAAGGCACAGGCCCGCCCAGCGATTGAGCTGAGGTATTGCAACCCTCTCGGTCAGTGGGAGGCATCCAGAGTTGGCGGTCTAAGTATTGTCTTGGGCGATCTGAGCTCGCATTTCGCGCGCCAATTTGCACGACGCTCGAAGTGCATCCCACTTAGAACTCCGCCGCTGCAGTCCAAAGGCGCCAACTCTTTGTGCGACGCAAAGCGGGCGCATCGTGTCGCTGACCACAGAAACGGTCGGCTGCCAATCACCGTGAATCGTCTGAAACGCGCCAGGCCTTACTACATGTTTGGTATTGAAACCGACCACATTCATATCGAAATCCTCAGATGGTGGACCCCAGCACCCGTGTACTACGGCAAATCGGGCACGTCAATGCTCAGCCAACTTGAGGGAGGTGTCGGATGATCTACGTCGGAGACTGCCTGGAGGTCATAAGAGGCCTGTCCGATGCCTCGGTGGACTCAATCGTGACCGATCCGCCGTACGGGCTGTCATTCATGGGCAAGCGCTGGGACCACGATGTGCCGAGCACTGAGATCTGGGCCGAATGCCTGCGCGTGCTGAAGCCGGGTGGTCATTTGCTGGCCTTCGCCGGCACCCGCACCCAGCACCGCATGGCCGTGCGCATCGAGGACGCCGGCTTCGAGATTCGCGACATGATCGCGTGGGTCTATGGGTCTGGCTTCCCGAAGTCCCACAACGGCCCGTGGGGCGGGACTGCACTTAAGCCGGCCCTGGAGCCCATCACGGTTGCGCGCAAGCCGTTGGCCGGCACTGTTGCCGCAAACTGGCAGGAATACGGTACGGCTGGGCTCAACATCGACTGTTGCCGGATCGCGACCGAGGATGGGCTGGGTGGCGGCGACCAGAACGGTGCGCCGAGAGTCGGGCCCGATGGCTGGCATCGACCGTGGATGCAAGACGCGCAGGCTAAGGCCACGCACGCGGAGCGCTGCAACGCCAATGTGGCGAAGGCCGAGGCGATGGGCCGCTGGCCGGCCAATCTGGTCCATGACGGGAGCACCGAGGTCTTGGCGGCGTTCCCACAAGCTGTCGGGCAACAGGGCGATCTGCGTGGCCACAGCCGCGATCGCGCATCGCTAGGCATCTACGGCGACATGGAGGCTGCACGGGACGCCGTAGCACGTGGCGATCGCGGCAGTGCCGCCCGGTTCTTTTACTGCGCCAAGGCCACCCGTGAGGATCGTAACGACGGGGTGGAGTCTGGTTCGGCGCCGGCAATAGCCGCTGGCGCCACGATGCGCGATCGCCAGCAGGCCAACTGGCCGGCCCGCAACGGCAATCACCACCCAACCGTAAAGCCGACAGATCTCATGCGCTATCTGTGCCGCCTCGTCACCCCGCGCGGCGGGCTGGTGCTGGATCCGTTCGCCGGCAGCGGCAGTACCGGACGGGCCGCGCTCATGGAGGGCTTCCAGTTCATCGGTATCGAGCTCGATCCCGAATACGCCGCGATCGCAGAGGCGCGCATCCGCGCGGTTCAGCCCGGCCTTGCACTTGGAGGCGTCCCATGAGCCCGGGGCCCAAAGCCGCATCCGTACGCGCCTCACTGCGCGATGCCGCCCCCGCGCACGTCACTGTGCGCGACATGATCCGCCGGTACTGCCGCGAGCACGGGAAGCAGTTGGCCTGCCTCGCCCCCGCATGGGACTGCAAAGTGCTCAGCGTGTGGCGCGTCTTCGGCCGCAGCCGCCCTCTGCTTCCGCGCCAGGTTGAGGGAGTGATCACCCTGTTGCAGCTAGACGAGTTCGACGCCAACGATCTGCGCCTGCGTGCCGCGCGCGAGGCGGGCTGGAACATCGATCCGTCGATGCTGCTGCAGGGCGATACCTGAGCAATCGCCGCAGCACGTCCGGATCCACGAAATGCACACGAAGGAGCAATAGCCTTGAACATCGAGCACATCACCACGGACAACCGATCACCGCTGGCCCACCAGCACCGCACTGCGATCGCGGTTGCAGCTGCGCTTGAAACCGCGCTGACCAGTTCGGAGCAGTCCGCCGGTGGCGGCTGGTCGCTGACATTCACGTTCGTCGGAGAACCGCAGCTGCAGGCCGCCCGCGACGCCTGGCGCGCTTACGCCGTCGCCACGATCGACACACCGGCTCCGCCGGCGGCAACGGCGAGCCAGAGGCTGACTGCCCAGATCGGCCTGGCCCTCTTCAACGATCCAACTTTGAACCTGATGCAGATCGCAAACCAGTTGGTGCGCGCACGTGCCGGATCCCAGGCCGCGCTGCTGCCGGAATTCGCATCTGAAGCAATGGAGGCTCGTCATGGGCGCAGCTGAGAACATCCCCGAGATCCTGCTGAAGCTCGAGCAGGTTGAAGCCCAAACCGGGATGAAGAAGAGCTACATCTATCGCGAGATGGAAAAAGGCACGTTCCCACCCAGGCACAAAGTCGGCGGCGGAACGCGCTGGTATCAGAGCGATGTTCAGCGGTGGATTCACGCTCGCCGGCGTGCCCCAATGTGGACCCCGGAGAACGCGGTCCAGGTGGCGGCCAACTGTGATGGCAGCGGATCCTAAACGGTCACCGAGCGGTCACCGGACGGCGCTGGCTTGACGCCGAGGGCACTGCGGTTGATCCTAAGTGCCTGATTCGATGGTGGGCCCAGAAGGATTCGAACCTTCAACCAAAGGATTATGAGTCCTCTGCTCTAACCGTTGAGCTATAGGCCCTTGCGGCCGCACAGTGTAGTGGAGGCCCGCTGGCGCTTTCCACTGCAATCCTCACATCAGCCGAAGCGCCGCCCCATTTCCTCCACCCGGCGCGCGTTCTCCACCGCCAGCTCACGCAGCACGCTCGAGCGCAGCAGCGCCGAACCCGCCACACGTTGCCAGTAGTCCACCGCCAGCGGCGCTGCCCAGTGCAGGTGCGCGAGCTGGCCGCTGCGCTCCGGCGCGATGGAGGCGAGCGGCGTAGCCACACGCAGCACCCCTGTGCGCGAGGGTGCCAATGACATCGGCAACATGTCATAGGCGGGCGCCAACGGCAGCGGGCCGCGATCAACCAGGTGGAAACCCAGATTGCCCTGATGCATGTCGCTGTTGCCGATCAGCCGGCCGAACGCGTGCAGCCTTCCCATCGCGGTCTGCGTGTCGCGATCGACCCAGCCCTGCGTCAGCAGCGCGTCGGCAGCCGCCCCCCAGTCCAGGGTCACGTCACCGACGAAGGCCGAGGACAGCGCCAGCAGCGAGACGAAGCCACGCCGGCCGAGCACGTCGGCGGTGCGGTCGAAGCGCTGCACCTCCAGGAACGTATGCGTGTCGGTCTGCAGGATCCCGGACGCTGCTGCGGGCACGCCCGCGTCGCGCAGGCACTGCAGGGCCAGGTGCTCGCAGACCAGCAGGTCCGCCCAGCGTTCGGCGGCCTCGCCTGCGGTGGGCTGCGCGAACTTCACCAGTGCCGCATAGCGCCCTCCCTCATGCTCCACCGTGGCAGTGAACTTCGGTTGCTCGCCACCCGGCGACGATCCGACGTCTTCGCCTTCCAGTGCCGCTGCGGCGCGCTCGGGATAACGACGTGCGCGCTGCCCGGCCAGGACGTGATCGCCAGGCGCATCGAGCGCGCGCAACGCCATCTGCACGGCATTGCCACCCAGCAGGAGGTCACCGATCTCGGTGCCGCCTGCCCGTACCAGCGCCTGCAGGGTGTCCCCCAATTGCCAGCGATTGAGGTCGTCGGGGACGCCCAGGTCACGCCCGCGACGATGCGCGAACGTACGCCCGAGGAAGCCCTGTGGGCGCAGGTCGTCCAGATACCACGGCAGCCCCGGGAAGTGGCCTTCGACGGTCTCGTCGGGCGAACGGGTCAGATTGGGGCGTGCGGCGGTGGTCGAGACGTGGAAGGTCTCGCCCGTGAGTGCCACGACCGCGCCCAGTTCTTCAAGGGTGGCATCCGGGCGCAGCCGGAACAGCGGCCACTCGCTGCCCGCGGCGGTCTGCTGGCGGACCGCATAGGCCGTGGCGCGGGTGTGGCCCAGTCGCACCACGCGGTTCCCGGCCTCGGCGACAAGACGACTCAACGTTGTCCGGGTAATCCCCAGGCGATCGACGAGATCGGCAGCTGATACGACCTCGCCGGGAGGCAGGTTGTCGAACAGCGTCTGGAGCTGGACGGTACGGGGACGGGCCATGGCCTAAGTTTCGGGACGAATTAAGTTACGAACCTATACGCCGATCTTCGGCGACCCGCAACCTCATGAAGACGCTAAGCCACTGATTAAAAGAACATCGTCTCGGCCATAGCAAAAGCACAGCAGCAATTAAGTTACGAAACAAGCAACGAAATTAACAGAAACAACCTAGCGATCCCCCACCCCCTCGAACAACCGCTCCATCCGCTGCGCCGCCGCCCGGCTCGAGTACACGCCACCCGGGCTGGCCCCGCCGATCGCGCACTGCCCGTTATCGGTAAGCACCAGCTTCGACCCCTGCAACGAGGCCCGCACTGCGCAGGGCTCCTCGCCCAGGAACAGCTCATCGCCCATCGGTTCGGCGCTGCCGATCAGCGTGCCCTTGCTTTTGCCGCCCGCTGGCAGCATGCGCAGATGCAGCGTGTCGCCCTCGGCCTGGATCTCCAGCACGCGCCCGGCGCTGCCGTCCCACTGCCCCAGCCAGCTGCTGAAGTCGGTGTCGGCCATGTGGCCGGTCTTCATGACACGCTGTTCCGGCGCCCAGCCCACCACCGCTTTGCCGGGTGGCAGAACCTGCACGCAGTAGTAGTCGTTCCAGCGGCTGCCGATCACCAGGCTGCTGCCCGGTTCGACCTCATCGCCGCTGCGGCAGCCGTCCAGCGGCGTGTCCAGGCAGCCGGCGCGCTCACCCACCAGGGCCACGTTGCCGGCATCCACGACGCGGCCGACCGTGAGGTCGGGCTGGGTCTGGAAGAAATCAGCTGCGTTGCAGGCAGGCTGCCGAGGCTCCGTGGCCAGCGCGGCGAAGGGGCACAGGGCAAGGACAAGCAAGCCTTTTTTCATCATCATTCCATTGATCCACAGGTGTAAAGCGACGCGCATCCTACCGCATCCGCATGGCTGCCCGCTGCACACGCGGCGGCACCTGCCGCCCAAAAAACAAACCCCGCTTGCGCGGGGTCTGTCGGGTTTCAACGCGGTGCGCTGGAATCGATCAATCGATATCCAGGAAGCTGCGCAGCTGCTCGGACCGGCTCGGGTGACGCAGCTTGCGCAGCGCCTTGGCTTCGATCTGGCGGATGCGCTCGCGGGTGACGTCGAACTGCTTGCCGACTTCCTCGAGGGTGTGGTCGGTGTTCATGTCGATGCCGAAGCGCATGCGCAGCACCTTGGCTTCCCTCGGGGTGAGGCCGGCCAGCACGTCGCGCACGGTTTCAGACAAGTTGATGTTGGTGGTGTTCTCGATCGGGGACTCCACGTTGGTGTCCTCGATGAAGTCGCCCAGATGGGAATCCTCGTCGTCGCCGATCGGGGTTTCCATCGAGATCGGCTCCTTGGCGATCTTCATCACCTTGCGGATCTTGTCTTCCGGCATGTCCATTTCCTTGGCCAGCTCCTCCGGCGTAGCCTCGCGGCCGTACTGCTGGAGCATCTGGCGGGAAATGCGGTTCAACTTGTTGATCGTTTCGATCATGTGCACCGGAATACGGATGGTGCGCGCCTGATCGGCGATCGAACGGGTGATGGCCTGGCGGATCCACCAAGTCGCATACGTGGAGAACTTGTAACCACGGCGGTATTCGAACTTGTCCACGGCCTTCATCAGGCCGATGTTGCCTTCCTGGATCAGATCGAGGAACTGCAGGCCGCGGTTGGTGTACTTCTTGGCGATCGAGATGACCAGGCGCAGGTTGGCTTCGACCATTTCCTTCTTGGCCTTGCGCGCACGCGCTTCACCGTAGGCCATGGCGCGGCTGATTTCCTTCAGCTCGTCCAGTTCCAGCCAGGTGGTCTTCTCGATGTCGATCGTCGCCTGCTGTTCGGCGATGATCTGATCCTTCACGTCACGCAGGGCCGAGGACCACTTCTGCTTGCGCTTCAGTGCGTCTTCCACCCACTCCAGGTTGGTCTGGTTGCCTTCCCACGAGCGGATGAAGTCCTTGCGCGGCATGCGCGCGGTCACGGTCGCCAGGTTCAGCACGCGGCGTTCGTGGGACTTGATCGAGGCCATGACGTCGCGCAGCTGCTTGACCAGCACATCGGTCAGCGGCAACGGCAGCTTCAGGGTCACGAACACGGCGGCCATGTCGTCGCGCAGCTTGGCCAGCGGCTTGCGGTCGCCCTTGGCAGCGGCCTTCTTGAACGCGGTGTACGCATCGCTCAGGGCCTGCATGCGGCGTGCGACTTCTTCCGGATCCGGACCGGTCGGGCCGGCTTCTTCCTCGACGTCGTCGCCGTCGTCGTCTTCATCGGCGTCGTCGTCCGCGTCTTCGCTGGTGTCTTCAGCCACGGCCGGGGCCGGGACTTCCTCCACCAGATCGTTGAAGCCGACGATCACTTCGGCCAGGCGCTTCTTGCCTTCCTTGTGGGCGTCGTAGTCGGCCAGCAGCGATTCCACCGATACCGGGAAGGTACCGAGTGCGGCCTGGACCTGGCCCAGACCTTCTTCGATGCGCTTGGCGATGGCGATTTCGCCTTCGCGGGTCAGCAGCTCGACGGTACCCATTTCGCGCATGTACATGCGCACCGGGTCGGTGGTGCGGCCACCTTCGGTGTCGAGCGCGCTCAGCGCGGCGGCAGCTTCTTCGGCCGCGGTGTCATCGACTTCGCGGTTGCCGGTGTTGCCATCGTTGAGCAACAGGGTTTCTGCATCGGGAGCAACTTCATGGACATCAATGCCCATGCCGTTGATCATGCCGATGATATCTTCGATCTGCTCCGGGTCGACGATGTCGTCGGGCAGATGGTCATTGACTTCGGCGTAGGTCAGGTAGCCCTGTTCCAGGCCCTTGCTGATCAGAAGCTTGATGTCGTTTTGCTGGGCAGGACGTTCGTTGGCCATGTAGTGCTCGCGCCACCGGCTGGGAGAGGGAATAGAACCTAGCATTATACCAGCCCGGCGCCCCGCGTTCCCGGGCGGTGGTCCCGGGGGCTAGGGGCTGAGCAGGAAGGTCACGGGACCATCGTTGACCAGGCTGACAACCATATGGGCACCAAACTGGCCGGTTTCCACCCCCGGGGCGTGTTTTTGTCTGCAGATCTCGACCAGTCGGTTGAATCCGCGTTCAGCCTCCGCCGGCGGTGCGGCGGTACTGAAGCCCGGCCGCATCCCGCTGGATGTATCGGCCGCCAGGGTGAATTGGCTGACCAGCAGCAATCCGCCGCCGGTATCGCGCAGAGACCGGTTCATTTTTCCGGTCTCATCGCCAAAGACACGGTAACCCAGCAGGCGATCGGCCATCCGGATGATCTGGGCCTCGGTATCGCCCGGCTCCATGCCCACCAGGGCCAGCAGGCCGGGCCCGATCTGGCCGACAACGGCCTGCTCGACACGGACGCTGGCTTCGCTGACGCGCTGGATCAGGACTCGCATGGACAGAGCTCCGCTAACTGAAGGCGGCCTACCTTAACGCGCCCGCGCGCCGACAGGCTGGCCGCCAGCGGCTAGACTTTGCGGTGATGAAACCGCATACCACTGCCCGCCTGGCCTATCGCGCCGCTGCCCTGTTCACCCGTCTGCCCTGGTCCTGGCTGCATGCCTTCGCCAATGGGCTGGCCTGGCTGTGGATCCGTCTCAATGCCCGTGAGAGCCGCGTGACCCGTCGCAATCTCGAACTGGCCTACCCCGAGCTGGGCGACGCCGAGCGCGCGGTGCTTCACCGGGACGTACTGCGCTCCACCGCACTGCAGGCGATCGAGACCCTGCGCCTGTGGACCCAGCCGCGCGAGCGCAACCTGGCTCGCCTGACCGAGCGCCACGGCGAGGCCCTGTACGACGCGGCGCTGGCCGCCGGCAAGGGCGTGATCGTGGCCGCCCCGCATTACGGCAACTGGGAGCTGCTCAACCAGTGGCTGGCCTCGCGCGGCCCGATCGCGATCGTCTACAAGGCCCCGGATGAAGCGGTGGGCGATGCCTTCCTGCAGCTGGTCCGCGGCGGCGACAATGTCCAGCAGGTCCGGGCCGAGGGCCCGGCCGTGCGCCAGCTGTTCAAGGTGCTCAAGGACGGCGGCGCGACCGGCATCCTGCCCGACCAGCAGCCCAAGGCCGGCGACGGGGTGTTCGCACCGTTCTTCGGGGTGGAGGCACTGACCATGACCCTGGTCAACCGGCTGGCCGAGCGCACCGGCGCGACGGTGCTGTACGGCTGGTGCGAGCGCATCGGCCCGGGCATGGACTTCGCGCTGCACATCGAGCCCACCCCGCCCGCCGTGGCCGATCCGGACCCGCGCACCGCCGCCACCGCCCTCAACGCCGGGATCGAACGCATCGCCCGGCGCGATCCCGCGCAGTACCAGTGGACCTACAAGCGCTATACGCTGCGCCCACCGGAGAGCGGCGAGGACGATCCCTATGCCACCGAGGACCATCCGCACTGACTGCGACGCAGCGTCGCGCCCCTGGTGCGATTGAATCGCCGCGATCCGTCCCCACTGTGGAAACCACGATGTCCCCCACGGCCCCTGTCATGTCCCCTGCTTCTTCCCTGTTCGGCGATCCGGCCGCGATCCGCTGCGAGCGCGCGGTGGCCGAACTGCGTGCCGGCCGCCCGGTGGTGATCGACGATGGTCACGGCCAGCGCCTGGCCTTCATCGCGCTGGACAGCAGCACCCGCACCAGCTTCAGCGCCTTCGCCGCTGCCGCGGAACATCGCCACTACCTGTTCCTCACCGCTACCCGCGCCCGCGTGCTCGGGGTGAGTGCCGAACGTGGCGCGCGCGTGCCGCTGGCCGGGATCGACTTCGATGCCCTGCCCTCGCTCAGCTACCTGCGCGATCCCGGCGCGATGCCGCCGGGCTGGACCGGCGGGGAAGCACTCGACGATGGTGCCGTGGAAATCGCCCGCCTCGGCCTGCTGCTGCCGGCGATGGTCGGCGTGCTGTTGACCCCCGATGATCGCCGTTTCGACGACTGCGCCCAGGTTTCGCTGTGCGACCTGAGCCAGGGCGCCGAGCAGGCCGCCCACGCCTATGAACTGGTGGCCCGCTCGCCGGTCCCGTTGCGCGAGGTCGGCATGACCGAATTCGCGGTGTTCCGCGGTGGCGTGGCCCAGCGCGACCAGGTCGCGATCATCGTCGGCACGCCGGACCTGTCCGCCGTGGTGCCGGTGCGCGTGCACTCCTCCTGCCTGACCGGCGATCTGTTCGGCTCGCTCAAGTGCGACTGTGGCGACCAGCTGCGGCGTGGCCTGCGCAAACTCAAGGAGCTCGGCGGCGGCGTGCTGCTGTACCTGGACCAGGAAGGCCGTGGCACCGGCATCGCGGCGAAGATGCGCGCCTACGGTTATCAGCACGATGGCCTGGATACGATCGACGCCGATGCCCAGCTCGGCTTCGGTGCCGACGAGCGGCGTTACGGCAGTGCCGTGGCGATGCTGCAGGGCCTGGGCGTGACCCGCGTGCAACTGCTCAGCAACAACCCGACCAAGGCCCAGCGCCTGCGCAATGCCGGCATCGATGTGGTCGACTGCGTGCCGGTCACCGGCGACATCACCGCCGAAAACGAGCAGTACCTGCGTACCAAGGCCGAACGTGCCGGCCACCTGCTCGATGTCGATGCACTGATCCAGGCCGCGCAATAGCCCACGGCAACCTGCTACCGTCTGCGCCACGGGCGGTTGCACCTGCACGCATGCGCCCGGCCTGTTTCCAGCCGAGCGCCCTGCCTTGTCCGATCTCCTCGACACTCCCGTGCCGCCGCCGTTGCCGCCGTTGCCGGCCGCCGCCCCCGACTGGCAACCGCTGCCCGTGCGTTCGGCCTGGCTGGCCGCCTTCGGCGGCGCGATCGCCGGCGCATTGATGATAGGCGGCGTGCTCGGCGCGCTCTGGGTGGTCTTCGACCTGCCGGGGCGCTGGTGGGGCGCGGCCGGCATGGTGGTGCTGGGCGCGCTGTTCGGTGCGGCACTCGCCTTCCGCCGCCAGCGCCGCACCTATTGGCGGCTTGACGCCCAGGGCCTGGGCCTGCGGCGTGACCTGCTGTGGCAGAACGAAACCCGGGTGCCGACCTCGCGCGTGCAGCATCTGGATCTGCGCCGGGGCCCGATCGAACGCAGCGCCGGCTTGAGCACGCTGGTGGTGCATACCGCCGGCAGCCGCTTCAGTGCGGTCACCCTCAGCGGGCTGGACAGCGCCGATGCCGAGCGCCTGCGCGACACCCTGGCGCACCAGCTGGACCAGGACGACGACGCCCTGTGAGTACGCCGCCGCCGCTTGATGCCGCGCCGGAGCAGCGGCTGCACCCGTGGTCGTGGCTGTTCGTGCTGCTGATGCAGTTGCGCCAGGGCCTGGTCCCGCTGATCGCACTGGTGGTGTTCGGCCAGCGCGGCGACCGCGATGAACTGTGGCTGTCACTCGGCCCGGTGATCGCGGTGGTGGTGCTGGTCGCGTACTCGGTGCTGCAGTACCTCACCTATCGCTACCGGATCGGCAACACGGCGATCACGGTGCGCAGTGGTGTCTTCGCGCGCAATCGCCGCGAGATTCCCTTCGCCCGCATCCACAACGTGGTGGTCCACCAGAACCCCCTGCATCGCCTGTTCGGTGTGGCCGAGCTGAAGCTGGAATCGGCCGGTGGCAATCGCCCCGAAGCGGAAATGCGGGTGCTCAAGCTCGACCAGGCCCTCGCGCTGGAGCGGCTGGTGCGCCAGCGCGGCCAGGCCGCCCCGGTCACGGCCGAAGGTGAGGCGACCATCGCCGAGCCTGCCGAGGACGTACTGCTCGCACTGAGCTCCGCCGAGGTGGTCCGTATCGGCCTGCTCTCCAACCGCGGCTGGGTCGTGGTGGTGGCGGTGGTGGGTGCGATGCTGCAACTGTTCCCGCGTGGCAGCGTCTCCGATGTGATCGAAGCCGGTGGTCGCCAGGCCTTCGGCTATGCCAGCCACCTGCATCCCGGCATCTGGCTGTGGACGATCGCCGCGGTGATCGCCGTGGCCGGTTTCTGGGTGCTGCTGCGGGTACTCTCGGTGGTGCTCGCGCTGCTGCGTTACTACGGCTTCCGGCTCAGTGAGCACGAGCGTCGGCTGACCGTGGCCAGCGGCTTGCTGACCCGGATGCGCACCAGCGTGGCGCGCCGCCGGATCCAGGCGTGGACGTTGCGCGAGAGCGCCCTGCAGCGCTGGTTCCAGCGCCGGCAACTGCGGATCGATATCGCTGCCGGCAATCCCGGCGAAGGCGAGCGGCGTGACCTGCGCGAGCTGGCGCCGCTGGCGACGCCGGCCGTGTGCGATGGGCTGGTCCAGCATCTGCTGCCGCACCTGCAGTGGCCGCCGACGCGCTGGCAGCCGGTTCAGATGCGCGGCTGGTGGCGACTGTGCCTGGGCGCGCTGTGCTTCGTTCCGCTGCTGAGCGCAGGCGCGATCTGGTACGGCGGCCCGTGGGGCGCGGTGTTGCTGCTGTGGTTGCCGTGGTCGGCATTCCGCGCGTATCGGCAGATGGCCCGCATCGGCTATCACCTGGATGACGACTACGTAGCCGTGCGTGGCGGCTGGTGGCAGCGCTGGTGGCGCTTTGCCGAGCTGGACAAGCTGCAGGCACTGCGCCTGACGCGCTCGCCGCTGGATCGCCGGCTGGGCACGGCCAGCGTGTGGCTGGATACCGCTGGCGCAGGCATGGGCACGCCGCTGGTGCTGCAGTACCTGCCGGAAGCCGACGCACGCGCGGTGTATGAGCAGCTCGGCCGGGCGTTGGCCAAGCGCCGCCTGCGCTGGTAAAAGAGCAGCCATGCATGGCGTGAACCTGCCCGATGAGCGGCGTCCACGCAGGGGGTGAATCCCGGTGGCGCCGGCCGCTGGCCGGCTTCCCGCAACCCGGCCGGCATCGCGAAGGGCGCTTCAGCGTTTGGCCGGCCCCCAATACCCGAGATCCTTGCGGATCTGCAGACCGCGCGTCCACGCGCCGAACGGTTTGCGCTTGAGCGTGCCGAGTTCACCGGACAGGAAATCCTCGGTCGCGGCGATCACCCGCTCGGAGGAGTACCCATCGCGGAACGGGTGGATGGTATCGGCGTAACGGCGGATCTCGGCCATCAACGCCGGGGCGGGATTCAACGCCTGGGCCAGCATCGCCGGCAGCTGCGTGGCATCGTCGAAATCGATCATGTGCGGCTGCGGCACCCGGTTGCGGAAGGTCACCACCGGTTTGTGCTGCACGATGAACTCGGACACGATCGAGGAGGTGTCCGAGACCAGCACATCGGCGGCACGCTGCGCGGCCATCACCTGTTCCGGTTCGATGAAGCGCGCATGCGGGCCGGCCAGCGCGCGGTAGCGATCGAACAGTTCCGGCGCGCACTTGGGATGCAGGGTGAGCAGCCAGTAGTGATCGCCACGGGCGATGTCGGCGGCGATCTGGTCGTACAGGTGTGGCGCCGCGCTCAACCGCTCGGTGAAGGTCGAGCCGAACAGGATCACCGGGCGGCCTTGTGCCGGCACGCGCAATCCTGCGCTCAGGCCGCCGTCATCGCGGAACAGCGGGTCCAGTTTCGGCCAACCGGTCTCGGCCACGGCGAAGTGGCCCTCGCGCGCGGCCAGCTCACGGAACGGGGTGGTGGTGGCCGGCCCCTGGGTGCAGTACAGATCGAACAGGCCGCGCACCCGGAAGTGGCCGCGGGCACTGTCACGCTTCTGCACGTTGAAGCCGTGGAAGACCTGCACCTTGGCCCCGGCAATGAACGGCGGCACCCAGTTGGCCGCGCTGAACACCGCGCGCGGGCGCAGGGCCAGGGCCTCTTTCAGGCCGACGTTGGGCACGCGGGGCAGCGACGCACCGGCGGCGCCATCGGCGAACCAGGCCGACACCGATTGACCGGATGCGTGCAACGCCTGCGCCAGAGGGGCGAGAATGGGCAGCGCATAACGCTCCGTCGCAAACAGCAGGTACTCGGCCATCATGTCCTCCTCGACCGCTCCCACTGAACGGCCTCGCATTTCGGCCTGCATTATCGCGTTCAATGAAGCCGACCGCATCGGCGATTGTCTGGCCTCGCTGGCCTTCTGCGACGAGATCGTGGTGGTGGACTCGCACTCCACCGATCCCACCGTGGCGATCGCGACGGCGGCCGGGGCCCGCGTGCTGCAACGCCGGTTCGATGGTTTCCGCAGCCAGAAGGCGTTCTGCGTCGAGCAGGCCGCGCATGACTGGGTGCTGTGCCTGGACGCCGACGAGCGCATCAGCGCCCCCCTGCGCGAGGCGATCCTGGCCGCCCAGGCCAACGGCTTCGCCGGCCACCACGGCTACCGGTTCGCGCGGCTTTCCGCGTATTTCGGCAAGTTCCTCAAGCATGGCAATGCTTACCCGGACCGGGTCCTGCGCCTGTTCGACCGCCGCCATGGCGGCTGGCGCGGCAAGCGCGAGATCCATGAGGCCGCCAGCGTGGATGGTGCGGTGGGCACCCTGCGCGGCGATCTGATCCATTACCCCTACCGCTCGCTGGAACAGCAGTTGCTCAAGACCCAGCGCTATGCGCGGATGATGGCCGAGCACGAGTTCGCGCGGGGCAAGCGCGCCACCCTGCCCAAGCTGATCCTGGCCCCGGCGTGGCGGTTCTGGCGCGGGCTGCTGCTGCGCGGCGGCTTCCGCGATGGCTGGCACGGCCTGGTCTACGCCTACGTGCGCGCCAACTACGTGCGCCAGAAGACCATCATGCTGTGGATGCTGCAGAACGGGCAGCCGGTGACCGATCCACCGCGGGATCAGCCCGGCGCCTGACTCCGGGCCCGCGCCAGCGCCAGGCGCCGCGTGTGACCCTGGACGATCGACAGCCCGGCCAGCAGGCCGACGATGGTGACGTAGAAGCTGGCCGTGATCTGGTGCGCGAACATCGACTGGGTGATCCCGCACAGCACGTAGGTCACCACCACCATGATCCCGGCGGCGGCCGGACCGCGGAAGGTCTGCTCGCCGCTGCGCCGGTGCAGCCCGGTGAATACCCACAGCGGCACGCCGTAGATGGCCAGCAGCAACAGCAGGCCGGGGGCGCCTTGGGTCGCGGCCCACTCGGCCAGATCGTTGTGCGCGTGGCCCAGGTGGCAACGCTGCTCGCTGGGATCATCCCGGCACACCGGCAGGCGCTGCATGGCGCTGTCAAAGTGACCAATGCCCACCCCGGTGAGGGGATGATCGAGGAAGGTTTCGTAGGCCACCTGCAGCCGCTCCACGCGCGCACCGGCAGACGAGTCGCTGTCACCGCGCTCCATGCGCACCACGTCGTGCTTGAGCTCGGTCAGGCGGACCTGCTCGCGCAGGCTCGGGATGGTGAGGGTCAAGGTGCCGGCGATCGCCACCAGCGCCAGCAGCACGCCCAGGCGCGCGCGGCCGGTGCGCCAGCGCAGGCTCATCGCCATCACTACCAGCAGCGCCAGCAGCGCCAGCCAGACCCCGCGGCTGCCGCTGAGCACGATGGTCACACAGCCGGCCACCATGCCCACGATCACCCAGGTCCAGCGCTGGTGCGGCCGGCAGAACACCAGCAGCACCATCAGCACCAGCACGATGTCGGCCAGCACGATCGCATTGGTACTCAGGTCGGCGCGTGGCGCGCCGCCGGCCACCTGCAGGATCGACAGCACCATGGTGCCGAGCAGACCGGCCAGCGCCCCGCCCCACAGCCAGCGAATGTCCGGCCGCAGGGCACACACCCACAGGGCGATCCACGGGATCACCACGAACCGGGAGCGGTTGTCGATGTCGCGCAGTCCCTGTTCGAACAGATAGATCGAGAGCAGGGCAAAGGCAATCGCGGCCACCACCAGCCAGGTCAGGGCCTTCACCGGCCGCCCGGCCAGCCCGCGCGCGCGCCACAGGTAATCCGGCGCCAGCAGCGTGCTCAGCAGCAACAGGATGCCGTACGGCAGCAGGTTCTGCGGCAGGGTCAGCACCAGCGCGGGCATGCAGAACAGGCCCACGGTGGCGATCCAATGCGCCACGCCGGCACGCCCCTGCAGCGGCGGCAGGGAAACGGGGGTGGCCGGCTCGGATGCTGCGGAGAACGTCATTGCCAACCTCGATTGCCACACGCAGGCACACACGCCCGTGATTGCACAGGACGCGACCGGCGCCCACGGAGCTGCGGCACCTGCCCGACCAGGCCGCCAGCATTACAGAATTCACTCATCGCCGTCGATCCGGTGCAGCGCGCGTTCGCGCTCCTGTTCTTCGGCGCTGGCCACGCAGGCACCGTGGATATCACCGGGCCTGACCAACCACCAACGGCGGCGGTTGGCGACCCCGGCCAGCTCCGCGGTGGTGCGGTCCACACACGCCAGCAGCGCGTCTTCCTGCACCAGCAACCAGCGCTGCTGCGGCTGTTCCGCCTGCCAGGCCACACCATCTTTGAGCTGCCGATCCCAGCGGCGATTGAAACCAAACGTGGCGGCCTCACGGTCGGCCATCAGCAGGTTCTGCTCTTTCCAGGCGACCAGACCGAGTTCCGCCTCCGGGCCGATACGTTGGCCGACCTGCTGCATCAGCCCACGTGCCGAGCTGGAGTCGTTGAACAGCGGATAGCCGATCAGGCCGAATGCCACCCAGGCCATGGTCAGCGTCGCCACCACCGCCAGATGGAAGCGGCGCACGCCGGCGATGCACAGGGTCAGCACGGCCCAGCAGCCCAGCGCGACCGCGACCCAGCCCAGGCCGGAGGTGACCGCGGTATCGATGCCGCGGTCGAGGATCAGTTTGCGCTCGAACCCCGGCTGCCCGACCAGCATCGAAATGCCGATGCCGAGCAGGCCGGCGGCCAGCAGCGCCACGAAGCCCCCCAGCAGCCATTGGAAGGCGCGCTTGCGCAGCAGCCCCGGCAGCAGCGGTGCCAACGCCAGGCAGAACATCGGCAGCGCCGGCAGGATGTAGACGTCGCGCTTGCCGTTGGGGATCGAGAAGAACAGCACGATCAGCAACCACCACACCAACGGCAGCAGATAGCGCGCATCGCGCCGCTGCAGACGCCGGCGCCAGGCCGGAATCGCCCAGGGGATCGCCAGGAAGGCCGGGATCCACATCGAGGGCATCGTGCCCAGGAAGTACCACCAGGGCTGGTGATGGTCCCAGGATTGCGCGTAGCGCTTGGCGGTCTGCCGGAACAGAATGTCGTCCAGATACGCGCGGTACTCGGCCGACCCGCTGCTCAACGCCGTCACCACCATCGGCACCAGCCACAACGCGATCGCCAACAGGAACGCCAGCGGCCCGACCCAGAAGCGCCAATCACGGATGTGCAGCGTCACCCGCGGCCAGCCCCGTACAGAGGCCACGGCCGCCGGCACGATCATCAGCAGCGCGATCACGCCTACACCCTTGGTGATCACCCCCAGCCCGGCGGCGAACCAGCCCAGCCACCACCAGCGCCAGGCAGGGCCACTGAGCAGGTGGCGCAGCAGGCCGTAGTTGGCCAACGTGATGAAGAACACCACCAGCGGATCGATCTGGGCCTTTTTGGACTGGAAGGTGAAGTGCAGCGCGAACAGCAGCGCCCAGGCCGCGTACAAGCCGACCCGCCGCGTCCACAGGCGGCGGCCCAGGTCATAGACGCAGGCCAGCGTGCCCAGCGCGGCCAGCAACGAGGGCAGCAGGAACGCCACCCGCCAGTCGCCGACCAGCGAGTACAGCGTGGCCTGCGACCACATCAGCATCGGCGGCTTGTCCGAATACAGCTCGGTGCCCCGGTGCGGGAACAACCAGTCGCCGCTGTCCACCATCTGCTTGGCGACCAGTGCGAAGCGGGGCTCGTCGGACGGCCACGGATCACGCATGCCCAGGCCTGCCCCCAGCACCAGCAGGGCCATCAGGGCAAGCAGCCAGAACTCTCGGGATGCGCGGTTTTTAAGCATGGGGCGGGATTCTAGCCGGGTTCGGATCAACCCTTCTTTAGCAGACGCGCATAGAAGAAGCCGTCAGCACCGTCCTCACCAGGCAGGCGCTGGCGCCCGGCCCAGGAATCGTGGCCATACGCGTCACCCAACGGCAGGAAGCCCGCATCACGCGTGCGCTGCAGGAAGGCCTCGACCTGGAATTGATTTTCATCGCGCAGGATCGAGCATGTCGCATACAGCAGGGTTCCCCCCGGCGTGAGCATCGACCAGCACGCATCCAGCAGGCGCGCCTGCAGGGCGATCAGTGCCTCGATGTCGGTGGGCCGGCGGTGCACCAGCACGTCCGGCTGGCGGCGGATGATACCGGTGGCCGAACAGGGGGCGTCGAGCAGGATGGTGTCGAACAGCTGCCCGTCCCACCAACTGGCCGGCGCAGTCGCATCGCCGGCCAGCACCTTCGCGTTCTGGCCCACGCCGGTGCGCGCGAAGGTGTCGCTGATGCGCTTGAGCCGGCGCGCATCGATATCCAACGCCAACAGCTGCAGGGTCGGATCGCGCTCCAGCAGATGGGCCGCCTTGCCGCCCGGTGCGGCGCAGGCATCAAGCACACGCGAACCCGGGCGCGGCGCCAGCGCATCGGCCACCTGCTGCGCAGACAGATCCTGCACCGACAACGCACCATCGGCGAACCCGGGCAGCGCCGAAACTGCGACCGGCACCGGCAGGCGGATCGCATCGGCCCCCACGCTCGATGCTTCGGCGGCGATACCGGCGGCCTCCAACTGCTGCAGCATCGCGTCACGACTGCTGTGCTGGCGGTTGACCCGCAGCCACAGCGGCGCGGCCTGCAGGCTGGCGCTGAACACGGCTTCGGCCTCGTCCGGCCAATCCTGCTCGATCTTCTCGGCCATCCACAGCGGGAAGGCGTCGCGCGCGGGCAGCGGCGGAATGCCTTCGCGCTGGGCGCGGCGCAGCAGTGCATTGACCATGCCGGCCTGGCGATCACGGCCCATCGCGCGCGCGGCGTCGACCGTGGCCGAGAGCGCGGCGTGCGCCGGCAGTTCCAGCGCGTCCAGCTGGGCGAAGCCGACCAGCAGCAGCGCGCGCAGCTCGTCTTCGCGCACGCTCAGCGGCCGCGGCATCCACTGCGCCAGCGCCGCGTCATAGGCCGCGCGGCGGCGCAGCACGGCAAAGCACAGCGCCTCCAGCAGCGCGCGGTCGCGGCTGTCGTCCAGGGTCGGCAACGCGGTGGCCAGCTCGGCCTTGAGCGAGCGGCCGCGGCCGATCACCTGGGCCAGCACGCGCGCGGCCAGCACACGGGTGGGTACCCCGGGGGCGGTATGGGCGGTGTACGCGCCAGCAGGCTTGGCGGGACGGGGCGTCGTCATCTCAGGCACCTGCCACGAGGTCGCGGCGGGCATTGAGGTAATCGGCGGCGGTGATCGCCTTGCCGCCCTCGCGCTGCAGCACGCGCAGGCGCAGCGCGCCGTGACCGCAGGCGATGTCGATACCATCGCGCGAGGCGGCCAGCAGCGTGCCCGGCGCCTTGCCCTGGTTGTCATCCAGCGCGATCGCACCATGGATGCGTACACGCTCGCCGACCAGCATCGCCTCGGCGACCGGCCACGGATTGAACGCACGCACGGTGCGCGCCAGCGCGTCGGCGTCCTGCGCCCAGTCCAGACGGGCTTCGGCCTTGTCGAGCTTGTGCGCATAGGTCACGCCAGCCTCGGGCTGCGGCTGCGCGATCGGCTTGATGCCGGCCCGCAGCAGGCCCAGGCCGTCGGACAGCACCTGCTCACCCAACGCCGCCAGGCGATCATGCAGTTGACCGCCGGTGTCGTTGGGACCGATCGCGATGTGCTGCTTGAGCAGCACCGGACCGGTATCCAGCCCCGCTTCCATCTGCATCAGGCACACACCGGTTTCGGCATCGCCGGCCTGGATCGCACGCTGGATCGGCGCGGCACCACGCCAGCGCGGCAGCAGCGAGGCGTGCACGTTCCAGCAGCCATGGGTCGGGATGGTCAGTACCGCCTTGGGCAGGATCAGGCCATACGCCACCACCACCATCAGGTCCGGGGCGAGATCGCGCAGCTGCTGCTGGGCTTCGGGGGTCTTCAGGCTCTCCGGCTGGAACACCGGGATGCCGCGTGCGATCGCTTCCAGCTTGACCGGCGAAGGTGCCAGGCCACGGCCACGGCCAGCGGGACGATCAGGCTGCGTGTACACCGCGACCACTTCATGGTGGCGGGCTGCGGCACGCAGCGAGGACACGGCGAACGCCGGCGTACCGGCAAAGACAATCTTCATGGCGACCCCACTAACAGAACGTAAAACGGCGCCGATGTCCGGCGCCGCGCGACAGGACCCATCGCGCGGTCAACCCGCGCGGCGGTCGCTGCAATCACCTCAGGCAACGTGCTTGCGCTGCTTGGCCAGCTTCTTGCGCACCATCTCGCGCTTGAGCGGCGAGAGGTAATCAATGAACAGCTTGCCGTCCAGGTGGTCCATCTCGTGCTGCACACACACGGCGAGTACGCCGTCAGTGGTCAGTTCCTGCGCCACGCCGTCGCGGTCCAGGTAACGCACGGTGATCTGGTTGGCGCGGGTGACGTCGGCAAAGATGCCCGGCACCGACAGGCAGCCTTCCTGATAGACCTGGCCACCTTCGTTGGCGACGATCTCCGGATTGATGAACACCATCGGGGTGTCTTTCTCTTCGCTGACGTCGATCACCATGAAGCGCTTGTGCACGTCCACCTGGCTGGCGGCAAGGCCGATGCCCGGGGCGTCATACATGGTCTGGAACATGTCGTCGATCAGAGTCTGGAACGCCGGCGTGGTCACGTCGGCAGCATCGATCAACGCAGCCTTGGTACGCAGGCGCGGATCGGGAAATTCGAGAATGGGCAGGAGGGCCATGGCAAATACCGGTAGGGGGCGCCGGTCGAAGCGGCGTACAGGGCGATTCTATCGCCAACGCTTGCCCCGCGCCCCGGTTTCTGGACTATAGTGCGCGAACCTGTTGGGGAATCAGGCACCACATCTATGTTTGAACGAACTCGTACGGTCGTCGCCGTGGCGATGCTGACCGTCGCTACCTATGCTACCGCCGTGGAAATGAATGGCGGGCACCCGGATACCTATGTCGTGCGCAAAGGGGACACGCTGTGGGATATCTCGGCGCGTTTCCTGCAGAAGCCCTGGCTGTGGCCGGAGATCTGGCAGGCCAACCCGCAGGTCAAGAATCCGCACCTGATCTACCCGGGTGACGTGCTCAGCCTGGCCTATCTGGACCGCGTCGTGGCCCAGCCCGGCCCGCGCCAGGAGGCCCCGATCAACGGCGTCCCGCTGGAGCAGGTCGAGCCCTTCCTGAAGCAGTTGAGCGTGGTCGACGAGGTCAAGTCGCTGCCCTACGTGGTCAATCTGGAAGACAACCGCCTGCGCGCCACCACCGGCCAGACCGCCTATGTGCGGGGCCTGGAGAACGCCCAGGTCGGCCAGCGCTACGCGGTGGTCCGCCCGACCGTGCAGTACGCCCTGCCCAAGCCGACCGAAGACCTCAATGCCCGCGGCGAGACCACGCCCGGCAGCGGCAACCTCTGGAAGACCTTCATCGTGCCGAGCAAGCGGCACCAGGCGCTGGGCTACGAACTGGCCCAGATCAACGTCGGCACGGTGAGCCGCGTGCAGAGCGGCAGTGTCGAAGTGACCTCGCTGGTGCTTCAGGGTCAGGTGGACGGCCGTGAAGTCCGCGCCGGGGACCGCCTGGTCCCGGTCGAGGCGCGCCCGTACGACCTGCAGTTCGTGCCGCACGTGCCCGCGCCGCAGGCCCTCGATCTGGATGTCCGGGTGCTGGCCGTGGCCGATACCTTCACCTCCGGCGGCCCGCGCGATGTGATCGCGATCTCCGCCGGCCGTGCCAACGGAGTGGACAACGGCACCGTGTTCTCGCTGTGGCGCCAGGGCCGCCATGTGGCCCACCGCATGAATTACCCGAACTCGTCGCGGATGGACGATTCGCTGACCAGCGGGGCCGGCCGGGTCACCCTGCCGGACGAGTACGCCGCCCACGCGATGGTCTTCCGCACCTTCGAGAACGTCAGCTACGCGCTGGTGATGGAAGGCGTGAAGCCGGTCAGGGTCGGCTATTCGGCACTGCATCCCGATAAGCAGTAAGCGCGGGAGAGTCCTACCCCGCCATCCGACGGCGCCCTAGGGCGCCGTCATCATTTGCGGACCAGGGTATAGGGATGCCGATTCCCTGCCTTGCCTCATCCACCGCCCTGCTCACCCTGGTCCTGGCCGGCGGTGCCCTGCCGCCCCGGCTGCGCCTGCTGCGCCAGTTCACTGATGCAGCGGCAGCGCTGCGGGCCGGTCCGAGCGCCTGGCGCGCCGCCGGCTGCACCCCGGCGCAACGCGCCCGGCTGGCGTTGCCGGACGAGGGGTATCTGGCCCACGGCCTGGCCTGGCTGGCAGACGAACGCCACCATCTGCTCGCCCTCACCGATCCCGACTACCCGGCGCTGCTGGCCCAGATCGAGGAGCCGCCCGTGGCCTTGTTCGTGGACGGAAACCCGGCCCGGCTGTGGCATCCGGCGGTAGCGGTGGTGGGCAGCCGCTCGCCCACCGCCAGCGGCCGCGAGCACGCGCACGCCTTCGGCACCGCGCTGGCTGGCGATGGCTGGTCGGTCATCAGCGGCCTGGCAACCGGGGTCGACGCCCAGGCCCACGAGGGCGCCCTGCAGATCGCCGGAGGAATGACCGTGGCCGTGGTCGCCACTGGCCTGGACCAGACCTATCCGCCCCGGCATGCCGCGCTGCATGAACGCATTGCCCGTACCGGCGCGGTGGTCAGCGAATACGCGCCCGGAATGCCGGCCACCCAGGCGCACTTCCCTGCCCGTAACCGGATCGTCGCCGGGCTCAGCCTGGGTACCCTGGTGATCGAGGCTGCCGAGCGCTCGGGCGCGCTGATCACCGCCCGCTGCGCCGCCGAGGCAGGCCGCGAGGTGTTCGCCCTGCCCGGCTCGATCCGCAACCCCCGGGCCCGCGGCTGCCACCGACTGATCCGGCAGGGCGCCGCGCTGGTGGAGGCCCCGGCCGAGGTGACCGCCGGGGTGGCCGCGCTCGCCCAGACCCTGGCCGGGGCCTTGCGAACCCGGTTGGACGCCCCCACTGAACAGGCACGACCGGCGCCCGAGCGCGCCCCTTCCTACACCGACCCGGACTACCAGTGCTTGTGGAAAGCCCTGGATCACGACCCAACGGGTATGGATTCATTGATCCAGCGCAGCGGATTGACGGCGGCCCAGCTGTCGGCCATGCTGCTGGTCATGGAACTGGATGGAAAGGTAATGGCCGCCCATGGTCGCTACTGTCGAAAACCCTAGTTTCTTCACCTCCACAGCGTCGTTGACGCAGGCCGAGGGGCAATGAAAGAGAGCATTCTGGATGTCCTGCTGTACCTGTTCGAACATTATTTCAGCGAAGACGCGGACCTCATCCGCGACCGCGACTCCCTCCAGAACGGCCTGATCCAGGCCGGCTTCAGCCCCACCGAGATCAACAAAGCCTTCGATTGGCTGGACGCGCTTGCCGAGCAGCGCCCGGCCGTCGTGCTGGGCCGCGTGAATGGCCCGGTGCGGATTTTCCATGGCCCGGAGCTGGACAAGCTCGACGTGGAAGGCCGCGGCTTTCTGATGTTCCTGGAGCAGCACGGGATTCTCGATGCCAGCCAGCGCGAGCTGGTGCTCGACCGTGCGATGGCGCTGGACCAGGACGAACTGGACCTGGACGACCTCAAGTGGGTCGTGCTGATGGTGCTGTTCAACCAGCCCGGTGCCGAGGCCGCATACGCCTGGATGGAAACCCAGATGTTCGTGGACGAGCCGGAACCGCTTCACTGACCTTACACTGAGCGCCTTGCGCATTCAGGAGCGGGCCGGTGGACCAATGGTTCTTTGCAGAAGGAAACAGTCAGCAGCGCGGTCCGCTGCCTGCTGACGAGCTGATCGCGCTCTACCGTTCCAGCCGCATCGGGTTGGATACGCTGGTCTGGCGCGACGGCATGGCCCAGTGGCAGCCCCTGGAATCGGTGGCTGCCGAGATCGGCCTGGACCCTGCCCCCGCCGCCGGGCCGGCGGCAGAGCCGGTGCCCGATCCCACCGTGCCGCCGGCACTGCCCGCCGCGCCGGCCATCCCCGTCGCGCCTGCGGCCCCCGCCAATCCCGTCATTCCGCCGCCCCGCAAGGGATTGAGCGGCTGCGCGATCGTGGGCATCGTGGCCGCCATCATCGTGGTGTTGGTGTTGATCGTCGGTGCGGTACTCGCCGCGATCGCCCTGCCCGCCTACCAGGAGTATGTCGCGCGGTCCAAGACCAGCGAAGCGCTGGTGACGCTGGCCCCGGTCAAGGTCGCGGTGGCCGCGTTCCACGGTGAGCATGGCCGCTGCCCGGTCAATGATGACGAAGGCTTCCAGCCGGCCGACGGGTATGCCGACGGCGCGATCAATGCCGTGCGGATCGGTCGCTTCGACAACGGCCACTGCGGCGTGGAAGCCGAACTCACCGTGCCCGGCAATGCCGCGCTGGACGGCAAGCTGTTGTGGCTGGATTACAACGGTGCCGGGCACTGGGAATGCAGCGGCGAGCCCGACGATACGTACCTGCCCGCGGAATGCCGCGGCTGATGAACGGACACATGTCCATGGATGCACCCAACAGGGGATTGAAGCAATGATTGAGTGGTATTTCGCCGATGGCCAGGAACGTCAGGGACCGCTAAGCGCAGATGAGATGCGCCAGCGCTTCCAGCGTGGTGAGATCACCCTGGCCACACTGGTGTGGCGCGAAGGGTTCGCGCAGTGGGCACCGCTGTCCGAGGCCGTCGATGAGCTGCAGTTGCAGACCCTGACCGCTGCGGCCGACAACCTCGGCAGCGGCATCGACCTGCGCGGGGATTACACCGCCATCGACAACGGCACTGCCCCCCTGCCCGGCACCGGCGGTGGCACGCACTCGCCGTATACCGCGCCTGTTGCGGCCACCGGCTACGCCAACACGGCGGTGGTCAGCGGTCATGACGTGGTCTACGCCGGCTTCTGGAAGCGCTACGCCGCCTACTTCATCGACTACATCCTGCTCACCGTAGTCACTCTGCCGCTGAGCATGATCATCAACCTGGCCGGCGTCGGCTCGGGCAACGAGGGCGTGCAGGTCGCGCTCACGCTGGTGGTGATGCTGCTCAGCATGGTCATCAGCATCGGCTACTACGCCGGCTTCCACGCCTCGCGCGGCGGCGCCACGCTGGGCAAGATGGCCGTCGGCATCAAAGTGGTGCGTGGCAACGGCGAGCGGATCAGCTTCCTGCGGGCGTTCTGCCGCTACCTGGCGACCATTGTCAGCAGCCTGATCCTGATGATCGGTTTCATCATGGCCGCCTTCACCGAGCGCAAGCAGGCACTGCACGACATGATGTGCGACACCCTGGTGGTGGACAAGTGGGCCTTCACCGAGCATCCCGAGCTGCAGCAGCGCGGCCTGGGCACGGTCACCATCGTGATCCTGGTGATCGCCGCACTGGCCGTGGTGGCCTTGTTCGGCGTGATGATCGCCATGATCGGCGTGATCGCCTCGATGTCCTGATCTGAGCAATCCTCACACCGGGCCGCTTGACATGAGCCGGCCCGGCGTGATTCCACTAATAGGCAGAAAGCTGAACGCCCGGCCCACCCCCGGGCGTTCGGTTTATGTATATCGCCCGCGCCGCTTCACTAATGCGGCCATTTGCTCCACCCTAGCGGCCCTCCCCGGGGCCCTGCCCATAGAATCCTGACGCCATGCCCAAGCACCTGCTCATCGTCGAATCGCCCGCCAAGGCCAAGACGATCAACAAATACCTCGGCAAGGACTTCACCGTCCTGGCCTCGTATGGGCATGTGCGTGACCTGGTGCCCAAGGAAGGCGCGGTCGACCCCGACAACAACTTCGCGATGCGTTACGACCTCATCGAGAAGAACGAAAAGCACGTCGATGCCATCGTCAAGGCCGCCAAGGGCGCCGACGACATCTTCCTGGCGACCGATCCGGATCGCGAGGGAGAAGCGATCAGCTGGCACATCGCCGAGATCCTGAAGGAACGTGGGCTGGTCAAGGACAAGCCCATGCAGCGCGTGGTCTTCACCGAGATCACCCCGCGCGCCATCAAGGAAGCGATGGGCCACCCGCGAGAGATCGCCGCCGATCTGGTCGATGCGCAGCAGGCACGCCGTGCGCTGGATTACCTGGTCGGTTTCAATCTGTCCCCGGTGCTGTGGCGCAAGGTCCAGCGCGGCCTGTCCGCCGGCCGCGTGCAGAGCCCGGCGCTGCGCATGATCGTCGAACGCGAAGAAGAGATCGAAGCCTTCATCGCCCGTGAGTACTGGAGCATCGATGCGCTGTGCGCGCATCCTTCGCAGCACTTCAATGCGCGCCTGATCAAGCTGGACGGCCAGAAGTTCGAACAGTTCACCGTGACCGACGGCGACACCGCCGAGGCCGCGCGCATGCGCATCCAGCAGGCCGCCCAGGGCGCCCTGCACGTCACCGACGTGGTCAGCAAGGAGCGCAAGCGCCGCCCGGCCCCGCCGTTCACCACCTCCACCCTGCAGCAGGAAGCCTCGCGCAAGCTCGGCTTCACCACGCGCAAGACCATGCAGGTCGCGCAGAAGCTGTACGAAGGCGTGGCGATCGGTGAAGAAGAAGGCACCGTCGGCCTGATCTCGTACATGCGTACCGACTCGGTGAACCTCTCCCAGGATGCGCTGGCCGAGATCCGCGACGTGATCGCGCGCGATTTCGGCATCGCCTCGCTGCCGGACCAGCCGAACACCTACCAGACCAAATCCAAGAACGCCCAGGAAGCGCACGAAGCCGTGCGTCCGACCTCGGCGCTGCGCACCCCTGCCCAGGTGGCGCGCTTCCTCACCGATGACGAGCGCAAGCTGTATGAGCTGATCTGGAAGCGCGCCGTCGCCTGCCAGATGATTCCGGCCACGCTCAACACCGTCAGCGTGGACCTGTCGGCCGGCAGCGAGCACGTGTTCCGCGCCAGTGGCACCACCGTGGTCGTGCCCGGCTTCCTGGCCGTGTACGAGGAAGGCAAGGACAACAAGAGTGCCGAGGACGACGATGAAGGCCGCAAGCTGCCGGCGATGAAGCCCGGCGACCGCGTGCCGCTCGAGCGCATCCTGGCCGAACAGCACTTCACCCAGCCGCCGCCGCGCTTCACCGAAGCGGCGCTGGTCAAGGCGCTCGAGGAGTACGGCATCGGCCGCCCCTCGACCTACGCCTCGATCATCCAGACCCTGCTGTTCCGCAAGTACGTGGAGATGGAAGGCCGCAGCTTCCGCCCGTCCGACGTGGGCCGCGCGGTCTCCAAGTTCCTCTCCAGCCACTTCACCCAGTACGTGGATTACGACTTCACCGCCAAGCTCGAAGACGAGCTCGATGCGGTGTCGCGTGGCGAAGAAGACTGGATCCCGCTGATGGCGCGTTTCTGGGAACCGTTCCACAAGCTGGTCGGCGAAAAGAACGAATCGGTCGACCGTGCCGAGGCCAGTGGCGCGCGCGAGCTCGGCACCGACCCCAAGACCGGCAAGCCGGTGAGCGTGCGCCTGGGCCGTTTCGGGCCGTACGCGGCGATCGGCAGCACTGCCGAGGACGCCGAGGACAAGCCCAAGTTCGCCTCGCTGCGCCCCGGCCAGTCGATGCACACCATCTCCCTGGAAGACGCGCTGGAGCTGTTCCTGATGCCGCGTGCGCTCGGCCAGGACAAGGATGAGGACGTCAGCGTCGGCATCGGTCGCTTTGGCCCGTTCGCCAAGCGCGGCAGCACCTATGCCTCGCTGAAGAAGGAAGACGACCCGTACACCATCGACCTGGCCCGCGCCGTGTTCCTGATCGAAGAGAAGGAAGAGATCGCGCGCAACCGGATCATCAAGGAATTCGAGGGCAGCGAGATCCAGGTGCTGAATGGTCGCTTCGGCCCGTACATCAGCGATGGCAAGATGAACGGCAAGATCCCGAAGGATCGCGAGCCGGCCTCGCTGACCCTGGCCGAGGTGCAGAAGCTGATGGAAGAAACCGGCAAGCCGGTGCGCAAGGGCTTCGGCAAGAAGGCCGCCAAGAAGGTCGTGGCCAAGAAGGCACCGGCCAAGAAAGCCGCTGCCGGTGAAGCGACCAAGAAGACCGCCACCAAGAAGGCGGTGAAGAAGGTTGCCAAGAAAGCCACGGCGAAGAAGGCGACCAAGAAGGTGGCCAAGAAAGCGGTGAAGAAGGCCGTCAAAAAGACGTCCTGACCGCCCCGGGCGGCTCACGCCCCTGCGCAGGGGCGCTGCTCCCACCCGCCGCCGGGTTGACCCCTCCCGCCACGGCGGGAGGATAATGCGGGCCATGCATCCGGCCCGCCTGTCATGAACGAATTCACTGTGGACACCGCCCTGCCTGCGCTGCGCGCCGGCGGGGTGATCGCCTATCCCACCGAAGCGGTCTGGGGTCTGGGCTGCGATCCCGCGCACGAAGCTGCGGTGATGAAGCTGCTGCAGCTCAAGCAGCGCCCGGTCGAGAAGGGGATGATTCTGGTCGCCGCCGACCCGGCCCAGCTGGAGGGCTGGGTGCGGATGGATGCCCTGCCGCTGGAACGCCAAGGCGCGGTGCTGGCCAGCTGGCCTGGCGCCAACACCTGGATCCTGCCCGCCGGCGTTCGTGCGCCGCGCTGGATCACCGGCGAGCACAGCGGGATCGCGGTGCGGATCAGTGCCCACCCCTTGGTCGCCGCGCTGTGCCGCGCCTGGGGCGGCCCGCTGGTTTCCACCAGCGCCAACCTCGCCGGTGAGCCACCGGCACGCACACGCGCGGAACTGGACCCGCGCCTGCTGGCCCTGCTCGATGGCCTGATCGATGGCCAGACCGGGGGCCTGGCGCAGCCCACGCCGATCCGCGATGCGCTCAGCGGCCACGTGCTGCGCAGCTGAGCCGCCTTTTGCGTGCAGGCAGGCAAACCCGCACACTGGCCGCATGACCCTGCGCCCTGCCCTGTGGTTGTCCCTGCTCGCCCTGCTGAGCCCCGCCGTGACCGCTGCGGCGCAGAGCGACAACGTGCGCGTCTACCGCTGTGTGGGCAGCAATGGCGCCGTGTCGCTGCAGGATGCACCGTGCCGCCAGGGCCGGCAGGAAGTCCGCGACCTGCAGCGCCCGCGCGACCCGGCCCCGCAGGTCGTGCGCAGCGACCGCGCGCCCGAGCCGACACCGGCACCGCGCGCACCCGAGCGCGAGGTGCGCTACGAGCACGTGCAGCCGCCGCAGCCGATGTACGAGTGCACCACCAGCGATGGCGACAGCTACGTCAGCGACAGCAACGAGGGCAATCCGCGCTGGGTGCCGATCTGGACCGACGCCTATCTGCCCTACCCGCCTGGCCCGAGACCGCCGTCGGGCGGCTATCCTCCCTCGCGACCGCTGCCACCGATCGCACCGATGGGCAGCGGTTCGGTGAGCAGCAGTGGCGGCGCGGTCTCGGTGAGCGGCAGCGGCGCGCGGGTGGGCGGCAGCATCAGCATCGGCGGTGGCAGCTCGCACTGGCAGGGCGGCGGCGGGTATCCGCACCCCGGGCTGGGCAACAGCGTGGTGGTGCCGGCCGGCAACGTGCTGGTGCGCGATGAATGCCATGCGCTGCCCGCGCAGGAAGTCTGCTCGCGGCTGAAAGACCGGCGCTGGGACCTGATCCGCCGCTACAACAGTGCGCTGCAGAGCGAGCGCGATGCGCTGACCCGCGAGCAGCGCGGGATCGACGCGCGCCTGGACCAGGACTGCGGCGGCCACTGAGCGCGCTGCGCCCTACACTGATGCCATGAAACGACAGTATCTGCTGCTTCTGTTGCTTGTGAGCCTACCCGCTGCGGCCGACGAAGCGGTGTTCTTCCGCTGCACCGATGCCGGCGGCAGCCTGACCATCCAGAGCGTGCCCTGCCCGGCCGGCAGCGAACAGCGCATCCAGCGGATCAGCGCGCCGGTGCGTGCCCCGGCCGCGGTGGAGAATGCACCGGCTGCGCCCACCCCTGACTACCGCATGCCACCGTTGCCGCAGGAGGGCGACGAAGACAGCGGCCTGCTCGACAGTGCTGCGCTACGCCCGGAAACACCGGTGGCGGCGCTTGATGACGCCGGCCCGCCCAAGCCGCCGCTGCCGGAGATCTATCAGTGTGTCTCGGCAGAGGGCGGTCGCTATCTGCATGAGCGCGAACCGGCGCCGCCACGCTGCGAATCCCTCGCCCTTACCGGCCTGGGCGGCAGCCATGCGCCAAGCAACGCGGCGAGCTGCGAAGTGGTCCGCGATGCCTGCGAGCCGGTGGCCGAGGAGCAGCGCTGCAGCAGCTGGCAGCAGCGCTTCCGCGACGCGCGTGGCCGCGAGCGCTTTGCGGCGCCGGAGAATCAGGCCGCTGCGACCGCCGAGCGCGCGCGCCTGGAGGCAGTGTTGGCCGACAGCGATTGCCCGGTCCCGTAATGGGAGTGCCGAGCACCTTTACCGCGCCGGCTCAGAACCCATAACGCAGGAAGCCGCCATCCACCGCGATGCACTCGCCGGTGACGTAGCTGGAAGCAGGCAGACACAGGAAGCCCACGGCGGCAGCGACTTCTTCCGGTTCGCCGATGCGGCGCATCGGGGTGCGGTCGATCACCTGCTCGTAGTAATCCGGATCGGACAACGGCCCTGAGGTGCGCCGGGTGCGGATGTACCACGGCGCCACGGCGTTGACGCGGATGCCGTCCTCGGCCCATTCCACGGCGAGGTTGCGGGTCATCTGGTGCATCGCGGCTTTGGTCATGCCGTACACGGCGCCGCTGCGCACGTGGGTCAGGCCGGACACGCTGCCGACATTGACGATCGCCGAAGCGGCATGCCGCGCCAGCAGCGGGTGTGCATAGCGCGACAGTTCGAACGCCGAGAACAGATTCGTCTCGAAGATCCCGCGCCACTCGTCTTCGGTGTATTCGGTGGCCGGCTTGCTGATGTTGCCGCCGGCGTTGTTGACCAGAATGTGCAGGCCATCGCTGTGGTCTTCCACCCAGTCCAGGATTTCGCGTCGGTCCTCGTCATCGGCGACGTCGGCGGCCAGGCCATGGATTTCGCGGTCCGGGTAGGCATCGGCCAGCTCGTCGCGCGCCATCTCCAGCGCATCCGCATCGCGGCCGACGATCAACAGGTCCGCCCCGAAGCCCAGCAGTTCGCGCGCGATCGCCAAGCCGATGCCGGCGCTGGCGCCGGTGATCAATGCGGTCTGTCCATCCAGTCGCCAACGTTGCGCGCTCACGTGCTTCTCCTGCGGTGATCCATGGGGTGCGGCACCGAACGTGCTGCCCGGATAGGATAACGCGCGATGGCCTGCACACCGGACGCCATCACGCACGAGGCGCGCGGCGGTGGGACACTGGTGCTCCGCTACCGGCTCAACGAGGGAGGTTGCCATGACGATCCGAATTGCCCTGCCGCTGCTCGCGATGATGGTACTGGCCGCCTGCAACCGGCCGGTGCCCCCGGCACCGGATACGCCGCCGGAACCGCAGGCAGCCGAACTGCGCGATGCGTTCCAGAAACCGATCGACCGCGCCAAAGCGGTCAGCGACACCCTGAAGCAGTCCGCCGATGCCCGCGCCGCCGATGCCGACCGCGCCAGCGGTGATGCGCCACCGCCGACTCCCTGACCGCATCGGCCCGATAGCAGAACGCCCGGCAGAAGCCGGGCGTTCGGGTGTCACACGGAACCGCTAAGGCCGCTTACAGACCGCAGAAGCAGTACACCAGCGTCTTGACCGGCGCGGCATTGTTGCGCGGGTCACGCGCGGCCTCTTCGACAAAGCGCAGCTGGGTGTCCAGCTCCGGCATCGAACGGGCCAGCATCAGACGGGCCATGCCCGATTCGCCCAGCATCCAGGCACCGGCATGGCTGCTGGCGAAGCCGCTGAGGAACTGCGCGAACGGCGTCGCCGCCTTCTCGATGTAGCGCACGCGGAACTTGCCGGCCTCGCCAAGCTTGGCGCGGCTGGCGGCATCGGCCACCGCGGCCTTCAGGCCACCGAAGTCGTCGACCAGGCCACGTTCCTTGGCCTGCGCACCGCTCCACACCCGGCCGCGGGCGACTTCATCGACCGCTTCGACCGGCTTGTTGCGCGCGGCGGCGACCTTGCCGGTGAAGTCGGCGTAGCCCTTGTTGATCACCGACTGGATGACCTGGCCCACGGCCGGGTCCATCGGGCGGGTGATGTCGAACGCACCGGCGAAGCGGGTGGTGCCCACGCCATCGGTATGCACGCCGATCTTGTCCAGCGAGCGGGCCACGTTCGGGATCATGCCGAAGATGCCGATCGAGCCGGTGATCGTGGAGGGATCGGCGTAGATGCGATCGGCGTTCATGCTGATCCAGTAACCGCCCGAGGCGGCCAGATCACCCATCGAGACCACCACCGGCTTGCCGGCTTCCTTCAGCGCGACCACTTCGCGGCGGATCTGCTCGGAGGCGAACACTTCACCGCCCGGCGAGCTCACGCGCAGCACCACGGCCTTCACGTCCTTGTCGTCACGGGCTTCGCGCAGCAGCGCCGAGGTCGACTCGCCACCGATGCGGCCGGCCGGCAGATCGCCGCCGGAGATCTCGCCCGAGGCCACGATCACCGCCACCTGCGGACGCGAATCCATCGGCGAACGGCGGCTGTCGAGCACGCTCAGGTAGGCATCAAGGTTGACGTTGCGGTAGCCACCGTCGGCGTCATCGTCGGCGATGCCGCGCTCGGTCAGCAGGGTGTCCACTTCCTCGCGCGTCTTCAGGCCGTCCACCAGCTTCTGCTGCAGGGCGAACTTGGCCAGGTCGCCACCGGCGGCGGCGATGCCTTCGGGCATGGTATCGATGCCGGCGGCCAGCTGCGCCGGGTCGAGCTTGCGTGCCTTGGCGATGTCGGCCAGGTAGCGCTGCCACACATCGTTCATCCAGAACAGATCGGCTTCCTTGGCCTGCGGCGACGCGGCATCCAGCACATACGGCTCGGCAGCCGACTTGTACTCGCCCACCTTGAACAGGTGCACGTCCACGCCCAGCTTATCCTGCAGGCCGGTGCGGAAGTACTGGCGGTAGCGGCCCAGGCCCTCGAGCACCACGCCGCCCATCGGGTCCAGATAGACCTCATCGGCCTGCGAAGCGAGCAGGTACTGCGACTGGCTCATGTTCTCGCTGAAGGCCACGACCTGCTTGCCGGCGGCACGCAGCTCCTGCAGCGCGACGGTCACTTCGCGCATCGAGGCAAAGCCGCTCGGCTGCAGCTTGTCCAGCTCCAGCACCACGCGCTCGATCTTCTTGTCGGTCTTGGCGGCCTCCAGCGCGCGGATCAGATCGCGCAGCTGGATCTCATCGGCGCCCTTGTCACCAACCGCCTTGCCCAGCGCGCGGCTGACCGGATCGGCACTGAACTGTTCGACCAGCCGGCCTTCCGGTGCGATCACCAGGGTCGTGCGGTCCTGCAGCGACGCCTTGGAGGTCGCGCTCTTGCCCATCGCGACGATGAACAGGATCAGGATCAGGAACAGCAGGCCGAAGAACACCAGGTTGAGGATCAGCCGGCGGGTAAAGTTCATCACATCCCACAGCCCGATGAAGAAGCTGGCGACGGGATTGCGACGCGCGGGTTGGTTCATGGGGGTAACTCCAAAGTGGCTTCTTGCCGTGGTGCCAGAATAGCCGGTGCCGGTCTCGCCGGCATCGGACACAAGTCAGGGTGTCGAAGGGAGACCGGCGCGGGCGCTGCTCACGCGCAGGCGCCAGGCCATCAGGATCGCGGCGGCGGTCAGGCCCAGGATCAGGCCCAGCCACATGCCCTGCGGGCCCATGCCCAGCCCCAGTCCCAGCCCTGCGCCGAGTGGCATGCCCAGGCCCCAGTACGAGAACATGGCGATGAACATCGGCACGCGGGTGTCTTTCAGCCCGCGCAATGCGCCGGCCGAGAGCACCTGGATGCCATCCGGGAACTGGAACGCCGCCGCGTACAGCAGCAGCGTCGAGGCCAGCGCCGCTACGCCCATGTCGGCGGTGTAGACGCCGACGATGGCGTCATGGCCGAGCAGCAGCACCAGCGCCGACAGCGTCTGCGTGCCCAGGATGATCACCAGCCCGGCGATCGCCGCGCGGCGCACACCCAGCCCGTTGCCGCTGCCGACCGCATGGCCGACCCGCACCGTGGTGGCCTCGGCCACGCCCATCGGGATCATGAAGCACAGCTGCGCGACGTTGATCGCGATCTGGTGCGAGGCGGCTTCGGTGGCGCCGAGGCGGCCGATCAGCAGCGCGGTGACGATGAACAACCCGCCTTCCATCAGCACGGTGATGCCGATCGGCAGGCCGGTCCGCAGCAGGTCCCAGATCGCCGACCAGCGCGGCGCTTCGAAATGCGAGAACAGCTGCAGGTGGGCGAAGCGCTTGGTCTTCCACAGATAACCGGCAAAGCACAGCGCCTGCAGCCACATCATGATCGCCGAGGCCATGCCCAGGCCTTCGGCGCCCAGCTCGGGGAAACCGAGTTTGCCGTAGCAGAGCACATAGCCCAGCGGTGCCAGCACCAGCAGGCCGCCGAAGCCGAGCAGCATCGACGGCAGCGTCCAGTGCATGCCTTCGCTGAGGTAACGCATGCAGAAATACAGGGTCAGCGCGGGGCCGCCCCAACGCACCGCGTGCAGGAACGCGGTCGCGCCCGGCACGATGTCCGGCGCGATGCCGAACGCCGGCAGCAGCGGCGGCACCACCGTGAGGAAGGTGAACATGATCAGCCCCAGCCCCAATGCCAGCCACAGCGCCTGGCGGAACAGCGGGCCGATCTCGCGCTCGCGGCCCGCGCCGTGCAGCTGCGAGACCGAGGCGGTCAGCGAGATCAGGGTGCCGATCGGGATCAGCATCGGCAGCCACAGCAGCGCGGTGCCGATGGTGACGGCCGCAAGCGTGTGCGTGCCGTGGTGACCGGCGATCACGTTGTCGACGAAGGAGATCAGGCCGGTGGAGACATGGCCCAGAACCAGCGGCAGCGCGAGCAGACCGGTGGCGCGCACTTCCCGGGAGAGGCGCGGCGTGGAGGAAGCGGTAGACATGGGAGTCACAGACGGCAACTACGGTCGCGCGCGGAGGGCACAGGCACCGGGTTGCGGCCCGCCATCTTACGCGCGCGGCGGGGGAAAAGCCGCGCTTTCAGGTAAACGGAGACGAACCCGTCAGTGCCCCACGTGCTCGCGCAGCCAGGTGTCACGTGCGGTCGGTGCGACCGCCAGGAACTCGGCACGCACACGGTCGCGGTCCTGCGGCGGGGTGCGCTGGGCGACGAGCGTGAGCTGGGTCAGCTGGGAGGGCGTGAGCTGGCGCAGCACGGCCAACGCGGTGGGACGCTGCTCGGCCGGCAGATAGCCGAACAGGCCCTGCAGCTTGGTGAACTCATGGCCGAGCTGCGGGCCGAGCAGCCAGCCGTCGCGGAAGCGCTGGTCCTGCTCGGCGAAGCGCTGGCGCAGCGCCTGCTGCTGGGCCGGAGGCAATGCCGCCACACGCGCCGCCGCGGCACGGACGCGGGCACGCTCGCCCTCGCTCATGGCCTGCCAGGCGGCATAGCGGCTGCGCAGCTCCCGCAGCTGGGCCGGGTCCAGCGCCGCAGGCGTGGCGGGGATCGCCGGGGCGGTGGCACTGGCAGGTGCGGGCACCGCCAGCGGAACCTCGACCCGGTTGGGGGCGGCGATGGCCGCACTGGAGAGCCCGAGGGCGATCAGCAGGAAGGCAGGCTTACTCATCGGCGGCAGCCGTCTCCAGGCCGGCGGTAGCGGGTTCGGGGCGGCTGGGCTGGGCCTGCGATTCGTCGACCGGGACCGGGCCGCCGGCGGCAAACCACGCGTACAGATCGGCATCGCGGGCGGTCGGCAGGTCCGGGTCGGCCAGCATCGCCGCGTCGCTGGCGGCGAACGGCGAGGCGGTCGGTGCCACAGTCGGCAGGTCGTCCGTCGGCAGCGCCTCCACCTTGACCGGGCCCGCGTCGGCGACCGCGCCTTCGGGGGTATCGGCCAAGGGCGCGCCGGCCTGGCGGGCGTGCTTCCACCACGCTGCGCCGCCGAGCAGCACGCCGACGGTGACGGCCACGATCAGCACGCCCTTCCATGGGAAGCGACGGCCGCGTTGGCGCTTGACCGGGCGGCGCTGGGCGGGCGCATCGGGCCTGGCCGGGGTGCGCCAGGAGGCCGCATCCGGTTGCTGGCTGGTCGGGGCGGCCACCGGTTGCTGCAGCCGTTGCAGGCGACTCGCGGGCAGGTCCCGGATGCGCAGCTGGACCTGTTCGGCCAGGGCGCGCCAGCCGGCGGCGTCGGGATTGCCGTGGGCATCGCGCGGGCAGGCATCGGCCAGGGCGTGCTGGTAGTCGGCCATCGGCAGATCCAGGATCTGCGCGGCAGCGGCTTCATCCAGCCCGCCGCCGATCCGCAGCACGAACGCCAGACGTGCCGGCGGCGTCAGCCCGGCCAGATGCTCCAAGGGAGCCGGCCAATGGCCGGCGGTCGGCTCACGCAAGGGCGCGCGGTGCACCAGCAGCGACCAGAAGCGTTCCGGCCACTGGGCCATGGGCAGGTCGCTGGCGATCCCGGCAAAGGCGCGCATGACCGCGACCAGGGCCTGCTCGGCCACGGTCGGGTCGCCGCACTGCAACTCGGCCACGACCAGGGCCCGGCGTTCAACGCCACGAAGAAATGCCGACAGCGCGCCGGCTGCGGTAGAGGAAACAGGGGCGGGCGCAGCCGTCATAGCAACTCCATCATTGTGTGGAAATGATAGCGATTGCGTCACGCCAGCGGCGCGCGGATGTTCATTTCCTGTGAGTGGCCACGGTCCGCAAAGCCTTCCGGCGCAAAAGGTTGTGCACAGCACCACGCAAAACCGGGGTGGAACTGCAGGTGAGGCCCGCGTCAAGTCTGTTTCAACTTTGTTTCACAGCTATCTCGTTGTTTTTATTGATCATTGTTTCTTGGCTATTTTTTGACCAACCTGAGAAGAACGTCGGAAGTTCCTGACGCAAGGCGGTCACATCCGCAGTGGCACACAGACTTATCCACAGAAGATGTGGATAAGCCCGAATCTCCAATCAACTCGGATATTTAGGTGGGATTTATGATTCGGCGCGTACCCGGTTGAGACCGTGAATGGGCATGATCCGGGTCCGCCCGCCCCGCTACACTGACCCGATGACCTCCTTGTCTTCGACCCTGCGCGTCGCCCTGCCGGTGCCGCTGCCGCAACTGTTCGACTACGCCCCGCCGCCCGGGCCGGCTCCAGCGCCGGCGATGACCGGGCAGCGCATCCGGGTGCCGTTCGGCTCCCGCGAGCTGGTCGGGGTGGTGGCCGGCATCGGCCAGGTGGAGGATCCCGGCAGCCTGCGCGCGGCGATTGAATGGATCGACACCACGCCGCTGGTGACCGGCGAACTGTGGCGCTCGCTGCAGTGGCTGGCGCGCTACACCCATGCGCCGCTGGGCGAAGTGATCAGTACGGCCCTGCCTGGCCCGCTGCGGCGGGGCGAGGCGGTGCCGGATACCCATCAGTGGGGCTGGCAGCTGACGGAGACCGGGCGCGACCCGCCGCCCAGGCTGCGCAACGGCACCCGACCGCAACGCCTGGCCGAGTGCCTGGCCGAGGGGGTGGTGAACGAAGACCGCCTGGACACCTTGATGGACGACTGGCGCAGCGCCGCCCGCGCGCTGGCCAAGCGCGGGCTGGTGGAACGGATCGCGCTGGCCCATTCGCCGGTGGTGGCCTCGCCCGCGGGCGGCCCCGCGCCCAACGCCGAACAGGCCGACGCGATCGCCGCGATCACCGCCGCCGACGGTTTTGCCGCCTACCTGCTCGATGGCGTGACCGGCAGTGGCAAGACCGAGGTCTACCTGCAGGCGATCGTGGCGTGCCTTGCGCGCGGCAAGCAGGCGCTGGTGCTGGTGCCCGAGATCGGCCTGACCCCGCAGACGCTGTCGCGCTTCCGCAACCGCCTGGGCATTCCGGTGTACGTGCTGCACTCGGGCCTGAACGACAACGAGCGTGCCCGCGTGTGGGCGGCCGCCGCGCGCGGCGAAGCACAGGTCATCGTCGGCACGCGCTCGGCGGTGTTCACCCCGCTGCCGAATGCGGGCCTGATCGTGATCGACGAAGAGCACGACGGCAGCTACAAACAGCAGGACGGCATCCGCTACCACGCGCGCGATTTCGCGCTGGTGCGCGCCAAGGCACTGGACGTGGCGGTGGTGCTCGGCAGTGCCACGCCCTCGCTGGAATCGCTGCACAACGCGCAGGCCGGCCGCTACACCCACCTGCGCCTGAAGCAGCGCGCGGGAGCGGCGCGGCCCCCCGTGGTACGCGTACTCGACGTGCGCAAACGGCCGCTGCGCGATGGGCTATCGCCGGAGGTACTGGCCGGCATCACCCAGCATCTGCACGCCGGGCACCAAGTGCTGGTGTTCAAGAACCGCCGCGGCTATGCGCCCGTGCTGCTCTGCCATGACTGCGGCTGGACCGCCCCGTGCCAGCGCTGCGATGCGCCGATGACCGTGCACGCCGGCGGCCGCCGCCTGCAGTGCCATCACTGTGGCGCACGCCAGTCCGCGCCGCTGGCCTGCCCGGACTGCGGCAGCCTCGCGCTGCAGCCGCAGGGCATCGGGACGGAGCGGCTGGAAGAACATCTGGTCGAAGCCTTCCCGGATTTTCCGGTGATCCGCATCGACCGCGGCACCACCGGCAAGCGCGACGCGCTGGAGACCCAGTTGGCCTCGCTCGGCGATCGCGCGGGCATCCTGGTCGGCACGCAGATCCTGGCCAAGGGGCACGATCTGCCGAAACTGACCCTGGTGGTCGTGGTCGGCATCGATGAAGGCCTGTTCTCGGCGGATTTCCGCGCCAGTGAAAAGCTGGCCCAGCAGCTGATCCAGGTCGCCGGCCGCGCCGGGCGCGCCGTGGATGCAGGCGAGGTGTGGTTGCAGACCCACCACCCGGGGCATCCGCTGCTGGAGACACTGGTCAACGGCGGCTACCACGCCTTCGCCCATGCGGAACTGCAGCAGCGCGAGGCGGCCGGTTTTCCGCCCTTCGCGCATCTGGCACTGCTGCGTGCCGAAGCGCAGCAGGTCGAGCATGCCAACGCGATGCTCAGTGCCGTGCGCGCGTTGATTCCCGACGATGCGGCGGTGGAACGCTATGGCCCGATGCCCGCGCCGATGCCGCGCCGCGCGGGCTACCAGCGCACCCAGTTGCTGCTGTCCTCACCGGCGCGGCGCCCGTTGCATGGGGTGCTGGACCAGGTGACGCCGCAGATTGCCGGCTTGCCGCAGGCACGTCGGGTACGCTGGTCGTTGGATGTGGATCCGATGGATCTGTATTAGCGCGGCACGGTCGCTCAGGTGAGCGCGGTCATAACCCCACGCTGGTACGCCGGACGCTGTTTCAACCGCTCGTACCAGGCCGCCAGATGCGGCAGGTCCGGGCGCTGGATCGGCATCTCGAACCAGGCGTAGATGAAGGCGCCCAGCGGAATATCGCCCATCGCGAACTGCTCACCGGACAGATACGGCTGCCGCGACAGCGCTTCATCGGCCATCGCCAGCAGCTCGCCGGAACGCACCAGTGCGGCAGCGATGCGCGCCTCGTCCCGATCCGCCGGCGCGGTCCGCAGGGTGCCCCAGAACAGATCGCGGAACACGCCGGCGAAGGTCGAGGTGGTCCAGTCCATCCACTTCTCCGACTGCGCGCGCGCCACCACGTCTTCCGGGTACAGCGTGCCCAGCGCGTAGCGCGCCGAGAGATAGCGCACGATCGTGTTGGATTCCCACAGCGGCAGGCCCTGGTCCTCGATCACCGGCACCAGCCCGTTGGGATTCATCGCGCGGTATTCCGGCGACTGCGTGCCACCGAAGGCACCGCCGACCTCGATCGACTCGTACGGCGCGCCGATCTCCTCGGCACACCACAGCACTTTGCGCACGTTGCTGGAATTGCGACGGCCCCAGATTTTCAGCATGATCGGATTCCCGTATCGTTCGATGCGCGGCAGCGGGGTCGCGCGGTGCCGCTACGATACGCCCAACGGCGGGCCGACCGTCATGTCATGGATGAAAAACAATGATCCTCTACGCGCTCGAAATCGTGTTGCTCGTTGCCGGCATCGGCACCCTCGTGGTCGGCTATCGCCGCCACCATCGCAATCTGTTGCTCAGCGCCGCGCTGTTGATGCTGGCCAGCGGCATGCTGCCTGACGCCGTGCGAGGCTTCTCCGATGGCTTCAACGGCAGCACGGCCCGCCCACTCGCCGCGCTGCTGCGTTGAGGCCAGCGCTTACTTCGCCGCCTTGGCCGCACTCTTCTTGGGCAACGCGCGCACATAGGTCGATTTGCCGTCCTTCTTCATCTCGAACAGGCCGGTCGCGGCCAGCAGATCGCTGAGTTTGCTGTACCCGTAATTGCGCGAATCGAACGAGGCCTGGTTGCCGATCTGGCTGCCGACCGGGCCGAGATGCGACCAGCCATCCTCGGCTTCGGCCGAGGTCACCGCGCGGCGCAGCATCTGCACCAGCCGGGTGTCGTTGCGCAGCTCCGGCCCGCTCTTGCGCGGGCGCGTCTCCTCGTTGTCCTGCTCCACCTCCTGATCGGCCGCATGCGGCTGGCCCAGCGCTTCGATGTAGGTGAACTTCGAGCACGCGTTGACGAACGGCTCGGGCGTTTTCTTCTCGCCGAAGCCGTACACCTTCACCCCGTCGGTCAGCAGGCGCATCACCAGCGGGGTGAAGTCGGCATCGCTGGAGACGATCGCAAAGCCGTCCAGATTGCGCGCGTACAGCATGTCCATCGCATCGATCACCATCGCCATGTCCGAGGCATTCTTGCCACGGCTGTAGGCGAACTGCTGGATCGGGCGGATCGCGTATTCGTGCAGCACCGATTCCCACCCTTTCAGCCGCGGGCTCTTCCAGTTGCCGTAGGCACGGCGGACATTGGCCACGCCGTAGCGGGCGACTTCAGCCAGCACCGCATCGATCTTGGAAGAAGGTGCGTTGTCGGCATCGATCAGCAGGGCGATGCGCTTTTCCGGTTCGGACATCTCGGTCTCCAGGGCGGGATCGGATCGGCCATCGGCAAGCGCGATGGCCCCTGAACCCAGTATCGGCCATCGACGTGAACATCGCGCTTCACGTGCGACCATGGGCCGCATCACGAGACGACCTGCGCCGCCCCCCTCCGGCGCCCGCCAAGGAGTGAAGCATGACCCGCGATCCCACGCCCCACCTGCTCATCATCGGTGGTGGTTTTGCCGGCCTCTGGGCCACCCGTGCCCTCGCCTCGGCGCACGTGCGCATCACCCTGGTGGACCGTCGCAACCACCATCTGTTCCAGCCGCTGCTTTACCAGGTGGCCACCGCCGGCCTCTCGGCACCGGATATTGCCGCCCCGCTGCGCCACATCCTCGGCCATCAGCGCAACGTTGAAGTGCGGCTTGGCGAAGTGACCCACATCGACAAAGCGGCGCGCAGTGCCACCCTGGCCGATGGCACGCAGATCGCCTACGACACGCTGATGCTGTGCAGCGGCGCCACCCACGCCTACTTCGGTCACGACGAATGGGCCGCCGATGCGCCGGGCCTGAAAACGCTGGACGATGCCATCGCACTGCGCCGCAAGCTGCTGCTCGCCTTCGAGCGCGCCGAGGCGGAACCCGATCCCGCACGCAAGGCCGCCTGGCTCAGTTTCGCCGTGGTCGGCGGCGGCCCCACCGGGGTGGAACTGGCCGGCACCCTGGCCGAGATCGCACGGCATACGCTGCGCAATGAGTTCCGCCATATCGATCCCGCCTCGGCCAAGGTCCGCCTGGTCGAGGCCGGCCCGCGCGTGCTGTCCACCTTCCCCGAGGTGCTCTCCCTCAAGGCGCGCCGCCAGTTGGAAAAACTGGGTGTGGAAGTGCTCACCGGTACGCCGGTGAGCGACATCAACGCCGAGGGCTTCCAGCTGGGCGAGCGCTTCGTCGAAGCGCGCACCGTGGTCTGGGCCGCCGGTGTCGCCGCCTCACCGCTGGCGCGCACGCTGGACGTGCCCCTGGATCGCGCCGGCCGCGTGCCGGTGCAGCCCGATCTCACCCTGGACGGCCACCCGGAGGTTTTCGTGGCCGGGGATCTGGCCGCAGTGACCCAGGCCGATGGCAAGCCGGTACCCGGCGTCGCCCCGGCAGCCAAGCAGATGGGCAAGCACGTGGCGACCACGATCCAGGCGCGCTTGGCCGGCAAGCCCGCGCCGGGCCCGTTCAAGTACCAGGACTTCGGCAACCTGGCGACCATCGGCCGCATGGCCGCGATCGTCCACCTCGGCCGCCTGCAGCTCTCCGGCGTGCTGGCGTGGTGGTTCTGGCTGGCCGCGCACGTGTTCTTCCTGATCGGCTTCCGCAACCGCGTGGTGGTGCTGCTGAACTGGGCAGTGGCGTACTGGAGCTACCAGCGCAGCGCGCGGATCATCTTCGGCGATGCGCAGGACGATCGCCGGCCGAAGCGGCCGCCGACGCCCTGAGCGGTCGAGCCGCAACGGTGGCAGCCAGCCGTGAAGCCTGGCTGCCATCGCTCAGGTCGGCTCGCTGTACCGCAGCGCTCGTCCGGCAGGTGGCCGGGCTCAGTGCGTCTCGAACAGGCCCATCTCTTCCAGGCCGAGCTGCATGTACATGAAGGCAGCGGCCTCATCGCTCATCGGCTGGCCTGCCGGCAGGCTGTCCAGCCAGGCAGTGATCGCCGCATTGTGTGGATTGACTGCCTTGGCCAGCGCGGCCTTCTGCGCTTGACTCTCTGATTCCTGGAGCATATCGCGGATCACGTCATCGCCAATGCCCCAGTACTCGGCCAAGGGCACTAGGCTTCTCAGCTCGGCAGGCACCTTGGTCGCATCCAGCGCAATGCGCGCGGACACGATGGCATCGGGCGGGAGCCGGGCACGGAACGCATCAGCGCTGGCGATCTCACCGTAGCGCAGCGCTGGCGGTGGCTCAGCCGCAGTCGCGGGCACGCCGCCCGCCAGGCCAAGCAACCCCACCAGCGGACGTGATCGGAGCAGCGCCCCCTGTATCCAGACAAACACCTTTCGATGGAGATCGAACATCCTGTTGCCCTCCCTGCGGTGTGGCCGATGGTGGCCCAGACCCCGGCATCGGGTCACGCCGCGTTGCGGCAGCTCAGCCCTGCGACAGACATCCCCAGCCATCGACCTGGCCGCTGTAGGAGACCGCCTCGCTGGCGAGCAGCCCTTCGAAGCCCGAGATGTTCTGGTGGGTCGGCAGCATCAGCGGATGCACCACCACCTGCCACGGGTATTCGTCGTTGCCCTCGTAGGCAGCCAAGGACACCTTCTGCTCGTTCTTGAGCAGGTGCACGGCAAAGGCGATCGCCACGTCCTGGGTCGGGAAGATCAGCGCGAAATCCACCTCGCGCGGAATCGACAGGTCGTCGCCATCCTGCAGCATGTTCCAGAGCACATCGCCATTCTCATCTTCCGGGTACAACGACAGATCGCGGGACATGGCACTCCAGGGCTTGGGCAAGCGGATCAACGAACGAGGGTCGATGGTATGCCGCCAACGAAGGCCCGAACAACCAGCACGCAGGGCTACATGGGATCGGGCAGCGCCAGCCACGCCAGCTTGCGCTCGCGCGGTTGCCGCTTGAGCTGCCATTCGGCCTTCGACGCCGCGGCCCGGTCCGGGTAGGCGCGCATCGCCAGCACCTTCACCGGCGGGTTGGCGCGCGTGTATTTGGCCCCTTTGCCGGCCAGATGCGCCTGGAAACGTGCCTCCACGTCGTTGCTGATGCCGGCGTAATAGCTGCCGTTGCGGCATTCAAGCAGGTACAGGTACCAGAGGGCAGGTTCAGCGGGCATACCGGGATTATCCCCCGGCGCGGGGCCGGCGGCTGCTAGAATCCGCCCCGGATGCAGGAGAGAGGCGCCGCGCTGGCGCCCGCCGAAGGCGCAGGCTCCCATAATCGCTCAGGCCGGTGGCTCGATACGCCACCAACCATGCATCCGACACGCCGATCTGGAGAGAGGTCTTCAATGACCCGCCGAAGGGGCACGTGGCCTTGGCCACCGAACTCTCAGGCAAAAGGACAGCGGGAGCGGCAACGGAATCCCACCTCACGACAGTGCAGCGGCGCTGGCGTGATGCGTGTGCGTTTCCGTCCCCGCCTGACGTGTTTCCCGGAGCCACCCCCATGCTGCTCTCCCTGATCTACCTCATCGCCATCTCGGCCGAAGCCATGACCGGCGCGCTGTCGGCCGGCCGCCGCCGCATGGACCTGTTCGGCGTTGTCATCATCGCCTGCGTCACCGCACTCGGCGGTGGGTCGCTGCGCGACATCGTGCTCGGCCATTACCCGCTGGGCTGGGTGAAGCACCCGGAGTACCTGGGCTTCACCATCTGCGCCGCGCTGATCGCCACCTGGGTAGCACGCTGGATGCACCACTTCCGACGCACCTTCCTGGTGCTCGATGGCCTGGGCCTGATCGCGTTCACCCTGATCGGCTGCGCGGTCGCGCGCGAGGGCGGGCATACCGTACCGATCATCCTGATCGCCGGCATGCTGACCGGTGCGTTCGGCGGCGTGCTGCGCGATGTGCTGTGCAACGAGGTGCCGCTGATCTTCCAGAAGGAACTGTATGCGGTGATCACCCTGCTCACCGGTGCGGCCTACCTGACCCTGCTGGAACTCGGCGTATCGCTCAACGCGGCCACGCTGTGGTGCCTGGGCGGCGGCTTCCTGCTGCGCCTGCTGGCGATCCACTTCAAATGGGAAATGCCGAAGTTCGTGTACCGCGACGAGGTGCATTGACGCACCCGCGGGCATGACCAAGGTCACGGGAGCTTGAGCGGCCTGGCCCTGTATCATGGCGCTCCCGTTCCATTCGAACGGCATCCAGCCACGCGGCGGTGTTCCACCCGCTGCCCCGCCAGACACCCTCTCCCCCGTTGACCTGCCGCACTCGGCCGGTCCCCATGGACGCACTGCTCCGGTGGAGGGTGCGCAGGATGCGTATGTCCGCTTCAACGCCCCCGTCGTCTCGCCGTCGTGTCGTCAAACCGCTGTTGATCGCCGCCGCTGTCGGCCTGGCCGCGATCGCCGCATGGAAACTGCTCTCGCCCGCTCCCGCCGCCGGCCCGTCCGGTGGTCCGCAGCCGACCCCGGTGCGTGTGGCCACCGCGACGCAGGAAGACCTGGTGGTGCGCCTGAAGGCGCTCGGCACGGTGACCCCGCTGCATACGGTGAGCATCCGCAGCCGCGTGGATGGCGAACTGCTGCGCCTGGCGTTCTCCGAAGGCCAGCACGTCCAGGCCGGCGAGCTGCTGGCCGAGATCGATCCGCGCCCGTTCCAGGTGCAGCTGTCGCGTGCGTTGGGGACGCAGCAGCAGAACCTGGCCGAGCTGGACAACGCCGAAAGCCAGCTCAAGCGCTTCACCGAACTGCAGACCGAGCACTTCGTCTCCGCGCAGGACCTGAGTGACCAGCAGAGCAAGGTGCGCCAGCTGCAGGGCCGCCGCCAGACCGACCAGGCGGCCGTGGATGAAGCGCGCCTGCAGCTGCAGTACACCCGCATCACTGCGCCGGTGGCCGGGCGCATGGGCCTGCGCAATGTGGATGTCGGCAACCTGGTGCGCAGTGGCGATACCGAGCCGCTGGCCACCATCACCCAGACCACGCCGATCAGCGTGCTGTTCACCGTGCCCGAGCCGGACCTGCCGGCGGTGGTCGCCGCCGCCCGCGCCAATCCGCAGCTCACCGTGGAAGCCTGGGACCGCGAGGAGCGCACCGCGCTGGGCGACGGCATGCTTTCCAGCCTGGACAATCGCATCGATACCGCCACCGGCACGCTCAAGCTGCGCGCGCAGTTCGCCAACGCCGATGAATCGTTGTTCCCCAACCAGTTCGTCAATGTGCGCCTGCAGGTCAGCAGCAGCGATGCGGTGGTGATTCCCAACGCCGCCGTGCAGTTCGGCAGCAAAGGCAGCTACGTCTACGTGATCGCGGCCGATGCCACCTCGCACCTGCGCAGCGTGGTGCTCGGCCCGGCCGATGGCGAGCGCGTGTCCGTACGCGAAGGGCTCAAGGCCGGCGAGCGCGTGGTGGTGGAAGGCATCGACGGGCTGCGCGAAGGCGCCAAGGTCGAGGTGGTGGAGCAGGACCCGCCGCGGACCGGCGCATGAGCCTCTCGCGCCCCTTCATCGAGCGCCCGGTCGCGACCACGCTGCTGATGGTGGCGCTGCTGCTGTCCGGCGTGATGGCCTACCGCCTGCTGCCGGTCGCGGCACTGCCGCAGGTCGATTACCCGATCATCCAGATCACCACGCTGTATCCCGGCGCCAGCCCGGATGTCACCACCAGCGCAGTCACCGCGCCGCTGGAACGGCAGCTGGGGCAGATCCCCGGCCTGAAACAGATGTCCTCGACCAGTTCGGGCGGCGCCTCGGTGATCACGCTGCAGTTTTCGCTGGAGGTCGCGCTCGGCGTGGCCGAGCAGGAAGTGCAGGCCGCGATCAACGCCGCCGACAGCTTCCTGCCCGATGACCTGCCGGTGCCGCCGGTGTACCGCAAGGTCAACCCGGCCGATACCCCGATCCTGACCCTGGCGGTGACCTCGCAGGGGCTGTCGCTGCCGCAGGTGCACGATCTGGTCGATACGCGCATGGCGCAGCGGCTCTCGCAGCTGCCCGGTGTCGGCCTGGTCAGCCTGGCCGGCGGGCAGCGCCCGGCAGTGCGCATCCAGGTCAATCCGTCCGCGCTGGCCGCCAACGGCCTGAGCATGGCCAGCATCCGCACCGCGATCGGCACGGCCAACGTCAACATGCCCAAGGGCAGCTTCGATGGCCCGACCCGCGCGATCATGCTCGATGCCAACGACCAGATGCGCTCGGTCGCCGAGTACCGCGCGCTGATCCTGGCCTACAAGGAGGGCGCACCGCTGCGGCTGGGCGATGTCGCCACCATCGAAGATGGCGCCGAGAACCGCCAGCTGGCCGCGTGGTCGGGCACTACCCCGGCCGTGCTGATCAACATCCAGCGCCAGCCCGGCGCAAACGTGATCGCCGTGGTCGACCACGTGCGCGCGCTGCTGCCGCAGCTGCAGGCCTCGCTGCCGGCCGGTGTTGATGTGGCCGTCCTGAGTGACCGCACCGAATCGATCCGCGCCTCGATCCGCGGCGTGCAGCACGAGCTGCTGATCGCGATCGCGCTGGTGGTGATGGTCACCTTCGTGTTCCTGCGCAACCTCCCGGCCACGATCATCCCCAGCATCGCGGTGCCGCTGTCGCTGGTGGGCACTTTCGGGGTGATGCTGCTGGCCGGCTTCTCGCTCAACAACCTCACCCTGATGGCGCTGACCATCGCCACCGGCTTCGTGGTGGACGATGCGATCGTGATGCTGGAGAACATCGCCCGTCACCTGGAGCGCGGCGCCACGCCGATGCAGGCGGCGTTGAAAGGCGCCCGGCAGATCGGCTTCACGCTGATCTCGCTGACGCTGTCGCTGATCGCGGTGCTGATCCCACTTCTGTTCATGGCCGACGTGGTCGGCAAGCTGTTCCACGAGTTTGCGATCACGCTGGCGGTGGCGATCGGCATCTCGCTGCTGGTCTCGCTGACGCTGACGCCGATGATGTGCGCGCGCCTGCTCAAGGCCGGCCACGCGACCCGTCGCGATGCCGATGGGCAGGAATCGTCGCAGCAGGGCGACCCGTTCGACCGCGTCGTGGCGGTCTACGATCGCCAGCTGCACTGGGTGCTGCAGCGCCAGCCGCTGATGCTGGCCGCCACCGTCGCCACGCTGGTGCTGACGGCGCTGCTGTACGTGTGGGTGCCCAAGGGCTTCTTCCCGGTGCAGGATGCCGGGCTGATCCAGGGCATCAGCGAGGCGCCGCAGTCGATTTCCTTCCAGGCGATGGCGCAGCGCCAGCAGGCGCTGTCCGCGGCGTTGCTGGAAGATGAGGACGTGGCCAGCCTGTCCTCGTTCATCGGCGTGGATGGCAACAACGCCACGCTCAACAGTGGCCGGCTGCTGATCGAGCTGAAACCGCATGCACAGCGCGCTGCCGATGCACAGGCGATCATCGCGCGGCTGCAGCGGCGCGTGGCGCACGTCCCGGGCATCAGGTTGTACCTGCAGCCGGTGCAGGAACTGGGCATCGAAGACCGGATCAGCCGTACCCAGTACCAGTTCACCCTGACCAGCCCGGATCTCGCACAGCTGGAAACGTGGACGCCGCGCCTGCTTGCGCATCTGCAGCAGTCGCCGGCGCTGGCCGACGTCGCCAGTGATCTGCAGAACCAGGGCCTGCAGGCGCATGTGGTGATCGACCGGGTCGCCGCCGCGCGGCTGGGGATCAGCGTGGAGACCATCGCCGATGCGCTGTACGACGCGTTCGGGCAGCGCCAGATCTCGACCATCTTCACCCAGGCCAACCAGTACCGCGTGGTGCTGGAAGCGCGCCCGGACGTAGCCTTCGGCCCGGATGCGATCGCACGCCTGCACGTCACCGGGCCCGACGGGCGGCAGGTGCCGCTGGGCGGCATCGCGCGGATCGAACAGCGCCCGGCGCAGCTGCTGATCAACCATGTCGGCCAGTTCCCGGCGGTGACGTTCTCCTTCAATCTCGCCCCGGACGCCTCGCTGGGCGAAGCGGTGGAGGCGATCGAAGGTGCACGTACCGCGATCGGGCTGCCGGCCAGCGTCGAGCTGCGCCTGCAGGGCGCCGCCGATGCGTTCCGCGCCTCGCTGTCGAGCACCTTGTGGCTGGTGCTGGCGGCGGTGGTGGTGATGTACCTGGTGCTGGGCGTGCTGTATGAGAGCTTCATCCACCCGATCACCATCCTCTCCACCCTGCCCTCGGCCACGGTGGGTGCGCTGCTGGCGTTGCTGGTCAGCGGGCGCAGCCTGGATCTGATCGCGGTGATCGGCATCGTGCTGCTGATCGGGCTGGTCAAGAAGAACGCGATCATGATGATCGACTTCGCGCTGGAGGCCGAGCGCGAGCATGGCATGGCGCCGCGTCAGGCGATCCACCAGGCCGCCCTGCTGCGCTTCCGGCCGATCCTGATGACCACCCTGGCCGCGCTGTTCGGCGCGATCCCGCTGATGTTCGCCAGTGGCTCGGGCGCGGAGCTGCGCCAGCCGCTGGGCCTGGTGATGGTGGGCGGGCTGATCGTCAGCCAGGTCCTGACCCTGTTCACCACGCCGGTGATCTACCTGTTCTTCGATCGCTTCCGCCAACGTCCCGCAACGGCTGCCGACGCGGCTGACGAGGCGCTGGCGTGAGTCCGCTGTCGCGGGCGATCGGCTGGTTCGTGCAGCATCCCGTCGCCACCGTGCTGCTCGCGGTCGCAGTGGTGCTGGCCGGCCTGCTCGGGCTGCGCCTGCTGCCGGTCGCGCCCTTGCCACAGGTCGACTACCCGGCGATCAACGTCAGCGCGAGCCTGCCCGGCGCGAGCCCGGAATCAATGGCGGCCAACGTCGCCACGCCGCTGGAACGTGCGCTGGGCACCATACCGGGGCTGACCGGGATCGACTCGGCCAGCACCCAGGGCTCGACCCAGGTCGAACTGAAGTTCGCACTCGGCCGCAACGTGGATGATGCCGCGCGCGATGTGCAGGCCGCGATCAATGCCGCGCGCGCGCAGCTGCCCAGCGGCATGCCGGGCATGCCGCAGTACCGCAAGGTGAATCCCTCGCAGGCGCCGATCATGGCGCTGGCGCTGAGTTCGGACAGTCTCTCGCCGGGCCAGATCTACGACGTGGCCTCCACCGTGATCGCGCAGAAGCTGGCGCAGATTCCCGGTGTCGGCGAGGTCCAGGTAGGGGGCAGCTCGCTGCCGGCGGTGCGCGTCTCGCTGGATCCCAATGCACTCAACCATCACCGCATCGCACTGGACGACATCGCCGCGGCGATCCGCAACGCCAACGCGCTCAAGCCACTGGGCACCGTCGCCAGCCAGGCCCAGCAGTGGCAGCTGGAAGCCACCCTGCAGCTGCGTACCGCCGCCGAGTACCGCCGCCTGATCGTGGCCATGCGCGATGGCCGGCCGGTGTACCTGGAGGACGTGGCCGGGATCAGCGAAGGCGTCGAAGACCGCTACGCCAGCGGCTTCCACAACGAGCGCCCGGCGGTGCTGCTGATCGTCAGCCGCCAGCCGGATGCCAATATCATCGAGACCGTCGACGCCATCCAGGCGCAGATGGACACACTGCAGGCACTGCTGCCGGCCAACATCGACATGCAGGTGGTGATGGACCGTTCGCCGGTGATCCGCGCCACCCTGCGCGAGGCCGAACTGACCCTGCTGCTGGCCATCGCCCTGGTGGTGCTGGTGGTCCTGGCCTTCCTCGGCCACTGGCGTGCGGCGCTGGTGCCGACCGTGGCGATTCCGGTCTCGCTGCTGGGCGCGCTGGCGATCATCGCCCTGCTCGGGTTCTCGCTCAACACGCTCTCGCTGATGGCGCTGATCGTGGCGGCGGTGCTGGTGGTCGACGATGCGATCGTGGTGCTGGAAAACATCGCCCGCCATCGTGAGGAGGGCGCTTCGCCGATGACCGCCGCGCTGCGCGGCGCCGGTGAAGTCGGTGCCACGCTGCTGTCGATGAACATCGCGCTGGCCGTGGTGTTCATCTCGATCCTGTTCCTGGATGACTTCGTCGAGAAGCTCTTCCGCGAATTCTCGCTGACCCTGGTGGCGGCGATGGGCGTCTCGCTGCTGGTTTCGCTGAGCCTGACCCCGATGCTGTGCGCACGCCTGCTCGGGCAGGCACGGCCGGGCCCCGGCAATGGCCTGCAGCGCGCCGGGACCGCCCTGTTCGAACGGCTGCGCGCGGCCTACGTGGGCAGCCTGCAGACCATGCTGCGCTGGCTCGCGCTGCCCCTGCTGCTGTTCGCCGCCGTGATCGCGCTGAATGTGTGGCTGTTCCAGCAGGTGCCCAAGGGCATCGTGCCCAAACAGGACACCGCGCAGCTGCGTGGCTTCGCGCGCGGCGACGACGGGCTGTCGTTCCAGGTGATGCAGCCCAAGATCGATGCGTATCGGAAGTTGCTGCTGGCCGATCCGGCCATCAGCGACATCATCGGGTATATCGGTGGGCGCAGCGGGGTCAACAACGCCTTCATCATGATCAAGATGAAGCCGCTGGCCGAGCGCAAGGTCTCCAGCCAGCAGGTGATCGACCGCCTGCGCGCCAACATGCCGAAGATTCCGGGCGGCGGCCTGTTCCTGTGGGTGGACCAGGACATCAAGCTGGAGGGCAGCGGCGACAGCGGCCAGTACGAGTTCCAGCTGCTCTCCGGCGAACTGGAACCGCTACGGCAATGGACACCCAAGGTAGCCGATGCGCTGCGCGCCCTGCCCGAGCTGGTCGATGTGGAATCCAAGGGCGACGAAGGCATGCGCCAGGTGGTGCTCGACATCGACCGCGACGCTGCCGCGCGGCTGGGCGTGGACATGCGCATGATCGCCTCGGTGCTCAACAACGCCTTCAGCCAGCGCCAGGTCGCCACGCTGTACGACACCCTCAACCAATACCGCGTGGTGATGGAGCTGGACCCGCGTTACACCCAGGATCCCTCCACGCTGGAGCAGATCCATGTGATCGGCAAGGACGGTCAGCGTTTGCCGCTGTCCTCGATTGCCAGCGGGTCCTACGGCATGGCACCGGACCGCATTTACCACAGCCAGCAGTTTGCTTCGGTCTGGATCGAGTTCGCGCTGGCGCCCGGCGTGACCCTGGACCAGGCGGTGAAGGCGGTGGACCGTGCGATGGCCGGGATCATGCTGCCCACCCACGTGCAGGCCAGGCTGAGTGGCGAGGCCGGTGGCTTCGAGAAGCTGCGCGAGCGCCAGCTGTGGTTGATCGTGGGCGCGATGTTGGCGGTGTATCTGGTATTGGGCGTGCTGTATGAAAGCTTCGTGCAGCCGCTGGCGATCCTCTCCACCCTGCCCTCGGCCGGCGTGGGCGCGCTACTGGCGCTGATGGCCTTCGGCAACGAGTTGAACCTGATCTCGCTGCTCGGCCTGTTCCTGCTGGTGGGGGTGGTGATGAAGAACACCATCCTGATCATCGACTTCGCGCTGTCGGCCGAGCGCGAGCGCGGGTTGTCGCCGTATGACGCCATCTGCGAAGCGGCACGGCTGCGCTTCCGCCCGATCCTGATGACCAGCGCGGCGGCGTTGCTGGGCACGTTGCCGCTGATGCTGGCCACCGGCGAAGGCTGGGAGATGCGGCAGCCGCTGGGCATTGCGATCGTGGGTGGGTTGCTGGTCAGCCAGTGGCTGACGTTGTATACGACGCCGGCGATCTACCTGGCCTTGGCGAAGCTGCGGCGGGCGGCGTGATCATCGGACGCGCGACGCACTGAGGGTAGAGCCACGCCATGCGTGGCTGCTCCTGCATGATCTGCAAGCAGCGCCGCGGCGCTGTGCGCAGCCACCCAGGGGGTGGCTCTACCCTGGATCAACGCACGCTCATGCCGCCTTGCTGATCCGCACCGCGCGCCGCGCCCGCACTGCCTGGGCCAGACTCTCCAGCACCGCCAGCGAACTGTCCCAGCCGATGCAGCCGTCGGTGATGCTCTGGCCGTAGGTCAGCGGCTGGCCGTCGACGAGGTCCTGGCGGCCGGCCACCAGATGGCTCTCGACCATGACGCCGACAATGCGCTCTTCGCCGTTGGCCAGCTGCGCGTTGATGTCGGCGATGACCTTGGGCTGGTTTTCCGGATTCTTGCTGCTGTTGGCGTGGCTGGCATCGATCATGATGCGCGCGGCCAGGTGCGACTTGGCCAGCGTCTGGCTGGTCGCCTCGACGTGGTCGGCATCGTAGTTCGGCGTCTTGCCGCCGCGCAGGATGACGTGGCAGTCCGGATTGCCGGCGGTGGCCACGATCGCGGTGCCGCCTTCCTTGGTCACCGAGAGGAAGTGATGCGGGTTCGAGGCCGCGCCAATCGCATCGGCGGCGATCTTGATGTTGCCGTCGGTGCCGTTCTTGAAGCCCACCGGGCACGACAGGCCCGAGGCGAGCTCGCGATGTACCTGGCTTTCGGTGGTGCGCGCACCGATCGCGCCCCAGGCGACCAGATCGGCGATGTACTGCGGCGAGATCACGTCGAGGAATTCCACGCCGGCCGGCAGGCCGAGCTTGTTGATGTCGCGCAGCAGGCCGCGCGCTACGCGCAGGCCCTTGTTGATGTTGAAGCTGCCGTCCAGGTCCGGATCGTTGATCAGGCCTTTCCAGCCCACCGTGGTGCGCGGCTTTTCGAAGTACACGCGCATGACGATTTCCAGCTCATCGGCGTAGGCATCGCGCAGCGGCTTGAGGCGCTGGGCGTATTCGATGGCGGCCACCGGGTCATGGATCGAACACGGGCCGATCACCACCGCGAGGCGGTCGTCGCGGCCGTGCAGGATCTCGTGCAGGGCCGCGCGCGAGGCGCTGACCGTATCGGAGGCTTCATCGTCGCAGGGCAGCATCGCCAGCAGCTGTGCCGGCGGGGTCAACGGTTCGATCTTGCGGATGCGCAGGTCGTCGGTATGGGGGGGCATGGGATAACTCCTTGGAAGTGGGGGTCCCCAGCGCGGCGGCAACAAAAAAGCCGCCAGGTGCGCTGGCGGCTTTCGGGAATGCGTCTGAAGCTTTCTTCAGGGTGAGCGCATGCCTTCCTCCGCCGGTGGCTTCGGAAAGTAATACCAAAAGTAGGCATTGGCGGGGCGTGCGTTCATTGGGGAGTATTGATAACACAGGGGTTTGGAGGTGCCAACTGTTTCATTCGCAACTGCGGTGTCGGTTCAGCCCCGTTCGAGCGCCCCACGCGCTCACCCCCGCGGCAGCGCCGCCAGCTCAGCCAGGTGCTGCTGCAGGGTGCCCGCTGCGCCCACCGCCTGCGTGGTGGTGAAGTACTCGTGCCAGCCGGTGGCACCGATCGCGGCGAGCAGCGCATCGGCATCCAGCCGTTCGGCGCACTGCCATACCGCATAGAACTGCTCGGCGGTGGTGTGCGGTACGTCCTGCTCGATACGCCCCATCGCCACCGGCGTGACGCGGGCGGGATCCACGTTCTGCATACCCGCGCCGATGCGGGCGAAGAGCGCCCCGCGCGATACCGGGTCCAGCGCGGTCCAGACAGGGGTGGCGGTGTACAGCTCGATCAACATGTGCGACATGGCAGTCCTTGAGGTCAGAGCGAGCGCAGTGCGCGCTTGCGGATATAGGTGTTGGCCGGATCATCGGCATGCCGCTGCTGCCATTCGCCGCACAGCGCGCGGACCCAGTCAGGCTGGCTCTTGCCGGCGTCGTTGAGCCAGTTGCCGACCGAGTCCTGTACGTAGCGCGAGGCATCGCAGCACAGTGCCTGCAGCAGCGGCAGAGCGTGCTGCGGTTCGTGTTTGAACAACGCAATGTGCGCGGCCCATACGCCCCGAGGGCGCAGCGCTTCGCAGGCAAAGCGGCGCACATTGGGCGAGGCGTCGGTGGTCCAGTCGTGCAGGTGCGACAGCACGCGCAGCGGCTCGGCCACCACGTGCGGACGTACCGCCAGCCACGCCCACTCACGCACGCCGAAGTGCGCATCATCGGCCAGCAGGCGCAGGGCATCGAGCTTGCGCTCCAGCGACAAGGCCGGGTCACTGCCGATCAGATAGCACGCCCAGCCACGCACGGTATCGCTGCCGTGCCGCGACCACGTGGCGTGGTCACCGTGACCATGCACGCGCAGCAGAGTGGCCGCCCCCTGCATGCGCAGCGTGATGCCGCGCTTGGCCGCATTGCGCATCGGTGTGATCGCGGCGGCGGGCAAGCCCGGCGCTACATTCGCCATCAGCTTGGCGAAGTCCACCGCCAGCACTTCGGCCAGATGCGTGGCTTCGGTTTCACCGCGATCCAGCTGCCCGCGCCGCTCGCGGGTGACGGGCTGTTTCATGCGGCGCGCCCTGCGTCGGTGCGCGACCACACGCGCTGCAGCAACGTGCCGAGCGTGCGCCGTTCCTTGGGGCTGATATGCGCGAACAGCGAGGCGATCCACTCGGTCTGCTGGTCGAACAGGCGCGCGGCCAGTGCCTGGCCAGCCCCGGTCAACCGTACGTGGATGCGGCGCCTGTCATCCGGATCACTGTGGCGGCTCACCAGGTGCTCGCGCTCCAACCCATCAAGCAGGCCGGTGATGGTGGCGCGGGTCACCCCGGCGCGCTCGGCCAGCTGGTGTGGCGAAAGCGCCGTATCTGCGCCACGCAGCAGGAACAGCAGGACGAAACGCCCTTCGCTCAGGCCCAGCGGCGCCAGCCGGCTGGCGCAGTCCTGGTCGATCGCGCTGGCCAGCGACAACACCTGGAAGCACAGCGCCAACTCGCCCGAATCCGATTGGCCGCGGCGCTCCAGTTCGGTCAGGAAGGCATGGTGTTTGGTTTCCAGCATGCAGGCGGCTTCGACATAATACGGCGGCTAACTATATCGTCGTTGCGCTTTGAGAAAAAGGCTTCCGCCTAGGTTGCCGCTACTGCGGGCACCTGCACCCGTACGATCAACCCGCCGCCCGGCCTGTCCAGCAGCCAGAGCTGACCGCCGTGCTGGCGAACCGCGCCCTGGACCACCGCCAGCCCCAGACCGGTGCCGCCGGTGGCGCGGTTGCGCGAGCTTTCATGCCGCTGGAAAGGCTGCAGCAACCGGGCTTTTTCGCCATCGGGGATACCCGGCCCGCGGTCGGCGACCTCCAGCCACAGCGCGTCGCCCGTGGTGCGCACGTCCACTTCCACCGTGCCGGCATAGCGCGCGGCGTTGTCGATGAGGTTGTCCAGTGCGCGCCTGAGCAGGAGGGCATCACCGTGCCATGGCAGAGGCCCGGTCAGGCCACTGTGGATGTCCACACCGCGCAGGCGCGCGGACTGCACGCACTCGTCCAGCAGGGCCGCCATGTCCAGCGGCAGCATCGAGGCGGGTTCCAGTTCGCCACGGGCGTAGTCGAGGACCTGTTCGATCATTGCGTTCATGCGTTCGATGTCGGCCACCATCCGCGCCGCCTGCGCGGGCGGTGCGAATTCGGCGCGCAGGCGCAGCCCGGTCAGTGGCGTGCGCAGATCGTGCGCGACCGCTGCCAGCATGCGCGTCATGTCCTGCGCCTGCTCGCGGAGACGTTCACGACCGGCATTGATGGCCTTGGCCACCATCTGGACATCGCGTGGGCCGTCGTCGGGCAGCAGCATGCTGGATTGCAATGCCACGGCAGCGCTGGCGTCGGCCAGCCTGCGCAGCGGGCGCCCGATCCGGAGCGCCGCCCATGCCGTCAGCGGTGCCAGCAGGACAGTGCCGCCGAGCAGCGCCATCAATACCTGGCGTCGCCACGCCACCACGTCGCCCTGGTCACTGCCCAGCACCTGCCAGCGGCCATCGGCGCGTTGCACGCCAAGCTCGAACGGTGGCCATTGCAGGGCCGCCAGTGCCAGGCCCTGCGCACGCAGCACTTCTGGATCGGCCAGCGCGTCCACCGGGGTGCCACGGGAGTACACCTTGATATCGGGCGCATTGCCCGTCCCTTTCCAGACCAGCCTGACATGCTCGACAGGCAGCGCCAGCTGGTGGGCGGTCAACTGTGTCAACCAGGGACTGGCATGACCGCTGGGCGGCGCATCCCGCAGCGTCACCCGCATTCCCTCCGCCGCCGGGGCCCGTTCACCGCGCAGCACCTGCACAGCATGATCCAGCCGCATCTGGGGCGGCGCTGGCCGGGGCATCCAGCCGATCACCGCCAGGCTGACCAGCGTGGCCAACAGCAGGCTGCTCACGGCCAGCATGACGATCCAGGTGGTGGTGGACCAGTGCCGGGTCACAGTACCTCCACCGCCGCATCGAACCGGTAGCCCTCGCCGCGCAGTGTCTGCACGAGTGCATCGCCACCGGCCGCCGCATGGGCCAACCTGCGGCGCAGGCGGCTGACCGCCAGGTCGACCGCGCGATCGACACTCTCGTGCGCATCGCCGCGCGTGAGCTGCATCAACCGCTCGCGGTCAAGCACCCGCCCGGGGCGCTCGGCCAAGGCCTGCAGCAGGGCGAATTCGCCCCGGCTCAACACAACCTCGGCGCCCTCGGGCGCGAACAGGCGGCGTTGCTCCGGCAGCAGCCGCCACCCGGCAAAACGCAGTTCGGCAACAGCCTGCCCCCGCAGCTTCTCCTGCCTGCGCAGCAGCGCGCGGACGCGCGCGATCAGTTCGCGCGGGTCGAACGGCTTGGCAAGGTAGTCGTCGGCGCCCATCTCCAGGCCGATGACGCGGTCGGGCGTGGCCCCCATCGCCGATAGCATCAGGATCGGAATCGCACGTGCCTGCAGCCGCCTGCAGACCGACAGGCCGTCCTCACCGGGCATCATCCAATCCAGGATGATCGCGTCGGGCCGAAGGACCTGCAGCAGGTGGTCCAGCGCGACTGCATCGGCGGCCACGCGCACACGGAAGCCATGCCGCTCCAGGCACTCGGCGAGTGCATCACGGATGCTGGTGTCATCGTCGACCACGACGATCTCGGGGCTGCGGTTCATGCGGGCAGTATCGGGCAGGTCTGTATCCGGACGGTATCAACGCGGACATTCCCGCGATACGGCGGTGAGGATCAATCACCGCTCCTTCCTACGGCGTTCTCCCATGCATCCTGCCCTGCTCCCATTGCTGGCCGCCACCCTTGCAGCACCAGCACCCGAACATGTCCTGCCGATGTGGATGCAGGCCATGCATCCCAGCGTCGCCGTGGGTCTGAATGGCCAGGCCGAGCCGTTGCGCTTCGTGGTCGACAGCGCGGCAGGTGCCACGCTGGTGGACAGCCGCATCGCCCGTCGTTACGGCTTGGACAATACCGACGACGCGACCGCCGGGCAGATCCGCGGTGCGTCTGCCAGCAGCGCCACGGCGAACCGCATGCGGCAGACCGACTGGGCGATCGGCACGGTGAAGCTGACGATCGTCGGCATGCACGCGGACCTGTCGCGCCTTTCCAATCCCGACAAGGCGATCACCGTCGATGGCATCCTCGGCAACGACCTTACGCGCCGCTGGGACACCCGGTGGGATTTCGCCGCGAGTGAACTGCAGTTGTGGACGGCGGGGCAGCTTGATGATGGGCCTCACTGCCAAGCCAACGCCCTACCCTCGCGACGACGTGGACTGGAAGGCTTCGGCTTCATCGCCACACAGTTGGGCGAGGCGGGCATCGAGGCGATTGCAGTGGTGGATACCGGGGCAGCCCAGACCGTGCTCAATGCCGCCGCCGCGCGTGCGTTGGGGCTGCGCACCGATGGCAGCGATGCACGGGTCACGCCTCGCGAAAAGGGAACGGAAGGCCTGGGCGGACAACCGCAGCCGAGCTGGCTCTATACCTTGCCTGCACTGCGCAGCGGCACCTGGCAGCACCCTGCGTTTGAGGTGAGGATCAGTGCACTGCCGGTGTTCAAGGCCATTGGACTGGAGGACCAGCCTGCGCTGATCCTGGGCGCCGACGCGATGCTCGACAGCCAGGTGGACATCAGTGCGGGGGCAGCGCGCATCTGCCTGCAGCGTCCCGCAACGCACTGAGCCACGCGCGAATGGGGGTTTACGCGGGCGCCGTCCCGCGGCAGCATGACGCCATCACCACTGACGCAAGGACACGCGGATGGACCCTTCTCAAGCTGACGCCGTGGCGGAGGCCATGCTGCAACCCGATCCCAAGCGCGAGGCCGTGCGGGCACGGCATCTTGCCAGCGCCGCACAACTGAAGCGTCAGCGTAAGGCCGCAGGAGCGAGCCTGGTCGGCATGGCCGTGGGCGCCGCGGTGGCCAGCCAGTTTCCGATGGCCTTTTCGCAGGGCATGCTGATCGGCGCGTTGCTGACGTATTTGCCCACCAAGCTATGGCTGGACCGGCGTGCACGCCTCGCCGACCCCGCCATCCGCGGCGACGGGCACGCCCAGCCATAGCGCAGGGATTCCCGCCGCCCCTTTACCAGCGCACACGCGCCGGTAAAGGCCCATCATGCGAGGGAAACAAGGGCAGCACGTATTCGGCCAGTTCCTGCAGCACCTCGGCCGCCGGGCGCTGTGAGAACTGGATGCCCAGCGCAGCATGGTTCACGCCGGCACGTTGCCACTCGCCGAGCAGATCGATCAATCCGTTACGACCGGTCCTCAACGTGTAGCCGCCATTGAGCGGGGTGCGTGGATGGTTGGGGTCCTCGACCAGATCCAGCCACTCGTTGGTAACATGCGGGCGGAAACCCCCGTCGGGAATGAGCCGGCGCCAGGCCTGGATCTTGTCGGCCAGGCGCCGCGGCCCGGCCGCATGATGGGTTGCCTCGGGATAGGTCAGCCAGCCATCGGCATGTTGCCCGACCCAGTCCAGTGTCTGCCGCGAGGTGCCGGTCACCAGCAGCGGAATCGCCCCGGCCACTGGCTTGGGCAACAGTTCCACGCCCTGCAGCGCGCCCAGTGGCGACTCGATATGCAGGGAACCGTGCTGCATCAACTGACGAACGTAGGCCACCGATGCGGCAAAGCGCTCGCCGCGGTCTGCATGCTGCAGGCCATACGCAGGGAACTCGACCGGACGATCGCCCGAAGCGATGCCCAGCACCAGGCGCCCACCGGACAGCTGGTCGATGGTGGCCGCCGACTTTGCCAGATCGATCGGGTGGCGCAGCGAGAAGATCGCGCTACCGGTGGCCAGCGCCAGCCGTTCGGTGCGCGCCGCCAGGAAGGCCAGATAGGTAAACGGATCGAACACCTGCCCGGCATCGCCGAACAGCGGGTCGAACAACGGCACATCCCGCACCCAGGTCGCGGCGAAACCGTCGCCGTCCAGCTGGCTCACCAGGTCGGCCTGGCCGCCCAGCACCTGCATGTCGCCCTGGTAGAAGCGCAATGGCAGGAACACGCCCAGCGTGAGCGCACCGTCGCGGAACATGCGCTGGTAGCCGGCATGCCGGGCGAACATCGGGGCGGAGGCGCCGGTCAGCGGAGCCTGCATCGCGGTGATATCGGTCAACTGCGTCATCATGGTCATGCCTGGATCAGGGGCCGGTGGCCGGTTCGGGGAGCTGCACGCCGCGCTGCACCGCAGGCCGCTGTGACATGCGCAGGTGCCATGCACTCAAGTGCGGGTACGCGCTGAAATCGAAGCCGATCAACTGCGCGATGTGGGTCCAGCCGTAACCGGCGATGTCGGCGATCGAATACGCCTCACCTGCCACCCATGGGCGCTCGGTGAGGCGCTGGTCCAGCGTGGCGAAGAACTCCCCGCTCAGGCGCCGATAGCGTTCGATCGCAGGTGCGTAGCGCTCCTCGGCAAACATCTCGACATGCACGCGCTGGCCGAGGACCGGGCCGACGCTGGCGGCATGGAACATCAGCCAGGTGATTGCCTCCCAGCGCGCGCGTGGCGCGTGGGGCAACAGGCGTCCGCTCTGCTCGGCCAGGTACAGCAGGATGGCAGCCGATTCGAACACGGTGATGCCCGTCGCCTCGTCGACCAACACCGGAATGCGGCCGTGCGGATGCAGTTGCAGGAAATCGGGATGGCGGTGCTCACCGGCGTCGATACGCACGTGGTGCAGCACATAAGGGAGGCCGAGTTCCTCCAGCGCGATGGTGATCTTGAAGCCGTTGGGCGAGCTGTCGGTGTACAGGTGCAGCGAAGCGGAGGACACAGCGGTCTCCTTGGCGGGCGGTGGAGGGGGAGGGGGTTCATGTCACGGCGCCACGCCGGGATGGCAGCGCATGTCGATTGCGGGTGGGCAATCGGGTACATGCAATGCAGCTGGACTAAACCACCTTGAATCAACATGATCACGATGCTACGCAGGGCAGCACGCCGTGTAGAACGATTCTTCCTGCACTACCAAGAGAGAAAATCTAAGGTCATGGGCGCCGTCCTTCCCCTGCTCGCGCTGCGCGCCTTCGTCGAAACCGGGCGTCATGGCAGCCTCAAGGCCGCTGCTGCGGTCATGGGGGTCACGCCGGGCGCGATCAGCCAGCAGCTCAAGCTGTTGCAGGCGCGCACCGGCGTCACGCTGTTCACCCGTACCCCCCATGGTGTCGCCCTCACCGCGGCCGGCGCACAGGTGCACCCTGCCCTGCTGCGCGCGTTCGATCAGATCCAGGACAGCATGGCCACCCTGGACGCCATCCATGCGCGGCAGACACTGACGATCAGCACCGTGCCCAGCTTTGCCGCCTCCTGGCTGGTGCCGCGGCTGGGGCGGTTCACCGAACGTCACCCGGCGATCGAAGTGCGCGTGGAGGCCTCATCGACGCTGGTGGATCTGCGTCGCGACCGTATCGACATTGCCATCCGCCACGGTCTGGGTGCGTATCCCGGCCTGGTGTCACGCCCGCTGGCGGCGCCGGTGCTGTTGCCGGTGGCCTGCCCGGCACTGCTCGCCAACGGCCCACCCATCCACTCGGCGGTGGATTGCCTGCAGTACCCGCTGCTGCAGGATTCAGACCGCAGCGACTGGTCGCTATGGTTCAGCGCGCTCGGCCTGCCACCCGACCCGCGCATCGAGCGTGGCCCGGCGTTCGATGATGACGTGCTGTTGATCCGTGCCGCGGAGGCGGGCCAGGGCATCGCGATGGTGCGCGACCTGTATGTCGACGCCGAAGTGGCCAGCGGGCGGCTGGCGGTGGTGCTGGATCAGCCCTGGCCGACGCGGTTTGCGTACTACGCCGTCACCCTGCCCGGCGCCGAGGAGACGCCGGCCATCGCAGCCTTCCTGGGTTGGCTGCAGGACGAGGTCGAGACGCCCACCAGCGCGCTGTGAGCCCGTAAGCCGCGCACAAAAAAACCCCGCCTTCCGGCGGGGTTTTTGTACTGCGGTGGCGGATGGCAGGTGCCGACCGATAGCCGGCCTCTACATCAGAAGTCCATGCCGCCCATGCCACCCATACCGCCCATGCCGCCGCCAGCTGCGCCAGCGCCGTCATCCTTCTTCGGGGCTTCGGCAACCATCGCTTCGGTGGTGATCATCAGGCCAGCGATCGAGGCCGCGTTCTGCAGCGCCGAACGGGTCACCTTGGTCGGGTCCAGGATGCCGAATTCCAGCATGTCGCCGAATTCGCCGGTGGCCGCGTTGTAGCCGAAGCTGCCGGTGCCTTCCTTGACCTTGTTGACGATCACGGACGGCTCTTCGCCAGCATTGGCCACGATTTCGCGCAGCGGGGCTTCCATCGCGCGCAGGGCGATCTGGATACCGTGGTTCTGGTCTTCGTTGGCACCCTTCAGGCCGCTCAGCGCGGTGACCGCACGGACCAGCGCAACGCCGCCGCCCGGGACCACGCCTTCTTCAACGGCTGCACGGGTCGCGTGGAGGGCGTCGTCGACGCGATCCTTCTTTTCCTTCATTTCGATTTCGGTCGAGGCGCCGACCTTGATCACGGCAACGCCGCCGGCCAGCTTGGCCACGCGTTCCTGCAGCTTCTCGCGGTCGTAATCCGACGAGGTGTCTTCGATCTGGGTCTTGATCTGGGTGACACGCGCTTCGATGTTGGCCTTCTCGCCGGCGCCATCGATGATCGTGGTGTTTTCCTTGGAGACCTGCACCTTCTTGGCGCGGCCCAGGTCCTTGATCGTCGCCTTTTCCAGCGACAGACCGATTTCCTCGGAAATCACGGTGCCGCCGGTCAGCACGGCCATGTCTTCCAGCATCGCCTTGCGACGGTCGCCGAAGCCCGGTGCCTTGACGGCCACGACCTTCACGATGCCGCGGATGGTGTTGACCACCAGGGTCGCCAGCGCTTCGCCTTCGATGTCTTCGGCGATGATCAGCAGCGGCTTGCCGGCCTTGGCGACGCCTTCCAGCACGGGCAGCAGGTCGCGCACGTTGGAGATCTTCTTGTCGTGCAGCAGCACGTACGGATCATCCAGGTCAGCGGTCTGCGACTGCTGGTTGTTGATGAAGTACGGGGACAGGTAGCCACGGTCGAACTGCATGCCTTCGACGACGTCCAGCTCGTTGTCCAGGCCCGAGCCTTCTTCAACGGTGATGACGCCTTCCTTGGTCACGCGGCGCATCGCTTCGGCGATGATGTTGCCGATCGACTCGTCCGAGTTGGCCGAGATCGTGCCGACCTGGGCAATGGCCTTGTCGTCGGCGGTCGGCTTGGAGATGTTCTTCAGCTCGGCGACGGCGGCGATCACGGCCTTGTCGATACCGCGCTTGAGGTCCATCGGGTTCATGCCGGCAGCGACGGCCTTGGCGCCTTCGCGGATCAGGGCCTGGGCCAGCACGGTGGCGGTGGTGGTGCCGTCGCCGGCGTCATCGTTGGTGCGCGAAGCAACTTCCTTCACCATCTGCGCGCCCATGTTCTCGAACTTGTCAGCCAGTTCGATTTCCTTGGCGACGGAGACGCCGTCCTTGGTGATGGTCGGCGCGCCGAAGCTCTTCTCGAGCACGACGTTGCGGCCCTTCGGACCCAGGGTGGCCTTGACGGCATTGGCGAGAACGTTGACGCCGCGAACCATGCGGGCGCGGGCGTCTTCACCGAAACGAATATCTTTGGCAGCCATTGCGATTACCTTTTTTGTAGAGCCGGGCGATGCCCGGCTTCATGAATGACGGAACGAAGCAACATCCGGCAGCGCCAGGCGAGGCCCGGCGACGCCCACTCAGCCGACGATGGCGAGGATGTCGTCTTCGCGCAGAACCTTGAACTCGACGCCTTCGGACTTGTAGCTGCTGCCGGCGTACTGGCCGTAGATGACCTTGTCACCGACCTTCAGCGACGGCGCGCGCACGCTGCCGTTGTCCAGGGGCTTGCCCGGGCCGACGGCCACGACTTCACCCTTGGTCGACTTTTCCTTGGCGGAATCCGGAATCACGATGCCGCCGGACGAGATTTCGTCGGCTTCGATCGGCTTGACTACGACGCGGTCATGAAGCGGCTTGATGCTCATGTGAGACCCTTTTAAGTTGTTGATTGGTCTAGGAAAGTCTGGCGATGTTAGCACTCGCACAGGGCGACTGCCAGCCACGCTCACGAAAAAACCCGACGGTGCGGGACAGAGCAGAGATGGTGCTGGCCCCTGCCCTTTCAAGGGCACCCGGCCGGATTTTTTTGCCGGCCGGCACCGGGACGTGAATGTTTGACGCAGTTCTCAATGCGAAAGGTCGAACCCGACAGGCCGATCGATGTGTCATCTGGATTGCGTAGATTCGAGCGGCACTGACCAATCACAAGGAGCCGTAGATGAGGTTGCTGACGCCGCTGTCCCTGGCCTGCCTGCTAGTAATTGCCACCAGCCCGGCCCGGGCCGATGTATTCATCAATGAACTGCATTACGACGACAGCACTCCGGCCGGGGATGTGGACGAGGCGATCGAGGTGGTCGCTACCGCCGGTGAGGACCTGTCCGGCTACCGGCTCTACCTCTACAACGGCAGCACCCCCTCGGCCGCCGCGGTCTACGCCAACAACGCCGTCCCGGCCGGCACCGCCAACTGCGGCAGCGCCCGGCTGGCCACGGTCAACTACCCGACCAACGGTCTCCAGAACGGTCCCAACGACGGCATCGCCCTGGTCGATGCCAGCGGCAAGGTGGTCCAGTTCCTCAGCTACGAGGGCACCATCACCGCCGCCGGGGGCCCCGCGGCGGGCCTGACCAGCCAGAACCTCCCGGTCAGCGAGACCAACAGCACCGCCCCGGGCACCTCTCTGCAGTTGACCGGCACCGGCAGCCAGTACGCGCATTTCACCTGGGCGGAATCAGCCGGGCAGACCTTCGGCGCCTGCAACCACGGCCAGACCTTCAGCGGCGGTGGCCCGACCGGCCCGAACACGGCGCCCTCGGTCACCGCGACCACCCCCGAACAGGGCGCCAGCACCTTCCCGGCCGCCGCCGACCTGAGCGTCACTTTCAGTGAGCCGGTCACGCTCTCCAGCGGCGCCTTCGCGCTGAGCTGCGGCCAGTCCGGCACGGTCGCGCTGAGCCACCCGACCACCGGTACCCGCTTCACGCTGGCCACCCACACCGCGCTGGTGGCGGGGGAAGCCTGCCGCTTCGACATCCGCGCCACCCGCGTAAAGGATGCCCAGGGCGCGCGCCCGGCCGCCGATACGCGCATCGCCTTCACCGTGGCCACCGCCGCCCCGCCCGATCCGGGCAACCCCGGCACCCCGGGCGACTACTACGCGAAGGTGAACACCGCCACCCCCAGCCAGCTGCGCTGCTCGCTGCACGAGACCATCAAGGGCCACACCGCCTACCCGTACAGCGGCTCGGGCACCAGCACCTGGACCATCCTGGAGATCGCCGACGAAGATCCCAACAACAGTGGCAAGATTCTCGATGCCTACCGCAACCGCAGCTACACCAAGGTCAGCGGGCGCGCAGGCACGGGCAGCGGGCTGACCTACAACCGCGAACACACCTGGCCGAACTCGCTGGGCTTTGCCAGCACCACCGGCGACAAAGGCCTGCCCTACGCGCCCTACACCGACACCCACATGCTGTATCTGACCGATGCGCAGTGGAATGCGGACCGCGGCAACAAGCCCTATGCCAGATGCGACAGCAACTGCGGTGAGCGCGCGACCGAATCCAACAACGGATCCGGCGGCGGCAGCGGCGGCTACCCGGGCACTTCCAACTGGGTGCGCACACCGGATGGCAACGGCGGCTCGTTCGAGGTGTGGGGCCACCGCAAGGGCGATATGGCGCGTGCGGTGATGTACATGGCGATCCGTTATGAAGGGGGCAACGATGCGAAAACCGGGCAGTCCGAGCCCGACCTGGAGCTGACCGACGACCGCAGCAGGATCGTCAAGACTTCGGCCTCGCCGGCCTACATGGGGCTGCTCTCGACCCTGATCGACTGGCACCTGTCCGACCCGCCGGACGCGGCAGAACGCGCTCGCAACGAGGTGATCTTCAGTTTCCAGGGCAACCGCAATCCGTTCATCGATCACCCCGAATGGGCCACCCCGGCCCTGTTCACCTCGGCCAAGCCAGCGACCTGCCAGCTGGGCAACTGACACCGTCCGGCCGGCGCCCCCTTGCGGCGCCGGTCGGACCATTGGCCTCCGGCGGTCCTATACTCGGCGGTCATGTCGATTGCCGATCCCGTCTTCCTGCTGTTCACCACCTGCCCCGACGTGGCCTGCGCCACGCGGCTGGCACATGCGCTGGTGGACGAACGCCTGGCCGCGTGCGTGACGCGCCTGGACGGGGCGCATTCGACCTACCGCTGGCAGGGCGAGGTCACCGAGGACCATGAGGTCCAGTTGGTGATCAAGACCACCGGCAGCCGCCTGGACGCCGCGATCGCGCGCGTGCAGGCCCTGCATCCGTATGAACTCCCCGAGTGCATCGCGGTCGAAACCCGCGCCGGCCTACCGGCGTACCTGGATTGGATTCGGGCGCAGACCCGTGAGGAAAGTGATTGATGACGCTGTTTCGTCGTGTTGCCGCGCTGTGCGCGTTGCTCGTGCTCTCCCTGCCGGCCTGGGCCGTCAGCGAAAAAGATCTGCTCCCGGTCGATGAGGCCTTCGGGCTCACGGCGCAGGCGCGTGACCGCGACCGGGTGGAGATCAGCTGGAAGATCGCCCCGGGCTACTACCTGTATCGCCACCGCACCACGGTCAAGGCTGAAGCCGGCTTCGATGCAGAGGCGCTGCAGCTGCCCGCCGGCAAGAAGCACCACGATGACTTCTTCGGCGAGGTGGAAACCTACCGCGAGCGCCTGACCGGGGTCCTGCCGGGCAAGGCGGCCGATGGCACCGACACCGTCACGCTGGAAGTGCGCTACCAGGGCTGCGCCGACGCCGGCGTGTGCTACCCGCCGCAGAAGCGCACGCTGCAGGTGAAGCTGCCGGCCGGTGGAAGTGGCACTGCCAGCGCGGCACCTGCCGCCACCAGTAGCGCCGCCTCCCCGTTCAACAACCCGCTGGCCGGCAACAGCGGCAGCGGGCTGCGCCTGCCCGGCACCAGCACCACCCAGGCGCTGCCGTTGCCGTCCGAGCGTGCGTTCGGCTTCGATGCGATCGTCGGTGATGGCAACACCGTGCTGCTGCGTTTCACGCCGGCGCCGGGTTACTACCTGTATCGCGACCGCACCTCGCTGGCGCTGGAAGGCGCGCCGGGCATCCGCGCGGACAAGCCGACGTGGCCGGCCGCCAAATCGCACCGCGATGAGCACTTCGGCGACGTGGCGGTGTATTTCGACCAGATCGACGTGCCGCTGCCGCTGCGCCGCAGCGCTGCCGGGGCGACCGACGCCACCCTGGTGATCACCTTCCAGGGCTGCCAGACCGATGGCATCTGCTACCCGCCGATGACGCGCCGGGTGAAGCTGGCCCTGCCGGCCGGCAAGGTCAACGCGGCAGCTGATGAGGTCGCACAGAAGACCGAGGTGATCGCACCGCTGCCCAACCGCGACAAGCGCGCCCAGGGCCGCAGCGACGCCGGCAGCCAGCCGATGCTGATCCGCCCGAACGAACCGGCGCTGACCGTGCCGGGCGACACCGCCGCCACCCCCGATGCCAGTGCCGACAACGCGCAGCGCACGCCGCCGCCGGCGGCGCCGGCCGCCGCACCGGGCAGTCTGCTGGTGCTGCTGCTGTTCGCCGTGGCCGGTGGCCTGATCCTCAACCTGATGCCGTGCGTGCTGCCGATCCTGTCGCTGAAGGTGCTGGGCGTGGCGCAGAGCGGCGAGAGCCGTCAGCGCGCGCGCAGCCATGCGCTGTGGTACACCGCCGGCGTGCTGGTCGCCTTCGCCGCGATCGGTGCATTGGTGATCGCGCTGCGTGCCGCTGGCCAGGCCGCAGGCTGGGGCTTCCAGCTGCAGCACCCGTGGTTCATCGCCGCGCTGGTGTACCTGATGTTTGCCGTGGGCCTGAGCCTGTCGGGTGTGTTCACCCTGGGCGGCAGCATGGGCGGCGTCGGCCAGTCGCTGGCCTCGCGCAGCGGCCCGGTCGGCGATTTCTTCACCGGCGTGCTCGCCTGCGTGGTGGCCAGCCCGTGCGTGGCCCCGTTCATGGGCCCGGCACTGGCGTACGCCTTCGCCGCGCCCGGGCTGCAGGCGATGCTGGTGTTCCTGGCCCTCGGCCTGGGCCTGGCGCTGCCGTTCCTGCTGATCGGCTTCGTGCCCTCGCTGGCCCGCCGCCTGCCGCGCCCCGGCGCGTGGATGGAAACCCTCAAGCTGGTGCTGGCTTTCCCGATGTACGGCACCGCGATCTGGCTGCTGTGGGTGCTGGGCAAGCAGCGCGGTGTGGATGCGATGGCGCTGGTGCTGGGCGGCCTGGTGATCCTGTCGCTGGCGCTGTGGTGGTTCGAGCGCAGCCGCTGGCGCAGTCAGCGCGTGGGCGGCGTGCTGGCCCTGCTGTTGACCTTGGGCGCGCTGTACCCGATCTGGGGCGTGACCCGCATGGATCCGCCGGCCAAGGCCGCGCAGGTGGCCAGCGACAACGTGGTGGAGTACTCGCCGCAGATGCTGGACCGGCTGCGCCAGGACAACCGCGTGGTGTTCGTCAACATGACCGCCGACTGGTGCGTGACCTGCAAGGCCAACGAGCGCGCGGTGCTGGGCACCAACGCGTTCCAGGACACCCTGCGCCGGACCAACGCGGTCTACATGCGCGGCGACTACACCAATGTCGACCCGCAGATCACCGCGTTCCTGGATGAACATAAAGCGGTCGGTGTGCCGCTGTATGTGGTCTACGGCCCGGGCGCACCGCCGACCGTGCTGCCCACGGTGCTGACCCAGGCGCTGGTGGAAGAAGCGCTGCTGCGGACCGCGCGATGAGCCGGCGGCCACCACGCCGGACGGTCGTGGTGGTCGTGATCGCGGCCGTGCTCGGCATCGGCGCGGGCGTCTGGTTCGCCGGGCATGACGAGCGACCGGCGAATGCCCCGCCACCACCACGGCCGACGGTGGTCGCGGCCCAACCGGGTGATCCGATGCCGGCGATCACCCTGCCGGACCTCCAGGGGAAACCGCAGGATCTGGCCAGCTTCCACGGGCGTCCGCTGCTGATCAATGTCTGGGCCAGCTGGTGCGGCCCCTGCGTGGAGGAAATGCCCGCGCTGACCGCCTTTGCCGACGCGCAGGGCGCCAGCGGCGTACAGGTGCTCGGGCTGGCGCTGGATACACCCGAAGGCGTGCGCGATTTCCTGACCCGCATCCCGGTGGCCTACCCGATCGTGCTTGATACGCCCGGGCCAGCCGATGCCAGCGTGCGCCTGGGCAATGCAAAGGGCCTGCTGCCGTATTCGGTACTGGTCGACGCGCAGGGGCGCATCGTGAAACAGAAGCTGGGGCCGTTTGCGGCCGGTGAGATCGAGGCGTGGGCAACGCACTGACGCCTGCGTGGCCAAGGTGAACGTCTGATCGAGAGGCCGTACGGGCCCGACCTGGCTATTGACCGCCCCAGGCCCGCACCCAACAATGACGAGATCCATTCTCATCCACCGCCGGGCGCGCTTCGCCTTGCCGCCGGACCGCCCCCATGTTGAAGACCATCATTTTCCAGCTGCATTGGCTGCTGGGCATTACCGCCGGTACGGTTCTGGCGGTGATGGGGTTGAGCGGGGCCACGCTGGCCTTCGAAGACGAGATCATGCGCGCGGCCAACCCGCCGCTGGCGCAGGTGGTGCAGCGGCATGCGGCCGGCGAGCAGCCGCTGGCTCTGACCGCGCTGCTGCCGCGGCTTCAGAAAGACATGCCACAGCCGTTGCAGCGGCTGCGCGTGGATGCCACCGGGCAGCGCCTGTCGGTGGCACGTTTCGAAGGCGGCCAGGCGAACTGGCGCTATTTCGATCCATACACGGGTGCCGTGCTGACCGGGCTGAAGGGGCTGGACGTCTTCGCCTTCGTCGAAGATCTGCATCGCCACCTGGTCAGCGGTGAACGCGGCAGCCTGATCACCGGCAGCTGCGCGATCGCGCTGGTGTTCTTCTGTCTTTCCGGGCTGTACCTGCGCTGGCCGCGACGCTGGTGGCACTGGCGCACCTGGTTGGCGGTGGAGTGGTCACGCAGCGGCCGCAGTTTCCTGTGGAGCCTGCACTCGGTGGTCGGCACCTGGGTGCTGCTGGTGTACCTGATGATCGCCCTGACCGGGCTGTGGTGGTCGTTCGACTGGTACCGCAAGGGCGCAACTGCATTGCTGGGTGGCCCCGCGGCCGAGCAGAACCAGCCGCGCACCAGCGGCGGCCCTCTGGACCTGGGCAAGGTGCAGGCCACCCTGTACGGGTTGGAGGGCGTGCGACGCGGCTACATCGACCTGCGCTTCCCGGCCAAACCAGGCCGTGCGTTGAGCGGCCGCGTGCAGGGAAACAACACTGCGCACGACCGCGCGCAGGACATCCTCCAGCTCGATCCGTCCACAGGTGCCCTGCTCTCCTACGAGCCTTACCGCAGTAAGAACGCCGGCGGCAAGATCATCGTCAGTGTGTTCGCGCTGCACTCGGGCAGCTTCTTCGGGCTGCCGGGGCGGATCATCGTGATGGTGTCCAGCCTGGGCATGCTGGTGTTCTTCATCACCGGCTGGATGCTGTATCTGGACCGCCGCCGCAGGAAGCGCGAGGTGCGCGCCTCGCGCCTGCCCCTGGCCACGGTCACCGGCACCGGGCAGCCGTGGCTGGTGGCATTCGCCAGCCAGAGTGGCTTCGCCGAACAGCTGGCCTGGCGCACCGCTGCGCAGTTGCAGGCAGCGGGTCTGCCGGTGCACGTCCGCCCGCTCGCGCAGGTGGATGCCGCATTGCTCGCGGGCACGGACAAGGCGTTGTTCGTCATCAGCACCTTCGGCGATGGCGAAGCCCCGGATGCCGCGCGTGTCTTCGAGCGACGGGTGCTGTCGCACTCCGCTGCGCTGCCGGGGATGCGGTATGCCGGGCTTGGGCTGGGGGATCGCGAGTACGCACGCTTCTGCGGTTTCCCGCGTCAGGTGGACACCTGGCTGGTAGCGCAGGGTGCGCAGCGGTTGTTCGCCAGCATCGAGGTGGACCGCACCGATGCCGTTGCATTGGCGCAGTGGCAGCAGCAGCTGGCCATGCTGACCGGGGTTGAGGACCACACTCCGCTGCCGGCGCCGCCCGAGCTGCAGCCATGGGCACTGGGTGCACGCACCCTGCTCAACCCGGGCAGCGCCGCCGGGGCGATCTGGCAGGTGGCATTGCAGCCGCCGGCACACGCGCACTGGCAGGCCGGTGACATTCTGGAGATGGCGCCCCGCCACGCGCGTGCGCATGTGCTGACGGTGCTGGCCCGCAATGGTCTGGACCCGCAGGCGCCGGTAACGGTGGATGGACGGATCACGACGCTGGCCGAAGCGGCTGCCGCGCGCGTGCTGCCGGAGACCGCGGAGGCGATCGCTGCCGCGGCAGCACCCGATGCCGCCCGCTGGCTGGCGCGGCTGCCGGCGCTGCCCCATCGCGAGTACTCGATCGCCTCGGTACCGGCCGATGGGGCCGTGCAGCTGGTGATCCGCCTGACCGCTCTGCCCGATGGCCGCCATGGGCTGGGCTCGGGCTGGCTGTGCGTGCATGCCACCGGGGCGGACCGCATCCCTGCCCGCGTGCGTCGCAACACCGGCTTCCATCGCCATCCCGAGCACGCCCCGATGCTGCTGATCGGCAACGGTACCGGCATCGCCGGCCTGCGCAGCCTGCTGCGTGAAGCCGACGCGCAGGGCGACCGCGGCCACTGGCTGGTGTTCGGCGAACGCACGCACGCGCACGATTTCATCTATCGCGAGGAAATCGAGGCCTGGCAGGCCAAGGGCCACCTGAGCCGGGTGGACCTGGCGTTCTCGCGCGATGCCGATGGCGGTGGTTATGTGCAGGATCGTCTGCGCGCGGCACCGGAGGCACTGCGCGCGTGGGTGGACCTGGGTGGCAGTGTCTACGTGTGCGGCTCGCTGCATGGCATGGCCGAGGGCGTCGATGCGGTGCTGCGCGAGGTGTTGGGCAACGATGCGGTCGATGCCCTGCTCAACGATGGACGCTACCGCCGCGACGTGTACTGAGCAACGCCGCGGCGCTCACGGAAACCAGCGGCGCAGATAGCGCGCGGTGGCGCCCTGCCTGGCCCGGCTGACCTGCGCCGGCGTGCCCTCGGCGACGATCCGGCCACCTTCCTCGCCCGCACCCGGACCCACATCGATCACCCAGTCCGCGTCGGCCACCACGCGCAGGTCGTGCTCGACCACCACCACCGTGTTGCCGGCATCGACCAGGCCATGCAGCTGCGTCATCAGCTTGTCCACGTCGGCCGGATGCAGGCCGGTGGTCGGCTCATCCAGCACGTACAGACTGTTGCCGTGCTGGCTGCGCTGCAGCTCGGTGGCGAGCTTGATCCGCTGCGCCTCGCCGCCGGACAGCTCGGTGGCGGGCTGGCCCAGGCGCAGATAGCCCAGGCCGATGTCCCGCAGCAGCTGGAGCGGCCGCTGCACCGGCGGCTCGTCGGCGAAGAACGCCAACGCCTCCTCCACCGTCATCGCCAGCACCTGCGCGATGTTGCGGCCGTTCCACTGCACCTCCAGCGTCTTGGCGTTGTAGCGCTGGCCGTGACAGGTTGGGCACGGTGCGTAGACGCTGGGCATGAACAGCAGTTCGACGTGGACGAAACCCTCGCCTTCGCAGGTCTCGCAGCGCCCGGCGGCGACGTTGAAGGAGAAGCGGCCGACGCTGTAGCGGCGCGCCTTGGCCGAGCGCGTGCCGGCGAACAGCCGGCGCACATGATCGAACAGGCCGGTATAGGTGGCCAGGTTGGAGCGCGGCGTGCGCCCGATCGGCTTCTGATCCACATTGACCAGCCGCTTGATCGCCTTGGCCCCGTTCAAGCGGCCACGGGTGCGTTCGATGCGGCTGGGCTGCGGCACCTCGCTGTCGGCTTCCTCGATCACCGGCTCCTGCCCCAGATGCTCGCCGACCAGCTCCACCAGCGCCTGACTGACCAGGCTGGATTTGCCCGAGCCGGAGACGCCGGTCACCGCCGTGAACGCGCCAAGCGGAAAGCGCGCGTCCACGCCATGCAGATTGTTGCGATGGATGCCCTGCAGGCCCAGCCAGCCGGAGGGCGTGCGCGGCGTGCGCCGCGGGCCTGTGGCGTCCTGGAACAGATAGGGCGCGGTAACCGAGGCATTGACCGTGCGCAGTCCGTCGGGCGGTCCGCTGTAGAGCACCTGGCCGCCATGCTGACCGGCACCGGGGCCGACATCCACCAGCCAGTCCGCGCGGCGCAGCATCTCCAGATCATGCTCGACCACGAACAAGGTGTTGCCACCGGCCTTGAGCTGGGCGAGCGCGTCGTACAGGGCCTCGCCATCGGCCGGATGCAGGCCGGCGGTGGGCTCATCCAGTACGTACACCACCCCGAACAGGCTGGAACGGATCTGCGTCGCCAGGCGCAGGCGCTGCAGTTCGCCCGGCGACAGCGTCGGGGTCGCGCGGTCCATCGACAGATAGCCCAGGCCCAGCGACTGCAGCGTGCCGATCCGCTCGACCAGATCGTGCGCGATGCGCTGTGCTGCGATGCGTTTCTCTTCGGACAGATCCGGCGTGCGGCGTACGTCACTGCCGCCGGCATGCGCATTGCCACCGGCGGCGACGCGCTTGGCGGTCGCCTTGCGGCCTGCACTGCGGCTGCGCGTGGCGGTGGCGGTAGGTGCGTCGAAATGCCCTTCCGCTGCAGGACGCAGCGCCTGCGCCATCGCACTGAGCGGCAGCTGCGACAGGGTGCCGATATCCATGCCGGCGAACGTCACCGAGAGCGCCTCGCGCTTCAGCCGGCGGCCATCACAGACCGGGCACTGCGCGCCGATCATGTAGCGCGCCACGCGCTTTTTCATCATCGCACTCTGCGTGGTCGCAAAGGTGTGCAGCACATAGCGGCGCGCACCGCTGAAGGTGCCCATGTAACTGGGCTCTTCCTTGCGCCGCAGCGCGGCGCGGGTTTCGGCCGGGGTAAAGCCGGGGTAGACCGGCACCACCGGCTGTTCTTCGGTGAACAGGATCCAATCCCGCTGCTTCTTGGGCAGATCGCGCCAGGGAATGTCCACGTCGTAGCCGAGCGTGACTAGGATGTCGCGTTGGTTCTGCCCGTGCCATGCCGGCGGCCACGCGGCGATGGCGCGCTCGCGGATGCTCAGCGAGGGATCGGGCACCATCGATTGTTCAGTCACTTCATATACGTAGCCCAGCCCATGACAGTTCGGGCAGGCGCCCTGCGGCGTATTCGGCGAGAAGTCCTCGGCATACAGCATCGGCTGTCTGGCCGGATAGGTACCGGCGCGCGAATACAGCATCCGCAGCAGACTCGACAGCGTGGTGACGCTGCCGACGCTGGAACGCACGCTGGCGGTGCCGCGCTGCTGCTGCAGGGCCACCGCCGGTGGCAGGCCTTCGATCGCGTCCACGTCCGGCACGCCGACCTGGTCGATCAGCCGACGCGCATACGGCGACAACGACTCCAGGTAGCGCCGCTGTGCTTCGGCATACAGCGTCCCGAACGCCAGCGAGGATTTACCCGAGCCGGAGATGCCGGAGAACACCACCAGCGCATCGCGCGGGATGTCGACATCCACGTTTTTGAGGTTGTGTTCGCGTGCGCCCCGGACACGCACGAAGGTATCCGGGGCAGTAGTGGGCGACGGCCGGCGCGTGGAGGTCTTCATGGATGAAGAATAGCGAACCACAGCGCCGGCTCACTGCCGGTGAAGACCCGTGAGTGCGGTGTTGACGCCGGCCTCAGGCCGTCGCCCGCACGCGCGCGGACGCCGGCGCAGTCATGACGAAGGCATCCACCGCTTCGCCCAGCAGGGTGGCCTGGCGCTCCAGCGCGCGCGCCGAGGCCGAGGCCTCCTCCACCAGCGCCGCATTCTGCTGCGTGCTGCCGTCCATCTGCAGCAACGTCTGGCTCACCTGCTCGATGCCCGCGGTCTGCTGCTGCGACGCGGCCGAAATGCTGGCCATGATCGATGTCACCCGCTGCACGCTGCCGACGATCTCGCCCATGGTCGCGCCCGCATCATCGACCTGGCGTGTGCCGACGTCGACCTTCTCCACCGAGGCGTCGATCAGCTGCTTGATCTGGCGCGCGGCGTCTGCACTGCGTTGTGCCAGCAGCCGCACTTCGCTGGCCACCACCGCGAAGCTGCGCCCCTGCTCGCCGGCCCGCGCCGCTTCCACGGCGGCGTTCAGGGCCAGGATGCTGGTCTGGAACGCGATCCCGTCGATCACCCCGGTGATCTCGCCGATCCGCCGCGAGGACAGCGCGATGTCGGCCATGGTGGTCACCACCTGCGCCACCGATTCACCGCCGCGCGCCGCGACCTCGGCCGCGCGGATCGCCAGCTGGTTGGCCTGCTGCGCCGAGTCCGCGTTCTGCCGCACGGTGGCCGAGAGCTCCTCCATCGAGGAGGCGGTCTCTTCCAGATGCGCCGCCTGGCGCTCGGTGCGGCCGGAGAGGTCGTGGTTGCCGGCGACGATCTCACCGGCGGCATGGTTGATCGCCAGCGAGGCCTGCTGGATACGCGCGACGATGTCGGTCAGCTGCATCACCGTGGCGTTGGCATCGTCACGCAGGCGCGCGAACACGCCGTGGAAGTCGCCCTGCATGCGCGCGCGCAGATCCCCCTGCGACAGCGCCGAGAGCAGGCCCTGCAACCCGGACAGGTTGCTCTGGAAGGTATCGAGCAGGTGGTTGATGCTCAGCGCCAGGGTTTTGACGAAGCCCTGTTTGCCCTCCATCGTGATCCGCCCGTGCAGCTCCCCGCGCGCGGCGGCGTCCACCAGTGCGGCGACTTCATTCTCCACTGTGGTTTCCAGCGCGCGGCTGCGCCACTCCACCGCTGCGCCCAGCAGCTGGCCGTGGTCCACGATCGGGGTGATCACCAGCTGGTAGCGGATGCCCGCGTGCTCGATCTCGCGGCTGGCGCGCTGGCCGGCCCGCAGCGTCGGCACCAGGGTGGCGAAGGCCGGATGCAGGGCGGCCGCCGGCTGGCCACTCCACTCCGCGTGCGTGAGCTGCAGTTCGGCCAGCAGCGCCTCGTTGAGGAAACCGATCTGCCCCTCGGCGTCGAGCACCATCACCCCGGTCTGCGCGCAGTCCAGCGCCTGGCGGGCGCGGGTGTTGTCGCGCGCGACGGCGCGCTCGGCATCGATCCGCTCACGCAGCCGGTGCTGCATGTGGCGCAGGCGTGCGGCCAGCTGGCCGATTTCATCGTGCGGGTTATGCACGGGCAGGACGGTGTCCAGCCGATCCTCGGCAATATCCTCGGCGAAGCGCAGCGTATCGGTGATCGGCTGACGGACCGCGCGCAGCACCAGCAGCAGCGTGGCGATCAGCACCACCGCCACCAGCAGCAGGGTCAGCGCGAACACGACCCCCATGGTGCTGGCCCGCGCGGCCTGTCGCTCACGTGCCGCCGCCAATGCCCGCGTCTGTGCCTGTTGCAGCGCCTGCAGACCGGGGCCGATCTGGGCGGCGGTCTCAGCCAGTGACTGCGCTTCCACATCCAGCCCGATGCGGGCAGCGGTATAGGCCAACAGCGCGCCCTGGTAGTCGTCCATCTGCGTGCGCAGCGCGTCCTGCGTGTCTGCGCCTAGCCGCGCCTGCGCCAGCGCCAGATCGAACGGCAGCTTCTGTTCGCTGGCACGATCGGTGTGCGCCGAATCACCGGTGAGCAGCAGCAGACTTTCCTCGCGCCGCATCTTCTGCAGCAGGGCCATCAGCACCGGGCTCGCGCTGCTCTCGACGCTGGCTTCCAGCGTGGCGGCCGCGGCCTCCAGCTGCGCACGCAGGCCGGCATCACCGCGCCCCATCTCATCCACCCGGGCATTCAATGCGGTGATGCCCTCGGCGAAGTCACCCGCACGCACCGCCAGCTCGCGCAGTGCCCCGGCACTGCCGGCATCGTGCGGATCGCGCTGCAGGTGCGCCAACGTTGTCTGCAGGCGCTGCTGCGCGGCCTGCAGGGCCTCGCGGTCAGCATCTTCGAAGGTGCTGGCATACCGCGTCTGCAGCCGCCGTGCATCGGCGATCTCGGTCGCCAGCGTGGCGGCCCGTGCCGCCTCCTGCTGATGCGCCGCGAACGCCTCTGCCGCGCGCTCGTTATCATGGCGCGTCCAGCCGTACACGACGGCCACCGCGAACAGGCCCAGGCCGCAGATCAGCAGGCTGGCCCTGAGTTTTTGTGCCACGCTGAGACGACCGAGCCCGGCCAGCCGGGACGGCTGGGCCAGACGGAAGCGGAACCGGTCGCCCAGGCGGGCGACGAACAACGACAGGCGGCGGGGGACGGCCGACATCACGTACTCCAGGCGGAAGGACGCATCGGTATCGGCGGGTTTGGGATGAACTTTAGGGCCCATCCCAATGAGCGACCATGGCGTCGCCAGTGGCTCCCGTTGTAAGCGAGCCAGACGACGAAGTGATGACGGTCCTACGACGAGCGCCCTGTGGCTGCATCCGTGGCTGCATCCGTGGCTGGTCAGAGTGGGCGTGGCGCCGCCAGCGGCTCTGCGGCGCATGAACGTGCGACAGTGAAGGAAGGGACAGCACCTTCACGGCGATTGCGCTGAACTAGCGCTGGGATCACGCCCGGGAGCTGCTGCAGGACCGCGCGGACGCTGCCGCACCTCGGGCCGATCACGACGCACTACGCCACGCCGCACGGAGAGAGACCGCCATGAATGCCGCCTTCAAGATTTTTCTGCTCGCCGGTGCACTGCTGTACGGCCTGCCGGGGCTGGTGTGGTGGGTGAACCATCGGCGGGCCAAGCGCGCGCGGCTGGCCCAGGGCGCGATCAGCGTCGAGGTCCGCACGCCATGAGCGAAAGCCGAAGCACCCCGGCGCGCCTGACGGACGAACAGCGGCAGATCCTGCGCGATATCAACGCCACGCGGCCGGTCAGCGACGAGGCCGCCAACTGGGCCGTCCGGGCCGGCTATGCCGCGCAGGCGGAAGATGGCGACATCGACCTGACCCAGGCCGGCCGCCAAGTGGTGGACTCCAGCACGCTGTAGCGGGCCGGGCGCACGCCCGTCATCCCGTGTCCCGGAGGTCCTCCGTCCGAATGACACTTGAAGGGCGTCCCAGCCCATGCGAAAAGTGGGGCCCGCTCTGGTCCGATTGAAGCAGGCACTGCCGATGAAACGCTTCCCCGCTGTTGTCGCCGCCATGCTCGTAGCCGCTGGCACGCTCGCGCCCCTGGCGGCATCCGCTGGCGAGGAGGCCGAAGACGCGGCCGCCCTCACCCGCACCATTACCGGGTTGGATGACCAGGTCTTCGACGCCTACAACCGCTGCGACCTGGAGACCTTTGCCGGCTACTTTTCGCCTACCGTCGAGTTCTATCACGACAGCGGCGGGGCCACCTTCGATCGCGACACGGTGGTCTCCAACACGCGCAAGTACATTTGCCACAAGGTCCGTCGCGAACGCGTTCCAGGCACGCTCAGGGTGTACCCGATCAAGAACTTCGGCGCGATCGAGGAAGGCGAGCACCGCTTCTGCGAGGTGGCGACCGGCAAGTGCGAAGGCAGCGCGAAGTTCGTGATGGTCTGGCAGCACAAGGACGGGCAATGGCAGATGACCCGGGTGCTGAGCTATGGCCATCGTGCGTTGACCGCGGCTGAAAAGGCGGCGCTGGAGATGACAGGACAAAAGTGAGGCCTGGCAGGGTCGGTCCGCACTGTCACAGCGCGCCTGAGGGCTTGCCGGTACCCCACCGCACTGACCGCTGATTCTGTCAGGCCGCCACGGCATCGATCCGCTGGAGGGGAGCCGTACTCTGCCCGATCCGGCTGGCCTGCCCTGCTCAGCGCCGACGTGAGGTCGCGCGCGGCTGCAACGCGTCCAGGGCGCCAGCATTGCGGCGCGCCCAGTCGTAGATCAGTTCGATCGGTTCGACCAGTTGCCGCCCCAGCGGGGTCAATGTGTACTCCACCGAGGGCGGCACGGTGGGGTACTCGGTGCGCAGCACGATCCCCGCATGCTCCATGTCACGCAGTGTCTGGATCAGCATCTTCTTGGAGACGGCCGGCAGGCTGCGGTGCAGCGCGTTGCTGCGGGCGGTACCGTCATGCCGCACGGCCAGGGTGTGCAGCACCATCGAGGTCCACTTGGTGCTGAACAGCTCCAGCACCCGCCGGGGGGCGCAATCCTCTCGCCAGTGCTCTTCGGGAGTACCCGTTTTCATGTGTGGTTACCGTTTGGTGCCTTCTTTCGAGGCGTACCTCGATATCCTAAGGTGTGCGCCTGTAAAGCAATGAACGGGGCGACATCGTGAGGCAGAAAGCGTTGGTGGTCGGTGCAACGGGCATCGTGGGCAGTGCACTGATACAACGGCTGCTGCAGGAGGGCTGGGAAGTTCACGGCTTGGCCCGTCGGCCCGATTCGCTGCCCGCCGGCGCCCACGGCGTCTGCGCCGACCTGCACGATGCGCAGGCCACGCGCGCCGCGCTGTCCGGACTGGCACCCACGCACGTGTTCATCACCACCTGGTCCCGGCAGGCGAACGAGGCCGAGAACATCCGGGTCAACGGCGCGATGGTGCGTCACCTGCTGCAGGCCCTGGCGCCGGCTGGCACGGTGCAGCATGTGGCGCTGGTGACGGGCCTGAAGCACTACCTGGGACCGTTCGAGGCCTATGCGCAGGGCAACCTGCCGCAGACGCCCTTCCGTGAAGAACAACCGCGCCTGCCCGTGGACAACTTCTATTACGCACAGGAAGACGAGGTGTTTGCCGCCGCCGCCCGCGATGGCTTCCACTGGAGCGTGCACCGTCCGCACACGGTGATCGGCGCGGCGGTGGGCAATGCGATGAACATGGGCACGACCTTGGCCGTGCACGCGACGCTGTGCCGGCAGACCGGCCGCCCGTTCCAGTTCCCCGGTTCGCTCGCCCAATGGGAGGGGCTGACCGACATGACCGATGCCGGGCTGCTGGCGCGTCATCTGCTGTGGGCCACGCAGACACCGGCCGCCGCCAACCAGGCGTTCAACGTGGTCAACGGCGATGTGTTCCGGTGGCGCTGGATGTGGGGCCGGATCGCGGCGTGGTTCGATATCGAGGCCGTGCCCTTCAGTGGGCACGTGCGGCCGCTGGCGGCGCAGATGGCCGACGATGCCGCGCCCTGGTCCGCACTGGCCGCCACGCACGGTCTGGCAGAGCCGGATATCCATCGGCTGATCTCGCCCTGGCACACCGATGCCGATCTCGGGCGCCCGCTGGAGGTGATCACGGACATGTCCAAGAGCCGCCGGATGGGGTTCCTGGATTACCAGCCCAGCGACGATGCGTTCTTCGATCTGTTCGCCCGCCTGCGGGCGGCCCGCCTGATCCCCTGATCGAGCCGGAGCCACGGGCGACCGACGGGATTCAGCCCGGGCAGCGGGCGCGAACGGGGGGTGTTCCAAAGCGGCGCCCGGCAGCGATACCCTATCGTTGCCGCCCCGTGTCGCCTGCAGTACGGGCCCCCGGGTTCCGGAGCCGCCCCCCGCCGATCGCAGGTACCGCTTGAGTTCTTCACCTTCCCCCGGCTCCCACCGCGAGCGGGATTCCGAGCGCGTCAAGATGGCGCTGGCCGCCGGCGCGATCATCGGCACCTGGTTCTGGGACGTGGCCCGGGACAACCTCACGGTGGATGATGCCCTCGCCCTGGCCCATGGCCTGGACCCTGCCCTGGCGCGCACCGAACTGCGGCTGGAACAGGTGGTGGCCGCCGTTCACCCCGACGACCGCGCCGGTCTGGCCGATGCGATCGCCGAGGCGGTCCGCCGGGGCGGTCGCTATGCGCACCAGTACCGTACCCGCGGCCCGGACGGCGCGTACCGCTGGATCGAAGCGATCGGCCGGGTGGATCTCGATGCGCAGGGAGAGGCCATCGGCTTCCCCGGCGTGCTCATCGATATCGACGAACGCCGCCGGATCGAAGCCGAGCGGGACCAGGCACAGACCCTGCTGCGCTCCTTCGTCGAGGCAGCGCCCGGCGTGGTGTATGCCAAGGACCGCCAGGGCCGGATCCTGATCGGCAACCGCGGCACCACCGACCTCATCGGCCTGCCGCCGGAGGTGTACGTGGGCCGCACCGATGCCGAACTGCTGAACGACCCAGCCCAGGCCGCCACGGTCATGGCCACCGACGAGCGGGTCATGGCCAGCGGGCAGACCGAGCAGCTCGAAGAGGAAGTGAGCTTTCCCGACGGCCGGCGCGCCTACTGGCTGTCGACCAAGTCACCGTTGCGTGACGCCGACGGCACCGTGGTTGGCCTGGTCGGCACCTCGCTGGACATCACCGACCGCAAGGCCGCCGAGGCCCGCCACCTGGAAGTGGAGGAGCGCTATCGGCTGGCCGCCCAGGCCACCAACGATGCGATCTGGGACTGGCGGATCTCCGATGGCCATGTGATCTGGAACGAGGCGCTCACCACCCTGTTCGGCCATCCCCTGGCCGAGACCACGGCGCAGTGGTGGCTGGACCACATCCATCCCGATGACCGTGCGCGCGTCGATGCCGACATCCATGCGGTGATCGAAGGCGGCGGGACGGGCTGGAACAGCGAATACCGGTTCCGGCGCGCCGATGGCAGCTTTGCGCCGGTGCTCGACCGCGGCACCGTATTGCGTGGCGGCGTGGGTGAGCCGCTGCGGATGATCGGCGCGATGCTCGACCTGACCGTCCGCAATACCGCCGAAGCTGCGCTGGCCAAGAGCGAGGAACGCCTGCGCTTTGCCACCGAGGCCGGTGACATGGGCTTCTGGGATGTCGACCTGGTCCGCGATGAACTGATCTGGCCGGCACGGACCAAGGCGATGTTCGGCATCTCGCCCGGGGTGGCAGTGACGTTGCGCGACTTCTACGACGGCATCCATCCCGATGACAGCGAGGCAACCTTCGCGGCCTTCGCCGCTGCGGCCGACCCGGCCAGGCGCGCGCTCTACGACGTGGAGTACCGCACCGTCGGCAAGGAAGACGGTGTCGTGCGCTGGGTGGCGGCAAAAGGGCGTGGCCATTTCGAAGGCGACCGCTGCGTGCGGGTGGTCGGCGTGGCGATCGAGATCACGGCGCGCAAGCTCGCCGACGCACGCCTGCAGGAATTGAACGAACACCTCGAGAGCCGCGTGCTCGAAGAGGTCGCCGAGCGCACGCGCGTGGAAGATGCCCTGCGCCAAAGCCAGAAGATGGAGGCGGTGGGCCAGTTGACCGGCGGCATCGCGCACGACTTCAACAACATGCTCGCCACCGTGATCGGCCCGCTGGACCTGCTTGCGATGCGCATGGGCGACAGCGATCCGCGCGCCAAGCGCTACATCGACATGGCCATCGACGGCGCGACCCGGGCCGCGCAGCTGACCCAGCGCCTGCTGGCGTTTTCCCGGCAACAGCCCCTGCAGCCGGTGCCCTTGGACGTGAACCGGTTGATCGCCGGGATGTCGGACCTGCTCGTGCACTCACTGGGCAGCAACATCCGCCTGGAGACCGTGCTGGCCGCGCAGGTGTGGTGCACCTTCGCCGATGCCAATCAGCTGGAGAACGTGATCCTCAACCTGGCCGTCAACGCGCGCGACGCGCTGCCGGGCGGCGGGCGGCTGGTGGTGGAAACGGCCAACTGCCGGATCGCCTCTGCCGCAGACGCCGTGCGTGCCGACGTGCCCACCGGTGAGTACGTGCTGATCACCGTGGCCGACAACGGCGGCGGCATGCCACCGGAGGTCATCGCCAAGGCCTTCGATCCGTTCTTCACCACCAAGAAGGTCGGCCAGGGCACCGGGCTGGGCCTGTCACAGGTGTACGGCTTCGTCCGCCAATCGGCCGGGCACGTGAAGATCCATTCCTCGCTCGGCAAGGGAACGACGGTGGCGCTGTATCTCCCGCGCCGGGAGGGGGAGATCGACGCGGGTCCTTCGACAGCACCCGCGGACAGTCGCCCGCTGAGCGGTGGCCGCGAGCTGGTCCTGGTCGTGGAAGACGAACCGGGCGTGCGACAGTTTTCCATCGAGGCGCTGGGCGAACTGGGCTACCGGGTCCTTGCCGCCGACGATGCGGCCGGCGCGCTCGCGCTGCTCGAGCAGCATCCGGACATCGCGCTGCTGTTCACCGATGTGGTGATGCCGGAGGTCAACGGCCGGCAACTGGCCGACGAAGCCCTCAAACGGCGGCCCGGCCTGAAAGTGCTGTTTACCACCGGCTATAGCCGCAATGCGCTGGAACACGATGGGGTGCTGGACCCCGCAGTCCACGTGATCGGCAAGCCCTTCACGCTGGAAGATCTGGCGCTGCGGGTGCGCGCGGTGCTGGCGGAGGTGCGGTGATCCCGACGCCGGCATGCCGTGCTGGGACAGGGATCGCACGCGAATTTCAAACAATCGCTTGAAACACGCATAACTTCGTCGAACTGGACACGATCCACCAGTTCCGCCAGACTCCGCCCTTTCCTGTTGTTCGGCACCCATGGCGAAACTGCTGGTCCTGCATGGCCCCAACCTCAACCTGCTCGGCACGCGCGAGCCGGGGGTCTATGGGCACACCACGCTGGCGCAGATCGACCAGGCCCTGCTGGCCCAGGCGCAGGCCGCCGGCCATGCCCTGGAGCGCCTGCAGTCCAATGCCGAGCACGTGCTGGTGGACCGGGTGCAGGCCGCCCGCGTTGACGGCACCGCCTTCATCCTGATCAACCCGGCGGCCTTCACCCACACCTCGGTGGCCCTGCGCGATGCGCTGGCCGCGGTGGACGTGCCCTTCATCGAGATCCATCTGTCCAACCCGCATGCACGCGAACCCTTCCGCCAGCACAGCTATTTCAGCGACAAGGCGGTCGGGGTGATCTGTGGGTTCGGGGCGGACAGCTATCGCTACGCGATGGATGCAGCGCTGACCCGGCTGGCGGCCGCTTCGGCGTGATGACGCTGCCGCGGGTCCTGGCCAGCATCGTGCTGTGGGGCTGCCTGTGTGGCGCCGCCATCGCCGCTGATCGCAGCGCCGAAGGCATCGACTGCGCGCAGCCCAGCGGCACGATGGAATCGGACCTGTGCGCCTCGGATGTGGCCAGCGCGGCCGATACCGAATTGAACGCGGTGTACGCCCAGGCGCGCCAGCAGTTGCGCAGCCAGGCGGCCGAAGGCGCCTGCACGCACTGCGCCGATGCGGAAAAGCAGCTGATCCTGGCCCAGCGCGCGTGGATGCAGCTGCGCGATCACGATTGCGATGCGGTCTACGCCTTCAACGCCGATGGCACCTCGCGCAATGGCGCGCAGATGTACTGCCTGACCACCCTCGCGCGCGACCGTACGCGGCAGCTGCGCGATTTCTACGAACTGCTTTGACCCGAGCGCACTGCGCTTTCCCCTCTCCACTGACATCAAGACCACAGAGGCCCCTATGGATCTCCGCAAAATCAAGAAGCTGATCGACCTGCTGGAAGAGTCGAACCTCGCCGAAATCGAAATCAAGGAAGGCGAAGAGTCCGTGCGTCTGTCGCGCGCGCCCGTCTCCGGCTACGGCATGGTGCAGGCCCAGCCGCAGATGATGATGGCCCCGGCACCGGCCCAGGCCGCCGCCCCGGCGATGCCGATGCAGTCGCCGACCGAAGCCTCCACCGGTGGCACCGCCAAGGCCGGCAACGCCCTGCCCGATGGCCACGTGCTGCGCGCGCCGATGGTCGGCACCTTCTACGCCTCGTCCTCGCCGGACAAGCCGGCCTTCGTGTCGGTCGGCCAGGCTGTCAAGGCCGGCGAAACGCTGGCGATCATCGAAGCGATGAAGATGTTCAACCCGATCGAAGCCGATGTCTCCGGCACCATCGTCGCCATCCTGGGCGAAAACGGCCAGCCGGTCGAATTCGACCAGCCGCTGTTCGTGATCGGCTAAGGATTAGTCCATGCTCGACAAAGTCGTTATTGCCAACCGAGGGGAGATCGCGCTGCGCATCCTGCGCGCGTGCCATACCCTGGGCATCCGCACGGTGGCTGTGCATTCCACGGTCGACCGCAACCTCAAGCACGTGGCCATGGCCGACGAGTCGGTCTGCATCGGTCCGGCACCGTCCTCGGAGAGCTACCTCAACATCCCGGCCCTGATCGCCGCGGCGGAAGTCACCGACGCCCAGGCCATCCACCCGGGTTACGGCTTCCTCTCGGAGAACGCCGACTTCGCCGAGCGCGTGGAAGAATCCGGCTTCATCTTCATCGGCCCCAAGGCCGACACCATCCGCCTGATGGGCGACAAGGTGGAAGCGATCCGCGCGATGAAAGCCGCCGGCGTGCCGTGCGTGCCCGGCTCGGGCGGCCCGCTGACCGACGACATCGTGGCCAACACCAAGATCGCCCGTGAGATCGGCTACCCGGTCATCATCAAGGCCTCCGGTGGCGGTGGCGGCCGCGGCATGCGCGTGGTGCATGCCGAAGCCTCGCTGAAGGCGGCCATCGAGACCACCAAGTCCGAGGCCAAGGCCGCTTTCAGCAACGATCAGGTCTACATGGAGAAGTTCCTGGAGAATCCGCGCCACGTGGAAATCCAGGTGCTCGCCGACGGCCAGGGCAACGCCATCCACCTCGGTGAACGCGACTGCTCCATGCAGCGCCGCCACCAGAAAGTGGTGGAAGAAGCGCCGGCACCGGGCATCACTGCCGAACTGCGCGATGAGATTGGCAAGGTCTGCGTGGAAGCCTGCATCCGCATCGGCTACCGCGGCGCGGGTACCTTCGAGTTCCTGTTCGAAGACGGCCGTTTCTACTTCATCGAAATGAACACCCGCGTGCAGGTGGAACATCCGGTGACGGAGATGGTGACGGGCATCGATCTGGTCTGCGAGCAGCTGCGCATCGCCGCCGGCCAGAAGCTGAGCATCAAGCAGAGCGACGTAGTGCTGACCGGCCACGCGATCGAATGCCGCATCAACGCCGAAGATGCTGAAACCTTCGTGCCGAGCCCGGGCCAGATCACCGCGTTCCATCCGCCCGGTGGCCCCGGTGTGCGCGTGGATACCCACATCTACAGTGGCTACCGCGTGCCGCCGAACTATGACTCGATGATCGGCAAGCTGATCGTGCACGGCCCGGATCGCGAGACCGCGATCGCGCGCATGCGCGTGGCGCTGAGCGAACTGGTCGTGGACGGCATCAAGACCAACGTGGCGCTGCAGCAGCGCATCATGCGCGACAAGGGCTTCCAGGCCGGTGGGCAGAACATCCACTACCTGGAAAAGCGCCTGGCCGAACGCAAGAACAAGTCGATCGCGTTGACCTGATCGGCGCGCTCGCGCGGGACGCTGGACAGCAGAAAGGCGGGGATTTCCCCGCCTTTTTGTTTGTCTGCGGTTTTCGGCCGCCCTACCCGAGCCCGCCCATGAACTGACGCACCACGTCGGCGGCAGCGTGTGGGTTGGCTTGCAGAAGCAGATGAGGGCCCGGCACGGTGTGCTGCTGCGCCTGCGGCAGCAAGCGTGCCCATTCGTGCTGCGCCCGCGCAGGCAGGAGGCGGTCATGCGAGGCCTGCAGACACAGCATCGGCACTGCGATGTCGGACAGGGCCGCACGCGCATCAACGTCGAGCACGGCACGCAGGCGCGCGCGCAGGACCGGAGCAGTGACCTGGGCCAGCGCCTTCCGCAGGGCGTCCCGCAACGCTGGCGTCGCCCAGCGACCCAGCAGCCACCATGACAGCGCTGGCGACGGCATGCCCCGCATCGGCACATACGGCAGCAGCGGGCGCAGCGCGCGCCCGGCGGGCCAATGCAGGCGGGCAAAGGTCGTGGAGAGGATCAGCCCCTGCAGTCGCGAAGGCGCAGCGGCGGCGATGGTCAGCGCCAACGGCCCCGAGAACGACTCCCCCAACAATACGAACGGCGCATCGCGCGGCAGCAGCGCCTGCACGAAGGGCAACAGCGCGGGGTAATCGAGAGGAACATCCCGCGGGTAGGCGATGACCGAAGTGGCCACGCCCCGCGCGGCCATCGCATCGAAGAAGGCGGTATGCAGCGTGCCGGTGGCATCCATGCCCGGCAATACGATCAGCGCAGGCAGGTCGGACACCGCCGCCCCTGTCTGGCTGTCACTTGGCAGTATCCGCCGCGGTGACCTGTGAGTTCTTCACCGGCTCGACGCCCTGCGACGAGGTCGGGTCCACGATCACCATCGTTTCGGTGGAGCCATCCGGCCACACCACCTGGAAGGTGCTGCCGGTGGGCAACGAAGCGAACGGCATGCCACTCTGCGCGCGATACACCGCAGCGACCTGACTGGCACCGGCACGACGCACGTCGGCATCGGCCTTGACCGAGGTCAACTGCACCTTGGACAAGCTTCGGTAACGATCGTCGTAGGTATCGATCATCACCAAGCCCACTGCTCCGGCCGAGTACGCGACAAACAACGCGACCCAGAACCAGAATTTCGCACCGTGCAGGATTCGACGGTAATTCATCGCCCATTCCTCTGCTTGACCAGCTCTTCGACCAACACCTTCATTTTCCCCGCACCTTGCCGCGATACCGCGGCGTCATACACAAAAGTGGCAAAGTCCTGCCCACCGTCCTGCGAACAGATCCCTCCGTTCGCGCAGAAATTGTTCATCAGCACACTGTCCGGCCCGCAGGCCATGCCCAGTTCGCAAGCGGCCAGCCGCCAGGCCAGTTCACTGAACTGATCGCCGGCCACCATGCCGCTCATCGCACCATCACCGCTGGCGCGCTGGCCCATGCCCGGCGCCAGTGCCATGAAGGCTTCCGGATCACGCGAGTCCATGACCCGCTCGACCAGCCCGCGACGATAGGCCGGGGCGGTTTCCAGCGGATGACCTTCGGCAAACAGCGAAGCCTCGGCCGCCAGATTGCCGGCCTTGGCGGCCTGCAGGCGCTGGGTCAGGATCAACGAGCGGCCCAGATTGTCGCTGCTCACAAAACCGGCGCAACGTCGGGAAACCCGCTCACGCGCGGCGACCATCGACACCGAGGCTTTCATGCCCAGGCCGGTCAGTACATCGTTGTCGAGCCGGTAGCCCCCCGGATCCATCGCATACGTGGCGCAGTAGTCGTACACACGGCTGACCATCCAGCCGGCTTCCGCATTGCCGTTGGCGGCCTGCAGCTGCAGGCGCTGCGCATAGGCAAACAGATCGGTATCGCCTTCGATGTCGGCGCGCAGATCCAGCGGCAGACCGGACGCCACCGCGGTGCCACGCTCGCTGCCGAGCAGGCGCCGGGCCAGTTGCCGCGCTTCGGCCGGAACGGCGCTCGGCGCACTGGCGGCCTGCGGCTCATCCATGTGTGAAGCAGCCTGATCGGCATGCAGCACCCGGTCACCCGCGCGGTAGCCCACCACCCCCAGCAATGCCAGGGCCGGTACGACCAGCAACCAGGTTTTCAGGGTCGGCACGAGCGCCATGGGCAGGAGGTCGCAGGCTGTCGGTCATGGACAGCAGAAATCCAAGTTTAGCAAGCAGCCGCAACACTGTCTGAACCGGCTGTCGGGCCGATCTTACCGGCTGGCGAGACGCCCTCACTGCGGTGGTGCCGGGACCATCGGCCCGCACTGGTCTAACATGCACGGTTTTCCGCCGGTCCCTGCCCCCATGCCCTTCCTGGAACTCACCCTGCACTGCACCGAAGCCACCCAGCCGCGCTATGAGAATGCGCTGGACGACGTGGGCGCGCTGGCGGTGACCCTGCTCGATGCCGATGCCGACACCAGCAACGAGCGCGCGATCCTGGAGCCGGGCGTGGGCGAGACCCCGCTATGGAACGACCTGGTGCTGACCGCGCTGTTCCCGGGGGACACCAACGCGCTGGCGCTGCTGGCCGCCCTGGACGCCTTCGACCCGGGCCTGGACTGGGCCAATGCCAGCTTCCGCGCCGTGGCCGACGAAGACTGGGAGCGCGCGTGGATCGACCAGTTCCAGCCGATGGCCTTCGGCGAGCGCACCTGGATCGTGCCGTGGAACCATGCGCTGCCAGACGCCGCTCAGGCCGAGGACGCCGCCGTGGTCCGCCTGGACCCGGGCCTGGCGTTCGGCTCGGGCACCCACCCGACCACCGCGCTGTGCCTGCGTTGGCTGGACGGCCTGGCCACCGAGGGTGCCCTGGCCGGCAACACCGTGCTCGATTTCGGCTGCGGCTCGGGCATCCTCGCCCTGGCGGCACTGAAGCTGGGCGCGGCCCGCGCGGTCGGCGTGGACAACGACCCGCAGGCGGTGATCGCCACCGGCGACAACGCCGAGCGCAACGGCCTGCAGGACCGTGTGCAGGTCTACCTGCCGGACGACGAGCCGCAGGCAACGTATCCGGTCGTGGTGGCGAACATCCTCGCCTCGGCGCTGGATGCCCTGGCCGATGTGCTGGCCGCGCGCGTCGCCCCGGGCGGCCGCATCGCGCTGTCGGGCATCCTGCACGGGCAGGAAGGTGAACTGCTGGAACGCTATGCCCCCGCCTTCGAGCAGCTGGCGGTGGCGCAGGACGGTGACTGGATGCGCATCACCGGCGTCCGCCGTGCTTGAATAGCCTGTCTCCTGCCCGGTCCCGTGCCCATGTCCGAGCCTCCGATGCCGCCGCGACGCCCGCTCGCCACGTTCCTGCGTCCGTCCGTGGAGGCTCCGGCCGATCCGGCTGAGCCGTCTTCCGTCGTCCATGACGAGGCGTCGGCGTTGCCGACGTCGCCCGTGCAGGATCGGATCGCCCCCCTGGCGGTGGAACAGGTGATCGATGCCCAGCCGGTGCACGCGCCGCAGCGCCCGGCGCCGGCGCGGGAACTCGACCTGCCCCTCGGTTCCGGACGCGCGCCTGTTGGCGACGCTGGGCCAGCGGCCGCACTGCCTGCTGGCACAGCGACGCCATCGATGGCGTTGCCGGATGATGGGGGCGCCTCCACCGGGGACGCGGGAAGCACCGCCACGGCCGCCCTGCCGCCGGCCGAAGCGATCACCACGCCAAGTTTCCTGCGTCTGCCCGGTGCGCGCCTGCGCACGCCGCGCTGGCAATGGGGAATGGTCGCCGGGCTGGTCGCCCTGCTGCTGCTCCAGATCGCCGTGGCCGACCGTGCGCGGCTGGCTGCCGATGCCGGCACCCGCCCATGGATTGCCGGGCTGTGCAGCGTGCTGCGCTGTTCGTTGCCGGCCTGGCGCGAGCCGGCGGCCTTCAGCATGCTCAGCCGTGATGTGCGCCCCGTGCCGGGCCAGGCCGGCGCACTGCAGGTGCAGGCGAGCATCCGCAACGACGCACGCTGGGCACAGGCCTGGCCGTCGCTGCGGCTGTCGCTGTCCGACGCCGATGGCCGCGTGATCGGCACCAATGTGTTCGCGCCGGCGGACTACCTGGACCGCGCGACGGACCCGGCCGCCACGCTGGAACCGGGGCAAAGCGCGCAGATCGCCTTCCGTGTGCGGGAGCCTGCCGCGTCTACCGTCGCATTCACCTTTGAGTTCCTCTGAGGTGCCGCCGCAGCCGTCGGAGCGTGGCAGGCGGCCGACGCACGCGCTAGACTGACCCCATCACCATTCCGCCGTGGGCTGTTGTCCGCCCCGGCTCTTGCACCGGGAAACTCCTTGAACGCTGTCCTTTCTCGTCCTGACAACAGTCGTGGCGCGCCCAAGCCACCCCTGCGTGAACACGTGGCCCAGTCGGTCAGGCGCTACCTGCGGGACCTGGATGGCTGCGATGCGGACGATGTCTACGAGATCGTGCTGCGCGAGATGGAGATTCCGCTGTTCGTGGAAGTGCTCAATCACTGCGAAGGCAACCAGAGCCGGGCCGCGTCGATGCTGGGCATCCACCGCGCCACCCTGCGCAAGAAGTTGAAGGAATACGGCATCAGCACCTGATGCCGACCGGGCACGCGTGTCGTGCCTGGCGTGAGAAGGCCGGATCGAGCAGCCCTCGGTGCCGGCCTTCGTCGTTTCAGGGGCCATCCCCGCGCCACTGGCCTACAATATGGCCCCGCTCCGCTTCGATCTCCTGCCCCCATGAGTTCCGATCTGCTGCCCGTGCGCCGGGCCCTGCTGTCCGTTTCCGACAAAACCGGTCTGATCGACCTGGCCCGCGCCCTCGCTGCGCGCAACGTGGAGCTGCTTTCCACCGGCGGGACCGCCAAGGCGATCCGCGAGGCCGGCCTGGCAGTGAAGGACGTTGCCGACGTCACCGGTTTCCCGGAAATGATGGACGGCCGGGTCAAGACCCTGCACCCGATGGTGCACGGTGGCCTGCTCGGCCGCGCCGGGCTGGATGACGCGGTCATGGCCGAACATGGCATCGGCGCGATCGACCTGCTGGTGCTGAACCTGTACCCGTTCGAGTCGGTCACCGCCAAGGCGGACTGCACCCTCGAAGATGCCGTGGAGAACATCGACATCGGTGGCCCGGCGATGCTGCGCTCGGCGGCGAAGAACTTTGCCCGCGTAGCGGTGGCGACCGACCCGTCGCAGTACGGCGAACTGCTGGCCGAACTGGACGCCAACGACGGCAAGCTGTCGGCGGCCAAGCGCTTCGCCTTCTCGGTGGCCGCGTTCAACCGCGTGGCCCAGTACGATGCGGCGATCAGCAATTATCTCTCGGCCGTGACCACCACCGACACCGCCGTGCCGGTGCGCGCGGAGTTCCCGGCGCAGATGAATTCGAGCTTCGTGAAGGTGATGGATCTGCGCTACGGCGAGAACCCGCACCAGAGCGGCGCGTTCTACCGCGACCTGTACCCGGTGCCGGGCACGCTGGCCACCTTCCAGCAGCTGCAGGGCAAGGAACTGAGCTACAACAACCTGGCCGACGCCGATGCCGCGTGGGAATGCGTGCGTCAGTTCGACGTACCGGCCTGCGTGATCGTCAAGCACGCGAACCCGTGCGGCGTGGCCGTGGGTGCCGGCAACGGCGATGCCTACGAGCTGGCCTACGCGACCGACCCGACCAGCGCCTTCGGCGGCATCATCGCCTTCAATAAGCCGCTGGACGCCGCCACCGCCAAGGTGATCCTGGACCGCCAGTTCGTCGAAGTGCTGATCGCCCCGGATTACGAGCCGGCCGCGCTGGAATACGCGACCAGGAAGGCCAACGTGCGCGTGCTGCGCATTCCGCACGGCGACGGCCGCAACAACTACGACACCAAGCGCATCGGGTCGGGCCTGCTGCTGCAGAGCGCCGACAACCGCGGCATGCGCCGCGACGAACTGACCGTGGTGAGCAAGCTGGCGCCGACCGACAAGCAGTTCGCCGATCTGCTGTTCGCCTGGAAGGTCGCCAAGTTCGTCAAATCCAACGCCATCGTCTACGCCAAGGACAACCGCACCATTGGTGTCGGTGCTGGCCAGATGAGCCGCGTGTACTCGGCGCGCATCGCCGGCATCAAGGCCGCCGATGCGAACCTGGTGGTGGAGGGCTCGGTGATGGCCTCCGATGCGTTCTTCCCGTTCCGCGACGGCATCGATGCCGCCGCGGCGGCCGGCATCAAGGCAGTGATCCAGCCGGGTGGCTCGATGCGCGACAACGAAGTGATCGCCGCGGCCGACGAACATGGCCTGGCGATGGTGTTCACCGGCGTGCGTCACTTCCGCCACTGATGCCTGGATCGACACGGATGTCGCCACTGCAACGCAACCGCCTTGCAGCGGTGGTGATCGCCACCGCTGCAGGGGTGCTGGGCTGCACCCGCACCAGTGACCCGGCGCCGCCGCCCGCGCCCGCTGCAGCGGCGACCGCCGCCCCGCTCGCTCACGTCAGCCGCACGGCGCGCCTGCAGGGCTTCCTGACCGAGCGCTACGGCAAGGCCGCCACGCTTTCGGGAAAATGGCGTGGCAGCTGGACCCAGGACGGCGACACCCGCCTCACCGATTGGCGTGTGTGTGCCGAGCAGCCGGTGGTCACGGGCGAGAGCTGGCAACAACTGGTGGCCGTCTGCGGATCACCGCTGGACGGCGCCCATCCCGACCCGGGCGCGATCGACTTCTTCGTGCTGCGCCCCGAGGCGGACCGCTTCGCCGTGGCCGCCGAGCTGACCGGGCAGAACTTCGGCAGCCAGGGTGAGCCCGGCACGGTGCAGATCGTCCGCGCCGGCAGCGACTTCTACGGTTTCCGCATCGAGCACGGCTGGTTCGGCCAGGGCTACGCGTTGATCACGCAGACGCTGGTATTGCCCGGCCCGAACGGGCTGGTGGACGCCGGCGGCGTGCGCAGCCATATCGACAACAGCGGTGCCTACGACTGCGACGATGCCGATGCCGAACCGGATTGCCAGGCACGTCTGTTCAACCTTGATTTCGCCCTGACCTTCGACAGCCGCGATCCAGCGGCGCGGCAATGGCCGCTGGTGATCGAAGAGACCGGCCTGGGCTGTGGCGGGCAGCCGGTGCGGCGCGAACATCGCTTCACCCTGGACCCGAAAACGTGGACGTATGCGTTCCCCGCGGCGCTTCAGCGCGAAGGGTGCGAGTGATGCGTTCGTGGGCACTGGCAGGTGTGGCGCTCGCGCTGCTGGCCGGCTGTGACCGCACACCAGCGGCATCGGAACCACGCAAACCGCACCGTGTGCTCAGAACCACGGTGCTGGTGGAGGACATGATCTACCTGCGCGGCGATGCCAACCAGCGCCTGCTGGCGTTTCTGCGCAAGCGCTACGGCGACGCCGCCCTGCTCGGCGCGCCATGGAAGGGCGACTGGGAGGACACCGAGGTTGAGGCACTGCGTCCGGTCACCCGCAGCGTGTGTGCGCGTGACACCGTCACCAGCGAAGGGCATGAGCAGACCCTGCTGGCGGTGTGCCAGACCCTTGATGACGCCGCCACAGTCGAACCCGGGCGGGTCGACCTGTATGTGCTGCGCCTGGGCAAGGACGATGACGAGGCGAGCCACGGCGGCGCGCTTGTCCAGCAGCTGGACAGCGACCCGCTGGTGGTCATCGCGCAGCGGCTGCAGCAACAGTACGGCCGCCACGGCGCACCCGGCACGGTCCAGATCGCGCAGCTCGGCCCGCAACGCCGTGCCTTCCACATCACCCATGAGGAACACCGGCGAGGCCATCGGCGCATCTGGCGCAGTTACGTCGCCCTCCACAACGATCGCCTGCGCGATGTCGCCCAGTACCGCGACCACCTCGACAATCTTGCCCTGCACGGCTGTGGCGGCAAGCCGGCCGACTGCGGCGAGGGCGTGTTCGCGGTGGACTTCAGCACGACAGTGGGCGACAGCAACGCCGAGGATGGCTACTGGCCGCTGACGGTGCGTGCCAGCGGCCACGACTGCACGGGGCCGGCGACCGAGTACTACCACCTGATCTTCGATGCCCGGCAGCGTGCCTATCCGGTGCCGGACGATCTCCAGCGCGACGGCTGCGCGGACAGCTGAGGGCGTGGGTTGCCACGGCAACCGATCGCCCGAATGCGCCCGCCGCCCGCACCGCGTAAAATCACGTTCCTGCCCTCTTACGCGAGAACTGCATTGAAGATCCTGGTCATTGGCGCTGGCGGCCGCGAACACGCCCTGGCCTGGAAGCTGGCCCAGTCCGCGAAGGTCCGTGAGGTCATCGTCGCCCCCGGCAATGCAGGCACCGCCACCGAGCCCAAGTGCCGCAACGTGGACGTCAAGGTCACCGATCTGGACGGCCTGCTGGCGCTGGTCGGCACCGAAGGCATCGGCCTGACCGTGGTCGGCCCGGAAGTGCCGCTGGTGGCCGGTGTGGTCGATCGCTTCCGCGCCGCCGGTCACCGCATCTTCGGGCCCACCGCCGCCGCCGCGCAGCTGGAAGGCAGCAAGGCGTATGCGAAGGACTTCCTGGCCCGCCACAAGATCCCGACCGCGTTCTACGCGGTGCACACCGAGGTCGAGCCGGCGCTGGCCTACGTGCGCGAGAAGGGCGCGCCGATCGTGGTCAAGGCCGATGGCCTGGCCGCCGGCAAGGGCGTGATCGTCGCTATGACCCTTACCGAAGCCGAGGACGGGGTGCGTGACATGCTCTCCGGCAATGCCTTCGGCGATGCCGGCGCCCGCGTGGTGATCGAAGAGTTCCTGGACGGCGAAGAAGCCAGCTTCATCTCGATGGTGGACGGTAGGACCGCGCTGCCGATGGCGACCTCGCAGGACCACAAGCGCGTCGGCGACGGCGACACCGGCCCCAACACCGGCGGCATGGGCGCGTACTCGCCGGCCCCGGTGGTGACCGATGAGGTGCATGCGCGCGTGATGCGCGAGGTGGTCAACCCGACCGTGCAGGGCATGATTGCCGACGGCATTCCGTTCACCGGCTTCCTCTATGCCGGCCTGATGATCGATGCCAATGGCGCGCCGAAGGTGATCGAATTCAACGTGCGCTTTGGCGACCCGGAAACCCAGCCGGTGATGCTGCGCCTGCAGTCGGATCTGGTGGATCTGGTCGAAGCGGCGATCGACGAACGCCTGGACACCGTGGAGGCGCAGTGGGACCCGCGCCCGTCGCTGGGCGTGGTGATGGCAGCCTCGCCGTATCCGGAGACCCCGATCACCGGCGAGGTGATCCACGGCCTGGACGCGGTCGCCGCGACGGCCAAGGTGTTCCATGCCGGCACCACGCTGGACGCGCAGGGCCAGGTGCTCAGCGCCGGCGGCCGTGTGCTGTGCGTGGCGGCATTGGGCGGCACGGTGGGCGAAGCACAGCGCAACGCCTATGCCGGCGTCGGTGCCATCCACTGGACCCATGAGTTCCACCGGGGTGATATCGGCTGGCGGGCGATCGCACGCGAGCAGGGCTGAGCATCGAAGCGGGTCCCATCAAAGCGCTGGCGTCAGCGCCAGAAAGCAGAAAGGCCCGGCATCAGCCGGGCCTTTCTGCTTGACCGCGCCAGTCACTGCATCACGCAGTAAACAGCGCCTTCATCTTCTTCAGTGCGTTCGCCTCGACCTGGCGGATGCGCTCTGCAGAGACGCCGTACTCATCGGCCAGCTCCTGCAGCGTCACCTTGCTGTCCGCGTCCAGCCAGCGACGGCGGATGATGTCGCGCGAACGCGCATCCAGCTCGGCCATGCCTTCGCGCAGCAACTGCAGCTGATTGTCTTCGCTGTCCATCCGCTCGTACGCCATCGAAGGATCTTCTTCGTTGGCGCGCAGGTAGGCAGCCGGCGACGGCGGCGCATGATCGTCATCGTCATCGCTGGAGAGATCGAAACCGATATCGCGACCGGACAGGCGCGACTCCATCTCGAGCACTTCGCGCTCGGACACGTTCAAGTCCTTGGCCACCGCGCTGACTTCGGCCGCGTTCATCCAGCCCAGGCGGGTCTTGGACTTTCGCAGGTTGAAGAACAGCTTGCGCTGCGCCTTGGTCGTGGCGACCTTGACGATGCGCCAGTTCTTGAGGATGAACTCGTGCATTTCCGCACGGATCCAATGCACCGCGAACGACACCAGGCGAACGCCCATATCCGGGTCGAAACGCTTCACCGCCTTCATCAGGCCGATGTTGCCTTCCTGGATCAGGTCGCCCAGCGCCAGGCCGTAGCCGTTGTAGCCACGGGCAACGTGCACCACGAAGCGCAGGTGGGAATGGACCAGCTCGCGCGCGGCGTCCAGATCCAGCTCGTCGCGGAAGCGGCGGGCCAGATCCTGCTCGTCATCGACCGACAGCACCGGGATCTGGTGCACGGCACCGATGTAGGCGTCCAGCGAACCGAGCGCACTGGGAATCGGGAGATTGTTTGCCACAAGGGCAGTAGAGGTGTTCTGGCTCATAGCACTCATCTTAGCAGTCCCGGAATTGGACTGCTAAAGGGGAAAGAAGTTCCAGCGTTCTGTCCATGGGACGCTGGCACCGAAGACATCCCTAACGTACCGCGAAATGATGACAGTGGCGAGAGGCAGGAAATAGGAGCTCTAATCCAATTAAATCAACGGGATAGAGGGATGAATTGGGCGGGCGCGCGTGTTTTCTGGCTGAACAGGCCGGCGGGAAGCGCCCATTCAGCCTAGAAAGGTTGTCGGCAGTTCAGCCAGGCATGGCCTGGCTCTACCCGAAATCACCTTTTGGCCCGGTCGTGCGATGGCGCCGCACCCGATCGCCCCACCGACGCCGACCGCCAACACCGCCATCCCCGGTAGTGCCACGCCATGCGTGGCAGGCCCAAACCGACCGAAGCCCCGCGACCCACGGCCATGCGTGGCCGGCCCAACCCCACCGAAGCCTAGTAGTACCCCGCCATGTTCAGGAAGAACCCCTTCTGGTCGTACTTCAGCTCGGTCATGTCATCGCTGAACTCGGTGAAGTTGTAGCCCACCCCGACCTTGAAGTTCTCCCCGACCCGGCGGTCCACGCCCACCAGCCAGCCCTTGCGTACGCCACCCTCGCGCACCTTCAACCAGCGGTGCTCGGCCAGGCCTTCCCACTGCGCGAACAGGCGGTAGCGCAGCTGCAGCGCGGCGAAGTCGGCACGGCTGTCCAGCCACGCGCCCTCTCCCCGGCCCGTGCGGTAGTCGCCCCACCGCGAGGCCAGCTTGCCAGCCACTTCCCAGCGCGCGCCCAGCTGGCGGATGCCTTCAAGCGAGAGGATCTGAGAGCGCTGGTCATACAGGTTGCCGCCCTCCTGCCCGAGCGAGGCCACATCGTAGAGATAGGTGAACTTGCCGAAGCCGGCCCAGCGGGTGTTGTCGTGCGGGCGCCAGGCGAAGCCCATGTTGGTCTCCACCAGCTTGGCGTCGGCCAGGCGGTCGATGCGGTCTTCGGTATCGGCGTAGTTGGCGCGCAACGCGAAGCGCCAGTCTTCGTTGAGCTTGTACAGCAGGCGGTTGGTGGTCACCCACTGCTCGCGCTGTTCGGCGCCGCTGTCGCGGCGGTACTCCAGCTTGCTGTTCCACTGCGCCACCGCATCGTTGCGCCCGCCGCTCACGCTGTAGGCACGGCGGTCGACACGGCCCACGGTGGAATCCAGCTCACCGTCCATGATCGTAAAGCCCAGGTTCCAGCCCTGTGCGGGATAGAAATCCATACCGAAGGTATGCACGATGCCGGCGCTGTCCTGGCGACGGTCCTTCAGATACTGGCTCTCGTTGTAGACGTTGACCTGGTTGCTCAACCGCCAGCGCTGGCCCAGCGTCCACCCGCTCTGCAGCCCGGTATCGAACAACGGATCGGTGCCGGTGCGGTCGGTGCTGTAGCTGTAACTGCCGTACAGACTGTGGTCCGGTGCCATGCGGTACTCGCCATCGACCTTGGCGCCGTGGCCGCGGCTGCCACCGCTGACTTCCGCACCGACACTGCTGCGGTCGCCGAACAGATACCGCGCGCCGAGGGTCAGCAGGTCATTCTTCTCGTAGGCACCGCCGTCATCGTCCAGCGTGACCTGGCCGGTGCCGTACACCTCCCACGAGGCCCCGAAGCGCTGGCGGTAACCGATCGCGGCCAGCAGTGCGTCCACGCTCTGCAGTTGCTGTTCTTCGCGCACGCGGCGGAGTTCGCCGGTCAGCTGGCCGTCGTTGCCCAGCCGCCACTCGGCGGTCAGCTGGCTCTGCTCCAACGCCAGGTCGCCCTGCTCGGTGCGGGTGTGGCGGCCGTACAGACTGAAATCATCGGTGAGGTAGCCCAGGAACTCGGCACCGTATTCCTGGATCGGCAGACCGGTGTCCTGGCGCGCGACCGAGAAGCCGGCATCGACATCGCGCCACCATGCGCCCAGGCTCCAATCCTGCGTGGTCCAGCCCAGCTCGCGCAGGTTGGCCCGCGCTTCCACGGCACTGGCGGTGCCCGAGCGCCGGCCTTCGTACGGGTTGCGGCGGATGAAGCTCAGGCCGCCGTTGTCCGAATAGAACACCGGGGCGGCGGTCGCATCGGTACGGGTCTGTTCCATCTTCAGATAGGTGCCGCGCCCGGCCTGCAGGGTGAGATCGGCGCCCTTCAGACTGTAGTTCTCGCCGCTGCGGTTCTCGTCGATCCAGGTACCGCCGATCGCCACGTGGTCGCCAATCCACTGCCGGCCACGCGCCCCGTAGGTCACGTCGTCGCTGCTGAAGCCGAGCGGCACGTATTCGTAGTCCACCAGCAGCAGCTGGTCGTAGCCATCGAGCGGCATGTCGCGGGTGATGCTGCGCACGTTCTCGCGGGTCAGCTGTGCCAGCGGACGGGTCAGGATCAGCCGCCCCTGCAGATTGTCGATCTCGTAGTCCACGCCTTCCTGCAGGGTGGCGCGCGTTTCGGTGCGGCCGGTGGTACGGTCGCGCACTTCCAGCACCACCTGTTCCGAGCCGGGCAGCACATCGGTGTGGCGCAGGTAGTACAGGCTGCCGCCGGTGCCGAGGAATTCATTGTGGCCCGGCGCGGACTGCGCCTCCGAGCCGAACACCTTCAGCTGGGAGCGTGCTTCACCCAGCGGCGTGGCCTCCATCGAACGCCAGTTCAACGCGCCACCGTACAGCGAGCGAACGTACTGGCCGTACTCGGTGCCGGTGATGCCGGTGGCGTAGTTGCCCCACACGGCCTGGCTCTGGTCCCAGTCCACGCGCAGGTACAACCGCCCCTGCGTATCCACATCACGGTAGGTGGTGGAGTCATCGCCGTACACCGGGTAGTACAGATCCGGATCGAGGCGACGGAACACATCCTGCGCGTCGGCCTGGGTGAAATCGCGGAACAGATACTTCAGCTCACGGTCCTGGGTGTCGGCCTGTGCAGTGACCAGATATTTTCCGCGCAGCTTGCCCTTCAGATAGAACGCCAGCCGGCCTTCGCTGAGGAAACTGTCATCGTCACGATCATCGGCGGCGAGCGGCTGCAGATTGCCGCTGGCGCTGTTCCTGGAGACGGTGACATCGGCAATGGCGACCAGGAAGAGGTAGCGGCCGGTGACATCCACATCCAGCTGCCGCTGGGCCGATGGCGCATCGCGTGATTCCACACTGACGTCGTAACGGTGCTCACCGACCGGCTCCAGGAACTCGGCCGCGAACTTCTGCTCCAGATCGACCGGGAAGTCCTGGCCGTTGATGCGCACGCGGCTGTTGGGCTCCAGGTTGCGGCCGTACAGGCGCACGCGCGAGCCATGGATGGGAATGTTCTGCAGGCGGAGCATGCTCTGCCCGTAGATGCTGTTGCTCAGTTGCAGGTCCTGCGCGCTGTCGCCATCGAGTGCCTGGCCGAGCGTCTTCTGCACGTTCTCGCGGGTGATCTGCAGGCCACGGTCGAAATCGGCCGGGGTGACCAGCTGGATGCGCTGGAGGCGCGTTTCATCGAAGGCGCCACCGGCGCCGTACGCACGCGCGACGTAGATCAGCTCATCGCCGGTGCGCAGCTTGATCTGCGGCGGCAACTCACCGCTCCATTCGGCATCGCCGACGTAATCGGCCGGCAGCTCGATGCGGGCCAACGGCGTGACCAGATCGGTATCGGTACCGCGATACAGCGTCACCTCCAGTTTCTGGATGAAGGAAGCGTAGTTGTTGTAGCTGTGGAAACGCAGCGGGCGGATCACCCGGCCGTTCTCGAATGGCACGGTGGCCGCGGCCTGCACGCTCAGGCTGGGCGGCACCATGGTCGGGTCTTCGGTCGCCCAGACCACGCCGCCGTTGGGCAGCTCGGCCATGAACTGCCCGCCGCGCGAAGCGACATCGGGCGTGACTGCCGGCGCGAGCGGCACGACGTTGGCGGCAGGAAGATCGGTGCGGCCGGGCAGCGGCAGCTCCGGTTCGCTGTCATCGCGGATGCGCAGCAGCAGCCCGTCATCATTGCGGCAGCTGTCGGCCTCGCAGCGGATGGGTGCGGGGGACGGCGCCGGTGTGACCGGCTGGGCAGCGGCCGGCAGGGCCAGCAGCAGCGCGCTGGCCAGACCGAGGCTGAGGCGGCGGGAGATCGGGCTCGGAATCAGGGTCATGTCCATGTCAGCGCCCCTCCCCGGTGGTGCGACCGGGACTGGCAGGCTCGGGGGGATCGCCCAGGCGCACGTGGTGCAGCACACGGCCGTCGGCGCCCAGCACGTCCACCGTGGTTGCCGTGGCGATCGTGGCCGGCAACTGCGGTCCCAGCGCCTCACGCAGCGCCTGCGCACGTTGCAGTGCGAGCGCTTCCTGACCGGGAGCGGCAGTGAGCTGCAGGCGCCCGCCACCGCGTGCCACCAACGCCTGGGCGGCGGTGGCGATCACCGGCGCGCGGTCGGCATCCAGCCGCGCCGTGCCAGGGGCGAACAGTGCATCGCCCAGTTCGATCCGCGCCGGGCGCGATGCCGCAGTGACGGTCGGCGCGGACGGGCGCGATGCGCTCGTGCTCAATGCACCGTCGGGCATCCGGACACCGAAGTCAAAGCGCACCGGCAGCCCCGGGGTGATGCGGCGAACCAGCGGGTTGGGCGTGGTGAAGCGCGCGCCGGCAGGCAGCGTGGACGGGTCCACCTTGAGGATGAAGTTGCGCCCGCGCGCCTCGCCACCGGGGATGCCGACCAGGTGGTAGCGGCCGAAGGCATCGGTTTCCATCAGCAGGCCTTCCACCGCCGCGATGCGCACGCCGGGGATACCGCGCTCTCCCTCCTCCTGGATGCCATTGCCGTTGCGGTCGTCGAACACGCTGCCCACGATCAGGCTCTCATCGAGCAGCGGATCGGTGGTGATCTCCACCTCGGCCGAGGCGACGTTGCCGATCGTGCGGTTCTCGCCGTCGATGGCGGTGATGCGGTTGGTGTGCACACCGGTGCCGGTGCCCGCACCGACGCGCAGGTAGTACACCACCGTCGCCCGCTCACCGGCGGCCACATCGATGCCGTCGATGCGCAGCGGCTGTACCCCGCTGGTACGCGCATCGTTGTCGGCATCGATCACCGCAAAGCCACCGCGCACGAAGGTGAAGCCCGGCGGCAGCGTATCGAGCAGGGTCGCGCCGTTGGCATCCACTTCGCCAACGTTGTCGATGGTCACGGTGTAACGCACCAGGTCACCGATCTGCGCGCTGCGCTTGCCGGCCACCTTGGTCAGGCGCAGGACGGCCTGCTGGCCAGCGACGGTCACCGCCACGTTGGCCTCGGCACACAGTGGCGTCGGGATGGACACATCGCAGACCCGGTAACGGAAGCTGTCGGTGCCGGCGAAGTTGGCCGCCGGTGTGTACGTGCAGGTCCCGTTGGCGCACTGCACGGTGCCATGGGTGGGGGCCACGGCGACCTGCAGCGAGGCCGGATCCAGCGGCGCGGTGCGGGCACTGTCGTTGGCCAGCACGTTGATCACCAGCGGCGCCGCGGTGTCCGCCGTGACCGTGTCATCGACCAGGGTCAACACGTTCGGATCGACCACGACCGTGACCGTGGCGCTGGCGCACATCGCCGGATCCGCGACGTCGCAGACCTGGTAATCGAAGCGCTGCTCGCCGGAGAAATTGGCCAGCGCGGCGAAGCGGATGCGGGCCCGCGGCAGCACCGTGGCCGTGCCGTACGGCGGCGGCGCGGTGATGGTCACCGTGACCGTATCCGGATCGATCGGGGTGCCATTGACGCGGTCGTTGCCAAGCACGTCGATCTCGATCACGCCGTCCTGCGGCATCTCCACCCGATCATCTTCGGCATCCACGCCCGGCTCGCCGGCGATGACGATGACGCTCACGGTGCCGGTGTCGCAGACCGTGGGCTGGTTGAGCAGGCAGACCGTGTACGAGGTGCTGTAGCTGCCCGGCGCCAGCCCGGCGGCGACGTCCACCCAGCCATCGGCGCTGAAGCTCAGTGCGTTGGTGGCAACCGGCGCGAAACTCACCTGGCTCGGGTCCAGCGGCGCCGTGTTGAAAGTGTCGTTGGTGAACACATTGAGCAGCCGCGCGCGGCCAGCCGGACCGACCGGGCCGCCGCTGTCATCCACGGCCAGCAGCGCACCCACCGGCCCCTGCACACGCACCGTGGCGATCGCGGTGGTGCAGTTGGTCGGCACGCCGTTCTCGCACAGTTGGTAGGCCTGCTGCACCTGGCCGGGCTGCACGCCGGCGGCGACCATGATCTGCCCTTGGTTGTTCATCGTGTACCCGGGCGTGCTGCCGGTCAGGCTGGCCACCACGCTGCCCACCGGGGGTGGCGAGACGTTGTTGAAGCTGTCGTTCTCCAGCACCGAGCGGGCGATGGTGCCGCCCACGGCCGGATCCACCGGGGTGCCGGTGAAATCATCGTTGACCGCCAGCACCACGTTGACCGAGCCGGCCAGCGTGAGCGTGACGCTTGCCGTACCGCATTGCGTGCCATACGGCGCAGGCAGGCACACCTGGTAGGTGAAGGTGACCGGCCCGGCGGTACCCGAGGGAGCGGTGTAGGTGAAGCTGCCATCCGCATTGAACACCAGGCCCGGCAGCGTGCCACTGGTCAGGGTGTAGAGCGCACCGGCTGCGGCATTGTCATTGAGGCCGACGTTCCCTGTAAGCGGCAGACCGGCAGGCACGCTGAAGCTGTCGTTCTGCGGTGCCGGGGTGATCACCACGGTCACGGTCGCGGTGGCGCAGTTGGCCGGCGCCGCCGCCTCACAGATCTGGTAGGTGATCGGCGTGGCGCCGGATGCCGTGCCCGCGCCGACGTTGATGATGCCGTCGGCGTTGATCGTGACCCCGGCAGGTGCGCCGACCAGGCTCAGGATCACATCGGCCGGCGCTGGCGGGCTGACCCCGTTGAGGCGGTCATTGGCCAGCACGCTGGTGGACGAGCTTGCACCCGGCAGGACATTGGTGAGCACGTCATCGCCGGCGACCAGGGTGCCATTGCTGATGTTGAGGGTGACCGTCGCCGTGCCGCAGGTGGTGGCGTACGGCGCGGGCAGGCAGGCCTGGTAGGTGAAGCTGACCGGGCTGGGGGTGCCCGCCGGCGGCGTGTAGGTGAAGCCACCATTGCTGGCCAGGGACAGGCCCGCCGGCACGGGACCCTGCACGGTGTACAGCGCACCGGCGGGCATCGCGTCGTTGCTGGCCACGCTGTTGCTCAGGCTCTGCCCCACCTGCACCGAGAAGGCGTCGTTCTGCGGGGCCGGACTGACCACCACCGTGACGCTGGCGGTATCGCAGTTGCCCGGCGCGGCCGCCTCGCAGATCTGGTAGGTGATCGTGGTGGCCCCGGAGGTCGTGCCACTGGCCACCGTGATCGTGCCGGCCGGCGTGATGCTGAAACCGGCCGGTGCGCCGACCAGACTCAGCAGTACATCCGCCGCCGCCGGCGGCGATACGCCGTTGAGGCTGTCGTTGGCCAGCACGCTGCCACTGGAGGTGGTGCCCGGCGCGACCCCGGTGAGCGTGTCATCGCCGGCCACCAGCAGACCGTTGTTGATGTTGATGGTCAGGATCGCGCGGCCGCACAGGCTGCTGTCCGGTGCGGGCAGGCATACCTGGTAGGCAACGCTGACCGGCCCGGTCACACCGGTCGCCGGGGTATAGGTGAAGGTGCCGTCGGGGTTGAAGGTCAACCCCGTTGGCGCGGTGCCCTGCAGGGTGAACACCGCACCCGTCGGCGTGTTGTCATTGGCCGCGACGGTGTTGGCCAGGGTCTGCCCGGCCTGGACCGCAAAGGCATCGTTCTGCGGAGCCGGCGTGACCACCACGGTGACGCTGGCGGTATCGCAGTTGGACGGCGCGGCCGCTTCGCAGATCTGGTAGGTGATCGTGGTCGGGCCGGACCCCACGCCACTGCCGACGCTGATCGTGCCGTCGGGATTGAGAGTGAAGCCACCCGGTGCACCGACCAGACTCAGCACCACATCGCCCGGCGCAGGCGGCGAGACACCATTGAGGCTGTCATTGGCCAGCACACTGCCGCCCGTGGTTGCCCCGGGCAGCACGCCGGTCAGGCTGTCATCGCCCGCGCTCAGCGAACCGTTGTTGATGTTGAGGGTGACCGTGGCGGTACCACACAGGCTGCCGTTCGGCGGGGGCAGGCACGCGCGGTAGATGAAGGTCACCGGGCTGGAGGTACCGACCGGCGGCGTGTAGATGAAGCTGCCATCGGCGTTGAAGGCCAGACCCACCGGGGGCGTGCCCTGGATCGCCCAGGTAGCGCCCGCCGGCAGGCCGTCGTTGGTTGCCACGCTGTTGCTCAACGTCTGGCCTGCCTGCACCGAGAAGGCATCGTTCTGCGGTGTGGGGGTGACGATGACCGTCACCGTGGCTGTCGCGCAGTTGCCCGGCGCGGCGGCTTCGCAGATCTGGTAGGTGAGCGTGGTCGAGCCTGCTGTCGTGCCGGTGGCAACGCTGATCGTACCGTTGGGCGTGATCGCAAAGCCGGCCGGGGCACCGACCAGGCTCAGCACCACGCTCGCCGACGCCGGCGGTGAAACACCATTGAGACTGTCGTTGGCCAGCACACTCGCCGCCGAAGTGGTGCCCGGAACCACGCCACTGAGCGTGTCGTTGCCGGCAAGCAGCGCGCCGTTGGCGATGTTGAGGGTGACGTTGGCGGTGGCACACAGCGACGTCGGGGCGGGCAGGCAAGCCTGGTAGGTGAAGGTGACCGGGCTCGGCGTGCCGGTCGCCGGTGCGTAGGTGAACGATCCGTCCGGATTGAATACCAGGCCGGCCGGCAGCGGGCTCTGCACCGCGAAGATGGCGCCGGCCGGCATGCTGTCATTGCTGGCTACGCTGTTGCTCAGGGTCTGCCCGGCCTGCACGGTGAAGGCATCGTCCTGCGGCGTGGGGGTCACGATGACAGTGACGGTGGCGGTGTCGCAGTTGCCCGGCGCCGCTGCCTCGCAGATCTGGTAGGTCAACGTGGTGCTGCCCGATACCACGCCGGTCGCCACGGTGATGGTGCCTGCCGGGGTGATGGCAAAGCCGGCCGGTGCGCCCACCAGGCTCAGCTGCACGTCGCCCGGTGCGGGCGGGCTGACCGCGTTGAGGGTGTCGTTGGCCAGCACGCTGGCGCTGGAGGTACCGCCGGCAACGACCCCGCTGAGGGTATCGTCGGCGGCGACCAGGGTGCCGGTGTTGACGTTGAGCGTGACCGTCGCGGTGTTGCACAGCGCGGCATTCGGCGCGGGCAGGCAGGCCTGGTAGCTGAAGGTCACCGGGCCGGTGGTGCCGAGCGGCGGCGTATAGGTGAACGTGCCGTCGGCATTGAACGCCAGGCCGGCGGGCGCGGCGCCCTGCAGCGTCCACGTGGCGCCGGTGGGCAGGTTGTCGTTGGCGCCGACATTGCCGTTGCTGATCGTGCCGCCGACCTGCACCGCGTAGGCATCGTCCTGCGGGGCAGGCGCGATCACCAGCGACACCGTAGCGGTATCGCAGTTCGACGGCGCAGCGGTTTCGCAGATCTGGTAGGTCAGCGTGGCCGGACCGGAGGTGACCGTCACCGGCACGGTGATCGTGCCGTCGGCGGCGATGCTGTAACCGGCAGGTGCACCGACCAGGCTCAACTGCACGTTGCCCGGTGCGGGCGGGCTCACCGTGTTGAGCGCATCGTTGGCCAGCACGCTGGGCGTGGCTGCACCCGGGGCGATGCCGACGAAGCTGTCATCGCCGGCCACCAGTGTGCCGAGATTGACGTTCACGGTGGCCGTGGCGAGACCGCACACGCCACCATTGGGCGCGGGCAGGCAGGCCTGGTAAGTAAAGGTAACCGCGCCGGAGGTGCCTACCGGCGGGGTATAGGCAAAGCTGCCGTCGCTGTTGAACACCAGCCCGTTCGGCGGCGTGCCCTGCACGGCCCAGCTCGAGCCGGGCGGCATGCTGTCATTGGTGGCAACACTGCCGTTGGCGATGCTGCTGCCCGCCTGCACGGCGAAGGCATCGTTCTGCGGCATCGGTGTGACCACGAAGCGGATCGCGGCGGTATCGCAGTTGGTCGGCGACGCCGCTTCGCACAGCTGGTAGGTCAGTGTCGTGGCCCCCGCGGTCACGCCGGCCGGCACCTGCACGGTGCCATCGTTGTTGATCACGAAGCCGGCCGGTGCACCGACCAGCAGCAGCTGTACCGCAGCGGCCGCCGGTGGACTCACGCCATTGAGCGAATCATTGGCCAGCACGCTCAGCGTCGCCGAGCCACCGCTGATCGGCGCGGCGAAGGTATCGTCGGTGGCGACCACCGCATTGACCGCGATGTCCAGGGTCGCGGTCGCCGTGCCGCAGATGGCGGCATCCGGTGCCGGGAGACAGGCCTGATAACTGAAAGTGACCGGGCCGAGCGTGCCCGCCGGCGGGGTGTAGGTAAAGCTGCCGTTGCTGTTGAACACCAGGCCCTGCGGCGGCACGGCCACGCTCCAGCTGGACCCCGCCGGCATGTTGTCGTTGCCCGACACGGTGCCGCTGTTGGGTTGACCGGCCTGCACGGTGATCGTGTCGTCCACCGGCACCGGACGCACCACCAGCGCGATGGTGGCCGTGGCGCAGTTGTTCGCGGCGGCCGTTTCGCAGATCTGGTAATTCAGCGTGTTCGCCCCGGTCGGCGCGTTGCCCGCGATCGCCACCGTGCCATCGGGATTGATCGTGAAGCCGCTCGGCGCGCCCACCAGGCTCAAGGTGACACGGGCCGCGGGTGCCGGACTGACACCGTTGAGCGCATCGTTGTCCAATACGCTGGGCGTGGCAGCACCCGGTGCGATTACGCCGAAGCTGTCGTTGCCCGCGATCAGCGCGCCGTTGTTGATGTTGAGCGTGACCGCAGCGGTGCCGCAGAGGGCCGCGTTCGGGGCAGGCAAACAGGCCTGGTAGACAAAGCTGGTCGGGCTGGTGGTCCCAGCCGGCGGCGCATAGGTGAAGCTGCCATCGGCATTGAAGCTCACCCCGCCCGGCAGCGCGCCTGGCACGCTGTAGAGCGAGCCGATCGGCATGCTGTCGTTGCCGGACACGTTGCCGCTGATGGTCTGTCCCGCCTGCACCGCGAACGCATCGTTGACCGGTGCGGGCGCGACCACCAGGGTGACGCTGGCGGTATCACAGTTGGACGAGGCGGCCGCTTCGCAGAGCTGGTAGGTGAGCGTGGTGGGACCGGCCGCGGTACCGGTGGCCACGGTGATGGTGCCGTCGGCGGCGATGCTGAAGCCGGTCGGTGCGCCGACCAGTGACAGCAGCACGTCCGTCGCCACCGGCGTGCTGCCGTTGAGGGTGTCGTTGTCGAGCACGCTCGGTGACGGCACGCCCGGGGCGATCGGTGCCGCGACGCTGTCATCGACGGCGACCAGCGTGCCGCTGTTGACGTTCAGTGTCGCAGTGGCAGTCGCGCAGACGCTGGCATCCGGTGCCGGCAGACAGACCTGGTAGGTGAAGCTCACCACGCCACTGAAGCCCTGCGGCGGTGCATAGGTGACGCTGCCGTCGGTACCGAGCACCAGGCCCGCCGGCGGCGCGCCGACGACCGTGAACAGCGCACCGGCCGGCGCGTTGTCGTTGGTGGCCACCGAACCGGTCACGCCCTGCCCCGCCGGCGTGGACAATGCATCGTCCACCGCCACCGGTGCGACCACCAGGCGGGCCGTGGCGGTCACGCAGTTGCCCGGCGCCGCCGCTTCGCACAGTTGGTAGGTCACGTTCTTGACCCCGGCCGGCGTTCCCGGTGCGACGGTGACCGCCCCTTCGGCGGTGATGGCCAGCCCGGCCGGCGCGGCCTGCAGCGACAACAGCACGTCGGCCATCGCAGGCGGCGTGGTGCCGTTGAGCGAGTCATTGGCCAGCACCGAGGTGGTGGCACCACCACTCACCGGGTTGATCGGCGCAGCACTGAAATCATCCGGGTTGGCGGCGAGCGTGCCGTTGCTGACGGTGATGAAGACGCGCGCGGTCGCGCACAGGGCGGCGTTCGGTGCAGGCAGGCAGACCTGGTAGGTGAAGTCGACCGGGCTGGCGGTGCCGACCGGCGGCGCGTAGGTGAAGCTGCCGTTGCCACTGAACACCAGGCCGGTCGGCACGGTGCCGATGACCGTGAACAGCGCCCCCGGCGGCACGTTGTCGTTGCTGTCGACGGTGCCGTTGAGCGTCTGTCCGGCTGGCGTGGAGAAGGTATCGTCGGTCGCCGAAGGCGAGACCACCAGGCGGATCGTGGCACTGGCGCAGTTGTTCGGCAGCACGGCCTCGCAGACCTGGTAGGTCAGCACCGTGGCGCCACCGACGGCGTTGCCCGGCACCGTCAGCAGGCCGTCGGCGTCGAGCGCGTAGCCCGCCGGGGCACCGACCAGGCTGAGCAGCACACTGCCCGCTGGCGGTGGCGTGGTGCCATCGAGCGCATCATTGGCCAGCACGCTGGTGGCCGTTGTGCTGCCCGGCGCCAGCGGCACGGCGCTGAAGTCATCGTCCCGCGCCAGCAGGGTGCCGGCATTGACGTTGATGGTGGCCGTGGCGGGACTGCACTGGGCACCGTCCGGCGCCGGCAGGCACACCTGGTAGGTGAAGGTCACCGGCCCGGTGAAGCCGCTGGGCGGGGTGTACTGGAAGCTGCCATCCGGGCCGAACTGCAGCCCGGCCGGCGTCGCCGTGGTCAGGCTGAACACCGCACCGGCCGGCGCGTTGTCGTTGCTGCCGACATTGCCGGCCAGCAACTGCCCGGCGGGGGTGGAGAACACATCGGCCAGCGCCGACGGCGCCACCAGCAACCGGATCTGCGCGGAGTCACAGTTGCCCGGCAATGCGGCTTCGCATAGCTGGTAAGTCAGCGTGACTGCACCGGCAAGCACGCCGCTGCTGATCGTCACGGTGCCATCGCTGAGCAGCGTATACCCGGCTGGTGCGCCGACCAGGGTCGGCAGCACGTCCGCCGAGGCAGGCGGCGCTATGCCGTTGAGGCTGTCGTTGGTCAGTACCGAGGCGGTGCTGCCGCCGAGATCGGGAGTGATCGGCGTGCCGCGGAAGTCGTCGTCATTGGCGATCAGCGTGCCGGCGTTGACATTGATGGTGCCCGTCGCGCCCGCGCACACCGCACCGTCCGGCGCGGGCAGGCAGGCCTGGTAGGCGAATGTCACCGCGCCTTGGGTACCGGCCGGCGGCGCATAGGTGAAACCACCGTTCGGATTGAACACCAGTCCGGCCGGTGCGGTGCCGCTGAGGCTGAAGGTGGCGTTCGCCGGCACGTTGTCGTTGCCGGCCACGCTGCCGGTCAGCGCCACGCCCACGGGCGTGCTGAAGGTGTCGTTGACCGCCACCGGGGCCAGCAGCAGGCGCACTGCCGCGTTGGTGCAGTTGCTTGGCAGCGCTGCTTCGCACAGTTGGTAGGCGAGGTTGACCGCCCCGGCCGCTGCGCCACCCGCCACGGAGATCGTGCCGTTGCTGTTGAGCACATACCCGGCCGGCGCGCCGACCAGGCTCAGGATCACCTGCGCCGGTGCCGGCGGAACCGCACCGTTGATGGTGTCATTGGCCAGCACGCTGTTGGTGGTGCCGCCGGTGGCGGGATTGATGAGTGCACTGCGGAAATCATCGTCGTTGGCGACCAGCGTGCCCGCGTTGACGTTGAGGGTGACCGTGGCGGTATCGCACACGCCCGCCAGTGGCGCGGCCAGGCACGCCAGGTAGGTGAAGGTGGTGGTGCCGGTGTACTGCGCCGGCGGGGTATAGGTGAAGCTGCCATCGGTGTTGAACAGCAGCCCCGGCGGCGTCGTGCCGCTGACGGCGAAGGTGGTGCCGGTGGCGGTGTTGTCGTTCACCGCGACGTTGCCGCTGATCGGTGTCGCGACCTGCGTGGTGTACGCATCCGCCACCGCATCCGGCGCGATCACCACGGCGATGCTGGCGGTGGCGCAGTTGCTGGTTCCCGCCTGGCACAGCTGGTAGGTCAGGCTGGCCGGCCCGGCCGGGGCCCCGTCGGGCACCTGCAGTTGGCCGTTGCTGTCCAGCGTGTAGCCGGCCGGCGGTGCATTGATCAGCGACAGCGCGGCCTGTGCCGGCAGGATGGCGCTGCCGTTGAGGGTGTCATTGCCGAGCACGCTGGCGGTAAGTCCGCCGGCACTGGTCAGCGGCGTGGCAGTGAAGTCATCGTTGTTGGCGGTGATGGCGGCGGCGGCGACGTTGATCGTCACTGTGGCGGTATCGCACACGTTGCCGTTCGGCGCTGGCAGGCACACCTGGTAGCGGAAGCTGTCCGGACCGGTGAAGGCCGCCTGGGCGGTGTAGCTGAAGCTGCCATCGGCGGCGAGCGTGACGCTGCCATGCGCGGCTACCCCCAGCACGCTGAACTGCGCGCCGGCCGGGACGTTGTCGTTGGCTGCCACGGTGCCGGCCAACGCGATGCCCGCGTTGGCCGGGAACGTGTCATCGACCGCATCAGGGGCGACCACCAGTTGCACGTTGGCGGTGGCGCAGTTGGTCGGCGCAGCCTGTTCGCAGAGCTGGTAGCTGAAGCTCACCGCGCCGGCCGCCGCATCGGCCGGAACGGACACCTGCCCCGCCGCGTTGACGGTGTAGTTGGCCGGGGCACCGGTAAGCACCAGCGTGACCGAGGCGGGCAACACCGCCGCGCCATTGAGGGTGTCATTGCCGAGCAGGCTGACCGTGGTGGTGGTGCCTGGCTGCAGCGGTGCGGCGAACACGTCGTTGACCGCGGCGATCTGGTTGGCCTGCACGTTCACGCTGACCGTGGCGGTATCGCACGCCGTCGCGTTCGGCGCCGGCAGGCAGACCTGGTAGGTGAACGAATCCGGCCCGGTGGCGGCGCCCGTGGGCGTATACGTGAAGGTGCCATCGGCATTGACCACTGCAGTGCCGCGGGTAGGGGGGGCGCCCAGCGTGTAGGTCGACCCGCTGGCGATGTTGTCGTTGCCGGCCAGGCTGCCGGTGGCCGGTTGCCCGCCGCCAGGTGTGGTGACCGTGTCATTGACCGCGTCGGGGCGGACGATCAGGTTCGCGGTTGCCGTGGCGCAGTTGGCCGGCATCACGATTTCGCAGAAGCGGTAGGTCAGTGCCAGCGGGCCGGCGGCCGCCGTGGCGGGCACCTGGATCGTGCCATTGGCATTGATCCCGAATCCGGCCGGGGCGCCGATCAGGCCCAGCGCGACCTGCGCCTGGGGCACGGCGCCGCCATTGAAGGTGTCATTGCCGAGCACGCTCGGCGTCAGCCCGCCGGTGCCAGGCGGGAGCGCCGTGGTGAAGGTGTCATCGGCCGCCACCAGCGCGTTCGCATTGACCACGATCGCGGCGGTCGCGGTGGCGCAGACCGTGCCGTTCGGCGCCGGCAGACAGACCTGGTACTGGAACGAGGTCGCCGCGGCGATGCCACCGGCGGGTGCATAGACGAAGCTGCCATCGGCGCTGAGGGTGAGCCCGGCCGGCGGCGTGCCGATGGCGCTGAACGTTGCGCCGGTGGGGGCGTTGTCGTTGCTGGCTACATTGCCACTCAACGATGCCGCGCCACCGGTAGCGTTGAAGCTGTCGTTCACGGCGGTCGGGCTGATGATCAGACTGGCCGTAGCGGTGGCGCAGTTGGTCGGCGAGGCGTTTTCGCAGATCTGATAGGTCAATGCGGTGGCACCGGCGGCGGCACCGGCAGGAACCGCGATCACACCCGCACTGTTGATGGTGAAGCCGGCCGGTGCACCCTGCAGCGCGATGATCAGAGTGGCGCCGTTCACCGGCGCGCCGTTGAGCGTGTCGTTGCCGAGCACCGTGGGCGTGTTGCCCCCGGTGGTCGAGGACACTGCCGTGGCGAACGTATCGTTGTTGGCGACCAGTGCGTTGGCCTGGACCGGCACGGCCGGTGTGGTGGCGCTGTTGTCGCCCGGGGTCGGATCGGTGGTGCCGGTGGGCAGCACCAGCGACACAGTGTTGGCCGGCACCGTGGCCGGGGTGCTGGTGGGTGCCGTGCCGTTGACCAGCAGCACAACGCTGTCGCCGACCCCGACGTTGACCTGCACGTTGATGGCATTGCCGCTGCCATTGGCCTGCGCGCACGACGAGGCGGCCGTGGTGGCCTGGCAGGTCCAGCTGACGTTGGTGAGCAGCGGGGACACGGTATCGACCACGCTCACCGCCGAGGCAGCGGACGGGCCTGCGTTGTTGACCTGGATGCGGTATTGGACGGTACCGCCGGCGGCGACCGGCGTTGTGCTGAGCAGGGTCTTGGTGACGCTCAGCTGAGCCTGCAGGGCCAGTGCGTTGCTGTCGCTGGCGCTGTTGTTGCCCAGCGCAGGATCAGCGACATCGGTCGGCGCGGTGACGGTGGCGGTGTTGCTGAGCGGGTTGGGATAGCTCTGCGCCAGCAGCAGCGGCGGCGGCAGCAGCAACGCCAGCAGGGCCAACGTGCACGCGATGCGTGCCGAGGCGGTCCCTGCCCTGCTGTGTTTGCCGGTTGCTGCCATGCGCTCATCCTCGAAGCCAGTGGTCCTGTGCATCCCCGGCGCGGGTCGCCCCGCGCTATCCGCGTGCTGCACCGGGCGCTAGTACGCGCCCGGGTTGCTGCTGAAGCTGACCGGCACGCTGATCGTGGCCTGCCCGCCGTTGATCAGGTTCACGCCGACATTCACCGCGTTGCCGCCCACCGCGCCGCCACTGGCCACCGCGCAGGTACTGCCGCTGGTGGCGCTGCAGGTCCAGGCGCCACGCAGCGTGGTGCCGTTGGGCAGGCTGTCGGTGACCACGGCGTTGGTGACGGCATCCGGACCGTCATTGCGGACCAGCAGCGTGTAGGTGGCCGTTCCGCCCGGCGTGTAGCTGCCACTGCCGTCGGTCTTGGTGATCGACAGATCCGCCTGGCGCGTTCGATTGGTGATCCGGCAGACCAGCGTCACTGCGGTGGCGGTCATTGCCGGTGCCTGCAGGGTGAAGCTGCCGCCACTGCCGGAGGAAACCACCGTGTTGTTCTGGTCGGTGCACTGCCAGGTACTGGCATAGCGGGTGAGCGTGGTGCCGGCGGCAGCGGCCTCGGCCAGCGCGTAGCTGCCACCGGGGACGGTGATCACCGCGGCGGTGGCCCCGTTGTTGCCGACGTTGCTGGCCGAGCCGACCGTACTGCCGTTGTAGGTGATGGACAGATTGAACCGGCCGGTGTCGCTGGTCGGCTGCAGGTCCTTGACCAGCTGCAGCGTCGCCGCGCAGGCCTGGGTGACGCCTTCCACGGTGAAGATCGCCTGGCCGATCCGGATGCCGAGCAGGCCGAGCAGGTTGTCGACCAGCCCCCCGAGCACGGCGGTCAGCACCGGCGTGACCAGCCCGTTGACCTGCGTACGGATCGGGGTGAGCAACGCGTTGACGATGCCGTTGACCAGGTCCGCCACCGGCAGCGGCAGCGCCAGGCCGCCCAGCAGCGTAACCGTGGGATTGCCGCTGGTGACCTGGATGCTGAGCGAGTTGACCAGCGTGGAGACCATGGTCGCCGCACTGACGGTGCCGGCATTCAATGTCCGGGTCTGCGGATACGGACCGGTGAAACTCGCGCTCTGCAGCCCGGGCGTGGCGGTGGCGAAGCTGCGGATGCTCACCGTCAGCGGAATGGTGATGTCGGCCACCGGCGTGAGCAGGCCGAGAACATTGGCCGAGACCCGCACCCGCACGCTGAGCGAGGTCAGCGTGGCCGCACTCAGCGCGGTATCGGTCAGCACCGTCGTGCGGTTGAAGAACGTCGCATCGCTGATCTGGCCGACATACAGGTTCACCAGGCCCGGACGCGCCTGCAGCGTGACCGCGTTGCCCACCAGGTTGATCGCCGAGATCGCGCCTTCAGCGCGCGCAACATCGGCGTACACCTGCAGATGCAGGACATCGGCAGAGATGCTGGTGTTGGACAGGCTGACGCCGAGTAGATTGAGCCCGGTGAGCGCCGCCGAGAGCGTGCCGGTGTTCAACCCCTGCACCAGATCCAGATCCAGCTTGATGCGGATCGCCGCACTGTGGAACGCCGCACCGGCCGCACCGCAGCTGTAGACCGGCGGTTCCACCACCTGCAGCCACAGGCGCACGTTCGCCACGCCATTGAGGCCAAGCGCCGCGGTGTTGACCGTGATCGGGGTCGGCGTGGTGAGTACGTTGCGGAAGTTGTACAGCTGCACGCCACCGGTCAACAGATCCAGCACGTTCAGGCGCACGGTCGCCAGCGACCCGGTGGGCAGTGCGATCTGCAGGATATCGGCCAAGCGGATGCTGCCCCCCACACCCGCCGCGCCGAGCGGCAATGCGTTGAGGACATTGGCGGCCGCGGTCTGCCCGTCGGCCTGCAGGACCTGCACCATCGCCGCGCGCAGCTGGCCCAGCGTGATGTTCGCGTTGAGCACCTGGCTGGGATCACTGACCACCACGCCGCCGTTGAGCTGGGTCAGCAACGCGTTGAGATTGATGTTGGCCCCGGCCAGGTTGTTCCAGTCGGCCACGCTGAGATTGAGGGTAGTGCCCGGCAAGAGCGCGCCGAACAGCAGGTTGAGCAGGGGGCTCTGGGTGGAATCGATCGAGGCCAGCCGCGGGCCGGCACTCACACACGCGCCGGCGGTGCAGGCCGATTGCGCGCTGGCCGAAGAAATACCGGCAGTTAATGCGATCAGCATCACAAATAACAGCGATCCAGCCCTCAAGCTGAATCGCCGTAACGCCAACTTCACAACAGAAACTTTATCCATCGGCCATCCCCTGCGTCCGGGCCGAAGCGGTCTTTCACGGGCCGGTGGATACCGACCATGATCGACAGCGCATCGGCCTGCTTCCGATGTTTTGGATGTCCCGGCGCGTCATGGCCGGCTTGAGGGATTAAGTACGTGCACGCAGGGAAACCGTCAAACCGGCCACCTCGCGTGCAGGGGGAAGTTTCACTGTCGCCCGTGGGTTTATCGGCGGAGCGGTTGGAATGACAGGGGTCGTAAGCAGTTCTGTACAGACGGAAAAAAGAATCACTGCCCGGTAAGTATCGATAACCATCCACCGTTCAAGGAACGAGAAAGGGGAAGGCCATGTTGGCGATGTCGGATCGGATTCGCGCAGCACGCACCAGTGCAGGGATGTCACAAACGCAGTTGGCAGTGGAAACCGGGGTCAAGCGCAGCGCCGTCGCGCAATGGGAGCGCCGGGGTGGCACCCATCCGAGTGTGTCGCACCTGGCACATATCGCGGTCAGTACACGGGTGCGCTTCGAGTGGCTGGCTACCGGGCGCGGCGCGTGCAAGGCCAGCGGCGAAGAACTGACGGTGACCGCGCCCGCGCAGGACTACGTGCGCGACGATCTGGAAGGCAACATCCTGTCACTGCTGCGGCGCCTGCCACCACGCAAGCGGCAGGTCGCGCAATCCATCATCGAGATGCTGGCCGTGTAGCCCACGGCCGGGTGCCTACGCCGGCAGCTCCAGCGCGGCACGCGGTGGCAGCGACCAGTCGATGCGGTCGTGGCCACGACGTTGCAGGTACTCGTTGGTCATCGAGAAATGGCGGCAGCCGAGGAATCCGCGATGCGCCGACAACGGCGAAGGATGCGGCGCCTTGAGCACGCGGTGGCGGCCGGTATCGATGACCTTGCCCTTCTGCTGGGCGTAGCTGCCCCACAGCAGGAACACCAGGCCGTCGCGCTCGCGGTTGAGCGTGTCCACCACGTGGTCGGTGAAGCCCTCCCAGCCGCGCCGCTGGTGCGAGCCGGCATTGCCCGCTTCCACCGTCAGCACCGCGTTGAGCAGCAGCACACCACGGTGTGCCCACGGCAACAGGCAGCCATGGTCGGGCCGTGGGAGGTCCAGATCGGCTTCGATTTCTTTATAGATGTTCAGCAGTGACGGCGGCACCGGCACGCCCGGCATCACCGAGAAACTCAGGCCGTGTGCCTGGCCCTGCCCGTGATACGGATCCTGGCCGAGGATGACCACCTTGACCTGGTCGAAGGGCGTGGCATCGAAGGCGGCAAAGATCTGCGGGCCCGGTGGGAACACCTGGGCTCCGGCCGCCTTGCGCTGGCGCAGGAACGCGGAGAGTTCGCGCATGTCCGGGCGCAGCAGGTAATCGCCGATACGCGTCTTCCAGCTCGGTTCGAGCTGGATGCTGGGCACTACATCGTCATTCATCGCACTACAGGCTTGTCGTTGAGGCGGGACAGGCGCAGCTGGAACAGCACCTTGGTGATGAGCAGCCGCTCTTCGATCGGCTTCTGCACCAGATCGTTGGCACCGGCCTGGAGCAGACCGGATTGGTTGTGCGGGTTGCCGTCACCGGTCATCACCAGCACCGGCAGGCGGCGCTTGCCGTAACCGAAGTCCACGCGCACGCGCTGCACCACATCGCGGCCACTGAGTTCGCCCTTGAGCGTGACATCGGTGAGCACCAGATCGATGCAATGGCTGCTGCGGCCGAGCGACTCGGCGGTGAGCAGCGCGAATGCATCTTCGGCGGTCAATACGTGCAGCACGTTCAGGCCCTGCCGTTCAAGCATGCGCTTGGTCGCCTCGGCAACGACGCGGCTGTCTTCGACATAGAGAATCGTCGCGCCCGGGATGGTCTCCGGCTGCACGTAGCCGCGGATGAAGGTGGCCAGGGCTTCATGACCGAGCGCTTTGTCGAAATAATCGGTGACGTATTCGGTGAAACGGCGCTGCTCCAGATGCTGCTGGGCGTCGCCGGAGACCACGATCACCGGCACGTAGGCCTGGCCCGCGGCGTCGCGCACGATGCGCGCCAGGTCGAGCCCGTCGCCATCGCTCAGCGTGAGCGACGTGGTGACCAGACTGACCGGGCCGGCATCCAGCGCCGCACGCGCCTCGGCGATGCTCGCACAGCCCACCACCTCCACCGCCGGCAGTTCGCGTTGCAGCACATCGGCGATCAACTTGCGGACCAGCTTGGAGCCGTCGACGACCATGACGCGCGGTGCGTCGTCGGCCAGGTGCTTGAGGGCTTGCGGACGCATGCGGGCCTCAGGTCTCGGTCGGGCGGGTCTGGCGCAGGAAATGCCCGGTCACCAGCCAGGCGCCCAGCCAGCCCAGCACCACGGTGCCGAGTAGCACGAACGAGGAATGCAGCAGGTCCAGGCCGTGCAGCACGAAGGGGCTGCCGTAACTCTGCGAGAGCGCGGCCAGCGGCGGGCGCAGCGCCAGCCCGGCGGCGCCGATCAGTGCCAGCGCCACCGCACCGGCCCCCAGGCCGTACCACGCGCCCAGATACAGGAACGGGCGACGGATGAAGCCATCGCTGGCGCCCAGCAGCTGCAGCACGCCGATCTCATCGCGGCGGGCCTGGATGTCCAGGCGCACCGTATTGCCGACCACCAGCGCGGCACCCAGGCCGAGCAGGACCGACAGCACCTGCACCAGGCGCGTGCCAAAGCCGAGCCAGCCATCCAGGCGCTTGCGCCACAGCGCATCGTGCTGGACCAGATCGGCCTGCGGCAGGCCTTCCAGCGACTGCGCCAGGCGCGCGTCATCGGCGCCCTCGCCCGGGGTCACGATCAGCAGCGTCGGCAGCGGGTTGTCGTGCAACGCGTCGATCGCTTCGCCCAACCCGGCACTCTCGCGCAGCTCGGCCAGGCCCTGCTCGGGAGTCTGCACGGTGACCTTGGCCACATCGGCACGACCGCGCAGGGTCTCGGCGACCTGGCGGGCCGCATCGGCACCGGCGTCAGTCTTGAGGAACAGATTGATGTCGCGCGACTGCTGCACGCTGCCGGCGAAATGCTTGAGGTTGTCCAGCGCGATCGACAGGCCCAGCGGCAGGGCCAGCGCCAGCGCCATGACCATCACCGTGAGCAGCGTCGCCCACGGCTTGCGCCAGGCGCGGCCGAGACTGAAGACCACGCTGTGGCCATGATGGTGCAGCCACACGCCGAAGCGCGACGGCGCGGCGGTTTCTTTGGTCACCGGAGTGTTCATTCGGCCAGGTCCTGCGGCGAGATGTCATCGACCAGGCGGCCGTGATCCAGGATCAGCACGCGCTTGCGCATGCGCCGCAGCAGGGCCAGATCATGGCTGACCACCAGCACGCTGGTGCCACGGTCGGGCAGCTCGGCGAACAGCGCCATGATTTCCGCTGCCAGGGTCGGATCGAGGTTGCCGGTCGGCTCATCGGCCACCAGCAGCTTGGGCTCGCCGACAATCGCACGGGCGATGCCGACGCGCTGCTGCTCACCGGCCGACAGCTGCGAGGGCAACGCTTTTTCGCGATGGCCCAGGCCCATGCGTTCCAGCACCGAGCGCACCCGCTTGCCGATCTCATTGCGGCGGGTGCCACGCAGGATCAACGGCAGGGCGACATTCTCGGCGATGCTGCGGTCCATCAGCAGGCGGTGGTCCTGGTAGACCGCACCGACCTCGCGCCGATGCCGCGGAATGCTGCCGCCGCGCACCTTCAGCAGGTTGCGCTCATTGAAGATCACCGCGCCGCGGCTGGGCCGCTCGTCGAGATGGATCAACTTGAGCAGGGTGCTCTTGCCCGCACCGGAATGACCGGTGACGAACAGCATTTCCCCGGGGGCGACATCGAAGCTGACGTCCACCAGTGCCTGGTGGCCGCCGGCATATTGTTTGCTGACATTGTCAAAACGCAGGACGCTCATCCCCTGATTATGCAGGACGAGGGTGGCGCGTAGGTAACGGCAACCTGAGGGGGGGGCTGATCGGTAGCGCCGGCCAGCGGCCGGCACTACCTCAGCCGTCAGGTCTTACGAACCGGACAGCATCCGGCGGATCTTGCGGCCCAGGCGGGTCAGGAACGAAGCGCCCGGATCGGCGGCCGGCGTGCCACGCATCGGCTTGGCGGTCACCTGTACCGGGGTCACCGGGCCGGTGGCTGCCGCGCCTTCGGCACCTTCGACCGGACGGCCATGGCGACGGCGACGACGCTTGCGCGGGGCGCGCTCACCTTCCACGGCCGGGCTGCCTTCGGCAGACGGCGCGGCGCTCGGGGCCAGCTGCGGCTTGGCGGCGGCATCGGTGGCGACCACCGGCTGCTCGCCTTCCACGCGCGGCTTGCGCTCGCGGCGCGGCTTGCCGTCGGCACTGCGCTCACCCGGGGCGCGGCGCTCGCCACGACCACCGGCCGGCTTGCCGCCACGGCTGCTGCCACCGCCACGACGCTGCTCTTCAGCGGCACGCGCTTCGCGTGCCTCGCGGAAGATCTGGCCGACGCTTTCGTTCTCCTCGCCCTCGGCATCGCCCTCGCCTTCCGGCAAGGGTGCACGCGGTGCGCGCGGGATCGGGGTCAGGATTTCGCTGGTGACCGGCTCGACCGGGATCTTCTGCTCGATGTACGCCTCGATATCCGGCAGACCCATCGCGTAGCGCTCGCAGGCGAAGCTGATCGCATCGCCTTCTTCGCCCAGGCGCGCGGTACGGCCGATGCGGTGCACGTAGTCTTCCGCATCGAACGGCAGATCGTAGTTGTAGACGTACTTGATGCCGTCGATGTGCAGGCCGCGGGCGGCGACATCGGTGGCCACCAGGATTTCCAGCTGACCCTTCTGGAAGCGGTTGAGCAGGCTCTCACGCTTCTTCTGCGGCACATCGCCGGACAGCACGCCGACGCGGTAACCGGCCTTTTCCAGCGAACGCGCCACCCGCTCGACGAACACCTTGGTGTTGACGAACACCATGGTGCGGGCGCCTTCGCTGCGCGAGAGCAGGCCCAGCAGCAGCGGAATCTTCTCTTCGTCGGCCGGGAAGTAGATGCGCTGGCGCACGCGTGCGGCCGTGATCGATTCGCTCTCCACCACCAGCTTCTGCGGCTCGTTCATGTGCTCATAGGCCAGCTCCAGCACGCGGTGGCTGAGCGTGGCGCTGAACAGCAGCGTCTGGCGCGTGGTGCGCTCGGGCATGCGGCGCAGCAGGAAGCGGATGTCCTTGATGAAGCCCAGATCGAACATGCGGTCGGCTTCGTCGAGCACGCAGATCTCGCAGGCATGCAGCGAAACCACCTTGTGCTGCTTGACGTAGTCGATCAGGCGGCCGGGGGTGGCGATGATCACGTCCACGCCCTGCTGCAGGATCTCGCGCTGCTTGTCGTAATCCACGCCACCGTAGACCAGCGCAAAGCGCAGGCCGAGGTCGGAGCCGAACTTCACGGCGTCCTTGTGGATCTGGATCGCCAGCTCGCGGGTCGGGGCCAGGATCAGCGCGCGCGGGTCTTCCGGCTTGCGGTCGGCCAGCGCCGGGCGGGTCAGCAGGCGGTTCACCACGGCGACCAGGAAGGCCAGGGTCTTGCCGGTGCCGGTCTGGGCCTGGCCGGCGACGTCGCCGCCGGGCAGCGCGACCGGCAGGGTCAGCGCCTGGATGGGCGTGCAACGGGTGAATCCGGCTCCTTCAAGGCCGGCCTGCAGGGCCGGATGCAGCTCGAAGGAGGAGAAGGTCAAATCGGTCAGCGGTTTGTCGCTCATGAGTCCGTCTTGGTAAGGCCATCCCGGCAGAGGTGCGGGCTGGCTTGCAATCTTGGGGGGCACCGTCGCAAACGGCCCCTGCGCCGGGATTGGCGGGGCCGGACTCCAGGTCCAGGGCGCCGCACAATGGCCCAGTTTAGCGCAATGTCGGCGCCAAACCGGGCTCGCCCGTCGCACGCCGTCATGAGAATGCCCGCCCGGCGCGCCGTTGCCGTGCGTAGCAGCGGCTCACATGCGCTCTGCACCCCGCATTCACCCGCCCTGCCGCCGGTTGAACGGGACCACCGGCCGGGCTGGAACCGTCGTCCCGGCCCCCGCATATCAACCGGGATCGTCGCGATAACGCAGGTAGGCGATCACGGGACGCTTCTTTCCAACCAGCGTCTGTCCGGTCACGGCGATAGCGGTACACTGCGCCCCGTGAGCGTCCAGGCATCCGCCGAACGCACCGCTGGCCGCCCGCGGCCACGAGGCACCAGACGAGGGTGACGCCCGGTTGGCGTTGCCCAACTTCAACTTCCTCCGGCCCTGCCGGGTGCATTACCAGACGAGAAACCAAGATGAGCGACAAGGTTGTACATGTCGGCGACGCCGACTTTGATAGCGCAGTGCTGAATTCCAAGGAACCGGTACTGGTCGATTTCTGGGCCGAATGGTGTGGTCCCTGCAAGATGATCGCCCCGGCGCTGGACGAACTGGCCGACGCCTACAACGGCCGCGCCAAGATCGCCAAGGTCAACGTGGACCAGAACCGCGCCCTGGCCGCCAAGTACCACGTGCGTTCGATCCCGATGCTGCTGGTCTTCAAGGACGGCGAAGTCCAGGCCCAGCAGATCGGTGCCGTCGGCAAGGCCCAGCTGGCCGGCATGCTCGACAAGGCCCTGGCCTGATCGCAGCGGGCAGCCGGCCCCGTCCGGCTGCCACGCGGGCCCGTCGCCCGCATGAATGACCCTGCCCCGCCCGGCTTGCGCGCTGCCGCGAGCCGGTGTTAGTGTCGGCACATCCGGCCGCATTCGCGCGCCGCATCTTCTGGACGCAGTTTCCTTCCAGATCCTTTCCCAACGTTCGCCGCCCTGCCGGGCGCTCGCACCTTCTAGCGAGGAATCCAGCACTTGTCCGATATCACTACTTCCGAACCCGGGAGCGCCGACGCGCCCGCCGAGAAGCGCGTGCGCAAGCCGCGCGTCGCCAAGGCCGCCGCCAACACCGCTGCCGACGCAGGTTCCCCCCCCTCACAACCCGCTCTGCCTCTGGCTGCCGCGTCTGACGCGCCGGCGCCGGCTGCTGCTCCTTCGGCAGCCCCGCAGGCATCGGCGCCGGCAGCGCCTGCCGGTGGCGACGCATCGCCCTCGCAGGGCGGTGGTCAGCAGGACACCGGCGACGGTGGCCAGCGCAACCAGAATGGCCGTCACCAGAACCAGCAGGGCGGGCAGAACCCGTACCAGCAGGGTCAGGGCCAGAACCAGGGTCAGGGCCAAGGCCAAGGCAACCGCCGCGACCGTTTCCGCAATCGCCGTGACCGCAACCGCGGTGGCGATCGCTACAACGACGACGGCATGCCGCAGGACAACGGCGAACAGCAGCCGTTCGTGCGCAGCCAGCAGGCCAACGTGCCCGAAGGCTTCCCGGTCTATTCGCTGAGCGACCTCAAGCGCATGCCGGCGCAGAAGCTGCTGGAAATCGCCGAGCAGCTGCAGATCTCCGAAGGCGTGGCCCGTGCCCGCAAGCAGGACGTGATCTTCGCCCTGCTCAAGGTGCTGACCCGCCATGGCGACGGCGTCGCCGCCGACGGCGTGCTGGAAATCCTGCCGGACGGCTTCGGCTTCCTGCGCGCGGCCGAAGCCAGCTACCTGGCCGGCCCGGACGATACCTACATTTCGCCCAGCCAGATCCGCCGCTTCAACCTGCGCACCGGCGACCACTTGTCCGGCCGCATCCGCTTCCCGAAGGACGGCGAGCGCTACTTCGCGCTGTCGATCGTGGACACCATCAATGGTGAGCCGCTGGAAGCGTCCAAGAACAAGGTGCTGTTCGAGAACCTGACCCCGCTGTTCCCGCGCAAGCGCTTCACCCTGGAACGCGGCAACGGTTCGTCCGAAGACATCACCGGCCGCATCCTCGATCTGATGGCACCGCAGGGCAAGGGTCAGCGTTCGCTGATCGTCTCCCAGCCCAAGGCCGGCAAGACGATGATGATGCAGCAGGTGGCCACGGCGATCACCACCAATCATCCGGACGTGCACCTGATCGTGCTGCTGATCGATGAGCGCCCGGAAGAAGTGACGGAAATGCAGCGCACCGTGCGCGGCGAAGTCATCAGCTCCACCTTCGACGAGCCGGCCGCCCGTCACGTGCAGGTCGCCGAAATGGTGATCGAGCGTGCCAAGCGCCTGGTCGAGCACAAGAAGGACGTGGTGATCCTGCTCGACTCGATCACCCGCCTGGCACGTGCCTACAACAACGTGGTGCCCAGCTCCGGCAAGGTGCTCACCGGTGGTGTGGATGCCAATGCCCTGCACCGTCCGAAGCGCTTCTTCGGCGCGGCGCGCAACGTGGAGGAAGGCGGCAGCCTGACCATCATCGCCACCGCGCTGGTCGATACCGGCAGCAAGATGGACGAGGTGATCTACGAAGAGTTCAAGGGCACCGGCAACAGCGAAGTGCACCTGAGCCGTCGCATCTCCGAAAAGCGCGTGTTCCCGGCAATCGACATCAACCGCTCGGGCACCCGTCGCGAAGACCTGCTGATCGAACCGGAACTGCTGCAGAAGATCTGGATCCTGCGCAAGCTGCTGCATCCGATGGATGAAATGGCCGCAATGGAATTCCTGCTCGACAAGATGAAGAACACCAAGTCCAACGACGAGTTCTTCGGTTCGATGAAGCGCTGATACGCGTTCCAGGCGAACAGAAAAAGGCCCCGCAGCGCGGGGCCTTTTTCGTTGAGGCGGATGTCCGGGCAGCGCCCGGCGCTACGGGCAGTGCACCACGCCCGCCGCGTTGTCTGCATCCACCGATACGCGCACCTGGGTGAACGCCGCCGCGAACGGCTTGTCGGCGCTCACCACGAACGGCGCTTCCACCGCACCCAGGTCCACGCCCTGCTGGGCAAAGCACGCCAGCGGTACGGTCACGGTCTGCTTCTGCCCCGGCGAAAGCCTGGCCAGGACCGGCGCGATATCCACCCCTCCCTCGCAGCCGGTACCGCACTGCATGGTCACCTTCACCGGCGAGGCCGGGCGCTGCACCAGCTGCACATCGAACTGCAGCGCGCCGTGGTTGCGTGCCAGCGCGCCCAGGTTGCGCCGCGAGGAACTGCGTGCGATCAACTGCGCCGGCGCCAGCCAGGTCACTTCCTTGGCATCCTGCTGGGTATTGATCTGCACGGTGCGTACCTTCACCACCGGCGCGGCGGCCGGCCAGCGCAACGTGGCGTTGAGATCGTTTCCCAGCGGCTGGGTGGCACCGCCGGCCGCCACATGCAGCGCGAACGGCGGCGTGTCGGCCCGGTTGAAGATCGGAAGCGTGGTGACTTCGCCGCAGTTGTCCGGGTTGGCCTCGGGCAGGCGGTCGAGCTTGCCCGGTGCGCGGTAGCTCAGGCCATGGCCGAGCGCGAACAGCGGCGGCTGCTTAGGGTCCGGGCGGTCGATCGGCGCGGGGCAGGGAACGCCCGGCCACGGGAAGCTCAGGCGCCCGCGGAAATCATGTGCGGGCTTGCCGTCCTTGCCAGCCACCAGCACATCGGTGATGCCCTTGCCCTCAGTGCCCGGCAGCCACGCGGCCACGAAGGCCTGCGACTGGTTGAGCAGGTCGTTGGTGTACATCGGGCGCCCGGAGAAGTAGACGGTCACCACCGGCTTGCCACTGGCCTGGGCAGCGCGCAGCACGGCCAGATCCTGCGGATACGCGCGGCTGTGGCTCACCGAATCAGAAGCCAGGATGTCGCCGTTGGTTTCGGCATAGGGCGTCTCGCCGATCACCGCCACCACGACATCGAACCGGGTGGGGTCCAGCGCCGTCGCATCGGCGCTGTAGGCAACCTGCTGGGTGCCCAGCTCGGCACGCAGCGCACCGAGCACCGAGTCGGCATGCGGGAAGTCGGCATTGCGGTTCTCGGTGCCCTGCCAGGTCAGCGACCAGCCGCCGGACTGGTCGGACAGGTTGTCGGCGCTCTTGCCGACCACCATGACCCGCGCATCGCGGCGCAGTGGCAACACCTTCGCATCGTTCTTGAGCAGCACCAGCGACTCGCGCACGGCCTGGCGTGCCAGCTCACGGTGCTGTACCGCGGCGACATCGCCGGCGTAGCGGCTGTCGGACGGCTTGTGGTCGAACAGGCCCGCGCGCAGCTTCACGCGCAGGATGCGGGTGACCGCATCATCGATGCGCGCCATCGGGATCTCCCCGCTCTCCACCTGGGCCATGGTGTTGGCGATGAACGCCTTCCAGTCGTCGGGCACCATCACCATGTCGATGCCGGCGTTGATCGCCTGCGCGCAGCTGTCGTTGCGGCACCCGGGTATCTGGGCAATACCGTTCCAGTCGGAGACGACGAAACCGTCAAAGCCCATCTTCTCTTTCAGCGCACCGGTCAGCAGGGCCTTGTTGCCGTGCATCTTGCCGTAGTCGACGCCGCCACTGCGGTCGTTCCAGCTGTTGAACGAGGCCATCACCGTCTGCACGCCTTCGCCGAGGGCGCCGTAGTAGCCCTGCCCGTGCACGTTGATCATCGTGGCCTTGTCGACCAGCGCCTCCCCCTGGTCGCGGCCGTTGTCGGTCGCGCCATCGCCGATGTAGTGCTTGGCGGTAGCGACGACATTGCCGTCGTCGCCAAAGCGCCCCTGCGCGCCCTTGACGTAGGCCTGGGCGAATGCGCGGATCACGTGCGGGTCGGAGGAGTAGCTTTCGTAGGTGCGGCCCCAGCGTGGATCGTGCGCCACCGCCAGGGTCGGCGCGAACACCCAGTCGATACCCGTCGCGCGCACCGCGTGGGCGGTGGCCTGGCCGATCCGTTCGATCAGCGCGGCATCGCCGGCCGCGCCCAGCCCGATGTTGTGCGGGAACAGCGTAGCGCCGTACACGTTGTTGTGGCCGTGCACCGCATCGGTGCCCCAGATCACCGGGATCGGCGTGCGTGCATCGGTGGCCAGCGAGGCCGCGCGGTACGCATCGGCCAGCTGCAGCCACTGCGCCACCGTGGCGTGCTTGTCCATGCCCGGCCAGGAGCCGCCGCCATTGAGGACCGAGCCGATGTAGTACTGGCGGACCTCATCGGGCGTGATCATCTTGATCTCGGGCTGGGTCATCTGGCCCACCTTCTGCGCCAGCGTCATCTGCCCCACGATCTCCCGCACGCGCGCCTCCAGCGCGGCATCGGGCCCGATGGCGCTGGTCACGTGGGGCCAGTCCTGCAGGCGTTCACCGGTGGCCGGTGCGGCACCGGCCGTCGAGGCCAGCGCAGCCAACAGGCAGGTGGCGAGTAGCGTCTTGTTGGAGCTGATCACTGGACATCTTCCTCTGATGAAATATGCGCGAACGGGACGGGCGTGACCGCAGCCGGGCACCGCCCGCGCTGCGATGTCGCGGGCCGGCGGGTGGCGATACTGCCTCGGTCAGCGCCCCTGTCTGACAGCGCTGTCATATAAGCCCATGGCAACGCTGTCAACCGCCTGCGCACAGCGTTGCGGGCCAAGTCCCGCTGCAGCAGGGATCGCCGGCGAAGACGCTCGCCCACCGTCGCCTGAAGTGCTGCATCGCGGCATGGAAAACACGAACCCGCCACGCACGTCGCCGGCATGGCAACATCCGCCTGCATCGGCAACATCGATGTGACACACGCGCACTACCATCGGCATCTGCCCGCCCGCCCCTCCAAGAGGAACCCCCGCATCATGCGTAGTCGTATCGAGGATGTCGCCGCCGTTGCGGGGGTATCGATCAAAACGGTGTCCCGCGTGCTCAACAACGAGCCCAACGTGCGTGCGGAAACGCGTGATCGCGTGCTGGCCGCGGTGACCCGCCTCGGCTACAAGCCCAACCTCTCGGCGCGCAGCCTGGCCGGGCAGCGCTCGTACGCGCTGGCGCTGGTCTACAACAACCCCTCGCGCAATTACCTGATGGAAATCCAGAATGGGATGCTGGAGGCCTGCCACGCCAACCACTACAACCTGATCCTGGGCCCGGTCGGCACCGCGCGCCGCACGCTGCCGGACCTGGCCGCGCTGTTCGAGAATTCGCGCCCTGACGGGGTGGTGCTGATCCCGCCGCTGACCGACGACGCGGTGGTGCTGGCCTATCTGGAAGAGCACGAGATTCCGTATGCCTCCATTGCGCCTCGGCACCCGGAGGGCTGCATCGGGGTGCGCATGGACGAAACCACCGCGGTGGTCGAACTGATCGGCCACCTGGTCGCGCAGGGCCATCAACGCATCGGCCACATCAAGGGGCCGCGTGCGCATGGCGCCTGCCAGTGGCGTCACGCCGGCTATCGCCAGGCGCTGCGCCGCTACGGCATCGAGTACGACCCGGCGCTGGTGGTCAACGGCCAGTTCTCGTTCGAATCCGGCATCGACGCGGCCAACGCGCTGCTGGATCTGCCAGCGCCGCCGACGGCGATCTTCGCCGCCAACGACGACATGGCCGCCGCCGTGTTCCGCGTCGCCGGCCAACGCGGCCTGCGCATCCCGCGCGACCTGTCGGTGTGCGGCTTCGATGACACGCCGATCGCCGGGCATATCTACCCGGCACTGACCACCGTGCGCCAGCCGACCGCCTCGATGGGACGGCTGGCCACCGAGCAGTTGATCGACCGCATCCGCTCCCCGGAGGCCGGCATCATGGTCACCGTCGACCACGCGGTGCTGGTGCGCGAATCCACGCACCCCCCGCGGCGCCGCTGAGCGCCTGCCTCAGGTGCTGTGGCGAGAACCGCACCACGCATAGAAGGCAATGAACAGGTAACACAGCATCGGCAGCAGGAAGGACACCTGCAGCCCGTGATGGTCGGCCAGCCAGCCCATCGCCAGCGGGATCACCGCGCCGCCCACGATCGCCATCACCAGCAGGCTCGATGCCTGCCCGGTGAGGGTGCCCAGGCGGGCGATCGCCAGCGCGAAGATGGTCGGGAACATGATCGAGTTGAACAGACCGATGCTGACCACGCTCCACTTGGCCAGGTTGCCGCTGCCCAGCATCGTCACCGTGAGCAGCGCGATCACGATCAGCGCGAAGACTCCCAGCATGCGGCGCGGGTCCAGGCGGGTCAGCAGGGCCGCACCAAGCAGACGCCCGACCAGCGCACCGCCCCAGTACAAGGACACGTAACGCGTGGCTTCCTGCTCGGTCAGCCCCTCACCGATGCCGGGCATCGAGAGGAAATTGACCAGCACGCTGCCGATCGACACCTCCGCGCCCACGTAGAAGAAGATGGCCAGCACGCCATAGCGCAGGTGGCGGTGGCGCAACGCATCGCGCAGGCGGCCGCGGCCGGTGGCTGCCACGCCTTCCACGCCGGGAATGGCCGGCAGGCGGAACATCCAGATCGCCACCGCCAGCACGAACAGCGCCACCGCCAGGCCGAAGTACGGCAGCTGCACCGATTGCGCTTCGGCCGCGCGGTAGGCCAGCGCTTCGGCCTGCGGCAGCAGGGCCAGCTCATCGGCCGTGCGCGGCGCGGCCGAGAGGATCAGCAGACCACCGAACAACGGCGCAATGGTGGTGCCCAGCGCATTCATCGACTGCGCCAGCGTCAGCCGGCTGGAGCTGGTCTGTTCCGGCCCGAGCAGCGCCACGTAGGGATTGGCGGCGACCTGCAGCACGGTGATGCCGGTGGCCAGCACGAACAGCGCGCCGAGGAACAGACCGTACACATGCGCCTGCGCCGCCGGCCAGAACAGCAACGCGCCCACACCGGCAATGGCCAGGCCGGCGACGATGCCGCGCTTGTAGCCCACCGCCGCGACCAGGCGCCCGGCCGGGAGCGACATCAGGAAGTACGCACCGAAGAACGTGAACTGGACCAGCATCGCCTGCACCCAGGTCAGCGCGAACGCGGCCTTGAGGTGCGGGATCAGGATGTCGTTGAGGCAAGTGAGAAAGCCCCACATGAAAAAGATGGCAGTGACCACGGCCAGTGCAACGCCATTGCTTTGCACATGTTGTCCGCGGACGGCAGCAGGAGTGTCCATTGCATGTCCTTCCAGATTGGGAGTGCCGGCCAGTCGGCGGCCAGACATGGAACCTGCTTGGACTGCGATTGTCCAGCGCTGTCAGCCAACCACGCCACGGGCCGGTTACTGCGGCGGTGAACGTGCCCGAGCGACTTCGCGCAGTTTCGTTCTGCACTGCACAACGGATCAGCGTCGTCCATCGCGATGCCTACGTCCCGGCGAAATCAGGCGGCAGCGCCCGCGTTGCAGTGTTTCCGCTCCACACGGGGCCGATGCAGCTGCGATGCGGGAGGCGTGACGGGCGTCGAGGGAAGCGCACTGCGGATGACGTTTGTTGACAACGCTGTCAACCATGGCTCCAATCCGGGCCATGCGCACTGGAACCCGCGCCGACACAACGCAGAACCGCCACGATCGAATTCCCTGGGGAGGGATCATCATGAAGACGTACAAGGCCGTACCCCGCAAGGCGATGCTCACCTCCGCACTTCTCGCTGTCCTGGCCGGTCCGGCCTGGGCACAGGATCCCGCGGCCCGAGAGACCACCACGACGGCCCCAGATGGCGTCGATCCCACCACGCTCGATACGGTGCAGGTCACCGGCATCCGTGGCAGCCTCACCTCGTCGATGAACCTCAAGCGCGACAGCCAGGGTGTGGTCGACGGCATCGTTGCCGAAGACATCGGCAAGTTCCCGGATACCAACCTGGCCGAATCGCTGCAGCGCATCAGCGGCGTCTCGATCGACCGCACCGCCAGTGGCGAGGGCTCGAAGGTGACCGTGCGCGGCATCGGCCCGGACTACAACCTGGTGCTGCTCAACGGCCGGCAGATGCCCGCCTCCAACCTCGGCGCCGGCGGCGCCGGCCTGAACAGTTCGCGCTCGTTCGATTTCGCCAACCTGGCCGCCGAGTCGGTGTCGGCGGTGGAGGTCTACAAGACCGGCCGTGCCGACAATCCGGCCGGTGGCATCGGTGCGACGATCAACATCAAGACGATGCGCCCGCTGGAGTCCGAACCGGTGATCAGCCTCGGCCTGAAGGCGGTCAACGATTCCTCCAACGACAACCTGCCGCGCACGCTGCAGGGCTCGAAAGTGACCGGTGAGCTGTCCGGCATCTTCAGCCAGACCTATGCCGATGGCCGCTTCGGCGTGGCGCTCAGCGCCAGCCACCAGGAACGCGACTCCGGCTTCAACCAGGCCACCGTGGCCGAAGGCTGGGCGACCTTCCGCGGCAACGAAGCCACCGACTGGCGTGCACTGCCGCTGCCGGGCCAGGGCTATTCGGACCGCATCACCAACCGTCCGGATCCCGACGATATCTACGGCCGCCCGCAGAACACCGCGTACAACGTCAATGGCGTACAGCGCCAGCGCACCAACGGCCAGGCCACGTTCCAGTGGAAGCCGGCCGACAACATCACCACCACGCTCGACTACACCTTCGTCGAGAACAAGGTGCAGCAGCAGCGCAGCGAGCTGTCGGTATGGTTCAACTACGGCCCGGGCGACAGCACCTGGACCAACGGCCCGATCGCAGCACCGATCATCTACAGCGAAGACATGACCGGCTCGGACGTCTCGATGGGCGGCATGAAGCTGGCCACCAAGAACTCGATGGATTCGCTGGGCTTCAACGTCGATTGGGAAGTCAACGACGCGCTGGATCTGTCCTTCGATGTCCACAACTCCACCGCCGAATCGCAGCCGGACGGCCCCTATGGCTCGGCCGGTGTGCTCGGCGTGGCCGCCTTCGTGCGCGGCACCACCACCGTGGACTACAGCGGCGACCTGCCGATCATCCACATGGACCTGCCGCCGGGCGGTGTGCAGGCTTCCGATGCGCTGGTCACCGGCTCGGTCTTCCAGAACAGCTACAACAAGTCCAAGGTCGAGCAGTACCAAGGCCGCGGTACGTTCAAATTCGCCGACTACTCGGCGCTGGACTTCGGCGTCGGCTACACCCAGGTGGAAAACCGCTCGGCCTCGGCGATCATGCAGCGCAACAGCTGGGGCGGCCTGGGCGATCCGTCGGACTACGATGACAACATCTGGTACGCCGATGACATGAGCCGCTACTTCAAGGCGTTCTCCGGCCACAACGATCCGCGCATGACCGGCCGCTTCCTGGTCTTCGATTTCGACCGCCTGCGTGCGCAGGCGGCCGGGGTCGCCACCGATGCCGAACCGGCCTGCCCGACCTGCTATGTCGCCCCGACCGAGTACTCCGAGGACATCCGCACCACGGAGAAATCCAAGAGCGCCTACGCGCAGTACCGCACGACGTTCGACTGGTCGATGCCGCTGCACGTGGCAGCAGGCGTGCGTTACGAGCAGACCGAAGTGGAATCGCAGGCGCTGGTCCGCCTGCCGACCGGGATCAGCTGGGGCTCGGCCAACGAGTTCAATGTGACCTACGACGCCAACGGCACCTTCGTCGGCGGCACCGGCAAGTACAACTATGTGCTGCCCAACCTCGATCTGAAGCTGGACATCAACGAGGCGCTCGCGCTGCGTGGCAGCTACAGCCGCAGCATCGGCCGGCCGGGCTGGACGCAGATCCAGAGCGGCTCGCGGGTGGACGACATCGTGCGCACCCAGGGCGGCACCGGCTCGCGTGGCAACCCGGGGCTGGAGCCGCTGGTGTCGGACAACTTCGACCTGTCGCTGGAGTGGTACTACGGGGAATCCAGCTACGCTTCGGTTGGCTTCTTCCGCAAGAACATCAAGAACTTCATCAGCAACACCATCGTGCGCGAGAACACCGGCACCCTGCACACGCCGGTCGGCGGCGCGTACTGGAACGAGGCGCTGGGGTCGGGCTGCGGCGCGACCGACATGCCCTGCATCCGCGATTACATCTTCACCAACCATGCCGGCGACCCGGGCGTGACCTACACCGGCCGCAATTCGGCCGGGCAGATGACCGGCACCATCGTCGGCCAGCCGGGCGATCCGGTCGCCGGGTTCGACACCACCGTGCCGGCCAACCAGCACTCCGACCATCTGGACGGTTGGGAACTGGCGGTGCAGCACCTGTTCGGCCAATCCGGCTTCGGCCTGGCGGCCAACTACACCAAGGTGAAGTCCGGCCTGACCTTCGACAATTACAGCCTGGGCGACCAGTACCCGATGATCGGCTTGAGCGACTCGGCCAACCTCGTGGCGTTCTATGAAAAGAATGCCTGGCAGGTCCGTGCGGCCTACAACTGGCGCGACAAGTTCCTCAACGGCATCGGCGGCCAGGGCCCCAACCCGAACTACACCGAAGCCTACGGCCAGCTCGATCTCAACATCAGCTACGCGGTCAGCGACCAGCTGACGCTGAGCCTGGAGGCGATCAACCTGACCGACGAGACCATGCGCACCTACGCGCGCCATTCCAACATGCTGCGCTACGCCACCCAGACCGGCCCGCGTTACATGTTCGGCGTGCGCTACAAGTTCTGAGCCAGCCGCCCCCACCTGCAGCACCGGAAGGCCGCGCTCACCCCGCGGCCTTTCGCTTCCCTCACCCCCGCGCTACCGTGGGTGCCACCCGCCCCTGCCGCCAGGAAGCTGATGTCCGCCATGCCCGGCCCGATCGAGGAACTGCGTGATCTGGATCCGGCGCAGCTGCGTGCGCAGTTGCCGGGTTGGACGACGCCGAAGGTGATCCGCGGGCTGGTGGCCGGGTGGCCGCTGGTCGCCGCAGCGACGCAGTCCGCACAGGCGGCGGTCGCGCATCTCAAACAGTTCGACCACGGCACGATGCCGGTCACCGCCACCACGGCGCCGCCGGAGGCCAAGGGGCGTGTGTTCTATAACGCGGAGATGAGCGGCTTCAATTTCCGCCGCGAGCAGATCCCGTTGAAGGTCGTGCTCGACACCCTGCTCAAATACGCCCCTGCACCGGCGCCGCCGTCGATCTACGTCGCCTCGACCACGCTGGACAGTTTCCTACCCGGCTTCCGCCAGGCCAATGCACTGGACGTGGGCGTAGCCGATCCGCTGGCCAGCATCTGGATCGGCAACCGCTCGCGCATCGCCGCCCACCAGGACGTGCCGGACAACCTGGCCTGCGTAGCGGCTGGCCGCCGCCGCGTGACCCTGTTCCCGCCGGCGCAGGTGGGCAATCTGTATATCGGGCCCCTGGACTTCACGCCGGCCGGTCAGGCGGTCAGCCTGGTCGACTTCGCTGCACCGGACCTGGCCCGCTTCCCACGCTTCAGCGAAGCGCTGGCGCACGCACAGGTGGCCGAGCTGGGGCCCGGCGATGCCGTGTTCATTCCCTCGCTGTGGTGGCACCACATGGAAGGGCTGGACGCCTTCAATGTACTGGTCAATTACTGGTGGCGGCCGGTGCCGGCGTGGATGGATGCGCCGATGAACGCACTGATGCTCTCCCTGCTCGCCATCCGCGATCTGCCGCCGGCGCAGCGCGCCCACTGGCAGGCGCTGTTCCAGCATTACGTCTTCGAGGCCGATGATCACACCGCCGCGCACATCCCCGAGGCCGTGCGTGGCGTGCTCGGCCCGCTCGACCCGGCCGGCGCCGATCACCTGCGCGGCGTGCTGCGCAAGCGTCTGGAGCGCTGAGGCGCGCCCGCGGGTGCCCTTACGGGAGGCAGCGTGCCGCCACGGCGGCGCCCCACTTCACCCATGCAGGGGCGTTATCCGCAATAATCGCCGCCGCAAGAGTTGTTGACCGCCCGGGGGCGGGGTCGTCGAACGGCGAGCGCGGGACGCGCACCGGGTCGGCACTGTGTCGTGCGCTCCTGACTGCTTCGCTGCTGCCGTTCCACCCGCATGTTCCGGTTGGTGCTGCACCCTGCTGCCCGTGACCTGCATGCGCCCGTTGTCCGCCCGCCTCAACCTCGGCACGTTGATCCTTGCCCTGGCCCTGCTCAGCGCCATCATCGCGCTGGCCAATACCCTGCATGCCAGCTACCGCGTGCAGCGCGAACAGCTGATCGGCAACACGCTGGAAGCCAACCGCGTGTATGCCAGCAAGCTTGCCGAATCGACCCAGAACTTCGTGCTGTCGGCCCAGCAGCAGGTTGCCTACAGCGCGACCCTGCTTGGCCAGCGCCGGCATGATCGCCCGGCGCTGGAGGCCGAGGCTGCGCGCCTGCAGCTGCAGACCAACAGCTTCAATTCGGTCTTGATCGTCGATGCCGGCGGCACCGTGCTGGCCACCTCACCGCAGAGCCTGGCGCTGCAGGGTGTGCTGCTCAAGAGTGCCGGCAACCGCGATGCGCTCGCCCGCCGCGTGCCGTTCATCAGCGATCCGTACCAGTCGGCCACCGGCCGGCTGCTGGTGGCGATCTCGCACCCGATCTTCTCCACGCAGGGCGAGTACCAGGGCTACGTCAGCGGCACCATCTACCTGCGTCAGCGCAGCATCCTGCAGTCGCTGCTGGGCAAGCATTACTACCGTGATGGCTCCTACCTGTACGTGGTCGACCGCCACGGCCGCATCCTGTACCACATCGAGCAGGACCGGGTCGGCCAGTTCGCACTGGAGAACCCGGCCGTGCAGGCGGTCACCCAAGGCCACTCCGGCGCCCAGCAGGTACGCAACAGCCACGGCGTGCAGATGCTGGCCGGCTACGCACCGGTGCCGAGCGTCGGCTGGGGTGTGGTGGCCCAGCGGCCGACCACGGCCACGTTGGCGCCGCTGTCGCAGCTGATGTCGTCGGTGATCTGGAATGCGATCCCACTCGGCATCCTGTCGCTGCTGATCACCTGGTGGTTCGCGCGGCGCATCTCGCTGCCACTGTGGCAGCTGGCGCGCAACGTGCAGAACCGCGATACCGGCATCGCCATCCGCCACGTCACCGGCATCCGCGCCTGGTACTACGAGGTTGCCCAGCTCAAGAACGCCCTGCTGTACAGCTTCAACTTGCTGCAGGACCGGATCGGCAAGCTCAACCGCGCCAGCATGACCGATCCGTTGACCGGCCTGCAGAACCGGCGTGGCCTGCAGCAGGGGCTGGAAGACTGGCAGGCACGCGGGCAGCCGTTCGGCATCATCGCGCTGGATATCGACCGCTTCAAAACCATCAACGACCGCTTCGGCCACGCGGTCGGCGATGCCGTGATCCTGCGCATCGCGCAGCTCATGCGCGATGACGCGCGCGATACCGACCTGCTCTGCCGCAATGGCGGTGAGGAGTTCCTGATGCTGCTGCCGGGCATCGATGTCACCAACGCCGCTCGGGTTGCCGAGCGCCTGCGCGTGCAGGTGGCCGCTGAAGTCTTCGAGCAGGTTGGCACGGCTACGGTGTCGCTGGGCGTGGCGCACTACCCGACCTACCATGACGATCCGCAGCAGGCGCTGCGGCTGGCCGACAAGGCGCTGTACATGGCCAAGGAACAGGGTCGCAACCGCACCGTGGTGTATCCGCAGCCCGACAGCCCAAGCGTCGGTTGAGACGAGGATCGCGGGCAGCACGCCCGCGATCCGGTCAGGCTCAGCTGCCCAGTGGGGTGCGCAGGCGCGGGGCGTTGGGGTCACCGGCCAGCGTGGCCGAGCCGTCGCTCAGCAGATCCGGCGAGAACGCTGCGCTGTCAGCGCGGGTCGTCCAGGGAATCTGGCTGCGCGGGCCCGGCACATAGGCGCGCCAGTGCCTGAGATCATCGGTTGGCGTGCCGCCGATGGCGAAAGTCACCGGCACGCGCAGGGTGCGGTAGGGCTGATCCAGCGCCGCATCCTCGGCACTCTGCGGGAAGCGCCACTTGCGCGCGGCATCCAGCGAGGCCTTGGCCAGGCCATTGCGGAATGCCTCCAACTGTTTCGGTGTGCCGGTACTGCGCAGATTGACCTGCTCGGCGACCCGGTCGACCACACGGCCGTCGCGATCGACCTTCAGTGCCAGATACACCGTTCCCTGGCCGCCATACCGGAACACTTCGCCGGGATAGCGCGGTGCTACCGTGCGGCCACGGCGGTCGGCGGCCCGTTCGGCATCGCTCTTGGCGGCTTCGAAGTGCGCGCTGACCAGATGCACGTTGAACGTCTCGTTCTCCCCCGGCCGGGCCACCACGCGCACGGTCATCCGCGTATCGGTCGGCACGGCAACGCCGTCACGCAGCTGCGGTTCGAACTCCCACTTCTGCACCGTGTCCCGCACCAGCGTGGCAACCGCCTCGGGAATCATGTCCTGCTTGTCGATCTCCAGCGTATTGATACGGCCGTCACTGCCAATGGCGAGGCTGCCCTCGATCCGCATGCCCATTTCCACCGGCACATCGGCGGGCGGTTTGGCCGCCTGCACGGGCGCTGACGCCAGCGCCGCAGCCACGGCGAGTCCCTTGATGATGTCCATCCTGTTGTTTCTCCTTGTGCCATGCATCGTTATCGGTGGGAACAGCATAGCGAGCGCCGGTCACGTCACCAATCGAATCGGTGGATCCATTGTGGTCTTGCCAGAGGCGCTGTCACCCACGGCGACAGCGGGTTTCCTTACAGCCTAGTGCAGCCATCTCCACGCTGCCAATCAGGCCAGCCGCAGCGATCCGGCATACGGCGGCGTGTCGGGAAACACACCGGCGGCGAATCCGGTCTGCAGCCGTTGCCACCACACCGGATCGAAAAGGTGCGCGAAGTGTTCGCGCACCGCGGCCAGCTCGGGCGACGGCAGCCCCATGAACATCCAGAACCGCTCCGGAAACACATCGTGCGGACCGATCTGGAACCACGGCTCATCCGCCAGCGCTTCTTCTTCGTTGCGCGGGGTTGGCCAGGTGCGGAAGGTGCACTCGGTGACCAGACACAGCTCGTCGTAGTCATAGAACACCGCGCGCCCGTGCCGTGACACACCAAAGTTCTTCGGCAGCATGTCACCGGGAAAGATGTTGTTGCGCGCCATGTCGGTGATCGCCTGCGCGTAGTCGAGCGCGGCGATGCGACGGGCCTCGGCGGTCTGCTCGCGCAGGTAAAGATTGAGCGGACGGAATCGCCGCTGTACATAGCACAGTGCGATCACCAGCTCGTCGCCTTCCTCGTGCACGCTGCTGGCGCATTGGGTGAGCAGTTCCTCGCGCAGCGCAGCGGAGAAGCGCGCCCGAGGGAAACGCAGGTGCCGATAGGGCTGCGCATCAAGCAACCGGCCAACCCGGTCGAGGTTAAACACCAACGCATACTTTTCTTCGACCTGGTGCCGGGTCAGGGTCTTTGGCCAGGCGAAACGGTCGCGGATCAGCTTGAACACCAGCGGATAGCTAGGCAGGGTGAACACCGCCATCACCATGCCGGGCGTGCCATCGGCGTGCGTCAACTGTTCGCCGGCCTGGTCCTGGAAGTGGCGGAAGAACGTGCGATAGCGCTCGGTCTTGCCCTGCTTGGCGCGCCCGAGCACGGTATAGATCTCATCCACCGGCTTGCCCGGCAGCAGGCTGCGCAGGAACACCACCGCATCGCCCACGGTCGCCAGATCCGCCTGGAAATAGCTGCGTGAGACACCGAACAGATGCGCGACATCGCGGCGCCGGCTCAGTACCGCGTCCACACGCAGGCCGCGCTCGTCATGGACCAGCGCGATGACGCAGGGCGAGAAGCGATGCTCGCCGAAGACACGCCCCACCAGATAGGCGCGGCGCTCCCGATAGAACACCGTATCGAGCAGCTCGATGCTGCGCACGGGGTAGTCGCCCCAGTGCGCCAGATCGTCCTGCAGGCGCACCGCGACCGCCGCGGCGCAGCGCAATTGGTGCGCATACGGCACGTCGAACCGATAGTCACCGAGAACGCGCATGAACGCGTCAGCAGGGCGCGTCGGTGAGAGGGTATAGCTGTGCCGTGCGACGGGATGGGTGATGGCATCGGACGGCTCCACATCCATCGCCATGAACTCGATCGCCCCGTCCACACCGCGGGTGGCGAACAACCGCCGCGCCAGCGTGTTGTAGAACGTCTTGTACAGCTCGGCATCGATCAACCCGGCCAGCAGCACGGCGTAGGCGGCGCGTATCTGCAGCCACAGCGCGCGCTCACCGATGTCGCCGCTGGCGACACGACGCAGTGCATCGACGGTCTCGGCGATGCACAGGTCGTACAGCCCGATGCGCTCCACGGCATCCTGCCGGGCCCCTGCCCAATCGCGCTGCTCGAAGCGCTGCCGTGCGCGCCGGCTGATCGCCGCGAAGCGCGCATGGTAGTCCTCGAAGCCATCGCGGATCAGCCGCGCCAGCGCATCAGCGGGCGTGTTCATGCGATGCCCCGGACGGAGCACCACGGGCAGAACCGGCAGGAACAGCGAGCGCACATGCAGTCACTTCCAGGGAACCTGCTGCCACCATACGGCAGCGGCTGGTCGCTTGCCCAGCGGGGGCCCACAAAAAAACCCGCGCCGAAGCGCGGGTTCTTCATCGATCACCGGCGTGGCGGGACCGCTTCGTTACAGCGCAGCCAGCGCGCTGTTGAAGGTGCTGCTGGGACGCATCGCGGCGCTGGCCTTGGCCACGTCCGGACGGTAGTAACCGCCGATGTCGACCGGCTTGCCCTGCACCGCCGCCAGTTCACCGACGATGGCCTGCTCGTTGTCGGCCAGTGCCTTGGCCAGCGGCGCGAAACGGGCCTTCAGCGCGGCGTCGTCATCCTGCGCGGCCAGGGCCTGGGCCCAGTACAGCGCGATGTAGAAGTGGCTGCCGCGGTTGTCGACGCCACCGAGCTTGCGCGACGGCGACTTGTCGTTGTCCAGGAACTGGCCGTTGGCCTGGTCCAGGGTCTTGGCCAGTACGGTGGCACCAGCGTTGTCGTAGCGGTTGCCCAGGTGCTCCAGCGACGCGGCCAGGGCCAGGAACTCACCCAGCGAATCCCAGCGCAGGTAATCCTCTTCCACGAACTGCTGCACGTGCTTGGGCGCCGAACCACCGGCACCGGTCTCGAACAGGCCACCACCGGCCATCAGCGGCACGATGGAGAGCATCTTGGCGCTGGTGCCCAGTTCCATGATCGGGAACAGGTCGGTCAGGTAATCACGCAGCACGTTGCCGGTCACCGAGATGGTGTCCTCACCCTTGCGGATGCGGTCCAGCGAGAAGGCGGTCGCCTCCACCGGCGCCAGGATGCGGATGTCCAGGCCGTTGGTGTCGTGGTCCTTCAGGTAGGTCTCGACCTTGGCGATCACCTGCGCATCGTGCGCACGGTTGGCATCCAGCCAGAACACCGCCGGGGTGTTGCTCAGGCGGGCGCGGTTGACGGCCAGCTTCACCCAGTCCTGGATCGGGGCGTCCTTGGTCTGGCACATGCGCCAGATGTCACCGGTCTGCACGGCGTGCTCGAAGATCACCTTGCCGGCGTCGTCGGTGACGCGCACGGTGCCGTCGGCCGGGATCTGGAAGGTTTTGTCGTGCGAGCCGTATTCCTCGGCCTTCTGCGCCATCAGGCCGACGTTGGGCACCGAACCCATGGTGGCCGGGTCGAAGGCACCATGGGTGCGGCAATCGTCGATCACGGCTTGGTACACGCCGGCGTAGCAACGGTCGGGAATGACGGCCTTGGTGTCCTGCAGCTTGCCGTCGGCATTCCACATGCCACCGGAGTCGCGGATCATCGCCGGCATCGATGCATCGACGATCACGTCGCTGGGCACGTGCAGATTGGTGACGCCCTTGTCCGAATTGACCATGGCCAGGCCCGGGCGCTTGCCGTACTCGGCCGCCAGGTCGGCCTTGATCGCTTCCTGGGTGGCTTCGGGCAGCTGCGGCAGGCGCGCGAACAGATCGCCGATGCCGTTGTTCGGATCGAAACCGGCCTGCTTGAGCACGTCGGCGTGCTTGGCCAGCACGTCCTTGTAGAACTCTTCGACGACCACGCCGAACATGATCGGGTCGGAGACCTTCATCATGGTGGCCTTCAGGTGCAGCGAGAACAGCACGCCCTTGGCCTTGGCATCGGCGATCTGCGCCTGCACGAAGCTGGCCAGCGCATTGCGGCTCATCACCGCGGCATCGACGATCTCGCCGGCTTTGACCGCGGTCTTTTCCTTGAGCACGACGCTGCTGCCATCGGCCTTGAACAGCTCGATCTTCAGGCTGCCGGCATTGGCCAGCGTGGCCGACTTTTCGCTGCCGTAGAAATCACCGCCGTCCATGTGCGAGACATGCGACTTGGAGTCCTTGGACCACTTGCCCATGCGGTGCGGGTGCTTGCGGGCGTAGTTCTTGACCGACAGCGGTGCGCGGCGATCGGAGTTGCCTTCACGCAGCACCGGGTTCACCGCGCTGCCCTTGACCTTGTCGTAGCGCGCCTTGATGTCGCGCGAGACGTCATCGGTCGGCACATCCGGGTAGTTCGGCAGTGCGAAGCCCTGGTCCTGCAGTTCCTTGATCGCGGCCTTCAGCTGCGGCACCGAGGCGCTGATGTTGGGCAGCTTGATGATGTTCGCGTCCGGGGTGGTCGCCAGTTGGCCCAGTTCGGCCAGATGGTCGGCTTCCTTCTGGTCGTCCTTCAGATAATCCGGGAACAGGGCCAGGATGCGGCCGGACAGCGAGATGTCGCGGGTTTCCACGGCGATGCCGGCGGTGGCGGTGTAGGCCTCGACGATCGGCAGCAGCGACTGCGTAGCCAGGAACGGGGCTTCATCGGTGAGCGTGTAGAGAATCTTGGGCGTGTTCGACATGGGGGATCAGGGCTCTCTTGCAGATCTCGTGAATGATGGCCGACGGCGATGCCGGGCCGCGTGCAACCGTGTCGCGTGCAGGGCCTGGCACAGCGGGCCCGCACTTTCCCCGGGGACCGCGCCAACCGACGGCGCGCACGGCGGGAAACCCCCGCATTGTCGCGTTTTCAGCCTCCCGGAGCAAAGCCGTCCCATACGCAAACGTACTGGAACGCTGTGGTCCGGAAGACGCCCATAAAAAAAGACGCAGCCTCGCGGCTGCGTCCATCGTGAGCCTGTTGCCGGGAGAGAGTCGGCGTCTAGGCTTACTTGACCTCGAACTCCTGCGGCGATCCAGCCGCCTTACCATCTACCGTGACTTCCGCGCGGTACTTGCCCGCCGGCCAGCCATTGGCATTCTTGAAGGAGATGTTGGTGGTCTCGGCACCGGTGGTATTGACCACCTGATTCTGCTCGCCGGCGACCTGCCCGTTCTGGAAGGTCAGCTTGGCCGCGACGTTGGCGTTGTTGGCGCTGCCGTCAGTGCGGATCGAGACGATGATGTCGTCCTTCGGCGCGAACAATGCGGCCGAGGTGACGGTCTTGTCCGCCGCGGCGGTCTTGCCGACGGTGACGGTCGAAACGGTCACGCCGGTGGCAGCGGTCATCGGCTGCGGCGCGGCTTCGGTCATCGGGGCCGGAGCGGCAGGCGCGGTCGCCGCCGGCTGCGCATTGTTATCGGCGGTGTCTTCTTTCTTCTTGCAGCCCGCCAAGGCCACGGTGGCCAGAAGCGCGGCGAGGACGGCAGTACTGATGGACGACTTCTTCATGGAGGTTGCTCCCTGTGTGATGGTGGGCAGTAAAGTGGATCAGGCTTTGGGCGGCAGTTTCAGGGTCTGGCCGGGCTGGATCTTGTCCGGGTCGTCCAGCACGTCGCGGTTGGCCTCGAAGATGCGCTTCCACGCATTGGCATCGCCCAGTTCCTGCTTGGCGATCTTCGAGAGCGAATCGCCCTTCTGCACCGTGTAGGTGCCTCCAACCTTCTCCGCGGTGGTATCCACCGAGGCGGTCACACCCGAGAAATCGACCTGATCGACTTTCTGCGCGGTGGTATCAACGCTGGCGCTGACACCGGAAAAGTCGACTTTCTTATCGGTACTCATCCATACACTCCCGTCTTGATTGACGACATGGGAGGCACGGTGTCACAGCCCTTGTTAATGGGGCATGGCGTGGATGTGAAGACGCGCGGAACGCCTACTGGCGCAGGTCGCGGACGGTACGTGCCGGGGCGGCGATGCCCGGGCTGGCCCGCCACGGGTTGATGTCCAGCCCGCCGCGGCGGGTGTACCGCGCTTCCACTTCCAGCCACTGTGGCTGGCAGCGCTGGGTGATCTCGCTGAAGATGCGCTCTACGCACTGCTCATGGAACTCGGCGTGTTCGCGGTAGCTGATCAGGTACTTCAGCAGGCCGTCGCGGTCGATCTTCGGGCCGCGGTAGCGCACGCTGACACTGGCCCAGTCCGGCTGGCCGGTGACCGGGCAGTTGGACTTGAGCAGCGCCGAACTCAATGTCTCGGTGACCACGTCATCGGCATCGGCGAACAGGAATTCCGGTGCCGGCGGGCCGTAGCGCTCGATGGCCACGTCGCGCTCGTCCAGCGATTCGCCCTCGGCCTCTTCCACCAGCGGCGGCACCCCCAACACGACCGTCACCACCGCCCCGGCGCAGGCCGACAGATCGCGGGTGATGCACAGGCGCGCGGCGGCGGCGTCGTCGAAGCGCGTGCTGTTGAGCGAGTTGAGGTAGAGCTTGAACGACTTGGATTCGATCAGGTTCGGGGAGGTGCACGGAACGCTGACCGTGGCCACCGCCACGCGCGGCTTGCCGCGCCCGTCCAGCCAGCTCAGCTCATAGGCCTGCCAGCGGTCATGGCCGACGAACGGCAGCGCCGCCTCGTCCAGGCCGATCTCTTCGCGGGCGCCACGGCGCGGGATGGGGAAAAGCAGGCCGGGATCGTACTGCGACGGGTAAGCCACCTCGCGACCGAGGCTGGAGTCCTGGGGGGTATTCATACGGCCATTTTACGCCGGTACGCGAGCGGCGTCCGGCGGCGAAACGAAAGGCCACGGCGACCGGGTGACGGCCTCCCCGGCCGGCGGGAGGATCCGAACCCTTCCGCCGGCGCCGGTTGTGGCCCCGGCCACCGGCCGGGACCTGCCGTCTGCCCGCCGTCGGCTGACGTCAGCCTGCGCCAGGTGCCGCCGCCGTCCCGTTGAGATAATCCAGGCTCACCTGCAGCAGCGCGCGCAGGCCTACGTCCAGCGCCTTCTCATCGAGCAGGAACTTCGGCGAGTGATTGGCCGGGGCCGTGGCCGGATCGATCCCCTCGCCCGTAGAGCCGACGAAGAAGAACATGCCCGGCACCTGCTGGGCATACAGCGAGAAATCCTCGGCGCCCATCTGCAGCGGCGGCTCGTAGACATTGCCCTCGCCCACCACGGCCTGCAGGCTCGGCAGCATCCGCGCCGTCAGGGCCGGATCGTTGACCGTGGCCGGGTTGCCCTCGGACTCATAGATTTCGGTCTCTGCCTTGGCTCCGTGCGCGGCCGCGGTGTGCTCGGCCACGTTGCGCAGGTCGGCGAAGATCTGCTGGCGCATGCCCTCGTCGAAGGTCCGGATGGTGCCGACCATCTCCACTTCATCGGGAATGATGTTGTAGCGGATGCCGCCCTTGATCGCGCCGAAGGTCACCACTGCCGGCTGCTTGGACAGGTTGGCACGGCGGCTGACGATGGTCTGTGCGGTGCCGACCAGGTCGGCGGTGGCCACGATCGGGTCCACCCCGTTCCACGGGGCCGAGCCATGGGTCTGGCGGCCGATCACCTTGATCCCGAACCGGTCCGAGGCCGCCATCAACGGGCCGCCACGCACCGCGATCTGGCCCGCCGGCACGCTGGAGAACACATGCAGGCCGAACACGGCTTCGGGCTTGAAGTCCTTGAACAGGCCTTCCTTGAGCATCAGCGCCGCACCGCCCTCTTCCGGCGGCGGTGCGCCCTCTTCAGCGGGCTGGAAGATCAGCATCACTTCGCCCGGCAGGTTCGCGCGCATCTTCACCAGCGCGTCGGCCACGCCCAGCAGGGTGGCGGTGTGGGCATCGTGGCCGCAGGCGTGCATCACCCCGACGGTCTCGCCGCGGTAGGTGGTGGTGGCCTTGGAGGCGAACGGCAGGCCGGTCTGTTCGGTCACCGGCAGCGCGTCCATGTCCGCGCGCAGGGCGATCCGCGGGCCGGGCTTGCCGCCCTTGATGATGGCCACCACGCCGTGGTGGGCGATGCCGGTCTGCGGCTTCAGGCCCATCGCGCGCAGGCGCTCGGCGACCTTGGCCGAGGTGCGTTCTTCGCGGTTGGACAGCTCCGGGTGCTGGTGGAAGTCACGGCGCCAGTCGATCACCTGGGCCTTGAGGCGGGTCGCAGCGGCGGCCACTTCCGGGCGTTCGGCGGGGGCGGCGGCGGCCAGGCCGGGGGCGGCCAGCAGCAGGGCGGACATCAACAGTGACAGACGGGGCATTGAAGGTCTCCACGGATCAGAACGGCGGTCGAACCTGAATGTAGGGCATCGGCGCCGGTCGCGCTGTAACTTTCTGCCCCGGCAAACGTTCATGGATGGAACCTCACCCGTCACATCCGGTCTGATCGCCCGTCCCATCCGTCATGCATGAAAGGCCACGGGCGACGAGTATGCTTTGCGCCTAGCCAACCGGGCCCCCGCCCTCCGCCAGCCCCTCAGGAGTTATTGAATGTCGCGTTTCTGGAAGATCGTGCTGCTGGTGGTCGCAGTGCTGGTGGTTGCCGTGGTGGGTGTGCGCCTGATGGGCGGCAAGAAGGGCGACGCGGCGGGTGCGTCGGCGCAAGGGCGCCAGGGCGGGGATCCGGCCAACGCCGGGCCGGTCCCGGTCACCGTCATTGATGCGATCCGCCAGGACGTGCCGGTCTACGCCAGTGCACTGGGCACGGTCGCGGCGATGAACACCGTCACCGTGAGCCCGCAGGTCGGTGGCCAGCTGATCAGCCTGAACTTCAAGGAAGGCCAGGAAGTGAAGAAGGGCGACCTGCTTGCGCAGATCGACCCGCGCACCCTGCAGGCCAGTTACGACGAGGCCGCGGCGGCCAAGCGCCAGAACGAGGCCCAGCTCGCCACCGCCCGCTCCAACTACCAGCGCTCGAACTCGGCCGAGTACCGCCAGTACGTGGCCAAGACCGACCTGGATACCCAGCGCAACCAGGTGGCCCAGTTCGAAAGTGCCGTGGCCGCCAACGAGGCCAGCATGCGCGCCGCCCAGGTGCAGCTGCAGTACACCCGCGTGACCGCGCCGATCTCCGGCATCGCCGGCATCCGCGCGGTCGATGCCGGCAACATCGTCAGCGCGGGCACCGCGCTGGTGACGCTGACCCAGATCCATCCGATCCATGTCGTGTTCAACCTGCCCGAGCGCCAGCTGCCGGCGGTGCGCCAGGCCCAGGCCGCCGGCGCGGTGGATATCGCCGCGCTGGACCGCAACGATGCGCATGTGCTGACCGATGGCGGCAAGCTGGACGTGGTCGACAACCAGATCAGCAGCGACAGCGGCACCTTCCGCGCGCGCGCCCTGTTCGACAACGAAGACAATTCGCTGTGGCCGGGCCAGTTCGTCAACGTCCGCATGCAGCTGCGCACCATCGCCGGCGGCGTGGTGATCCCGACCCAGGCCGTGATGCGCGGCCCGGACGGCGAGTACGTCTACATCGTCAAGCCGGACAGCACCGTGGCCATGCAGACGGTCAAGAGCGGGGTGGAAGTCGGCGACAGCCAGGTGCAGATCACCGAGGGCCTCAAGGGCGGCGAGCGTGTCGTGAGCGAAGGCCAGTTCCGGCTCAAGCCGGGCGCCAAGGTCACCGCGCTCAAGCCGGGCGAGACCCCGGCCGCACCGACCGAAGCCGAGCTCAAGGCCGCCCAGCAGCAGGGTGGCGGTGGACGCCGCGGTGGCGGTCCGCGCTGATCGCGCCCGCCCCACGTTCCTGACGCCGGCCCAAGCGCCGGCGTTCGCCTGATCCAACGCAGCACGACGCACCAGCAAGGACCCGCCCGTGGGCTTTTCGACGATTTTCATCCGCCGCCCGATCGCCACCTCGCTGTTGATGGCAGGCCTGCTGCTGCTCGGCATCCTCGGTTACCGCCAGCTGCCGGTGTCGGCGCTGCCCGAGATCGATGCGCCCAGCCTGGTGGTGACCACCCAATACCCGGGCGCCAACGCGGTCACCATGGCCTCGCTGGTGACCACGCCGCTGGAGCGCCAATTCGGACAGATCTCCGGGCTGGAGATCATGACCTCCGATTCGTCGGCGGGGCTGTCCACGATCATCCTGCAGTTCTCGATGGACCGCGACATCGACATCGCCGCGCAGGATGTACAGGCCGCGATCCGCCAGGCCACCCTGCCCTCTTCGCTGCCTTACCAGCCGGTCTACAACCGGGTGAACCCGGCCGATGCGGCGATCGTCACCCTCAAGCTCACCTCCGACACGCGCCCGCTGCGCGACGTCAACAACTACGCCGACTCCATCCTCGCCCAGCGCCTGTCGCAGGTGCAGGGCGTGGGCCTGGTCTCCATCGCCGGCAACGTGCGCCCGGCCGTGCGCATCCAGGTCAACCCGGCGCAGCTGTCCAACATGGGCCTGACCCTGGAAGAGCTGCGCAGCGCGCTGACCCAGGCCAACGTCAACGCGCCCAAGGGCTCGCTCAACGGCAAGACCCAGTCCTACTCGATCGGCACCAACGACCAGCTGACCAGCGCCGCCGAGTACCGCGACACCATCATCAGTTACAAGAACGGTCGTCCGGTGCGCCTGTCCGATGTCGCCAACGTGGTCGATGGCGTGGAGAACGACCAGCTGGCCGCATGGGCCGATGGCAAGCCGGCGGTGCTGCTGGAAGTGCGCCGCCAGCCCGGCGCCAACATCGTGCAGACCGTCGAACGCATCCGTGCGCTGCTGCCGCAGCTGCAGAGCGTGCTGCCGGCCGACGTGCACCTGGAGATCTTCAACGACCGGACCGAGACCATCCGTGCCTCGGTGCATGAAGTGCAGTTCACCCTGATCCTGACCATCGGCCTGGTGGTCGCGGTGATCTTCGTGTTCCTGCGCCGCCTGTGGGCGACCATCATTCCCTCGGTGGCGGTGCCGCTGTCGCTGGCCGGCACCTTCGGTGTGATGGCCTTCGCCGGCATGTCCCTGGACAACCTGTCGCTGATGGCGCTGGTGGTGGCCACCGGCTTCGTGGTCGACGATGCGATCGTGATGATCGAGAACATCGTGCGTTACATCGAACAGGGCAAGAGCGGCCCGGAAGCGGCCGAGATCGGCGCGCAGCAGATCGGCTTCACCGTGCTCTCGCTGACCATCTCGCTGGTGGCGGTGTTCCTGCCGCTGCTGCTGATGCCCGGTGTCACCGGCCGCCTGTTCCACGAATTCGCCTGGGTGCTGAGCATCGCGGTGACGCTGTCGATGCTGATCTCGCTGACGCTCACCCCGATGATGTGCGCCTACCTGCTCAAGCCCGACGCGCTGCCTGAAGGCGAGGATGCGCACGAGCGTGCCGCCGCCGCCGGCAAGACCACCGTGTGGTCGCGCACCGTTGGCCTGTACGAGCGCAGCCTGGACTGGGTGCTGGATCACCAGCCGCTGACCCTGGCGGTCGCCGCCGGTGCGCTGGTGCTGACCGTGGTGCTGTACATCGTGATCCCCAAGGGCCTGCTGCCCGAACAGGACACCGGCCTGATCACCGGCGTGGTGCAGGCCGACCAGAACATTGCCTTCCCGCAGATGGAGCAGCGCACCAAAGCGGTGGCCGAAGCCCTGCGCAGCGACCCGGCAGTGACCGGTGTCTCGGCCTTCATCGGCGCCGGCACCATGAACCCCACGCTCAACCAGGGCCAGCTGTCGATCGTGCTCAAGGAGCGCGGCGACCGCGACGGGCTGGATGAGATCCTGCCGCGCCTGCAGAAGGCCGTGGCGGGCATTCCCGGGGTGGCGCTGTATCTCAAGCCGGTGCAGGACGTCACCCTGGATACCCGCGTGGCCGCCACCGAGTACCAGTACTCGCTGTCGGACGTGGACAGCGCGCAGGTCGCGCTGCAGGCCACCCGTCTGACCGAAGCGCTGCGCCAGCGCCCGGAACTTGCCGACGTGGACAACAACCTGTCCAACCAGGGCCGTGCGCTCGAGCTGACCATCGACCGCGACAAGGCCAGCGTGCTCGGCGTGCCGATGCAGACCATCGACGACACCCTGTACGACGCTTTCGGCCAGCGCCAGATCTCCACCATCTTCACCGAGCTCAACCAGTACCGCGTGGTGCTGGAAGTGGCGCCGGAGTTCCGCACCAGCACCGCGCTGATGAACCAGCTGGCGGTGGCCTCCAACGGGGCCGGTGCGCTGACCGGCAGCAATGCCACCAACTTCGGCCAGGTGACCTCGTCCAACTCGTCCACCGCCACCGGCATCGGCGCGCAGAACACCGGTATTCCGGTCGGTGCGGGCAACATCATTCCGCTGGCCGCGCTGGCCGAAGGCAAGGTCACCAGCACCCCGCTGGTGGTCAGCCACCAGCAGCAGCTGCCGGCGGTGACGGTGTCGTTCAATATCGCGCCGGGCTACTCCCTGTCCGATGCGGTCAAGGCGATCGAAGAGACCAAGGCCGGGCTGGACATGCCCTCGCAGGTGCATGCGCAGTTCATCGGCAAGGCCGCCGAGTTCACCGGCAGCCAGACCGACGTGGTGTGGCTGCTGCTGGCCTCGCTGGTGCTGATCTACATCGTGCTGGGCGTGCTGTATGAGAGCTACATCCACCCCTTCACCATCATTTCCACCCTGCCCCCGGCCGGCGTGGGCGCGCTGCTGGCGCTGATGGTGTGCGGGCTGCCGCTGTCGGTGGACGGCATCGTCGGCATCGTGCTGCTGATCGGCATCGTCAAGAAGAACGGCATCATGATGGTCGATTTCGCGATCGAGGCACGCCGCACCGGCGCCAACGCGCATGAGGCGATCCGCCGCGCCTGCCTGCTGCGCTTCCGTCCGATCATGATGACCACCGCCGCGGCCATGCTCGGCGCGCTGCCGCTGGCGCTGGGCACCGGCATCGGCTCGGAACTGCGCCGCCCGCTGGGCATCGCCATCGTCGGCGGCCTGCTGCTCTCGCAGCTGGTCACGCTGTACACCACGCCGGTGATCTACCTGTACATGGAGCGCTTCTCCGAGCGCCTGCGCCAGCGCCGCGAACAGCGCGCGCTGCGTCACGGCCATGGCCCGGTGCAGGAGCCGCAGGCGTGATGATGAGCACCGCAGACTGCCGCCGGGGCGTTCGATGAACATCTCCGGCCCGTTCATCCGCCGCCCGATCGGCACCGCCCTGCTGGCCATCGGCCTGTTCGTGGTGGGGGTGATCTGCTACCTGCAGCTGGGTGTGTCGGCGCTGCCGAACATCCAGATCCCGGTGATCTTCGTGCATGCCAACCAGGCGGGCGCGGATGCCACCACGATGGCCTCCACGGTCACCGCGCCGCTGGAACGCCACCTCGGCCAGCTGCCGGGCATCGACCGCATGCGCTCGTCCAGCTCGGAAGGCAGCTCGCTGGTCTTCATGATCTTCCAGAGCGACCGCGACATCGATTCGGCGGCGCTGGACGTGCAGACCGCGATCAACTCGGCCCAGTCCGACCTGCCCGCCGGGCTGGGCACGCCGATGTTCCAGAAGGCGAACCCGAACGACGACCCGGTCATCGCGATCGCCCTGACCTCCGAAACGCAGTCCGCCGACGACCTCTACAACGTGGCCGATTCGCTGCTGGCCCAGCGCCTGCGCCAGATCACCGGGGTCTCCTCGGTGGATATCGCCGGTGCGTCCACGCCGGCGGTGCGGGTGGACGTCAACCTGCGCCTGATGAATGCCCTCGGCCTGACCGCCGATGACCTTCGCAATGCCGTGCGCGCGGCCAACGTGACCTCGCCGACCGGCTTCCTCACCGATGGCAACACCACCACCGCGATCATCGCCAACGACTCGGTGGCACGCGCCGCCGATTTCGCCCAGCTGGTGATCAAGACCGCCGACGATGGCCGGGTGATCCGCCTGCAGGACATCGCCAATGTCTACGACGGGCAGCAGGACGCCTACCAGGCCGCGTGGTTCAACCACAAACCGGCGGTGGTGATGTACGTGTTCACCCGCGCCGGCGCCAACATCGTGGAAACCGTGGACCGGGTGAAGGCGCAGATCCCGACCCTGCGCGACTACCTGGAACCGGGCACCACGCTCACTCCGTATTTCGACCGCACCCCGACCATCCGCTCCTCGCTGCATGAAGTGCAGATCACCCTGCTGATCGCGCTGGCGATGGTGGTGCTGACCATGGCGCTGTTCCTGCGCCGGCTGGCCCCGACCCTGATCGCCGCGGTGACCGTGCCGTTGTCGCTGGCCGGCGCGGCGCTGGTGATGTACGTGCTGGGCTTCACCCTCAACAACCTGAGCCTGCTGGCGCTGGTGATCGCGATCGGCTTCGTGGTCGACGATGCGATCGTGGTGATCGAGAACATCATGCGCCACCTCGACGAGGGCATGACGCGCATGCAGGCCGCCCTCACCGGTGCGCGCGAGATCGGCTTCACCATCGTCTCGATCACCGCTTCGCTGGTGGCGGTGTTCATCCCGCTGCTGTTCGCCAAGGGCATGATGGGCGCGTTCTTCCGCGAGTTCACCGTCACCCTGGTCGCGGCCATCGTGGTTTCGATGATCATCTCGCTGACCCTGACCCCGGCGCTGTGCAGCCGTTTCCTGAGTGCGCATGCCGATGCCGGTGCGCCGAGCCGCTTCGGCCGCCTGCTCGATGCCGGCCACGACCGCATGCTGCGGATCTACGTGAAGCTGCTGGACTTCTCGCTGCGCCACGCGCTGCTGCTGTCGCTGACCCCGCTGCTGCTGATCGGCGCGACGGTGTTCCTGTTCGGTGCGGTGAAGAAGGGCGCGTTCCCGCCCCAGGACACCGGCCTGATCTGGGGCCGCGCCAACTCCAGCGCCACGGTCTCCTTCGAAGACATGGTCAACCGCCAGCGCCGCATCACCGACATGCTCATGGCCGACCCGGCGGTGAAGACCGTGGGCGTGCGCCTGGGCAGTGGCCGCCAGGGCTCCAGCGCGCAGTTCAACGTTGAACTGAAGTCGCGCAAGGACGGCCGCCGCGAGACCACCGCGCAGGCCTTGGCCCGCCTGAGCGCCAAGGCGGACCGCTATCCCGACCTGCAGCTGCGCCTGCGCGCCATCCAGGATCTGCCCAGCAATGACGGCGGTGGCGCCAGCCAAGGCGCGCAGTACCGCGTTTCGCTGCAGGGCAACGACCTGGCCCAGCTGCAGGAATGGCTGCCCAAGCTGCAGGCCGCGCTGAAGAAGAACCCGAAGCTGGCCGATGTCGGCACCGACGTGGACGCTGCCGGCCTGCGCCAGAACATCGTGATCGACCGCGCCAAGGCGGCCCGCCTGGGCGTGTCGGTCGGTGCCATCGACGGCGCGCTGTACGGCGCCTTCGGCCAGCGCCAGATCTCCACGATCTATTCGGACATCAACCAGTACAGCGTGGTGGTCAACGCCCTGCCCGAACAGACCGCGACACCGGGGGCGCTGGACCAGATCTACGTGCGCGCCGGCAATGGCCAGATGGTGCCGATCACCGCAGTGGCCGAGCAGGTGCCCGGGCTGGCACCGTCGCAGATCACCCATGAAAACCAGTACACCACGATGGACCTGAGCTACAACCTCGCTCCCGGCACCAGCATGGGCGAGGCCAAGGCCATCATCGACAGCACCGTCAACGGCATGCGCATGCCCGGCGACATCCGCCTGGCCGACGACGCCGGGTTCGGGTTCGATTCGGACCCGATGGCGATGCTGATCCTGGTGATGGCGGCGATCATCACCGTCTACCTGGTGCTGGGCATGCTGTATGAAAGCCTGATCCACCCGGTCACCATCCTCTCCACGCTGCCGGCGGCGGGCGTGGGCGCGTTGCTGGCGCTGTACGGCACCAATACCGAACTGTCGGTGATCTCGATGATCGCGCTGGTGCTGCTGATCGGCATCGTCAAGAAGAACGCGATCATGATGATCGACTTCGCGGTGGTCGCGCAGCGCGAGCACGGCAAGACGCCGTTGGAAGCCGCGCGCGAAGCCAGCATCGTGCGCTTCCGCCCGATCATGATGACCAGCATGGTGGCGATCCTGGCCGCGGTGCCGCTGGCGATCGGCCTGGGCGAAGGCTCCGAGCTGCGCCGCCCGCTGGGCATCGCGATGATCGGCGGGCTGCTGTTCTCGCAGAGCCTGACCCTGCTCAGCACGCCCGCGCTGTATGTGATCTTCTCGTGCCTGCGCGAGCGCTGGGTGGCCCGCCGCGCGCGGCGCCGTGAAAAGCGGGCGTTGAAGCGGGCCGCGGCCGCGCGGTGACGGCGGTACGCCTGCACTGAACGGGGTTCATGGAGGTAGGTGCCGACCGTTGGTCGGCACTTCGCCGGATTGACGCCTCCTGCCCAAAAGAGAACAATTCGCATCAGCCACGGTCCTGCACTGCCCCTCGCGATGCCCCGCTGCCGCTGACGCGGTACGCCTGACGACTCAGCCATCCCTCTTTTTCCGCCTTCTTCTGATCGCGGACGGTGTGCTGCTGTCCGCGGAGGATCCCCACAACATGCGCCAGTCTGTGTCTTTGCTCCCGGCCGTGGTGCCGGGCTGCCGTGCCCGTTCCCTGCGCCCGGCCCTGCTCGCCCTTTCCCTTGCCGCGGCCTGCACCGCCCACGCCCAGTCCGCACCGGATGGCGGCGCCCGGACGCGCTCGGCCACCGACCTGGATGCGATCAAGGTCACCGCCGAACGTACCCATACCGACACCGGCGCGCTGGGCGACCGTGCCGTGCGCGATACCCCGTTCGCGATCTCGGTGGTGGGCCGCGAGGACATCGAGAAGCGCCAGGTGGTCTCGCTGGGCGAGGCCTTCCTCACCGATCCGTCCGTGGTCACCCAGGTCAGCGCCTACGCCAGTGGCTGGAGCTCGCCGATCCGCAACCGCGGCATCGATCTGAGCTACGACAGCTACCGCGTCAACGGCCTGCAGGTCTCTTCGTGGGGCACCGAGTGGCCGCTGGAAGTGATGGAGCAGGTGGAACTTCTGAAGGGTCCCGGTGGGTTCATGTATGGCTTCGGCCAGCCCGGGGGCATCGTCAACTACGTGACCAAGAAGCCGACCGAGGTCACCCTGCTGTCGGCGCAGCTCGGCTGGCGCGAGGCGGGCATCGTCAGTGGTCAGGTCGATGTGGGCGGACGCTTGGGCAACGAGGATATGTTCGGTTACCGCTTCAATGCCTACCAGGAGAAAGGCGAGACCTTCAACGGTGGCGAGGTAAACCGCAAGGTCGGCGCACTGTCGCTGGATGCGCGTCTGAGCGACCGCCTCACCTGGACCTTCGACGGCGTGTTCCAGTCACGCGATCTCAGCAACGAGTCGCCGCAGTATTACTTCATCGGCTTGACCGAGCTGCCGCGCCCGCTCGCGGGCGACGTCGACAACAGCATCGAGGGCAGCTACTACGACACCCGCTCCAGCCTGCTCTCCACCGCGTTGAACTGGCAGATCAACAGTGACTGGAAAGCCAGCCTGAGCTATGGCGTGACCACCTCCTGGAACGACGTCAACAAGATCTTCGCCTATATCGACGACGTCAACGGCGATTACAACGTCAACACCTATGAGCTCGGCGGCAAGAGCGAGTGGAAGCTGGCCCAGGCGATCGTGCAGGGCCGCTTCCAGACCGGCCCGCTCTCGCACCAGGTCGTTGCCGGCGTCTCCCACCAGACCGGACTGGGTTGGGACCGCCCGTACGAATGGAACACCATCGGCCGTGGCAACCTCTATCAGCGCCCGACCCTGCGCCATGACGCGGTCGGCTCGCGCGTGCTCAGCCGCGGCAGCGAGACCGTACAGCAGGCGGTGTTCGTAAGCGACACCGTCAGCTTCGCCGATGGGTGGTCGCTGCTGGCCGGCGCGCGCTACAACGACTTCGAGAACAAGGGCGCGTACCACACCTATCCGGTCACCCCGACCTACGCCCTGATGTACAAGCCGGCCGATGCAGTGACGCTGTATGCCAGCTACGTCGAATCGCTGGAAGCCGGCAGCCGCGTGGGCAGCGATTACCTCAACGCCGGTGACGTGCTCGACCCGACCATCAGCAAGCAGTACGAGATCGGCGCCAAGATCGAGTACCCGCGCTGGAATGCCAACGCCGCCGCCTTCCGCCTTGAGCGCGGCGCCAACATCGACCTGCTCACCGCCGCCGGCAAACTGCTGGTGCAGGACGGCATCACGCTGTATGAAGGCGTGGAAGTCAGCGGCGACGTACGCCTGACCGATGCCTTCACTCTCGGTGCCGGCGTGACCTGGCTGGACCCGACCTACGACAAGCTCTCCCCCGGCAGCGTCGCCCAGGAAGGCAACCGCACCGCCGGCGCCGCCCGCTGGCAGGGCGTGCTGCACGCCGACTACAGCATCCCGCAGATCGACGGCCTGAGCGTGTACGCACTGGCCCGCTACTACGGTGACGTCTACTACGACGCCGACAACACGCTCAAGCTGCCCGACTACACCCTGGTCAACGCCGGGGTGGGCTACCGCATGCAGGCCGCCGGCCATCCCGTCACCTGGCGCGCCGGCGTGGAGAACCTGGCCAACAAGAAGTACTGGTCCAACGCAGGCGTGGGCCTGCCGCGCACCTTCGCGGTAAGCGTGCGGTTGGATATGTAACCGGCAGGCACGGGGAGTGCCGGCCGCAGGCCGGCACTCCCATCGCCGTTCCACCCTGCGCGGAGGTGTCCCCTTCACCCGCGACCCGCAATAATGGCGGCCTCTCCTGTGCCGAGCCGCCATGTCTTCGTTCGAAACCCGCGTCAGCCGCCTGTGGGCGCATGAAAAGGCCAGCTATGGCCTGCGGGTGTTCATCGCGCTGTCCGCGGCGATGGGGCTGTGCTGGTATCTGGACCAGCTGAGCGCGCTGCCCGGCGTGTTCCTGGGCATCATTGCCAGCGCGATCGCCGAGACCGACGACAACTGGTGGGGCCGGATCAAATCGGTGGCGCTGTCGCTGCTGTGCTTCGTCGCCGCTGCCGCAGCGGTGGTGCTCCTGTTCCCGCATCCGTGGTGGTTCATCACCGCATTGGCGGCGGCGACCTTCGGGCTGACCCTGCTCGGCGCGCTCGGCGAGCGCTATGCCTCCATCGCGCAGGCCACGGTGACGCTGGCCATCTACACGATGATCGGCTTGGAGCAGCACGGCGCAGCCGATCTGTCCCAGGCGATCAATGCGGTCAGCCACCTGCTGGCCGGTGCGGTCTGGTACGCCCTGCTCTCGATCCTGTGGACCGCGTTGTTCGCCAATCGCCCCGTGCGCGAGCGCGTGGCGCGCCTGTACCTGGAGCTGGGCCGCTACCTGCAGCTCAAGGCCGATCTGTTCGAACCGGTCCGCGATGCGGACGTGCAGAAGCGCCAGCTCGCCCTGGCCGAGCAGAACCGGCGCGTGGTTGAAGCCCTCAACATCGCCAAGACCGCGATCCTGGCGCGCTTTGGCCGCTCCGGCCGGCCCGGCGTGCAGTCCGGCCTGTACCTGCGCCTGTATTACATGGCCCAGGACTTCCACGAGCGCGCCAGTTCCTCGCATTACCCCTACGGCGCGCTGACCGAAGCGTTCTTCCACAGCGACGTGCTGTACCGCTGCCAGCGCCTGCTCGCGCTGCAGGGCGAAGCCTGCGCCAATCTCGGCCAGGCGATCCGGCTGCGCCAGCCCTTCCAGTACGGCGAGCGCACCAAGCAGGCCACCGCCGACCTGACCGATTCGCTGGCCTGGCTGCGCGCCCAGCACAACCCCCAGTGGCAGCGCCTGCTGGCCTCGCTGGAACTGCTGGGCCACAACCTGCAGAGCATCGAACGTCGCCTGTCCGAGGCCGAGAAGTCCGAATCCACCCTGGACAACGTCGACACCCGCCTGCGCGATACCAACCCGCACACCCTGCGCGAGATGGGCGTGCGCATCCGCCAGCAGCTCACCCCGGGCTCGGTGCTGTTCCGGCACGGCCTGCGCATGGCGCTGGCGCTGATCGTCGGTTTCGCCGCGATCCGCCTGTTCAACGCGCAGAACGGCTCGTGGGTGCTGCTCACCATCGTGTTCGTGTGCCGCCCGCACTTCGGCGCGACCCGCCAGCGGCTGGCGCAGCGGATCGCCGGCACCCTGATCGGCCTGGTGCTGACCTGGGCGTTGATGCAGCTGTTCCAGGACCTGCGCATCGAACTGCTGATCGCGCTGCTCTCGGCGCTGCTGTTCTTCTTCACCCGCAGCGATCGCTACCTGGTGGCCTCGGCGGCGATCACGGTGATGGCGCTGACCTGCTTCAACCTCATCGGCGATGGCTTCCTGCTGATCTGGCCGCGGCTGGTGGATACGCTGCTGGGCTGTGCGATCGCCGCAGCGGCCGCGTTCCTGATCCTGCCCGACTGGCAGGGCCGCCGCCTGAACCTGGTGATGGCGCGTGTGCTCGACAACTGCGCCAGGTACCTGCACGCCGTGCTCGGCCAGTACGGCAGTGGCATGCAGGATGACCTGGCCTACCGCATCGCCCGGCGCGACATGCACAACGCGGATGCGGCCCTGTCCACGGCGTTGTCGAACATGCTGCGCGAGCCCGGCCACGTACGCCGCAACCTGGATGCCGGCTTCCGCTTCCTGGCGCTCTCCAACACCCTGCTCGGCCATCTCTCCGCACTCGGGGCGCACCGCACCCAGCTGGACAGCTACGGGAAGGATCCGCTCGCCCTGTCCGGTGGGGAACGCGTCGAACAGGCGATGCAGCAGATCGCCAGCGCGCTCCAGCAGCGCCAGCCGGTGGCCGAGGATGCCAACGAGGGCGACCGCGCGCTGGCCGAACAGCTGGAGCAGATCCCGGAGGACACGCCCCCGCAGCTGCAGCTGATCCGCACCCAGATGGGGCTGATGCTGCGCCTGCTGCCCAAGCTGCGTGGGGCCGCCAACGAGGCGGCGCGTACGCTGCGCTGAGCCACCACGCCACGCACGCATGTGTTGCGGGTGTCGCACTGGTCCCCGGCCGGCATCACCCCGATCTCTGGGTCACGCCCATGGCATGGCCACGACAGACCGTCGGGCAGACTCTGGGTGCCTTCTCCACAAGGATCATCCCCATGCATCTGGATCTCACCGGGCGGACCGCCCTGGTCACCGCCTCCACCGCCGGTATTGGCCACGGCATCGCCCATGGCCTCGCTGCCGCGGGCGCACGTGTTGTCGTCAACGGCCGCAGCGAGGCCTCGGTGGCCCGTGCGCTGGCCGACCTTCGCATCGCCTTGCCGGACGCTGCGCTGGACGGCATCGCTGCCGACCTGTCCGGGGCGGTCGGCGTGGACGCGCTGCTCGCGGCATTGCCGCCGATCGACATCCTGGTCAACAACGCCGGCATCTTCGGGCCGCAGGATTTCTACGAGACCGACGATGCCACCTGGGAGCAGTACTGGCAGACCAACGTGATGTCCGGGGTGCGCCTGTCACGGGCGCTGCTGCCGGGCATGGTCGCGCGAGGCTGGGGCCGGGTGCTGTTCCTGTCCTCCGAGTCCGCCCGCAACATCCCCGCCGACATGATCCACTACGGCATCACCAAGACCGCCCTGCTCGGGCTGTCGCGCGGGCTCGCCAAGCGTGTCGCCGGCAGCGGTGTCACCGTCAACGCGGTACTGCCGGGCCCGACCCTGTCTGATGGTTTCGCGGCGATGATGGAAGACGAGCGCGCCCGCACCGGCAAATCGCTGGAGGTGCTCGGCCGCGAGTTCGTGATGGCCAATCGGCCCACCTCGGTGATCCAGCGCGCGGCAACGGTGGAGGAAGTAGCCAACATGGTCGTGTACCTGGCCTCGCCGCAGGCCTCGGCCACCTCCGGTGCCGCGCTGCGGGTGGACGGTGGCGTGGTCGACGATATCGTCTGAACGGTCGGCAGCGCCGCCCGACGGCGCTGCCATGCTCCGCCAACAGGGAGAGTGCTAGGCTGCGCCGGTTCGCAAGGAGTCTCCATGTCCGGCCATAGTCAGTTCGCTCTGCTCAGGCAACGCCGTTTCCTGCCGTTTTTCATCGTCCAGTCGCTGGGCGCGTTCAACGACAACGTCTACCGCCAGGCGATCATCGCGCTGTTGTTCTTCCTCGGCACGCCGATCGAAGAGCGCTCGCTGTACACCAACCTGGCGCCGGCGATCTTCATCCTGCCGTACTTCCTGTTCTCGGCGCTGGCCGGGCAGATCGCGGAGAAGCTGGAGAAATCGCGGCTGATCGTGATCACCACGACCATGGAGATCGCGATCATGTCGCTGGCCGCGGTCGGCTTCCTGACCGAGAGCATGCCGGTGCTGCTGGTCGCGCTGTTCTGCACCGGCATGCAGTCCACCCTGTTCGGGCCGGTGAAATACTCGGTGCTGCCCTCGATCCTCAAGCCCGAGGAGCTGACCGGCGGCAATGGCCTGGTCGAGATGGGCACTTCGCTGTCGATCCTTACCGGCATGATCGCCGGCGGCCTGATCTTCGCGCTCTCCGGCAGCCATGGCCCGATCGTCGCCGCGACCGCCGTGATCGTGCTGGCCGTGGCCGGCAACCTCACCGCGCGGATGATCCCGAAGGTCGATGCCGGTGCGCCGGATCTGAAGATCAACTGGAACCCGCTGCCGGAATCGCTGGCGGTGCTGCGCATGGCCAAGAAGCAGAAGGCCGTGCGCAACGCGATTCTCGGCGTGTCCTGGTTCTGGTTCGTGGGCACCATGCTGACCTCGCAGTTGCCGACCTATGCCGAGGTCAACCTCGGTGGCGGCTCCCTGCTCTACATCTTCGCGCTGGCGCTGTTCTCGCTCGGCACCGGCACCGGCTCGCTGCTGTGCGAAAAGCTCTCCGGGCGCACCGTGGAAATCGGCCTGGTGCCGCTGGGCGCGTTCGGCATGACCGCCTTCATGCTCGACCTGTACTTCGCGCGTGCCGGTGAAGCCGCCGCCGCCGGGCTGTCGATCTGGCAGTTCGTGCAGGCCCCGGGCAGCGTGCGCATCATCATCGACCTGATCGGTATCGGCCTGTTCACCGGATTTTTCGTGGTGCCGTTGTTCGCCCTGATCCAGAGCCGCACGGCCAAGTCGGAAATGTCGCGCGTGTTCGCCGCGCTCAACATCCAGAACTCGGGCTTCATCGTCCTGGCTGCCGGCCTGGGCCTGCTCACCCAGCGCGTGCTGGACTGGACCATTCCGCAGCTGTTCCTGGCGCTGGCGATCGCCAACGCCGTGGTGTCGATCTACATCTTCACGATCGTCCCCGAATTCCTGATGCGCTTCCTCAGCTGGGTGATGGTGCGCACGCTGTACCGGCTGCGCCCGCACGGCATCGAAGCCAACGTGCCGGACGAGGGTGCGGCGCTGATCGTGTGCAACCACGTGAGCTACATGGACGCGCTGATCCTGTCTGCCACGATCCCGCGTCCGGTGCGCTTCGTCATGTACTACAAGATCTTCAACATCCCGGTGATGCGCTGGATCTTCCGCACCGCCAAGGCGATCCCGATCGCCGGCGCACGCGAGGATCCCGCACTGATGCAGGCCGCGTTCGATGAGGTGGACAAAGCGCTGGCCGAGGGCGAGCTGGTGTGCATCTTCCCCGAGGGCGCGTTGACCCGCGATGGGCAGATGGGGGCATTCAAATCGGGCGTGGAGAAGATTCTCGAGCGTCGCCCGGTGCCGGTGGTGCCGATGGCGCTGCGTGGGATGTGGTCGAGCATGTGGAGCCGGCGCGACACGCGCCTGGGCCGCATGCGCGTGCCCCGTCGCTTCCGCGCGCATGTCGAGGTGGTCGCCTCCGCACCGATCGCCGGCGAGGTCGCCACGGCCGCACTGTTGGAGACGCAGGTGCGCCAGCTGCGGGGTGACCAGGCCTGAGTCCCGCCCTGCCTGCATGTAACCGTATACATGGACGCGGGCACATCGGTTAGATTACCGCCCGGGAGACCGCGCCCGTATCCACCCACCCAAGCAAATGGAGCTTCGCTGATGAATGCCACTGCCCCCCTGCCGCCCGCCCCGGGCAGCATTCCGAATCACCTGATCTGGTCGATCGTCGTCACCATCCTGGCGTTCTTCGTGTGCTGCCTGTCGTGCCTGAGCTTCCCGGGCATCGTCACCGGCGTGGTCGCGATCGTGTTCGCCAGCAAGGTCAACGGCCTGCTCAACCAGGGCGACCTGGAAGGCGCGCGTCGTGCCTCCAAGAACGCCAAGATCTGGGCGTGGGTCACCACCGGCTTCCTGATCGCCGGCGTGCTGCTGTTCGTGATCTCGCTGGCCTTCATGGGCGTGGACGGTTACATGGAACAGATGCAGCAGTTCCAGCAGCAGATCGAAAGCAACAGCTGATGATCGCGCTGCACGGCAAGCGCTGGTTGCTGGCGGCGTTGCCGCCGGCCGCCCTGGCGGCGGGCGCGGGGTTCTGGGTGCTGCGGCACTACGACCCCAACAGCGCCAGCAGTCCGTTTCCGCCGTGCAGCTTCCTGGCCGTCACCGGGTATTACTGCATCGGCTGCGGGTTGACGCGTGCGCTGCACGCGCTGGCCCACGGCGATGTGGTCACCGCGTTCTCGATGAACCCCTTGGCGATGCTGATGCTGGCCGTCGCCCCGATGGTCATCGGCTGGGCGCTGGGCTGGCGCCCACGCGTGCTGCAGCCGTTGATCACGTTGTTGATGAAGCCCGCGTTCTGGCTGATCCTGCTGCCGGCGTACTGGATCGCACGCAACCTGCCCTGGGTACCGTTCACCTGGTTGGCACCGGGCGGAGCGTGAACCGCTAGGTCACCCAGCCGGCGATCACCAGCAACGCCAGCACCGCCATCCACAACAGCAGCATGCGCCACACCAGGCTCATCGCATCGCGCAGTTCCGGCAGCCGACGCCACACCGGCACCATGCCCGCATCACTGTAATCGTGCGCGTCCTCGCGCAGCTCGGCACTCACGCTTGCGCGTGCGACCGCGCCGAGAAAGTGCGTGGAGGCCGCCCATTGGTTGCCATGCGCCTCGCGCCACGCGTTGAAGGCCGTATCGAAATTGCCGACCAGCGCCATCGACAGCGACATCAGCTGCGCCACCGGCCATTCCAGCCAGGACAGCACCACGCGCGCGCCAGCGACCGCTTCCACGCTGGCCAGCGAGCGCATCGGGCCGACCGCCAGCAAGGCCAGCAGGCGATACAGCAGTGCGCCGACCGGCCCCAGCAGCAGGAACCAGAACAGCACCGCGAACCAGCGCCGCAGCGCGTTGAGCACAGTCGCTTCCACCAGCGAGGGCACGTCTTCGTGCAGGCTGCCGCCGGCCGATTGCAGCTGCGCGATCGCCACATGGCGTGCGTGGGCGTCATCGGCATCGATTACCGCCTCGACATCGCGGTCCAGATCGCGCGGCCCCCAGCACATCACCAGCACCAGCACGCCAAGCAGCAGTGACGGCAGGCCGTAGACGCGATCATCGAAGAGCCACTGGACCAGGCCCAGCACCACGACGAACGGCAGCACCGCCAGCCAGGCGCCCTTGCGGCCACGCCAGACCCCGTCCTCGGCGGCATGCCGGTCCAGCCACTGCAGCCAGCGCCGGTAGAGGCCGAAGCGCCGCAACGCGACGGCCGCGCCCGGCGCGACATGGCCCAGGGCCAAGGCAACCAGCACGGCGACCAGGGTGGTGAACATGTAAGCCTCCGGCTCGGGACGTGGAACGCGCCGCTACTATGCCTTGCGGCCCGGCAATTCCCCGGGCCGTTGGTAATGTACCGCGCCGCGCGTTCAGCCTGCGGCAACGGCAGGCGACGGTCAGGCGATCTGCTGGCGGTACCAGTGCTCGATCAGGCTGCGCGAGATCGAGATCGGCGGGGACAGGCGGATGCCTTCGCCATCGTCTTCGACATCCCGGGCCAGAGCCGCGCCCACCTCTTCGGCGGTGAACCAGCGCGCATCTTCCAGCTCGCCGTTCACGGTGGGCACGTCGTCTTCGGCCGTCGCCGCAAAGCCCAGCATCAGCGCGCCGGGGAACGGCCACGGCTGGGTGCCCAGGTAGCGGCACTCGCGCACGCGCACCCGGCTTTCCTCGAAGACTTCACGGACCACGGTCTGTTCCAGCGCTTCACCGGGTTCGACAAACCCGGCCAGCACCGAATAACGGCGCGGCGCCCAGTTGGCCTGGCGGCCAAGCAGCAGCCGGCCTTGGTTCTCCACGGCGACGATCACGGCCGGATCCACGCGCGGGTAGTGTTCGGTCGCGCACTGCCCGCAACGGCCGACAAATCCCCCCCGGCTGAAGGTCACCGCGCCGCCGCACACCCCGCAGAAGCGGGTGCGCGACTGCCAGTAGGACATGCCCCGGGCATAACAGAAAGCGGTGGAATCGGCGATGGACCAGGTCGCGGCGGACTGCCGCAGGTCGACCCGCTGCGGGGCCGTCACCGACAACCCGGCGGCCTCCATCGAGAACCACGCCTGCTCACCGCGCAGGCCGAGGAAGATCGCGGTGCCGGGGCCACCGCCGAGTTCGGCGCCGGTCAGTGGCAGGGGCTGGCCATCGTTGCCGGCCAGCGCGGTGCCGTCCTGGTCGAGCACCAATACGCGCGCGTCCGGCCACAGCCGCAACAACGCATCGGCGTCATCGCGCAGGGCATCGGCGCGCTCCAACGGCTCGCTGACGAAGGCGAAACCGGAAAGCTGCGAAGGGAATCTGGACATCGCAAGAGCCTGCCCACATTCGGCGGGACTGGCAAGCGGCAACCGACCTACCGGCCGGTTGCGCGCACGTCACATGCTGAAACTGCTGCCGCAGCCGCAGGTGGTCTTCGCGTTCGGATTGCGGATCACGAACTGCGCGCCGGTCAGGCTTTCGGTGTAATCCACCTCGGCGCCCATCAGGTACTGCAGGCTCAGCGGATCGACCAGCAGCGTGACGCCCGCGGTATCCACCGCCAGATCGTCCTCGGCGCGGTTCTCATCGAACTCGAACCCGTACTGGAAGCCGGAACAGCCACCGCCTTCGATGTAGACGCGCAGGGCGAGGGCAGCATTGCCCTCATCCTGGATCAGCTCCTTGACCTTGGCCGCAGCGGCCTCGGTGAAGTTCAGCGGACGGTCCAGGGACTGGTAGTTCGGCGCGGCGGCGGGAGCGCCGGGCAGGGAAACAAGCGTGCTCATGCCCCCAGCATGGGGGTGCATGAGCACGGATTCAAGCTGTCGCGCGGGCGCGATTCAGGCCATCGCCTCGGCCAGCTTCTTGCGGGCCGCGGTGTCCTTGCCTTTGCCCTCGTCCGAGTCCCCGGACGGCGGCGGCAGGGCCATCTGCGCCGAGGTATGGATCAGGCGGCCGGTCAGCTGGGCGCCGGCGTGCATTTCCACGACCTGGTAGTGGATGTTGCCGGTGACCCGGGCGCTGGGGGTCAGTTCGACCCGCTCGGTGGCGTGCACATCCCCATCCAGGCGGCCGCTGATGACCACGACCTGGGCGCGGATCTCACCCTCGATGGCGCCGTGCTCGGCCACCGTCAGGGTGGCGTTGCTGGCGCCGTCCTGGGCGATCACCTTGCCCAGGATGGTGCCTTCCACATACAGGCCACCACTGAATTCCACGTCCCCGCGGATCACCACCTGCGCGCCGATCAGCGCGTCCACGACCAGATGTCCGTCGCGGTTGGACTTGTTGCTGCCAAACATGGGCTTACTCCCCTTCTTTTGCCGATGCCGCCGGTGCCCCGGCCTGTTTCCAATCGAATACCTGGGTGGCGCCCCCCGCGCCCGATCCCAGCGTGACCCGCACACGTTGCGGGGTGAAGCCTTGCGGCAGCATCACGCTGCCGGTGAGCTGCTGGAAGTACCGGAAGGAATAGTCCTGGCCCGGCACCTTGGTGCGCTGGTGCAGCTCATCCCAGCTGACCGAGGTCAGCTTGCCGTCCTTGACGCCTTCCACCGTGAAGCGCATCTGCCCCTGGCTGATCGCCCCGCGGTTCAGGTTCTGGGTCAGCACCACGGCGTACTGCCAGGTGCCGCCGGTCTCCGGCGAGAACTCCACCGAATGGGTGTTCAGCCCCTTGCGCTGGCTGGTCGCTCCGACCAGGCGCTCATAGAAGGCCACGTCGGCCCGCAGGCCGGCGATCTCTTCGTCACGCTCGCCCAGCGACGTCTGGACTTCGTTGTTGGCGGCGCGGCTGATGCGGTCGGAGGCCTGCAGGGTCGCCTGGCGCTGCTGCAGTTCGATCAGCTGCTGCTGGAGACGCTCGTTGCGGGTCTCGGCGGCCTTGAGCTGGGTGCCGACGTCACCGCCGGGCGAGCCCAGCCAGGCGCCGAGCAGCACGGCGAGGATCAGCGACAGCAACCAGGCGCCGCCCAGCACCAGCAGGCGCTTGCGGTCCTGCACGGGCGGCGTGCCCGGCCGGCGGATCTGGATGCGGGAAGGTGTGGGCTTGTTCACGAAAGGCCCCTGTCTGGAACGACGGGCTAGTGTAAGTCAGGGAAAAGACCTTGTCCGCGCAGGGCCGGGATCGGGACAGTGGCGTTCATGGACGTCATCCCCGATAGTGTGCGCCTGTGCACATTCTGCAGCCGGAGCGCGTGCCATGACCGAAGCCCACCTGTTCGTGATCGGCATCCTGCTGGCCTGGCTGGCCGGCATCCGCGTGTACCTGACCGTGTTCGGCGTCGGCCTGGCCGGTCTGCTCGGCTGGGTCGACCTGCCGCCCGCGCTGCAGGCTACTGAATCGTGGTGGGTACTGGGCACCTCGGCCGCGTTGGCCATCGCCGAATTCTTCGCCGACAAGATTCCCGGGGTCGACTCCGTCTGGGATCTCGTCCAGACCCTGGCCCGGGTGCCCGCCGGTGCGTTCCTGGCCGCCGCGACGCTCTCGCCCAGCGGTGAGCTCAGCGGCACCGCACTGGTGGCCGGGGCCGGCGTCGCGCTGGCCAGCCACGGGCTCAAATCCGGCACCCGCGCCCTGCTCAACACCTCACCCGAACCCGCCAGCAACTGGATTGCCTCCGCGGCCGAGGACACCGTCGTGGTCGGCGGCCTGGCGCTCGCGCTGGCACACCCCTGGCTGGCGCTGATCCTGGTGGTGGCGTGCAGCCTGATCGGCGCGTTGATCGTGTGGATGATCTGGCGGACGCTGTGGAAAGGCATGCGCTGGCTGATGCGCCAGGCCGACAGTGGCCAGACGCAGGTCAAGCCGGGCACCCTGCCACGCTGAGGTGTGCCCCGCCTTCGGGCGTTCATCGCATAATTGCGGCGCAGACTGGGAGTACTGATGGCCGTTCATGACAACGTTGTTGCACCCGCCCGCGCCGTGCGCGCCGAAACGCCGCCGGCCGACCACTGGCAGCGCTGGCAACGCCAGGCCTCGCCCGCTCCCGTGGCGCACAGCAATGTCGTTGCGCTGAATCCAGCACCGTCCAGTCCACCGCCGTTGTTGCCGCCGGTACCCAGCGACGCCAGCGCGCTGGTGCCACCGGGTATCGATTCGCCCTACCGCGTGCTGATCGTCGAAGACGACCGCTCGCAGGCCTTGTTCGCGCAGAGCGTGCTGCACGGCGCCGGCATGCAGGCGCTGGTGCACAGTGATGCCGAAGGCGTACAGCAGGCCATCGCCGAGCATCGCCCCGACCTGATCCTGATGGACCTGCACCTGCCCGGGCTGGATGGCATGCGGCTGACCGCGCTGATTCGCCAGCAACCCGGCCAGCAGTTGCTGCCGATCGTGTTCCTCAGTGGCGACCCGGATCCGGAGCGCCAGTTCGAAGTGCTCGACAGCGGCGCCGATGATTTCCTCAGCAAGCCGATCCGCCCGCGCCATCTGATCGCGGCCGTCTCCAACCGGATACGCCGCGCCCGCGCCCAGGCCGCCTCGCAGGCGGGCAACGCGGGTACGCCGGCGATGAACAACCCGGAGACCGGCCTGCCCACGCGCCATCACGTGATGCAGCAGCTCGCCACCTCACTCGCGCACCGCGATCGCGGCGGCCTGTTCTTCATCGAGATCGCCAGTGCGCTGGGCCTGCGCGAGCGCTATGGCTATGCCGCCTTCGAGCGGCTGATGACCCAGGCCGGTCAGCGCCTGGCCGATGCGGCCCAGCCGCACCTGCTTGCACGCCTGAACGACAACAGCTTCCTGGTGCTGGCCCGCGACGCCGACGAGGACGCGCTGGATGCGATGGCGCATGCGCTGCGCGAACAGTTGTCCACCCGCGCCTTCGTGATCCGCGATGAGGAATCGGTGCACCTGCGCGGCGTGGTCGGGCATGCCCAGCTGTCGCCGGGCTTCTCCGACGCGGGCAGCGCACTGGAAGCGGTTGAACGCACCACCCTGCAGGCGCGGCTGCTGACCGCCGGCGTGGCCGCCTACGTGCGCCGCGAAGACGTGGCCGCGCAGGAACATCTGGCGTTGCTGGAGGGGCAGCTGGAGCTGGCCTATCAGCCGATCGTCGCCGTGGCCGGTGGCAACACCGCGCAGTACCAGGTGCTGCTGCGGCTGCGCCAGGCCGATGGCAGTGTGCTGGCCGCCGGGCAGGTGATTCCGGCGGCCGAGGCGGCCGGGCGCATCGCCGATCTGGACCAGCAGGTGCTCGACCACGCACTGGGTCTGCTGGATCTGTATCGCCACGCTGCGCACCCCCTGCACCTGTTTGTCTCGCAGTCGCTGCGCACGCTGGCCCGCGATGCCTTCGGCGATTGGCTGCTGGAGTCGCTGGCGAGCCGGCAGATCGACGGCAGCGCGCTGGTCATCGATGTGCGCCTGCCCGATGCGCTGATCCACACCGTCACCCTGCAGCAGTTCTGCACGCGCATGCATGCGGCCGGCGTGCGCTTCTGCCTGAGCCAGTTCGAGCCGGGCGATGAAGCCAATGCCTTGATGGCGCAGCTGCCGTTGGCCTACGTGCGCATGGCCGCGCGCTTCTCCAACAGCCACACCAACCAGCAGACCCGCGACGAACTGCGCGCGGCGATCGATCTGGCCCACCGCGCCGGGCTGCGCATCATCGGCCAGCAGATCGAAGACCCGCAGGCTGCGGCTGCGATGTGGATCGGCGGGGTCGATTTCATCCAGGGCAACATGGTGCAGTCCGCCGGCAGCGAACTGAACTTCGACTTCCAGAACTCGGTGCTCTGAGCATGGGACGCCACGGACGGCCAGCCCCCTCCTCCACCCCGGCCTCGCTGTGGATCGCCGCGGTGGCCGCGGCGGTGTGCGCGACCGCCGGGGTGATGGCGCGGATCGGCGCCAACGGCCCGTGGATCGACATCGCCGCCGGCACCGGCGTGCTGGCGCTGCTCGCGGCGGTGCAGGCCGTACGCCGCTGGCGGCAGGCGCAGGACCAGCTCCACACCCTGCAGCAGCGCAGCGAGTCGCTGCTGCTGGAACGCGATCAGCTGCAGCAGCGCCGGCAGCAGCAGAACCAGCTGGAGCAGGAACTGCTCAGCGCCAAGCAGGCCGCCGAAGCCGCAGCGCTGGCCAAGGGTGAGTTCCTGGCCACGATGAGCCATGAGATCCGCACCCCGCTCAACGGCATCCTGCCGATGCTCGATCTGATCGCGCGCGGCCAGCTCGGCAACGACCAGCGGCAGATGCTGCAGACCGCCGCGACCAGCTCGCAGCAGCTGCTGCGCATCGTCGATGACATCCTCGATTACTCCCGGCTCGAGGCCAAGGGCCTGAACCTGGAGATCACCACATTCAACCTGCGCGAACTGCTCGAAGGGCTGGTGCAGTTGATGCAGCGCGCCGCCGATCCCAAAGGCCTGCAGCTGTCGCTGGAGCTGGACCCGGCGGTGCGGCTGTCGGTGCGTGGCGATCCGGTGCGGCTGCGCCAGGTGCTGAGCAACCTGCTGGTCAACGCGATCAAGTTCACCGAGCGCGGCCAGATCCGGCTGCGCGTGCAGCGCCAGGGCGAGACCAACGCGCAGCACCAGCTGCGGTTCGAGATCGCCGACAGCGGTATCGGCATCGACGACGCCCTGCAGGCGCGCCTGTTCCAGTCCTTCAGCCAGGCCGACGCCTCCACCACACGCCTGTACGGCGGCACCGGGCTGGGCCTGGCGATCTGCAAGCGCATCATCGACCTGATGCACGGCCGCATCGGCGTGCATTCCACCGTCGGGCACGGCGCCACCTTCTGGTTCGAGATTCCGCTGCTCAAGGTGATCGGCGATCTGCCGGCCGTGGGCAACATGCGCCGCGCCCTGCTGATCACGCGTGATGCGGTGCTGGCCCAGCGTATCGAACGGGTGACCCAGCACCACGACCTGCGCCTGCACACCGTGGAGACCAGCGCCGAGGCGATCGACGCCCTGCGCGCCCCGCAGCGCCCCGGCATTGACCCGGCGCTGGCCTGGGTCATCGCGGACACCGACGGCCTGCGTCATGGCACCCAGGCGCTGCAGAAGGCGGTGGCCGGCAACGATCGGCATCCGGGCGCGCAGCTGCTGTGGCTGTATGGCGACGAGGCGCCCGCGCCGGAGTCGCTCGGCCCCGGGCCGGCGCTGTCGCGGCAGGGCGCCGACAGCGAACTGCACGCGTTGCTGCACCCGGTGGTGCCCAGTGCGCGTCCGGCTGCGCTGCTGGCCGAGGTCGAATACGCCGGCTCACCCACGGCATTGCCGCAGTTCCCCCTGCGCGTGCTGCTGGTGGAAGACAACAGCGTCAATCTGCTGGTCGCCCAGCGTCTGCTGCAGGTACTTGGCTGCGAGGTGGACACCGTCACGCAGGGCGAGCAGGCGCTGGAGGCGCTGCATGCCCGCCCGTTCGATGTGGTGCTGATGGATTGCCAGATGCCGGTGCTGGACGGCTACGACGCCACCCGCCGCTGGCGCGCGCACGAGGCCGCACGCGGCGCCGCGCGATTGCCGATCGTGGCGATGACCGCCAATGCGATGGCCGGCGACCGCGAACGCTGCCTGCAGGCCGGCATGGACGACTATCTGTCCAAGCCCATCAACCGCGAAACACTGCAAGCCGTGCTGGCGCGCTGGGGCAGTGCGATGAACGATGACGCGGCAGTGCAGCCACCGTCCCTGCCCGGGCAGATGCCTTCACCGCCCGCGGCACCGCCGGCACGCGACGAGTCGCCGGCCCCGGTGCTCGATCAGGACGTGCTGGATGAACTGCTGGAGGTCATTGGTCCCGATACCGCGCGCATCATCGGCGTGTTCCTGGATGACACGCCACCGTTGATCCGGCAGCTGCAGGACGCCTCGGTCGCCGCGGATCTGGATCAGCTGCGCGCGTTGGCGCACAGCCTCAAGTCCGCCAGTGCGAATGTGGGGGCGATGGCACTGTCGGCAGCGGCTTGGCGGATCGAGCACGATGCCCGCGCCGGCACGCTGGAGCGCCCCGCCGTGGCGGTGGCGCTGTTGATCGCCGAGTTCGCGCGTGCGCGGATCGCGCTGGCCGGCTATCACGCCCGCCTGCGCGCCCCGCTGCAGGGCTGACTCAGTCTTCGATCTTGGTCAGCAGGTAGTTCGGTTCGCCGATGCGCTCGATCAGATCCAGCTGGGTTTCCAGCCAGTCGATGTGCTCTTCCTCGGACTCGAGGATCTTCACGAACAGCTGGCGGCTGACGTAGTCGCCGATCGAATCGGCATAGGCCACCGCTTCGCGCAGAGTCACCACGCCATCGCGTTCCAGGCTGAGGTCGCACTGCAGGATCTCGGCCGGGTTCTCGCCGATGCGCAGCTTGCCCAGTGCCTGGAAGTTCGGCAGGCCTTCGAGGAAGAGGATGCGGTCGGACAGAATGTCCGCATGCTTCATCTCTTCGATCGATTCCTTGTACTCGTGATCGGCGAGCTCCTTCAGGCCCCAGTTCTTCAGCATCTTGGCGTGCAGGAAGTACTGGTTGATGGCGGTCAGCTCGTTGTAGAGGACCTTGTTGAGGAATTCGATGACTTTGGCGTCGCCCTTCATGAGCGTGCTCCTGCTGCGTGGAATCGCGGGCACTGTAGCGCGTCGCGTGGAAGCATGAAGGAACGCGAATCGTGCTCAGTTGCGGCCCGCCCCCAGGCACGCGCCCACGGCCAGCGTGGACGGCTTCAGGCGGCCTGCAGGCCCAGTACCGGCAGCGGCAGATCGTGGGTGGCGCTGAACTTGGCCAGCAGGTCGGCCGCCATGTCCAGGCAGGAACCGCAGGTGGCGCCGCAGCCGGTGCGCATCGTCAACTCGGACACGCTCACGACACCGCTCTGGGCGGCTTCGCGGATCTGATGGTCGGTAACCCCGTTGCAGATGCAGACGTACACGTGCGGACTCGGCAGGCAGGCCCGGATCGGCCTGCTGCTATTCCAATCGAAACGAGAATGGTTGTCAATTTCGAACCTGAATCATTCTCGATACGGTTCAGAGCCGCCGGGAATCGCTCAGACCGCGCCCGGCTCGCCCTTGGCCTTGCGCGGCCAGTAACCGCCGCCACGCTTGGGTGTCGTGCGCTTGCGCGGGCGGTCGTGACCTGCCGCGTTGCCCGGCATCCAGGCCTCCTGGGCGGACTTGGGCATCGATTCCACCCCGGTCCCGGCCACGCCCCGTGCCAACGGCGCCAGATGGCGCAGGGCACGCGCATAGACGCCGCGCTTGAACATCACCACGTGCTCCACGGGGTACCAGAAATCGACCCAGCGCCACTGGTCGAACTCCGGGCTGTCGGTATGGTCCAGGGTGACATGGGATTCGTCCCCGGCCAGCCGGAGCAGGAACCACACCTGCTTCTGGCCGATACAGACCTGCCGTTCATTGCGGCGGATGGCCCGTGCCGGCAGCCGATAGCGAAGCCAACCCGGCGTCGCCCCGAGCACTTCAACGTGCTCGGGCAACAACCCGGTTTCTTCCTGCAACTCGCGATACATGGCTTCGACAGGCGTCTCGTCGGTGTTCATGCCGCCCTGCGGGAACTGCCAGCCATCCCGGCGCACGCGTCGTGCCCAGAAAACCTGCCCATCCTGCCGCATCAGCACAATACCGACGTTCGGTCGATAGCCGTCCGGATCGATCACGATGCGGACTCCTAGAAAAATCTACTGATCGGGACTGTGCCACGCCCGCTGTCCACTCACAAGCGCGGTGAAAAAGTGTTGACAGATTCCAGATACATCTCCAGAATTACCGGCTCCCTGAGGCTATGTAGCTCAGCCGGTTAGAGCACAGCACTCATAATGCTGGGGTCGGTGGTTCGAGTCCACCCATAGCCACCAAGTTCGCTTGGTTTTTCAGGGAGAAAGTGCAATAATTGCACGCACATTTTGCCCCGTCGCCAAGCGGTAAGGCACCTGACTCTGACTCAGGCATTCGGTGGTTCGAATCCATCCGGGGCAGCCAAACAAACAGAAAAGGCCGATCGAAAGATCGGCCTTTTCTGTTTGTTTGGGCGTTTGTCCGGGCGCATCGCGCCCGGACCCCACACCTTGCGCAGCAAGGTGTGGGCGCCAGCCCTCCCCTGCCACATCCCCGCGCCTGACGGCGCGCCCCCTTGTACTCCAAGGGGGCTGTTTCACCAGAAAGAAGAGGGGCGCTGCCAGGTGGAGCATTGAAGGACACCCCAGCGACGGGCCTGGATGCTCAAAGTGTGAACCATCACCCCGGAAACGACAAAAGCCCGGCCGAAGCCGGGCTTTTGCGTACCTCCCAGGGGGATCCCGAAGGATCCCACGCCAGGCGCAATGGATCAGCGCTTGGAGAACTGGGTGGCGCGACGTGCCTTGTGCAGGCCGACCTTCTTACGCTCGACTTCACGGGCGTCACGGGTCATGAAGCCAGCCTTGCGCAGCTCGGACTTCAGGGTTTCGTCGTACTCGATCAGCGCGCGGGCGATGCCCAGACGGATCGCACCGGCCTGACCGGTGGTACCACCGCCAGCAGCGGTGACCATGATGTCGAAGGTTTCGGTGTTCTTGGTCAGTTCCAGCGGCTGACGCACGATCATGCGTGCAGTCTCACGGCCAAAGAACTCGTCCAGCGGACGGCCATTGACGGTGATGTTGCCGGCGCCCTTGCGCAGGAACACGCGGGCGGTGGAGGACTTGCGGCGGCCGGTGCCGTAGTTTTGCGTGATAGCCATGATTAGATATCCAGAACCTGAGGCTGCTGAGCGGCGTGCGGGTGCTCGGAACCCGAGTACACCTTGAGCTTGCGGTACATGGCGCGGCCCAGCGGGCCCTTCGGCAGCATGCCCTTGACGGCGGTCTCGATGACACGCTCCGGGTGGCGCTCAAGCGCCTGGGCCAGAGTTTCGGTCTTCAGGTTGCCGATGTAGCCAGTGAAACGGTGATACAGCTTGTCCTGCAGCTTGTTGCCGGTGACGGCAATCTTTTCTGCATTGATGACAACCAGGTAATCACCGGTATCAACGTGAGGGGTGTAGACCGGCTTGTGCTTGCCGCGCAGACGGCGGGCCAGCTCGGTGGACAGACGGCCCAGCGTCTTGCCGGATGCGTCGACGAGATACCAGTCGCGCTGGACGGTCTCGGACTTTGCAGTGAAAGTGCTCATGAAAGAACTCTAGTAGGTCGGGCTCATTACGGCGCAGTACGGCCGGAACTCTGCCACGCGTTGTGAAGAGGCGGGATTGTACTGGCCATCCCCACCACATGCAAGTTGACCCCCATTCCGGCTTGGCACACCGGCCGCGGGGGGCGAGAATCGAGGGTCCCCCGCCGCGACACCGCCCGCCATGACCGCGCTCCGCCAGATCACCCCGCTCGACCACCTGCTGACCGAAGCCCAGCGGGCCCTGGATACGGTGTTCGGCAATCCGCCGGCCAGCCGCCCCTACCCCGCCGAAGGCACCCCGGACGTGCAGATGGCCGCGCCCGAGCGCCGCCACGCCGCCGGCCTGATGCGCATCAACCATGTCGGCGAAGTCTGCGCCCAGGGCCTGTACTTCGGCCAGGCCGCGGTCGCCCGCGAGCCGGAAACCCGCGCGCACCTGCTCGATGCGGCCCAGGAAGAGACCGACCATCTGGCCTGGTGCGCCCAGCGCCTGCGCGAACTGGACAGCCGTCCCAGCCTGTTCAATCCGATCTGGTATGCCGGCAGCTACACCATCGGCACCCTGGCCGGCCTGCGCGGGGACGGCTGGAACCTGGGCTTCGTGGTCGAAACCGAGCGCCAGGTGGAAGCGCATCTGGACGAACACCTGGACACCCTGCCCCCGGCCGACCTGCGCAGCCGCGAGGTGATCAAGGTGATGAAGATCGACGAGGCCCGCCACGCCGATCACGCCGAGCATGCCGGCGCGCGCAGGCTGCCCGCCCCGATCCCGTCGGTGATGGCGCTGGCCTCCAAGGTCATGAAGACCATCGCGTACCGCCTCTAAGCCTCCACCGCCAAGCCTCCACTGCGCCAGGCGCATCTGGTGAAAAGCCCCCCCCCCCTGAGTCAGAGGGGGCCGCCGCGAAGCAGCGGCGGCATGGGTGTTCCGTGAGTCTGGAGCGTTACCCCGAGACCAGCTTCAGGCCGATCACACCGGCCACGATCAATGCGATGCAGGCCAGCCGCGACGGCGAGGCGCTGTCGCCGAACAGGAAGATGCCCAGCATCGCCACGCCCAGCGCGCCGATACCGGTCCAGATCGCATAGGCCGTGCCGACCGGGATGGACTTCATGGCCTGGCTCATCAGGTACAGGCTGACCAGGGCGGCCGCGACGGTGGCCAGCGTGGGAAGGGGCTTGCTGAAGCCTTCGGAGTACTTCATTCCGATGGCGAAGCCGATTTCGAACAGACCGGCGACGAGAAGATAGATCCAGGGCATGGGGGATTCCTTGGGTTAACAAAAGCAAAACGGCCCGGTGTTTTCACACCGGACCGTCGTCGGTAGCTGCCGTGGAACCAGGTTTTGCGCAAACACCGGTTCCACAGGGCGGGCCGTCCCGCCTGAACGAGGCCGCCCGGGCCAGGCCCGGACAACCTCGCGAAGTGCCTTACTCGGCCAGATTGCGCCCATGGAACAGCTCTTCGATCTCACGACGCAGCAGCGCCTCGATCTTCATGCGTTCCTTGAACGACAGGTTCTTGGCCTTCTCTTCGAACAGGTACTGGTCCAGATCGAAATCCTTCAGGTGCATCTTCGTGTGGAAGATATTTTCCTGATAGACGTTGACGTCGAACATCTCGTAACGCGACTTGATGTTCTTGGCCAGGAAGTTCTGGATCGAGTTGATCTTGTGATCGATGTAATGCTTCTTGCCCTTCACATCGCGGGTGAAGCCACGCACGCGGTAATCCATGATCACGATGTCCGATTCCAGACTCTCGATCAGGTAGTTCAGCGCTTTCAGCGGGGAAATCACGCCACAGGTGGCCACATCGATGTCCGCGCGGAACGTGGCGATGCCCTCCTGCGGATGGGTTTCCGGGTAGGTATGGACGGTGATGTGGCTCTTGTCCATGTGGGCGACCACGGCGTCGGAGATCAGCTCCTTGCCGGCCTGCTTCTTGTCGATCACCGGCTCTTCCGAGATCAGGATCGTCACCGAGGCACCCTGGGGGTCGTAGTCCTGGCGGGCCACGTTCAGGATGTTCGCGCCGATGATCTCGGCAACGTCGGTCAGGATCTGAGTCAGCCTATCGGCGTTGTACTCTTCATCAATATATTCGATGTAACGCTGGCGCTCCTCTTCGGTGCGGGCGTAACAGACGTCATAGATGTTGAAGCTCAGCGCCTTGGTGAGGTTGTTGAAACCCTGCAACCTCAGGCGAGGCAACGGCTTGACCACGGCGGTCGATCCTGTGTGTGGTGGGAAAGAAGCAATTATGGGGCAAAGTGATCGGGGGCGAAACTTGCATTGAAACGAGTACCTGTGCTCGGTTTGCCCTTAACAATTCGGATCGTTAAGCTCCCGGCACATAGCCGTGAATTCTTCATGAGCAATCGGAGCGCCTCAACGTGTCAACTGTGCGCCTTGCCACAAGTCCATTGGCCCTGGATATCGCAACAATCGATCGCTTCCTGGCCCACAGCCACCGCCGCCGTTATCCCGCCCGGACCGATGTGTTCCGTCCGGGAGATCCGGCCGGCACGCTCTACTACGTGATCAGTGGCTCAGTCTCAATAATGGCTGAGGAAGATGACGATCGTGAGCTGGTGCTGGGCTACTTCGGCTCGGGCGAGTTCGTCGGCGAGATGGGGCTGTTCGTCGAATCGGACCGGCGCGAGGTGATCCTGCGCACCCGTACCCCGTGCGAACTGGCCGAGATCAGCTACGAGCGCCTGCATCAGCTGTTCCTGGGCCCGCTCTCGGCCGATGCGCCGCGCCTGCTCTACTCGATCGGCCAGCAGCTCTCCAAGCGCCTGCTGGACACCAGCAGGAAAGCCAGCCGCCTGGCCTTCCTGGATGTGACCGACCGTATCGTGCGGACCCTGCATGACCTGTCCCGCGAGCCGGAGGCCATGAGCCACCCGCAGGGCACCCAGCTGCGCGTCTCGCGCCAGGAACTTGCCCGCCTGGTCGGCTGCTCGCGTGAAATGGCTGGCCGGGTGTTGAAGAAGCTGCAGACCGATGGGCAACTGCATGCCCGCGGCAAGACCGTCGTTCTGTACGGCACCCGTTGAGCCTGGCCTGCGTGGTGCCGGCCAGCGGTCGGCACTGCCTGCCGTTTTACCGCTAGGCTGTCGCCATGGAGCTTGGCAGCGAATTCTATTGGTTCATCCTGATCGGCCTGGGCGCGCAGCTGGTTGATGGCGCGCTGGGCATGGCCTTCGGGCTGGTGTCCTCCTCGGTGATGCTGAGCATGGGCCTGCCGCCGGCGGCGGTCAGCGCCAGCGTGCACACCGCCGAAGTCTTCACCACCGGCGCCTCCGGGGTGTCGCACCTGGCCGCCGGCAACGTGGATCGCCGGCTGTTCCTGCGCCTGGCCCTGCCCGGTGCGGTGGGCGGCGTGGTGGGGGCCTACGTGCTGACCCAGCTGCCCGGCGACGTGATCCGCCCCTTCATCTATATGTATCTGCTGGTGCTGGCGATCTTCATCCTGCTGCGCGCGGCCGGCCGGATGCTGCCGGCGCAGGAAGTGAAGCGGGTGCCGTTGCTGGGCTTCGTGGCCGGCCTGCTGGATGCCAGCGGCGGTGGCGGCTGGGGCCCGGTGGCCACCTCCACCCTGCTGGCACGCGGCGGCAAGGCCCGCACCACCATCGGCACGGTCAACGCGGCCGAGTTCGTGGTGACCCTCGCCGTCTCGATCACGTTCCTGCTGACCATGGGCGTGCAGTACCTGAACATCGTGGCCGGCCTGCTGATCGGCGGAATGATGGCCGCGCCGATCGCCGCGATTCTGGTCAAGAACGTCAAGGAACGCTGGGTACTGATCGCCGTCGGCGTCCTGGTGCTGGGCATCAGCCTCTTCCAGATCAGCCACGCCATCGTGCAGTGGCGCGCAGGCTAAGCCGGACGCGACACCGTTTCAGCCCCGTTCGGGCCCGTCGAGCGAAATATCAGACCGGATCGCCGGCGCGATCCACGCATCCCCAGTTGAGCACGGGGGTGCCCGGCGGCAGCACCTGGCGGAAGTACGCCACCCGCGACGCCTTGGGGTTCACGACCACCGGCGCCGTCGCGGCCAGCAGCAGCGGCAGGTCGGCGCTGCTGTCGGAGTAGGCGACGTCGATCTCGCCATAGCCGCGCTCGCGCAGCATCCGCATCTTTTCCTCGTTGTGGCAATGACGGGTCGCGATGACCGCGCCGAGGAACGGCCCGACCTCACTGCCGATCACCGGCACGCCCTGGTGGGCGACGAAGGCCAGGATCGCGCGGGCCAGCTCCGGCGGCGCGCCGGTGGCGACCACCACGCGATCACCGGCGGCGCGGTGGCGGGCGAACACCTCCAGCGCGACCGGCAGCAGGCGGCGGCGGATGTCGGCCTCGTGCTTGAGCACGTAACGGTCGATCACCTTGTTGAACTCGCGCGCTCGGTGCAGACCGAACGTGGCGATCCAGACATAGCCGGAAATGCCACGGCGGCGGGTCGGCAGGAACGCCACCAGCGGGCCGAGCAGCGGCGTGGCAATCAGGGCGGCCAGCAGCCGCAGCGGGTTGCGCTTGATCAGCCAGGCGAACAGATGGCTGCCGGAATCGCCGTCATACAGGGTGTGATCGAAATCGAAGACCACCAGCGGGGCGTCGTCGCGCGGCGTTGGGTAGATCGGTGTCATGCGCTGAAGAATAGCTGACGCAGGCCCTCACCGGGCTCTTCCACGCGCATGAAGGCCTCGCCGACCAGGAACGCGTTGACCCCGGCCTGACGCATCACGGTGACATCGGCCGGGCCGAGGATGCCGCTTTCGGTGACCAGCAGGCGGTCGCGTGGCACGGCCTGGCGCATGTCCAGCGTGGTCTGCAGCGAGACCTCGAAGGTGCGCAGGTTGCGGTTGTTGATGCCGATCAGCGGCACCGGCACCTGGATGGCGCGCTCGAGCTCGTCGATGTCGTGCACTTCCACCAGCACGTCCATGCCCAGCTGCATGGCCAGGTCGGACAGCTCGGCCAGCTGACGGTCGTCGAGGGCTGCCACGATCAACAGGATGCAGTCCGCGCCGAGCACGCGCGCTTCATACACCTGGTAGGCATCGATCACGAAGTCCTTGCGCAGCACCGGCAGCGTGCAGGCATCACGGGCCTGCTGCAGGTAGGCGTCGCTGCCCTGGAAGAAATCCACGTCGGTCAGCACCGACAGGCAGCTGGCGCCGCCGAATTCGTAGCTCACCGCGATGTCGGCCGGATGGAAATCCGGGCGGATCACGCCCTTGGACGGGCTGGCCTTCTTGATCTCGGCGATCACGGCCGGGTTGCCGGCGGTGATCGAGGCGCGCAGCGCATCGGCGAACCCCCGCACCGGCGGGGCCTGTTCCACGCGCGCGATCAGCGTCTCCAGCGGTACCTGGGCACGGCGTGCGGCGACTTCTTCGGCCTTGCGGGCCAGGATGGTATCGAGGATGTCGCTCATGTCATTGGGGTCCTGGAGGCCGGCCATTATCGGCCAGCCCCGCTGAATTCGGAAAACGTGGGCTCAGGCAGCCCCGCGGATGCGGCGGGTGGCTGCCACGTACTGCTCCATCCGCGAACGCGCACTGCCATCGGCCAGCACCGCACGGGCACGGGCCAGGCCATCGGCGATGCTGTCGGCGACACCGGCCACGTACAGCGCCGCGCCGGCATTGAGTGCGACGATGTCCAGCGCCGGGCCGGGTTGGTTGTCGAGCACGCCACGCAGCATCGCGATGGATTCCTCCGGGCTCTCGACCTTGAGGTTGCGGCTGGCCGACATCGCGATGCCGAAATCTTCGGGATGGATTTCGTACTCGCGCACCTTGCCGTCGCGCAGCTCGCCGACCAGCGTGCCGGCGCCGAGCGAGATCTCATCCATGTTGTCGCGGCCCCACACCACCAGCGCGCGCTCGGCACCGAGTTCGCGCAGCACGCGTGCCTGGATGCCGACCAGATCCGAGTGGAACACGCCCATCAGCACGTTGGTCGCACCCACCGGATTGGTCAGCGGGCCGAGGATGTTGAAGATCGTGCGCACGCCCATTTCGCGGCGCACCGGCGCGACGACCTTCATCGCCGGGTGGTGCATCGGCGCGAACATGAAGCCGATACCGGTTTCGGTGATCGCACGCGCGACCTCCTCCGGACGCAGGTCGATGATCGCGCCCAGCGCTTCGACCGCATCGGCACTGCCGGACTTGGAGGAAACACTGCGGTTGCCGTGCTTGGCCACCTTGGCCCCGGCCGCCGATACCACGAACATCGCGCACGTGGAGATGTTGAAGGTGTGCGAGCCGTCGCCACCGGTACCGACGATATCCACCAGTTGCGTCTTGTCCTCCACCGGCACGGCGAGCGCGAGCTCGCGCATCACGGTGGCCGCGCCGGCGATCTCGCCGATGGTTTCCTTCTTGACCCGCAGGCCGGTCAGGATCGCGGCGGTCATCACCGGCGAGACGTCACCGCGCATGATCTGCCGCATCAGGTCGACCATTTCGTCGAAGAAGATTTCGCGGTGCTCGATGGTGCGCTGCAGGGCTTCCTGGGGGGAGAAGGTCATGCGGGGTCCTTTGTGATGCAGATGCGGCGCGCTCAGCGCTGCAGGAAATTCTTCAGCAGGGCGTGGCCATGCTCGGTGAGGATCGACTCGGGGTGGAACTGCACCCCCTCGACCGGGTACTCACGATGGCGCAGGCCCATGATCTCTTCGATCGAGCCGTCTTCGTTCTCGGTCCAGGCGGTCATCTCCAGACACGCGGGCACCGTGGTCTTGTCGACCACCAGCGAGTGGTAGCGCGTGGCCTGGTAGCGGTCCGGCAGGCCGGCGAACACGCCCTTGCCTTCATGGCGGATCGGCGAGGTCTTGCCGTGCATGATGTTGGTGGCGCGGATGACATCACCACCGTACACCTGGCCGATGCTCTGGTGGCCCAGGCACACGCCCAGGATCGGCGTGGTCGGGCCGAGCCGGCGGATCAGCTCCAGCGACACGCCCGCCTCGTTGGGCGTGCACGGGCCGGGTGAGATCACGATGCGCTCAGGGGCGAGCGCGGCGATCTCATCGACGCTCAACGCGTCGTTGCGCACCACCTTCACCTCGGCGCCCAGCGTCTGCAGGTACTGCACGAGGTTGTAGGTGAAGCTGTCGTAGTTGTCGAGCATCAACAACATGGTCAGGGTCCGTCTTGAATGGGGAAGTGGCGTGCACGCAACCGTGCACGGGTCAGGCAGTTCGGCCGCGCGCCGTTACAGGCCCTTGGCCGCCTGCGCAACGGCACGGAACAGCGCGCGGCCCTTGTTCATCGTCTCGTCCCATTCCTTGCCCGGGTCCGAGTCGTAGACGATGCCGGCACCGGCCTGCACGTGCAGGCGGCCGTCCTTGATCACCGCGGTGCGGATCGCGATCGCGGTATCAGCATCACCATGCCAGCCGATGTAGCCGATGCTGCCGGCGTAGACGTTGCGCTTGATCGGTTCCAGCTCGCGGATCACTTCCAGCGCGCGGATCTTCGGCGCCCCGCTGACGGTGCCGGCCGGGAACGTCGCGCGCAGCACGTCGGCATAACTCAGGCCCGGCTGCAGTTGCCCGGTCACTTCGCTGACGATGTGCATGACGTGGCTGTAGCGTTCGATCACGAACTGCTCGCCCACTTCCACCGTACCGGCCTTGGACACGCGGCCCGCATCGTTGCGGCCGAGATCGATCAGCATCAGGTGCTCGGCGCGCTCTTTGGGATCGGCCAGCAGTTCGATTTCCAGCGCGTTGTCTTCTTCGACCGTCGCGCCACGCGGGCGGGTGCCGGCGATCGGGCGCACGGTCACTTCCCCATCCTGCAGCCGCACCAGGATTTCCGGCGAGGAGCCGACCACCTGCACGTCGCCCGTGTCGAGGAAATACATGTACGGCGAGGGATTGAGCGCACGCAGTGCGCGGTACACATCCACCGGGCGCGCCTTGAACGGCACGCTCAGGCGCTGGCTCAGCACCACCTGGAAGATGTCACCGGCGCGGATGTACTCCTTGGATTTGTCGACCGCCGCGATGAAGCCCTCGCGGGTGAAGCCGGAGACGAAATCGTTCTCGTCCAGCACATCGCGCGTGATCGGCGCGGGGTAGCCGGCACCGGGCGCACGCAGCTTGGCGACCAGCGCATCCAGCCGCGCCTGGGCGTCCTCCCATGCACCGGGCTGACCCGGATCGGCATGCACGATCAGGTACAGGCGGCCCTTGAGGTTGTCGAACACCGCCAGCTCTTCGGAGTGCAGCAGCAGGATGTCCGGGGTGCCCAACTCGTCGCGGCCACGCGGCGGTGCCAGGCGCGGTTCGATGTAGCCGATGCACTCGAAGCCGAACCAGCCGACCAGGCCCCCGGTGAAGCCGGGCAGACCGGCCAGTTTGGGCACGGAGTGGGCGCTGCGCAGCGCCTCGACCTCGGTGAACGGGTCGGCGACCTCGCGGGTTTCCACCACGGTGCCGGACTCGCTGATGGTCAGCGTATGGCCGTGGAAGGCATACACCCGGCGGGCCGGCAGGCCGATGATGGAATAGCGCCCGAAGCGTTCGCCGCCCTCGACCGATTCAAAGAGATAGGTATGCGGGCCGTCGGCGAGCTTCAGATACACCGAAAGCGGCGTGTCCAGGTCGGACAGCACTTCACGGACGACGGGGATGCGGGTGTGGCCTTCAGCGGCCTGCTGCTGGAACTGCTCGAGCGTGATCAAGACGACTTTCCTTCCGGGAAACGGCGGTGGCGGGACGGACGACGGCAACAGGCCACCATCGCCACCAACGGCGAGCGGAAGAAAGGGTATGCGGGGTCGTCAGAATGGACACCCGGCGACTGTACCGCATTGACGGCACCGGATGGAACCCGGCGCCGCCCCGCGCATCAGCCACGCGACAGCAGCGGGCTGTCCAGCGCCACATGCAGGTTGACCCGCCCCGGCACGCAGTCGATGCGGAAGTGCCGGGCCTGGACCGGTTCGCCATCCAGGTTGAGCGTCAGCGGCAGCTCGGCCTCGATCTCCACCCACGGCGCCTGCACACGTTCGGCCACCTGCTCCAGCGCGCCGCGCTTGCCGCCCTTGACCAGCGCGGCAAAGGTGGAGGCGACCTCCCCGCTCAGTTCGGGAATCACCGTGACATCCAGCAGGCCATCGTCGATCAGGGCCTCCGGGCACAGCACCTGCCCGCCACCGGCCTGGCGGCCGTTGCCCACACCCAGCGCGATGAAACCACCGGCCCACTCGAACCCCGGCGCCCGCACTCGCGCCTGGATCGGATCGATCCGCCCCAGCCGCGACACCCCGGTGACCAGGTAGGCCAGCCCACCGAGCACTTTTTTCAGCCCTTCATCGGTCTCCACCGTGACCTCGGTGCCGAAGCCGCCACTGGCCACGTTCGCGCACCACCACACCTTGCCGTCGGCATCGATGCGCAGCAGGTCGACCGGGCGCGCCGGCGCGTGCCTGATCAGCTCCAGCGCCGCCAGCGGTTCATCGGGAATCTCCGCCGCCGTGGCGAAGTCGTTAGCCGTGCCCAGCGGCAGCAGCCCCAGCGACGGCAGCGCGTCGGCCGGCTCCTCGCGGTGGGCCAGGGTTTCGGCCACCTCACTGAGGGTGCCATCGCCGCCGGCCGCGATGATCGTATCGACCCCATGCGCGATCGCCTCGGCCACATAGCGCTCGGCATCGCCCGATTCCCAGGTCACCCGCACCTCCAGCTGCACCCCGCGCTCACGCAGCGTCGCCACCGCCTCGCGCACATCCTCATTGCCGGTGGCCTTGCCGTTGAGGATCAAACGCCAATGGGGACGGCTCATGCGGTACTTCCTGGGAGTGGGGAAGCGAAGGCTAGCAGCGCGTGGCATGGCCGCCGGTGAACGTCATCAAAGCGTCACCGACGGTCCGGAGAATGAAAGGCCATAGCAAGGAAGATGGATGGAGGCAGGATCAGCCTCCCGCTATTCCCAGGGCCGTACCAGCAATGGTGCGGTCTTTTTTTGACCCGCCAGCAGCGCAGCCGACCAACGGTCGGCGCTACCGTGTTGGGTTGGCTGCGGCAGCCGACCAACGGTCGGCTCTACGGGTGCTCAGCCTTCGGCGAAGGTCCGCAACACCTCACCTTCCATCCGGTAAACCGTCCACTCGCTCTGCGGCTTCGCCCCTGCGGCCTCGTAGAACTGGATCGCCGGTGCATTCCAGTCCAGCACCGACCACTCGAACCGCCCGCAGTTTTCCGCCACCGCGATGCGTGCGATGTGCTGCAGCAGCGCCTTGCCCGCACCGCTGCCGCGGCGCTCCGGACTCACGTACAGATCTTCCAGATAGATCCCGTTGCGGCCCAGCCACGTGGAGTAATTGTAGAAATACACCGCATATCCGATCGCGACGCCGTCGGCTTCGCAGATCAGCGCGTACGCCTTCGCCGCCGGCCCGAACAGGCTCGCGCGGATGCCCGCTTCGTCGGTCTGCACCGACGACTCGGCCTTTTCGTAGAGGGCCAGCTCACGGATGAAGCGCAGGATCAGCCCCGCATCCTCGGCGGTGGCCACACGGATGGTCACGGCAGCCACCGCTCCCATGGCTCAGCCCCGCGCCGCGGCGACGTTGCCGCGCATCTGCGCGATGATGTCCTGGTAGCTGGTCTTCGCATTGAAGATCGCCGAGCCGGCCACGAACGTATCCGCACCGGCCGCCGCGATGGCCCCGATGTTGTCGGCCTTCACGCCACCGTCGATCTCCAGGCGGATGTCCTTGCCGCTGGCATCGATCTTCTGGCGGATCGCGCGGACCTTGTCCAGCGCCGAGGGAATGAAGGCCTGACCGCCGAAGCCCGGGTTGACCGACATCACCAGCACCAGGTCCAGGTCATCAAGCACCCAGTCCAGGATGTCCACCGGCGTGGCGGGATTGAGCACCACGCCCGGCTTGCAGCCCAGCGAACGGATCAGCTGGATGGTGCGGTGCACGTGGCGGCTCGCCTCCGGATGGAAGCTGATGTAGGTCGCGCCGGCCTCGGCGAAATCCGGAATGATGCGGTCCACCGGCTCCACCATCAGATGCACATCGATCGGTGCGGTCACGCCGTGCTTGCGCAGGGCCTGGCAGACCAGCGGGCCGATCGTCAGATTCGGCACGTAATGGTTGTCCATCACATCGAAATGCACCCAGTCGGCGCCGGCCGCGAGCACGGTGTCCACTTCCTCGCCCAGGCGGGCGAAATCGGCGGACAGGATGGAGGGAGCAATGATGCAGTTGGACATGGCCGGGACCTTGAGGATGTTGAAAGGGGGCGCCGCGCGGAATCAGCGCTTGCGCAGGGTCTTGATGCGGTCGTAGGCGGCATTGAGCTGGCGCGACTTGCGCTCGGCCTGCTGGCGCAGCTCCGGGGCGGCGCCGACCACCTTGTCCGGGTGGTACTGGGACATCAGCCGGCGGTAGGCCAGGTCGATCTCGGCATCGGTCGCCTCGGAGGTCAGCCCCAGCTCGCGGTAGGGGTTCTCCCTGTTCAGCCGGAACCAGTCGGCATCGAAGGCATGCCCCAGCAACAGCCCGAACGCGGCCCCGAACAGCGGATTGGGCCTGAACAGCAGGGCGCCAGCGATGAATCCGAGCAGTTTTCCGTACCAGCGCATGGTGGTCTGGGCAGCCGAGGCGACAAAGGATCCTCATTTTACGTCACAGCGGGCCCAACCCGCTTTACACTAGGCCGCCCGCTGTCTGTGCGGGCCCTCCGGGTCCCCTGGACAGCTGTCATGACGAAGCCTCAGGAGTGCCCGTGCCGACCACGTTGTTGCAATCCGATCTCCCCGGCCTGCCCTTGCGCCATCGCGGCAAGGTGCGTGATGTTTTCGACATTCCGCGCGACCGGCTCCCCGCCGGCACTCCGCCGGGGGACTACCTGCTGATGGTCGCGACCGACCGTCTGTCAGCCTTCGACGTGGTGCTGCCCGACCCGATCCCCGGCAAGGGCGAAATGCTCTGCCAGGTCTCGAACTTCTGGTTCGCCAAGACCGCGCACCTGATGCCCAACCACCTGACCGGCATCGATGTCGCCAGCGTGCTGCCCGAGGGTGTCGATCCGGCCCTGTATGCCAAACGCGCGGTGGTCACCCGCAAGCTCAAGCCGGTCCCGGTGGAGGCGATCGCCCGCGGCTACCTGATCGGCAGCGGCTGGAAGGACTACCAGCGCACCGGCAAGATCAGCGGCATCGAGCTGCCCGATGGCCTGCGCCAGGCCGAACAGCTGCCCGAACCGATCTTCACCCCCTCGACCAAGGCCGCCGTCGGCGACCATGACGAGAACATCGATTTCGATGCGATGGTGAAGGCGGTCGGTGCGGACCTGGCCGAGCGCGTGCGCGATGCCACGCTGCGCATCTACGCCTTCGCCGCCGACTATGCGCGCGAGCGCGGCATCCTCCTGGCCGATACCAAGTTCGAGTTCGGTACCGATGCCGATGGCCGTCTGTACATCATGGACGAGATGCTGACCCCGGATTCCTCGCGTTACTGGCCGGCCGACGAGTACGAGGTGGGCACCAGCCCGCCGAGCTACGACAAGCAGTTCGTCCGCGATTACCTGGAGGCGCTGGACTGGGGCAAGACTGCCCCGGGCCCGAGCATCCCGGCCGAGATCATCGAGCGCACCCGCGCCAAGTATGCCGAGGCGCTGCAGCGCCTGGCCGGCATCTCGGTCGACTGATTCGCCTGCGCCCCCGGCCGTGATGGCCGGGGGTCCCGGCCGTAGAGCTGACCGTTGGTCGACTGCCGCGGACGTTGGTGGCCTATCGCGTGCAGCACGAGGGGTAGCGTCTGGGTGAGAGCAAGCCGACCAACGGTCGGCTCTACCCGCCCGGGGCGGTATGCTCTGCAGATCCTGGGAGGGAACATGGTCACCACCACCGTCGCACGCCCGATCGACCGCTACTTCGCCAGCTATTCCGATGACCACCGCAATGTGCTCAACCAGCGCATCCATGTCGTGGCGGTCCCGGCGATCGCGTGGTCGGTGATCGCGCTGCTGTGGTGCCTGCCGCCGCTGATCACCTGGTTCCAGAACGGGATCTGGGCCGGCCTGGCGATGTTCGCCGCCTGGTGCTTCTACAACCGTCTTTCGCGCACGCTGGGTTACGGCATGCTGGCGTTCTTTTTCGTCAGCGGCTGCGTGTGCCGCCTGCTGGAAGCCGAGATCGGGCTGGTGAACCTGTTCTGGCTGGCCCTGGGCGTGTTCGCCGTGGCCTGGGTCGCGCAGTTCATCGGCCACAAGCATGAAGGCCGCAAACCGAGCTTCCTGACCGATCTGGTCTATCTGCTGATCGGCCCGCTGTGGGTCCTGGCCAAGGTCTACCGCCGGATGGACTGGCGCTACTGACCAGTTTTTCCTGAACGAGCCGACGCGCTCACCGGCACTCCACGCCGCACCGTCCAGCATCGTCCCCAGTGGCCTTTCGAGCGACGGTCACCGTTCATCTTCGTGCACACCCGGGCGGTCCCGCAGCCCCTGCGATGTCTGGTTCCGGACCCGTTTCGAGCGGCGTCGGGAGGCCACAGTCGGCAAAGTCGAGGGCGGGCCTCCATACGGCCTTCGACAGACCCGCATGGGGCGTCGCGCTGCCCGGAAAAAATGAATCAGCGCACGTTACATGCAATTGAGGGCGTATTCGGGTGTATCGGCAGCAATTGCCTGCCTGTTAGACTGAACGACCTGCTCGTGAATCCCGCATTCCCTGCATGAATCCTAGTCTGCTCCTGCTGCTCGCCCTGCCTTTCCTGATGGCAGTGGCCGTCGCTTCATTCCGCCGCACCTCCCGCTCCACGGCCGCCTGGGTAGCCGCGGCCGCTCCGCTGGGGGGACTGGCGCTGTTGGCGACGATGACCCCGGCGATCATGGACGGTGGCATTGTCCGCAGCTACGGGGAGTGGATTCCGCAGATCGGCCTGGCCTTCTCGCTGCGCCTGGACGGCCTGGCCTGGATGTTCGCCGGCATGGTGCTGGCCATCGGTGCGCTGGTGGTGATGTACGCGCACTACTACCTCAGTGCCCGCGACAGCGCCCACCGCTTCTACTGCTACCTCCTGCTGTTCATGGGCGCCATGCTGGGCATGGTGCTGTCGGGCAACCTGTTGCTGTTGATGGTGTTCTGGGAGATGACCAGCATCAGCTCGTTCCTGCTGATCGGCTTCTGGTCACACCGCCAGGACGCCCGCGAGGGCGCCCGGATGGCGCTGGTGGTCACCGGCGGCGGCGGCCTGGCCCTGCTCGGCGGTGTGCTGCTGATCGGCCGCATCGTGGGCAGCTTCGAGCTGGATGCGGTGCTCGCCGCCGGCGATCTGATCCGCGCCAGTGCACTGTACCCGTATGCGCTGTTCCTGGTCCTGGCCGGCATCTTCACCAAGAGCGCCCAGTTCCCGTTCCACTTCTGGCTGCCGCACGCGATGGCCGCGCCGACGCCCGTCTCGGCCTACCTGCACTCGGCCACCATGGTCAAAGCCGGCGTGTTCCTGCTGGCGCGGCTGCACCCGGCGTTGGCCGGTACCGACCTGTTCTTCTATACGGTCAGCGGCATCGGGGCGATCACCCTGCTGATCGGTGCCTGGAACGCGATTTTCCAGCATGACCTCAAAGGCCTGCTGGCCTATTCGACGATCTCCCATCTCGGCCTGATCACCATGCTGTTCGGCCTGTCCACGCCGATGGCCGTGGTGGCCGGTGTGTTCCACATCCTCAACCACGCCACCTTCAAGGCCTCGCTGTTCATGGCTGCCGGCATCATCGACCACGAGACCGGCACCCGTGACATGCGCAAGCTGGGCGGCCTGCGGCGGTTGATGCCGATCACCAGCGCGCTGGCGATCATCGCCTCGCTGGCGATGGCCGGCATTCCGCTGCTCAATGGCTTCCTGTCCAAGGAAATGCTGTTCGCCGAGGCGCTGACGGCCGGCGGCCCGGAGACCATGCGCGTGGTGATGTCGATCGCCGCCCTGCTGGCCGGTGTGTTCGGCGTGGCCTACAGCCTGCGCTTCGTGCACGACACCTTCTTCGGCAAGGGGCCGCACGACCTGGATCGCGTCCCGCATGAGCCGCCGCGCTTCATGAAGGTGCCCGTCGAGATCCTGGTGGTGGTCTGCGTCGCTGTGGGCGTCGCCCCGGCGATCACCATCGCGCCGGTGCTGCACGCCGCGGCCTCCTCGATCCTGGGCGCGGCGATGCCGGCCTACAGCCTGTCGGTCTGGCACGGTTTCAACACCCCGTTGATGATGAGCATCGCCGGCGTGATCGGTGGCATCGCGCTGTACTTCGGGCTGCGCCGCCTGATCGACCTGCATGCGGTGGTCAGCCGCAGCATCGGCCGCAACCTGTTCCACAAGCAACTGGACCTGGTGTTCGGCTTCGCCCACCGGCTCACCCAAGGCCTGGCCAACGGCAGCCTGCAGCGCATGCTGATGGCGCTGGTGGTGGTGGCGATCATCGTCGCCGTGGCACCGTTCGTGGCCAATCCGGCCTCGCCGAACTGGCCCTCGCCGCAGCCGATCCCGCTGTTGGGCTGGGCCCTGTGGCTGGTGATGATGGCCTGCGCGCTGGGCGCACTGTTCGTGTACCGGCAGCGCCTGCTGGCGGTGCTGGTGGTCGGTGGCGTGGGCTTGATGGTTTCACTGACCTTCGTGTTCCTGTCCGCGCCGGATCTGGCCCTGACCCAGCTGCTGGTGGAGATGGTCACCCTGGTGCTGATGCTGCTGGGCATGAACTACCTGCCGATCCAGTCGCCGCCGGAGAAGTCGGTCTGGCGCAAGCGGCGCGATGCGGTGATCGCCATCGTCGCCGGTGGCGGCCTGGCCGCGATGGCCTACACCGCCATGACGTTGCCGCCCAACACCATGGCCGGCGAGCTGCTGGCGCGTGCGCTGCCCGAGGCCTATGGGCAGAACGTGGTCAACGTGATCCTGGTCGACTTCCGCGGCTTCGATACCTTCGGTGAGATCACCGTGTTCGGCATTGCCGCGCTGGTGGTGCACGCCATGCTGCGCCGCTCGCGGATGGCGCCGGAACAGATCATGCCGGGCCCGCCGATCAAGCTGCCGGTGCCGGCCGATCTGGCCCAGATCATGTTCCCGCTGACCCTGACCGTCTCGATCTTCCTGTTCCTGCGCGGCCACAACGCACCCGGCGGCGGCTTTATCGCCGGCCTGGTGCTGGCCGTGCCGCTGCTGATCCAGTACGTGATCCAGGGCACCACGTCGGTGGAATCGCGCTTCGGCTTCGATTACATCCGCTGCATCGGTGCCGGTCTGCTGATCGCGATCCTCAGTGGCTGCGCTTCGATGCTGTTCGGGGTGCCGTTCCTGACCAGCGGCCATCTGGACCTGCATATTCCGTTGATCGGCGAGGTTCCGCTGGCCAGTGCGATCGGCTTCGATACAGGTGTGTACCTGGTGGTCTTCGGCGGGGTCATGCTGATGCTCTCGATGATGGGCACGATCAAGCCCTCGCGCACCCGCAATGCCCGCAAAGGCGAGATCGATCCCAACCGCCGTTCGGCAAAAACCGGGGAGATGCACTGATGGAACTGGCTCTGGCAAGCGCCATCGGCGTACTGAGCGCGATCGGCATCTACCTGCTGCTGCGCGCGCGCAGCTTCGATGTGATCCTCGGCATGACCTTCCTGTCGTATGCGACCAACCTGCTGATCTTCGCCGGCGGCCGGCTGGTGCAGGGCAAGGCGCCGGTGCTGCGTGAGGGCATCGACAGCGACCTGGGCAACTACACCGATCCGCTGCCGCAGGCACTGGTGCTGACCGCGATCGTGATCGCCTTCGCGATGACCGCCGTGAGCATCGTGCTGGCCATGCGCAGCCGCAGCGACAACCACAGCGACCACGTGGACGCGCACGAAGAAGAAGAACTCCCCGCCGATACCGCGCCGGGCCGGGAGGGCGGCGCATGAACCATGCGGTGATCCTGCCCATCCTGATTCCGCTGTTCGGCGCGGCCTGTTCGCTGTTCGTCGAACACCGCCGCTACGGGCCGAAGGTGCAGCGCACCGTGGCGTGGACCACGCTGACCGCACTGGCGGCAGCGGTCGCGCTGCTGTTCGCGCAGACCGCCGACGGCAGCATTGCGGTGTACCTGCTGGGTGACTGGCCCTCGCGCCTGGGCATCGCGCTGGTGGCCGACCGCCTCTCGGCCTGGATGCTGGTGACCACGCTGCTGCTGGCCATCCCCTGCCTGCTGCATGCCTGTTCGGGCTGGGACCGGCGCGCGCCGCATTTCCATGCGTTGTTCCAGTTCCAGCTGGTCGGCCTCAACGGCGCGTTCCTGACCGGCGATATCTTCAATCTGTTCGTGTTCTTCGAGGTGATGCTGATCGCCTCCTACGGCCTGCTGCTCAGCGGAGGGCGCGGCCTGCGCATGCGCATCGGCCTGCACTACGTGGTGTTCAACGTCACCGCCTCGACCCTGTTCCTGATTGCGCTCGGCCTGCTGTACGCCTCGCTGGGCTCGCTCAACATGGCCGAGCTGTCCCAGCGCATCGCGGAAGTGCCGGCCTCGCACCTGACCCTGGTCAAGGCGACCATGGGGCTGTTGCTGCTGGTGTTCTGCAGCAAGGCCGCGCTGATGCCGCTGTACCTGTGGCTGCCCGAAGCCTACGCACGTGCGCCGGCCGCCGTGGCCGCCCTGTTCGCGATCATGACCAAGGTCGGCCTGTACGCGGTGCTGCGGGTCAGCACGCTGTGGTTCGGCGAGGGTGCCGGCCCGATGGCCGGCTACGGCAGCGAATGGCTGCTCTGGGGCGGTGTGGCCACGCTGGTGCTGGGTGGCCTGGGTGTCCTGGCCGCCGCCCGCCTGCGCGTGCTGATTTCCTACCTGGTGGTGGTCTCGGCAGCGACGCTGTTCATCGCCTTCTCGGTGCGCACCCCCGAAGTGCTTTCCGCCGGCCTGTACTACCTGCCGCACAGCACCTTCGTGGCCGCCGCACTGTTCCTCATCGCCGATCTGATCCGCCGCCGCCGTGGCGGTGCCAGCGATCGCAAGGAGGTCATCGCGCCGATGCCGGGCAAGGAAACGCCGGCGGTGCTGTTCCTGATCGGTGCGGTCTCGGTGGCGGGCCTGCCGCCGCTGTCCGGCTTCCTGGCCAAGGCGGCACTGCTGGCCGGCATGCCGGCGCAGTACACCTGGGCGGTATGGGCGGCCGTGCTGGGCAGCAGCCTGATGGTGATCGTCGGCCTGACACGCGGCGGCACGCGCCTGTTCTGGCGCGTGCCGGTGGTCGAAGAAGGCGCACCCAAACCGCGCAAGGCACCCACGCGCACGGTGGAACTGTTTGCGGCCGCGCTGCTGCTCAGCTACGGCATCGCGATGAGCGTGTTCGCCGGGCCACTGATGCAGCACACCGATGCGATGGCCACCCAGCTGCTGCAGCCCCAGGACTACGTGGGTGAACTGCGCGCCACCACGCCGGAGATCCGCCAGCCATGACGCGCAAGCCTTCCCTGTACAAACGCGTGCTGCCCTCGCCCTCGCTGAGCGTGATGGTGGTGGTGTTCTGGCTGTTGATGTCCGACAGCTTCACCGTCGGCCAGATCGTGCTCGGCATGATCCTGGGCGTGGTGGTGCCGCTGTTCGCGGCGCGGCTGGACCGCGAGTTCGCCCGCATCGGCTCGCTCCGCCCGCTGCCCAAGCTGCTGTTCGTCACCCTGTGGGACATCCTGATCTCCAACATCCGGGTCGCGATCCAGGTGCTGGGACCGGAGCGCCGCATCCATCCCGGCTTCATCTGGCTGCCGCTGGATATCGCCAACATCCACGGCATCGCCGCGCTGACCAGCATGATCACGCTGACCCCGGGCACGGTCTCGGCCGCGTTGTCCGATGACCGCAGGTATCTGCTGGTGCATGTGCTGCACCTGGATGACCCGGACGCGCTGATCCGGCAGATCAAATCCCGCTACGAAGCCCCGCTGATGGAGATTTTCCCATGACCGGATACATGTTCATCCAGACCACGATGGTGGTGTGCATGCACGTGGTCGGCCTGGCCATGCTGCTGGCCACCTGGCGCCTGCTGCGCGGCCCGACCGTGCCCGACCGCATCCTCGCCCTGGACACCCTGTCGGTGACGGCGATCGCCGAGCTGATGCTGTTCGGCATGTACCTCAACTCGGCGGTGTATTTCGAAGCCGCACTGATCATCGCCATGCTGGGCTTCGGCAGCACGGTGGTGCTGAGCAAGTTCGTGCTGCGCCGGGACATCGTCGAATGATCACCTTCATCCAGATCGTGCTGTCGATTCTGCTGCTGTTCGGCTGCTTCTTCATCCTGGTCGGCGCGCTCGGTCTGGTGAAGCTGTCCACGTTCTTCAAGCGCCTGCATGCACCCACCAAGGCCAGCACCTTGGGCGTGGGCTGCGTGCTGGTCGGCTCGGTCTGCTATCACATCTTCCTCGGCGAGGACCCGCAGCCGCGCGAACTGCTGATCACGGTATTCCTGTTCATCACCGCACCGATCAGCGCGCACATGATGGCCAAGGCCGCGTTGTCGCTGCTGATGGAAACCCGACCGGACCTGCCGGGCCACAAGACCGCCAAGGAAGAACAGTTGCCGCCGCCGGAACCGCGCCGTGCGGACGAGGCCGACGATGCCAAGGCCCCCGTTTCCCGGGACAGCCAGTAGCGCCGACCGTTGGTCGGCCGCCTGCATCGTACCGGAGGGCAGCCGACCCACGGTCGGCGCTGCGTCCTGCGTCGGTCAGCCGCCCCAGATCAACGCCAGCTCCAGCGCGGCCCAACCGACGAACGCCACCACCAGCACCGCGCCTTCGCGCCGGCTGATGGTCAGGTCACCGCGCAGCATCGGGTAGAGCACGAGCACGAAGGCGATCGCCGCCGGCAGCTCCAGTTTGACGAACGATTCGGGCAGCGCCAGCGGGCGCAGCGCGGCCATGCCGCCGACCACCACCAGCAGGTTGAACAGGCTCGAGCCGATCACGTGGCCCAGCACCATGTCGCCCTGCCCACGGCGTGCTGCCGCAATCGCCGCAGCCACTTCGGGCAAGGCCGTGCCGATCGCCACCGGCAGCAGGCCGACCAGCAACGGTGACCACCCCAGCCCGGCGCCAAACACCGGCGCGGCCTGCACGACCCAGCGCGCGCCGACATACAGGCACACCGCCGCGAACAGCAGCCGCAGGAGGTTGAGGAACAGCCCTGTGCGGGTCATCGCGTAGCCGGCGATGCCCTCGCGCACCGGCTCGGATTCCAGCCGCGCGCGGCGCAGCAGGAACACCAGCAGGCCGACGAAGGCGAGCAGCAGCACGACCCCTTCCCAGCGTGCGATCACGCCATCCAGACCGAACAGGATCAGCAGCGCGCTGGCGCCCGCCAGGCACACCAGCAGCGGCGAGAGCAGGCGCGCACGCACCAGCAGCGGCGCGGCCAGCGCCGCCAGGCCCAGGGTCAGGCCGACATTGACGATGTTGCTGCCCACCGCGTTGCCCAGGGCGAGTTCTTCAGCACCGACCACGAAGGCGCGGGCATTGACCACCAGTTCCGGCAGCGAGGTGCCGAAGGCCACCAGCAGCAGCCCGGCCACGAACGGTGAGGCGCCCAAGCGCTGGGCCAGTCCCGATGCGGCCCGGACGATGGAATCACCGCCCAGTGCCAGCAGCACCAGCCCCAGCACGAACCAAACAGTGGCAGCGATCATCTGGTGCTCCCCGGTGACAGATCTGGGCCGATTTTAGGGCCAGCCCGGCCCGAACAGTGAAGGCCCGCTCAGGAACAGCCTTCCACGTAGTCCACCTGCGGGGTCTTGCCAACGCGCCAGGCGGTCACGTTGCCATCGCCATTGATCTCGAAGTTGACCAGCGCGCCGCCTTCGGTGGCCGGGCGCACGCGCAGGTTGTGGCCCTGCGGATCGTACTTGTGCGGGGTCAGGTCGCCGCGGTCCGGGTACAGCGTCTGCAGCTGGCCCAGCGACATGCCGACCTTGCCGCCGCCGGGGGCGACGATGCGGTCGTTGCGCACGTCGTAGCGCACCAGTCGCTTGCCTTCGATCATGAAGATCACGTCCTCGGCCTGCGCGCCTTCGGGCCGCAGCGCATGGCAGTAGTCGTCAGCGACGTCCCCCTGCAGCGGTTCCTTCCAGGCCGCCCTGACCTCGTCCAGCGTGCTGCCCAGCGCCACCGGGCCGTAGCCATCCAGGCGTGCCGGCCCCTGCGTATCCGTGCCTGGCGCGGCCGTGCCAGGCGCTGCCGGCGCGGTGTCCGCCGCCGGTGCCGGCACGGCCGCCTCGGCATCGCCCGACGGGGTTTCCGGCGTGCGCTCGCACGCGGCCAAGGCCAGCACCATACCCAGTGCGATCATGCTTCCCAGCTGTTTCATGCCTGCATCCTCCCGGTGAATGGGCGCAGCCTAGCGCGAACGCTGTGTGGGCGGGATGCAGGCTGTCGCTGTCATCCGCGTTTCACCTGCCGCGTTCAGGCTCGGCCTGCACCGCATCGACCCCGCCCCCATGCAACCGCAGAAGACCGATCTCGCCCGCACCGCGCTGCAGGCCCACCGTGCCCCGCTGGACATGCGCCAGCGCCGGCTGTTGATCCTGTGCGACGGCCAGCGTGATCTGGTCCAGCTGGGCCAGCTGGTGGGCCCGGAAACCCCGGCGATGGTGATCCAGCTGATCCAGAGCGGGTATCTGGTATCAAGTGCGGTCGCGGAGGCGGCCGTTGTCGCGCCTGCCACACTCGTGCCCGGCGTGATGCCCACCGTGGCGCCGGCGCCCGCGCCGGTGACCGAACGCCGCCGCTCGCTGGTCGCCGCCCGGATCTATCTGCTGGACATCCTGGAACTGCAGCGCCATCCGCGCGCGGCAGCGCTGTTCCACACCCTGCAGCAGGCGCGCAGCGACGACGCGGTCATGGCGGCGCTGCACGCCGCGCTGGAGGCACTGCCGGACCTGACCTCCGCCGGCTATGCCGAACGGGTGCGGCAGCGGTTGCTGGAGGTGTTGCCGAAGGAACATGCCGACCGCGTCCAGATCGCGGCGGTTTGAGGCTGCTTACCCCGAGAAATTCGCCTTCAGGCCCTGCCAGCACTGCTGGTACCCACGCTGGCGGTGCGCCGCGTCCATCGCCTGGGCGGTGGGGCGGATCACGCCGCGGGTTTCGAACATGAAGGCCATGGTGTCCTTGATCACGTCCGGCTTGCTCAGGTCGGCAGCGGAGGCTTTCTCGAAGGTCACCGCGTCCGGGCCGTGGCCGCTCATGCAGTTGTGCAGCGAGGCGCCGCCGGGCACGAAGCCTTCGGCCTTCGCGTCGTAGGCACCGTGGATCAGGCCCATGAACTCGCTGGCGATGTTGCGGTGGAACCACGGCGGGCGGAACGTGTTCTGCGCAACCAGCCAGCGCGGCGGGAAGATCGCAAAATCCATGTTGCTGGTCCCCGGCGTGTCGCTGGGCGAATGCAGCACGAGGAAGATCGAGGGATCGGGATGGTCGTGGCTGATCGAGCCGATCGTGTTGAAGCGGCGCAGATCGTAGCGGTACGGCGCGTAGTTGCCGTGCCAGGCGACCACGTCCAGCGGGGAATGGTCGATATCCGCACGCCACAGTTGACCATCGAACTTGGCGATCAGTTCGAACGCGCCATCGACGTTCTCGAACGCGGCATGCGGGGTTTCGAAGTCGCGCGGATTGGCCAGGCCGTTGGAGCCGATCGGGCCCAGGTCCGGCAGCTTGAGCAGCGCGCCGAAGTTCTCGCAGACGTAGCCGCGTGCGTCGCCATCGGGCAGTTCGACACGGAAACGTACGCCGCGTGGAATCACCGCGATCTGCTGCGGTTCGATCTCGATCACGCCCATTTCAGTGAGCAGGCGCAGGCGGCCGAGCTGCGGGACGATCAGCAGCTCGCCATCGGCGTTGTAGAAATAGCGGCCCTGCATGTCGCGGTTGGCGGCATACAGGTGGATGCCCACGCCATGGTGGGCGTCGGGCGAGCCGTTGCCCCCCATCGTGTACAGCCCCTCGATGAAATCGGTGGGCGTGGTTGGCAGCGGCAACGGATCCCAGCGCAGCTGGTTGGGTGAGACCGCCCCTTGGGCGACGTCACCGCGCAGGTGTGGCTGGGCGAAGGGAGTGAATTCGCCGTGGGTCACCGCCGGGCGGATGCGGTACACCCAGCTGCGGCGGTTGCTGCCGCGCGGCGCAGTGAATGCGGTGCCGGAAAGCTGCTCGGCATACAGGCCATGGGCGACCCGCTGCGGCGAGTTCTGCCCCACCGGCAGTGCACCCGGCACCGCCTCAGTGGCGAACTCGTTGCCGAAACCGGTCTGATAGCCGCGCGATGACATCGGGTTGTTCATGGTCCTGCTCCGCCGGAGGCGTGGATGGCAAGGGAATACAGCCGATGGCACCCGCGCGGACGCGGAGGCCATCGTTGCAGCGTAACGCGGGCGGCTGCCGGTGCGTTACAGCGTGCGTCTTACAGCACGCCGCGCTTCATCTGGTCGCGTTCGATGCTTTCAAACAGCGCGGTGAAGTTGCCTTCGCCGAAACCTTCGTTGCCCTTGCGCTGGATAATCTCGAAGAAGATCGGGCCGATGCAGTTGGTGGTGAAGATCTGCAGCAGCTTGCGCTGCTTGGTCTCCGGGTCGGCATCGATCAGGATCTTGTTCTTCGCCAGGCGGGCCACGTCTTCACCGTGGTTGGGCACGCGCATGTCGATCACGTCGAAATACGTGTCCGGCGTATCCAGGAACTCCACGCCCTGGGCGCGCATCGCTTCCACGGTGTCGTAGATGTTCTCGGTGAAACAGGCGATGTGCTGGATGCCCTCGCCCTTGTAGGCGTCGAGGTATTCGTTGATCTGGCTCTTCGGATCGGACGATTCGTTGAGCGGGATGCGCACGATGCCGTCCGGGGCGGTCATCGCCTTGGACACCAGGCCGGTCTTGAGGCCCTTGATGTCGAAGTAGCGGATCTCGCGGAAGTTGAACAGCCGCTCGTAGTAATCCGACCACTGCTGCATGTTGCCGAAGTACAGGTTGTGGGTCAGGTGATCGATGAAGGTCAGCCCGAAGCCCTTCGGGCGCTGGTCCACACCTTCGATCGGCGCGTAATCGGTATCGAACATGCTGCCGTTGGCGCCGTAACGGTCGACCAGGTACAGCATGCAGTCGCCGATGCCCTTGATGATCGGGGCCGCAACGGCGCGGGTCTCGGGCTTGAAGTCGATCGCTTCGGCGCCGTTGCCCAGGGCCATCTGGTAGACCTCATCGCCCGGCTTCTTGAAGCGGATCGCGAAACCGCAGGCGCACGGGCCATGCTTCTCGGCGAAGTCCGAGGCGAACGAATCCGGCTCTTCGTTGACCAGGAAATTCACGTCGCCCTGGCGATAGACCGTGATCGCACGCTGCTTGTGGCGCAGCACGGCGGTGAAGCCCATCTTGCGGAAATAGTCGTGCAATTCCGCGCCACGGCCGGCCGGGGCGGCGAACTCGACGAACTCGAAACCATCGATGCCCATCGGGTTTTCGAAGGTGGTGACCTGCATGCCCGGATCGGGTGCGAAGGACGCGGTGCTCGTTTGGCTGGTCATGCTGTGGCTCCAAAGCAGTCCGCATCGGAAAAAACCAGGTGCGGTAGGAAGGCAGACCCGCGAGAATGCGGAGTCCGGAACGTAGGTTATAGTTTCACATGAAACCACCATCAAGGTGCACCGCAGCATGAGCCCGCCCGATCCCAGCAGTCACAGCATCCGCGCATCGCACGCCCTGCTCGATCTGGAGCAGTTCCTGCCCTACCGGCTGAGCGTTCTGTCCAACCGCGTCAGCGGCAACATCGCCAAGCTGTATGGGGACCGTTATGGCCTGGCGATCCCCGAGTGGCGGGTGATCACGGTTCTGGCGCTGTACCCGGGCTCGTCGGCCAGCGAGGTGTCCGATCGCACCGCGATGGACAAGGTCGCGGTCAGCCGCGCCGTGGCCAGACTGCTCGAACGGGGCTTCATCAAGCGTGAAACCCACGGCGACGACCGCCGCCGCTCGGTGCTGGCGCTGTCGGCCGCCGGGTTCGAGGTATACGAGACCATCGCCCCGCTGGTGATCGACATCACCCGCAAGTTGATGTCCGTGCTCAGCGAGGACGAAGAACAGATGCTGGAAACGCTGATCCTGCGCCTGGCCGGCGAAGGCCTGCAGCGGATGGACGAGTAGCCGACGAGCGTGGGTCGTCGGCGCACGCGCCTCAGCTCAGGTGCTTGCGCCGCGCATGCACCCAGGGCGCGGCCAGCGCGCCGATCGCACCACCGGCGAACCCCAGCGAGGCCGCCACGGCGGCCGCTTCGATCGCCCCCGGCAGGGCCAGCGCGGCAACCACCAGCAGCAGCGATGGCAACCCGATGAAGGTGGCCATGAAGTAACGCCAGCGCGGTGACCACGTACCGACCTGGAGCAGGCTGACCGGCATCCAGGCTTCGCCGGAGGCGTCGTGGGCAACCTTTGCCGCCACCTTGCCCAGGTCCGCTTCGACCGGCCCCTTGCCACCCCGCGCGGCGGCCAGCATCGCCGCCACCTCGTCGACCGCCGGGAAGCTGGTCGGCCAGGTCTGCGGAGCGTTGACACCATAGGCGGTCAGCAGCGGCACGCTGATCCACGGCGCCAGCAGCGGGCGCACCTTGCGACGATCCAGCACGCACCAGATCTGGGTCACCCCGTGCGCGGTCACGCTGTACAGCGCCAGCTGCGCCGCCGCCGGGTACGGCAGCAGGTCCACGCGCGCGGCCATGCTGTCGTAGCCCATCTCACGCAGGAAGCCCGGGCGGGTGCGGCCTTCGTGCGCCCAGGCCAGGCCGAGCGCGCCGACCAGGTAGGCCTCCGCAGGATCCTTGGCGCCGGCGCTGGCGCGATCATCGCTGGCCAGGAAGAACGCCAGCGATCTGGGTTCTTCGACGTCGTGCTGGTCCCAGCGGCCGGCATCACCCAGCACGTGTTTGAGCGGCAGGCGCGCCGGGGCGGTTTCGTCCTTGCTGGCGTTCTGCAGGAACGGCACCACGCTCAGCACGAAGCCCTGCAGGTCCACCCCGCGCAGGCCGCTGCCCTGCCACTCGGCCGGCATCAGGCCGGGCAGGCTGCCCTGGCGTGCCAGCGCGTCCAGCTGCGCCTTCTGCTCGACCAGCTTCTGCACGGCGGCCTTGAGCAGCACGTTGTCGGGCACCGAGACCATCGGCAGGCGGTAGCGGATCGCACCCGGTGCCGGCGTCTCGCCCTCGGCCTCGCCATTGAACGCGTCCGGTGCGGTCTGGTCGTCCAGCAGCACATCGACCGGCGGCAGGCTCACGCCGGCCGGCGCATCGAGGGAAACATCGGTGGTGGTGTCACTGGTGCCCGGCTGCATGCGTCCAATTCCGTCGGTTGCCCGCCACGAACAGCGCGGCATGAGGTCCTTGGGGGTAGCGGCAGAGTGGCGCGGAAATTGAGGGCAAAAAAAGGCCGCGGAATCCGCGGCCTTGTCGATCACGACGCCTTCGGTGGCGCCCATTGCTTCATGAAGGCGAAGAAGCGGCCACGGTCGTAGCCCTTCTTCTGCCCCTTGTCCGCTTCCAGCTCACCGGTGAACTGCGAGTGCAGCAGTTTGCCATCGGCATCGAGCACGAACAGGTGCGGGTAGCCCTTTACTGCCGGGAACTGGGAAAGGAACGCCGCGTTCTCGTTGTCTTCGCTGTAGTTGACCTTCATCCAGACGTAGTTCGCATCGCGGAAGCTGCGGATCTCCGCATCCCCTTCGATGAACCCGTCCATCAGATGGCACCACGGGCACCACTCACCGCCCACATCCAGGATGATCCGCTTGCCGCCGCGCTGGGCCTCGACCTTGGCCGTGGCCAGATCGGCGACCGGGTCGCGTGCGGGATCGAACTGGGCGTTGAGCGCGGCGATCGCGGCGATATCCGCCGCGGCCGGGGTGTTGCCCGAGGCCACCGGTGCGCCGGGATCGGCGACCGGGGCCTTCTGCTCGGACATATCCAGCGGCTGCGCGGGCGCAGCGGTAGGCGCCGACGACGGCGAACAGGCGGCCAGCAGGCCGGCCACGATCATCGACATTCCCGCCGCTTTCATGCGCATCGCAGACCTCACTTGACGCCGTGCATCAGCTTGTTGATCAGCGGCGCGACCAGGAACAGGACCACGCCGGAACCAATCAACGCCCAGAAGCCGAAGGTGTAGCCCTTCAAGGCCGATTCCACGGTCATGCCGCCTTCGCCGCTGACCACGCCGGCAAAGATGCCGGACATGTTGTTGCCGATGCCGGTGGACAGGAACCAGCCGCCCATGCCGAAGCCGACCAGGCGCACCGGGGCCAGCTTGGTCACCATCGACAGACCGATCGGCGACAGGCACAGCTCACCGATGGACTGGATGACGTAGACCATGAACAGGGTCCAGAACGGGATCTTGCCGTCCACGACCATGCTCGACAGCGCCACCATCAGCAGCGCGAACGCCGCACCGTTGAACAGCAGGCCCAGGCCGAACTTGCGCGGGATCGACGGGTTGGCGCGGCCCAGCTTGATCCAGATCCAGGCAATGATCGGCGCCAGGGTGATGATCGCCACCGAGTTGACCGACTGGAACCAGGCGGTCGGGAATTCCCAGCCGCCGAGGTTGCGGTTGACGATGTTGTCGGCCAGGAAGGTGAACGAGCTGCCGGCCTGTTCGAAGAACATCCAGAACATCACGTTGAAGGTGAAGATGATCAGCATCGCGATCACGCGGTCGCGCTGGACCTTGCCTTCGCGGATGCCTTCGACCAGCAGCAGGATCGCCAGCGCGATGAACATCACGCCCAGGATCCAGGCCAGTGCGGTGGCGCCGGTGGAGAGCAGGAAGAAGGCGACCGGGATCGCCACGATCGCACCGATGAACACCATCACGATGCGGCCATAGCCTTCGGCACCGGCCGGCGGGGCGCCGATGCCCTTCAGGCCGGCACGGCCAACGTAGAACCAGGCCAGGCTGATCAGCATGCCGATGCCCGAGGCGATGAAGACCATCTTGTAGGACGGCATCGCCTTGGTACCGAACACGCTCTCGGCCAGGTACTGGGTCAGCACCGGGGCGATCATCGCGCCGATGTTGATGCCCATGTAGAAGATGGTGAAGCCCGAGTCGCGGCGCTCATCCTTCAGGCCGTACAGCTTGCCGACCATGGTCGAGATGTTCGGCTTGAACAGGCCGTTGCCGATGATGATCGTGGCCAGGCCCAGCTCGAAGATTTCCTTGTTGGGCATGGCGACCATGAACAGGCCGGCGGCCATGATCACCGCGCCGGTCAGGATCGAACGCTGGTAGCCCAGCACCCGGTCGGCGACGTAGCCACCGAAGATCGCGGCGGCGTAGACCAGCGCCAGGTAGGCGCCGTAGGTCCGGCTGGCCGCGGCCTGGCCGGCCGAATCACCGTCGAAGAACTGCGCGACGATGTACAGCACCAGGGCCCAGCGGATCCCGTAGAACGCGAAGCGTTCCCAGAATTCGGTCATGAACAGCATCCACAACGGGCGCGGATGGCCCAGCGTGGTCTTGAACTCCGGCAACGCCGGATCGGGAACGGATTTCGCGGCGGCGTCTACGCTCATGCGGGATTCCTGGGTTCGGTGGAAGACATGCACGTCCGATGTGCGAAGGCAGCGCGGGAGAATCCCAGACCAACCACGTTCACGTCAAATACACGCTGATGTGTGCCGCTGGCAGCATGGTCGCTGAACTTGCATCTGCAACTTCCGGCCAACGCCCGGCAGCGCAGCAACGGCGGGGCCTGCCGCACCGTACGGCGGATGGGGCAGGTAAATATGAATAGGCTCATTGCAGCCGATGCCGGCTCAGGCGTCCGGCGGCATCGGGTCGTCGTTGCGGATCGTGGTGCGCACCTGGAACAGCTCCGGGAAGAAGGTCAGCTCCAGCGCCTGGCGCAGGAAGCCGACCCCGCTGGAGCCGCCGGTGCCGCGCTTGAAGCCGATCACCCGCATCACGGTGCGCATGTGGCGGAAGCGCCACAGCTGGAAGGCGGTTTCCAGATCGACCAGGTCCTCGCACAGTGCGTACTCACGCCAGAACCGGTCGGTGTTCTGGTAGATCCGCTCGAACACCGGGTGCAGCGCATCGTCGGCCACGTGCGGCTGCTGCCAGTCGCGGCCCTGGTAGCCGGCCGGCACCGGATGGCCGAAGCGGGCCAGGTAGCGCAGGAATTCCTCGTACAGGCTGGGGGCATCCAGTACCTCCTGCAGCTGGGCCTGGCCGGCCGGGTCGTGCGAGAACACCTGCAGCATCTGCGCGTTCTTGTTGCCCAGCAGGAACTCGATGTAGCGGTACTGCAGGGACTGGAAGCCCGAGGACGGGCCCAGCACATCGCGGAAGCCCATGTACTCCGAGGGGGTCAGCGTCTCCAGCACCGACCACTGCTCGGTGAGCTGGCGCAGCACCTGCTTGCTGCGCGCCAGCACCTTGCGGCACTGCCAGACCTCGTCGCGCTGCAGGAACCCGATCGCCGCGCGCAGTTCGTGTGCCAGCAGCTTCAGCCACAGCTCGGAGGTCTGGTGCTGGATGATGAACAGCATTTCGTCATGGTGCGGCGGGTTGGACAGCGGCTGCTGGGCCGACAGCAGCTGGTCCAGGCGCAGGTAGCCGCCGTAGGTCAGCCGCCCCTCCAGATCGGTGTGGATACCGGCTTCGAGATCGCGTTGGTTCTTGTCGACGGACATGGCTGGGACCGCTAAAGGGGCTGAAAGGGTAGCGCAGTGACCGGGTCGCCGCGCATCCGGCCGTCAGCGGCTCAGCGCTCCACCAGATCGGCCGAACCCACGATCCTGACGCCGGGCGTGGGCACCAGCGCCGCCTCGACCAGCGCGGCGGCGATGTTCCCGGCCGGATTGATCCGCCAGGCGCGCGGCAGCAGCGGACCGAGCACGCCCAGCACCACACTGGCCAGATGCTCGCCGGTACGCCGTTCGGCACGCTCGCCCCCGATCAGCCCGGGGCGGACCAGGGTCAGCGAGGGGTAGCCCAGTGCACGCAGGTCCTGCTCCAGCCGCCCTTTGACCTGGTTGTAGAAGATCCGCGAGCCCGCATCCGCGCCCATTGCCGAGTTCAATGCGAAGGCATGCGCGCCATGGGCGCGTGCAAGCCGTGCCACCGCCAGCGGAAAATCATGGTCGACCCGTGCGAACGCTTCCTGGCTGCCGGCCTGTTTGATCGTGGTACCGAGCGCGCAGATCACGGCATCCACCGCCCACCAGTCGGCCTCGGCCGGCAACTGCGCGAAGTCCACCACCGGGTTGAGCAGCGCTGCATCCGTGGTATCCAGCGCGCGGCGGGTCGGGGCGATCACCGCATCGCAACGCGGGTCGTCCAGCAGTTGCCGCAGCACATGACCACCGACCAGTCCGGTCGCACCCACCAGCATCACCTTCATCGCACTCTCCTGCCGTCGCCGTGCTTACCATCCTGCCATGCATGACCGGTTCAAGGCCGGCCCCGCTGCGCCGATACTGTTCCCACCTCTCCACCGCGCCGGCCTCCGGCCGTGCCCTGCAAGGATCTGCCGCATGACGGACCCGCACGACGCTCCCCCCAGCCCCGGCACCGCCGTCGGGCGGCTGCTGTCGCGGCGGCAGAGCGTGGGCACCGGGGTGGACGCCGCCGGCGAACCGGCCCCGGGGCCCAAAGGCGGCAGCAGCGCGATGCTGCAGCGGCTGTTCGCCGGCATCGATGCGCCCGAGCCGCTGCTGGCCGCGTTCGCCAATGGCATGTCCACCCTGCCCGGCGAACTGGGCGACATGGGCCTGCGCCTGCAGTCGGCGCAGCGCAGCGCCGACTGGGTCAGCTACGGCCGCGCGATGCGCCAGCTGATCGACAAGTACATCCGCACCATCGAGCAGGAAACGCCCGACGGCCAGCCCGACAGCCTGCGCCTGCGCGAGCTGCTGCGGCATACCGTCGGGGTGACCGTGGCCAGCCTGCTGCAGAACATGCCCGAGCTGCGCGAGGAGCCGGTGCAGCTGGCCGGTGAACTGCGCCACTGGCATCCGGGCCAGCCGCTGCAGCCGATCGAACAGCGCCTGCGCGAGCTCTCGCACCAGATCGGCGTGCGCAGCGATGGCTGGCAGGAGCAGCAGGAGCTGCTGCTGAGTCTGTTCGATCTGCTGTTGGACAATATCAGCGAGCTGCTCGATGACAGCAGCTGGCTGCACGGCCAGGTCCACGCGGTGCGTTCGCTGATCGGCGGCCCGCTGGACCGCGATTCGGTCGAACAGGCGCGCGCCAACCTGCGCGAGGTGATCTACAAGCAAGGGCTGCTCAAGCAGGGCATCGTCGAATCCAAAGCGGCGATGAAGAACGTCATGGGTGGCTTCATCGAACGCCTGGACGGCATGGCCGTGAGCACCGGCGAATACCATGACCGGATCAGCAGCTACGCGCTGGCCCTGAAGGAAGCCCGCAGCATCGCCGACCTCAACCAGCTGCTGCAGGACGTGCTGCAGGACACCGGGCGCGTGCAGGATCAGGCCCTGCAGGCGCGCGATCACCTGGGCAATGCGCGCCGCGAAGTGGAACAGGCCGAACAGCGCATCGCCGAACTGGAGCAGGAGCTGCGCGAGGTGTCCGGGTTGATCCGCACCGATCCGCTGACCGGCGCGCTCAACCGCCGCGGTCTGGACGAGCTGCTGGAACGCGAACTGTCGCGCGCCGCCCGCCACGGCCATCCCTTGGCGCTGGCCCTGCTGGATCTGGACGATTTCCACCAGACCAATACCCTGCACGGCCATGCCGGTGGCGATGCGGTCCTTCGCCACCTGGTGGGTGTCTGCCAGCTGCACCTGCGCAGCAGCGATGCCATCGCCCGGCTGGGTGGCGATGAGTTCGTCCTGCTGCTGCCGGAAACGCCGGCGGCGGACAGTATGTCCACCCTGCTGCGGTTGCAGCGCTCGTTGGCGCAGCGGCCGCTGCCGCTGGACGAACAGCGCGTGCCGGTGCATTTCAGTGCCGGGCTGGCGCAGTGGCAACCGGGCGAGCCAGCCGAGGCGCTGCTGCGGCGCGCCGATGCCTCGCTGTATGCGGCCAAGCGGGTCGGCAAGAACCGCGTCCTGGCGGCCGAGCCGCCGCGCTGAGCCCGCGCCTGTGATATTCCGCGCAGTGGCGCGAATCACCCGGGTATGGACATGACACGGCCCGGTACCGACATCGATCTGCGCCCGCACTTCGCCGCGCTGCTGGAGCAGCACCGCGGCATCGTGCTGAAGGTGGCGCGCGGCTATTGCCGCCACCCTGAGGATCGGCTCGATCTGGTCCAGGAGATCAGCGTGCAGGCGTGGGCGGCGTTCGAGGATTTCGACCCGGCAAGGGCGCGCTTCTCGACCTGGCTGTACCGGCTGGCGCTCAACGTGGCGATCTCGCAATGGCGCCGCCAGCAGCATCGGCAGCGCCACCACGCGCCGCTGGACGACGCGCTGCCTGCCGTCACCACCGACGAGCGCGCGCCGCCCGAGCAGCGCCACGCCCTGCACCAGCTGGAGGTCGCCATCCATGCGCTGCCGCCGCTGGACCGCGCCCTGATGCTGCTGCACCTGGACGATCACGACCACCGGCAGATCGCCGAGGTGCTGGGCATCAGCGTCGCCAACGTCTCCACCCGCCTGCACCGCCTGCGCCAGCAGCTGCGTACGCGCCTGAACCCCACCGACTGAGAGCCCCGCCATGCAACCGGATGAACTCAAGCACCTGTGGAACAGCGTCGGCACCCCCACCGATGCGCAGGAAACCTTCGCGCTGGAGGCGTGGCGCAGCCATCGGCAACGCAGCGTTCAACGCCAGCTCGGCCTCTTCAGCCTGTGGCAGGGACTGCAACTGGTGGCCTGGCTGGCGTTGGCGGTCTACTGCGGCAGCCAATGGTGGCAGCAGCCACCGCTGGCGGTGATGCTCAGTGCGTTGGCGCTGCATGCGTACTGCATCGCGGTGATCATCGCCAGCATCACCCGGCTGCATCGCCGCCGGCAGTTGCAGCCGACGCAGACCGTGGTCGAGCAATCGCGACAGCTGGCCGCGCTGCGCCGGCACACCGCACTGACCGAACTGCTGCTCGGCCTGCCCTGGTGCTGGCTGTGGCTGGCGGTACCGGTGCTGGTGGCCTGGCAGGCCTGGGGCGTGGATCTGGGCACCTTCGCGGCGCCGTGGCTGCTGGCCTCGCTGGCCGCAGGGACGCTGGCCATGCTGGCCGCGTTGATTCTTGCGCGCCGCTGGGTCCAGCGCGCACCGGCCTCGCCGTGGCTGCAGCGGGCGATCGATGCGCTGTCCGGCCGCCGGCTGGCCCGCGCCCGCGCCGAGCTGGAGGCCCTGCGCGGCTGGGAGCCGGCCTGACGCGCGTGCCCCTCAGTGCGCGGGCTTGGCCCCGCGCAGCTTCTGGAACCCGGTCACCGCCGCCAGGACCACCGCGCCGATCACCACCCCGACGATCACGTTGCCCAAGGCGTTGATCAACCAGCCCCAGCTGCCGTCACCGCCCATCTCCAGGATGGCGTGGTGCAGCGGCGCGATGCTGTGCACCAGGATGCCGCCGCCGACCAGGAACATGGCCGCGGTGCCGGCCACCGAGAGGAACTTCATCAGCCACGGTGCAGCGACCAGCAGCCCACGGCCGACCGCGGCCAGCGCCGCGCCCTTGCGCGACAGGTACAGGCCCAGATCGTCCAGCTTGACGATGCCGGCGACCAGACCGTAGACGAACACCGTCATCGCCAGCGCGATCACCACCAGCGCGCTGACCTGGTTGAGGAACGGTGCGCTGGAAACCACGCCCAGCGACAGCACGATGATCTCCGCCGACAGAATGAAGTCGGTGCGGATCGCGCCCTTCACCTTGTCCTTCTCCCACGCGACCATGTCCACCTTCTCGTCGGCCAGGGCCTTGGCCCGCTCGGCCTTGCGCTGCGCATCCTCGTCGCGCGAATGCAGGAAGCGGTGTGCCAGCTTCTCCACGCCCTCGTAGCAGAGGAACGCGCCGCCGATCATCATCAGCGGGGTGATCGCCCACGGCAGCCAGGCGCTGATCGCCAGCGCGGCCGGTACCAGGATCGCCTTGTTGACCAGCGAGCCCTTGGCCACGGCCCAGACCACTGGCAGTTCGCGGTTGGCACTGACCCCGGTCACCTGCTGCGCGTTCAGCGCGAGGTCGTCGCCGAGCACGCCGGCGGTTTTCTTGGCCGCCACCTTGGTCAGCACCGACACATCGTCCAGCAGGGACGCAATGTCATCGAGCAACGCGAACAGACTGGCACCGGCCATGGTGGATCCAAAGGAGGAAGCGGGAGCGCCGATTCTGACCGATCCGAGCCCTGTCGCGGTAGCGGGTGCGGATTCACCAGTCCACCACTGCCACCCGGCCACACTGCCGGTGATCGTCGCCCCGGAGTCCTGCTTGAATACCACGCCCGTCGTCCCCGGTTCGCCGTCGCTGGTCAAGGGCATGAACCGCCGCAGCCAGATTCTGCGCCTGCTGTTGCGCTACCGTAATTCCGGCGTGTTTTCCGGCATGAACCTGGACGCAGGCGCGGTCCACGATGTGCCACCGGAGGGCAACCCGGAGCAGTTCGTCACCGACCTGGAGTCGCTGGGGCCGACCTTCGTCAAGCTGGGCCAGATGCTCTCCACCCGCCCGGACATGGTGCCGGTGGAGTTCGCCACGGCCCTGGAGCGCATGCAGGAGAACGTCGCGCCGATCCCGGTCGAGCGCGTCGCGGCGATCATCGAAAAGGAACTGGGCGCGTCGGTATCCAAGCTGTTCGCCAGCTTCGACCCGGTGCCACTGGGCTGCGCCTCGATCGCCCAGGTGCACCGCGCCGAGCTTCACGATGGCCGCCAGGTCGCGGTCAAGGTGCAGAAGCCGGAGGTCGCCGCGCAGCTGCGCTCGGATCTGGAGGTGCTGCGCAGCTTCGCGCTGGCCGCCGATCACCTCACCCAGGTCGGCCGTCGCGTGCGCCTGCGCGACTGGCTCAATGAGTTCGCCAAAACCCTGATGCAGGAGCTGGACTACCAGGCCGAGGCCGAGAACCTGCAGCGCTTCGGCCAGCACCTCAAGCCGTTCAAGCCGCTGTGGGTGCCGCAGCCGATCTGGGATTACTGCAGCCACCGCGTGCTGACCATGGAGCTGGCGCAGGGCGTGCGCGTGGACATGATCCCCGATGTGCGCCGTACCGAGCAGCCGATGGCACCGCTGGCCGCGGCGTTGATCCGCGGCTATGTCGACCAGATCTTCGTGCATGGCGAGATCCATGCCGATCCGCATCCGGGCAACCTGCGCGTCACCCCGGCCGGGCGCCTGGCGATCTTCGACCTGGGCATGGTCGCGCACATGCCGCCGCGCCTGCGCGAGCGCCTGTTGAAACTGCTGTTCGCCGCAGTGGACGGGCGCGGTGAAGAAGTCGCCGATGAAATCATCGGCATCAGCACGCGGCTGGAATTCTTCGATGAGGAGCGCTATCTGCGCGAGACCGGGCAGATCATCGCGCGGTATGCCGCCAACAGCAGCTTCTCCGAGGGCCGGGTGGTGCTGGATCTGGTCCGCATCGCCACCGCCAGCGGCCTGCGCACCCCGCCGGAGCTGAGCCTGCTGGGCAAAGCGCTGTTGAATCTGGAAACCGTGTGCCGGCTGCTGTCGCCGGACCTGGATACCCGGCGCATCGTGGAGAAACAGCTGCAGCATGTGATGCGTGCGCGCCTGAAGAAATCGCTGTCGGCCGCCAACCTCGCCAGCGAGGCGATGGAGATGCAGCAACTGCTGCGCGATGGGCCGCGCAAGATGACCGACATCCTCGCGCTGCTCGCCGAGAACCGCCTGCAGATGAAGGTCACCGGGCTGGAAGAATCACGCCTGATGGAAAACCTGCAGAAGATCGCCAACCGCGTCTCTGCCGGCATCGTCACCGCCGCCCTGATTCTTGCCGCGGCGATGATGATGAAGGTCGATACCGGCTGGCATCTGTTCGGTTATCCCGCCATCGCGTTCACCTTGATGTTGATCGGCGTGTTCCTCGGATTGGGCATCATCCTCAGTGCGCTGATCTTCGATCGTCGTGCGCGCTCGAAGGAAGAACGCGGGCACCGCTGACGCACCTGCCGCGCGTACCACGCATTCAGACACGACGGAAAACACCACGGATAACGCACGATGCACTGCAGCATCGTGCGCCCTTCTTCACGCGTGTTTTACGTCGCATATCGCAGTGCGATGCGTGTGTACGAATGTCGTTTTCAACAAACATTTCAGTCAGGTTCGTGCAGGCATGATCGAGTCATCGGCTTGTCATGCATGTGTGGTTGGGACAGCCGGTCGGATGGGACATACGTCGTCATGACGTCCATCACCACCTGTCTCCACTGCCAAAAGTGCTTATGCTCTGGATCCTGCTGCTGTCTCTGTTGCTGCTCGCCTGGCTGTTCCTCGCATCTGACAAATGGGTGTGGTGGAAGGCAAGCCTGATGTCATTGCTGCTGCTGACCCTCAGTGCGTGGTGGTTGATCAACAAGCTGTCCGGTGATGGTCTCAATGCCGCCACCCTGTACCACCTCGGTGCGGACATGGAAGGCGCCGGCATCGCCGATTTCAAGCACTACATCGCTGGCTTCATCGCACTGGCCCTGCTCTCGTTGTCCCCGCTGCTGCTGGCCCGCTTCCGTCGTCGGGATCGCCGGGCACATGGCAAGGCGGTGTTCGCCGGCTTCATGGCGATGTGGTTCGTCGCGATCGTGGTCAGCCCGCTCTACAGCGATGGCCAGCGCCTGTACCAGCAGATGCGCCCGGTCGACTACAGCATGGTCAAGGCCGAGTACCGCGTGCCACAGCAGCCGCTGACCAAGCCCCGCAACATCGTGTGGATCTACGGCGAAAGCCTGGAACGCACCTATCTCAATGAAACCACCTTCCCGGACCTGATGCCCAACATCAACCGGCTGGCCGCGCAGTCGCTGGACGTGCGCGGGCTGGTCTCGGCCGAGGGTGGTGGCTGGACCATCGCCGGGCTGGTCTCCTCGATGTGCGGCGTGCCGCTGACCACCGCCAAGGAAGATGAGAACAGCATGGGCCGCATGGGCAGCTTCCTGCCCGAAGCGGTCTGCCTGGGCGATTACCTCAAGCAGCAGGGCTACACCAATCACTACCTGGGCGGCGCCAACGGCCAGTTCGCCGGCAAGGGCCAGTTCCTGGCCACGCATGGCTTCGATACCGTGGACGACCTGGCCTGGTTCAAGAAGCAGAAGATCACCCGCGCGCACTTCTCGCCGTGGGGCGTGCATGACGATGTGCTGCTGGACAAGGCGTACGACCGCTTCGTGCAGCTCTCGCGCAAGGGCGAACCGTTCATGCTGACCACGCTGACCATGGACACCCATCATCCCGCCGGTCACCTGCCCGTGGCCTGCAAGGGCACCCGTTACCAGAGCGAGCACGGCAACATCGGCATGCTCAACGCACTCAAGTGCACCGACGGGCTGATCGCCAAGCTGGTTGATCGCATCCAGGCCAGCCCGTACGGCGAGGACACCCTGATCGTGATCGCCTCCGATCACTTGGCGATGCCGAACGATCTGAGCCATATCCTGGCCAAGCAGGACCGCGAGAATCTGCTGCTGTTCCTGGGCAAGGACATCGCCCCGCGCCAGTTGACCGCACCGGCCGGCTCGACGCTGGACTCGGGCGCGACCCTGCTGAGCCTGATCGACCCGGCCATCGATTCGATCGGTTTCGGCCGCTCGCTGCTGCATCCGGAGCGCTCGGACAGTGCCAGCGCCGCGGTGTTCCGCGACAACGGCAAAGACTACCCGCGCTACCTCGCGTTCTCGCGCTCGCTGTGGCTGGGCGACAAGACCCGCCAGCTGCGCATCGATGACGACAACCAGGTGGTGATCGGCCTGCAGCATGTGCAGCCGCCGGTGCTGCTGGAGTACGACAAGCATTGGGATCTGAAGTCGGTCTACCTGGAAAACACCTCCAAGCAGTTCGATCTGGCCGACCCATCCAATACGCTTGCCTACGTGGACCGCTGCACTGCGTTCGAAGACGGCTCCGCCGATGGCGACTGGTGCGCGATGCTGGTCAACCAGGACAAGGGCATCAAGCTGTTCCGCGATGACCAGCTGCGCGGTGGCGTGGCCGTGGATGGCCCGCTGGATCCGTTCAACGGCCCGCGCCCGAGCATCCGCCAGGCGCACATGATCACGCAGAAGGGCCGCCGCACCCGCGCCGGCCAGTACATGGTGCAGCTGGTGACCAAGCAGTCGCCGGACCGTGGCTTCTGGATCGAAGCGGTCTCCTCGCAGCGCAAGGTGGTGGTGGCCCAGCAGTGGGTGCAGCCCGATGCCGAAGGCCGCATCAACCTGAGCTTCGGCCTGGACCACGAGGTCGATGATCTGGAAGTGCGCGCCTGGTTGAACCACGCCGAGAAGCTGGCCGTGGATACCTTCGCGCTGGTGCCCTCGCGCCGCGGGAACCGCGGCTGACGGCCGGTGCCGACCATGGGCCGGCACCGGTTTCTTTACGCGTCCGGGTCCGGCTGGGCGGCCGGATCGCGCACCAGATGGATATCCGTCGGCGCCGACAGCGCGATCCCGGCGGCGGCAAACTTCTGCAGCATCGTGAAGTACAGTTCGCTGCGTGCGCCGTATACCGCACGCGGGCCCGACACGTAAGCGAAGCTGTTGATCGCGATCTGCCCATTGGCGATCGAATCGATGAACACCGACGGCGCCGGATCGCTCAGCACGCCCGGGTGATCGGTGTACGCATCCAGCAGGATCTGCCGCAATGCGGCCACATCGGTGTTCAACGGCACCGAGAACTGGATCTGGATCCGGCCCTGCGCGTTGCCCATCGTCATGTTGCGGATGGTCTTGGTGATCAGCTCGGAGTTCGGCACGATCAGGGTCGACTTGTCGCCCACCTGGATCTCGGTCGAGCGCACGCTGATCCGCTTGATGTCGCCCTCCTGGTCGCCCAGCTTGACCCAATCGCCGATCTTCACCGGCCGCTCAGCCAGCAGGATCAGGCCGGAGACGAAGTTCTGGGTGATCGCCTGCAGGCCGAAACCGATACCCACCGACAGTGCGCTGACCACCAGCGCCAGTTTCTCGAAGCCGATCCCCAGCGCGGTCAGGCCCCACAGCACCGCGGCGATGATGCCGAGGTAGCGGGTGACGGTGCTGATCGAGTTGCGCGCACCGGCGTCCAGTTCGGTCTTGGGCAGGTAGGTGTCGCTCAGCCAGCGCTGGAACGCCTGCATGACCGCCCATACCACCAGGAACACCAGCACCGCGTACATCACGGTGCTCGGCCTGAGCGTGGTCTCACCGATCTTCAGCCCGCCGGACAGCGAATCCAGCCCACCGAGGAAAGCGTTGAGGTTGCCGAACGGTGCCGCCAGTGCCAGCAGGCCGAGCAGGATCACACCGACACGCAGCACCGCCGACAGCAGCACGCCGGCCTGCTCCACCCGCGCCTCGCTGAGCCCGGTGGTCAACACGATGGTCTGCCCGGCACGGCTGCTGGGCGCCAGGGCCCAGGTGGCCAGGTCATCGGCGAACTTGAGCAGCAGCGAGACGGCCATCAGCACCACTGCGCCCCAGACCAGTTGCTGGGCGACGAACAGTGCGAAGTTGAGATAGCCCAGCAGGGTGGCGATCACCGCCGCTGCCACGGCGATGTGGCCGGCCAAGCGCGCGAGCACGATCCAGCCGCTGCGACGGGGTGCGCCGCGTACCTTGCCATCGCCACCGGCGCGGGGATCGGCACGCGCTTGGGCTTCGGCAGCTTCGGCCGCCTGGCGGTTGTGCATGCGCGCCAGCGAAACCAGGATCGCGATGATCAGCCCCATGTAGGTCAGCGCGATCAGCCCGTCCACGGCGACCGTGGTCACCTCGCTGGTGCGTGCCGCACGGTCCAGGGCAACCAGCATGATGCTCAGCCAGGTCAGGCCGGCCGCGCCCCAGGCGTACTTGCGCAGGCGCCAGGCCGCGCTGTCATCCAGCGACAGCAGCCGCCACGACGGCCGCTTGGGCACCAGCAGGCAGGCACTGAGCGCAGCGATGAAGGCCGCCACGAAGGTGGCCACCTCGAAGGTCTCGGCCACCGACTGCAGACGCGCCGGGATCGCCCCAATCGCATCCAGTGATTCGATCAACGCAACCGCGGCCAGGCCGGGCAGCAGCGTGCCGACCAGCAGCAGCCAGACCGCCAGCCCGGAGCGGCGCAGCCGTCCATCCGGTGCCCGCTCGGAGGCGGCGAAGCGCCGGCCCAGCGCGCGCAGCCACAGCCGCAGCGGAAAGAACATCACCAGGGCCACGCCCAGACCGATGAGCGGCGCGGTCCAGCCGTGCCTGGCGATCGCCTTGCGCGCGGTGTCCACGCCCATGTGGTACAGGATGGCCAGGCGATCCACATCCCCCGGCACATCCTTGGCGAAGCTGCGCCACAACGCGGGCGACAACGGCGAGGCGACTTTGCGCGTCAGCTGCTCGCTGAACTGGGTGACCCGCATCTTCTCAATGCGCTCGCCGAGCTGCTTGGCATCCACCGAAAGCAGTTTGGCGCGGGCGATCTGCGCGTTGATGTCGGCCTTCTGCTGGTTCAGCGCCTTGCGCTGCCGGCTGACTTCCGGCGGCTCGACGGTGCCTTCGGCCACCTCGCCGAGCTGGGACAGGCGCGCGTCCACCTGCTTGAGCAGCGGGTCCAGCGCACTCTGCAGGCCGTCCGCATCACGCTGGACGGCCAGGGCGCGGTCGGACAGCGTCTTGAGGGTTTCTGTGGTGGCCGCATCCTCCAGGTCGTCACTGATGGACCGGAAGGCCTTTTCGGCCTGGACCAGCTGCTTGGCAGGGTCCGGATCCGGGTCGCCGGCCTGGGCCAGCGCGATCGGCGCGGCCCCCAGCCAGGCCAACAACAGCAGCCACGACAACGACCGCACCACACACGAAGAATGACGAAGCGACACGCCAGCACCAACGGTTCGCGCGGACCACCGCGCCTGCCCGCGACTATAAACCGGGCCCCGTTCAGAACAGGTATGCGGCCGCTCAGTACTTCAGGCGGAGCTCTTCGACCTGCGGCTGCAGGCGGGCGTACCAGTCCTGGAACTCTTCTTCAGTGATCTCTTCGGGCGCGTAGACCGCGATCTCGTCCCAGGCGTGATCGGTCGGCAGCGGCTGCCGCGGCCCGGCGCGCAGGGTGTAGGTCACCCCGTCATGGTCGACCACATCATCGGCCGTCTCCCGTTGTTGGCGGGCAAAGCCGGTTTCGCTCTTGAGCAGAATCACCTGGTACATCCGCATCTCCATCGCTGTTGAAAGAAGCGCTCATGGCGCTCCGCCCCAGCATAGCGCCGCCCACCCGGCCGCAGCATGACGCATCGACAACGCAGCGTTCTCGACGCCGTACTCGCCCCGGCTTCACCCGGCCGTGGCAGCAGGCCCGGCATCGTGGGATCGCATTCCCACCAGCCGTTGCCCATGACCACACATCCCGACCTGAAAACCGTTCCCGACCTCAAGCTGCCGCGCTACCTGGGCACCTGGTACGAGATCGCCCGCCTGCCCATGAAGCACGAGCCGGAAGGCTGCACCGATGTGTCCGCGCATTACAGCCTGAAAGACAACGGCCATGTCGCCGTGGTCAATCGCTGCCGCATGGGGAACGAGATCGAGGAAGCCGACGGTGAAGCCTGCCCGGTCGACAACGACACCGCGCGGCTGGAGGTCAGCTTCCTGCCCAAGGGCCTGCGCTGGCTGCCCTTCACCAAGGGCGACTACTGGGTGATCCAGATCGCGCCGGATTACAGCGTTTCGCTGGTCGGCAGCCCGGACCGCAAGTTCCTCTGGCTGCTCTCGCGTACCCCCACGCTCGACCGCACCACCCAGGAACACTACTTGGCGCAGGCGCGCCTGCAGGGCTTCGACCTGACCGAGCTGATCCAGACCCCGCATACCGGCCACCCCACCGCCTGAGGCTGCAATGGATCTGAAGAGCGGTTACCCGTTCTGGGCCGTGCGAAACGGCCTGATGCATGCGTTTCCACCGCTGGAAAACGATCTGAACTGCGAGGTGCTGGTGGTCGGTGGCGGCATCAGCGGTGCGCTGATCGCCGATGAGCTGTGTGCGCACGGCCATGATGTGGCGCTGATCGAACAGCGCGACATCGGCTGGGGCAGCACGGCGGCCAGCACCGCGCTGCTGCAGTATGAGATCGACACCCACCTGATCGACCTCGCCCAACGCTACGGCGAGGACGCCGCCGTGCAGGCCTACCAGGCCTGTGCTGATGCGATTCCGGCCATCTGCGCGGTGGCCGCGCCGTTCCGCGATGTGGACTGCCACCGCATGGCCAGCCTGTACTACGCGAGCAAGCGCGGGCATCAGGCGGTGCTGGCCGAAGAGTGCGCGCTGCGTGCCAGGCACGGCTTCGAGGTGCGCTGGCTGGACAGCGAGGCGGTCGCGGACGAGTACGGCATCCGAGCGCCCGGGGCGATCCTCAGCGCGCTGGCGGCACGCATCGATCCGTACCGGCTGACCTATCGCCTGCTGATGCGGCTGCACACGCGCGGCTGCGGGGTCTACGACCGCACCGTGCTCGATACCCTCACGCCCACCCCGCGCGGCGTCACCGCCACCACCCTGGGCGGCGCACGCATCCGCGCCCGCCACGTGGTGCTGGCCACCGGCTATGCCGGACAGCGCTGGCTGACGCCCTCGGTGGCGCGCAACCGCAGCAGCTACGCGTTCATCACCGACCCGATCCACCCGGATCTGCTCGGCCCGCTGCGCGAGACGATGGCCTGGGAATCGGCGCGGCCCTATCTCTACCTGCGCAGTACCGGCGACAACCGGCTGCTGATCGGCGGCGAAGACGACGCCATCGATCTCCCGGCGCGGCGCGACCGGCGTGTGGAGAGCAAGACCGGCAAGCTGCTCAAGAAGACCGCCAAGCTGTTCCCGCACCTGCCGCTGCAGCCGGCGTTCTCCTGGGGGGGCACCTTCGCCGAGACCCACGATGGCCTGCCCTTCTTCGGTCCGCACCCACAGTGGGGGCCGCGGGTGCTGTTCGCGATGGCCTACGGCGGCAACGGGATCACCTACTCCATGATCGGCGCCGGGCTGCTGCGGGCGCGGATCGAACGCCGCCGGCATCCGCTGGCCGAGCTGTTCGGATTTGACCGGTTGGGCTGAGTTCCCCTTGCAACGCACGCTATGACAGGCATCATTCAAACTACGGCTGCTAGCGTCAGCGCTGTCGGCCGTCCCGCCTGTTCGCTCCGGAGCCTCTCATGATCCGCCTGCTTCCCCTGCTGCTGTGCCTGTCCCTGCCCGGTGTGGCGCTGGCCCAGTCTGCTGCAGGCGCCACCGGCCCGCAGTCCGCCACCGGACTGGACCTGAGCATCCCGGACGCGCCGCTGCAGTACCTGAGCGATCAGTCCCTGCGCGGCGATCCGCCCGGCACCTTCTACGGCGACCGCACCGGCCGGCGCTCCACCGACCGGGCCGCCAATGGCATTGCCCATGTGACCGACGACAAGCTGCGGGTCAACGGCAGCTTCACCACCGGCATCGGCTATTCCGAGAATTACGGCAACAGCCATTACAACGCGGCCGAGCTCAATCTGAGCAAGAACTACACCACCGATGAGGGCAACACCCGCAACGTCAACGTCAACATCCGGGTGAGCGAGGGCAAGGGCCCCGGCTTCTTCGGTCCGTATGGCTATGACGGCTTCGGGGGTTACGGCGGTTACGGGCGTGGCCCGGGCTACTGGGATTACCCGGCGCGCTGGTAAGCGCTGCCGCCCCCAGGTACTTGTGAGGACGGCCGGGGAAACCCGGCCGTTCGTGCATCCAGCGCGCGGTGGCGTGGCCGGATCAGTCCCACCAGCCATCGCGCTTGCTGGCCAGCACGCGGCCATCGTAACCGCTCATGCGCACTTCCACGCGCTGGTTACGGGAATTGCGCGAATCCAGGGTCCAGGTGGCGCCATCGCGCTCGAGCGACTCGATCTGCGTCAGCCCGGCCTTGCCCGCCAGCGCCAGGATCTGCCCGGCATCCAGCAGCGCGCGGCCGTCACGCGGGTCGAAGATCTCGCCCTTGGTGTCATCGATGATCACTTCATCGACGGTGCCGTCCTTGCGGGTCACATCCGCCTCCCACACGCCATCGTCGTGCTCCAGCTCGTGCACCTGGGTGTAGCCGGCCGCGCTCAGCTTGGCCTGCACCTGGGCGGCGGACAGGTTGGCAGCAAACGCCGGGGTAGCGAACAGCGCAGCGGCCAGGGCGGTCGCGGCAATCATCGTCTTCATGGGAATCCTTGAGGGGGCGCCGGTCCATTCCGGCACCGCCAGTGTGGTCATCGCGCCTAACCGGACCATGAGCGCGACTGTTAGATACTGTTTAGACATCCCCGGTATACCGGTGGCCTGCCCTTTGCCCTGCGTGCCCGTATGTCCGCCCTGTCCCTGATGCTGCCCCTGCTGTTGACCCTGGCCCCGCAGGACCCGATGCGGGTGCTCGACGGTGGCAGCCGCCAACAGGACAGCGTGCGCCAGGCGGTGCGCCAGGGCCGCTTCGTGCCGCTGGAACAGGTGGTCGCCGATGCGCTGCGGCGTTACCCCGGCAAGCTCATCGAGGTGGAACTGGATGACGACACCTACGAGGTCGAGATCCTCGGCCCGGACGGCGTGGTGATGGAGCTCGATTACGATGCCGCGACCGGCCGCCTGCTGAAAATGGAAAAAGACTGATGCGCGTGCTGCTTGCCGAAGATGACGCCCTGCTCGCCAGCCGCCTGCAGACGCTGCTGGAAGAGGCCGGCTACGTGGTCATCCACAGTGCGGAGGGCCGGGACGCCGAGTACCAGGGCCAGATCGAGGACATCGCCGCGGCCGTGGTCGATCTGGGCCTGCCGGGCCTGGACGGGCTGAGCGTGATCGAGCGCTGGCGCCAGGCCGGGCGGGACTTTCCAGTGCTGGTGCTGACCGCCCGCGCCCGCTGGCACGACAAGCTGGCCGGCTTCGATGCCGGCGCCGATGACTATTTGACCAAGCCCTTCCAGCCTGAAGAGCTGCTGCTGCGCCTGCGCGCCCTGATCCGCCGCAGTGCCGGCCACGCGCATCCGCGCCTGCAGTGCGGCCCGCTGGTGCTGGACGTCAATGCCGGCCGCTTCGAACTCGACGGTGCGCCGTTGGCGCTCAGCGCGCAGGAGCACCGCATCCTCAGCTACTTCATGCACCACCCGGACACCGTGCTGAGCCGTTCCCGGCTGGGCGAGAACGTCTACGAAGACGGTTTCGATCCGGACTCCAACACGCTGGACGTGCTGATCGGGCGCATCCGCCGCAAACTGGGCAGCGCGTTGATCCACACGCATCGCGGGCAGGGTTTCCGCCTGTCGGCGACGCCATGACCACCGGCTCGCTGCGCACCCGCCTGCTGGTGGCCGGTGGCCTGGGCCTGGTACTGGTCTCCGCACTGGCCACCTGGTGGTTGGGCGCGATGTTTGAACGCTCTGCGCGCACCGCGATGGACGAGCGTCTGGGCAATGATCTGATCGCGGTGCTGGCACTGGCCGAAAGCGATGCCAACGGCCAGCTGCACTGGCGCGACACCCTGGCCGACGAGCGCTACCGCCGTGTGTTCTCCGGCGACTACTGGCAGGTGCTGGACGCGCAGGGCCGCCCGCTTGGGCAATCGCGCTCGCTGTGGGACGACGCGCTGGCCGCACCGACCGCGCTGCAACCGGGGCCGGCGCAGGCTTTCGATGCCAGCGGCCCGTTGAAGCAATCCCTGCGCGTGCTGGCCCAGCAGGTCACCCTGCCCCGTGCCGCCGGGCCGGTGATCGTGATGGTCGCCACCGACCGCAGCCCGCTGGATGCACAGGTCGCCAGTTTCCGGCAGCGCACCGCGCTGGCGCTGGCCGTGCTGATCGCGCTGTGGTTCGGTGTACTGGTGACGCAGGTGCATTACGGCCTGCGGCCGCTGGCCGAACTGGGCCGCATCGCCGGGCAGGTGCGCAACGGCGAGAACGTGCGCTTCCCGCAGCAGGGCCTGGTCAAGGAAGTCGCGCCGCTGGCGAGCCAGCTCAACGCGCTGCTCGATCACCACCAGCGCATGGTGGTACGCGCACGCCGCAGCGCCGAAGACCTGGCGCATGCGCTGAAGACGCCGCTGACCGTCCTCACCACCGAGGCCGAGGGCGACGGCAGCCACTGGCGCCAGACCCTGCGCAGCGAGAGCGCGCGCATGCAGGCCAGCATTGATCGTTACCTCGCTGCAGGCCTCGGTGCGGACAGCCAGCAGCGCACGCCGGTGGCGCCGGTGGTGAGCGCGCTGTGCGGCCTGATGCAGCGCGTACATGCCGCGCGCGAACTGCGTTTTACCTGCGACAACAACGATGCCAGCGTGTTCGCCGGTGCGCGCGAGGATCTGGAAGAGATGCTGGGCAATCTGCTCGACAATGCCGGCAAATGGGCCGCGCAGGCGGTGCGCGTGGAGGTGGCACCGCTGCAGGGTCAGCTGCGCATCACGGTGAGCGATGACGGCCCCGGGCTTCCAGCCGAGCAGCTGGAGCGGGTACTGGAGCGCGGCGTGCGGCTGGATGAGCGCGCTTCGGGGAGCGGACTGGGACTGGCGATCGTGGCGGACATCGCCGAGAGCTACGGCGGAGCGCTGGTGCTGGCCAATGGCGCGCCGGGACTGCGGGCGACGTTGACGTTGCCGGCAGGCTGGCCCACCACCGGGTAGAGCCGACCGTTGGTCGGCTGCTTTTCGCGAACACCCGAACGCGCCCAAGCGCGCGCCAGCCGACCAACGGTCGGCTCTACCGGGGGCGGGTGGTTCAACGGGCCTGGTGCATCCACCAGCAATCTATCGCGTCGAGCACGATGTGGATCATCAGCCCGATACCGAACAACCGCGTCTTCTTCGGTATGCACAGCCCCGCATACACCGCGATCGCCGGTGCGGTATGCAGCGGATGGAAGCCGATGCTGCAGCGGTTGGGGGCGTAGATCGGGTCGGCCAGCAGGTGATCCAGATCGATGATCCAGCCCAGCAGCATCAGCACCCAGGCGGACATGAACCGCTTGCGCCAGAACATCCACGCCAGCAGCGCGGGGACGGCCGCATGCAGGAACAGATGAAAGATCGCGCGCGCGCTCATGCCGGTGTCGGATGCCTTGAAAGACTGCCGGGCAGCGCCCGGCGTAACAGACAGCCGGGTGAGGCCCGAAGGCCGTCACCCGTCGCCACTGGTTTACGCCAGCGGTTCGTCGGACAGGTAGGTGTAGCCGGTCAGACCGGCTTCCAGTGCGTCGGACAGTTCCTGCGCGCGCTCGGGCGAGAGCTTCGCCGCCGCCACGCGCGCGGCGTAGCTCGCCCGCAGGTCGGCCAGGCTGTAGCCCACGTAGTCCAGCATCACATCGGTGGTGTCACCGCGGCGCTGCTGGGTGATCGCGTAGCCATCGGCATCGGCCAGCACTTCCACCGCATCCGTATCGCCAAACAGGTTGTGGATGTCGCCCAGGATTTCCTGGTACGCGCCCACCATGAAGAATGCGATGCGGTAGCTTTCGCCGGACTTCAGCGCATGCAACGGCAGCGAGGTATCCAGGCTTTCGTTCTCGACATAGGTTTTCACCATGCCGTCCGAATCGCAGGTCATGTCCGCGATGATGCCGCGGCGCTCGGGCTGCTCGTTCAGGCGCTCGATCGGCACGATCGGGAACACCTGGTCGATCGCCCAGGCGTCCGGGATCGATTCGAACACGCTGAAGTTGACGAAGTATTTGTCGACCAGGCGCTCGTTCAACTCGTCCAGCGCCGGGCGGTGGCTCTTCTCGTCATAGCTCAGGCGGGCGCGCACGGCATGGGCGATGGCGTAGAACAGGTCGTCGATGCGGGCGCGCTGCGGCAGGTCGATCTGGCCCAGCGCATAGCTGGCAAGGCCTTCGGCATGGAAGTGCTGCGCTTCCTGGAACAGCTCCACCGCCGGGCGCTCATCGAGCTCGGCATGGATTTCGCGCAGGTGGCGGATCGCCGCCGGCTCGTCGTCGTGCTGGTCCGGCACGCGGCCTTCCTGCGCCTCTTCCACTTCCGAGACGTTGGCGATCAGCACCGCGTGGTGCGCGGTCATCGCGCGGCCGCACTCGGTGACGATCCGCGGCGGGGTCAGGCCGTGCTCTTCGCAGGCGTTGGCCAGCGGCTGCACGATATTGCTGGCGTAGGAGTTCAGGCCGTAGTTGATCGAGCAGAAGCTGCGCGAGCGGGTGCCTTCGTAATCCACGCCCAGGCCACCGCCGACATCCACGTGGGTGATCTTGGCGCCCAGGCGCGAGAGCTCCACGAAGTAGCGGGTGGCTTCGCGCATGCCGTTGGCGATGTCGCGCACGTTGGAGATCTGCGAGCCCATATGGAAATGCAGCAGGCTCAGGCAGTCGGCGTATTCGGTATCGCGCAGCGACTTCCACAGGTCCAGCAGCTGGCGCGGCGAGAGGCCGAACTTGGCCTTGTCGCCACCGCTGTTCTGCCACTTGCCCGCGCCCAGCGAGGCCAGGCGCATGCGCACGCCCAGGCCCGGCTTGACGTCCAGCGCCTTGGATTCCTCCAGCACCAGCTTCAGCTCGGAGGGCTTCTCGATCACGATGAAGGTCTGCAGGCCCAGCTTGCGGCCGATCAGGGCCAGGCGGATGTACTCGCGGTCCTTGTAGCCGTTGCAGACGATCAGGCCACCCGGGCGCGAGAGCGCCAGCACGGCCATCAGCTCGGGCTTGCTGCCCGCTTCCAGGCCGAAGCCCTCGCCGTGGTGGCTGGCCAGGGTGCCGGCCACGCCACGGTGCTGGTTAACCTTGATCGGGTACACGGCGGTGTAACCGCCCGGGTAGTCCCAGTCGCTCTGTGCCTGCGCGAACGCGGCCTGCAGCTTGCCCAGGCGCTGGCCCAGGATGTCCGGGAAGCGCACCAGCAGCGGCAGCTTGGCGCCGGCCTCGCGGGCGGCGTCCACGATCTTGGGCAAGGACACCACCGGGCCGTCCTGGCCAGTCGGTCTCACCACCATGTGTCCTGCCTGATCCACGTCGAAGTAACCATCCGCCCAATGCGGAATCGAGTAGGTCTTGCGGGCTTGGTCGAGGGACCAATCGGTCATTTCAGTGGGCCTGGTTGGTAAAAAAGGGGGTGCATGATAACGCCTATGTGGCGACAGCTCCGTTATCATGCGCGCCCGCGCCCGTGCTCAGGCTTGAAACCTGAACGGGCCAACCCGTCCGGACGTGGCTTGCGCCACGCGGCACCGCCGCCAGCCCGGCTCCAACACCCATCCGAACAGGACTGCTATTCCATGACTGACAACAACAACTGGTACATCGAACACTTCGAGCGCACCGGCTCGGCCATCGGCTACCGCCTGACCGGCAAGCTGGATGAAGTGCAGTCGCCGTTCCAGAAGATCGAAATCTTCGCGACCACCGATTGGGGCAACCTGATGACCATCGATGGCGCCATCATGCTGACCAGCAAGGACAACTTCTTCTATCACGAGATGATCAGCCACCCGGTGCTGTTCACCCATGCCGCGCCCAAGCGCGTGGTGATCATCGGCGGCGGCGACTGCGGCACCCTGCGCGAAGTGCTCAAGCACCCGGGCGTGGAGAGCGTGACCCAGTGCGACATCGATGAGCAGGTCACCGTGATGGCCCGCAAGCACTTCCCGGAGCTGTGCGATTCCAACGATGACCCGCGCGCCGAGCTGATGTTCGACGACGGCGTGGCCTACATGGCCAACTTCCCGGCAGGCAGCGTGGACGTGGTGATCGTGGATTCGACCGACCCGGTCGGCCCGGGCGAAGGCCTGTTCAACAAGGCGTTCTACGAGAGCTGCTTCAAGGCCCTGAAGGACGACGGCATCCTGGTGCAGCAGTCCGAATCGCCGCTGATGCAGCTGGACCTGATCAACGAAATGCGCACCGAGATGGGCAAGGCCGGCTTCGGTTCGTTCAAGACCCTGCCGTTCCCGCAGCCGTGCTACCCGACCGGCTGGTGGAGCGTCACCCTGGCCCGCAAGGGCGAGAGCAGCTTCGACTTCCGCCAGGCCGATTCGGCCGCCAAGTCGTTCGACACGCTGTACTACACCGCCGCGCTGCACACCGGCGTGCTGGTGACCCCGCCGTTCGTGGCGGCAGCCCTGAAGGGCTGATGCGGCGAGCGCCGGTGCCGATCGTTGCCGCGCTCTGCGCGGCCAGCCGACCAACGGTCGGCTCTACCGGTCGCCTTCGGCCCGGGTGTTGATCGGCCGGCCCCGGCAATGAAGGGGTAGGCACCGACCGTTGGTCGGTGCGCTCTGAAACCGCGATGCATGCGGACAAACAAAAAAACCGCGCTGGCGACAGCGCGGGTTTTTTGCGTTTCCGGTAGTGCCGGCCGCTGGCCGGCAACCCCCTGAACCCCTGGCCTCAGATCGCCCAGATTCCAGCAATCACCGCCACCACCAGGCCCCACTTGATCACCTGGTAGGCGACCACGCTGCGCTCGCGCAGCGCCTTGGCCTTCAGCCGCACCTTGTACACGCCGCCAAACGCCTTGTTGACGCCACCGGTCGGGTCACCCGGCAGGTTTGGCGAGGCACCACCGGCCAGCAGCGTGGAGGCCACCGCGCGGTTGAACAGGCCCGGCAGGCCGAAGCGCAGCGGGCGGGCGATATCGCAGAACAGGATCACGCGGTCGTCCGGCGTCTCGTTGTGCGCGTGGTGGATGTAGGTCTCATCGAACATCATCCACTCGCCATCACGCCAGCTCTTCTTGATGCCATCCACCACGATGTAGCAGCCATCGTCGTTCGGCGTGGCCAGGCCCAGGTGCAGACGCAGCGAGCCGGCGAAGGGATCGCGGTGCGGGCGCAGTTCGCTGCCCGAGGGCAGCTGGGCGAACATCGCCGCACGCACGTCCGGCAGTGATTCCAGCAGCGCGGTGGTCTTCGGGCACAGCGCCTTGGCCGAGGGGTGCGAGGGGCCGTACCACTTCAGATAGAAGCGCTTCCAGCCGCGACGGAAGAACGAGTTGAAGCCGGCATCGTTGAACGTGCTGGACGCAGCGATCTTGTCCGCGTCGCGCAGGGCCAGCGCTTCGTCGCGGATCATCTGCCAGTTCTGGCGCAGCGGCTCGAGCTGCGGGAATTCCTTGCCCGGATCCAGGAACGGGGTGGTCGGCACCTTCGAGAACGCGTACATGATCACGTTGATCGGGGCCATGAAGCTGGAGTGGTCCAGCAGCTGGCGCGACCAGCGCGCACGCACTTTGCCGCGGTAATGGATGTACAGCACGCAGGCGATGAACAGCCCTGCCAGCACGATCTTGATCATCAGTCTTCCTCCGGCATGGCCGGACCCGAAATGGTGGGGGCGATGCACGGCAGTGACCGGCATCGATAGGGCGGCAGGAGGCGGGGACGTGCCGGGGAGGGGCGGCCGCCGATGTCGCGAGCAACAGCATATGGTCGGCAGCGCCCGCGTCGCGGTCAAGCACGGGCTGAGCGGCATTCAGCGCGGCGTGGCGGAACGAACCACCCCAGCAGAAGCCTGCGGCGCCTGCCTGCGCTGGGAGCAGGCGAGCGCGCGGAGCCCCTGAGGGATTCGCCAAATGGCCCCCTGCACGGGGCGCACGGCAGTGATGCCTGCCCTGCACTCTCCAGACTTGGCCACCAACCCGCTGATTCAAAACGAAATTATTCCAAACGATACAAGATTGTCCGCTTCAGCGTGACGAACTGTTCCACCCCGGGCTACGACATTTCTCCGACATCATCTGGATTCGTGTACTGGCGAGTACTAAAATTAACGAAATCTTTAGTTCCCCACAGTAAGCAGCACCGGTACGCCTGACGCATTGCGCCGACCGCCGGGTCGCACAGACCCCTATGAACACAATTGTTGCCTCGTGTGTCGATGACACCGCCCCCGCCGAGCTGCTCAAGCGCGGCGAACGCCTCCTGGAACCCGACGTCTACCGGACCTGCCTCAACGGCCAGCCGGCCGTGGTCAAGGATTACACCCGGTATCGCGGCACCCCGCTGTCGCCGATCGCCCGCCTCCTGGTCCGCCGCGAGGCGCGCATCCTGCAGCGCCTGAGCGGCTGGAAGCACGCGCCGGCCCTGCTTGGCACCATCGGTGGCCTCGCCCTGGGCATGGAATTCATTCCCGGCCAGACCCTGAGCGCGGCCCAGTCGGTCGGCATCGAGGTCTTCGAGCAACTGCAGTACGCCCTGACCCGCCTGCATGCCGCCGGCATCACCCACAACGATCTGCATGGCACCAACGTGATGGTCAGCGGTGGCGTGCCGGTGCTGGTGGATTTCACCTCGGCCTGGCGCAGCCCGCGCTGGCTGCCGGTGCACCCGGTGTCGCGCCAGCTGCGCCGCAGCGACATGAAGAACCTGCTGAAGATGCGCCAGCGCCTGACCGGCGAGCGCCCCAGCGCCTCCGAGGCGGCCCAGGTGGCCGACCCGCGCTGGGTGGCCGGCGTGCGCGTGGCCTGGAAGCGCTTCTACCGCTGGTTCAAGGGCCACGCCTGACAGCGCGCGCCCGTGGGCAGGCAGGCGCGTTACAGCGCGTCGGCGTCCAGCTCACCGGTGCGGATGCGCACCACGCTGCCCAGGTCGTACACGAAGACCTTGCCGTCGCCGATCTTGCCGGTGCCGGCGGCTTTGACGATGGCTTCCACCACCTCCTCGACCTGGTTGTCGACGACGGCCACCTCGATCTTCACCTTGGGCAGGAAGTCGACCACGTACTCCGCCCCGCGGTAGAGCTCGGTGTGGCCCTTCTGCCGCCCGAAGCCCTTGACCTCGGTGACCGTGATCCCGGTGACGCCGCGCTCGGCCAGCGCTTCGCGCACGTCGTCGAGCTTGAACGGCTTGACCACCGCCATGACCATCTTCATCCGTCTGCACTCCTTTCTTTCAGGCTGCGAGGATAACGCCTGTCCGCCGGTGAACGCGATGCGCGCGGTCAGTGCCGCCGGCAGCGTGGCGGCTTATCCTTAGCGTATACCCCGCGGAGCCGCAGCATGATCGACCTCAACCATCTCGATGACCTCGCCCGCCGCCTGAGCGACATGGTCCCGCCGGGCCTGCGCCAGTCGCGCGAAGAACTGCAGGCCACCTTCAAGACGGCGCTGCAGGCCGGGCTGGGCAAGCTGGACCTGGTCACCCGCGAGGAATTCGATGTGCAGCGTGCTGTGCTGCTGCGGACCCGCGAAAAGCTGGAGGCGCTGGAGAAGGCGGTGGCCGAGCTGGAAGCGCGTGGCGGGTCGGCTGAGCCGCGCGAGTAAGCCGGGCTTGCGCTGACGCGCGTCAGGCGTCCTGCAGCACGAACCGCTCGATTGCCAGCGCCACGCCGTCCTCGGCGTTGGTCGCGGTCTCGAAGCGCGCCGTCTGCTTGACCGCCGGAATCGCGTTGCCCATGGCGACGCTGGTCCCGGCGAACTGCAGCATGGTCAGGTCGTTCTCCTGGTCGCCCACGGCCATCACGTTGGCCCGGTCCACGCCCAGATGCGCGGCCAGCTTCTCCAGGCTCGGCCCCTTGCCGGCCCGGTGGTCGAACACCTCGAGGAAAAACGGCGCGCTCTTGAGCACCGCGAAGCGGTCGGTCAGCTCCGAGGGCAGGCGCTGGATGGCGGCGTCCAGCACGGCCGGTTCGTCGATCATCATCAGTTTGATGAACTGCATGGCCGGGTCCATATCCGCCACCCGGCGATATGACAGCGGCACGTTCGACAGGTGCGAATCGGCCACGGTGTAATGGCTGATGTCCTGGTTGGGCGTGTACATGCGGCGGCCATCGAGCGCCTGGAAGTGGATACCGAGTTCACGTGAGATCCGCTCACAGAACACGAAGTCCTCGAAACTCAGCGGAAACTCGACCACGCGCTGGCCGCTGCCGATGTTCTGGACCAGCGCGCCATTGCAGGCGATGCAGTAATCCTGCTCACTCTGGATACCCAACTGCTGCAGGAACGGCGCCATCCCCGACACTGGGCGACCACTGGCCAGCACCACTTGGACGCCCTGCGCGCGGGCGCGGGCGATGGCCTGCATGACCCGGGACGTAAGCGTATGGGAGGGATCGAGCAGGGTCCCGTCCATATCGATGGCGACCAGTTCGATCGGGCCGGAGCGGTGGTGCATATCCATGGTGTTCGACGGCGTGGTGCGTGGGGGCATCCAGTCTAGCGGCAGTGCCGGGTACGGTGGCGGTGCTTGCCTACCCCGTGGCGCGGCAAGCGCTGATGGATGGGGTTATCGATGTGCTGCCATTGTGTTCGGCATGCCGCAGACCCCGGAAACAACCGCATGAGCCTTGCGCTGGTGCACAGCCGTGCCCGCGCCGGCGTGAAGGCCCCTGCCGTGCGCATCGAGGTGTTCCTCTCTGGTGGGCTGCCGCATACCCAGATCGTGGGCCTGCCTGCCGCGGCCGTGAGGGAATCGCGCGACCGCGTGCGTGCCGCGCTGATCTGCGCGCGGTTCGAGTTTCCGCAGCGGCGGATCACCATCAACCTGGCTCCCGCCGATCTACCCAAGGAAGGCGGTCGATTCGACCTGGCCATCGCGCTCGGCATTCTCGCTGCCAGTGGCCAGATCGATGCGCAATCCTTGGACAAGTACGAATTCCTGGGCGAGCTGGCCCTCACCGGCGAGCTGCGCGGGGTCGACGGGGTCCTGCCTGCCGCGATCGCTGCCGCGCGGGACGGCCGCAGCCTGATCGTGGCTGCCGCGAACAGCGAAGAGGCCGCGCTGGCCCAGCATGCCGACGTACGCATCGCCCGCACCCTGCTGGAGGTCTGCAGCGCCCTTGAGAGCGGTACGCTGCCACCTGCCGTGGCCGCTGACCCACTGCCGGTCAGCATTCCCGACCTGCGCGATGTGCGTGGCCAGCTGCAGGCGCGCCGGGCGCTGGAAGTGGCGGCAGCCGGCGGGCATCACCTGCTGCTGCTCGGCACGCCCGGCTGCGGCAAGACGTTGCTGGCCTCGCGCCTGCCCAGCATCCTGCCGGCGGCCAGCGAGCTTGAGGCACTGGAGGCCGCCACCATCGCCTCCTGCAGCGGCCAGGGTATTGATGCAGGGCGCTGGCGACAGCGGCCCTACAGGGCGCCGCACCATACGGCCAGCGCGGTGGCGCTGATTGGTGGCGGCTCGCATCCGCGCCCTGGCGAGATCTCGCTGGCGCACAACGGGGTGCTGTTTCTGGATGAGCTGCCCGAGTGGAGCCGGCACGCACTGGAAGTCATGCGTGAGCCGATTGAATCCGGGGTTGCGGTGGTCAGCCGCGCGGCCCGCACCGAGCGCTTTCCTGCCCGGTTCCAGCTCGTTGCGGCCATGAATCCGTGCCCGTGTGGCTGGGCCGGTGATCGCAGCGGGCGCTGCCTCTGCACCGAGGAGGTCATCCGTCGTTACCGGGGGCGGGTTTCCGGCCCATTGATGGACCGCATCGACCTGCATGTCGAAGTGCCGCGGCTGGACCCGCGCGAGCTGCGTGATGACGCGCCGCTCGGCGAGGACAGCGCGAGTGTTCGTGCCCGTGTCGTGGCCGCGCGGGAGGTGCAGCTGCTGCGCAGTGAAAAGGCCAATGCACAGCTGCTGCCGTTCGAGCTGAGCGCGCATTGCCGGTTGTCGCGGGAGGATCAGCAGCTGTTGGAGGATGCGGTGGAACGGTTGCAGCTGTCGGCGCGCTCGATGCATCGCATCCTGCGGGTGGCGCGGACGTTGGCGGATCTGGGGCACGCGGAGGAATTCGAGACCGCGCATGTGGCGGAGGCGATCGGGTATCGGCAGTTGGATCGGGGTGGTGGTGGGTGAGACGACGCTCAGTGATTCCCGGAACGCCGCGTCAGTAGGCCCGCTCCGGCCCCACCGGCACGATCCCCGAGGGATTGAGATGCCGATGGCTTCCGTAGTAATGGTGTTTGATGTGCTCCAGGTTGACAGTATCCGCCACCTCGGGAATCGCCATCATCCGCGCCACGAACCCATGCAGGCCAGCGAAGTCCGCAATGTGTCGCACGTTGCACTTGAAGTGCACGTAGTAGACCGAATCGAAGCGGATCAACGTAGTGAACAAGCGGATATCGGCTTCCGTCATGACATCGCCCACCAGCCATTCGCGTTGCTGCAGTCGCTCGTCCAACCAGGTGAGCGTCTCGAACAGCGGCCCAACCGCCTCCTCGTATGCCTTCTGCGTTGACGCAAAGCCCGCCTTATACACACCGTTGTTGACGGTCGCGTACACACGCTCGTTGACGTGATCGATCTCGGCGCGCAGCGCAAGCGGATAGAAATCGCCGGCGTTGGCACCCAGTCCGTCATAGGCGGTGTTGAACATGCGGATGATGTCCGCCGATTCGTTGCTGACGATTTTCCCGCGCTCGCGATCCCAGAGCACCGGCACGGTCACCTTGCCGGTCATTCCCGGCTTGGCGGCGGCGTACAGTTCATGCAGATAGCGTGCACCGCGTTCGGGCTCGGGCGTCACCTCCGGGCCCGGTTCAAAATTCCAGCCCTGATCACCCATATGCCAATTGACCACCGAGACCGGCACCAGATCTTCCAGGCCTTTCAGCGCGCGCACGATGAGCGTGCGGTGTGCCCAAGGGCAGGCGAGGCTTACATACAGGCGGAACTGCCCAGGCACTGTTTTGACGCCAGGCTCGCCATTCGGGCCAGCACTGCCGTCAGCGCTCAGCCAATCACGGAAGGTGGATTCCTCGCGCTTGAAATGACCGTCCTTGTCAGCGGCACCCGCGGTGCCTTCCTGCCATGTCCCATCGACCAGCATGCCCATCGCGGGAGTACTCCTCTGATAGTGGTGTGTTGATAGTGGCAAATGCGGCTGCAATGCCCGGTGATGGGCGCCTGCAGTTGGTGCGCGCTCTATCGCGTTCATCGCCGGGGCACATGCATCTGCGGCAGAATGTCGACGTATCTACGTGAGACATCCATCGCCATGCGCATCCACCAGATCGACCTTCCCGTCTCCGATGTCGCCGCCACCGTGGCGTACTTCCGCGATGAACTTCAGCTGCCGGTCGAGGGCTCGGCCGTGCGCATCGGCTGGAGCACCCTGCAGCTGCAACCCGCAGGATCGAACCCAGTCGGCGGTGTGCATCTGGCGTTCAACGTGCCGGCCAATCGCTTCGAGGCGGCCACCGACTGGCTCAAAGCACGCGCTACGCTGCAGCGCGATCTGAAGGGCCATGACCACTTCACCTTCGATGGTCGGTGGGATTCGGAGTCGATCTATTTCACCGGGCCGGACGGCCTGATCCTGGAGTTGATCGCGCGGCGACGCTTGCCTGCGGGCGAGCGTCAGGGCCAGTTCCATGGCAGCGAGATGACCTGTATCAGCGAGGTCGGCCTGCCCGCTGAACACGTGGGCGAAGTGCAGGCGAAGGCCGAGGCGGCCTTCGGGTTGAATCCGTTGTCACAGCCCACGCCGCACTTCGCACCGCTCGGCGATGACGAAGGCCTGTTGATCGTGGTCGATGCCACGCGCCGCTGGTTCCCCGAGCAGAAGGTGCGGCCGAATGCGCGCGGCATCTGCGTGGTGCTGCATGACGTGGTGCCGGGCGCGGTGGTCGAAGACGCAGCGTTTGGCTGGCACCTGCGCTCGGCCTGAGCAGGCCCGGACGAACGAAGCCCCGCCGGAGCGGGGCTTCAGTTCACACAACAGCCGGCTGGGCTCACTCTTCCTCGTCCTGCTGGCCGCCCTGCTGCTGGTTCTGGTTACGCTGCTGCTGCCCCTGCTGCTGTTGCTGCTGCTGGCCGCGGCCACCTTCCTGCTGCTCACCGCGCTGATTCGGGTTCTGCTGGTTCTGCTGAGCCATCTCGATTCTCCGGTTGCCGCAAACGGAATGTCGCGGTCGAGGCCATCCTCTGCAGCGCGAGGTTAACGACGTGTGGGCGTTTGTGTACGAATTCGTCAACGTCTCCACGCCAACGTTTTCTGCAGCTACAAACCCCATGTCGCAGTAGGCGTTGACCTGCATATGAACGGTTCGAATTCCCTTATGCCGCTCCCCACCCAACGCCTGCTCGCGCCACTGAACAGGGCCTCCATCAACCAAGCCGTGCAGATGACGCGCAGATGACGATCACGGCATCACCGGTGGCACGTAGGTCAGCGTCATGCCGAGCAGCCACAGCAGGCCGAGCACCAGCGGGATGTGCACGAGCAGCTGGATGAAGGTGAAGCCGACGATGTCGCGCGCCTTCAGGCCAAGGACGCCCAGCAGCGGCAGCATCCAGAACGGGTTGATCAGGTTCGGCAGCGCCTCGGCGGCGTTGTAGACCTGCACCGCCCAGCCCAGGTGCGCCTTCAATTCGTTGGCCGCCTGCATGACGTACGGCGCTTCGATGATCCACTTGCCGCCGCCGGAGGGCACGAAGAAGCCGAGCACGGCCGAGTACACGCCCATCACCAGCGCGAAGGTGTCGGTGGTGGCGATGTGCACGAACAACGTGGAGAGACGATGGGCGAGCGTCTCATCGCCACTGCCGGTGGCGTGGGTGAGAATCATCGCGATGCCGCCGTAGAGCGGGAACTGGATCAGCACGCCGGTGGTGCTGGGGACGGCCTTGGCCACGGCGTTGAGGAAGCTGCGCGGGCGCCAGTGCAGCAGCAGGCCAAGCGAGATGAACAGGAAGTTGTAGGTGTTGAGGTTGGCGATGGCGGTCACCACCGGCTTGCTGGCGAACTCGCCGAACAGCCAGCCGAACGCGAGCAGCGACAGGAGCACGGTCAGCAGCGGGCTGTACTCCAGCCACTCGCCGGGGCGGGTGCGCGGCTGCAGCGGCTCGGCTTCGGCGCGGGCGGCGCCTTCGAAGTCCTTGGCGGTGCGGGCGGTGGCGGCACCGGGGGCGGTCAGCCAGGCGATCAGCAGCGAGACCAGAATCAGCGCGGCGGTCAGCGCGATCGACTGCCACAGGAAGATGGTTTCGGTGAAGGGCAGCACGCCGGTGATCTCGACCAGGCCGGGCGGCATGCTGGCCGGGTTGGCCTGCAGCTGCGCGGCCGAGGAGCTCAGGCCCATCGCCCAGACCGCGCCAAGGCCGAGATACGCCGAGGCGCCGGCGGCGCGATAGTCCATGTTGAGCGCTTCGCGGCGGGCCAGCGCGCGCACCAGCAGGCCGCCGAACACCAGCGAGAAGCCCCAGCTGAGCAGCGAGGCGAGCATACTGATCAGGCCGACATAGACCACCGCGCCACGGCCGGTCTTGGGGACGCGGGCCAGCAGATCGATGAAGCGCGCCACGATCGGCGCGGTGGCGACCGCATAGCCACCGATGACCACGAAGGCCATCTGCATGGTGAAGGGGATCAGGCTCCAGAAGCCCTCGCCGAATGCGGTGGCGGTGGCCTGCGGGGTGGCGCCGAAGCCCATCGCGGCGGCGGCGACGATGACCACGCCGAGCACCGCGAACACGTACGCATCAGGGAACCACTTTTCCGCCCAGGCGGCCGAGCGCAGTGCCGCGCGCGCCATCCAGCCGTCCTGCACCACCGTCGATGTGTTCATTGCGCCACCCTCCCCGATCATTCGATGGGAGGGATTCTGGGCGCTGGCCACAGCGCTGTCAGTCGCCTAATGGTCGTAGTGCGCGTTACCGGTAGCACCCGACCGTTGGTCGGGTGGCCCCTCAGCGCAGCGCCAGCGACACCGCAATGCCGGCGAACAGCGCCGCACCGACCCAGTTGTTGTGCAGGAAGGCCTTGAAGCACGGGTCACGCTCGCGCTTGCGGGCGATCCAGAACTCGTAGGCGATCAGCCCGGCGGCCACGCCGACGCCCAGGCCGTAATAGAACCCCAGCCCGGCGGGCAGGCCGACCAGCGCCATCGTGCCCAGGAACAGCGCGTAGAGGATGCCCTGGATGACCAGGTCCAGATCGCCGAACAGGATCGCGGTGGAATGCGAGCCCATTTTCAGGTCGTCATCGCGGTCGACCATGGCGTACCAGGTGTCATACGCGGTGGACCACAGGATGTTGGCGCCGTACAGCAGCCAGCCGATCACCGGCACCTCGCCCTGCACCGCGGCGAAGGCCATCGGGATGCCCCAGCCGAAGGCCATGCCGAGGTAGACCTGCGGCAGGTGGGTATAGCGCTTGAGGTAAGGGTAACTGGCGGCCAGGAACACGCCGATGAAGCTCATGCCGATGGTGAGCCAGTTCAGGGTCAACACCAGGGCGAAGGCGACGATCATCAGCCCGGCGAACAGCGCCAGCGCCTCGCGGCCGGAGACCGCCCCGCTGGCCAGCGGGCGGTCCTTGGTGCGCTTGACGTGCGGGTCCAGCCAGCGGTCGGCATAATCGTTGATCACGCAGCCGGCCGAGCGGGTCAGCCAGACGCCGGCGGTGAACACGAACAGCGTCCACAGCGGCGGCAGCCCGCCGGAGGCCAGCCACAGCGCCCACCAGGTGGGCCAGAGCAGCAGCAGGGTGCCGATCGGGCGGTCGGCGCGCATCAGTTTCCAGTAGTGCCGCCAGCGCGACGGGGGCGCCGCCTCGGGCGCTTCAAAACGTTCGTAAGCCATCGGTAAAGGATACCGCCTGGGCTGGCCGGGCGCGCCGTCGCCCGGTGCATCGATGCAGGGGGCAGACCTGCGCGGCGTTTACGGATAGAATGCTCCTCCCGCGCCGCTTTGGCGGTCCGTGGCCCCATCAGGCGGCCCGGCGGGATGCAGGACACAACGCGCTCGTAGCTCAGCCGGATAGAGTAGTGGCTTCCGAAGCCATTGGTCGGGGGTTCGAATCCCTCCGGGCGCACCATCCTTGCCACTTCCCCTTGTCTGCACCTCGGCTGCCGCCTGCCTCGGCGCACTGCGCGTGGCGGCTCCTGATCGCGCATGGTGCGGCGGACACGCGTGAACTTCGCCGACGCCTGCAGTGAGCACGGCACCGGATCGGGTGCCGCACAGATGACGCCACTCGAAGGGCTGGTCTTCCCACCGGCCTGGAGCGACGGCACCTGTACGGCGCCCCGGTAGAACAGGTCAGCCGGCGGCGAGGTCGGCGAAGCGCGCCAACGAAGCCATATGGAAGTGCACGGGTGCCAGCCAGCCCTGGCGACGCCAGTGGACGATGGTGGCATCCGGCAGCGCATCCAAGCGCGCGGGATCGACCACATGGAAGCCCTGCAGGCTGTGGCGGTGGCCATCGGCCAGGACCACGTCGGCCTGGCGCTCGATCAGCACGTCGGCCTCGGCCAACGCGGCAGTGAAGGCACGGGTAGCAATGTCTTCGCGGGTGAAGGCTTCGCAGAACTGCATGGCATGACGCGTCATGGCCGAGGGCTGGTCGCCCTCGAACAGCGGCTGCCCCTCCTCGCCTTCATGCACCACCATGTCCGCGTCGGCATCGATGGCCAGCACGTAGCCATCCGGATCGGTGGTGCGGGCGAACACGAACGGATAGCGGCGCACATACGCGGGGATGTAGGCGCCGGCCTGCCACCGGTCGTCGGCGACGAAGCGGTTCTGCTCCGCTTCCAGGCCGAGCACGGCGAGCGGCAGATGATCCGGGCCGGCGAAGACCAGCGGATACGCGCGTGATGCCTCGGCGAATTCGCCGATCATCAACGGAATGGAGTGGCTGCCGGCAGCGAACGCGGCACCGGTCTGGCGCACGCGCCAGTGGGCGTGCAGCTGCGAGGACAGCACGACCGGGCGGCGGTACAGCATGGGCCAGCTGGCCGGCGGCGTAGCGCTGTCCGCGGGTGCCGGGACGGTATCGACGTCGTCGCTGACATCCGGCGCGAGGGAAGTGTCGGAGTTCATGAGGGGAATATCCAATGGGGGGCAGCAATGGGAGGCGGCATGCCGCCTCCCGCAGACACGCGTGCGTCGGTCAGAAACCGGCGTTGACTTCCAGCTGGAAGACGTCGATCGACAGCGGTGCGCCGGTGACCTCCTTGGCGGCCATCCAGCGCCCGGTCAGCCACACGTTCTTGTCGAACATGTAGGAACTGCTCAGGTAGTAGCCCTTGGCATTGGTGCCACCGAGATGGAAGTTGGAATCGTTGTACGCGTCGGGCAGCGCGTCTGCCTCTAGACGCTTGTAACCGACCGCCAGGTTCCAGTCGCCGGCCTGCTTCATCGCCAGCTGGCCGAAGGTAGCCTGCGCCATGTACGCCATGTCACCGCTCTGGATGTCCTGCGGCCCGCCCACGCCGTTGGCGGCGGTGCCCAGGTTGGTGACGATGCCGCCCTGTGCACGCGCCCACATGCGGTTGGGATCGTAGGCCAGGTTCTTGATCGCATGCCCTTCCAGGCGCAGCGCGTTCCCCGCGAACAACGGCGTTTCCCAGGCGAGGTTGAGGTCGAGCAGTTCGAACTCCGAGGCCAGGCCGACGTATTGCGGCATCGGGGTATTGGCCGGGTCGAGCGGATTGAGCGTGATGTTCCGCAGCAGCATCAGCGTGTTGCCCTTCTGCATGAAGGCCGGACGCGACCAGTCGCTGCTGCAGAAATCGGCACCGGCGTACAGCGCGCACGGCTGCGAGTACTCGCCGGCGATGTTGCGGAAGTCGTAATAGCCGACCGCCGCGCGCACCGTCTGCGCATCGCCGAACTGCCACTGCGCGCCCACCTGCAGGCCGTTGAGCCACTTGTTCTCGCTCTTCATCTTGTTCTGGCTGGTGTTGGGGAAGCTGTCGGAGGAATACTCCAGCGGCGTCAGGCCCAGCGTGGCGAACAGGGACAGACCGTCATCGCCGATCGGCTGTGCGTACTTGAACGCCAGGCCGTCGAAGTTGAGATCGTTGGAGAACAGCGTATCGGTGGACCAGTAAGGGTTGCCGAAGCGGCCGCCGAGGATGTCCAGCCCCGCCACCGGCGACCACGACAGCCACGCCTGGTCCAGCCAGGCGTCTTTCTTGGCCAGCCCGCCGCCCAGTGTCTGGGTGGAGGACACCGGACCGTTGTCGTTGCCGGTGGCCAGGCGTACGCCGGCACGGGTGTGCTCACCCAGCTCGGCGATCACGCCCAGGCGGGCGCGGATGCGCCAGGAATTGTTGCGGTCCTGGCGGGTATTGCGCAGCGGCGGCAGATCCAGGTTGGTGTTGCCGTTGACGTCGTAGCCGTTGCCGGCGTTGATGCGTGCCCAGTCGACTTCGATGTCGCTGTTGCGCTCGGAGTACAGGCGGCTTTCGTTGCGCACGCGCACATCGCCCTGCACACGCAGGCGCTGGGTCCATTCCGGCACCTGGTCCGGCGCGGCCCAGCGTTCGGCCTTGGCCTCGGCCATGACGCTGGCCTTGACCTCTTCGCGGATCTCATCGCGCACGGTCTGCGGGATGTAGGGCACGCGCACATCGCCCGGCTGTGCGGCAATCGCGGTGGATGCCGGCGCAGCCGGGGCGGCAGCCGATTCGCGCTGCGCCTCCAGCAACAGTGCCTGGCCGGCCTCGGGCTTGAGGGCGCCGCTGTCCATCAGGCCGCGGATCAGCTTGATCATGGTGCTCTCACCGCCCGCGGCCTGGGCGTGGGCACCGCCACTGACCAGGACCAGGGCGACGCCGGTGGCGATGGCGGTGCTGCGCAGTCCCAGCAGCGCGGTGTGGAGGGTTGAACGGGTCATCGGCTTGCTCGCAGAAAGGAAACATCAGGGAAGAAGAAAACGGCGCCGCTCATCCGGCCGGACGGCGGCCCTGCACCAGCACGCGCGCCGGGAAGCTCAACGACGCCGGGGGCCGCTCGTCGATGCGGCCGATCGTGCGGATCGCCTGCAGCACCGCGTCATCGGCTTCGGCGTTGCCGCTGCCACGCGCCAACTCGACGCGGGTGACCTGCCCGGCCTCGTCCAGCCAGACGTTGACCGTCAGCTGGAAGGCCAGACGCTGCACCTTGGGGTCGCGTGCCACGGCCTGCTGCAGCACGTAGCCCAGGTAACGCCCATAGCTCGCATTGCCGGCGCCACCGGCTCCGACGCCGCTGCGCCCTGCACCGGAACCGGACTGGATGCCGAAGCTGTCGGTGCCGGCCTGCGCGTCGGCGTCCATCGTCACCGGGTCGGCGGTGTCAGGCGTGGGCGCCTCTTCAGTCGGCTTGGGCACCTCGTCCAGTGGCTCGGGCTCGGGCATGACCTCTTCCGGGGTCACCTCCGGCTCGGGCTCAGGCTCCGGTGGCGGCGGCGGCGGTGGTGGCGGCAACATCACCATCGGGATCTCGGCCACGGGCCGCCGCGTGCTGGCGGTGTCCTTGAACAGCAGGTACCAGAGCAGCAGCACCAGTGCCGCCAGGCCGACGATCAACGCCACCACGGGCCGCCAGCGGCGCCACGCCGGCACGCTGTCACCGCTGCGGGAGTGGAGGGAAGTCACGCCCTCACCCCTGCACTTTGCCGGTGACCAGGCCGACCTGGGTCAGCTCGATCTTGCGCAGCAGGTCGAGCACTTCGACCACACGCGCGTACTGCACCTGCGCATCGCCGCGCACGATCACCGGGATATCCGGATTCAGTGCTTTCTCCGTCCGCAGGCGGTCCTCCAGCTCGGCCAGGCTGACCGGGTAGGCGTCGAGGAAGATCTGGCCCGCGTTGTCGACCGTGATCGCCTTGGTCTTGGGCTTCTCCAGCGCCATGCTGGAACTGGCCTTCGGCAGGTTGACCTCGATCCCGGGAATGGTGGCGTTGCTGGTGAGGATGAAGATCACCAGCACCACCAGCAGCACGTCCACGAACGGGGTGACATTGATGCCTTTTTCGCGCTTCTTGATGCCGAACCGCTTTGCCCTGGCCATGGTGATCTCCTCAGGCCAGCGCCGGGCGCGCTGCGGCGGCCGGTGCGGTGCGGTCGAACTCTTCGGCCAGGCGTGCAGTGAACTCGTCGACGAACACCGACATGTCTGCCGCGATCGCTTCAGCGCGCGAGGCCAGCCAGTTGTAGCCAAACAGCGCCGGGATCGCGACGCCCAGACCGGCAGCCGTACACAGCAAGGCCGCTGCCATGCCCGGGGCCACCGAGTTGATGTCCACCGCGCCGGCCATCGCCGCCACCGCGAACACCAGCATGATGCCGATGACGGTGCCGAACAGGCCGATGTACGGCGCACCTTCGATCGTGGTCGACAGCCAGTTCATGCGCTTGGACATCCGCTCGGTCTCGCGCGTGACTTCAGCGTCCATCGAGGCGCGGATCGAGGTGATCGCCGCGGCAGTGAGGCCGTGGTGGTGCGAACCGCGGCCGTCCATTTCATCCATGGCGATGCGGTACAGGCGCCACAACGTGGAGTTGTCGCGGATCTGCGGGGCCAGCGTGCCGGTGCGCTCCAGTTCCTGCAGCGACGCGACCGGTGCACCGGTAACCTTCTTGTACTGGACGGTGAAGGCCTCGTTGGCCTTGGCCACGGTGCCGAAGTAACGGCTCTTGGCGATCATGATCGCCCAGGACAGCAGCAGCATCAGGCCCAACACGATCACGACCACCCAGGCATCGACCGGCATCGCCTTGAGGATGAACCCGAAGTGGCTCACACCTGCGGACTGCTCGTCTTCGCCGAAGGCGATCAGGCGCGATTCGGCGCCCTGCGCCGTGGCATCGACCAGAAGCGCGGTGGCCGGGCGCGCGACCTTGGACACACGCACTTCATCGATCACGCCCAGGAACGGCTGCGCGGTCGCAACGGCGGCCGCATCACCCGCCGCACCGGCGGCAGGTGCATCGCCGCCGAGCAGGGCCTCACCGGTGAAGGCCGGCAGGCCGGTCGCCAGGCGCACCGCTTCGCGCCCGGCAACGTAGAGAATCACCGCGTTCTCGCTGCTGGTCACGGCCACGTGCGCCCACTGGCCGGCCACCAGCGCCGGAATCGGCTGGCTGCGCTGGTCGTTGACGCGGACGTAGGGCACGCCGTTGTCGAGCCCCACGAGGAAGACGTTGTCCCCTTCGCGGCGGGCGTAGATCGCCTGGTCCGGGCCGAGCTGGTCCGGTTTGATCCAGGCCGAGACGGTCATCGCACCGTTGGCGATCACGGCAAGCGACGGCGCGCCGGGGAGATGCAGCGGTGTCCCCGCCAACTGGGCGGCACGGCCGATGATGGCGCCGTCGGCCGGCTTGAACTCACCGGTGAGCGTGTTGACGTAGGCGGTGGTGTCGCGCGCCTCGGTCCCGCTGTCGGCGAAGTGGTAGACGGCGCTGTAGTCCGGATCGAACACACGCTGGCCGTTGGCCGCTGCCGGCGCGCCGGCGTTGCCGTAGTACATCCAGATGGTCTGTGCCGCGGTGCCGCTGAGCGTGGGCACATCGACCCAGACCAGGGCCATGCCCAGTGCCGCGTCGTATTGCTCGATCTGGTGGTTGAGCACGGTGTGGCCATCGGCACCGATGAAGCGCAGGTCGTTGCCGCCCTCGGCGACGCCATCGAAGGCGAAGTTGCCGGTGTGCAGGCGGATCAGCACCGGCGTGCGGCCGAGATTGCCGCCCAGCGCCGCCCCATTGGGGCTGGCATCGAGCGTGATCGGTTTGCGGTACTTCCAATCGGCCTGCCACCACGCGGTCTCGGCGTGGGCGACGCCGAGCGTGGACATGCTCAGACAGAACAACAACAGGGCAAGAAGGCGTTGCATGGACGGTATCTCCGGAGAATGCTTGGGAAAGTCAGGCTCAGTAGCTGGCGCCGACGCTCAGGTGCAGGCGGTTGGCATCTTTGGTGGTGGTCGGCCCGTCGCGCAGCGTCCGGCCGTAATCGAAGCGGAGGTTGTAGTGCTCGCCGATGCGCAGGCTGCTGCCGACGCCGACCGCGCTCATCGCGGCGCTGTCGGCCTGCTCGGGCAGCGGCCGGCGCAGGCCCAGCCAGGCGCCATCGAGGAAGCCGTAGAAGCGCCAGTCCTGCAGGCCCCACAGACCGAGCGGGCGCGTGCGCCATTCCAGCGTAGCCAGCGCGCCGTAATCGCCGATACCTTCGGCCGAGCGGTAGCCACGGGTGGTGAACATGCCGCCAGCAGCGAACTGTTCGCCGGAGACCAGCGGCTGATCGGTCATCTGTGCCGACAGCCGCGCGAACCACTGCGCACCACTCTCCAGCGTGTAGGTGTCGCTGAGTTCCAGCTTGAGCGCGAAGAAGCTGGGATCGGCGTAGGCGCGTTTCCAGTCGAACTCGTCATCGGTACTGCCATAGCCGAACAGGCTGCGCGCACCGAACACGGCCTGTACGCCGACGTTGAGCTGGTGCCTGGTGCCTTGGCGGAAGCCGCTGTAGGCCACGGTCACCGGCGCGTACTTGAGCGGGGCGAAATCCGAGGCCTGGCCGACCATCGCGACCGATTCGTCCAGGTCCTTGAAGTCGATACCGGCCGAGAGCTGGTGCCACCAGGCACCGGTCATCGGGAAGGTGTGGCTGAGCTTGACGCCGACCGCGTGGCCCTTGCCGGTGACGTTGGTCTGGCCGGTGGACACCACGTTGCTGTCGGAGCGATAGCCGGAGAAATCCAGCATCCAGTCCGGGCTGCCCAGCGGCAGGCCGTAGGCGCCAGACCACACGTTGGCCTGGTCCAGATCCTGAGGCGCGGCGAAGAAGGTCAGCGAGGCGGTGTGCTCGCGCTGCCAGAGGTTGTCGTGGCCAACGGTGAGAATGCTGCGCAGCGGCTCGGTATCCACGCTGTGGTCGTTGTTGAGCGTGGCGCTGTAGCGCCAGGGGGATTTGTCGTCGACCTTGAGCTCCACATCCATCGTGCCCTCGGCGGCACCCGGCTTGACCAGTGGCACCACCTGGCGCTTGCCGCCGCGGTTGAGCTCGGTCAGCTGCGCCTGCGCACGCTCGAAATCCGGCACCGCGCCGGCCTGCAGCGCTGGCACGCGCTCGGCCAGGCGAGCAGGATCGTTGTGCCCGGCGCCGACCACCTTGACCTGGCCGATGCGGGTTTCGGTCACCTGCAGGATCACCACGCCCCCACTGACCTGCTGTTCGGGCAGGTCCACGTAGACCGATTGGTAGCCCTTGCCCTGGTAGGCCGACTGCAGCGCCACGCGTGCCGCTTCAACGTCCTGCAGCGTGCGGTCGGGGCCGAGATGCGGGGAGACGGCCTGCTCGATATCGCGCGCACCGAGCACCGTGTTGCCGCGTACCAGGTACTCGTTGATGTTGACGCGTGCCGGCGCAGATTCAACGGCCACCGGGGCGGCGACGGCGTCGGCAGGTGCGGTCTGCGCGTTGGCCAGCGAGATCGCGCAGAGCAGGCCCAGTGGCAGGGGCGCCCATGCCAGCACAGGGGAAATTGAAGACATCAGTGGCTTCTCGATGCGGAAAGGGGTGCAGGTGCGCAGGCGGAGAGCGTGTGCAACGGCGATAACAGCGCCGTTGCACAGGCAAGGCAGTTGCGTGCGCGCGCGGGACGTTGGCCACGCACGCTGGCCAAGGGTGGGAAAGACGTCGTCATCACTGTCGTTTCGTCGTCGCGGCGTCGAGGCGGGCGCGTTGCCCGGTGCTCAGCTCGCCCATCCCGATCACCTGCACCACGCTGTCCGGGTCGTAGCGCTCGTCATGTTTCGGCGGTGCCACGCTGCTGGTGTCACTACCGAAGCCCAGCACCTGCACGCTGATCGTGGAGGGACGGGTCTGCTGGGTCTGGCGCTTGACCATCTCCTGCGCCGCCTGCACGGCGGTGTTGGCCGCCGCGCTGGCCGAGGTCAACGCACTGACGTTGACTGCCGCGACCACCGGAATGCCGACCGCCTTGCCCTGCACCTGGATGTTGTCGGCGTTGAGGACCTGCAGCGCAGCCAGGTTGACGTTGCCCGAGACGCGGATGCCGGCTTCGCCCGCATCGATGGTGCCCAGCGGTGCGATCAGGTCGATGTCGCCCGGCGGCACTTCCGCGATCGGGTTGAGCGTGGCGATGCCGGCGCCGGTATTGGGCGTGTTCGGCGACAGCGCGACGTTGCCGACGGTGTCGTAGACGCGGCGCTGCGGCGTGTAGACCACCGTGGTCTTGCTGCCACGGCCGGCATTGATGTCGCCCTCGGCCGACCAGGCCAGGATGTTGCCGCCAAACGTGGTGAAGATACGGCTCTGGCCAAGCAACAGGCTGCCGCGCGAGTAGATGTTGATGTCACCTTCGCCCTGGGTCAGCACGCCGGAGCCCGCCCCCGGCAGGAAGCCGCCGTCCACGCCGACCAGCGTGCGCCCGCCAGGCACCAGCAGGTGGATGTCGCCGCCGAAATCGGTGTGGATACCGGCATCGTTGACACGGTAATAGCGCACCCCGGTGGTGGGACGACCGGCGGCGATCCACTCCGCTTCGCTCAGGTAGGTGCGGCCCGGCTTCGGACGGCGGGTGGCGGCCGCCTCGAGAACGCCCTCGTAGTACAGCGCACTGCTGAACATGGTGAGGTCACCCTGATAGGCGATCTCACCGCCCTTGGCATCCTTGGTCGGCAGCAGCGTGGCGATCGCCTCGCGGCCGCGCAGGTAGCTGCCTTCGCGCGGGCCGTCGACCGCGGTGTACTCACGCCCGGCGGCCTTGAGCTCGGCGTAATACACGTTGCGCAGGAACGCGCTCTGCTGCTCGGCCGGCAGCGCGGCGAAGAAGGCCTGCGCGTCCATGCTGGCGGCATCGAAGTGCAGGCCACGGCCGTTGGCACCGCCGAAACGTCCGGTCAGCCAATTGACCAGGTGCAGCTGGCTTTCCTGCTTGAACTCGCGGGCGAGGTCGCGGTTGGAGGCCGTGCCGCCGCTCGCCACCGCGGCCGCATGGCCCTGGTCCAGTGCCTGCTGCTGTTGGGCCAGGAACGCGGCGGCACCGGCCTCGTCACCGCCGTAACCGAACTGCGTCTGCAGCCATTGCGTCAACGACAGCGCATCGCCGTAGACACGCACGACTTTGCCGTCCTGCTCGGCGAGCGCACGGTTGGGATCGGCCAGGTTGGCGGCATCCAGATAGCGCGCGGCGAAGGCGTTCCAGTCCGCGCCATGGCGGCCCAGGCCCGCGGCCACGGCGATGCTGGCGCCGCTGCCGCGGTCGCCGGGCGTGACACTGGCGACAGGGCCCAGGCTGCGCAGTTCGCCCTTGTCGGCCATGTACACGTCGCGGCCGGCGCTGATGTCCAGCAACCCGGGGCCGGCGACGTAGAACGTGCTGAAGCGGATGTCACGCCCGGCCTGCATGATCGAGACGTCGTCGGCACTGGTGTGCACGATCAGGTTGCCCCGCGCGGTGCCCTGGGTGATGGCGGTGGGCCTGGGTTCGGCCGCAGGATCGCCGCGGTTGATCGCCCCCATCCACCCCAGCGCGCCGTCGAGATTGCCAAAGGTGGTGGCCATGTTGTCGTAGGCACCCAGCGGCGTGCCCGAGTTGACGATGTCCCGGCCGGCGCGGATCGCCACTGCACCGCCGCCGTCGTACCAGGTATTGGTCGTGGTGGTGACGACACCGTTGTTGAAGACGCTGTAGTTGGTATCCACTATGCCGCCAGTGCGCAGGCCGACCAGGTCGCCGTTGAGAGCGTAGTAGCGCGAGGGCGTCTGGCCCACGTGCACGTAGCCGGATGCGGTTGGCGCAGTAAAGGAGAACAGCGGATAGATCTGGAGCGAGCCGTTGGCGCGGTTGCCTGAGAGCAGCACGCTCGGCGCGAGGGCGCCGGCACTGACGTTGTGCAGATACTGCCGCCCGTACCATATCTCCTGCCCCTGCCCGACGAAGCCGGGATTCCAGGGATTGGGCAACGCGGTCGGGTCTGCGCCCGAGGTGGCAAAGCCGGTGCCGTTGGCATAGATCGAGCCGGCGGCCAGCAGTTCCAGTTGACCGGTACCCTGGGCGTTGAAGTGCGCGTCCACCGGCGACGGTGCCAGCACCACACCGGCCACGAAATCCTCGTTGTTGGTGCCGGCCGTCTGGGCGACACGGGCGCGGCCGTAGTAGATGCTGCCGCTGGCTGCCGCTGCGCGCAGCACCGAGGGATACACGATGTTGCCATCGGTGGCCTGGGCATCGGTGCCTGCGTTGCGGTCCTGCATCGCCAGTGACGGGGTCAGGTTGCCACCGGCCGCCATCAGGTCCACGGCAGTGGACGGGGTCCATAGCGAGAACCAGCTCCAGCCGCCATCCTGGTAAGCGTTGCCGCCCGCGCTGAAGGGCGTGCCGTTGTTGAACTGCGCGACCCGGCCGGGATCGACCACGGTGCCCAGCACGAGGTCGCCGCGCGCATCCAGGCGGGCGCCGGCATCGCCGAGCACCAGCACCGGCCCGCCCGCAGCCGTCGCTGCCGTTGCGGTATAGACGTCGTAGGGACGCGACTCCTTGGCATCCTGGCGTTTGCCGTAGCGCAGCTCGACCCCGCCGACCGCACCGGCTTCCAGCCGCAGTGCACCGCGCAGATTGGTGAAGCTGCCGTTGATATCCAGCCGCTGGGCGTCATTGACGGTGATTTCGTTGGCGACCGGCGGGGCGTTGCTGCCGGTGAAGGAGCGCAACGCCGGATCGGCGTTCAGTCCGCCGCCGATGCGGATGTCCAGATCACCGCCGCCAGTCTGGACCAGCACGCCATCGGCGCCGACCCTGCCAGTGCTGGCAACGGTCAGGTTCAGGCCGGCGCTGCGGGTGATGAAGGCCGCACCGTGGTCGCCGCGGCGCTGCAGCATGCCGGCATCGCCGCCCGCTTCCAGCAACAGGTTGCCGCCACCGAGGGTGCCAAAGCCGGTGAACCCGACCAGCTGCGGCATGTTGACGAAGTTGTTGTTGTAGTTCTCGTTGTCGGGCGCGGCAACGTAGGTGCCGAAGTTGATCCACCATGCGGTCGGCAGACCTTCCGCGCCGGCCTGCACGCTGCCGGTCCCCTGCCGCCACAACCAGTTGCCGACCGCTGCGCTGGTGCTCAATCGCGGTGTGGCGATTCCCAGCGTTTCCGTACGCGTCAGCACTCCCTGGCGCCCCAGGCTGTCACCCAGGATGTTGCCACCGGCGCGCAGCAGCAGGTTGCCACCTGCTTCGGGGTACCACGCCTGGTAGAGGCTCTGGCTGCCGCCATCGACGAGATGCTCGAACACCTCACCGGCATCCCCCAGCACACTGTTGCCGAGCGGATTGGAATTGCTCGGCGCCACCCGCGCGCGTGGCTGGTGGTAGGGATCGCCGTTGCTGCCGGTCAACGCTGCCGACGCCGTACCGGCGGTGTACACGCCATACAACGAGGTCGTGGCGATGTCCTTGCCGGAGACCAGACGCAGGTCGCCGGTACCGGTACGCACCACACTGGGCAGCTGTTCGCGGCCTGGCAGCGTCTTGAACTCGGTCTCCGGTGGCGTCGCCGGCGAGTCGATCGCCGCCACGCCGTCGTAACCGAGGTCGTTGAGATTCTCCGGGCCGCTGTACACGAAGCCCCACATCGTCAGCTCGTTGAGCTGGTCTTCGGTGAACCCGGTGCCCGTGGTGGGTACGAAGCTCAGGATGTACTCGCCGTAGTACTCCACGACCATCCGTTCGAATGCATCCACATCCCCCCACCGGTACGTCGCCGGCGAACCGGTCCCGGGGATCTCCACCACCGCGCCGCCCTGGCCGTAATGCGGATCGGACAGGCGCAGGCTGCCGGTACCCGCCGGGGCCACTGTCAGGCGGTCGGCGGCGGCCACATCGGCGCCCGCCACCAGACTGATGTCCCACGATTGCGACCCGGCGGCCAGCATCGGTGCCAGCGCCCAGAGGCGGCCTTGATTGCCGTCCGCGTCGGTGGGCCGCAGGTTCACCGTGGTGGCGCCGCCCGGCAGCACGACCTCGGTATCGCTGGGAATGAAGGCGCCCTTGGCCAGCGCGAGGTCGGCCGCCAAGGTGACTAGATTGCCGAGCGGCGACGCCGGAAGGGCCACGCCGGCCGGCCAGGTCATTGCCGCGATGCGCGCCGGCAGCGGCAGGCGCAGGCCTGCGGACAGGCGCGCGCCCTGCGGCAGCGTGACCGCATCTGCCAGTACCGTACCCGCTGCGTAAAGCAGCGCGCCGGAAGCATCATGGACGGCCGCGCCCAGTACGGTGCCCTTGGCCAGCGCCAGCGGCAGCGCCAGGCGTGCATCGACTGGCAGCAATGTGCCCGCCGCCATCTGCATGTCACCGATGGGCAGGGCGTAGTTGAGCACCTTGCCGGCATTGAACACGGTGCCGGCAGCCAGCGTGACCAGGCCGGCATGCGGCACGACCACATCGCTGCCGAACAGCTGGCGGCCGGCGGTGAGGTACCAGCCGTTGTCATCGAAGGTGGCGCCCAGGCGGCTGCCGTCGAACCCATCGCTGATGCTGCCGAACACCTCCAGGTCGCCCTGTGCGCGCAGCACCAGCGCGCCGGCCTCACCGGACCCGCGCACCGCGCTGCGCTGGCGGTTGGGGTCGAGGCTGGCATAACGGTACGCGGACAGGTCCAGATCACCGTCCACGTGCAGGTTGCCGTCCGCGTTCACCGCCAGATCGGCCACCACCTCCACGCCGGGACGCAGGTGGAACGCCTCGTCGTACCGGCGCAGTCCGGCCAGGCGATCGTCGACCAGTGCGCGGTTGCCGAGCGCGGCGTCGATGAAGGCGCTGCTCTGCGCATGCAGGCGGTCCAGATACGCCTGGTCGATGACCTGGTAGCTCTCGCCGGAGGTGCTGGTTTCCGTGCCCACCGCCGCACCGGTGTCGGTGATGAAGGCATTGAGCTGGATCGTCCTGGCGCCCTCGATGCGGATCGCACCGCCGGCATCGACCGCCACGTCGTCGCCGCCGACCCGCGGGGCATTCAGTGCAACCGTGCCGAACTCCTGCCGGCCGCCGGCCACGCGCAGGTCCAAGCGTGCGCCACTGGCGATGGCCAGGGTGCCACTGCCCGAATCGATCTCGATGGTGGCGCGGTTGGGGGCGTCGATCGCCACCCCGTAGCTGTCGCGTCGCAGTACCTCGGCACTGGCATCCAGCACTGCAGTGCTGCCCAGGGTGACGCCGTTGCGCGCGGACAGGCGGATGCTGCCGGCCTGCTCGCCGCTGGCATTGATGCTGCCGTTGACCGTGAGCTGGCCGCTGTCCAGCGCGATGTTGACCTCGCGTGCCGCTACTTCATCGCCCAGTACGAGGTCGCCCTGGCCGATGCGGAAGCTGCGCGCGCCGGTGACGCCATCGCGGCTCAGGCGGGTATTGAGCCCGCTGAAATCGGCGATGCGCTGACCATGCAGATCGATGCGGCCGGCGCCGTACGGCACCTCGGTGCCACCGGCATCGTAGTGTCCACTGGCGCCGCCCAGCAGCTGGCCGGCCAGGTCGATCACGCCGTCGGCCGCACGCACACTGAGCTTGCCGGCACGGTTGTTCTGCGCGGCCAGGTCGATCCGTGCGCCGGCGGCCTGCTGCACGCCACCGCTGCGGCTGTCGATGACCACGTCACCGCCCCAGCTGTACTTGGCGGTGTCGAAGAAAGCGATGCGACGGCCGGCCAGGTCCAGCTGCGCCCCATCGGCCAGGCGTACGTCGCCCTGCGCGGCGAGGCTGAGCTTGCCGCTGGGCAGCAGCACGGCAGTGTCCAGCAGCAGGTTGCCGCTGCGGCTGTCCAGCGCGATCTCCGCGCCGAGCGCGGCGGCCAACGCCGCATCGTCCGGGCGGGCAGCGCTGTCATTGCCGGTCACATGGAGGTTGCCGCCAGCGGTGATCGTGTTGACCGAACCGGCCGCGCCGGTCAGCAGCGGGGTGCTGATGAACAGCTCACCACCAGCGCGTGCATACCCGTTGGTGTCCGCGTTCCAGGCACCCTGTGTCTCGAAGATGCTCAGGCTGCCCTTGTGGTTGGCCGAGATCTGTCTGCTGGCATTCAGGTGGACACTGGCGAAGCCCAGGGCCAGGCGATCCTGTGCGCGGACGGTATCGGGCTGCGTGCGCGGACCGAAGCCGAACACGATGTCGCGCGCATCCACCACCAGCTGGCCGTGACCGGTACCCGGGCCATCAGCAACGATGCTGCCCGCCGGTGCAAGCGCCCCGCTCCAGATCAGGGTGTCGGTATGGATACGGGCCACGGCGTTCGCATCGCCATGCCCATGGATGGCCGGCGTGCCCAGCACCAACTGCTGCAACGCCGATTTACCCGTGATTGCATCGTAGGTGGACAGCGACACATCGCCGTAGAAGTTCACCGATTCGCGTGCGGTCAACGACAGCGCCTCCAGTGCCGGGGCGCCCACGCTGGTGTCACCCAGCAACAGGCGGCTGAGCACGTCCTGGTTGAGCGTCATGCCAGCCGGCAGCGTGCCGCGCGCAGTGGCCTCGGCAATCGCTTCGGCACTGCCGACGTTGATGCCGCCCACCGCCAGCGACAGATTGCGGGTGCCATAGCGCACCGCGTCGCCCAGCACGAAGCGGTTGTCGGTCGCCGTGGCGATGGTGCCTTCGGAGTACAGGCGGGTCGTGCCTGTGCAGCCGCTGAGCACGGTGCAGGCGCCGATCTCGATCGTGCCGGCCCCATTGCCCTGGGTGTCCGGGGCCTCGGGGGCCAGCAGGTTGATCTGGCCGTTGGAGACCGCCAGCAATCCATTGCGGCCGGGGGTGTAGATGTAGCCCTGCGTGGCGTCGTAGGCCGCCGCCCCCTGGCCGAGCGTGTTGATGCCTGCGCCCTGCTCCAGGGTGATGCCACCGGCCTGGCGGCCGGTCATCAGGAAGACCTCGGCGGCCTGCAGCTGCGCACCGGCACGCATCACGATGCTGTTGCTGGACCCGCCACCCTCGATGTTGATCACGTTGGCCGACTGCAGCGAGCCGGTGGTCGGGTTGGCATAGGTGCTGCGCAGGCGCCCACCGATTTCCAGGCGCGCCGCCCCGACCCGGTTCAGCTCACCGGCGTGCACGGAGATACCGGCGAAGTCCTCGGTCGCCGCGGTGCCGTCGGCCAGAATCTCGTAGTTGGTGGCGTTCAACAGACGCGCGACCGAACCGGTACCTGCGGTGGCCGGGGCATCGAGCACGGTGCCGTTGAACTGCAGCGCAGGCAGCTCCAGCGAGCCGGCCAGCTCGGGGCTGGTCAGCATGAAGTTGATCGCCTTGGCGTCGCGCTCCAGCAGCGGACGCGGTGCCCCCTCGCGGGCGGCCTGCTGCAGCGCGAAGTTGGCGTAGCTGGTTTCGTTGTACTGCGAGTAGGTGCGCAGGGTGTCGGCGGCGGTCACCACCCACTGCGTGGGGAGCGTGTCGCTGCTGCCGGTGTTGGCGACGCTCTGCCGCGCCGAGATGCTCCACGAGCCGTTGCGCATGGCCTGCGTGCTGCCGAATGCAGCGGCACTGCCGGCAAGCCCGTTGCGTTCCACGCGGAAGGCACCCGGCAGCAGCGCATAGCTGGAAGGCAGCAACGTGTAGGTGCCCGCCGGCAGCCCGGGAATGCCAGCGCCCAGGGTGATCTGCTGGCCGATGGCGGGGTCGCCCGCCCCGCGCTCGGCACCGATGGGGGCCTGCCCGGCCTGTACCCCGGGCACGATCGCGTACACCGGATTGGTGGACAGCCCCGGCAGGGTGAATCCATCACGACCCATCTGCACCAGCGGGTTCAGGCGCGCATCGGTAGAGCCACCGCGACCGGAGAGGAACGCCGCACCGGTCAGCTCACCGCCCCCGGACAGGTCCAGCACCGCACCGGACTGGGCGTTCACGGCATGCGATCGGAACTCGACCTTGGGTTCGGCGCCGACGCCCTGGTAGTCCACGTCCACGCCGTTGTAGTTGTAGACCAGGCCATCGACAGTCCCGCCGTACGGCATCACCAGACCGTTGGCACTGACCGAGGTGACGCTGCCCGGCAACAGATTCACCACGCCGGTGTAGCCGTTGCCGTCGGCCCGTCCCAGGACGATCGTGCCGAGCGGTGCGCGCAGCACGCCGCCCTGGTTGACGGTGGCCGCGCTGAAACTCATGTTGCCGAACACGCTGTAAGGCTGTGCCGGCAGTGCGGTACCGATGCGCTGGATGTCCAGCACGCGTTCGGGGTCCAGCACGGTGGTCAGCGCGCCCCACTCGGTCAGCGAGGTGCGCAGGCCGACGGTGACGTTGCCACTGCCGTAGATCTGGGCGGCGGCCAGGGTGGTGTGACCCGGCGAGAACAGGTCAGCCTCACGCAGCCGCAGATCGCCCTGGCTTTCGATGCGCACCGTGCCGAAGGCATCGCGCTCGACCAGCAGCGGATCGACGACGTTCCGTACGATCTCGCCACGCGCACCAAAGCCGACCGCGCCGGCCAGATCGACGAGCGCGCCGGCAAAGGTGATCGAGGCATCCTCGGCGACGGTCGCCACCCCCTGCGATCCCGCCGCCGGGCCGGTGTTGCGCGAGCCGGTGACCGGATTGGGCATGATGGTGTTGTCGATCTGACGGCGTGCCGCGCCGCCCAGGCGCAGATACGGCGCCGCAAGGTGCACCTGGCTGTCGCGCGCGGCATCGGTGCCGAGCCCCAGCGAGCTGGCGGTGAGGTACAGCGCCTGGCGCATGCGCAGGTCGACGTCGCCGTCGAAATCGAGCAGGCCATTGACGTACAGCGAAGCCGTATCGAAGCCACCGGCCTGGATCGCATCCACGCCGTAGCGTGCCTTGCCGTACACCAGCGTCGGATCGGCTTCACCGGCCACCGCCTCCGTGCCGAGTCCACTGCCACGGTACTGCTGCTCGATCACCAGTTCGCGCGGAACGCGCACGCCATCATCGACCTCGGCGCCCTTGCCGCTCCATCGGTCGACCTGGCCGTAGACCGGCGTTTCCAGGTTCAACGCCAGCGTGCCGCCGCGGGCACCACTGCCACCGGCGGCGGCGTGCAGGCTGCCGTCGACGAACAGGCCGTTGCTGGCACTGAGCGCGATCACGCCACCGTGGCTGGCAACGGTAGTCTGCCCCACGGTGGGCAGATCCAGCACCGCCTGCGCGCCGGAGGCGTCCAGGCGGGCGCCTTCGCGCACCACCACGAAGGCATCGATGGCCGGAATCTCGCGCGACGCCAGATCGTGGCGTGCGCCGATCTCCAGCGTGCCGCCATCCAGCACCCGGCCCTGGCGGCCGCCCTTTTCATCCACAGCGGTCAGTGCCACGCCGGAGACGTCCAGCACGGCCTGCTCACCGATCCAGATCGAGCGCGCGTTCGGCATCCCGTTGGGCCGGTTGAGCAGCGTCCCTTCGCCGAGGTCGCCGCCGAGGACCGCGATGCGACCGCCGCGCGCCTGCAGGGTGCCGTCCAGCGTGATCTGCGCATTGCCGGTCAGGCTGATGGTCTGCCCGGGATCGACGCTGATCCGGCTGTTGCGGCCCATCTCCAGATCGGCCGCGTTCTGCGCCGTTCCGGCGATCAATGCCAACCCGGCGCCCTTGCGCAGGGTGACCTCACCGCTTTTCGCATCGTCCTGTTGCAGCGGCGGCAGCCAGACCGATAGCGCGCCGTCCGGATCGGCACCGGTGGCCATCGCACGTGCGGCAGCGAGGTCGACCTGCAGTAACGGCATCGCCACCGCCAGCTGCGTGCCCTCCACCACCGTCACGCCGTCGCGGCCGACCACGTTGTACTGCTTGAAACCGCTCTGGAACAGGCCGGTGTCCAGCGCAAGGAAGGACTGCACCGGCACATCACGCTGCCACACCGTGCCGACCGGCAGGCGGGTGCCACCCGGAACAGTGATTGCGGTACTGGCCACGGTGCCGGCGGTGTATCGAGAGGTTTGCGCGGGGATCGCCAGCCCCGCCGGGAACACAGCGGCCGGCAGCACATAGCCGGCCGGCAGCTCGGCGATGGTCCACAACGTGGTGCCCGCAGGCAGGATGTCGCCGGCGTACCGGACCGGGCCGTTGTCGGCCAACTGCACGGTCGTGGGCAGCAGCCAGGGGGCCTGCAGGGTCACCGGCTTGCTGCTGCTGACTGACGGGCGCACCACGACCGGCACCGGTTTGCCGCCGGCGACATGGGTGATGGTGATGGAGAAGCTCAGCGGGATGATCTCGCCAGGCTGGATCGTGACATCGGCGGCCAGGCGCACCGGCAGGGTGCTGGCCTCCCCGGCAGCCAGGTACTCGACCGCATCGGGCAGATCGCCACCGATGCTGATGAGCGTGCCGTTCTCGATGTTGAGCGCGCCGCCGCCTTTCACGCCGTGGGCGCGCAGGCTGCCATCCAGCGACAGCACGCCGCTGCCCATGTTCTGCCCTGCGGCGAGGGTGACGCTGCCGCCCTTGCCACCGACCACATCGCCATCGACGCTCATGGCGGCGCCGGAGGACGCGTCGATCACGCTGCCTTTGCCCAGGACCACGTTGCCGGTGCTACGCAACGCCACGCTGCCACCGTCGACGAACGGAAGCCCCGCGATCGATGCTGGATCCTGCCATTGGTTGGTCCACACACCGCGCGCGTCGAGGGTAACCTCTTCACCAATGACGACCTGGTGGACCTGCGCATCGCCGGGACGGGCGCTGATCGGCAGATCCAGCCACGGCGTGCCGCTTTCGGTGTGCTGCACCACCATGTCGCCCAGCGCGATGGCGCCGCTGCGGGCGCGCAGATCGGCATGGATCTGGACGTCGCTGGCATGCAGCGCGATCGTGCCACCCAGCGCAACCTCGAGCGCCTGTTCGACATTGACGCCGGCGTGCGCATACACCTCCACCCCACCGAAGCGCTGTGCGTTGAGCCACGCCGCATCCAGGCCGATCACACCGGCCGTGGCACCGCTGGCAGCATCGGCGCCGATGGAAACCCGTTCGGCCAGGGCCGCCGGGCCGAAGCGCTGCTGGCCGCTGTCCTTGTCGTAGAACGGCAGATAGCTGCCGACCACCAGCTGGCCCTGGCGGGCGACGCTGGTCTGGCCTTGCTGGTAGCCATCCAGCGCGGCATCACGGGCGCGTTGCTGGCGCTCGCCCTGGAAGGTGGTGGTCTCCACCTCGCCCTGCAGTTGTGCATCGCGTGTGGCGAGGATCAGCCGGCCGGCGTCGCGGCCGACGGTATAGCCATTTTCCAGCTTGCGCTGCGGCGCGATCAGCGGGTTGTAGTAGAACTCGGTGTTGCCCCAACGCGCGTGGGTCGCTTCGAACCCACGGTACAGACCGCTGTAGAGCAGATCGCCGGGCGCGGTGGAAGCGCTGTAGAGCTTGCCGTCGGCGCCCTTGAGATGGGTCAGGTTGACGTAGCCGGTCTGCACGTCCAGCACGCCACCGGAAAGATTGATGTTCGAGCCACGCTGCGTGGTCACGTTGCCGCCGGCGAACTGCACGGTACCGCCCTGCGCCGACCACTCGCCGATGCCATGGCCGGTCACGCCGAGGTAGCCACCGACTTCCAGCAGGCCACCGGCGGTGTACCAGCGATCGGTCTCGTAGCCATTGGTCCCGGCCGGCACCAGGACCAGATCGCGCCGGTCCAGCCAGATGTTCCTGCTGTTGAGCGATTTGTCGTCACGGTTGAGCGCGGCGTCACGCTGCTCATTGCCCTGCACGTTGATCTGGACGTTGTTGGCCTCCATCGCGATCTTGACCCCGACGTAGCCGGCCACGTCCAGGCGGGCGCCCTGGCGGACCTCGCTGTCGGCGGCATCGACGAAGATCTGCCCGCCGCTCGCCAACGTCAGGCTGGTGTCGTCGAAGGCGACCTTGCCGCCGGTGCTGATCTGCACCAGCGACTGATCACGGCGATGGGCGATACCGTCGCCGACCTTGTCCGATTCGCGCACCAGCGTTTCGCGCTGCACGTCCAGTGCCGTGGTGGCGCTGTCATCAAGCACGATCGCGGTAGTGCTGCCTTGGCCCAGCAGGACGTTGCCGGTGGTATCGGCCCGTTCGTTCTGCAGGTGCACGGTGCCGCGGGTATGCACCGAGCTGGTCGAGATCAGCGCCCCCTGCTGGCGCACATCATGGCCGGCCAGGGTGATGTCGCCGGTGCTGGCCTGGATCAGGCCGCTGTTGCTGACCACGCCGCTGGCGGCGCCCACGGCTGCATCGGCGGCCACCGGCTTGCGCAGCGTGGTGACCACGTTGCCGCGGGTGGTGGAGGTCTGGTTCTGGTCGGTGCCCATGCCCTTGCGGATCACGAACGCATCGCCGGCAGCCAGCAGGGTCTGGCCGTTGGCGGTGGTGATCTGGCCCTGGTTGTGCACCTGGCGGCCGAGCAGCAGCACGTAGCCGCCCCCTTCGGTGACCGAGGTCGGCACCGCCGTGGTGATCTGCGCGCCGCGCTCCACCACCACGTCGCCGGTGGCCGCGCCGTGGGCGAAGCTGTTGGCGGTGGTGGTCAGTTCGTTGCCGAACGTCGGAATGAAGGCATTGCCCTGCGCGTCGCTGTAGAGACCCTTGCGGAACTGCGCATCGCTGATGTTGACCGCCGAGGCGGCCAGGTTCTTGACGTTGACCTGGCTGCTGCCGTCGAACACCACGCCATTGCGATTGACCAGCATCACCGTGCCCTGGCCCTGGATGCGGCCGAGAATCTGCGAGGGCAGCGCGTTCGGGTCGTTGACCCGGTTGAGCAGCGACCAGCTGGCCTGCTGGTCGAAATCGACCACGGTGTTGCGACCGACGTTGAAGGTCTCCCAGTTGAGGATGGCCTTGTCGCCGGTCTGCGCGATGCTGACGGTGGTGGTGCCGTCCTTGCTGCTCTGGGTGGGGGCGCTGGCGTTGAACCAGCCGCGCGTCAGGGCGTCGTCATCGATCTTCAACCCGCCCTCGCCCAGGCCATCAGGCACCTGGCCGGAACGCAGCCGCGCGGCATCGCGGGCGGTCTGCTGCATGCGCTGCTGCATGGCGATCGCCTGCGCGGCGGTATTGAGGTTCTCCAGCGAGGTCTTGAGCGTCTCGCGCGCCTGCTGCGCCTGCTGGTCGGTGCGCACCAGGTTGGACGGCATGCCATTGGGCAGGCGGCCGGTCTGCGCGGCGGTCTGCTGCTGCGCGCCTTTGTTGGCGAACCAGGCCGGGCTGAAGGCCTGCTGGGCGTTGACGCCAGCGGCGACACCGCCGGCCATCAGCAGTACCGCGATGGCCTGCGACAGCGGCCGCAGCTGCGGGACGCGCTCGCTGCTGGATTGGCTGATCGAACCGCTCTGCTGCTTCACCATCGCTGTCACCCGTCGCAATATCGTTCGCTGATAAGGGCAAGCGCGTGCTGCCGTCCTGCAGCGCGATCCCGTCCATGGCAGGAGCGAGCGTGGCAGTGCAATGCGTTGCGCTTGTTACGAGGGATAAGACGGGGGCAGGTGACAACGACTGAACCGTTGCAACAAAAAATTCATCTGCGCTCGACGCGGTCGCGATGCGGTGTCTGATCGTCATGCCGGTGTCATCGAAGCGTGCTTGGATCACGCGCGATCGCGCGCTGCGCGGGCGCGGCTCAACTGAGCAGAACGACGCCGCCGGGCATGCTGACCACCTTCGCACCATAAGCGTCGCGCACCAGATCGATGAAGGTATCGATGCGCGCCAGTGGAATGCGCGCCTGTACGCGCCGGGCCGGCAAGGCGCTGCCGGTCAGCACGATACGACCGGTGCGGTAGCGGTTGATCTCATCGACCACGTCCTGCAGCGGTTGATCATCGAACACCAGCCAGCCGCGTCGCCACGCATCGATGGCGTCGGTCGCCACCGGCGCTACGGAAGCGATCCTGTCCGCTGTCAGGCGTGCCTGCCACGAGGGCTGCAGCACCACGGTGCGCGTACCGCGCACCAGTTCGGCCCGCCCGGCCAGGCAGGTGATGCGGATGTCACCGCCGACGCAGCGCACGTTGACCCGCGCACCCGGTGCGGGGAACAGCCGCGCCCGGTCAATGCCGATCACGAAGCCGGCGGCCGCCGAGGCCGGCAGCGCGAACTGCGCTTCGCCCTGGCTCACCTGGATGCCCGCCGCGCCATCGGCCGGACGGCGCAGGGTGGTGCGCGCGGCCATGGCCACGGCCACGCTGCCGATGCTGAGATCGCGCCGCTCACCGGTGGCGGTGCGGTAGTCGGCACCCAGCGCATCCAGCGCCGGCCACATGCCCAGCGGTGACTGCACTGCCATCCAGCCGACCGCAGCGGCCGCGGCCGCGCCGCCCAGGAACGCGCGCCGGCCGGGATTGAAACGGCGCGGGCGCTGTCGCATCGGAAGGACCGCCGCAGAGGTGGGCCGTGGCACGCCAGGATTCGGCACCGTCGCTTCCTCGGGAGCGGCACTGGCGTGCAGCGCCGGTGCCAGCGCCGACCACAGCCGGCGTGCCTGGGCGAAGGCCACGGCATGGCGGGGGTCCAGCGCGCGCCAGCGACGGAATGCATCGGCCTCGGCTGCGGTCACCGGGCCGGTCTGCAGGCGCAGCAGCCAGTCGTGCGCTTGGGCCTGCACATCGGCGGGGTACGGGGGTACGGAGGTCTTCATATCAGTCATGACGGTTTTCCGGCCCCGGGACCGAAGCGCTGCACCAGCGGCCGGTCCAGCCGTCCTGCGCAATGCAGCAGGGCTTTCTTGAGATCTTTGCCGACCATCCGCGAGGAGACCCCGTGCTGACCGGCGATGGTATCGATGGGCTGCTGGTCGATGCGCGCGGCGATGAGGATCGCGCGCTGGCGCTCGGGCAGCTCGCGCAGGGCATCGGCCAGGGCCGCGATCTCGGCCTGGCCATGGGCCACATCGGAGGGGTCCAGATACTCCGGGGATTCGTCCATCAGCGCCTCCACCTCCGCACCGGTCAACACCCGGCCGTGGGCGATGCGCTGATCGGTCGCGGCATTGACCGCCATGCGGAACAGGTAGGCCACCGGATTGCGCTGCGGCTGTGTGCTGCCCATGCGCTCGACCCGCAACCAGGTCTCCTGCAGTGCCTCCATCGCCAGGTCATCCGAGCCCAGGCGGCGGCGCAGGCGCTTGCGGAAGGCTTCATAGTGATCCAGGAACAGGCTGCGCAGACCGCTCATCGCCGGCTCCGGCATGGCGGCGTCGCGCCCGGTGTTTCGGGCAGCAACAGCAGAGTGATCGGTTGCGGCAGGTCGGCTGGCAGCCCCGGCAACGGCAGGTCGCGCAGCCGCCGGAGGATCGCCGCGTCGCGCTGGGTGTCGCCGGTGGAGTCCAGCAATTCAGGGGCCCGAATACGACGATCCGCGTCGGTCAGCCAAAAGCGCAGGCTTGCCCGGTACGCGCCCGGCCGGGTCAACGCCGCGCTGCACAGCGCCTGTTCCAGCGATCGCTGGATGACGCGGGCACCGCGCTGGCGGGTTGGCTCCTGCAACGATGGCGTGATCACCGGCGTGGTGTCGGGCAACGCGTCATCGGCATCCACCACCGAACCCACCGGGACCAGGGTGAACGCACCGTTTTCGACGAAATGCGGGATCAGCCCGGTACCGGTCAGCATCCGCTGCAATGCGTCGCGCCGGGCATATCGCCCCAAGACCGCGGTCGAACGCAGGCCGCCCAACAAACGGGCATCGATCAGTACCGCCACCCCGGTGATCTCCCCATAGGACTGCAAGGCCTCCGGCAGCGGCTGCGCCGGGACATCGAACGTGTATTGCGTGTGCGCGGCATTGGCGTCCTGGGCCAGCGTCGCCGCCGGCGTCCAGCTGATGGACAGCAGCAGCAACAGGAACAGCCAGCGACGGCGACACGGGTGTCCGGCACGCCAGCCATTGAAGTGCCCGCCTGCCGGCTCCTGTTGGTGATGCGCCCCGGTGTCATAAAACTGCATGCAAGACGCGCCAGCATCACAACGCCAAGCCGGTCACGTTAGGTCGGCTTCATTGCAGAGCGGTGACACTCATGCCGAGCCCCCGATCACCCGCCGCGGCGGGCCTGTGCATTGCCCTGCTGGTCGTGCCCTGGCTCGCCCGCGCGCAGACCGACCCGCCGCCTGCGTGCATCGAGGTGGAGGTCAATGGCGAGCGCATCCGTGATTACGCTTGTTTCAGCCGGCTGCTCGCGCCTGCCACCGCCTCGGCGGCACCCACACAGACACCCGGCTCACTGCGGATCGTCCGCCAGCCGCCGTCGGCGCTGGGGCTGGCCCATCGCGCGGCGACCCAACAGCGGATGGGCAATGCGTTCGGGATCTCCACGCAACCGCAGCGCCCGCCGCCACCCCCACCGCCGGTCATGCCAGGGCGATGAGCATCATGGCACTGGCGTGTCGCCGGCCGCAGTGGGGATGAGTGAGAGCCCCAGATTCAACGGCTGGCGCATGTCCGGCGGCGGCGCGGACGACAAGCGCGTTGCGCGCAGCACCGCCCGCAGATCGGCATCCGCCGCGGCATCGCCCAGTGAGTCGAAGCGGCTGTCGGTGATGCTGCCAGTGGCGTCGATCCACACCGATACGGTCACCGCAGCGGAGGGCTCGCTGCGCTCGGCGAGACGCGCCTGCAGCCGTTCGACGCGTGGATCCGCGATATCGCTCAGGCGCTGTGACAGCACCTCACCGGCCTGCGCGGCATAGGCCATCCAGTGCGCAGGCGCGCCGTCGGCAGCGGTGACGCCCCCTGCCAGGACCAGCCCTCCCAGCACACTCCAGTGCCGCGCGTGCTGCCACCATCGGTGCAGCCGCTGCCGCCACACGTGCGTAGGTTGTGTCACCGCCATCATCTTGCCCGTCCTGAAATGGAACCGGGCCGCGCAGGGGCGGCCCGGTGGGCGATTACTGTGAGGGGCGCCCGTGACAGGACGATGGCGGCCGGTGCGGCTCAGTACGTCCCATCAAACGCGAAGATCGGCTTGCGCTGCTTCCACAGCCCGGCGGTGAAGTCCGGGAACTCCAGCGTCTGGAAGCTGTTGGCGATGGACTGCTCGGACAACGGCGTGATCGCGCTCCAGGTGATCGCGTCGTAGATGTCGATCGGCATCGGTGCCTTGGCCTTGAGGGCCTCCACGAAGGCATGGATGACGAACCAGTCCATGCCACCGTGGCCGGCGCTGGCAGCGGTAGCGGCATGCTGCTTCCACAGCGGGTGCTCGTACTGGTCCTGATAGGCCTGGAACGGTTCCCACTTGTGCGGCGGGCTGCGGCCTTCGATATGGATGGACTGGTTCACATCCATCCATAGGCCCTTGGTGCCCTGCACACGGAAGCCCATTGAGTACGGCCGCGGCAGCGAGGTGTCGTGCTGCAGCAGGATGGTCTCGCCGTTCTCGCAGGCCAGCGTGGTGGTGACGATGTCGCCGAGCTTGAAGTTCACCTTGGTGCTGGGGTGGGTGGTGCCCCCGCTCTTGGCCACGGTGTACTCATGCAGACCGCGCGCCTTGCTGGCGAAGGCGTTGATATGGGTGAAGCGGTTGCCGCGGTTGATGCCGGTGTACATCGCGCACGGGCCAATGCCGTGGCTGGGGTACAGCTCACCGTTGCGCTTGACCGAGTGCTCGGTGCGCCAGCGGGCTTCGGACCAGCCCTTGGCGCCGAACTCCACGCCGCTGTCATAGGGCTGGCTGGGGTCGCCGGAATTGAACTTGACCCCGCGCAGGTCGTGCTGGTAGCCGCCCTGCAGGTGCACGAGTTCGCCGAACAGGCCTTGCCGCACCATCTGCAGCGCCGCCATCACGTCGCGGCGATAGCAGACGTTCTCCAGCAGCATGTAGGGCGCACCGGTCGCCAGTTGGGTCTTGAGCACATCCCAGTGGTCCTGCAGGGTGATGCCAGCCACCACTTCGCAACCCACCGCGATCTTGGCCTGCATGGCCGCGATCGCCATCGGTGCATGGTATTCCCACGGCGTGGCGATGATCACCCCGTCCAGGCCGCGCTGCTCGATCAACCGCCTCCAGGCGTTGACGTCGCCCTCCTGGCCGTACGCCTTGGGCGCCGGTCTGCCGGCCTTGGCCACCATGTCCATGCCGCGCTTGAGCATGATCGGTTCGATATCGCACAGCGCGACCACCTCCACGTCATCGCGGCGGACCAGCTCCTTGAGCAACACCTGGCCGCGCATGCCGGTGCCGATCAGGCCCAGCCGCACCTTGCGCGCGCGGGCCCAGGCGGGCGTGTTGGGCAGCAGGCTGGTCGCGGCGACGGCCGCGCTGGCGGCGATGAATTCTCTGCGTTTCATGGACAGTACCTCGTGTGAAGATCGCGCCGGCCGGGACCGGCGCGGGGGAAGCATCAGAACTTGTAGCCGACGGTGAGACTGTAGCCGCGACCGAAGATGGTGGCGTAATCGCTGGAATCGCCCAGGAAGCTGTTCGGGTCATAGAACGGCAGACGGTCGAACAGATTCTTGATGGTGAAGCCGACGTTCCAGTGCTCGTCCGGACGCCAGGCCACGCTCAGGTTGGCGGTCCACCACGACGGCGCACCATCGCACTTGCTCTGCTCCACCGGCAGGTAGCCGGCGGTGCAGGTCTGCGGGTTGTTGTCTTGCTCGTCGATCTGCTGCAGCGCCCACTTGGTGCCGCCGACGTAGTTGACGAAGACGCTGGTGGTGACCTGCTTGTAGCTCCAATCCGCGTTCAACGTGGCGCGCAGGCGGGGGTTGTTGTAGTAGCCGACCAGGTCGCCGTAGTACCAGCCGCTTTCGTCATCCAGGTAGGAGCGGTTGCGGTTGGCGAGCGTGGCGGCCACGCCGATGTTCAGGTTGCCCCACTCGCCAAGCGAGAAGCGGCTGCGCGCGTCGATGTCGAAGCCGTCGATCAGGGTCTTGCCACGGTTCTTGTACTGGCCCACCACGCTGGCCACGTTGCCGACGCTGTAGCCGGGCAGCGTGCCGGGACAGGCGACGCCGCTGGCCGGGTCGGCGCACATCGCCGCCAGGGCGGCCAGGTTGGCGCGGTCGCTTTCGGTGATCGGCGAACGGCTGGAGGAAATGATGTCTTCGTCGCGGGTGAAATCCGGGGCGACGATTTCATTGCTGCGGTAGATGAACCAGTAATCGGCCGACACCGACAACCATTGGGTCGGCTCGTAGACGAAACCGAGCGTGGTGATCTTGGCCTTCTCCGGCTTCAGATCCGGGTTGGGCTGGGTCATGCGCGCCACGGTGCGGCTGCAATCGGTATTGAGCAGGGTGTTGCCCAGGTCCACGTCACCGCCGCGCTGCGACTTCAGCAGCAGGTTGGCGATCGCGTTGGTCTCGTTGCAGCGCACTTCATCACGGTAGCCCCCCAGCTGGGCGAACACGCCGCCGTTGCCGGACTCGGCCAGGCTGGGCGCGCGGAAGCCGGTGGAGTAGGTGCCGCGCAGCATCAGCTGGTCGAACATCTGGTACTTCAGGCCGATCTTCGGGGCCAGGTTGGCGCTGAAGTCCGGGTACTTGTCCACGCGCAGCGCGGCGTCCAGTTCCAGCTTCTGGGTGAGCGGCGCCACCGTCTCGGCGAACAGCGCATAGGTGTTGCGCTTGCCGTCGAACCACGAGCCACCCTGCTGGGTGATCAGGCCGTTGGCCGCGTCCGGGTTGCCGGGCGTGTAGAACGTCTCGCGGCTGGCGTTGAAGCCGAAGGCCGCACGCACTTCGCCGGCCGGCATCTGGAACAGCGGGCCTTCGATCTTGCCATCCAGGGTATGCAGGCGCGTCCAGGACTGGATATCGAAGGTCGGGAACGCTTCGCGGATCAGCGCGGCGTTGGCCTCGCTGATCTCGCCGAACTTGTAGGCCGGGTGGTCAGAAATGATGACGCGGCCAGTGCCCGGGTCGACGGAGTACGGGCCAAAGGCCTTCTCGAAGCCGGCCAGGTTCACATTGGTGGTCTGGTAGGTGACCGAGTGGCTGCCCGCGGTGGCGAAGGCGGTTTCCCAGTTCCAGTCGCCGATGTCACCGCGCAGCCCGGCCACCACGCGGTAGCTCTGATCGGTGTTGCGCTGGCCGAAGTGGTTGGCGCCCACGTCCTGCAGCAGGTACTGCAGGCCGACCACGCCGCCCATCAGTGCCTTCAGCTCGGGCGAGGCGTGGTTGTACTCGTTGTTCGGGCCCAGGTACGGATACAGGAACTGGTTGACCGTGGTGCCGGTGTTGCGCGAGAACCAGCTGGTCGGGTTCCCGGTGGTGGTGCCGTAGGCGCGCGGCGTACCACCGTTGGCGGTCAGGTCGATGTCGGTGTAGGTCGCCTCGGCGAAGGCTTCGGTGCTGTCGCCGATCAGGAAGTGCGCGTTGACGTAGGCAGTGTTGCGCTCGGACTTGGCGCCGGCGTCGATCTCGTTGTTCATCCACGTCTCCCAGATACAGCGCGGGCCGGCCGCTTCGCTGGTGAGCACGTTGTTGCAGCCCGGCGCGGCTTCCTGCACGCGGCGGCCGGTGACCGGATCGAACGCGAAGTAGCTGCCCGGATTGAACTCGCCCGGCTTGCTGCCGGTGCCCAGGCGCAGGTTGGGCAGGTAGTTGGGGTTGTTGACGTAGTACTGGTCGGGCCGCTTGTCGTAGAAATCGCTCAGCGGAATCGCATCGCGCCGGTACAGGTTCACCGAGGCATAGACGTTGTAGCGGTCTTCATCCAGGTCGCCGAAGCCGGCGGTGATGCTGCCCTGGTGCTCACCGTAGGAGCTGATCCGCGAGGATTTGTCGGTGGTGAGGTTGATCTCCGCGCCTTGGTAGGAACGCTTGGTGATCACGTTGATCACACCGGCCACCGCATCGGTGCCGTACACCGCCGACGCGCCGTCGGTCAGCACTTCCATGCGTTCGATCGCCGCGGCGGGGATCGCATCGATGTTGACGAACTGGGTCTGGAAGCCGGCCGGCGCTCCGTAGTAGGACAGGCGGCGGCCGTTCAACAGCACCAGCGTGCCCTGTGCGCCGAGGCCACGCAGGTTGGCCTGCGAGGCGCCGTCCGAGCCGGTGAACAGGGAACGCGCGTCCTGCTGGCCCGGCCGCGCGGCGGGCAGGTTGTCGAGCACCTGCAGCAACGTGCGTGCGCCCATGTTCTCGATGTCCTGCTTGCTGATCACCTGCACCGGCGAGGCGGTTTCCACATCACTGCGGCGGATGTTGGAGCCGGTCACCTCGATGCGCGACAGTTCGGTGGCTTTCGTACCCGGCGTTGCGTCCTGGGCGCTGGCACTGCCGACCACCGCAACGGCCAGGCCGAGTGCGATGGACAAGGGGGTGGCGGTGATGCGGCGATGGCGATGGCGTTCGGTCAACATCTTTGGCTCCTTGTTCGATCCGCAGCGTGGGGCTGGCGGTGGATGGGTGTTTTCGGGCAAACGTCCCCCGTGCCACGGCCAAGCGGCCGTAGACGGGAAACGGGAGAGAGCGGTGGTTCGAAAGGCGGTTCGGTTACGGCGACACGATGCTGGCGGTATCGCCCTCCTGTCCGATCAGGGCGGCATTGGCCCAGTTGCCACAGACCTGCGCGGGGTGATCGCCCTGCGCCCCGAGCGTGCGCAGGCTCAGCCGCTGCAGGCCGCGCACGTCCAGCTCCGGTTTGACCACGCCGGGTGCGTTGACCAGGCCGCTGTCGTACAGCAACCGGCCATCGCCCCAGACCTGGAACTGCATACCGCCGGCAGTGCGGCATTGATCGTCGATACCCAGATCGGCGCGCAGCAGGCGCCAGCTGCCGGTGAGGTCCAGGTCGATCCGGCTGCTGGCGTCGACCCCCAGGCCGCGGCGGAAATGCAGGCCGTTCATGCGCATCCCGGCCTGCCCACCGAAGGCGTGGTCGGTGGCGACGCTGGCCTTCAACGACGCCGGCAGCGGCAACGCGGACAGATACAGCTGCCGCGCAGGGCCGTCCGGCTGCGGATGCTCCAGCACGTGGAAGGTGGACAGCACGATCGGGCCGACATCGCGCGGCTGCAGCGCATCCACCGCACGTGCCACGCTGCCCTGCGCAGCCGTCACCATCGGATCGGCACCGCTGGCGCCATCACCTTCCGGGTTCTGCGTGCTCAGCACGCGGAAGCGCAGCAGGCGGCCGGCGTGGGCCGGGAAGTCGATCTGCTGCATGCCCTGCTGCAGGGTCAGACGACCGCGCTTGATCGGTTCGCCCCACTCGCCGTTGCTGTCGGCCATGTAGATCTCGTAATCGCGGATCTGGCCGTTCTTCCAGTGCTGGTCGTTGCGCGGCGCCAGTTCGATGCCGTCGATCAGCTTGCGTTCGCCGAAGCCGAGCACCCACTCGTGCGCGCCGGTCTTGACCGCCTGGTTGCGCACGGTGCGGAACCACGTGGCCGGATCGTCGTCGAAGGCCTTCTCCATTTCGTAGCCCTGCTCCTCGGCCGGGCGGTTGACCACCAGCAGACTGTCGGAGGGCAGCGCGCGGCCCAGTTCCGGTGCGGCCGGGAAGGCATCGTCGGCCGGTGCGGCGGCAACCGGCAGGTCCAGCTGCAGCGCGAGCGCCTGGCGGATATCGGTCGGCGCGGTGCGCACATGCACGGTGCCGCGGCGTTCGGCCGCGTCGAAGTACCAACCTTCGTTGGCGCCCTGCCATGCCGCTTGGTCGGCCAGCATCGGCAGCACGCGACCGTCCAGCGTCACCGCGGCGGGGCGCTGGCGGCTGAGCACGCGCAGCGCATAGCGGCGCTGCGGCAGCTGACCGGCGTACTGGCCCTGCACCGGATCGATGCGCACCTGCACTGGGCCGCTGCCCTGCGCCGGTGCCTGCACCGTGATCGCCTGCGTGCTGGATTCGCCTTTCTCATAGCGGCGGGTGGCGCCATCGTCTTCGTACAGCGTGTACTGCGAGGTGCCCTGCGGGTACAGATCGAAGGTCACTTCATCCAGTGGCTTCTCACCGTCGTACAGCATCGCCGGGTACATCGGGATGATCGCGCCGGCGCGCACGAACACCGGGATCGTGGCCAGGTCGACCGGGCGGTCCAGCGAGCGTCCGTCGGCACCGGCGAGCAGCTGGCGGCCATCCCAGTAGTCGATCCAGCGGCCCTGCGGCAGGTGGATGTCGCGGCGCCAGCCACGGCTCGCGGCCTGGCTGCGGTACACCGGCGCGATCAGCAGCTCGCGGCCGAGCAGGAACTGGTACTTGTGCGCTTCGGTATAGGCCTGCGGGTCCTGCGGGTAGTCCCACATCAGCGCGCGCAGCAGCGGGGCACCGGTGGTCGCCGCGTCATGCGCCAGCCCGTACATGTACGGGGTCATGCGCATTTTCAGCTTGAGGTAGTCACGGTTGACGCTGCGGTAGGGTTCATCGAACCACCACGGGTGCTTGCGCGCATTGCCCGACCAGCCGGACATGCCCATCAGCACGGGGGTGAAGCTCTTCCACTGCAGGTCGCGGGTGAAGGTCTCGGCGCTGCCGCCGAAGATCGCGTCCACATCGCCACTGGCGTAGGCCATGCCGGACAGGCCTGAGCCGATCAGGGTCGGGATGTGCCAACGAATGTAATCCCAGCTGCTGCTCTGGTCGCCGGTCCAGGCCACCGCGTAGCGCTGGATGCCGCCCCAGCCCATCACCGTCCACAGGAACGGGCGCGACTCAGAGTTGTGCAGGATGCCGTTGAACGCGGACTGGTTGGCATCCATCGCGAACTGATAGCCCTTGCCGGTCCAGGCCACGTCCAGCTTCTGCACGCGGCTGCCGGCGGTGCCCACTTCCCAGGCGATCTTGTCGACGCCGTTCTCGGTCCACAGCCCGGTCTTGAAGCCGTACTTCGCCAGCCCCTGCACGGTCTCGGGCAGCTTTTTGTAGCCGCAGCCGTAGCCATCGTTGGGCAGGATCCAGCCGCCGGGCATGTCGTGCTCACGGTACTGCCTGGCCACGCTGTCGACGACATCCGGCGTGGTGCCGGTCGGGCCATCGCTCCAGCCTTCGGGGACGCTGCCGGGCTTCTTGATGTTGTCGCCGTCGTTGTAACAGTCGGCGTCGCCATAGGAGAACGCCCAGCGCGGCAGCAGACCGGCGCGGCCGGTCAACGTGGTGTAGCGGTCCAGCAGCGTGTGCAGGCTGGGCCCGACGAAGTAGTACGCATCGAAGCGGTCTTCGCGGTGCAGCAGTGTGGCCTGGTCGGCCTGGCGCAGATCGTAGGTGCCGTCGCTCCACGTGTTGCGCAGCATGCCCCAACCGCGCGAGCTCAACAGCATCGGCGCCGGGTTGGGACGATCGCCCTCTTCCCAGCCACCGGAGTACGACACCTCCAGTTCGCGGCCCTTGAACTCGAAGCGACCGTTCTGCTGGCCGCCGCCGTAGAAGTGCTCAGCGCTGTCACTGGAGAGCACCTGCACGCTCTGGTCCTTGTCCAGGTCCAGCGGCTGCAGTTCGCGCCACAGCGCCACATCGCGGTCGCCCTCACGGCGCACCAGCGACAGACGCAGTGGCTGGCGCTGGATATGCAGCACCAGGGCATCGGTGCGGATGCGCACCTCGTTGGCATCTTCTTCCAGCTGGGCGGCAACCTTCGCGGGCGGCTGCGGCAGCACGATCGGCGCGGCCTTGTCGCCGGCACCGGTGAGCGTGCCGTTGCGGCCGGCACGCACGCGCAGCACATCATCGCGCAGCAGGTCCACGCGCACGGTGGCGCCGGTATCGGTGCTGAGTGTCCAGCCGGCGGTGCCATCGTTGGCGGGGGTGGCACTGATCGCACGCAGGTTGCCCACGGGCGCGGCACTGGCGGTGCCGCCCAGCGCCACTGCGGCAAGCAGTGCGATCGTCAGACCAGTGCGTCGTAACCGGAAGTCCACCTTGCCCCCAAGCCCGCGCTCGGCGGGAAACTGAAACCAGTGCGGCCGACTCTAGGGCAGGGTCTCGAAAGATGTCAACAAATTGCAAAGAAAAAGGAAGGATAATTTATATAAAACGAAAGATACTGGTCCACCCTGCTTTCCAAACGGCGCCTGAATACGCGTTTCCGTCCGTCTGAAACCTTGCTGCGGCGCGGCATTACGGCGACGACCGGAGAGGTGCCCGCCGAGAAGACGACAAAAACTGTGACCGAACTAACTTTTCTTTATCTTTCGATATTTGACATTTCGAAAGAAAACGCAGAAGGTGCGGTCGCCCAACAGGAATTGCGAATGGACGCTTCTCTGCTCCCTGATTTGCCCGCGTGGCAGCGCCTCGGTGGCGCCTATACCGCCGAAGAAATCGCTCAGCAGCCCCGTCTATGGGCCGCGCTGGCCGGCCTTCTGGACACGGCGCAGGCGCGCATCGACGGCTTCCTCGGGGAAGCCCTGCGCGATCCCGGCCAGTTGGTGATCTTCACCGGCGCCGGCAGCTCGGGCTTCATTGCCGAGATGGTGGCCGACCAGATCAATGCGCAGTGGCCTGCCGAGGTCCGCGCCGTGCATACCACCAGCCTGCTGACCCATCCGGCGTTGTACCTGCGCCGCGACCGCCCGACCCTGCTGGTCTCGTTCGGGCGCAGCGGCTCCAGCCCGGAGAGCGTGGCCGCAGTGGATATGGTCCGCGACCAGGTCGAGCAGGCGCGCTTCGTGGATATCACCTGCAATGCCGAGGGCGAACTGGCCAAACGTGGCCACGGCCGCAGCGATACGTTGTCACTGCTGATGCCGACGGCCAGCTGCGACCGCGCCTTCGCCATGACCAGCAGCCTGAGCTGCATGCTGCTGGCCGCGCTGAGTGCGTTCGACAGCGCCCCGTGGGCGCAGCGACTGCAGCGTCTGCACACCCTGGCCAGCCACGGCGAACGTGCGCTGGATGCCTGGGACGGCGCAGTGGGCGCCCTGGCCCAGGCGCCGTATTCGCGCGTCATCTATCTCGGCAGCGGTCCACTGGAAGCGGTCGCCCGCGAGGCCGCGCTGAAGGTGCTCGAACTCACCGCCGGCCGCGTGCTGGCGCTGGCCAATACGCCGCTGGGGTTCCGCCATGGGCCCAAGTCCACCCTCAACCGCGAGACCCTGGTGGTGATGCTGCGCAGCGCGCAACCGCTGGCCCGCCGCTACGAGCAGGACCTGTTGAACGAACTGCGCCGCGACGGCATCGCCGGGCGGGTGCTGTCGATCGGACCGGACGATGCGGACCGCGCCGACGGTGATTTCGTCCTCGCCGCACCCGCACTGCCCGATCCGTGGCTGGCCCCGCTGTGGCTGCTGGTGCCGCAGTGCTATGCGCTGCAGCGTTCGGCCGCGCTTGGCATGACGCCCGACAATCCCTTCCCCGACGGCACGGTCAACCGTGTGGTGCAGGGCGTGACCATCCACCCCCACGGCTGAGCACGCATGCAGACCTGGTACGGCATCGACATCGGCGGCACCAAGATCGAGCTGGTCGCGTGCGATGCCACCCTGGTGGTCCATCACCGCCAGCGCGTGGCGACACCGACCCGCGACTACGCCGCGTTCCTGCAGGCCATCGTCGATCTGGTCGACGCGGCAGACGCCGCGCTCGGCCAGTGCGGGGTGGCGGTCGGCATCGGCCTGCCCGGCGTGCGCGACCGCGCAAGCGGCCGCCAGCTCAGTGCCAACGTGCCCAGCCTGACCGGTCACACGGTCGGCGCGGATCTGCAGGCACGCCTGCAGCGCCCGTTGGAGCTGGGCAACGACCTGCAGTGCTTTGCCTTGTCCGAAGCGCATGACGGCACCGCCGCCGGGTATCCCAGCATGTTCGGGGTGATTCTCGGCACCGGCGCGGGCGGTGGCTTCTGCGTGGGTGGCCGGCTGATCGCCGGGCACAACGGCATCGCCGGCGAGTGGGGCCACTGGAGCCTGCCCGCCACGCTGCAGCAGCGCCACGATCTGCCGCTGCTCGCATGCGGGTGTGGCCTGCGCGGCTGCCTGGAGCGCTACGTGTCCGGCAGCGGCCTGGCGATGATCCATGAACGCCGTGGTGGCGATGCGCTGGACGCCGCCGAGGTGGTCGCACGTGCTCAGGCCGGCGATGCCATCGCACAGCGGGCGCTGGCCATCCACCGCGACCTGCTCGGCTACAGCTTCGCCAGCCTGATCCTCGCGCTGGATCCACACGTGATCGTGCTCGGCGGTGGCCTGTCCAAGCTGGAGCAGCTGTACCGCGATCTGCCCGCCGCGATCACGCCCTACCTGTTCGACGGCGTACGCGTGCCGCCGATCCTGCCGCCGACCTTCGGCGATGCCGGCGGTGCGCGGGGCGCCGCCCTGCTCGCGCGCCAGCACCATCCCTCCCCCTGAACACCGTTGTTACTGGAGTTGCCATGTCCGCTGTCCAATCGTTGATCGCCGCCCATCGCCAGGGCCACCCCGTCGGGCTGTACAGCGTGTGCTGCAGCAACGCGCAGGTGCTGCTGGCGGCGATGCAGGTCGCGCAGCGCTATGACACGCTGCTGCTGATCGAAGCCACCTCCAACCAGGTCGATCAGTTCGGCGGCTACACCGGCATGACCCCGCCGCAGTACCGCGATTACGTGCTGCAGCTGGCGCGCGATGCCGGGTTCCCGGCCGAGCGGCTGGTGCTCGGTGGCGACCACCTCGGTCCCAACGCCTGGCAGAAGGGCCCGGCAGACGCTGCAATGGCGAACGCGCGTGCGCTGATCGCCGCCTATGTCGCTGCCGGTTTCCACAAGATCCACCTGGACTGCAGCATGTCCTGCGCCGACGACCCGAGCCCGTTGCCGGACGCCATCGTCGCGGCGCGCTCGGCCGAACTGGCGCGCATCGCCGAGCGCACCTCGGCCGAGCACGGGCTGCCGCCACCGGTCTACGTGATCGGCACCGAAGTGCCGATTCCCGGCGGCGAAGCCTCGCTTGCCGGTGGCCTGCAGGTCACTACACCGGCCGCTGCGGCGACCACGCTGGCGATCCACCGCGAGGCGTTCTCCGCCCCGGACCTGCTGCCGGCGTGGGACCGCGTGATCGCGATGGTGGTGCAGCCCGGCGTGGATTTCGACCACAGCAGCGTGCACTACTACGACCCCGCCGCCGCCGCGGATCTCTCGGCCTTCGTCGAGCAGCAGCCGCGCATCGTGTTCGAAGCGCACTCCACCGATTACCAGACCGAAGCCGGCCTGCACGCGCTGGTCCGCGATCACTTCGCGATCCTGAAAGTCGGCCCGGCGGCGACCTACGCCTTCCGCGAAGCGGTGTTCGCGCTGGCGATGATCGAGCGTGAGCTGCTGCCCGCCGCGCAGCACTCGCAGCTGATCGAGGTGCTGGACCGCTGCATGGTCGACAAGCCCGCCAACTGGCGCAGCTACTACCAGGGCGACGAACACGAACTGCGCCTGCTGCGCGCGTACTCGCTCAGCGACCGCAGCCGCTATTACTGGGGCGAGCCGGCGGTGCAGGCCGCGCTGGACACGTTGGTCGCCAATCTCACCGCGCACGCGCCGCCGCAGATGCTGCTCAGCCAGTTCATGCCCGAACAGCTCAAGGCGATCGAGGCCGGCGAGCTGCAGCCCGAGCCGCTGGCGCTTATCCAGCACAAGGTGGCGCTGCGCCTAGCCGAGTACGCCCGCGCCTGCAATCGCAACGTCTCGGGCGCGCATAACGAAACCCGGCAGGCCAACGAGCTTTCGGAACGGTAAGCTTCGGCTTTCCCTTTCGAACGGAATCGCCCCCATGCGAAACACCCGGCAGCGCCGCCAACAGATCCTCCAGACGCTGGTCGAGCACGGCAACGTGCAGGTCAGCGAGCTGGTGGAGCGCTTTGCGGTCTCGGCGGTCACCATCCGCGCCGACCTGAGCCACATCGAGTCGCAGGGGCTGGCCACGCGCACCCACGGGGGCGCCACGCTGGTGCGCACACCCCCGCAGGAACAGGACATCCACGAGAAGGATGCGTTGAACCTGCCGATGAAGGACCGGATCGGTATCGAGGCGGCCAAGCTGGTCAAAGCCGGCGACAACATCATCATCGACTCCGGCTCGACCACGATGACCCTGGCGCGGCACCTGCGCGGGCATCGCGATGTCACGGTGATGACCAACGGGCTCAACATCGCCTGGGAGCTGGCCAATGCGCCCGGCGTGGAGCTGCTGCTCACCGGCGGGCTGCTGCGCAAGCAGTCGCTGTCGCTGCATGGCAGCCAGGCCGAGGCCAGCCTCAATACCTACAGCTTCGACACCCTGTTCCTCGGCGTGGATGGCCTGGACCTGCAGTTCGGCCTGACCACCCACCACGAGGCCGAAGCCAGCCTCAACCACCGCATGGTCGAGCGCGCACGCCGCATCGTGGTGCTGACCGACGCCTCCAAGTTCGGCCGGGTCAGCCTGCACCGCATCGCGCGGCTGGACCAGGTCCATACCATCATCACCGACGCCAGCATCGAGGCCGAGTACCTGGAAGGCCTGCAGCGGCTGGGCGTCGAAGTGATCATCGCCGAGTCCCCGCCTTGACCGAGTCCCGCTCCCTGCACGGCCGCCTGCTCACCGACACCGGTTGGGTCCGCGGCGATCTCCATTTCGACCAGCGCATCACCGCCATCGACACCGCGCACGCCGACCCGCGCGGCGATGATGAGGTGCCGCTGATCCTGCCCGGCTTCATCGACCTGCATGTGCATGGCGGGGCCGGGGTGGACATCATGCAGGGCGGCATGACCGCGCAGACGGTGGCCCGCGCGCACGCCCGGCACGGCACCACCGCGCTGCTGGGCACCACCATGACCGCGCAGGAAGACGACATCACCCGCGCGCTTGAAGACCTGGCCGCTGCGATCACCACGCGCGGGGAAGGCATGGCGCGGGTGCTCGGCGTCCACCTGGAAGGCCCCTTCATCAGTGCGCAGCGCCTGGGCGCGCAGCCACCGCTGGTGGTCGAGGCGACGCTGGCCGATGTGCAGCGCCTGCATGCGATCGCCCCGATCAGGGTGCTCACCCTCGCCCCGGAGATCGGCCAGCACCTCGCGCTGATTCCCGCACTGAACGCGCTCGGCATCCGCGTGCAGCTTGGCCACAGCGCCGGCAGCTATGAAGACGGCGTGGCCGCACTGAACGCCGGTGCGGCCGGCTTCACGCACCTGTTCAACGGCATGACCAGCGTGGATCACTACCAACCCGGCATCGCCACCGCCGCGCTCGCGCATGCGCAGTACGCCGAACTCATTCCCGATCTGCAGCACGTGCATCCGGGCGCGATCCGCACCGCGCTGCGCGCGATTCCGCGCCTGTACTGCGTGACCGATGCGACCGCCGCCACCGGCATGCCCGATGGCGAGTACGCACTCGGCGTGCAGCGCGTGCACAAATGCCTGGGCTGCGTGCGGCTGTCGACCGGCTCGCTGGCCGGCAGTGCGCTGACCATGGACCAGGCGCTGCGCAATCTGGTCTCGCTCGGCCTGGACATCGCCGATGCCTCCAACCGGCTGTCGCGCTACCCGGCCGATTACCTCGGCATCGATGACCGCGGGCGCATTGCGACCGGTGCCTGGGCGGACCTGGTGGTGCTCGACCACGACCTGCGCGTGCGCGGCGTGGTGGTGGAAGGCGACGACATCGCGCTCGACTGAGCGTGGACTCCCGCGCCGCCATGGCGCATGCAGCAGCAGACAGGACCGGCACGATGAACGACGTTTCCGCAGCCATGCCCGTGCACGCCGGCGCCTCCGCGCCGCGCTGGCCGGTACGCTATCTGTTGTTCATCGGCGGCATGGGCGGGCTGCTCTACGGCATCGACATCGGCATCATCGCCGGCGCCCTGCCCTATCTGGAGGCCACCGCCACCGCGAGCTGGCACCTGACCAGCCAGCAGTTGGGCTTCGTGGTCGCCGCGGTGCTGCTGGGCAGTGTGCTGTCCTCGCTGTTCGCCGGGATGGTCGCCGACCTGATCGGCCGCCGTGGCGCGATGCTGCTGGCCGGCGTGCTGTTCACCGCGAGCATTCCAGTCATGGCGCTGTCCGATGGCTATGGCGCGCTGTTGATGGGGCGCCTGCTGCAGGGCATCAGTGGCGGCCTGATCGGCGTGGTGGTGCCGCTCTATCTGGCCGAAGTGCTCAGCCCGGAACGACGTGGGCGTGGCGCGGCGATGTTCCAGCTGCTGCTGACCATCGGCCTGGTGTTGGCGGCCGTGATCGGGCTGTACCACGCGCATGCGGTGGATGCGGCCACCGCCGCGGTGCGCCACCTGCCGGGTGCCGAGCAGCAGCGCCTGCTGTTCGACATCAAGGATCACGCCTGGCGAACCATTTTCTGGAGCTGCCTGCTGCCCGGGCTGGTGTTCACCGGCGGCGTGCTGCTGATCAGTGAATCCCCCCGCTGGCTGGTCCGCCGTGGCCGCATCGACAAGGCCCGCCGTGCCCTGCAGCGTACCGTTGCCGCGGGCGAGGTGGAGCCGACCCTGCAGCGCATGCAGGCCCCCGAAGAAATGCAGATCGGCCGCAACGGCAAGCGCGACCCGCTGCTCAGCCGGCGCTATGTGTGGCCCTTCGTGCTGGCCTGCCTGGTGCTGGCCTTCACCCAGGCCACCGGCATCAACTCGGTGCTGGCTTACGCGGTCAACATCCTCAACCAGGCCGGCCTGCCTGGCTCGGTGGCCAATGGCGCCGATGTGGCGATCAAACTACTCAACGCGGTGATGACCGTGGTCGCGTTGCTGCTGGTGGACCGCAAAGGCCGCAAGTTCCTGCTGATGCTGGGCAGTGGCGGCATCACGCTGTCGCTGCTGGCCGCGGCGCTGCTGTTCGTGCAGAGCGAACGCGGGCGGCTGGATGTGCAGGCCGCGCTGCAGCAGCAGGTGAGCGGCACCCGCCTGTCGCTGCCGCTGGACGCCGCGCAATGGCAGCGCCTGGATGGCAACGCCGGCGCCGCACCCCAGCAGTTGACGGTGTCCTACGCCTACGGTGGCTTCAGCAACGTGCGCTCACTGCGCAGCGACAACCCGATCGACGCCACCCTGCAGATCCGCCGCGAAGATGCGGTCTCGGCCGACAGCGTGATCGGCCGTTTCTTCCGCACCCTGCACCTCAATCCCTTCCCGGACCCCGCCCAGGCCGCCAACGCGCCGCTGGTGATCGAACGCGCGGTGATCGGCCCGGTGCCCTCGCCCACCCACGGCTGGCTGGTCGCCGGCTGCATCCTGCTGTTCGTGGCGTTCTTCGCGGTGGGCCCTGGCGTGTGCGTGTGGCTGGCGCTGTCCGAGCTGATGCCCACCCGCATCCGCTCCAACGGCATGAGCATCGCGCTGTTGATCAACCAGTTCGTCTCCACCGTGATCGCCGCGATTTTCCTGCCCACGGTCGGCCACCATGGCTACGCCAGCATGTTCTTCTTCTGGGCCGGCTGCACGCTGCTGTACTTCCTCATTGCCGCGTTCTGGCTGCCGGAGACCAAGGGCAAATCGCTGGAGCAGATCGAGGCGCATTTCCGCTGAGGCGGGTTGCCGCTGGCGGGGCGTTCAAGGCGCCTTGCCGGTGATCTCCGTGTACAGCCGGTGCGCTTCCTCGGTGCTGTCCAACCCGGACACCTGCATGGACTGCGCGAAGGGGCCGGCGATGACGGCGACATTGAGGACCTGATCGCCGACGGTGAACGCCACACGCTTGGCGACGCGCGCCTCCGTCGCAGCGAGGATGCGCGGTGCCGCCGCATCGGTGAAGCGCAGGATCAGCGTCCCGTGTCCCGTGGTCGCGTCGCTGCCCAGGGCCACCGAGGCGATGTCGGCCGTGGTGATGAAGGCGGGCTCGATCAAGGGCAGCGCGTTGCCGTCGCGGTCCTTGAGCATGGTGACGCCGGCGCGTTTGGCATCCTCGGCCACCTCACGCATCTGGATGCGTGCCTGCGCCAGTGGTGCGATGCCCGCCGGGGAGTCACTCACCGTCGGTGCGGGAGGGGCTTGGGTGCAGGCGCTCAGTCCGGCACCCAGCATCATCGTCGCGATCAACAGACAGCCGCGCATACGTGTCTCTCCTTGTGTGGGGACACGAGTATCGCCGCTGCGCGTGCTCAGCGCAGGCGGCGGATGCGCCAGGCGACGGCGATCTGCAGCACGCCGTAGAGCAGGCTGCCGATACCGATCCACAGCGTGGTGACGGCAATGCCTGCCATCGGATTGGCCACCATCATCGCGCCGAGCACGATCGCCAGCACGCCGCTGAGGATCAGCAACCACTCGCCCTGGAGTTCCTTGCGCACCCGGATCGCAAACACGATGCGGTAGATGCCGGCGACGATCAGCCAGGCGGCGAGCAGCAGGATCAGCACGCTGGCCGTGGCCAGCGGGTTGAGCACGGCCAGCACGCCGAACACCAGCGAGGCCAGCGCGTAGACCAGCAGCCAACCGCGCGGCACGCCACTGCGGCCAAACAGCGCGAACAGGCTGATCAGGCCTTCCACCAGCGCCATCACGCCGAGCGCCCACGCCAGTGCGGTCGCGGCCGACAGCGGCCGTGCGATCGCGATCAGCCCGAACACGACGGCGACCACCCCATACAGCATCAACACCCACCAACTGCGGCCGATGGCGGTGAGAAGCGGCGAGGTGCGCGGATCCGGCGGCAGGTTCATGAGGCGTCCTTGGTGGGGGGGGTGACGCCCCGATGGTACGTCCTGATCCCGTGCAAGGCGCGGCAACGGTGCTCAGGGCACCCGTGCACAGACCCAGACCTGCATCGGGCCGGCGCCGGCGTACTGCAGCGCGCGCAAGGCGGCATCGGTGGTCGCCCCGGTCGTCATCACATCATCGACCACGGTCAGCCCGGCGGGCGGGTGGCCCCGTACCGTGAAGGCATCACGCAGATTGCAGCGCCGGGCATCCGCGTCCAGATTCGATTGCGCGGCGGTTGCGCGCGTGCGCTGCAGCCCGTTCCAGAGCGGGCAGCACAGCCCGCGTGCCAGTGGCTTGCTCAGTTCCAGCGCCTGGTTGTAACCCCGCTGGCGCAGCCGGCGGCGATGCAGGGGCATCGGCTGCAGCGGCCCGGCCAGGAATGTGGGCACACGCTGCAGCATCAGCTGCGAGAGCAACCGTCCGGCGGCCAGATCCTGGTGGAATTTGAACCGGATCAGCAGGCCGTCGATCGGTGGCGCATAGAGGAAGGCGGCACTGGCCGCCGCCTGGCGGGGATACTCGTCCACGCAGCGCTCGCAGTGATCGCCCTCTGGATCGCCGGGATCGGTTGCCGCCAAGGGCAGTGCGCAGCGACGGCAGGCGTGGTCGTTCCATGGCAGCGCCTGGTGGCAGGCCCGGCATAGATCCATCCCGTCCTCGCCGGGGCACTCGCAGACCAGGCAGCGCAGCGGCAGGATCTGCCAGCCCAGCCAGCCGAGAACACCGTAAACTTTAGATAAGATCATATGGTTGACAGATGGCGGCAGCCTCACCAGACTGCCGCCCTTTCGTTCCACTATCTGTCAGGACACTCCCATGGCTTCTGTCATCCGACACGACTGGCACCGCGAGGAGCTGCTGGCCCTGTTCGCGCTGCCCTTCCCGGCGCTGCTGCACCGCGCGGCCAGCGTGCACCGCGAGCAGTTCGATCCGGCGGAGGTCCAGATCTCGACCCTGCTCTCGGTCAAGACCGGCGGCTGCCCGGAAGACTGCGCTTACTGCCCGCAGGCGCAGCGCTACAGCACCGGGGTGGATGCACAGAAGCTGATGGCCACCGACGATGTCGTCGCCAAGGCGCGCCAGGCCAAGGCCGCCGGCGCTTCGCGGTTCTGCATGGGCGCGGCTTGGCGCTCGCCCAAGGACCGCGACATCCCCAAGGTGGCGGCGATGATCCGCGAGGTGAAGGCGCTCGGCCTGGAGACCTGCGCCACCCTGGGCATGCTCAGCGGCGCGCAGGCCACCGCCCTGCGCGAAGCCGGGCTGGACTATTACAACCACAACCTGGACACCGCGCCGGACTACTACGATTCGATCATCCACACGCGCCAGTACCAGGATCGCCTGGACACACTGGGGCATGTCCGCGATGCCGGGCTGAAGACCTGCTGCGGAGGCATCGTCGGCATGGGCGAGACCCGCGAGCACCGCGCCGGCCTGCTGCTGGCGCTGGCGACCCTGCCTTCCCATCCGGACTCGGTGCCGATCAACCGGCTGGTACAGGTCGCCGGCACCCCGCTGCATGGCACCGCCGAGCTGGATCCGTTCGAGTTCGTGCGGATGATTGCAGTGGCCCGCATCGTCATGCCACGTTCGATGGTGCGGCTCTCGGCCGGGCGCGAGGCGATGAGCGACGAACTGCAGGCGCTGTGCTTCCTGGCCGGCGCCAACTCCATCTTCCATGGCGAAAAGCTGCTGACCACCGGCAACCCGGACACCGAACGCGACCTGGCCCTGTTCGAACGGCTGGGGCTGCGCCCGATGGCGGTCACGGTGGATGCCACCGGGCACGACCACCCGGGTACGGTCCATGCCGACATCACCGCCGGCGGCCCCTGCGGGCGCGCGGCCTGAGCCCCGAGCAGCGGGCCCGGCAACCGGGTACGCTAACGGCCCACCCGGACCCCCTGACGACCATGGCCCGTCCTGACCTGCACGACCGCATCCAGGCCCAGCGCAAGCTCCGCGACGCGCAGGGGCGCCTGCGGGTGCGCCGCGTGGTGAGCCGGCGCGATGGCGTGCAGCTGGAAGTGGACGGTCAATGGCTGACCAACTTCTGCAGCAATGACTATCTGGGTCTGTCCCAGCAGTTCGGCGTGGTCAGCGCACTGCAGGATGCCGCCGCGCGCGAAGGCGCCGGCGCGACCGCCTCGCACCTGATCTGCGGCCACCATGCCCTGCATGAAGCGCTGGAACAGGAAATGGCCGACTGGCTCGGTTATCCGCGGGCGCTGCTGTTCGGCAGTGGCTTTGCCGCCAACCTCGCCGTGCAACAGGCCCTGCTCAGCGAAGAAGACGATGTCTGCGTGCAGGACCGGCTCAACCACGCCAGCCTGCTCGATGCTTCGCGCCTGGCCGGTTGCCGCCTGCGGCGCTATCCGCATCTGGATACCGAAGGCGCGCTGCGCCAGCTCAAGCACGCCCCCAACGGCGCGGCGATGCTGGCCACCGATGGCGTCTTCAGCATGGACGGCGACATCGCGCCGCTGCGCTCGCTGTCGCTGGTGGCGCGCATGCAGGACGCGCTGTTGTACGTCGATGACGCGCACGGCATCGGCGTAGTCGGTGAACACGGCCGCGGCTGCGTGGCCGAGGCCGGCCTGGGCGTCAACGATGTGCCGCTGCAGCTGGCGACACTCGGCAAGGCGCTCGGCGGCAGCGGTGCGGTCGTGCTCGGCGACGAGGCGATGATCCAGCATCTGGCCGAAACCGCACGTCCCTACATCTATACCACCGCCGTGCCACCGGCCCAGGCCGCCGCCGCATTGGCCGCGGTGAAGCTGGCGCGCCGCGACGACTGGCGCCGCGAGAAGCTCACCGAACTGATCGGCATCTTCCGTACCGGCGCCCGCCAGCACGGCCTGGAACTGATGCCCTCCGATACCCCGATCCAACCGCTGCTGTGCGGCGCCGAATCCACCGTGCTGGCGCTGTCGGCCACGCTGGAAGCGGCCGGTTTCCTGGTCAGCGCGATCCGCCCGCCGACCGTCCCCGAGGGCAAGGCACGCCTGCGCGTGACCTTGTCCGCGCTGCATGCACCGGCCCAGGTCCACGCGCTGGTCGATGCGATCGCGCACGCCCGCGACACCGTCGCGCAGCAGCACGCGTTCAATGCCCTGACCGCGTGACGCTGCAGAGTTGAACATGCATATCGATGTCATCGGCCAGGGACCGGCGCTGGTCCTGATCCACGGCTGGGCCCTGCATGGCGGCGTGTTCGCGCCGCTGGTGGAGCGCCTGTCCCCGCACGTGCAGCTGCACCTGGTGGATCTGCCCGGCCACGGCGCCAGCCGTGACGACACCACACCACTGCGGCTGCCCTATGTGGTCAACGCCATCGCCGCCGCCACGCCGCCGGCGGTCTGGTGCGGCTGGTCGCTCGGCGGCCTGTTCGCCCTGCATGCCGCCGCCACACTGCCGCAGGTTCGCGGCGTGGCGATGATCGCCGCCACGCCGCGTTTCGTGCGCGGTGACGATTGGCCGCACGCGGTGGAGCCGGCGGTGTTCGAGCAGTTCGGTAAGGATCTCGCGACGGACTACCGCGGCACGCTGGAGCGCTTTCTGGCGCTGGACGCGATGGGCTCCGAACACGCGCGGCAGGAACTGCGCACGCTGCGCGAAATGCTGGTCGCGCGCGGTGAGCCGGCCCCGCGCGCGTTGCAGGAAGGCCTGCGCCTGCTGGAGACCACCGACCTGCGCGGCGCCCTGGCCACCCTGGGCAAACCCAGCCTGTGGCTGGCCGGCCAGCGCGACCGGCTGGTCTCTGCGCGGGCCATGCAGGCCGCCGCCGCACTGGCGCCGGGCGCGCAGGCCCACGTGGTCGCCCACGGCGGGCACGCGCCCTTCCTGGGCCATACCGACGAGGTCGCCGCGCAGCTGCAACAGTTTGTTGCCGCGCTGTCTTGACCTGTTCCGGCCACGCATCGCCGATCATGTACGCCTGCCTTTTCCCACAGGACTGACCCATGGATCTTGGAATCGCCGGCCGCTGGGCCCTGGTCTGCGCCGCCAGCAAAGGCCTCGGGCTGGGCTGCGCACGCGCACTGGCGCGCGAAGGCGTCAACGTGGTGATCGCCGCGCGCGGTGAAGCAGCACTGGACCGCGCCGTGCTCGAACTGCAGGCCCTGCCGGGTGCGCGCAAGGTGATCGGGGTGATCGCCGACGTCACCACCCCGGAAGGCCGCGCCGCGGCGTTGGCCGCGTGCCCGCAGGTCGACATCCTGGTCAACAACGCCGGCGGGCCGCCGGCAGGCGATTTCCGCCAGTTCAGCCGCGAGGACTGGATCGCCGCGCTGGATGCCAACATGCTGGCCCCGATCGAGCTGATCCGCGCCACGGTCGATGGCATGATCGAGCGCGGCTTCGGCCGGGTGGTCAATATCACCTCCTCCTCGGTGAAGGCCCCGATCGACATCCTCGGGCTCTCCAACGGCGCGCGCTCGGGCCTGACCGGGTTCGTGGCCGGGCTGGCACGCAAGACCGTCGCCCACAATGTCACCCTCAACAATCTGCTGCCGGGCCAGTTCGATACCGATCGCCTGCGCGGCAACTTCGCCTACCTGGCACAGCAGCAGGGCATCGATGCCGGCCAGCTGGCCGAACGCAAACGCACGCATATTCCCGCCGGCCGCTTCGGTACCGCCGATGAGTTCGGCGCCGCCTGCGCGTTCCTGTGCAGCGCGCAGGCGGGCTACATCACCGGGCAGAACCTGCTGATCGATGGCGGCGCCTACCCGGGCACTTTCTGATTCCACCCGCACCACCGTTTTGAGCCGTGAGTACCCCATGACGTCCAGCTTCGATCCGCATCACGTCCGCCGCGCCTTCTCGCGCGCCGCCAGCAGTTACGACGCCGCCGCCGCGCTGCAGCGCGAGGTGGAGAAGCGCCTGCTTGAATCGCTGGACTATCTGGAAAACCGCCAGCCGCAGGTGGTGCTCGATGTCGGCAGCGGCACCGGCCACGCCAGCGCGCTGATGAAGAAGCGCTGGCCGAAGGCGCAGGTGATCGCGCTGGATCTGGCCCAGCCGATGCTGCGCGAAGCGAAAAAGCAGGCGGGCTGGTGGAAGCCGTTCTCGCGCGTGTGCGGCGATGCGCAGGCGTTGCCGGTGCTGGACCAGAGCGTGGATGTGATCTTCAGCAACCTGTGCCTGCAATGGGTGGAGGATCTCCCGGCGGTGTTCGCCGGGTTCCGCCGCGCGCTCAAGCCGGGCGGTCTGCTGCTGGTCTCCACGTTCGGGCCTGAGACCCTGATCGAACTGCGCGATGCGTTTGCCGCCGCCGACGACGTACCGCATGTCAGCCGCTTCGCGCCGATCGCACAGTTCGGCGATGCGCTGATGATGTCCGGCTTCCGCGATCCGGTGCTGGACCGCGACCTGTTCACCCTGACCTACGACGACCTGACCGCGCTGATGTGCGAACTGCAGGCGATCGGCGCCACCAACGCGCGCCAGGACCGCCGCCACACGCTGACCGGGCGCGGGCGTTTCGATGCCGCGCGTGCGGCCTACGAGCCGCTGCGGCGCGAAGACGGCAAACTGCCCAGCAGCTGGGAAGTGATCTACGCACACGCGTGGGCACCGGAAGGCGGCGCACCGATCCGCGAGCGCGGGCACGATATCGCCACGGTGCCGGTGTCGGCGATTCCGATTCGCCGAAAAACGCCCTGAGCCGATCGCGCTGATCGAGGTGATCGCGCCGGCCGCGGTGATCACGGTGATCCCGTAGCGCCGACCGTTGGTCGGCTGGCCGCACGGCGGCCCGGCGGGCCAGCCGGCCAACGGTCGGCGCTACGACGGGAACAGATCGCGATGGAAGAAGTAGATTTCCTGCGCCAGGAACCTCCAGCTGGTGTGGAAGCTGCGGAAGCGCGTGCTCGGCGTGGACGAGGCCAGCGCATCGATGCCCAGTTCGCGGCACAGGCGCAGCGCGCGCGCCATGTGCAGCGGGTCGCTGACGATGATCACGCGGTGCAGCTTGCGCTGTTCCATCAGGCGCCGCGCCTCGATCAGGTTCTGCCGCGTGGTGCGGGAGGCGGTCTCGATCAGGATCGCGTCATCGGGCACGCCCTGCTTGAGCGCGTAGCGGCGCGCCACCTGCGATTCGGAAAAACGCGCACCGGTGCCGCCATAGCCACCGGTGAAGATCAGCAGCGGCGCATAGCCCTGCTGGTAGAGATCCAGCCCATGGCGGATGCGCTCTTCGAACACGGGTGACGGCTTGGCGTCATACGCCGCCGCGCCGAGCACGATGATCGCATCGGCCTTCTGCGCCTGGTCGCGCTCGCCGATCCAGACGATCCACGCCGTGACCCCGAGCAGCCACACGGCCAGCACGACGCACAGCCGCCACAGCCACCCGAAGAAGCCCACCCGTGTGCGTCGGCTCATGCCGCGCCCCACGGCAGCGCATCCAGATCGACATTGCCGCCGGACAGCACCACGCCCACCCGTTTGCCGGCGAAGCGTGCCGGTTCGGCGAGGATCGCCGCCAGCGCGATCGCCGAGGACGGTTCCACCACCTGCTTGAGCACCTGCCAGATCAGCCGCATGGCGGCGATGGTGGCGTCATCGGCGACGGTGATGACCTCGGCCGCGCCGTGCAGCAGCGCGAAGTTGGGCGCGCCCAGCGTCCCGCGCAGGCCATCGCAGACGGTGTCAGGGGTGAAATCGATGCGGCGCTCGCCAGCCGCCAGCGAGCGCGCCGTATCGGCCGCGCCCAGCGGCTCGGCCAGGATCAGCTTCACCGCCGGGTTGGCCGCCTGCAGTGCCAGCCGCGTGCCCGCCGCCAGGCCACCACCGCCGACCGGCACCACCATCATGTCCAGCCCGTCGCTGACCTGCAGCAGCTCCAGCGCGGCCGTGCCCTGGCCGGCGATGACGCAGGGGTCGGTATAGGGATGGACCAGGGTCGCCCCGGTTTCGGCCTGGACCTGGGCGCACATCGCCTCGCGCGCGGCGATCGAGGCATCGCAGCGCCACAGCGTGGCCCCATGGCGGCCGATGTTGGCCAGTTTCGCCGCCACCGCGCCCTCGGGCACGACCACGTGGCAGGCGATCCCGCGGGTACGTGCGGCCAGCGCCAACGCGGCGCCATGGTTGCCCGACGAGTGGGTGACCACCCCGCGCCGGGCCTGCGCATCGTCCAGCGCCCACACGGCATTGCAGGCACCGCGGAACTTGAAGGCGCCGCTGCGCTGCAGATGTTCGGCCTTGAAGACCACGGTGGCACCGGTCATCGCATCCAGCGTGCGCGAGCGCAGCACCGGGGTGACACAGGCGTGCGCGGCAATGCGCGCCGCCGCCGCCAGCACGTCGTCAACACAGGGCAAGGGTGAATCGCTCATGACGCAAGATTAACGTATGCCCCCCGTCCACATCCGCCTTGATGAACGTGTCAGCATGGCAACCATTCATTCGGATCGGGCCGAGTTAAGGGCTGATTCAATGCCCTGGGCTGAAGCTGGCCCTACAGCCCTTTGGGGGGACCCCATCATGAAAATGCGCCTTGTTCTTGCCGGTGGCCTGTTGTTGGCCCTGTCCGGCTGCGCGACGTACGACTATGTCGGCGGTGGCGGCGGCAATGGCTACTACCACGGCGCACCTTCGGTCGAGTACCGCTACCCGGCCGGGTATCCCTACGGGTACGGCAGCGGCTATTACGGTGGTGGCTATTACGGTTACGGCGGTGGCTACGGCTATCCGGTGTATCGCCCGTACCCGAACTATCGCCCGCCGCACAATCATCGCCCGCCGCCGCGCCCCGGCAATGGCAACGGGGGCCAGCCGACCCGTCCGCCGGATCGCCCGCGGCCGAACAACGGCGGCTCGCCGTGGCGGAACATGGATTCGGTAGGTGGACCGCGCCGGCCACAGCAGCAGCAACAGCAGCGTCCGTCGCCGCCGCCGCAGGCACGCCCGGCCCAGGCCCCGCGTCCGTCGGCGCCGAGGATGAACGGTTCCCCGTGGCGGAATCTCAACAATGCGAACCAACGCACAGTTGAGCCCTGAGATGGCTTGATTTTCACGCGCCCGGCGGTTCACTCTAGCCGGGCGGTGACAGCCACGGTCACAAAGTGCCAAAAGCGACAAGTGGCGTCACATTCGGCTCTATGTCGATATCCGCCAGGAACATCTGGATCCCCCCTGTTCCGGCCCTGTCGGATGTCGGCACCTTAAACGCAGAAGGCCCCGCTACTGGCGGGGCCTTCTGTTTTCCGGGTGCGCAACCGGCCGCTGCGGCCATAAAAACAGGGCCGGCAGTCCCCCGACTGCCGGCCCCTCTGCTTCCCCACGATGCGCTTGGACCGGCCCCTGTTCCAATTCCGCTCCGTTACGCACAAGGCGCATGCCATCCTGGGTGCTATTGGGTTATCTGCAGAAAACGTGCCAACTTGAGGGCGGATTTCATGGCCCCCGACGAATGGCGCTAAAATCGCCACCCGCGCCCTGCCTGCAGGGCTGATCCGGGCCGCCCGGCCCCGTCCCGAGCTCCTCCGCCATGACTGACTCCTTCTACCGCTACGACGTGATCGTCATCGGCGGCGGCCACGCCGGCACCGAGGCCGCGCTGGCGGCCGCACGCAGCGGTGCGCGCACCCTGCTGCTGACCCACAACGTCGAGACCATCGGCGCGATGAGCTGCAACCCGGCCATCGGCGGGATCGGCAAGGGCCATCTGGTCAAGGAGATCGATGCCCTGGGCGGCGCGATGGCGCATGCGGCCGACCGCGCCGGCATCCAGTGGCGCACCCTCAACGCCTCCAAGGGCCCGGCCGTGCGCGCCACCCGCTGCCAGGCCGACCGCAATCTCTACCGGCTGGCGATCCGCCAGATCGTCGAGGCCCAGCCCAACCTCACCGTGTTCCAGGCGGCCGTCGATGACCTGGTCATCGACGGCGATGCCGTACGCGGGGCGATCACCCAGACCGGCCTGCGCTTCAGCGCGGCCGCCGTGGTGCTGACCGCCGGCACCTTCCTGGCCGGCAAGATCCACGTCGGTGAGACCCAGTACGCCGCCGGCCGCATGGGCGACCCGCCGGCGACCACGCTGGCCGCGCGCCTGCGCGAGCGCCCGTTCGTGATCGATCGCCTGAAGACCGGCACGCCGCCGCGCATCGACGGCCGCTCGCTGGACTACCGCCTGATGGAAGAACAGCCCGGTGACGACCCGCGCCCGGTGATGTCCTTCCTGGGCAGCGCGGCCGAGCATCCGGCGCAGGTCAGCTGCTGGATCACCCACACCAGCGAGCGCACCCACGAGATCATCCGCAACGCGCTGCACCGCTCGCCGCTGTACAGCGGCCAGATCGAGGGCATCGGCCCGCGCTACTGCCCCTCCATCGAGGACAAGGTGGTGCGCTTCGCCGAGAAGGCCAGCCACCAGATCTTCGTCGAGCCCGAAGGGCTGGACGTGGTCGAGATCTATCCCAACGGCATCTCCACCTCGCTGCCGTTCGATGTGCAGCTGGCGCTGGTCCGCAGCATGCGTGGCTTCGAGAACGCGCACATCACCCGCCCGGGCTATGCGATCGAATACGACTTCTTCGATCCGCGCGGGCTGAAGAACACGCTGGAGACCAAGACCGTCAGCGGCCTGTTCTTCGCCGGCCAGATCAACGGCACCACCGGCTATGAAGAAGCCGCCGCGCAGGGCCTGCTGGCCGGCCTCAATGCCGCGCGTTTCACCCGCGAGGAGGCTGGCTGGTGCCCGCGCCGCGACGAAGCGTATCTGGGCGTACTGGTCGACGACCTGATCACCCACGGCACCAACGAGCCGTACCGCATGTTCACCAGCCGCGCCGAATACCGGCTGCAGCTGCGCGAGGACAACGCCGACGTGCGCCTGACCGGCGTCGGCCGCGAGCTGGGCCTGGTCGATGATCGCCGCTGGGCGGCATTCCAGACCAAGCAGGACGCCGTGGCACAGGAAACCGCGCGCCTGCGTGCGCTGTGGGCGACGCCGGGCAATGCGCTCGGCCGCGAGGTGGAGGCCACGCTGGGGATAGCGGTCAGCCGCGAAACCAACGTGCTGGACCTGATCAAGCGCCCGGAACTGGACTACGCCACACTCATGCAGGTGCCGTCGCTCGGCCCGGCCGTGGCCGATGCCAAGGTCGCCGAACAGGTCGAGATCGGCGTGAAGTACGCCGGCTACCTGGACCGCCAGCGCGACGAGATCGAGCGCCAGCAGCGTCACGAGAACACCGCCATCGCCGCCGATTTCGATTACGCCGGCGTGCGCGGCCTCTCCGCGGAAGTGCAGCAGAAGCTCGAGCGCGTGCGGCCGCAGACCATCGGCCAGGCCCAGCGCATCCCCGGCATGACCCCGGCGGCGATCTCGCTGCTGCTGGTGCACCTGGAACGCGCGCGCCGCATCCGCGCCGCGTAACACGGCACATCGCCGGTAGAGCCGACCGTTGGTCGGCTGCACAGCATCGGCCGGGACATTCCGGGCAGCCGACCAACGGTCGGATCTACCGGCGGTGGTGTATGGCCATCAACGGGCGGTGGGCGCAGCCGCGTTATCATCGGGGGCCGGGACAACGCTGCAGGCGACGTCCCAGCCCCTGCGTTGCCGGAGTTTTCGCATGTCCCCGATCCGCCCCTTCCTCGACAAGCTGCCCGTGCTCGGCGAGCGCGTCTACATCGATCCGGCATGCACGATCATCGGTGATGTGGTGCTGGGCGATGACGTCTCGGTATGGCCGGGCACGGTGATCCGCGGCGATGTGAACCACGTGCGGATCGGTGCGCGCAGCAACATCCAGGACGGCACCATCATCCACGTCAGCCACCACAGTCCGTTCAACAAGGGCGGCTACCCGACGATCATCGGTGAGGGCGTCACGGTCGGCCACGGCACCATCATCCATGCCTGCACGATCGGCGATTACTGCCTGATCGGCATGGGCGCGTGCATCCTCGATGGCGCGCAGGTGAGCACGCACGGCTTCCTCGGTGCCGGCGCGGTGCTTGGCCCGGGCAAGGTGGTCGGGGAGGGCGAGCTGTGGCTCGGCAATCCGGCACGGCTGGCGCGCACGCTCAGCGACAAGGAGATCGAGTCGCTGCATTACTCGGCCGATCACTACGTACGCCTGAAAGACCAGTATCGGGGTTGATTGCGGCCACCCCGCTGGGCATCGGGATCGGTGCGCGGTAAAGTCCTCAGCCGACCAGGAAGCAGTCGAGAACCGCATGCCCCCGCTGGCAGACCGGAGAGGAATCCGGCGTCCCCGGTGGCCTTTCGTACGATCCACCGTGATGCGCCGCCGATGAGCGCGCCCATGCTGGATACCTACCGGGAGGTCATCACCCCCGAAGGCGTGCCCCTGCACCTGCCGGTCGCCGGTCCGTTGCCGCGTGCGCTGGCCTGGGCGATCGACTTCGTGATCCGGGTCGGCGCATTGATGATGCTGAGCATCCCGCTGGCCTTCCTCGGCGGGTTCGGCCAGGGGCTCTACCTGGGCCTGATGTTCCTGCTGATGTGGGCCTACACCATCGTCCAGGAAGCCTGCTGGGGCCGCACCCTGGGCAAGCGCGCGATGGGCCTGCGCGTGGTCGCGCGCGATGGCGGCCCGATCGGCTGGATGAGCGCGATCACCCGCAACCTGCTGCGCACCGTGGACATGCTGCCGTTCGGCTATGCGTTGGGGCTGCTGTCGAGCCTGTTCGATGCGCATGGCCGCCGCCTCGGTGATCTGGTCGCCGGGACCGTGGTGATCCACCAGAGCGCGGCGCCGCTGGGCGGCACGGTGCCGGTCGGCAGCGTGCTCGCCCCCCCGCAACCGCTGCAGCCGGCCGAACAGGCTGCCGTGGTCGCCTTCGCCGAACGCGCGCCGCGGTTGTCGGGCCCACGCCAGCAGGAACTGGCCGATATCGCCGCGCCACTGACCGGCAGTCACGGGCAGGTCGGCGTGCTGCGCCTGTATGCGATGGCCAACTGGCTGCTGGGGCGGCGATGAAACAGGAACAGTTCGTTGCCCGCTACCAGGCCGAGTGGCAAGCGCTGGAGCAGTGGCTGGCCCAGCGCGGTGAGCACCCGCGGCAGGCGCGCCGGCAACCGGTCCATGACGGCCTGGACGATGGCGACTTCCCGCAACGCTACCGCCGCCTGTGCCAGCAGCTCGCGCTGGCACGCCGGCGTGGTTACAGCCCACAGCTGGTGGCGCGACTGCAGCAGCTGATGCAGCAGGGCCACACCCTGCTCTACCGCACCCCGCGCCCGCAGTGGCAGCGCGCGCTTGCCTTCCTGTTCGCCGATTTCCCGCAACTGGTGCGCAGCCAGGCGCGCAGCATGTGGGTGGCCGCCGCCTTGTTCGCGGTGCCGCTGGTGGGCAGTTTCGCGCTGATCCTGTGGCGCCCCGAGCTGATCCACCTGCTGATGGACAACGCGCGGATCGCCGAATTCGAACGCATGTACGATCCGGCCTCGCCGAACCTGGGCCGCGACAGCGGCACCAACTGGTCGATGTTCGGCTACTACATCATGAACAACATCAGCATCGGCCTGCGCACGTTCGCCTTCGGGCTGATCGCCGGTGTCGGCACCGTGTTTGTGATGCTGTTCAACGGCGTCGGCATCGGATCGGTCGCCGGGCATCTGCAGCACATCGGCCACGGCGATCCATTCTGGCGCTTCGTGGCCGGCCACGGTGCCTTCGAGCTGACGGCGATCGTGATCGCCGGCGGCGCCGGCCTGCAGCTGGGCATGAAACTGCTCGCACCCGGTCGCCGGCGGCGCATCGATGCGCTGGTCGAGGGCGGTGTGATCGGCGCCAAGCTGTGCGTGGGCGTCGCCGCGATGCTGCTGGTCGCCGCCTTCATCGAAGCGTTCTGGTCCTCGATCGCCGCGGTTCCGGCCTGGGGCAAATACAGCGTGGCGGCCGTGCTGTGGACCACCGTGTTCGTGTGGTTGTGGCGTGGCGGACGCGGAGCGGCCGATGCAGATTGATCGGCTCAACGTCGTCCTGCGCGCGCGCTCGGGCTGGGAAGCCATGGAGCTGGGCATGGCCCTGGTACGCCGGCATGCGGCGGCGATCTGGGCGCCGTGGGTGATCGTGTCGCTGCCGGTGTTCGTGCTGCTCAACGCGCTGGCCTGGTGGACCGACAGTTTCGGCTGGGCGTGGTTGGCGATGTGGTGGCTCAAGCCGTTGTTCGAACGCATCGCGTTGTACGTGATCTCGCGCGGGGTGTTCGGCGATGTATCGACGACCACGCAGACACTGCGCGCGCAGCGCACGTGGGGCTGGCAGGGCTTCTGGGGCTATCTGGGCTGGCGGCGCCTGAGTCCGCTGCGCTCGGTGCTGCTGCCGGTGAATCTGCTCGAAGGCACCGACGCTGCACAGCGTCGCCAACGCCGCCGCGCCATCGCCGGTGGCGCGATGGGCTACGCCGTCCTGCTGACGATGCTGTGCATGGTCTTCGAGATCGTGCTGGTGGTCGGCGGCATCGCGGCGGTGTTCCTGTTCATTCCGGTGGACCTGCTGTCCGAGTCCTGGCGCGCGGCGTGGGAGCTGGCCAAGCAGGACATGCCGGCGTGGATGCAGCTGGGCGTGAACCTGCTGTTCTGGGCGGCGGCCACGTTGATCGGTCCGTTCCATGTCGGTGCCGGCTTCGGCCTGTATCTGGACCGCCGCACGCAGATGGAAGCATGGGACCTGGAGATCGCCTTCCGCCGCCTGCGGGCCCGGCTGCAGCAGGCCGCGCCGTTGCTGGTGCTGGCCCTGGTACTGATCTGGCCGGGAGCGAGGCTGCACGCTCAACAGGCGCCAGCGCATCCGAACAGCAAGGGTACGCTGCCGACGACGGCCGAGGACGCACCGTCGCCGGCGGAAGACGCCGATGCGGTGTCGGACGGGGACACGGACCGCGGCGAAGACGATGAAACCGATGACCCGCCGCGGACGTACGACAACGATCCAGACAACACGCCCACGGTCATCTTTGGCACTGACGCGGTGGATACGGCCGGCTTCCGCCAGGCCGTGCAGCGCGCATATGAAGACCCGCTGCAGAGCCCGACCCGCGAGGTCACCGAGTGGAAGCGCACGGATAGCGAGGCGGCCGAGGCCGAGAAGGCGAAGCGCGAGGCCGCCGCCAAGGGATCCGGGCAACGCGGTAACAAGGGCCCATTGCTGCCGGCACAGATCGCCGAATGGACGCTGTGGGCTGCGGTCGGGGTGCTGGTGTTGCTGCTGCTGGCCACCGCGCCCCGCTGGCTGCCGTGGCTGCGCGGCTCCGGCCGACGCCGTCAGGCACAGGCTGCGGCGGTCGTGGAAGAGCCGATCCGGATACCGGACGTGGCGCCACCCGATCCCGCCGCGCGTGCACGTGCCTTGTGGCAGGAGGGCCGCCCGCGCCAGGCGCTGGCCCTGCTGTATCGCGCCAGCGTGGAATCGATGAGCGAGCGCGCCGGGGTCACTCTGCCTCCGGGTGCCACTGAAGCGCAGTGCCTGCGTGCCTCGCGGCGGATGCCGGTCGAGGCCGACCGCAGCCTGTTCGCACGCATCGTGCGGGTCTGGCAGTACGCCGCGTATGCCGGCCGGTTGCCGGCCGATGATGACTTCCAGGCGCTGGCCACGACCCTGCAGCGCCAGTTCGGGTGGCGCGCATGAGCACCCGCCTGCGCTGGCTGCTGGTTGGCATCGTGCTGCTGGTGATCGGGGTGCCATTGGCGATCCTGTTCCTGCGCACGCACGAGCGGGTGACCCAGGTCGAGCGGCGGCCGCCGCAGGGCGAAGCCAGCTACAACCCGCTGTACGTGCTCGGTCAGGCGCTGCGCGCGGACGGACTCACCGTGCAGTCGCGGCCGCGCCTGGACCTGACCCGGATGCCGCTGGCGCCGGGCGATACCGTGGTGCTGCTGCAGGACAGCGCGGAAGTGCCCGCACCGGCCGTCGCCGCACTGTTGGCCTGGGTGGAGCGTGGCGGGCACTTGATCGTGCGCACGCCACCGGTCGGCAAGGACACCGCACGCAGCGGCCCGCTGCTGGACGCGCTCGGCGTGGATAGCGGAGACCACGGGAGCTATTGCCAGCCCCTTCACGTGCGCGATGACCCCCAGCATGTCGAGTTCTGCAGCGGCCGCCGCTTCGCGGTGGAACCGCCTGCGTCCATGGCGGTCGAACGCGAATGGGGCAACGCGGCCAATCTGGTCTTCGCCCGCCTGCGCCACGGCCAGGGCCGTATCGATGTGCTGGCCGACATGGCCTTCATGCACGGCAAGGGCCGGCCCAACCCGACCGTCCCGCCGAACGCGCCCAACGCCATCGTCGACGGGCTGCACGACAAGGCGCATCGCGACCTGACCCGCTACGTGCTGGCGCCCAACTATGGCAAGGGCACGATGTGGCTGGTCTACGCCTCGCGTCCGCCTTCGCTGTGGAACCGCGTGTTCTATCTCGGCTGGCCGGTGTGGGGGCCGTTGCTGCTGGCATTGCTCGGCTGGCTCTGGCAGCGCGCGCAGCGCCTGGGCAGCGAACTGCCCTCCCCCGCCGCGGAACGCCGCTCACTGCTGGAACACATCCGGGCCAGCGGCGAACACCTGCTGCGCTTTGGCAAGGCACCGCTGCTGTACGACGCGGTCCGGCGTGCGTTCCTGGCGCGCCTGCAGCGGCGTTCGCCGAGTGCGGCCGCGCTGACCGGCGAGGCCCGGGTGCACGCGGTCGCCACCTTGCTGCAGTGGTCGCACGAGCGCGTGCAGACCGCCTTGACCCCACCCGCTTCCCACGACGTCGCCGGCCTGCGCGACCGCATCCGCCTGCTGATCCAGATGAGAAACCTGCTATGACCGAGCCGACGCTTCCGCCGCCGTTGTCCCCTCCTGCCGTGACGCCCTCGCCGTCGCCATCGCCATCGCCGTTGTCCGAGCGCGTCGATGCCGTGCGCGAGGCGGTGGGCCGCGCGTTCATCGGCCAGCCCGAGGTACTGGATCAGATCCTGATCGCGCTGCTGGCCGGCGGCCACGTGCTGATCGAAGGCGTGCCCGGGCTGGGCAAGACCCTGCTGGTGCGTGCGCTCGCCCAGGCGCTGGAGCTGGACTACGGCCGCGTGCAGTTCACCCCGGACCTGATGCCCAGCGACGTCAGCGGCCATGCGGTGTACGACCCGAAGACCGAGAGCTTCAAGATCCGTCGCGGCCCGGTGTTCACCAACCTGCTGCTCGCCGATGAAATCAACCGTGCCCCGGCCAAGACCCAGTCGGCCCTGCTGGAAGTGATGCAGGAAGGCCAGGTGACCATCGAGGGCAAGGCGTTCGCGCTGACCCCGCCGTTCCTCACCCTGGCTACGCAGAACCCGGTCGAACAGGAAGGCACCTATCCGCTGCCCGAAGCGCAGCTGGACCGCTTCCTACTCAAGGTGCTGATCGACTACCCGGCGCTGGAGGACGAGAAGCGAATGGTGGATGCCATCACCACCGGCCGCAGCGCCGCCGACTTCGATCTTTCACAGGTGCCACGCGTGCTCAGCGGGGCGGAAGTGGTCGCGCTGCAGCAGGCGACCGCGGCGATCACGGTCGATCCGGAAGTGATCGACTACGCAGTGCGGATCGTCGCCGCCACGCGGCAGTGGCCGGGCATCGCGCTCGGTGCCGGCCCGCGCGGCAGCATCGCGCTGGTGCGTGCGGCGCGTGCGCAGGCGGTGCTGTCCGGCCGTGATTTCGTCACCCCCGATGACGTGCGTGATATCGCCAAACCGGCGCTGCGCCACCGCATCGCGCTGGCACCGGAGCTGCAGATCGAAGGACAGAGCGCCGACGATGCACTCACCGCGCTGCTGGCCAAGGTGGATGCACCGCGCAAATGAGCAGGCACGTCCCCCATCGCGAGCGGACGGCATGAGGCCGGGCGCACTGCTGCTGGCACTGCTGGCCGGCTGGGGCCTGTTCGGCGTGCCGGTGGTCATCGGCCTCTGGCCTCAGGGGGTCTGGTGGGCGATCGGTGCCGGCGTGGGCCTGATCGCACTGGTGGACCTGCTGCGCCTGCGCCACCAGCCCTCGCCCAGCGTGCACCGCGAACTTCCGGAGTCGCTCGCGCTGAACGTGGAGCGTGAGGCCACGCTGCGCCTGGAATCGAGTCGGCACCAGCGCGTGGAGGTGTTTGATCTGGTGCCCGGTGGCTGGAGCTTGCAGGGCCTGCCGCGTGCGCTGGCGCTCAAGCCGATGGTGACCAGCAGTGTGGCGTACCGGTTGACCCCGACCGCGCGTGGCCGCTTCGTGTTCGACGGCGTGCACCTGCGCGTGCACAGCGCCTGGCGGCTGTGGCATCAGCGGCGGCAGCTGCCGCCGGCGATGACGGTGCGCGTCTACCCCAACTTCGCACCGCTGACCCGCTTTGCACTGTTCAGTGCCGAACAGGCCTCGCGTCTGGTCGGCGCGCACCTCAAGCGCCGCCGCGGCGAAGGCACCGATTTCCACCAGATGCGCGAGTACCGCGTCGGCGACAGCCTGCGCCAGATCGACTGGAAGGCCACCGCGCGGGCACGCAAGCTGGTGTCGCGCGAGTACCAGGACGAGAAGAACCAGCAGCTGGTGCTGATGATCGATACCGGCCGGCGCATGATGGCCAGCGAAGGTGGGCTGTCGCACTTCGACCACGTGCTCAATGCGGCGCTGGTGGTGTCCTACCTCGCGCTGCGCCAGGGCGACGGCGTGGGCCTGTTCGCGGCCGGCGGTGAAAGCCGCTGGGTCGCGCCGAAACGCGGCATGGGCACCATCGATACCCTGCTGCGCGCCAGCTACGACCTGCAGGCGCAGCCGGTCGCCACCGACTATCTCGCCGCGGCCACCGAGCTCTCGCTGCGCCAGCGCCGGCGTTCGCTGGTGATGCTGGTCACCAACGTGCGCGATGAGGACATCGAAGATCTGCTCGCCGCGGTGCGCCTGCTGCAGCGCCAGCACCTGGTGTGCGTGGCCAGCCTGCGCGAACGCGCACTGGATGATGCGCTGGCCCAGCCGGTGGAGACGCTGCAGGATGCCACCCAGGCCGGCGCGATCGCCCGTTACCTGCAGCAGCGCAGCGATGCCCATGACGCGCTGCGCAGCCATCGGGTGATGGTGCTGGACGTCACCGCCGAAGCGCTGCCCGGCGCGCTGGTGGAGCGCTATCTGGCGGTCAAGCGGGATGGGTTGCTGTAACGCGTACCGACCAGCGGTCAGTACCTACCCGATGGCGGAGGCCTTGGCGATCAGGCGGGCGGTCGCCTTCTGCAGCAGCACACGGTTGCGTGCCAGTTTCATCCACTGCGGCAGGCGCGAGAACATCGACCTATTGGCGATACCGGTGCTCTCTCGCAGCGGCGCAGCAGCGTAGTCGTGCAGTGCCTGCAGATGCGCTGCGTTGTAGGCCCACAGCAGGCCGGCGGCGGTCTTCTCGATCAACAGCAGCGACATGCCGAAATGCGGATCGACCGCTTCGGTGCCGCGGACCTGCGCCACGCTGACGGTGACCTCGTTGCTACGCCCACAGTGGGCGCAGTTCGCCGTAAGGGATTTCAAGGGCGGCGAGGCCACCTTGCGTGTCGCTGCGACACTGACCCACCGATGGCCACAGTAACCACAAGGACGCCGGCCGCTGTAACTCACCGGCCCTACCCAGTCGCCAGGCCCACAGCGGCTGCAACCGCAGCCGCCGTCCAGCGCAATGCTGCAGTTGAGGCACCGAAAGCTGACGGCGTTCTCGCGTCTGAGCACCCATCCCGGCGACTGGCAGCGGTGACAGCGTACCGCCACCCGATCCGCATACCGCCACAGGCGGTGGCCGTCATCGAGATGCCGGCCAGGCAATGGGCGGGCACGCAGATGGCGCCGGTACACCATGCTCATCAGACGAAGATGCGCGTCGGCGCTTCGTCGATGATCGCGTGCGGTACGAAGCGGGCGCTGTCGCGGGTGATCCGGCTGTTGTCCTCGCGGATACCCATGCCACACGCTTGGTCGCCCACCACCCAGCTGCCGATCAGCGGATACCCGCCATCGAACGCGGTGAGCGGATGCGCGGCCTGGCGGATTGCCGGGCCGGTATACGGGCCCTCGCTTTCCTGCCAGCTGCCATCGGCCAGGTGCATGGCCACGTTGGCGCCCTCGCGCGAGAACAGCGGCTTGCGCACCCAACCGCGTGGCAGCTCGCTGCCATCGTCGAACTCGGCGGCGAGCAGGTTCGGGTGGCCGCGGTGGCGCTGCCACAGCAGCGGCAGCACGCCCTTGTTGCTGAGGATCGCCTTCCATGCCGGTTCCAGCAGTTGCACCCCTGAAGCGGGCAGCGCCTGGCCGAACGACTCGGTCATCAGGTCTTCCAGCGGGTACAGCTTGAACAGGCTGCCGATCACGGTGTCGTCGAGCGCGGTGAAGCGCCCGTCTTCGGACAGGCCGATATCCTCGATCGCGATCGCTTCGCCGCGCAGGCCGGCCTGGGCGGCGCAGTCGCGCAGATAGGCGACGGTGCCCTGGTCTTCCTCGGACGCACCCACCGCGCTGAAATACAGCGGCGGCGGCAGCTGCGCGGCCAGTTCACCGAAACGTTCGACCAGGGCCTCATGGATCGCGTTGAACTGGTCGGCATGCGGCGGCAACCGGTTCTGGTTGCGCTGGTCCTCCAGCCACTGCCACTGGAAGAACGAGGCTTCGAACAGCGACGTGGGCGTGTCGTAATTCAGTTCGTACAGCTTGGCCGGGCCGGTGCCGTCGTAGGCGAAATCCAGCCGCCCGTACAGGTGCGGCTCGCGGCGGCGCCAGCTGTCGGCGATCCAGTCGCGGAACTGCGGCGGGATCGCCAGCTGCTCCATCAGCTGCTGGCTGCCCACCACCTCGTCCACCAGGTCCATCGCCATCGCATGCAGCTCGGCGCTGGGATCTTCGATGTCCTGTTCGATCTGACGCAGGGTGAAGGCGTAGTACGCGGTTTCATCCCAGTACGGCAGGCCATCGATAGTGTGGAAACGGAACCCCGACTCTTCGGCCCGGGCGCGCCACTGGCTGCGCTCGGCGATACGCACGCGCTGCATCGATCAGCCGCCGACGCTGCTGCGGTTGCTGCTGGTGTTGCCGAAGCCACCGCGGCTGGCGGTGACCGCCCGGTTCGGGGTGGCGTTGACCGGGGCCAGGCCGGCCTTGCCGGCGCCGATGCCGCTGGCGGTGTTCATCCCACCGGTGGACGGACCCGGACGGGCCCAGCCCTTGGCCTTGTCCTGGTAGGCCGGCGCCGCCGCCGGCTGCTGGGCCAGGCCCGCGCCGCCACGGTTGCTGAGCATCTGCGACATGAAGAAGCCCATCATCATCGGGCCGATGAACGAATGGCCGGTCGAGGTCTTCTGCTCCACGCACTGCTCGGCGTTGTACTCGGCCTCACAGGCTTCACGCGTGGCGTACTTGGGGGCCGCATCGGCCGACTGCTTCTGCGCCTCGGCAAAGGCGTTGCGGCAGCTGGACGGATCGCCGGTGGCTTCAGTACAGGCCTGCACCGAGGTGTAGAGCCCCTCCTGCACCTGCACGGCCTCGTTCTTCTGGCAGGCGGTGAACAGCAGCGGCGCAGCGCTCATCAGCAGCAGCGCAGTGGTTCTGGAACGTTTCATGGCGTCATGCCCCCTAATGCGGTTATCTCCCCAATCATGCCTGATCGGCGCGAACAACCAAAACCAGCAAAGTCGAAAACATGAACAGCGTTTCAGGATTCGATCCCGCGGCAGCGGCGAAGGTGGTTGCAAACGCAACCGGAATTTTTCGGCAGAATCGAGCTGAAACGCGCCCCCACGGCCCGCCAGATCCTGCCAGCCACCATGCCTGAATACCGCTCCCGTACCTCCACCGCCGGCCGCAACATGGCCGGCGCCCGCGCCCTGTGGCGCGCCACCGGGATGACCGATGGCGACTTCCACAAGCCGATCATCGCCGTCGCCAACTCGTTCACCCAGTTCGTGCCCGGCCACGTGCACCTCAAGGACCTGGGCCAGCTCGTGGCGCGCGAGATCGAGCAGGTCGGCGGCGTGGCGAAGGAGTTCAACACCATCGCGGTGGATGACGGTATCGCCATGGGCCACGACGGCATGCTGTATTCGCTGCCCAGCCGCGAGATCATCGCCGACTCGGTGGAGTACATGGTCAACGCGCACTGCGCCGACGCGCTGGTGTGCATCTCCAACTGCGACAAGATCACCCCCGGCATGCTGATGGCCGCGCTTCGGTTGAACATCCCGGTGGTGTTCGTCTCCGGTGGGCCGATGGAAGCAGGCAAGACGCGCCTGTCCGAGCACAAGCTGGACCTGGTGGATGCGATGGTGATCGCCGCCGATGAAAGCGCCAGCGATGAGAAGGTCGCCGAATACGAGCGCAGCGCGTGCCCCACCTGCGGCTCGTGCTCGGGCATGTTCACCGCCAACTCGATGAACTGCCTGACCGAAGCGTTGGGCCTGTCGCTGCCGGGCAACGGCTCGACCCTGGCCACGCATGCCGACCGCGAGCAGCTGTTCCGCCGTGCCGGCCGCCTGATCGTGGAACTGTGCCACCGCTGGTATGGCGGCGAAGAAATCGGTGCGCTGCCCCGCGGCATCGCCACCCGCCAGGCGTTCGAGAACGCGATGACGCTGGACATCGCGATGGGCGGCTCGACCAACACCATCCTGCACCTGCTGGCCGCAGCGCAGGAGGCGGAGGTGGACTTCGACCTGCATGCCATCGACGCGCTCTCGCGCCGTGTCCCGCAGCTGTGCAAGGTCGCCCCGAACACGCCGAAGTACCACATGGAAGACGTGCATCGCGCCGGCGGCGTGTTCGGCATCCTCGGCGAACTCGCGCGCGGTGGGCTGCTGCATACCGAAGTGCCGACCGTGCACAGCCGCACCCTGGCCGAGGCGATCGCACGTTGGGATGTCGCGGTGAGCAGCGATGAAAAGGTCCACGATTTCTTCCGCGCCGGTCCGGCCGGCATCTCGACCCAGGTCGCCTTCAGCCAGGCCACGCGCTGGCCGACGCTGGACGTGGACCGTGCCGAAGGCTGCATCCGCAGCGTCGCACATGCCTATTCCGCCGAGGGTGGACTGGCCGTGCTGCGTGGCAACCTCGCCATCGATGGCTGCGTGGTGAAGACCGCCGGTGTGGACGAATCGATCCATGTGTTCGAGGGCAACGCGCGCGTGTTCGAGAGCCAGGATGCCGCCGTGCAGGGCATCCTCGCCGATGACGTGGTGGCCGGCGATGTCGTGGTGATCCGCTACGAAGGCCCGCGCGGCGGCCCGGGCATGCAGGAGATGCTGTACCCGACCAGCTATCTGAAATCCAAGGGGCTGGGCAAGCACTGCGCCCTGCTCACCGACGGCCGTTTCTCCGGCGGCACCTCCGGGCTGTCGATCGGTCATGCCTCACCGGAAGCGGCCGCGGGCGGCGCCATCGGCCTGGTTCGCGATGGCGACCGCATCCGCATCGACATTCCGGCGCGGCGCATCGATCTGCTGCTGGATGACGCCACGCTGGCGGCACGCCGTGCCGAGCAGGATGCACTGGGCTGGAAACCGCGCGAGGCGCGCCCGCGCAAGGTCACCGGTGCGCTGAAGGCCTATGCGCTGCTGGCAACGAGTGCCGACAAGGGCGCGGTGCGGGATCTGGCCAAGCTGGCGGGGTAGACGCCGGGCGCCACGCCCGACATGCGCTAAGGTGCAGGTGACATACCAACAGGGACGTGGCGATGGCGTTGTTTTCGATGGTACTGGCCTTGGCAATGGGCGCGTCAACGGCGGCGGCGTCCGAACCAGCATGTGCGGTGGACCGCAGTGCGATGTTGGCGCTGTCGGTGGAGGCCTTCGACCAGGACATGGGCGGGGGCTGGCGCGCGCTGGACGCCCGCCCCGGCTGCCAGCAGGCCGCCGCGGACCTGCTCGCGGCCTACCGCGCGCAACCCAAGGCTTCCGGCATCATGTTGCTGGTCTGGCATGAGGCCCAGATCCGCGCGGCCCTGGGACAGACCGCGCAGGCGGTGGCGCTGATGCAGCAGAGCTACAAGCCTGCCGCGCAGGACCGGGCCGGCTGGAACCTGTATGTGGATGGCAGCATCGCCTTCCTGCAGCAGGACCGCACAGCCCTGCAGCAGGCGCGCGATGCGCTGGCACTGATCGCCCCGCCAGCGGACATGCCGGTGGTGGATGGCATGCTGATCCTCAACGACAACGGCAATGAACAGCGCATCCCGTGACCGCCCAACCTTAACGTGCTCGACGGGTTGATGCACTGCTTCGACAAGCCGTACCGCGAGGCCTACGGCATGGCGTGCCGGGCACCGGCAGCCCGCTGAAAAGGGCATCCACGCATGGCGTGGATCTACGGGTTACCCCATCACCCGCTTCAACGGCGGCAGTGAATCGATGATGCGTTTGCCGTTCCGGCGGGTATGAGCGCTTGACCAATCACGCACCGCTGGAAAACACTCGGTGCAGACCTCTGCACAAGGATGTGACGATGCACGGCACGCGTTCGCTGCTGATACTGGCCCTGTCGGCCGCCGCCTGTCCGGCCTTCGCCGACGGATGCGCGGTGGATCGCGCCGCGATGCTGGCCTTGACGCCGGAGCAGTTCGATCAGGATCTGCAGGGCGGCTGGCGACCGATGGCGGAGAAGGCCGAATGCCAGCTGGCGGCCGCGGATCTCATCGCGGCCTATCGTGCGCAGCCCAAGGCCGCCGGCAACAGCACGATGATCTGGCATGAAGCGCAGCTGCGCGCGGAGGCTGGGCAGGATGCGCGGGCGGTGGAACTCATGCGCCAGACCTATAAACCCGCACCCGATGCCGGTGGCTGGAATCCGTATGTGGATGCCAGCATCGCCCTCATCGAGAAGGACCGGCCGGCCCTGGCCGCCGCCCGCGCGGCGCTGGCAGCCGTGCCTGCGCCGCCGGAGGCCAACGTCAAGGACGGATTTTTCAGTTTCACGATGCCGAGCGGCGAGGTGATGCAGGTCGCCTGGCCGCCCAATCTCGATGTGGTCGATGCGTTTGTGCGGTGCTTCGGCCAGAGCTACCGGCAGGCCTACTCCAATCAGGCCTGCCGTCATCCAGACACCTCGGCCGCGCCTCACGGAAGCACCCCCTGACCGAGCTGCCAGGGAGCAATCTGCGCTACCCGATCACCCGCTTGAACGGCGGCAGTGAATCGATGATGCGTTTGCCGTAGCGGCGGGTCAGCAGCCGCGAGTCGAGGATGATCACGCGGCCGGTATCGGTGGAGGTGCGGATCAGCCGGCCGGAGAACTGGGTCAGCGTACGCAGGGCGTGCGGGATCGCGATCAGGTTGAAGGCGTTCAGGCCGCGGCTCTCGAACCACTCGCTCAGCGTCGAGGTCTGCGGGTCGGTCGGGACCGCGAACGGCACCTGGGTGATCACCACCGTGGTGCAGGCCTCGCCGGGTAAATCGAGGCCTTCGCCGAAGGAATTGAGCCCGAACAGCACCGAGCCCTCGCCGGCCGAGGTACGCCGCAGGTGTTCGTCGATCATCTTCTGCTTGGCGGTCTCGCCCTGCACCAGCACCTGCTTGCGCTGCGCGGCCGGCATCAGCTCGGCCGCCTTTTCCATCTTCCAGCGCGAGGTGAACAGCACGATGCTGCCCTTGTCCCAGTCCAGTTCCTTGACCAGGTACTTGGCGATCTCCTTGGGATGACCTTCCTTGTCATCCGGGGTCACCGGAAACGCCGGCACGATCAGCTGCGCCTGGTTGGGCAGATCGAACGGCGAGGCCAGCGAGACCATCTCGGCCTCGGCCGGAATGCCGTTGTCGATCGCCAGCGCCTGGAAATCGCCGCCGCCGGTGAGCGTGGCCGAGGTCATCACCACCGAGTCCACTTCATCCCAGAGCAGCTTGCGCAGCACGTTGGCGGCCGACACCGGCGAGCCATGCAGGACCAGGTCGCCATCGCGCGAGAGGGTGATCCAGCGCGCGGTGGGCGGCTGGCCCTCCTTGTCTTCGCGGCGCCAGCCAGTCCACAGGTTGTGCTGCTGCTCGATCATCTCCAGCGCCATGCCGAGGTTGCGCTGCAGGCGCTCGCGCGCGGCATCCTCGGGCTTGCCCTTGGCCACCTGGGTCAGCGCGGCGTGGGCCCAGTTGAACAGTGCGCGGGTGTCGTCGGCGATGGCCTCGATGTCCGGCATCCAGATCTCCGGCAGGCGGCCGTTCGGGGCGCGCCACATCGGTTCCTGCGCGGACGGGTCCGGCCGCCAGCTGCGATCGATCACGTCGCGGAAGGCCTTGAGCTGCTTGCTGACCTTGGCGGCGGCCTCGATGGCCTCGTTGGGCAACAGGTTGCCCAGCTTGTCCTTGTCCACTGCGCGGTAGGACGCGGCGATCAGGACCTGCAGGCGGCCGGTGCGCTTGGCCATCTCGTCCAGCGCGAGACTGGCCGCGCCCTGGTCAATGGCGACGTTGCCGATGTGATGCCCTTCATCGAGCACCAGCAGCATGTCCGACGGCGGGGCGATCAGCGGCTGGCCGTTGTCGCTCTCACCGATCGACAGCGCCGACAACAGCAGCGCGTGATTGGTCACCACGATCTGCGCCTCGCGCACGGTGTTGCGCGAACGCAGCACGGCGCACTGCGCCGAGTAGGCGCACTTGCGCCCGGCGCAGCCCGAGGCCGGCGTGGTGATGCGCGAGCGCAGCGTATTGCTGATCGTTTCCGGCGCGTTGTCCAGGTCGCCGTTCCAGCGGCCTTCGAGGAAGGCCTTGCTCAGCGACTGCGCCAGGTCCATCTCGATCGGCGCCAATGGGCGGTCGAACAGCGGCTGCTCGTCTTCGAACATCCCTTCCTGCGCGCCATCGCCATGCGCTTCAGCGGCATTGCGGGTGCACAGGTAACGCGTACGGCCCTTGGCCAGCGCCACCGTGGCTTCGATGCCGGTGGCCTTGAGGAAATTGGGGATGTCGCGTTCGACGAGCTGCGACTGCAGCGCCACGGTGCCGGTGCTGATCACCAGCTTCTTCTTGGTCGCCAGCGCGATCGGCACGCCGGCGGTCAGGTAGCCCAGCGACTTGCCCACGCCAGTGGGCGCCTCGACCACGCCGACGCCGCCGCTGTGCGAGAGCGCACGCGACACCACGCCGATCATCTGGCTCTGCGAGCGCCGGGTGCTGAAGCCGGGCGTATTGGCCTGCAGCTTGGCGTAGGCGTCGCGGATGCCGGCCTTGAGTTCGTCGTTCAGGGCGCGGGGGGCTTCAACTTTTTCGGTCACGCCGGGGGACTGCCTGACTGGATCACGGTCCCCATTTTCTCACGACCCGGCGGCCGTGACCGGCGCCATTTTCCGCGCCGGTTCATCTCCGTGACGCGGCCCACGCCAGGGCGATGGACCGCGACCTGCCGTTTGCACCCGCTCAGCGCGGCGGCGGCGACGGTGGAAGCGCGCGGCCGCGCAATGCGCGGGTCATCGCCCAGACCAGCAGCACCAGGGCGAGCGCCTCGAACAGGTTGAGCGCGAAGTGGCCAGCGCCCAGCAGCTTGGACATCAGCTGCAGGTTTTCGTAGTTGCCCTGCTGCACCATCCACATCGGCACCAGGTTCAGCACCAGGCCGGCCAGCGTGGTGAGCGCCATCACGCCCAGTGCGCCGAGCGCCACGCTGCGGATCGCGCCGCGCGGGGTATCCACCACCCACACCACGGCGATCGCCAGCGCGATCAGCACCGGCAGGCGTACACCCACCATGGTCAGCATCGAGATCAGCAGGTCCATGTCCACCGGCTCAGTCCTCGCCGGCCAGCGGCGCCAGCCGGGTGCGCAGCTCGGTGTAGATCGCATCGGTTTGCGGGCGCACTGCGTGCCACTGCAGGAAGCTCTCGGCGGCCTGCTCGACCAGCATGCCCAGCCCATCAACGATGTTGCGGCAATTGGCCGAGCGCGCCCACGCGGTGAAGGCGATGGCGGCCTCGCCGTAGTTGAGATCCACCGCGGTGGTCATGCTGTTGACCAGCGACAGCGGCAGTTTGAACTCCGCGGCACGGTCGCGGCCGGCCGAGGTGGCGTTGATGATCAGTTCGAAATCGCCCAGCTCGCGGATGTCTTCCCAGTAACGGGTGATCGCGCGGCCGGGCTCGCCCATCGCATCGATCAGCGCATCGGCGCGTTCCGGGGTGCGGTTGACCACCACCAGCTCAAGGATGCCGGCATCCAGCAGGGCCGGGGCCACGCTGCGGGCCGAGCCGCCGGCGCCGATCAGCAGGGTGCGGCGGCCACGCAGGTCCAGCCCGTGGCGGTCGGTGAGGTCACGGACCAGGCCGATGCCATCGGTGGTATCGCCGTGCCAGCGGTCCCCCTTGCGCAGCAGGGTGTTGACCGCGCCGGCGCGGCGCGCGCGCGAGGTCAGCGTGGTGCACAGCGCGAAGGCGGCTTCCTTGTGCGGCGCGGTGATGTTGGCGCCCACGCCACCTTCGGCGGCGAAGGCCTCCAGCGCTGCCAGGAACTCGGCCGGGGAGGCTTCGATCGCACGGTAGTCCAGCGCCAGGCCTTCCTGCCGGCCGAACGTGGCGTGGATGTGCGGCGACTGCGAATGCGCGATGGGCTGGCCGAATACGGCGTAACGGTCGGTCATGGGTGTCCTGCTCCGGGCCTAGAATGGAACGCAAACCCCAACGGACGCGATGATGCGCATTCCATTGTCTCTGCTCGCGCTGAGCGCCAGTTTACTCTGCACACCCGCCGCGATGGCGCTTTCCGAATTCGGCATCGAAGGCATGGGCGTGGTCTCGACCAGGGCCAATGAAGCCCAGGGCACGATCGCGCCGGACGGCCAGCGCATCGTCTGGGCCAGCGACCGCGCCGGTGGCCAGGGCGGCTGGGACCTGTGGCAGGCGGTGATGCGCGATGGTCGCTGGCAGGACCCTGCCCCGCTTGCGCTCAACAGCGCCAGCGACGAGCGCGATCCCTATTTCAGCCACGATGGCCGCTGGCTGTACTTCGCCTCCAACCGCCGCGGCGGCCAGGGCGGCTTCGATCTGTACCGCGCGCCCGTGGCCGCCGATGGCAGCATCGGGCCCGCGCAGGCCCTGCCGACGCCGCTCAACACGCGCCACGACGAGCGGGCGCCCGCGCTGCGTCCGGATGGGCGCACACTGCTGTTCGCACGCAATGGCACGCAGACCCAAGGCGGCTTCGATCTGTATCTGGCGCCTGTGCAGGGCGAGGGCTTCGGTGCCGCGCAGGCCCTGCCCGCCCCGCTCAACACGGCCGCCGACGAACTCGGCGCCGCCTGGTTGAGCACGGACGGTGCACTGGCCTTTACCCGCGCGAGCGCCGGGCATTCGCAGGTCATGCTGGTCAGCTGCGATCACCGCCAGGCGGCGGTGCCGTTGACGCTGTCGTTCAACACTGCCGACGGCCAGACCGGCACGCCGGTGGTGGACGCGTCCAAGCCCACGGAGATGGTGCTGGCTGGCATGGCACGCGCACCGCGTGCCGGCGGGCTGGATCTGTACCGGATCAGGCTGCCGTCGGCGCCGCAGGCCCCGGGCTGCGGTTGACGTAGCGGCGCTGGAAGGCCGCCACGCGTGGCGTGACGCTACCGGTGAGGGTGCTGGCCGGGCGCTAGCGCGCCTGCAGCAGTTCCGCGCGCAGCTGCTCGTACTGCGCTTCGCTGATCTCGCCGTGATCCTTGCGCTGGTTCAATGCGGCCAACTGCGCCTGCAACGCAGGCGAGAGCTGCGCCTCACGGGCGATGCGGGCGGCGGCGGAGGGTTGCTCCGGTGCCTGCCGCGCAGCGCGGCGCACGCCACGGATCACCAGCCCGATGACCACGGCGAAGGCCAGCACACCGGCCGTCCAGGTCACCCACTGTAGCCATCCCATCGTCTGCATCATCCTCGTCCTGTATCGGGGTGGGCGCGTATTGTCAGCGCTCGCGCAGCCAACGCGCCACCTGCGGGGCGAAATAGGTCAGCACGCCATCGGCGCCGGCGCGCTTGAAGCCGATCAGCGACTCCATCACGCAGGCCTTTTCGTCCAGCCAGCCATTGGCGAAGGCGGCCTTCATCATCGCGTACTCGCCGCTCACCTGATAGGCGAAGGTCGGCACGCCGAACTGCTGCTTCACACGGCGCACCAGATCCAGGTAGGGCATGCCTGGCTTGACCATCACCATGTCCGCACCCTCTTCCAGGTCCAGTGCGATCTCGCGCATGGCTTCGTCGCCGTTGGCCGGGTCCATCTGGTAGGTCTTCTTGTCGGCCTTGCCGAGGCCGGCCGAGCTGCCGACCGCGTCGCGGAACGGACCGTAAAACGCCGAGGCATACTTGGCCGAGTAGGCCATGATGCGTACGTTGACGTGGCCGGCGGCATCCAGCGCACGGCGGATCGCACCAATGCGGCCGTCCATCATGTCCGACGGCGAAATGATGTCCACGCCCGCCTCGGCATGCGACAGCGACTGCTTGACCAGTGCCTCTACGGTGATGTCGTTGAGCACGTAGCCGGCCTCATCGATGATGCCGTCCTGGCCGTGCGTGGTGTACGGATCCAGCGCAACGTCGGTCATCACGCCCAGCTCGGGGAAGCGCGACTTGAGCGCACGGACAGCGCGCTGCGCCAGCCCGTTCCCGTCCCATGCCGCCGCCGCGTCCAGACTCTTGCCGGCCGGATCGATCACCGGGAACAGGTCGATCACCGGGATGCCCAGTTCCAGCGCTTCTTCGGCCACCTTGAGCAGCTCGTCGATCGACAGCCGCTCCACGCCCGGCATCGAGGCGATCGGCGCGCGGCCGGCCAGCTCGTGCACGAACACCGGATAGATCAGGTCGTCGGTGGTCAGGGTGTTTTCGCGCATGAGGCGGCGCGAGAACTCGTCGTGACGCATGCGGCGGGGGCGATAGTCGGGATGGGCCATGAGGTGCTCCGGAACGGAAGGCAGGAATTACTGCAGCAGGTACTGCCGCGGTTGCAGGGGCTCGGGCAGCGGCTGGACGCCGAGGCTGTCGAGCAGATCGATTTCGATGGTGCGCACCATCGCATCCAGCGGCAGATCATTGGATTCCAGTCCGAACGGCTCTTCCATCTCTTCGCCGAGCTGGTCCAGGCCGAAGAACGCATACGCCAGCACGGCCGAGACCACCGGCGTGGCCCAGCCCAGCGAGCTGGCCAGGCCGAACGGCAGCAGCACGCAGAACAGCCAGGCGCAGCGGTGCAGCAGCAGCGTGTACGCGAACGGCAGCGGCGTGGTCAGGATGCGCTCGCAACCGGCCTGGATGCTGGACAGCGCATGCAGGCGTGTTTCGAACTGGGTGTACAGGTAGGGATCGAGCTGACCGGCGCGCAGCGCCCGGGCCAGATCGGAGGCGATCATCGCCAGCAGTTGATCCGGTGCATTGCGGCGCTGGCCGAAACGCACATGGTCGGCCTCGGCCACCCACGGCAGCGCCGCCAGCGCCACGTCGCGGCCCCGCAGCCGGGCGGCCAGCGCATGCGCAAAGCCGATGCACAGCCGGCACACACGATCGCGCAGTGCGGGGTCGTCCATCAACAACGCCTGGCACAGGCGGGCCAGGCTGCGCGATTCATAGATCAGCTGGCCCCACAGCTTGCGGCCTTCCCACCAGCGCTCGAAACAGGCGTTGTTGCGGAAGCTGAGGAAGATCGACAGCACCAGGCCCAGCAGGGTGAACGGTGCCACCGACACGCGCTCGATGCCCGGCGGGTGCCACAGTTCGGCCAGGGCCGCGACCGCGACGGACAGCAGCAGGATCGCCACGACCTTCGGGGCCACCGCCGGAACGATGGAGCCGCGCAGGATGTAGAGCAGTTGCCAGCCGTGGGGACGAGGACGAATGATCATCGATGCAGGGAGAGCGCCCGGACGGGCGTGGACCGCCGGCGGAGCCGGATGCGGCAGCCGGTCATTCTACGCCGATGGCACCGGGCGGCCGTGAGCTGCGACGGTCGGTCGCACCCGGGCCACGCACGGGCCGCTCAGATGATGCCGCCACCCAGCCCGAGCCGGACGATACCCACCACCACCACGATGCCGTTGAGCACCAGCCCGGTCCAGGCACGGCCGCGCTTGCTGGCGTGGGTGAACAGGATGCCGATGGCGGCGATCACTGCACCCACCGCGGCAAACGGGATCAGGAACCAGTTGCCCCAGCCCAGCAGCGGGATCAGGGCCACAATCATCCAGAGCAGCGCGACGATGCCCCACAACAGACTGATCAATCCCATATCCGGCTCCTTGAGGTGAATGCGTGGCCCACCATAGCGGTTCCCGGCGCATGCGCAAGCGGCAGCGAGACGCCGTTGGCGGGGGCCTCACCGCCGCGGTGCTAGGGTGCGCTGGCAGGGGTTGGGACCGATTCAGTCGCCAGCACCGATCATCCCAGCCATCACACACAGGGGTAACGCCATGAACATCCGATGCGCTGCATTGCTGGGCCTGGCGCTGCTCAGCGCCGGCTGCGCCAGCACCTCCAAGGTCATGCTCGGCCAGGCGCGTGCGCCGGTCGATCCGGCCACGGTGCAGATCTATTCCACCCCGCCGGCGGGGTCGCAGGAAATCGCCCAGCTCGAATCGGCCAGCGCGGTGGGGTTTGGCACGCAGGGCCAGACCGATGCCGCCGTCATGCGGCTCAAGCGTGAAGCGGCCGCCCTCGGTGCCAACGGCGTGATCCTGATGGGCGTGGGCTCCAGCGGTTCGCCGGTGGGCATGTCCGTCGGCGCCGGCAGCTACGGCTCGCACGTAGGCGGTGGTGTGGGCATCGGCATCCCGACCACGCAGAAGCGCGCGGCCGGTGTAGCCATCTGGGTCCCGAATCCGCCGCCGGCGCCGCGCCTGCCGACGCAGACGATCACCCCGCAGCGGTAACGAGCACTACGGCAGGCCACGACCGTGGGTCGTGGCTGCTGGAACAGCGCACCGACCAACGGTCGGTGCCTACCGGAAAACGTCCCGCGCCTACCGGAACCGTGTCAGCGTTTGGCCGCGCCTTTGTACTTCGGCACGAACACGTCGTTGACCGCCTTGGCGAGCTGGTCCGGCGGCAGCAGGCCCTGGTCGAGCAGGAAGTTGTTGAACGCCAACCGGTCGAAACGATCCCCGAGGGCCAGTTCGGTCTGCATGCGCAGCTCAAGAATGCGGGTGTAACCGTAGAAGTAGCTGCCGGCCTGGCCGGGCATGCGCACCATGTAACGGTCCAGTTCCTGGGTCGCCATCGCCTTGGACAGGCCGACCTCATCGATCAGCACGCGCTCGGCGTTGGCGCGGTCGATCTGCCCCAGGTTGAGCATCGGATCCAGCATCGCGCGGGCGGCACGCAGCAGGCGGAACTGCAGCGCGATCAGCTGCCCGTCCAGCGGCTCGTACGGCACCATCTCCGCTTCGGCATACAGTGCCCAGCCTTCCACGTTGACCGAGTTGAAGGCAAACATGGTGCGCGCCAGCGAGATGCCGCGCTCCACCATCGCGGTGAACTGCAGCTCGTGACCGGGGCGTCCTTCATGCGCGCTCAGCGTCCACGCCGCCGAGCCGAAGTTGAAATCGTCGTACTGCGCGGCCTTGTCGCCGGCGGCCGGGTTGCCCAGCGGCAGCACGAAGGTGCCCTGCTGCCCGGTGTTACCGACCAGCGGGGCCGGCAGGAAATGCGGGGCCGGCGAGGCGGCACTTTCGGCAGCCGAGCCCAGCCGCATCTGCATCGGGCGCTGCGGCACGTCGACGATCTTTTCCTTGCGGATGATCGGGTCGATCGCATCGATCACGCCACGGTAGTGGTGCTCAAGCTGGTCGTCAGGAATCTTGTCGCCCTTGAGCGCACGCACCACCGCTACCGGGTCGGTGGTGTCGGTGACCTTCAGGCCCTTGGCCTGCACCACCAGCGGTGCCAGCTGGCGCATCGCCGAGCGGGTTTCCATGAATTCCAGCTGGGCCCGCTGCATCAGCAGCGCCGGCGCGATGTCGATGCCCACGCGCTTGAGCTGGTACGCATACAGCGGCTCGGGCAGGCGCGCATCGGTGCGGGCCTTGGGCAGCACTTCGCGGCGCGTCCAGTCGCGGTACTCGCGCAGCTGGCTGGCGATGGTCTGCAGCGCCTGCTCGGCACCGGCGACCTTGTACTTGCCGAACAACTGCTCAATGCCGCTGATGTAGGTATCCACATTGGCCAGCGACTGCTCGACTTCGATCTTCGTCGGCTGCAGCAGGCTCTTGTCGCCCAGGCGCTCTTCGTAGCGCTGGCGCGACAGCGTGGTCACCGGCTGCGTGCCCGCGGCAAGCCCGGCGTAGGCCTTCAGGCGATCCAGCGCCTTGGCGCGGCGCTCGGCGGGTACCTGGTCGGACAGCAGCAGGTTGAGGCCGCTGAACACCGTCTGCGGGGTGTCGCTCCACGGCAGCAGGTACTTCTCGTTGAGTTCGCTGCCTTCGATGTTCTGGTCGGCGGCGGCGATCATGATCGCCAGGTCCTGACGGACGTTGGGATCGCGCTCGGTGGCGAGCTTGGCCTGCAGTTCACTGCGCGCCTTGGCCATCGCCGCGCGGTAGCGGGCGCCGTTGTCCGGGCCGTAGTCGGCCACCTTGTCGTCGTAGCCCGGCACGCCGAAGAAGCCGGTTTCTTCCGGCTGGAACGGGCCCTGCGCATCCAGCAGGATCTGCGCCAACTGGTTGCTGCGGGTGACCCAGGCCGGCGAGGCGGCGGGCTTGGCGGCCGCGGGGGCGGCCAGGGCCGGCGGGGCCGACAGCGCGGCGGGAACGGACAGGGCCAACGCAACGGCAAGGACAAGCGGCTTCATGCAGGAACTCCAGGGCAGGATGCCTGCGACCCTACGCACTTGGCGGGTCCGGGGCAATTGGCCGGAGGTCATGCGCCACTCAGATCTGCAAGGCCTCCGGTGCCGGCGGGCAGTCCCCCTTCGCCCGGCACTCTTCCAGCGCGCAGCTTTCCGCGGCTTCGATATCGTCCAGCGCCGCCAGATCAATCGCCTCCTTGCCGTCGGTCACCACGTACAGCATCGGGTAGTCCCAGTGATCGCCGGAGCGCTTGGCATTGAGGAACATGCGGCCATTGCCTTGAGGGCCGGAGACCGCGATCACGAACTGGCTCTGGCCATTGGAATGCATCGAGCCGGCCGGCAGGTAGCCATCACGCAGCGGCTCACCCAGGGCCTCCACCAGTTCGATGTTGCAGCGCGCGCGACGCATGGCCTCCTGGTAGGGCGTGCTGGATTTGCTCCAGTACGCCCACTGGGACAGCGCGAACCACACCGCCCCGGTTGCGGCGCCGATGCCGAACACCACCGCCAATGGCATGGCCCAGCGCCAGTGGCGGCGCCACCAGCCGGTGGACACGGTCGTACCAGGAAGCGCGGGCGGCAATGTCATCGGCAAACTCCTTGTCAGGCCGGTGGCAGGAACGGGGGATCAGGGCGCCAGGCAGCGCCCCAGGAAATCCTCGGCCAGGCGGTAGCGGTGCAGCGCGTTGCTGCCCGACAGGCCATGCTTGGCACCGGGATAGGTCATCAGTTCGAACGGTTGGCCACGCTTCTGCAAGGCGCTCATCAGCACCGTGGAGTTGGTGAACAGCACGTTGTCATCGGCCATGCCGTGGATCAGCAGCAGGCGCGAGCGCAGGCCGTCGATATGCGCCAGCACGCGCGCTTCTTCGTAGCCCTTCGGATTGTTGCCCGGCAGGTTCATGTAGCGCTCGGTGTAGTGGGTGTCGTACAGGCCCCAATCGGTCACCGGTGCACCGGCCACGCCGCAGGCGTAGCTGTCGGAGGCCTTGGCCAGCAGCATCAGGGTCATGTAACCGCCGTTGGACCAGCCCTGCACGCCGATGCGCGCCGGGTCGACCCAGGCCTGCTGCTTCAGCCAGGCCACGCCGCGCAGCTGGTCGGCCACTTCCACCGTGCCCTGCACGCCATACAGCGCGCCCCCGAAATCGCGGCCGCGACGCGGGGTGCCGCGGTTGTCCAGCGAGAACACCACGTAGCCCTGCTGGGCCAGGTACTGGTTGAACAGGTGATCGCCACGGCCCGGCCAGCTGTTGGTGACCGTCTGCGAGGCCGGGCCGCCGTAGACGTAGACCACCACCGGGTAGCGCTTGGCCGGATCGAAACCGGTCGGCTTGATCAGGCTGTAGTGCAGTTCGGTCTTGCCATCGGCGGCGGTCAGGGTGCCGAACTCGACCGGGCGCTGCGCATCGAGATAGCGCGCATACGGATGCGCCGGGTCTTCAAGATTGTTCTCGACCAGGGTCGCGATCTTCTCGCCGTTGGCACGGTGCAGCGCGATCTGCGGCGGCGTGGTGGTGTTGGACCAGCTGTCCACGTAGACGCTGGCGTTGCGCGCGAAGCTGGCGGTGTGCATGCCCGGCGCCTGCGAGAGGCGCTGCGGTGCGCCACCCTGCAACGACACGGCGTACAGCTGGCTTTCGCGCGGGCTGTCCATGCCGGCACGGAAGTAGACCTTGCCGGCCTCTTCGTCCACGGCCAGCAGTTCGTCCACCGGCCAGTTGCCGGCGGTCAGTGCGGTGACGGTCCTGCCGTCATCGGAGATGCGGTACAGGTGCTCGAAGCCACTACGCTCGGACGACCACACAAAGCCGCCCTGCTTGAGGAAGCGCAGGCTGTTGTGCAGCGGCACCCAGGTCGGCGACGTTTCGGTCACCAGAGTGCGCTGCTGGCCGCTGGCCAGTTCGGTCTGCACCAGTTCGAGCGTCTTCTGGTCGCGCGACTGGCGCTGGAAGGTCAGGTGCTTCGGGCCGCGCCAATCGACGCGGGCCAGATAGATGTCGGGGTTGCGGCCCAGGTCGATCCAGCGCGGCTCGGCGTTCTGGCGCGGCGCGATCACCGCCAGTTTGACGGTGACGTTGTAGTCGCCGGCGGCCGGGTAGCGCTGCTCGATCATCTCGGTGCGGTCGGCATACATCTCGTAGCGCTTCTGCACCGGCACCGGGGACTCATCGATGCGGGCAAACGCGATTGCCGAGTCGTCCGGCGCCCACCAGTAGCCGGTGTGGCGGTCCATTTCCTCATCGGCCACGAACTCGGCCACGCCATTGCCGATGGTGTCGCTGCCATCGCCGGTGAGCTGGATCTGCTGGCCGCTGGCCAGGTCGATCACCCACAAGTTGCGGGCGCGCACGAAGCTGACGAAGCCGCCCTTCGGCGAGAGCTTGGCATCGGTGGCGAAGCCTTCACCGTGGGTGAGCTGGCGCACCGCGGCCTTGCCCTGCTTGCTCAGGTCGTACAGGTACAGCTCGCCGCCGAGCGGGAACAGCAGGGTGCGTGCATCCGGCGACCACTGGTAATCGACGATGCCGGTCATCGCGGCGATGCGCTGGCGCTCGCGGCGGGCCTTCTCGGCATCGCTCAGGGTCTCTTCGCCCGGCAGCACCACCTTGGAATCGACCAACAGATGGGTCTGGCCACTGGCGATGTCATACGCCCACAGGTCCAGCTGGTTGCGGTCGGCGTCCTTGCCACGCAGGAAGCTGACCTGCGAGCCATCCGGGGCCACCTTGGGTTTCATCAGGGTCGGGCCGGACAACGGCAGCGGACCGGTGATGGCATCCAGGGTCAGTTTTTCAGCGTGGGCGATCGAGGTCGAGGCGAGCATCAGGGCGAGCGAAGCAAACAGGTGGCGCATGAAGGATTCCGGCAGCGTCTGGGCAGTCCCCGGGCCGCTGCTGCGGTACCGGGGAACGCTTCATCCTAACCAAAACCGTCTGGATCGTGCCGGGGGCGGGGGCGTCCGGCCGCGCCAGACGCTCCGGGGGGCCGGCCAGCGGCCGGCACGACGCATTCCCTCAGCGCTGCCCGAACAGGTGCTTGCGCTCTTCCTCGCTGAGCGGTTTGCCGGCCTGCGGGTTCACCTTCTCGCGCAGGGCATAGGCGCGCTGGGTGGCCGGACGGGCGGCGATCGCGTCATGCCAGCGTTTGAGGTTCGGGAAGGCGTCGAAGTCCACCGGGAGGGTGTCGTAAGCCCCGATCCAAGGGTAGCTGGCCATGTCGGCGATGCTGTACGCCTCACCGCCGAGGTAAGCGGTCTGCGCCAGGCGCTTGTCCATCACCCCGTGCAGGCGGCGCACCTCGTTGTTGTAGCGCTCGATCGCATAGGGAATCTTGTCGGGCGCGTAGACGTTGAAATGGCCCATCTGGCCGCTCATCGGGCCAAGCCCGGCCATCTGCCAGAACAGCCATTCCAGCACGGCCACCCGCCCGCGGCTGTCGGCGGGCAGGAAGCGGCCGGTCTTCTCGGCCAGGTACAGCAGGATCGCGCCGGACTCGAACACGCTCTGCGGGGCGCCGCCATCGGTGGGCTGGTGATCGACCAGGGCCGGCATCTTGTTGTTGGGCGAAATCGCCAGGAAAGCGGGCGTGAACTGGTCCCCGGCGCCGATGTTCACCGGCTGGATCTGGTACGGCAGGCCGGTCTCCTCCAGCATCAGCGTGACTTTGTGGCCATTCGGGGTTGGCCAGTAGTACAGGTCGATCATGGCGACGGCTCGCGGATTGGGAATACTGAGTCTAGTCCGTCACTCGGCTTGGCAGGGTCAAGCCGGACCGTTACGCTGCGCCGTCCCCGCAACGCAGCATTCCAGCATGAGCTCGACCCAGACCCCCATCAGTCCCCTGTCCTCCCTGATCTTCGCCTCGCGCTGGCTGCAGCTGCCGCTGTACCTGGGCCTGATCCTGGCCCAATGCGTTTACGTGTTCCTGTTCGGCAAGGAGCTGTGGCACCTGCTGCACAAGGCCAACACCATGGGCGAGCAGGAGATCATGCTGCTGGTGCTGGGCCTGATCGACGTGGTGATGATCTCCAACCTGCTGGTGATGGTGATCGTGGGCGGCTACGAGACCTTCGTGTCGCGCCTGCGCCTGGAGAACCATCCGGACCAGCCGGAATGGCTGAGCCACGTCAACGCAAGCGTGCTGAAGGTGAAGCTGGCGCTGTCGATCATCGGCATCTCCTCGATCCACCTGCTGAAGACCTTCATCGCTGCCGGCACCCTGGACGGCCTGCCGTCGTGCGCCAGCCCGGACTACATCCTGGCGGTGCAGACGGCGATCAGCAGCATCGGCCCGAGCGCTGCAGCGGCCTTCAAGTGCGCCCCGCTGACCTCCACCGGCGTGATGTGGCAGACCATCATCCACTGCGCCTTCATCCTCTCGGCGATCGGCATCGCCTACACCGACAAGCTGATGAACGGCACGCCGAGCAAGGCGCTGTCGCACTGAGGCTTGCCCGGCAGCGGCGGCATCGGTGAGGATGCCCCCTGCCCTGACCGCCTGGCCCCCGGGCCGGGCGGGGTGATGCTAGATTGCACACCTGCGGGTCCGCCGTGGACGTCGGGAAACGTCCATGGCCGTCGGTCGGCCTGACCGCATCAGGCCCTACGTATCGTCGTCTTCAAAGGGGAGTTGGATGTCGCACGTCAAGACTCATGGCCCGGCGCGGCTGTTCGCGCCGATGATCCTGCTGGTGGCCCTGGCCGCCTGCTCGGGCAAGGACGAGACCGCACCGGCGACGCCGGCGGCCCCCGTGGCCCCCACTGCTGCCCCGGCCGCACCGGCGGTGTCGGCCAAGGTCCAGTCGATGGGCACCGAGGAACTGCGCGAACTGGCCAGCAAGGCGCTGCGCGAGAACCGTATGTACGCCCCGGCCGGCGACAACGCCATCGAGTATTACCTGGCGCTGCGTGACAAGACCCCGGATGACGCCTCGGTCAAAAGCGCACTGACCGATCTGCTGCCCTACACCCTGATCGCCGCCGAGCAGAACCTGAGCCGCGAGGACTTCGCCGAAACCCAGCGCCTGGTCGCGCTGATCGAAAAGGTCGACCCAACCGCCCCGGCGCTGCCGCGCCTGAAGCAGGGCATCAGCGGCAGCATGCAGACCGCGCTCAAGCGCACCCAGGAAGAGACCGACAAGGTCAAGAAGGACGCCGAGACCCGCGCCAAGCAGCTGGTCGAACAGCAGCGCCTGGCACAGCAGCAGAGCACCGAAGCCGAGGCCGCACGGCAGATCGCCGCGCAGCAGGAAGCCGCGCGCCGCGACACCGACCGCCAGGATGCCGAGCGTCAGGCCGCCGCCCGCCGCGAGGCCGAGCAGCGCCAGCAGCAGGCGGCCGCCCAGCAGGCGGCGGCCACCCGCCAGGCTGCCGCCGCGCCGAGCCTGCGCCCGGTCAGCACCCCGGCCCCACGTTACCCGGCCGACGCCCTGCGTTCGGGCACCTCCGGCGAAGTGCTGGTCGAGCTCACCGTCGGCACCGACGGTTCGGTGACCGCTGCCCGCGTGCTGCGCGCCACCCCTGCCCGCGTGTTCGACCGCGAAGCGCTCAACGCCGTCAAGCGCTGGAAGTTCGAACCGGTCGGCGCCCCGGTCACCACGCGCCGCACGCTTGCCTTCGCACCAGAAGGCGGCTGATTGCTTTAACGGGGACGGGGGTAGTTAATAACAGGGACGGAGGTAGTTAAGCGCGCTTGTCTGACGACTGAGCGCGCCGCAGGCCTAGCGCTTTTCCCCGCCTGGCTCTGCAAGGTAGTGAATCGCCATCAACGTTGCCGACCATGCCTCGTTCCGCCCGCCTGGTTCTCCCGGGCATCCCGCTGCATGTCATACAGCGTGGCGTCAATCGCGCTGCATTATTCATCGACGACGAAGACCGGCGTCACTACCTGCGACTGTTGCGCAATGCCTGCCAGAAGCAGGCGATCGCCGTCCATGCCTTCGTACTGATGGGCAATCACGTCCATCTTCTGATGACACCGTCGACAGCGGAGGGGCTGGCCCCGGCCATGCGGCAGTGCGGGCAGAACTATGTGCAGTACTTCAACATGCGGTATGTGCGTAGCGGGACGCTGCTGGAAGGCCGTTTCAAGTCGTGCCTGGTGGATTCCGATGGCTACCTGTTGATGGTGCATCGTTACATAGAGCTCAATCCGGTACGGGCCGCGATGGTGGCCTTCCCCGAGGACTATCGATGGTCCAGTGCCCGAGTGTATCTGGGGCTTGAGCACAACCCCATGCTGACGCCACACCCCTGCTACACCCTCCTAGGCCCTACGCCGAAAGCCCGTGCGGACGCCTACGGTCAATGGCTTCGGGCCAGCATCCAGCCACAGGAAAGAGAGCGGATCGTCGCCTACGTCGCGCAGGAGCGCGCATTGGGCAGCCGACGCTTTCAGGACATGGTGCAGCAGGCATTGCAAAGGTCCGTGGTCTACCGGCCTGCGGGACGGCCGGTGAAGGAGAGCGGCGACTAGCCGGCTGTCCGTCAGCACGCCGGTACCAACGGACGACATCCCGTTTAACCACCTCCGTCCCTGTTATTAACTACCTCCGTCCCCGTTATTAAAAAGGGCTCCTTGCGGAGCCCTTCGAGCATCAACCCGAAATCGCCAACCGTTCCTGATGGTAGCGGCGCACCGCGGCATACCAGAACAGCGCCGCCAGACCGAAGCCCGCGCCCAGATACACTGCCCACATCTGCGGGCTGATCGTTTCGTGGCGGATGATCTTGAGCAGCATCTGGTTCTGCGCCAGGAACGGCACCGCGAACTGCCACAGCTCGCTCTTGATCGGGTACACCATCAGCGCATACCCCGGCAGCATCGGCAGCAGCATCAGCCAGGTCATGTGGCTCTGGGCTTCTTTCATGCTCTTGGCGGCCGCCGACAGGAACGTCAGCAGCGAGGTGCCGATGAACAGCATCGGCAGCATGATCAGCAGCATCTGCAGCATCGGCAGGAAGCCCATGTTGAGTTGCCGGCCTACCCCGCCGGAGGACAGCTGCGCGCTGATCTTGAAGGCCGCCAGGGTCAGCAGCAACGAGGCAACACCGACCGCGCAGGCCGCGGCGATCTTGCCGCTGACGATCGCGCTGCGCGGTGCCGGGGTGGCGAGCAGCGGCTCCAGCGATTGCCGCTCACGTTCCCCGGCCGTGGTATCCATCACCAGGTAGGCGCCACCCAGGAACGAGGTGATGGTGAGCAGGATCGGCAACAGCACCGAGAGCATCATCCCGCGTTTGGCTTCGGCGGTCGCCAGGTCCTGTGCGGCAACGTCCAGCGGGCGCGCTACCTGGGCATCGATACCGCGTGCCAGCAGGCGCAGGGCACCGACCTGCTGGCTGTAGCCACCCAGCGCGGCCTCCAGGCGACTGCTGGGAATATCGGCAGCGCGGCGGGTACTGTCCTTGATGATCTCCACCAGCGCCGGCCGGCCCTCGCTCCAGTCCTTGCCGAACTCCGGGCTGATGCGCAGCGCCACATCGATGCGCTGGCTGCGGATCGCATCGGTGAGGTCCTTCGGTGCCTCGGTCGCATTGAGGCCCTGCGACGCCAGGAAACGCACGAGATTGGGGGCGTGCTCGCCGCCGATCATCGGAATCTCCAGCGGCTGCTCGATCTGCGTCTTGACCCGGCTTTCGGCCAGTTTGCTCATGCCCAGGATCAGTACCGGGTACAGCAGCGGGCCGAGCAGCAGCGTCAGCGCGAGCGTGCGGCGGTCGCGGGAGAGATCGCGCAGTTCCTTGCGCATCACGGTCAACAGCGTGGCGAACGAACTCATGCGTGCAATCCTTCTTCGGTACCGATCGCCTTCACGAAGGCATCTTCCAGGTTACTTTCCCCGGTCTGTGCGCGCAGCTCATCAGCGCTGCCGGCGGCCATCACCGTGCCCTGCGCGATGATCACCACGTGGTCACACAGCGCGGCCACCTCCTGCATGATGTGGCTGGAGAAGATCACGCAGCGGCCCTCATCGCGCAGCCCGCGAAGGAAGCCACGCAGCGCGCGCGTGGTCATCACGTCCAACCCGTTGGTGGGCTCATCCAGGATCACGTTGCGCGGGTCGTGCACCAGTGCACGGGCGATCGCGGTCTTGGTGCGCTGGCCCTGCGAGAAGCCTTCGGTCTGGCGGTCGAGGATGTCATCCATCTCCAGCGCCGTGGCCAACACCTTGGTGCGCTCGCGGATCCGCGCCGCACTCAGGCCGTGCAACTGGCCGAAGTAGGCGATGTTCTCGCGCGCGGTCAGGCGCTTGTAGACCCCACGGGCATCGGGCAGCACCGCCAGCTGGCGGCGCACCGCGACCGGGTCCACCGCCGCGTCGATACCATCGACCAGCACGCGGCCCTGGTCGGGCTTCATCAGCGTGTACAGCATGCGCATGGTGGTGGTCTTGCCGGCACCGTTCGGGCCGAGCAGGCCGGTGATACGGCCGTCATCGGCCTGGAAGCCGACGTTCTGGACGGCATGGATCAGGCCGGTCTTGGTCTTGAATGCTTTATGCAGATTCTCGGCGACGATCATGCGCGCACCTCCCCGGTGCGGTACGAGGAACGGTTCATGGGGCCCATCCGTTGAACGAGGTGAACGCCGGCACCGGGCTGAGCGTGTCCAGGCAGGTGGCATCGAGCGATTTGGCGTCGGTGGTGTCGATGAACTGACCGAGGATGCGTGGCATGCAGCCCGCGTTGATCGTGCCGTGGCCCTGGCCCTTTGCCAGCAGGTGGCGCCCGTTCGGCAGCTGCTTGACGACCTGCTCGGCATAACGCGGCGGGGTCACTGGATCGAACTGGCCCGACAGCAGCAACACCGGCAACGATGAAGCGAACGGCGCGTTGAAATCCTTCGGCCGCGAACCGGCGTTCCACGCCGGGCACGCCGCGAAGAACATGCGCGCCACTTCCGGGCCCAGCACGCGGTCGCCCTGCGCGCCCTCCTGATAGCGGTCGGCATCTTCAGCACACAGCACCGACCACTGCATGCCACGGTTCATCTGCACGCCCAACGTACGGCTGGCCATCTTGCTCAGCGACATCAGCGGCGCATAGCGGCCCTGCGCGGCTTCATCGAGCATCACCGGCAGCAGCGAGGACAGCTCGGGCATGTACGAGAACATGAAGGCCAGTCCGGTCACCGAATCGGCGGTCAATACATCGCGCTCGGCCTGGCCGGTCCCGGGATTGCGGTACTCGACCTCGACCGGCGCCTTCGCCAGCGTCGCCATGACGTTGCGCAGCTGGGTGCGGGTGTCGACCGGGAAGCGCTTGGCACAGATCGGGTCCTGGCGGCACTGTGCCGACTGCAGGGTGATGGCATCTTCGAAGGTGTTGGCGAAATCGCCGCCGACCACCAGGTCGTTCGGCACCACGCCATCGATCACGACCGTGCGGGTGTGCTGCGGATAGTGCGCGGCGTACTGCTGTGCCACGCGCGTGCCGTAAGAACCGCCGATCACATTGATCTTGTCCACGCCCAGTGCCTTGCGCACCGTATCGAGGTCGCCGATGGCTTCGGTAGTGGTGTAGAAGCGCGTATCGGCGCGGCCAGTCAGCGACTGCGCGCAGCGGCGGGCATAGTCTTCGATCAGGCCCGCGCTCGGCGCCGCGTTCTCATCCAGCGGCAGTTCCTTGCCCTGTGCATCCAGGCAGGTGAGCGGGTTGGATTTGCCGGTGCCGCGTTGATCGATCAGGAAGATATCGCGCTGCTTGCGCACATCGCGCAGCGCCAGGTTCACCGGCGCGGCCACTTCCGTCGCGGCCTGGCCAGGCCCGCCGGCAAGGAAGAAGACCGGGTCGGCCTTGCCGGCACCGTCATTGCCGGCCTCCAGCCAGGCGATGTTCAAGCCGATTTTGCGGCCGCCAGGTTCGGCGGGGTTCTCCGGTACCTGCAGCGTGGCGCACTGCGCCTCGACGTTCGCGCTGGCCTGCGCACTGGTCAGGGTGCAGGGCTGGAACGCGAGCGTTCCGTACAGGCGTTGAGCGCCAGCAGCGCCGGATGCATCGTCCGGCACCGGCGCACAGCCGGCACACAGGGCGGCGACCAGCGCGACGGCCAGCCTCAGGTGGTGTGTAGACATCTTCCGTACTTCCCCTTGTTGAAGGTCATGCCACCACGACGTGCAGGCGTGACCGATGTGACTCAACTTACACGCCCGGGCCCGTACCGGGGAAGGCGGCGCCCCACTCGCGGCCTCCCTCGGGAGGAAGTATCGGTGCCGTCCTGCGCAGGATGTCGCATTCGGCCGCAGCGCGACGAGCGTCGATGCGTGGTTTGTGCGTGTCGGCACTATCGGAACGTGACGCTCTATAAGCGCGGCGGATCGCCCTGATCACAGTTCGGCACGTTGCCGACGATTTGTGCCGTGGTTCCCTTCTGCGGTGACAGCAATGGATTCGATAGTCCCCGCTCCAGCGGCGGCCGGCGCCGCGCGTGTTCCGCCGGCCGGGTTGGACGCACCCTTCTCTGCAACAGGACATCGAACATGAACAAGACGATTCTTGCTTTCCCCCTGCTGCTGGCGGCCGTCTTCGCCAGCCCGGCGGCCTCCGCCGATACCGCAGACGGCAAACGAGCGACGGTGCAGGAATGCCGCGCTTACTGGAACATCTCGCCCGCCGCCTCCAGCCAGCGCTGCGTCGTCCAGACCATCAGCCCGTATGGTGCGGATGGCTGCACCATCACCGCCAATTGCCCCTACAACGGCCAGTGGATCACCAGCGGCGCAACCGTCACCGACAAGTGGGAACTGGGCCGCCTGAAGAACTGCTCGGGCTGGCTGGGCACCAACTGCTGAGCGTGGCCGGCGCCGCCCAGCGCGGGCCAGGCGCCTGACCCGCGTCCCAGCCTGAGGACCACGTCGCCCTGCAGACGGCAGGGCGACGTCTCTCACGGGGCGCTCAGTGCCGCCGCGCTGATGGTGCGGTCCCGGCCCTCGGCCTTGGCCCGGTACAGCGCGGCATCAGCCTCACCCAGCAGGCGGGCCATGTCGCCTGTGCCCTGATCGATCGCCAGACCGATGCTGGCCGTCACCGGCACCGGCAGGCCGTCGAGCCGCGCGGGCGACTCACGCAGCGCCTGGCGCAGGCGATCGGCGCACTGCCGCGCCTGGTCCTGATCCGCCCCCGGCAACAGCAGCACGAACTCCTCGCCGCCATAGCGGCCCAGCAGATGCGCCCGATCGGCGACACAGGCGCTCAGTACGTCGGCGACATGGCGCAGCACCGCATCGCCGGCCAGATGGCCCCAGCGGTCGTTGATCTGTTTGAAGTGGTCCACGTCCAGCAGCAGCAAGGCCAGCGGCCGGGCCGGGCGGCGACTGAGGTGCAGCAGGGTGGCGCCGTCGGCCAGCACCGCCCCACGGTTGAGCAGGCCGGTCAGCACGTCGGTGCGCGCCAGTCGCTGCAGGTCGACCAGCATGCGCTCCACCAGCAGCAGCACCAGTGCGAAGCAGCGCGCCAGCTCCAGGATCAGCCCGACCAGATAGGTCGCAAACACCGGCGACCCCGCGCGCATGATGTCCTCGCCTGCATCCGGCGCCACCGGCAGGAACAGACGCACCAGATACAACAGGGTCTGCGCGGCGAACACCGCCGCCGCCAGCCGGCAACTGGTGCGCTGCGCCGGCGGTGCATGCCGCAGCAGCAGCCACGTCATCCAGCCATTGAGCAGCACCGCGAACACGCTGAACACATGCAGCCGGATGACCAGGCTGGGATGGACCACGAGGAAAAAAGCGATGGCGCCGAGGTAGGTGGCCGCCAACGCCACGGGCTGCCACGCCGGCAGGCGATGACCAAGATGGCGCGCTACGCCATACAGCATCAGTACGCCGGACAGCGCCACCGCGACGTTGCCCGAGAGGATGCCGGCGACCTGGGGCAGGTACGGCCGCAGCGCGACCAGGGTCAGGCTGACCGACAGCATCCACAGGCTGGCCGTCCACAGCCGAAGCGCAGGCTGCCGACGCAGCACCAGCAGCAGCAACGAGAAACCCATCGCGATGCCCAGACACAACAGGAAGCCGAGCACGGCGATGGTGGGGAAATCCAGGGGCATCGTGTCAGCCAGGCGGAAGCGGGGCGCGGCGCATCTTACCGCCCGCCGCGCCGTGGCGCTGCCCGGGCACACACGCGGTGGTGCAGGCGCGCGGCGGTCTGCCGGACGCAGCGCGCAGATGCCCGCGAATTTTCAGATTCGTTGCATTCCGGTCCGCCCTTCGCGCCCGGAGACTGACTCGACTGCTTTCGACCGCCCCCGGGCACCGTGGCCACGCGCCCGCGCTGCCGCGGGTCGGAGCACGCCTGCCCTTCTTTGATGGAAACCACATGTCCCACCACCATCGTCATCCCCACGTGCTGCTGGCGCTGTCGCTCGCACTCGGTGGCCTGACCGTCTCCAGCGCCGCGCTGGCGCACGGCACCATGGTCACCCCGCAGAGCCGCGTCTATACCTGTTTCCAGGGCAATCCCGAGAACCCGACCAACCCGGCCTGCGCCGCGGCCAAGGCGGTTGCCGGCCCGCAGCCGTTCTACGACTGGATGGGTATCAACCAGGCCGCCGCCAACGGCAACCACCAGGCCGTGGTGCCCGATGGCAAGCTGTGCAGCGGCAACAACCCGACCTTCCGCGGCCTGGACCTGGCCCGCGACGACTGGCAGGCCACCCCGATCCACGGCGACGCCAACGGCCGCTACACCTTCGAGTTCAAGGCACCGGCCCCGCACGCTACCCGCGAGTGGAAGTTCTACGTCACCCGCGAGGGCTGGCAGCCGGGCACCGCGCTGCGCTGGGGCGACCTGGAAGCGTTCTGCACCCTGGGCAATACGCCGTTGTCGGCCGATGGCACCTACAAGCTGGACTGCCCGCTGCCCAAGCGCACCGGTCCGCACATCATCTACAACACGTGGCAGCGCTCGGATTCGGCCGAAGCCTTCTACACCTGCATGGACGTGAAGTTCGAGGGCGGCGGCAGCGGCACCCCGCCGGTCTGGCTGGATGCCGGCGCATTGACCGCCCGGGGGGACCTGCCGGTTGGCAGCGAACTGGAACTGCGCGTGTTCAAGGCCAACGGCAGCGATGCCGAGCGCATCAAGACCACCCTGGCCGCCGGCCAGACCTCGGCAGCGCAGTGGCCGCTGCAGCTGGCCCGCCGGGTCAACGCCAGCGCCAGCCGGGCCCGGATCGGTGTGATGCGCAACGGGGTGATCACCCCGGTCGCCTCGGCCACCGCCAACCGCGTGTACCTGCAGCGCGGGTTGAGCCATCAGCTTGACGTGCGCCTGCCGAACATCGATCCGCCGCCGGTCGGTGACTACGACCATGTCTATCCGGCCGGCATCGGCAGCTACGTGCCGGGCCAGACCGTGGTCAAGGGCACCGATGGCAAGCTCTATGCCTGCCGCCCGTTCCCGGAAGGCGCCTGGTGCAACATCAATGCGGACGCGTACCGCCCGGGCACCGGCTCGGCCTGGCGCGATGCCTGGATTCCGTACTGAGCCATGACGGCACCCGGGGTGAGGGCGCGGCCTTCATCCCGGGCAGCGCTGGGCGGCCGCGCCATGCGGTGCAGCCGCCGGGCGCGGTCATTTGCTGCTGACGTACTTCTCGCGGCGCACCTGCGGCGTGGGCAGGCCGGCCTCTTTGAGCGTCTCGAAGGTCGCATCGACCATGTCCGGGTTGCCGCACAGGTAGGCGATATCGGTGGCCGGGTTCGGGGCGAACTCGGCCAGATGCTGCTGCACGTAGCCGTGGCGCACGTCCGGATGCGGGTTCTCCGGCAGCTCGCGGGACAGGCACGGCACGTAGCGGAAGCCCGGGTGGGCCTCGGCGAAGGCCCGGAAGTCGTCGCTGTAGAGCAGTTCGGCCGGCGTACGGGCGCCCTGCAGCAGGACCACCTCCACGCCACGCTCGGCCATGGCGGTGGCCAGCAACGGCAGCATGGAGCGGTACGGGGTGACCCCGGTGCCGGTGGCGATCAGCAGGTAGCGGGCATTATGGTCGCCCGGCTGCAGGCAGAACCGGCCGAACGGACCACTGGCACTGACGTGGCCGCCGATATCCAGGCCCTCGAACAGCGAGGTGGCGGCCCCGCCGGGGACGAAGCTGACCGCGATATCGACCGCATCGCCCGCGCCGAGGGCGTGATCATGAATGGTCGCCAGCGAATAGCTGCGCTTGGTAGCGGTGCCGTCGGCGTATTCGAAATGGACCTGGATGAACTGACCGGGCTGGAAATCCAGCGGCTGGCCGTCATCACGCAGGAACTGGTAATGGCCGACGGTCGGGGCCAGCATGCGCCGGTCGACCAGTTTGAGGGGGAATTGAGCAGGCACGACTTTTCGGGACAGTGTGTAGCCGGGGCAAGCCCTCGGGGTCTTCTATAATAGCCGCTCCCCGCCCCTATCCAGCGCCAGCCCATAGGCGCGAAGGCAAGAGCTTGGCTTCCCAGAACACTCCCGCGCCCACCGCCGTGCCCGCCCTGCGGGTGCGTGACCTCCGCAAAACCTACGATAACGGCACCCAGGCGCTGAAGGGCGTCTCGCTGGACGTGGCCCCGGGCGACTTCTTCGCCCTGCTGGGCCCCAACGGCGCCGGCAAGTCGACCCTGATCGGCATCATCAGCTCGCTGGTGAACCTGAGCGAAGGCCAGGTGGAGGTATTCGGCAGCGACCTGGTGCGTAACCGCAGCGCCACCATGCGCCTGATCGGCCTGGTCCCCCAGGAGATCAACTTCAACCTGTTCGAAAAGCCCTTCGACATCCTGGTCAACTACGCCGGCTTCTATGGCGTGGCGCGTGCCGAGGCCGAGAAGATGGCCGAAGAAGAACTCAAGCGCGCCCACCTGTGGGACAAGGCGCAGGTGATGAGCCGCACCCTGTCCGGCGGCATGAAGCGCCGGCTGATGATCGCCCGCGCGATGATGACCCGCCCGCGCCTGCTGATCCTGGATGAGCCGACCGCCGGCGTGGACATCGAGATCCGCCGCGACATGTGGCGCGTGCTCAAGGAGATCAACGCGGCCGGCACCACGATCATCCTGACCACGCATTACCTGGAAGAAGCCGAGCACCTGTGCCGGAACCTGGCCATCATCAACCACGGCCAGATCGTCACCCAGGGCCCGATGCGCGAACTGCTGGCCAAGCTGGACGTGGAGGGCTTCCTGTTCGACATCGACGGCAGCCTGCCGGCCCAGCTGCCGGAGATCGACGGCGCGATCCTGATCGCCACCGACAGCCACACGCTGGACGTGGACATGCCGCGCGCGATGGACCTCAACCGCGTGTTTGACGCCTTGAACGCCGCCGGTATCCGCGTGCGCTCGATGCGCACCAAGAGCAACCGCCTGGAGGAGCTGTTCGTGCGCCTCACCGGCAACCAGGAGAACGTGGCATGAGCAGCACCCCGACCCCGGTCCTGACCGACGGCCAGCGCAACCGCATCGCCCTGATGACCATCGTGCGCCGCGAAGTGGCGCGCATCCTGCGCATCTGGGGCCAGACCCTGGTGCCGCCGGCGATCACCATGACCCTGTACTTCCTGATCTTCGGCGGCCTGATCGGCTCGCGCGTGGGCGAGATGGGCGGCTACAGCTACATGCAGTTCATCGTGCCGGGCCTGGTGATGATGAGCGTGATCCAGAACAGTTACGGCAACATCAGCTCCTCGTTCTTCGGCGCCAAGTTCGGCCGCCACGTGGAAGAACTGCTGGTCAGCCCGATGCCCAACTGGGTGATCCTGTGGGGCTATGTCTCCGGTGCGGTACTGCGCGGCCTGATGGTCGGCGTGATCGTGCTGATCATCGCCATGTTCTTCACCCCGGTGCGCATCCCGCATCCGCTGGTGACGCTGACCACGGTGCTGCTGGGCGCGACGATCTTCTCGCTGGCCGGCTTCATCAACGCCGTGTACGCCAAGAAGTTCGATGACGTGGCGATCGTGCCGACCTTCATCCTGACCCCGCTGACCTACCTGGGCGGCGTGTTCTATTCGGTGAAGCTGCTGCCGACCTGGGCCGAAGCGGCCACCCACGCCAACCCGATCTTCTACATGGTCAACGCCTTCCGTTACGGCCTGCTGGGCACCAGCGACGTGCCGCTGTGGGTGGCCTACGCGCTGATGATCGGCTTCGTGGTCGCCCTGACCGCGCTGGCGCTGTGGCTGCTGAAGCGTGGCGTGGGGATGCGCAGCTGATGCGCATCCTGATCCTCGGTGCCGGCGGGACCGGCGGTTACTTCGGTGGTCGCCTGGCCCAGGCCGGCGTGGACGTGACCTTCCTGGTGCGCCCGGCGCGCGCGGCGCAGCTTGCGCGCGAGGGCCTGGTGCTGCGCAGTCCGCTGGGCGATGCGGCGTTCCCGGTCCAGCACGTCACCGCCGAGGCGCTGCCTGCGCTGGCGAGCGCTGAACCCTTCGACCTGGTGATCCTGAGTTGCAAGGCCTACGACCTGGCCAGTTCGATCGAGGCGATCGCCCCGGCGGTCGGCCCGCGCACCACGGTGCTGCCGATCCTCAACGGACTGCGCCATTACGCCGATCTCGACGCGCGCTTCGGCCGCGACGCGGTGCTGGGCGGGCTGTGCTTCATCAGCGCGACCAAGGCCAGCGACGGCGCGGTGGTGCATCTTGCGCCGGCGGCCAAGCTGACCTTCGGCGAGCGCGACGGCACCGGCAGCAGCGCGCGGGTGCTCGCACTGGCGGCAGCCTGCGTACAGGCGGGCGTGGACCACGTCGCCACCGATGCGATCGGCCAGGAACAGTGGATCAAGTACACCTTCCTGACCACGCTGGCGGCGGCGACCTGCCTGATGCGCGCCGATGTCGGCACGATCGTGGCCACCGATGACGGCGCGGCGATCGTGCGCGGCCTGTACGCGGAGTGCGTGGCGGTTGCCGAGGCGGCCGGCGAGCCGATCCCGGCCAAGGCGCGCGAGATCGCACTTGCCGCGACCACCCAGGCCGGCTCGGCGTTGAAGGCGTCGATGCTGCGCGATCTGGAAGCCGGCCAGCAGGTCGAGGCCGGACACATTGTCGGCGACATGCTGGTGCGCGCACGTGCAGCCGGCCAGCCGGCACCGCTGCTGGCCGTGGCTTACGCACACCTGCAGGCCTACCAGCAGCTGCGCAGCGCCTGAGCGCCATGCCGACCGCGCTGCCGGCCCGCGTGCTGGTGCTGGGCCTGGGCTACAGCGCCCGGCATCTGGCCGCGCGGCTGCACGCGCACGGCGTGGCCTGCAGCGGCACCGTGCGTGATCCGGCGAGTGCGCCGGCGGATGGGCTGCTCCGCCACCGTCTGGTGGCAGGCGAACCGATCAGCGCGGGCCTGTGCGAGGCGATCCGCACGGCCGAGGCCATCGTCTGCTCCGTGCCACCGGATGCAGACGGTGACCCGGCCCTGCGCCTGCTCACCGATGCGCTGAGCGACACCCCCGCCCTGCGCTGGGTCGGCTATCTCTCCTCCACCGCGGTTTACGCCGACCGCGATGGCGGTTGGGTCAACGAGACGTCTGCCGCCGATGCAACCGATGCGACCGCCCTGAAGCGCCTGCGCGCGGAACAGCAGTGGCAGGCGTTCGCGCAGGCCCGCGGCATCGCCTCGGCGGTGTTCCGGCTGCCGGGCCTGTATGGGCGCGGGCGCAATGCGTTGGTGCAATTGGCGCAAGGCAAGGCGAAACAGGTGGTGCGGCCGGGGCTGGTCTTCAACCGGCTGCACGTGGAGGACCTGGCCAGCGGCGTGCTCGCGGCGATGCAGCGGCCTGCAGGCGCTGCGCTCCATCTGCTGAGCGATGACGAACCGGCGCCGCCACAGGACGTGGTGGCCTACGCCGCGGCGCTGAGTGGACTGCCGCTGCCCGTCGTGCAGGCGTGGGACGCACCCGAGGTGGCCGCCTCACTGCGCCGCTTCTACACCAGCAACAAGCGCATCGATGGCCACGCCACGCGCGCGGCACTGCAGTGGCAGCCACGGTTCACCACGTACCGCGAAGGGCTGGACGATGCGTGGGCCCACGGCGACGGACGCCCTGCCCTGCGGTAGGGTCCGACACGCGTACCGACCAACGGTCGGTACCTACCTTCTCAAGCCGCGTCAGGCAGCCGGAAGAACGCGCGCGTCGCGGCAGTGGCGTGGGCAGCCGTGACCTCCACGGCTTCGCCACGATCCCGCGCCAGCTCGTCGACGATATGCGACAGGAACATCGGCTCGTTGCGGCGGTCCTTCGGCAATGGCTTGAGCGTGCGTGGCAGCAGGTAGGGTGCGTCGGTCTCGATCATCAGGCGGTTGGCCGGGATGTGCTTGACCAGTTCGCGCAGGTGCGCGCCGCGGCGTTCATCGCACAACCAGCCGGTGATGCCGATGTACCAGTCCTGGTCCAGGTAATCGAACAGTTCCTGCCGCTCGCCGGTGAAGCAGTGCACCACCGCCGGGCCCAGCTTGCCGTCGAAGTTCTTCATCTGCGCCATGAAATCGGCGTGCGCATCGCGCTGGTGCAGGAACAGCGGCTTGCCGTTCTCGGCGGCGAGCTGCAGCTGACGCTCGAAGGCACGGTGCTGCGCCGGGCGCGGCGAGAAATCGCGGAAGTAGTCCAACCCGCACTCGCCCACCGCCACCACCTCGGCATGCGCGTGCAGCGCGCGCATCTCCGCGTCGCACTCGTCGGTGTATTCCACCGCATGGTGCGGATGCACGCCGGCGGTCGCGTACAGGAACCCGGGATGCTGGCGGGCCAGCGCCAGCGCCATGGGCGAATGCTCGCGGCTGGCGCCGGTGATCACCATCTGCACCACTCCGGCCTCGCGCGCACGCGCCAGCACGGCGTCGCGGTCGCGATCGAAGGAGTCGTGGGTGAGGTTGGCGCCGATATCGATCAGTTGCATGGGGGCTACAAGGGCGAATGAACCCGCCCATTCTACCGTGCTGCCCCGCGATGCCCCGGCGTGCACGTCTCGCCGCCCTCGCCTGCGCCCCGTATCCTTGCCGCATGACGCCCCCGATGTTCCCGATTTCCACGCTGCTGCCGCAGCTCCTGACCACGCTGGAGCGCGGCCCCCGGCTGGTGCTGGAAGCGCCGCCCGGCGCCGGCAAGACCACCCAGGTGCCGCTGGCCCTGCTGGATGCCCCGTGGCTGGAAGGCCGCAGGATCATCATGCTCGAGCCACGCCGCGTGGCTGCCCGCAGCGCGGCGCAGTTCATGGCGCGACAGCTGGGCGAGAACGTCGGTGAGACCGTCGGCTATCGCATCCGCTTCGAGAACAGGATCTCCGCGCGGACCCGGATTGAAGTGGTGACCGAAGGCATCCTGACCCGGATGCTGCAGGACGATCCGTTGCTGGAGGGCGTGGGCGCGCTGCTGTTCGATGAATTCCATGAGCGCCACCTTGCCGGCGATCTGGGCCTGGCGCTGGCGCTGGATGTGCAGTCGCAGCTGCGCGAGGACCTGCGCATCGTGGTGATGTCGGCCACCCTGGATGGCGAGCGGCTGGCGCAGTTCCTCAATGCGCCCCGGTTGAGCAGCGAAGGCCGCAGCTTCCCCGTGACGATCGCGCATTTCCCCGCACGCCGCGACGAAGCGCTGGAACCGCAGGCGCGCCGTGCGGTGGAGCAGGCGTTGGCCGAGCATCCCGGCGATGTGCTGGTGTTCCTGCCCGGCCAGCGCGAGATCGCGCGCGTGCAGACCGCGCTGCAGTCCGTGCTCGATCCCGCCGTGCAGGTATTGCCGCTGCACGGCGAACTGCCGGTGGACCAGCAATCGCAGGTGCTGCAGCCCGATCCCGGCGGTCGCCGCCGCGTGGTGCTGGCCACCAACGTGGCCGAGTCGTCGGTGACCCTGCCCGGCGTGCGCGTGGTGATCGACGCGGGGCTGGCCCGCGAGCCGCGCTATGACCCCAACAGCGGCTTCGCGCGCCTGGATGTGGTCCACATCGCGCAGGCCTCGGCCGATCAGCGTGCCGGCCGCGCCGGCCGTGTCGCCGAGGGCTGGGCCTGGCGGCTGTGGCCGCAGTCGCAGCGCCTGGAGGCACAGCGTCGGCCCGAGATCGCGCAGGTGGAACTGGCCTCGCTGGCGCTGGAACTGGCCGCCTGGGGCAGTGACGACCTGCGCTTCGTGGATACACCGCCGGCCGGTGCATTGGCCGCCGCCCGTGAACTGCTGCAGCGCCTGGGCGCGCTCAGCGACAGCGGCACGCTGACCCCGCTGGGCCGGCGCATGCTGACCCTCGGCACGCATCCGCGGCTGGCCGCGATGCTGATGGCGGCCGGCACAGGTGCCGAACAGGCCCTGGCCTGCGATCTGGCCGCGCTGGTGGAAGCGCGCGATCCGCTGCGCCAGGGCGGTGATGCGCTCGCCGCGCGGTGGCGTGCGCTGGCCGCGTTCCGTCAGGGGCGCGTGCCGCACGATGCCAACCGCGGTGGCCTGGCCACCATCGATGCGGCCAGCAAGCAATGGCGGCGACGCCTGCGCTGTGATGCCGCGCCGCCTGCGTCGGTCGAGGCGCATCAGCTCGGCGACCTGCTCGCGCATGCCTTCCCTGACCGGATCGCCGCCCGCCATCCGACCGATCCGCTGCGCTATCTGCTGGCCAACGGCCGCAGCGCGCGTCTTTTCGATCCCAGCGATCTGCGCGGCGAGCCGTGGCTGGTGGCAGTGGAGCTGCGCTACGAAGCACGCGACGCGTTGCTGCTGCGCGCCGCGCCGGTGGACGAGAACCGCCTGCGCCGTGATTTCCCCGAACGCTTCACACAGCAAGACGTGGTGCGCTGGGACGGTGAAAAGCGTGCATTGGTCGCGCGACGCGAAACCCGCTTCGACCGCATCGTGCTCGACAGCCGCTCGGCCGGCCGCGTGGATCCGGCGCACGCCGCCAAGGCGCTGACCGATGCGGTTGCCGAACTCGGGGTGGATGCACTGCCGTGGACGGAGGGCCTGCGCCAGTGGCAGGCACGTGCACTGGCGGTGCGCGCGTGGATGCCGGAGCTTGACCTGCCGGATGTCTCCGATGCAGCGCTGATGGCGACGCTGCCGGCGTGGCTGACGCCGGCGTTCAACGGCAAGACACGCCTGGACGCGCTCGACGAATCCAGCTTGGGTGACGCGCTGAAATCCCCCCTGCCGTGGGCGCAACGCCAGCTGATCGATCGCCACGCCCCGGTCCGCATCACCGTGCCCTCCGGCATGGAACGTCCGATCCACTACGCGCTCGATGCCGATGGCGTCACGCCGCAGGCGCCGGTGCTGGCCGTCAAACTGCAGGAACTGTTCGGCCTGAGCGACACCCCGCGCATCGCCGATGGCCGCATTCCGCTGACGCTGCATCTGCTCTCCCCTGGCGGCCGCCCGCTGCAGGTCACCCAGGACCTGCGCAACTTCTGGGCGAACACCTACGCGGAAGTAAAGAAGGAAATGAAGGGCCGCTATCCCAAGCATCCATGGCCGGACGATCCGTGGACGGCCACGGCCACGCACCGGGCAAAGCCGCGCGGGACGTGAGTGCGCCCCGGCCGCGATGACGTATCCCCCCATTCATGGCTGTCACCTGACCGGCACCGTCGGTTCCGCTGACTGCACCGCGCCCAGCCGCTACAGTCATGACCTGGCCGTCGCTGGCGGATAACACCGCGTACACGGCCATCGCGCGACACTGGATCAGAACCGAGGCAAAGGACCCCCCATGAGCAGATTGACCGTGATTACCGACCGCGCCCTCGAGCGCGCCCTGGACATCGCCAGCACCGCTGGTGACGGCCTCAAGCATGCCGGCAGCAACCTGCGCCACTTCGGCCCGCAGGCCACCGACTGGATCAAGACCGGCGCCGCCCTCGGCGCGGTCAAGACCGGCAGCAAGGTTGCCGCCAAGGTGGTGCGCCGCAATCCGGCCGTGACCATCGCTGCCGCCGCTGTAGGCGTCGGCCTGCTGGGCTACGCGCTGTACCGCAAGCAGCAGAAGAAGAAGCTCGCCAACGGTGGCGTGGTGAACGGCCAGGCGCAGCGTATCAGCGCCCGCAACCGCCGCAACGACACCGTGGTGGATGAAACCAGCGATATCGGCAGCGACGCCTGATCCGCTGACGCATCACCGCATGCGTATCGAAACCGCCGGCTCCAACCGGCGGTTTTTTACTGTCCGATCTCCCGCCATTGGCCGGGCTGCAGATCGCCGAGCGCATGCGCACCCATGCAGACACGCACCAGCCGCAGCGTCGGCAAGCCGACCGCCGCGGTCATCCGCCGCACCTGCCGGTTGCGGCCTTCGCGCAGCGTGATCGCCAGCCACGCGTCGGGCACGGTCTTGCGGAAGCGCACCGGCGGCGAGCGCGGCCACAGCTCAGGCGACGGTTCCAACCGTTCGACACCGGCCGGCAACGTCGGCCCATCGTTGAGCAGCACGCCACGGCGCAGCGCCTGGACCTGTTCATCGGTCACCGTGCCTTCCACCTGCACCCAATAAGTCTTGTCGGCCTTGTGCCGCGGATCGGTCAACTGATGTGCCAGGCCGCCATCGTCGGTAAGCAGCAGCAGGCCTTCGCTGTCGTAATCCAACCGCCCGGCGGCGTACACCGCCGGCGGCAGGCCGAAGCCGGCCAGCGTCGCGCGCGGCGGCTGGCTGCGGTCGGTGAACTGGCACAGCACGTTGAACGGTTTGTTGAAGGCGATCAGCATCGGGGCAACAGCGGCGGTGGGATGGCCCATTGTCCCATTCCCGTGCCGCCGCCGCGATCCGCGCGGCGTTGGCCGATGAACGTCGCGCGGTGTCTTACTTGCCCGGCTTCACGAAGCGCAGCGTCATGCGGTCGCTTTCGCCGATCGCCTGGTACTTGGCCTCGTCGGCTGCGTCATGCTGGTTGGTCGGCGGCAGCGTCCACACGCCGTTCGGGTAATCCTTGGTGTCGCGCGGGTTGGTGTTGATCTCGCTGCTGCCGGCCAGTTCGAAGCCGGCGGCCTTGGCCATCGCGATCACCTGCTGCTGGCCCACGTAACCGGTCTTGTCGTCGGCCGGCACATCGGCCTTGGCACGATGCTCCACCACGCCGAGCACGCCGCCCGGCTTGAGCACCGAGAAGAAGCCCTTGAACATGCCTTCGGCCTGGCCGCTGCTGCGCCAGTTGTGCACGTTGCGGAAGGTCAGCACCACATCGGCCGAGTTGGCCGGGCCGAACACCGGCGCCTTCGGGTCATAGGCGACCACACGGCTCTTGCCGAACACGGCGGCGTCGCCGGCGAATTTCTTTTCCAGACCGTCGCGGCTGCGCTGCTGGTAGTCGCGGCCACGCCCTTCGGGCACGGCCATCGGGTCGACCACGGCAGCCACGTACTGGCCCTTGTCGTGCAGCAGCGGTGCGAGGATTTCCGAGTACCAGCCGTTGCCCGGGGTGATCTCGATGACGGTCTGGCCCGGTGCGACACCGAAGAACGACAACGTCTGCGCCGGATGGCGGTAGGCATCGCGCTTGACGTTGGCCGGATCGCGGCGGCTGTCCTGCACGGCCTTCTGCACGGCCGGGGTGATCGCGACCTGCGCGTTCGGGCCGGCGGGCTTGATCGCCATCGCGGGCGCGGCAAGCATCAGGGTGGAGACGGTGAACAGGCAGGCACAGGTCAACGAACGGGCTTTCATCGGCGGGGCTTCCGGTAGCGGGATGCGGCGAGCCTAGCAGCCAAGCGTGCACAGGTGTTCACAAAACGTTAGTGCGGCGCAGCATTCCGGAACACTGTTTTGTGCCTGCTGCCGCAACGCTGTCACCACCCCGGCCGTATGCTGTGGAAACGATTCCCAGGGAGAACATCACCCATGACTGCTACGCGCGAACTCGGTCGTTCCGGCCTCCATGTTGCCCCCATCGCCTTTGGCGGCAATGTCTTCGGCTGGAGTGCGGACGAGAAGACCTCCTTTGCCCTGCTCGATGCCTTCGTCGATGCCGGCTTCAACCTGGTCGATACCGCCGACGTCTATTCCGCCTGGGTGCCCGGCAACCAGGGCGGCGAATCGGAAACCATCCTGGGCCGCTGGTTCAAACACAGCGGCAAGCGCGACAAGGTGGTGCTGGCGACCAAGGTGGCCAAGTGGTCTGAACACCCCGGCCTGTCCGCCGACACCATCTCCGCTGCGGTGGAGGGCTCGCTGCGCCGCCTGCAGACCGATGTGATCGATCTGTACCAGGCGCACGAAGACGATGAATCCACGCCGCTGGAGTCCACGCTGGCCGCCTTCGGTCGCCTGATCGAACAGGGCAAGGTGCGCGCGATCGGTGCCTCCAACTACAGCGCCGAGCGCCTGCGCGATGCCTTGAAGGTCTCGGCCGACTACAAGCTGCCCCGCTATGAAACGCTGCAGCCGGAGTACAACCTGTACGACCGTGCCGGCTACGAAGCCGGGCTGGAAGCGGTGGTGCGCGAGGCGCAGCTGGGCGTGATCAGCTACTACTCGTTGGCCAGTGGCTTCCTCAGCGGCAAATACCGCAGTGCGGCCGATGCGGGCAAGAGCAGCGCGCGCGGCCAGAGCGTGGTGGACAAGTACGTCAATCCGCGCGGCCTGCGCATCCTCACCGCGTTGGATGATGTCGCCAGCACGCATGGCGTGAGCCCGTCGCAGATCGCGATCGCGTGGTTGATCGCGCGCCCGGGCATCACCGCGCCGATCGTCAGCGCCACCAGTGTCGAGCAGTTGAAGGATGTGCTGGCGGCCGCGAACGTCGCGCTGTCGGCGCAGGATGTGCAGCAGCTGGATGCGGCCAGCGCCGAACAGGCCTGAGCCCACCGGCAGGGGTGACGCACAGCCGCCGCAGGGCGGCTGTGTGCGTCTGGGGCGGGCGTTCGGTTTCCGGCCCGCCCGAGCTTGCTCGCCTTATCGGCTGGCCCGGCTGTCTTCGGCGACCAGCGCGTGGTGAAGGCTGACGCCGGCGCGCACGCCTTCGGCACTGGCCAGGCTGATGTTGCCGACCAGCGTTGCATCGCCCGCGGCATAGATGCCCGGCACGCTGGTCTGCTTGCCTGCATCGACCTGGACCAGCACGCCGATCGGGCTGTCCTCCAGCACGCAGCCCAGTTGCTCCACCAGCGGTGTCGCCATGTGCTGGCGCGCGGTGACGAACAGCGCGCGCAGCTCAACCCGGCGGCCATCGGCGAGCACGGCGGCGCTCAGCGCCGGTGCCTCGCCGTCGAGATCAACCACGGCCTCGTGCTCGATGCTGACCCCGCGATGCTGCAGGGCAGCCAGTTCCTCGGGGGCCAGTGCCATGCCGTGCGCGAACAGGGTGACCTCACCCCAGTCGGCAAGCAACGCGGCCATCGTGGCGGATTTCTCATGCCCGCCCAGCAGGCCGATCGCGCCGCCGCCGATCTCATAGCCATGGCAGTACGGGCAATGCACCACGCTGTGGCCCCAGCGCTCGGCCAGGCCGGGCAGTTCGGGCAGTTCATCGGCGATGCCGGTCGCCAGCAGCAGCTTGCGGGTGGCCCAGGTGTCGCCGTTCGCGGTGCCGACCACGAAGCCATCCACGGTCGGCTGGGCCGTGCTGACCGTGTCGTTGATCCAGCGCACCGTCGGGTAGTCCAGCAGCTGCGCCTTGGCGTTGCGCAGCAGCTCGGCGCCGGCGATGCCGTCCTGGCCGAGGACGCCCTGGGAATGCGCGGCGAACCGGTTGCGCGGCAGGCCGCTGTCGATCACCAGGATCTCGCGGCGCGCACGGGCCAGGATCAGGGCAGCGGACAGGCCGGCGAAACTGCCACCGACGACAATCGCATCAAACGTCATGGGGAACTCCTGCAGCGTGGTGGGCCAGGTGGCGGGCGAATGCCTCGCCCAGCGTGGCCAGGGTGGTGTCGCGCAGGCGGGCCTCGAGCAGGGCCTGGGCCTGGCGGTAACTGTCGTCGAGGGCCTCGTTGACCACGCGCTGCACCGGGCAGCCGCGTCCGGTCTCGCGTGCGCCGGTGTGCAGCAGGGCGGGCGCGCCGATCGCCAGATACACATCGTGCAGGGTGATCTGCGCCGGCGCCCGGGCGAGTTGGGCGCCGCCTCCGTGGCCACGCACGGTGGTCACCAGGCCGCCTTTGTTCAGGGCCGACAGCAGACGCCGGATCACCACGGGATGGGTCGGCAGGCAGGTGGCGAGCTGTTCGGAGGTACGCGGACCGTCCTGGCCGACCAGATGGGCCATCACGTGCAGCGCATCGGAGAACTGGTTGCTGGATTTCATGTAACTACAGTAGTTACATATTGATTGCGTGTCCAGTCCTGTTTCGTTCCATGCGCGGTCAAATTTCATCTACACGCGGCCCTCACATCATTGAATGGAACGGTAAGCGTGATTTGCGTCGCACTTCAGGGTGTCCGCTGCAGACCGATACCGCATCGCCCTTCCTTACTTTTGATCTCTCATGACGTCCTCCGCACCGGCGCGTCCACGCGCCCTGAGTCTTCAATTCAAACTGCTGGGCGCGCTGTCGCTCGGCCTGGTCATCATTGTGCTGGCGGCCTTGGCCGGGCTGGGCTCGGCCTGGCGGCACCTGTCGGCCGAGGTGCCCGTCGAGGTCGCCCGCAAGGCGCAGGCAGAGCTGCTGCAGCGCGAGTTCCGGCTGCAGGTGCAGGAGTGGAAGAACGTGCTGATCCGCGGCGCCGATGACGCCCAGCGCGAACGCCACCTGGCCGCGTTCAATGCGGAAGGACGCCGCATTGAAGCCCTGGCCGGCACGCTGGCGACCAGCCGGGACGAACAGACACGCACGCTGGCCAACCGGTTCCTGGCCGAGCACCGCGCATTGGAGGCCCGCTACCGCGGCGCGCTGGAGGCGTTCGCGGCCAGTGGCTATGACACCCAGGCCGGCGACGCGCTGGTGCTCGGGGCCGACCGTGCTGTGGGCACCACCTTGGATGCACTGGCTGCGCGTGCCAGCGAGCGCGCGGCTTACGAGACCAACGCCACCTCCGAGCGCGCACGCGAAGCGCTGGTCGCCTCGGCGATCGTCACGGCGCTGGCGGCGGTGCTGCTGCTGGTCGCGCTTACCGTGTGGCTGCGGCGCGCGGTGATCGCCCCGGTGGTCGCGGTGGAAGCGGCGGCACGCGCGGTGGCACGCGGTGATCTGGAGCATGTCGTGGTGGTGCGCAGCGGTGACGAGATCGGTCGCCTCGGCATGGCGATGCGCGCGGTGACCCAGACCCTGAAGGACGTGCTGGCCGCGCAGGCGACCATGGCACAGCGCCACGACGCCGGTGAGATCAGCTACCGCATGGACGCCACAGCATTCCCCGGCGGCTATGGGCAGATGGTGCGCGACACCAACACCCTGGTCGCCAACCACATCCAGGTGAAGCTGCGGGCGATCGAGATCATGGGCCATTACGCGGTCGGCGATCTGTCGGTGGACATGGAGCGCCTGCCCGGCGAGAAGGCGGTGATCACCCAGGCGCTGGATACGGCCAAGGCCAACCTCGGTGCGATCAATGCCGAGATCAAGCGGTTGGCCGAAGCAGCCGCCGTGGGCGATTTCAGCCAGCGCGGCGATGAAGCGCGTTATCAGCATGACTTCGGTGAGATGGTCGGCGGCCTCAACCGCCTGATGCAGACCACCGAGCAGGACCTGGGCGAGGTCTCGCGCGTGCTGCAGGCGATCGCCGGCGGTGATCTCAGCGCGCGCATGCACGGCGACTTCCATGGCGTGTTCGCGCGCATGCGCGATGACATGGCGCGCACCACCGGTCAGCTGACCACCATCGTCGGCGACATCAAGCAGGCCTCGCAGTCGATCCAGACCGCTGCCGGCGAGATCGCCGCGGGCAACAGCGATCTGTCGCGCCGTACCGAACAGCAGGCGGCCAATCTGGAAGAAACCGCCGCCTCGATGGAGGAACTGACCTCCACCGTGCGCCAGAATGCCGAGCATGCGCGCCAGGCCAACCAGCTCTCGATCAGCGCCGCCTCGGTCGCCTCGCAGGGCGGCGAAGTGGTCGGCCAGGTAGTCACCACGATGGGGGCGATCCAGGCCTCGTCGCGTCAGATCGCGGAGATCATCAGCGTCATCGACGGCATCGCGTTCCAGACCAACATTCTTGCGCTGAATGCCGCGGTGGAAGCGGCGCGTGCCGGCGAACAGGGCCGTGGGTTTGCCGTGGTCGCCAGCGAAGTGCGCACGCTGGCGCAGCGCTCGGCCGGTGCGGCCAAGGAGATCAAGGCGCTGATCGATCAGTCCGTCACCGATGTCGACAGCGGTGCAGCGCTGGTGCGCCAGGCCGGCCAGACCATGGGCGAGATCGTCGGCAGTGTGCAGCGCGTCACCGACATCATGGCCGACATCGCCGCCGCGTCGCAGGAACAGTCGGCCGGGATCGAGCAGGTCAACCAGACCGTGGTGCAGATGGATGAGACCACGCAGCAGAACGCGGCCTTGGTGGAGGAAGCCTCGGCGGCGGCACGCAGCATGGAAGCGCAGGCCGTGGCCTTGAATGCCGCGGTGGATGTGTTCGTGCTGGACGCCGGGCACAGTGCGATGCGCGGATGGGCTCGCGCCGCGTGATGCACGCGTGGTGCCGGCCGCTGGCCGGCACTACCGGACGTAGGGCGTGCCGACCATGGCCTCGGCCAGGTGATCGAGGAACGAGCTGATCCGCGCCGAGACCGCCGTGTTGCGGTAGTACACGGCGTGGATCGGCTGGCGGACCTCCACGGTGACATCCGGCAGCACCTGCACCAGCGCGCCGGCTTCGCGGTCGCGGTGGGTCATGAAGTCGGACAGGCTGACGATGCCGACCCCTTCCAGCGCGAGCCGGCGCAGGGTTTCACCGCTGGAGACCGCCACCGCCGGACGGACATGCAGCAGCGCGTCGGTGGCGCCGGGCAGCGGCCAGTGATTGAGCGAATCGGGCTCGTTGAAGCCCAGCAGGGTGTGCTCGGCCAGCGCCGCCACATCACGCGGGGTGCCGTGCTGCGCCAGATACGCCGGGCTGGCCATCACGCGCAGGCGGCTGTGGGCCAGCGGCCGCGCGTGCAGGGTGGAATCGGCCAACGGCCCGATCCGGATCGCCACATCGGTACGTCGCTCCAGCAGATCGATGTAGCGCTCGCTGCTGTTGAGTTCCAGCGCCACCTCGGGATAGCGCGCGCGGTAGCTTGCCACCAGCGGGGCGATCACGTGCAGGACGAACGGCATCGCCGCGTCCACACGCAGGCGTCCGGCCGGGCGCTCGCGGCGTGCGGCGATCTGCTCTTCGGCCGCCTCCACCGAGGCGACGATCGCGCGGGCCTGGGCCAGGAAGGCATCGCCCTCTTCGGTCAGCTGCAGGCGGCGGGTGGTGCGCGTCAGCAGCGTGGTGCCGAGTTTTTCTTCCAGCCGGCCCAGCGCGCGGCTGACGCCGGAGGTGGTCTGGCCCAGCTGTTCGGCGGCGGCGGTGATCGAGCCGCTGTCGATCACGGCGATGAAGGCCTGCATCTCATCGAGGGTGGTTTTCATGGCGGCGGCACGGCGGAGGAGGCCCATTATTGACCATGGGGCAACAGTGATTGGCGTGAAGACCGCTTTTTCCGCAAGAGTGCGGCGCGCAGACTGCGCAGCCTTACTCCCCACCGGTATCCGTCCATGTCCCGTGGTATCCCCTTGGCCTTGTTGGCGCTGACGCTGGGTGCGTACGCCATCGGCACGACTGAATTCGTCATCGTCGGCCTGATCCCGACCATCGCCGCCGACCTCGGCGTCACCCTGCCCTCGGCCGGCCTGCTGGTATCGCTGTATGCGCTGGGCGTGGCGGTCGGTGCGCCGGTGCTCACCGCGCTGACCGGCCGGGTGCCGCGCAAGACCCTGCTGGTGGCGCTGATGCTGCTGTTCACCCTCGGCAACGTGATCGCCTGGATGGCACCGGGCTACGGCTCGCTGATCGTGGCGCGCGTCCTGACCGGCCTGGCGCACGGCGTGTTCTTCTCGATCGGCTCGATCATCGCCACCTCGGTGGTGCCCAAGGAGAAGGCGGCCAGCGCGATCGCGATCATGTTCACCGGCCTGACCGTGGCCCTGGTCACGGGCGTGCCGCTGGGCACCTTCATCGGCCAGCACCTGGGCTGGCGCGCGACCTTCCTGGCGGTCGCCGCGCTCGGCGTGATCGCGCTGATCGGCAGCCTGCTGTTCGTGCCGCGCAACCTGCAGCGCAGCGAGCCGGCCACGTTCGGCCAGCAGCTCTCCGTGCTGGCGCAGCCGCGCCTGCTGCTGGTGTATGCGATCACCGCGCTCGGTTACGGCGGCACCTTCCTGTCCTTCACCTACCTGGCCTCGATCCTGCAGGACGTCACCGGTTTCTCGGCCAATGCGGTCAGTGGCGTGCTGCTGGTCTATGGCGTGTCGGTGGCGATCGGCAACCTGTGGGGCGGCCGCCTGGCCGACCGTCGCGGCCCGATCCCGGCACTGAAGCTGATCTTCGCGCTGCTGGCCGCCGTGCTGTTCGTGCTCACCTTCACCGCCTACAACACCTGGCTGGTGCTGCTGACCGTGCTGGCGCTGGGTGCGGTGGCGTTCGGCAACGTGCCGGGCCTGCAGGTATACGTGGTCAAGCAGGCACAGCGCTTCGCCCCGCAGGCCGCCGATGTGGCCTCGGGCCTGAACATCGCCGCGTTCAATGTCGGCATCGCCCTCGGTGCTTCGCTGGGTGGCCTGGTGGTCGATCACTTCGGCCTGATGCACACCCCGTGGCTGGGCGCGCTGGTGGTGATGGGCGCCTTCGGCCTGACCGCATTGAGCGGCCGCCTGGATCGCCGCGATGGGGTGGCCGACCGCGCCGAAGGCATCGCCGTGAGTGCGCATTGAGGGATTCCGGTCGCGGACCCATGACAGCAGCCGACCAACGGTCGGCTCTACCTGACAGCCGAGCAACGATTCGTTTCACGTCACCACAGCCGACCCACGGTCGGCTCTACGTCACTTTACGGTGCACGGCGTAGCCTGCACCTCACCCCACCAAGGAGTTTCCATGAGCATTCCCGCCTTTGGCCTCGGCACCTTCCGCCTGAAGGGCCAGACCGTGATCGACTCGGTGCGCAACGCACTGGACGTCGGCTACCGCGCCATCGATACCGCGCAGATCTACGAGAACGAAGCCGAGGTCGGCCAGGCCATCGCCGAGTCCGGCGTGGCGCGCGATGAGCTGTTCCTGACCACCAAGATCTGGATCGCCAACTTCCACCACGACGCGCTGCTGGAGAGCCTGCGCGAGAGCCTGCGCAAGCTGCGCACCGACCATGTCGAGCTGACCCTGATCCACTGGCCCTCGCCGAAGGATGCCGTGCCGATGGCCGAGTATCTCGGTGCCCTGGCCGAGGCCAAGTCGCAGGGCCTGACCCGGCAGATCGGCATCTCCAACTTCACCATCGCCCAGACCCGCCAGGCGATCGAGATCCTGGGCGCTGACGCGATCGCCACCAACCAGATCGAAGTCCACCCGTACCTGCAGAACCGCGCGTTGATCGCGTTCCTGAAGGACCAGGGCATCCATGTCACCGCGTACATGAGCCTGGCCTACGGCGAAGTGCTCAAGGACCCGGTGATCCAGGCCATCGCCGAGCGCCACCAGGCCACCCCGGCCCAGGTCGCCCTGGCGTGGGCATTGCAGCAGGGCTTTGCGGTGATTCCGTCCTCGACCAAGCGCGAGAACCTGGCCGGCAACCTGCTGGCGGCCGAGCTGCGCTTGAGCGATGAGGACATGGCGCAGATCGCCACGCTGGATCGCGGGCATCGCCTGGCCAATCCGGAGGGGATCGCCCCGGCCTGGGATTGATCGGCAGGGCCCGATGGTTGGTCGGGCGTGGGGTGCGTGCCGACCAACGGTCGGCACCTACCGGAGCAACCAGTCCCGCATCGCCGCGCTGACCTCGTCGGGCTTTTCCATCGGGGCCAGATGCCCACAGTCGGGCAGCACCACCAGGCGCGAGTGCGGCACCAGCGCATGCATCTCCTCGCTGATCGCCAGCGGGGTGATGCGGTCGTTCGCACCGCACACGATCAACAGCGGATCGCGATACCCGGCCAGCACGTCGTGGCCATCCACGCGGTCCAACGCACTCTGCCGCAGGAACACCTCCGCACCCAGCCGTGCGGTCATGTCGCGCACGCGCTGGACCAGCACATAATCGTCCAGCCGCGAGGCGTCGATGTAGCTGCGCATCAACGTATCGCCAAAGCCGTGGAATTTTCCGGGCAGGCGCACACTGGCGCGCTGGGTCTGGCGTTGCCTGGCACGCTCGGGCGAGTCGGCATGGATCGAGGTATTGATCAGGGCCAGCCGCAGCACCCGTTCCGGTGCGGTGCGCAGGATCGACTGCGCCACGAAGCCGCCCAGCGAGAAACCAGCCAGGGCGAAACGCGCCGGTGCCTGGGCCAGCACGTCATCGACCACCGCCTGCATCGTCTCGCCGCGGGTCTGGTCGCCGACGATGCACTCGGCGATATCGGACAGGTCGGCGATCTGCGCACGCCAGAGTTCAGCGTCGTTGAGCAGGCCGGGGAGCAGCAGCAGGGGGATACGATCGGTCATGCCGTATTGTCGCCCCGCCCGCGTGCCCACGCCGTACCGCGATCGGCTCAGTGCGTTGCAGGATCGGGTGCCTGCGGCACCTGCACGTCCTGCACCGGCAGGGTCACCACCATCACCGTCGAGTCGTCCGGGTCGAGCTTGGTCTTGAAGCCCAGGCTCTGGCACATCGCGAGCATGGTGCTGTTCTCGCGCAGCACCTGGCCTTCGATGATGTTCAGCCCGAGCCACTGCGCGTACTCGATCATGATCGCCATCAGCCGCCAGCCGATACCATGGCCCTTGAGGTCGGAGCGGATCAGGATGCCGTACTCGCCACGGTCGTAGTCCACATCGGCGTGCAGGCGCACCGCGCCCAGCATGTCGCCGCTGCGCGGGTCGATCGCCACCAGCGCGATGGAGCGCGCGTAGTCGAGCTGGGTCAGGCGCGCGATGAATTCGTGGCTGAAATGCTTCACCGACTGGAAGAAACGCAGGCGCAGGTCGTCATCGGTGACGCGGGCAAAGAAAGCGCGGAACAGCGCGTCGTCCTCGGGGCGGACCGGACGCACGAAGGCGGGGGCGCCATCGGACAGGGTAATGGTGCGCTCCCACTCCTTCGGATACGGGAACACCGCGAAACGCGGGTGGCCACGGCCCTTGTGCAGCTTGCGCGAGGGTTCGATCGCCACGCGCGCGTCCAGTGCGATCACACCATCACGGTCGGCCAGCAGTGGATTGATGTCGAGCGTGCGGATCTCGGGAATGTCGGCGGCGAGCTGGGCGAGCTTGACCAGGATCAGCGCGACCGCGCGTTCGTCGGCGGCCGGAACATCGCGGTAGGCCTTGAGGATGCGCGAGACGCGTGTGCGTCCGATCAGTTCGTGTGACAGCCGCAGGTCCAGCGGTGGCAGGGCGATGGCTTTGTCATCGATCACTTCCACCGCCGTGCCGCCGCGGCCGAACACGATCACCGGGCCGAAGGTCGGGTCATCGGCGATGCCGGCAATCAACTCGCGCGCCTTGGGCCGCACGATGGTCGGCTGCACCAGCACGCCATCGATGCGCGCATCGGGCCGCTTCTCGTGCGCACGCGCGATGATCGAGGTGGCCGCCGCATGCACCGACTGCAGGGTGCTGAGGTTCAAGCGCACGCCGTCCACATCGGACTTGTGCGGAATGTCGGCCGAGAACACCTTGATCGCGACCGTGGCGCCCTGCTCCAGCAACGGCTGGGCCAGGTCCATCGCCTCGTGGGCATCGCGTGCCTGCATCACCGGCGCGGACGGAATGCCGTAGGCATTGAGCAGCTGGTGGGTGGCGATCGGGTCCAGCCACTGCTGGCCGGCCGCGAGCGCAGCCTCCACCAGCGCGCGGGCGCCGGCGGTATCGACCACGAAATCCTCGGGCAGGCTGGGCGGGGTTTCCATCAACGCGGCCTGCGCGTCGCGGTAGCGCACCAGATGCTGGAAGCCGCGGACCGCCTCGGCTTCGGTCGGATAGGTCGGCACGCGCGCGGCATTGAGCGTGGCGGTGGCGCGGTCGTCGTTGCCCAGCCACACCGCGAACACCGGCTTGTCGCGGTGATGGCGCGGGCGCAGGCCGAGCGTGCGGGTCAGCGCCTGCGCGGCATCGGCCGAGGAGGTGAACGCGGTCGGCACGTTGACCACCAGTACCGCGTCGTTCTCGGTATCGGACATCAGCGCTTCGATCGCGGCGGCATAGCGGTCGCCGTCGGCATCGACCACGATGTCGACCGGATTGCTGCGCGACCAGCCCTGCGGCAGCACCGCATCGAGCTGGGCGACGGTGGCCGGCGACAGCTCGGCCAGACTGCCACGCAGGGCCAGCAGCTGATCCACCGCCAGCCGCCCGACCCCGCCACCGTTGCTCAGGATCGCCAGCCGGCGACCGGGGAAGGTGCCCAGCCGGCCCAGCGTTTCGGCGGCGGTGAACAGTTCGTCCAGCGCGCTGACGCGCAGCAGGCCCGCGCGGTTGAATGCCGCCCCATACACCGCATCGGCGCTGGCCAGCGCCTGCACGTGCGTGTCCGCATCCGGGTTGATGCGGATGTGGCGGCCGGATTTGACCACCACCACCGGCTTGGCGCGCGCCGCGGCACGCGCGGCCGACATGAACTTGCGCGCATCGCGGATGTGCTCGACGTAGAGCAGGATCGCGCGGGTGCGGTAATCGGTGGCGAAGTAATCGAGCAGGTCGCCGAAATCGACATCCAGCGTGTCGCCGAGCGAGACCACGGCGGAGAAACCGACCGAGCGCGCCACGCCCCACTCCACCAGGGCCGCGGCAATCGCGCTGGATTCGGAGATCAGGGCCAGATCGCCGGCCTGCGGGAAGTGCGCGGCGATGCTGGCGTTCAAGCGCGCATGCGGGGCGATCACGCCCAGGCAGTGCGGGCCGAGAATGCGCAGGCCCTTGGGCCGTGCGGCCGCCTCCACCTGCGCGGCCAGCGAGCCCGGGCCCTCGCCCAGGTTGGCGGTGAGGATGATCGCCGCGCTGACGCCGCGCTCGGCGGCCGTGGCCACCACCTGCGGCACGATGCTGGCCGGGGCGGTGATCACCACCAGCTCGGGCACCCAGTCCAGGTCCTTGAGCCGCTTCACGGTGCGGATGCCGTCGATCTCGCTGTAACGCGGGTTGATCCAGGCCACTTTGCCGGGGAAACCGGTGCCGCGCAGATTGCGCATCACCGCCCGGCCGGCGGAGCGTTCACGCGGGCTGCCGCCGATCACGGCGACCGACTGCGGGCGGAAGACGGCTTGCAGGTGGTAGGTACTCATGCGACCAGACAGTAACAGGGACGGGGGTGATTAATAATCACCCCCGTCCCTGTTATTAACGACCTCCGTCCCTGTTAAAGGAGGGTGCCGCGCAGGATCATCGCGGCGATGCTGAAGTAGATGACCAGGCCGGTGACGTCCACCAGCGTGGCCACGAACGGGGCCGAGGCGCTGGCCGGGTCGAAGCCCAGCCGCTTGAGGATGAAGGGCAGCATCGAGCCGGACAGCGAGCCGAACGTGACGATGCCGACCAGGGCCGCGCCGATGGTCAGTGCCAGCAGCTGCCAGTGCTCGCCGTAGTCGTGCAGGCCCAGCAGCTGCCAGGACACGATGCGGATGATCGCCAGCACGCCCAGGATGGCGCCCAGGGTGATGCCGGTCGGCACCTCGCGCAGCGCCACCTTCCACCAGTCGCGCAGGCGCAGTTCGCGCAGGGCCAGGCTGCGGATCAGCAGCGAGGTCGCCTGGGAGCCGGAATTGCCGCCCGAGCTCATGATCAGCGGGATGAACAGCGTCAGCACCACCGCACGTGCCAGCTCGTCTTCGTAATGCTGCATCGCGCTGGCGGTCAGCATCTCCCCGAGGAACAGCACGCTCAGCCAGCCGGCACGCTTGCGCAGCATCTCGAAGAAGCCGATCTGCATGTACGGCTTTTCCAGTGCTTCCATGCCGCCGAACTTGTGCACGTCCTCGGTGGATTCTTCGATCAGCGCATCGAGGATGTCATCCACGGTGACGATGCCGAGCACATGGCGCTGCGCGTCCACCACCGGGATCGCGAGCAGGTCGTGGCGGCGGATCAGCTGCGCCACTTCTTCCTGGTCGAGCTGCACATCCACCGTCACCGGCGGGTTGACCTGGGCGACGTCGAGGATGGGCTCCTCGGGCAGCCCGGTGATCAGCCGGCGCATGGTGACGACCTGCACCAGCGCACGCGTGTGCGGGTCCAGAACGTAGATCGCGTAGACCGTCTCGCGGGTGCGCTCGACCTCGCGGATGTGCTGCAGGGTGCGGCCAACCGTCCAGTCCGAGGGCACGCTGACGAACTCGGTGGTCATCAGCGCGCCGGCGGTGTGGGCCGGGTAACTCAGCAGCTGCTGGATCGCCTTGCGGGCCTCGGGGCTGAGCAGCGGAATCAGGCGCGCGCGCTCATCCTCGTCCAGCTCGTGGACGATATCGGTGGCGCGGTCATCGGCCATCAGCCCGAGCAGGGCCGCGGCGCGGGCCACCGGCATGGCCGCCACCAGGTCGCCACCGCGGTTGAGCTCGGGCTGCTCGAGCATCTTCACCGCGCGCGGCAACGGCAACGCGGCCAGCGTGTCGGCGGCGCGCGACAGGCTCAGCGTGTTGAGGAATTCCACCGCATCGGCGGTGTTGAAATTATCGAGGGGTGCGCTCAAGGAGGCGGCATCGGCCACCGGGCGCAGCAGGTCTTTCTGGTTCATCGTATTCGCCTGTGGGTATCGCATTGCGCGACGCCAACGCTGGCGAACCGACCCGTGTCAGGCGGTAGCCATCGCTGGCGTCGAGCAAGGTCGACTTCTACTGTCGCTGGACATGGGTTGGGGACTCCGGAAGGGTTTACTGCCGACGGCGGACGCCAGCAGCGGCGGGCAGTCTGGACCCGGGTGTGACGCAGGTCAACCCTTGAGCGGCGCGCCGTTCGGGTAATAGTGGCCTTCGGCCCGCATCGCGGCCGCATAATGGCGCGTGGCTCCGGCCGCAGGCCCCGGCTGCCGGGGAGGCTCTCCACCCGCACGGCACACGATCCCATGAGCAGGTTCCCCCATGCATAGCGGCGCGCTCGAGCTGGCCCTGGTGCTGCTGCTGGCCGCGGTGATCGCCGTGCCGGTGTTCAAGAAGCTCGGCCTGGGCGCGGTGCTCGGCTATCTGGCCGCCGGCGTGGTGCTCGGCCCGGATGGCCTGGGCTTCGTGCAGGATGCCGACCGCATCCTCAGCGCTGCGGAAATCGGCGTGGTGATGCTGCTGTTCGTGATCGGGCTGGAGCTGTCCCCCGCCCGGCTGAAGGTGATGCGCCGCTCGGTGTTCGGCGCCGGCGCGCTGCAGGTCGCGCTGAGTGCCCTGGTGCTCGGCAGTCTGCTGATGCTCGATCACTTCCAATGGAAGAGCGCGTTGATCGTCGGCATTGCGCTGGCGCTGTCCTCCACTGCGGTCGGCCTGCAGTTGTTGTCCGAGCACAAGGCGATCAACAGCGATTACGGCCGGCTGGGCTTTGCCATCCTGCTGTTCCAGGACCTGATCGCGATCCCGCTGCTGGCGGCGATTCCGCTGCTGGGCGGCGCGCGCAACGACACCCTGCAGTGGAATGACGTGGCGATCGCCCTCGGCGCGCTGGCCGTGGTGATCCTGTGCGGGCGGCCGGTGCTGCGCCGGCTGTTCAACATCATCGCGCGCACGCGCAGCCCGGAAGTGTTCACCGCCACCGCACTGCTGGTGGTGCTGGGCACCGCCTGGTTCATGCAGGAAGCGGGGTTGAGCCCGAGCCTGGGCGCCTTCCTGGCCGGTGTGCTGCTGTCCGATTCGGAATTCCGGCACGAGCTGGAATCGCAGATCGAGCCCTTCAAGGGGCTGCTGCTCGGCCTGTTCTTCATCGCGGTCGGCATGGGCATCGACCTGGACCGCATCACCGCCGAGCCGATGACGATCGCCGCCGGCGTGGCCATCCTGCTGGTGGTGAAGTTCGGCCTGCTGTTCGGCATCGGCAAACTGGCCAAGCTGCGGACCCGCCACGCGGTGCTGTTGGGCAGCGTGTTATGGCTGGGCGGCGAGTTCGCCTTCGTGGTGTTCAACGAAGCGCAACGGGTGCACCTGCTCGGCGATGCCAATCATGATCGGCTGGTGGCGATCGTCGGCCTCTCGATGGCGATCACGCCGCTGCTGATGATCGGCCTGATCCGGCTGCTCGGCCGCGATGACGGCCCCAAGGCCGCGCCCACGCCTGCCGACAAGGTCGACATCGGCGATGTGCAGCCGCAGGTGATGATCGCCGGCATGGGCCGCTTCGGCCAGGTGGTGGCGCGCCTGCTGACCGCGCAGAAGATCCCGTTCGTGGCGCTGGAATCGAACCCGGATACCGTTTCGGACCTGCGCCGGTTCGGCAACAAGCTCTATTACGGCGACCCGACCCGGCCGGAAATGCTGCGTGCCGCAGGCGGCGAGCACATCCGCGTGTATGTGGTCACCCTGGATGATCCGGACGCCAACATGCGCGCCACGCGGCTGATCCGGCGCATGTATCCGGACGCGGTGGTGCTGGTGCGCGCGCGCAACCGCCAGCATGCGTGGCGGCTGATGGACATGTCCGCCGAGCCGTTCCGCGAGGTGTTCGGCACCAGCCTGGAGCTGAGCGAACGGATGCTGATCGCGCTGGGGATGTCGGTGGAGACCGCACGCAACCATGTGCAGCGCTTCCGCGAGCATGACGAAAAACTGCTGCGCGATCAGTACCTGGTCTATGACGACGAAGCGGCGGTGATCCAGACCTCGCGCGATGCGCGTGCGGACCTGATGCATCTGTTCGAGGCGGATGCGGAGAGTGATGGGAAGGGGGCGGACGGCGATCCGCCGCGTTGATGAACCTGCGGATGCACCGCCTGGTGCATCGAGGATGCGCGGCCGGCCAGCGGCCGGCACGATCAGCTGCGGGGTCAGCCGTTATCGCGCAGGAACCGGGCCATCGAGGACACGCCCGGCACCAGCGGTTCGAACTCGCCCGCGACGTCGATGAAGCCGCGCATCACCGCGATCTCGCGCGGGCTGCGGTTGAGCGCATCGCGCACATCCGGGTCGGCGCCGGCACGCAGCAGGCGCTGCACCAGCAGCGGCAGCCCGTGCAGGGCGGCCAGATGCAGCGGACCGAAGCCACGCGGATCGCGCACGTCCAGCGAAACCTCTTCGTCGAGCAGGCGCTCCACCGCCGCGAGCACGATCTGCTCGTCGCAGGCGGTCCCCGGTTCGGCGCGTGCGCCGAGCAGCAGCAGCAATGGCGTGACCGAGCCGGCCGCGGCCTGGTCCGGTTCGGCCCCGGCCAGCAGCAGCGTGTCGAGCAGGGCGAGCAGCCGTGAGCGGTCGCGCGCACTGAAGCCATACAGCGCGGCGCAGTGCAGCGGGCCCAGTTGCTGGGCATCGCCGGCGTGTACGTTGGCACCGGCGGTGAGCAGGCGCGAAACGATATCCGGCAGGCCCAGCGCCGAGGCCAGCATCAGTACGGTGACGCCGCCCGGCAGGCGGTATTCCAATTCGGCCCCGGCATCGAGCAGGGCCGAGACGATATCGATCTGACGCATGCTGACCGCCGCCGACAGCGGCGTCGCACCACTGGCCGCGGCGTGCTGCGGATTCGCGCCGCGGGTGAGCAGCAGATCCACCACGGCCAGGTGACCGCCACCGGCGGCGCGCAGCAGCGCGGTGCAGCCCTGGGCGTCCACCACATCGACCCCGAAGCCGAGATCGATCAGGCGGCGCACGGCATCGGCATCACCGGCCATCGCGGCGGCCGGCAGGTCGCCGTCGCGCAGCGCGCGGCGCGGCAACGGCCAGACGCGCCAGTCCAGCCAGTCGGCGAGATCGCGGCGGCCGATCGACAGCGCCACGCCCAGGGGCGTCTGGCCGTCGGCGGCGCGGGCTTCGGGTGAGGCGCCCTGCTGCACCAGCAGCTTGATCGAGCCTTCGCGCGCGAGCGCGGTGGCCAGATGCAGGGCGGTCATGCCATGGCTGTCGCGTGCTTCGCGATCCACGCCCAGCGTCAGCAGAGCCTGCTGCAGGCGCAGCCAGCCCAGGCGCACGGCCAGCGACAGCGGTGGATCGCCAGCCGGCGACGGCGCGAACGGATCGGCGCCGCGTTCCAACAGTTCCAGCGCGAGCTGTTCCAGCCCGCGCGAGGCGTGGTCGTGCTGCGCGCAGGCGCTCAGCAGCCGTGCGAGACCACCGCGACCGGCCGGGGACAGGCCGCGGCGCAGCAGCACCTGCAGGGCCGGCACCGCATCAATGCCACGCGCCAGCAGCGCGAACATCGGGGTATCTCCGCAGGCATCGAGCACTTCCGGGGCCGCGCCGTGCGCGAGCAGCCAATCCAGCGCCTGCGGATCCAGCGCCAGTTCGGCATCGTGCAGCAGCGCACCGAGTTCCTCCGGCGCGCACAGGCGGGCCAGCGCGGCCATGCCGTCGACATTGCCGAAACTCAGCGCTTCACGCAGCAGCTCCAGTGGCGGGCGGTCCGGCAGCGATGGCGAGGCCGCATCGCTGTCGCCGGACATCACCAGGCCATCGCTGACCGCGGACGGCAGCGGATAGGACGGATCCAGCAGCGAGACGATCGCCCAGCGCCCGGCGCCCGCGGCGATGTCCACCGCACGGCGGCCCTGCGGGTCGGCCACGTCGGCGGCGATGCCCAGGTCGCGCAGGCGGCGCACCAGCAGCGGCGACACGTTGTCGGCCATGCAGGCCAACAGCACGGCGTTGCGGCCTTCGCCATCCACCGCATTGAGGTCGGGGTGGTGCGGCAGCAGGTGTTCGACCACGCCGGCACGGCCGCCACGGGCGGCCTCCAGCCATGGCGTGCGCGCCAGTGCATCGCGCGCTTCCAGGTTGGCGCCGGCAGCAAGCAGCACATCGATGATGTCGACATGACCGGCCAGCGCGGCTTCGTGCAGCGCACTGCGGCGCTGGCGGTCGCGCGCGTCGGCGCGGGCCTTGTGCTTGAGCAGCAGCTGCACACCGGCCGGATCGTCTTCTTCGGTACCGGCGGCGGCCAGCAGCACGGGCGTGCCCTCGGCCGGCTCGGTCTTGGCCCCGCGCTCGAGCAGGAACTTGGCCAGCCGCCAGTTGCCGACCTGGCAGGCCACGGCCAGTGGCGACCAGCCGTCGTCGTTGAGCGCATCCACTTCGGCGGCGGCATCGCGCAGCAGCGCGGCGACACCGGGATCGGAACTGCGCGCCGCGTGATGCAGCGGCGTGTTGCCCTCGCTGTCCACCGCGCGCGGGTCGGCGCCGTTGGCAAGCAGGGTCATCACCGCCTCGGGGCGGCCGTGCCAACTGTCGCGGGTAGCGGCCAGCAGCGGAGTCATGCCACGGTGCGGGGCATTGACGCCTACGCCGCGCGCGATCAGCTCACGCAGCAGGCGCAGGTCGGGCAGCACCGCGGCCAGCACGGCCAGGCTGCGCTGGTCGCGCCAGGCCGGATCGGGCAGGCCGTGCGGGTCGGCACCCGCCTGCAGCAGCTGCAGGGCGCGGTCGACCCGGCCGCTGCGCGCAGCGTCGTACAGCGCCGGCTGTTGCTCGTGCAGGCCGATCGATTCCAGCGGCTTTGGCTCTGCGTGGTGATCGGCGAATGGGTCATCGCGGTCGGCGCGTGCCTCGACCGGCAGGGGAACGCCCAGTGCGGTGGCCGGCGCGATCGTCTGCAGCAGCAGGTGCGCCAACGGCGACAGCACGACCACCGCCCCGGCGATCGGCCAGTGCAGCGCGTCCGAAACCAGGCCCGGCCACGCCGGCAGCACCACCAGTGCGCACACCAGCACCACCAGCGCAGCCACGGCCAGGCCACGCCAGGCGGTCAGGTCGCGCCCGGCCAGCGTCTGCCAATGACGGGCAAGGCTGCCGTCGCTGCGTTCCACGTCATTCCACAACGGCCAGGTCCGCCACACCCCCAGCAGCGCGGCGCTGACCGCCACACTGAGGCCGAGCACGGCGGCCAGGCTGCCGCTGTCGTGCAGCGCACTCAGCGGCCAGGCCACCAGCAGGGTCAGCAGCAGCGGGCCCAGGCCCCACAGCGCCAGCAGGGCCGGTGCATCGTGGCGAGCCACCTGCGGCAGCGGCTGCAGCGCGCGGGTACGGCGCCACCACGACACCGCCAGCGCGAACGCCGGCTGCGCCAGTGCGGCGCACACGGCGCCGGGCACGCCGCCGACGGCCGCGGCCAAGGCCAGCAGCACACCGAGGGCGGCAGCGGCGGCAACAGCGCGGGGGCGTTGGGATTCAATCATTGCGTCGCGGGAACCGGACCGGCGCCAACGGGGGCGGCGGCAGTTGCAGGTGGAATCCACGCTCGGTCAGGTTCTGGCGCACTTGTGCGGCATCGACCTGGGCAAGGCGACGGTCGGGAGTCAGGGCCACTTCGAGAACGAACTGGAACGGCGCCAGCGAGGCCTTCACCGCGTCCGGAATGACCGAGAAGTCATCACGAACGGCGAGATAGACGAAGCTGTCCTGCTTGCGTTGGCTTTTATAGACGTAGGCTTGCATGCCGCAGGGCGTTGCCCAGGGTAGTGAATGGCAATGATTGTGGAGGAAAGCCGGCACAGGTGAAAGCTGCGTGCACTCTCCGCCGTCGGTTTTCCGTCGCGCGACAGCATCAGGTTCATCAATGTGGTGATGTCGTTCAGCTGCGCGCCGCTGCAGTCTGCCGTCGCCGCCGTGATGAATGCGTCGCTGCGGCGATGCGGCGGGTGCCCACGTTCGCCGCCGCGTGGACCACCGCCCCGGCAGGGGCAGTGATCCGGGAGCTCACTTCACCTTGGCGTAAGTGCCCTTCAGCGCCACGCCGGCCAGGATGGCGCCCGCGTAGCACTCGTAGTTGGTGCTGCTCTTGAATTCGTTCTTCTTGTAGTAGCTGACGATGTCGACCACCGCATTGGCGCCGCGCGACCTGGCCCCATCCTGCAGCGCGCGCAGCGCCGACAGCGCCACCCAGCGGCAGGCATCGGCATCGCTCTTGTTGGCGGCGTTGGTCTTCTTGTTGGTCACGTCCTCGCCCAGGCGCTCGACGACGCTGGGCTTTTCGCCGGCCAGGTAGAACTTCACGCTGCCGTCGATCCCGACGTTGCGGGCTTCGGCGGAATTGACCAGCTCATGCAGCGACTGCTCCACGCGGGTTTCGCGGGCCTGGGCGGTAGTGGCCAGGGCGAGCAGCGCGGTGGCGGCGATCAGGGCAAAACGACGCATTCAACGTTCTCCTTGTTGGTGGGACGCGAGGGTCCATGGAACGGCCGGCCCGCAGGGCTGGCCGAAAACAGCGGTCAGCCCTGCCAGCGGCGGAAGATCAACGAGGTGTTGATGCCGCCGAAGGCGAAGTTGTTGCTCATGACGTAGTCGGTCTGCAGGACACGGCCGTCACCCTGGATGTAATCCAGCGCGCCGCAGCGAGGGTCGACCTGGTGCAGGTTCAGGGTCGGGGCGAACCAGCCCTCGCGCATCATCTCGATGCTCAGCCAGGCCTCGAACGCGCCGCAGGCACCGAGCATGTGGCCTACATAGCTTTTGAGCGAGCTGATCGGCATGCCGGGGCCGAACACCTGGTGGGTGGCTTGGGTTTCGGCGATGTCGCCGTGCTCGGTGGCGGTGCCATGCGCGTTGACGTAGCCGATCCGGTCAGCGGCCAGGTCGGCATCCTCCAGCGCCAGCCGCATGGCCTGGGCCATGGTGCCGGCGCTGGGCTGGGTGACGTGCTGGCCGTCGCTGTTGGTGCCGTAGCCGACCACTTCGGCCAGGATCGTGGCGCCGCGGGCCTGGGCATGCTCCAGCTCTTCCAGGATCAGCGTGCAGGCGCCCTCGCCCAGCACCAGGCCGTCGCGGTGCGCATCGAACGGACTGGGCGTGGTCTGCGGGGCGTCGTTGCGCACGCTGGTGGCGAACAGGGTGTCGAACACCGCCGCGGCGGTGGCGTCGAGCTGCTCGGCACCGCCGGTGACCATCACGGTCTGTTTGCCGCTGCGGATCGCTTCATAGCCCGAGCCCACGCCCTGGCTGCCCGAGGTGCAGGCACTGGAGGTGGTGTAGACCCGCCCGGACAAGCCGAAGAACACGCCGATGTTCACCGGTGAGGTGTGGCTCATCATCTTCAGATAGGTGGTGGCGCTGATGCCTTCGGTGGTGTGCTCATGGAGCATCCGGCCGAACTCGGCGGTGGCCTCGTGGCTGCCCGAGGACGACCCGTAGGCTACGCCGGCCATGCCACTGCGCAGCACCGGATGGCCGAGCAGGCCGGCCGCCTCCAGCGCCAGTTCGGTGGCGCGCACCGACATCACCGCGACCTTGCCCATGCTGCGGGTGGTCTTGCGGTTGTAGTTGGACGGCAGCTCGACATCTTCGGCCGGTGCGGCCAGGCGGGTGTTGAGGCCATCGAAGACCTCCCACTCGGGGATGTAGCGCACCGCATTGGTCCTGGCCCGCAGGCGCGCATGGATGCTCGCCCAGTCCTGCCCGAGCGGGCTGATGGCAGCCGCGCCGGTGACCACCACGCGACGATCGGGGCGGGCCATCAGACCATCCCTCCGTTGACCGAGATCACCTGGCGGGTGATGTAGCCGGCCGATTCGGAGAGCAGGAACGAGACCGCGGCGGCGACCTCCTCCGGCTGGCCCAGGCGGTTGGCGGGAATCAGCTTGAGCGCGTGCTCGACCACTTCTTCGTTGACCATCTCGGTCTCGATCAGCCCGGGGGCCACGCAGTTGACCGTGATCGCGCGGCTGGCCAGTTCCAGCGCCAGCGCCTTGGTGGCGCCGATGATGCCGGCCTTGGCCGCGCTGTAGTTGGTCTGGCCGCGGTTGCCGACCAGGCCGGAGACCGAGGACAAGGTGACGATGCGGCCGGGCTTGCGCCGGCGCACCAGCGGCATCACCAGCGGATGCAGCACGTTGTAGAAGCTGTCCAGGTTGGTGTGGATGACAGCATCCCAATCTTCGGCCGGCATCGCCGGGAAGGCGCCATCGCGGGCGATGCCGGCATTGCAGACAACCCCGTAATATGTGCCGTGCACGGCGATGTCCGCTTCCAGCGCGGTACGCGCGGCATCGCGGTCGCTTACGTCGAACATGAGCACCCGGGCCTGCCGGCCCAGCGCCTGGATCTCGGCCACCACGGCCTGCGCTTCCTCGATGCGGCTGCGGCAATGCACCACCACATCGAAGCCGTCGCGCGCGCAACGCAGCGCCACGGCACGGCCGATGCCACGGCTGGCGCCGGTCACCAGCACGGTCAGATTCCCTGTCATGCCTCTCCACTCTCCAGATAGGCCATCGCGTCCGTGGGTTCAAACACGGAGACGTTGGCAACTGCCATTTCGATATCGCCTGCCAGGATCCGGCAGGCGAACATGCCCAGGCCATTCTCGCCCAACAGCTCGCAGTTCGCCTCCACCCGCAGGCAGCTGCCGGCGGCGAAGAACGGCTGGTGGGCGGTGTAGCGGCGGGTGCCGAGCAGGAAGCCGATCGACGGCGCGCGGGCGGCGTGGTGTGCGCGGCACCCGGCCCAGGCGGCGATCGCCTGCGCCATGTACTCCACCCCGACCCAGGCCGGCACGCCGTCAGGTGTGCAGAACAGCCCCTGCGCGGGCACGTCCACCTCAACGGCGATTGACTCGTCCTGCCAGGCCACCACGCGGTGGATCAGGCGCATGCTGTCGCGGTGCGGGAGCACCGCATCGATGTCATCGGGCAGCGGCATGCTCATCCTCGCGCCAGTGCCAGCACGGCGTTGCTGCCGCCGAAGGCGAACGAATGGCTGAGCACGTGCTGCAGCGGTTGCGCAGCGCACGTGCCCGGTGCCACCAGGGCCAGCGCCGGCAGGGCGTCATCGGCCTGCCCGTCCCACCAGTGGGTGGGCAGCTGCTGGTCGGGGTTGTCGGCCAGGGTCATCCAGCACAGCGCCGCCTCGATCGCGCCGGAGGCGCCGAGCGTGTGCCCGGTCAGCGGCTTGGTCGAGCTGGCCGGCACCTGCGTACCCAGCACCGCGGCGACCGCCTGGCTTTCCATCGCATCGTTGTGACCGGTGGCGGTGCCGTGCAGGTTCACGTAGTCGATCTGCGCCGGATCCAGCCCAGCCCGGTCCAGCGCCTGCTGCATGGCATCGATCGCGCCCCGTCCCTGCGGGTCAGGCGCGGACATGTGGTGGGCATCGGACGATTCGCCCCAGCCGGACAGGCGCACCGGGCCCGGCTCGCGGGTCATCAGGAACAGCGCGGCGCCTTCGCCGATGTTGATGCCGCTGCGATTTACCGAGAAGGGATTGCAGCGCACCGCCGAGACCGACTCCAGCGCGCTGAACCCGGCCACGGTGAAGCGGCACACCGAGTCCGCCCCACCGGCGACCACCGCATCGACCACGCCGGCGCGCAGCAGGCGCGCGGCGGACATCAACGCCTTGGCGCTGGACGAGCAGGCGGTGGAGATCGTCCAGGCCGGGCCTGTGCTGCCGATCCGCTCACGCACGAAGCGCGCGGCGGTGCCCATTTCCTGCTGGGCGTAATGGAAATCCGCCGGCCACACGCCATCGCGATGATAGGTGCGCAGTGCGTGCTCCGACTCGCCGATGCCCGAGGTGCTGGTACCGATGATCACCGCCACGCGCTCGGTACCAAAACGGGCGACGGCGGCATCGACGGCCTCGCGGATCTGGCCAAGCGCAGCGTCCAGCAGGCCGTTGTTGCGGCCGCGCAGGGCCACCGGCAGGTCGGCCAGGTCCGGCAGCGGCGCCTGCACCTCGCCCAGCGCCAGTGTGCGGCCGGGCAGGAGGGTGTCGTTGTCGTGCAGCCCGCCCGGATGCGCCGCGAACAGGCCCTCGCGCACCTGGGCGCGGTCGGCCCCCAGTGCGCAGATCACGCCCAGCTCGTTGAGATAGACCGCGCTGCTGCTCACTCTTGGCCCTGCCCCATGTCCATTGATTCGATCACCAGTTCGTAGCCCTCGGCCAGGTTGCGCAGCCGCACGCGACCATCGGGCAATGTCTCGCGCACCAGCCAGGGGGTGCCGCCCTGGACAAGACTGCGGACGCCGTCGGTTTCCTGCAGGCTCCAGCCATCCGGCAGCGCGGCACGGATCGCCGTGGCCGGCCACAACGCGAACTGCAGGTCGTCGAGCACGCGCTCGCCGCGTACCTGCGGCGGCAGCCACGGCGCCCGGGTCTGCTCCAGATGCTGCCCGTCCCAGACCATGCGCACGCCGGTCTGGCCCATCGCCTGCACCGCCAGCCGCACTTGTTCGGCATCCACCTCCAACAGGGCATCCAGCTCGCGCTCATGACTACCGAAGCGGAACTGCAGGCGCTGCTGCAGCTGCACCGGCTGCGGCAATGCCGAGGGCGCCAGCTGCAGCGTGGGCAGTTGTACCAGCGGCGTGGGCATGCGGGTGCTGGCGCATGCGGCCAGCAGCAGGCCCAACAACAGGGTCAGGATCAGGCGCTGCACAGTTCCTCCAGCACGCGCAGGCGCCGGCCGCTGGCATCGGCAACGTACGGATTGTTGGTATCCCAGGCATAGCCGGCCAGGATCGAGGAGATCATGCGGCGCACCTCCGGCTGCGGATCGGGATGGTAGATGATCTTCTGGAAGCCACCGGCGTACCAGGCCTCGACGAAGCGCCGGAAGGTTTTCACCCCGGCGCGCAGCGGCACCGAGAAGTCCTGTTCCCAGTCCACCGTCTCACCGGCGTGCTCGCGGGCCAGGCAATCGCTGGCCAGCTGGGCCGATTTGAACGCGATGGTCACCCCCGAGGAAAACACCGGATCGAGGAACTCGCCGGCGTTGCCGAGCAGGGCATAGCCTTCGCCCCACAATGAGGAGACATTGGCCGAGTACCCGGTGATGGTGCGCACCGGCAGCACCGCCCATTCGGCGTTCCCGAGCAGGCGGGCCAGGTTCGGATCCTCACCGACGATGGCCTGCAGCTTCTCCAGATCGTTGCCCGGGTAGCGCGCGAAGAAGCTCGGCTCGGCCACCACGCCCAGCGAACAGCAGCCGTTGGAGAACGGAATCGTCCAGTACCACACGTCCACGTGCTCGGGATGGGTGGTGATCAGGATCTTGTTGCGGTCAAAGCCCGCGCCAGCCGGAATGTGGTCGCGCACATGGCAGAAGATCGCACCGCGCACCGGGAAGTTCGACGGCGACTCCAGGTCCAGCAGGCGCGGCAGCAACCGGGCGAAGCCGCTGGCGTCGAGAATGAAACCGGCCTCGATGGTGTACTCACTGCCATCGGGCCGCCGCACCTGCACCTGCGCCGGACGCCCGGGCTGCACGGACAGCACCTCATCACCGAAGCGCAGCGTAGCGCCCATGCGCTCAGCACCGCGCGCCAGCACGTCATCGAAGTCGGCGCGCTGCACCTGGTAGGTGGTGCCCCAGCCCGGCGAGAACTTGTCGCGGAAATCAAACTCGGTGGTCGCTTCGCCACGCACGAACGCCGCACCGTTCTTGTACTGGAAGCCGGCCTGCACCACATCCTGCAGCAGCCCGGCCGCCTCGATGTATTCCATGCTCTGCGGCAGCAGGCTCTCGCCGATGGAGAACCGCGGGAACGCCTGGCGCTCCAGGATCAGCACCTGGCGCCCCTGGCGGCGCAGCATCGCCGCCGCCACGGAGCCGGCCGGGCCGGCGCCGATGACGAGGATTTCAGTACGTTCCACCTGCGGGTTCATCGATACATCCTTGATCAGATCATGAGAGGGAAAACGCGGTCGCTCAGTGCGGTGCGTCGTGCGGTGGCGGGCGGAACAGCGGCGAGATCAGCCAGACCAGGCCGATGCCGAACAACAGGGTCAACCCGAAGGCGCGCAGCGCCGGCGTGGCCGACAGGCCGAGCAGGCCGAACGACAACCAGGTGCTTGCAGCGCCCACGCAGACCGCGAGCCAGGCACTGGCATCGCCGCGGTGTTCGATCAGGAAGATGCCGTAGTCGATACCCATGCCGAGCAGCAGCATCAGCGCCAGGACGTTGAACAGTTGCAGTGGCTGGCCGAACAGCCCCAGCAGCGCCAGTGTCAGTGCGCCGGCGATCAGGGTCGGGGCGAGCACGCGCCAGGCCTGGCCGCGGTAGCGCCAGAACAGCACCGCAAACACCAGCGCGATCCCGATCAACAGCAGCCCGCTCATCAACTTGCGGTAATGCTTGAGCAGCTGCGAGAAATCGGCGGTCCGGTCCACCCAGCGCACACCATCGATGCCCTTGGCCTGTGCTTCCAGCAGCGCCAGCGCATCGGCACGCGAGAGGTCATCGACCATCACCACCGACGCCACGCCCTGCCCGACCGTGCCCAGCCACAGATGCCGGAACGGCATCGCCGCGGGCGAGGCAAGGAAGGCCTCGGCCTGCAGGTCGTGCGCAGCATAGGCCGGGCGCAGCAATGGCTCCCCCACCGCCGCACCGACCCGTGCCAGCACCTGCGGCTCGACCTTGGCGGTCAGGGCCGCATCGGCATGTTGGCGCTGCTGCGAGGGCAGCCAGTCGCTGATCGCACGATACCCACCGATCTGCTTGTCCGCTTCCAGCACGCGCAGGCGATCGATCAATGCCTCTTCGCGCTCCAGCACCTGTTCGGCGGTATCGCCCTGGACCAGATAGAACTGGGCCGGGCTGGGCATGCCCAGCATCTGGCTGATGCGGATCTGCTGGGCGATCAGGTCCGGCGGCGATGACTGCAGGCTGCGCAGGTCATCATTGGTCTGCAGGCGGGCGATGCCGATCGCCGAGAGCACCGTCACCATGCCCAGGAAAAGCGCGGCACTGCGTCCATGCAGGCGCGGCCAACGCTCCAACGTGGCGCCCAGCCACCGGGAAAACCCGGTGCGGCGGATCTCGCCGCCATCCAGCCATGGGAACCAGAAGATCACGGTCAGGAACGCGGCGGCCAGGCCGACCACCGAGAACAGCGCCATCTGGCGCAGCCCCGGGAACGGCGCCAGGCCCAGCGCGAGATAGGCCAGTGCACTGGTCAACAGCGCCAGCCACAGGCCAGGCAGCAGGTGCCGCAGCAGCTTCCAGCGGCGGTCCGCCGGTTCGGCCTGGCGCGAGGCGAACCAGTGGATGCCGTAATCCTCGGCCACGCCCACCAGCGAGGCACCAAACACCAGCGTCAGCACATGCACCTTGCCGAACACCAGCACTGTCACCGCCAGCGCGACGCCACAGCCGATCAGCAGCGAGGTGGCCACCAGCAGGATCGGGCGCAGCGAACGGAACGCCAGCCATACCAGCAGCAATACCGCGGCCAGCGACCCCCAACCGATCGTATTGATCTCCCAGTTGGCCTGCACGGCCGCCGCTTCAGCATGCAGCGGCACACCGGCACGCAGCACTTCCAGACCCGGCGCCTGCGTCGTGGCGGCCGCGGCGGCGGTGTCCAGCAGCAGGTCGATATGGCGCTCGCCATCGAGCTGGAACGCCGAGCCGACCGTGTCGTACTGCACGATCGACCAGTGCTTCCCATCGGCTTCCAGCAGCCCGTCATCGCCCATCTGCAGGCCCGAACCCAGCGCGCGCTCCTGCCACCACTGCGGCCACAGCGAGAGCGGATCCTGGCGCCACTCGGTCAGGCGCGGCGCGCCCATCGGGCCGTACAGCGCCGCCAGTGCCGACTCGGCCAGGCCGTCGGTGGGTTCGCTCTGCAGCCGCTCGCGCTGTGCACTGGTCAGCAGGCGGTCGCGATACGGTGCGTAAAATGCCCGTGCCTGATCGAACCAACCCTCGATCGAGCCGCTTTCCTGGAGCAGGGGGGCAGCGCCTCGTTCCACCTTGATGGCATCGCGGAACGCGGCCTCGGCCGCCTTGGTTTGTGCCGCATCGGTGCTGCCCAGCAGCACCACGATCTGGCGCGCATTGGCATCAGCGATGCGGCGGGTGACATCGGACAGCAGGCGGTCATGCGCGTCCTGCGGCAACAGCGCGAGGATGTCGGTATCGATCCGCGATTCGCTCTTCCACAACTGCCATTGCTGGACGCCCAGGCCGATCAGCACCAGCAGCCAGGCAATGGCCAGCCAGCGCCAGAGGCGCTGCAGGCGGCCGTTGGACGTCAGCACGTCATTCAAACTTGCGGCCCTCGTCGGCGCTCAACGCCGCCGGCGTATCGCTCATGCCGGCAAAGTGGATGCGGGTGACATCCTGGTTGGCCTCGTTGATCTGCACCTCGCGCACGTAGCGGTCACCGCTCAGGGTGAGCTGCGCGAACACCTTGCCGAGCATCGCCGAGCGCGGCGTCAGCTGCATGCGCCAGGCATTGCCGGGCAACACTTCCACCTTGACCGTGAACTGCGCCGACAGCGCCTGCGCATCGCCGCTCATCAGCGCGAACATGATCGCGTTGACCGAGCGCATCGCCGGCTGCTGGCGGCCATCCAGTTCGACCCGGCTGCTGCCATCGCTTTGCCGGCTGAGGATGCGGTCACGGGTGACCACCACCTCGGAGGGGAAAGGCTTGAGTGTGGTCCAGACCACCCCGTGGTCCTGGGCCAGCACGAAGCGGCCCTGCGAGCGCAACGGGTTCTTGAACCCGGCGACCTGTTTCTCCTGGGTGAACTCGCCGCGCAGCACGTCGACCTTGGCCACGCGCTGCTTGACTGCCTCCACATCGGTGGCGGCGAACACCGGGACGACCATGGCCAGCATCACCAGTGCACACAGCGTGCGCAGGAAACGGTTCATTGCGGTTGCACTCCCAGACGCTCCCACAGCACCGGCGGGCACAGGTAGAGCATTTCATTGGTGGCCGCGTCGACCGCGACCTGGATGGTATGGGCGCGGGTCAGCGTGGTACCGCTGTCCGCATCCACGATTTCGTAGGCGATCTTCAGGCGGTTTTCCCACTCGGTGATCGTGGCGCGCACGCGCAGTGCCTGGCCGTACAGCAGCGGGCGGATGTACTTCACCCGCGCATCGACCACCGGCCACAGGTAGCCGGAATCGCGCATCTGCGGGTAGTCGTAGTCATGGCGCTGCAGCAAGGCGCAACGCGCGATCTCGAAGTACTTGAAGTAGTTGCCGTGCCAGACCACCTGCATCGCATCGCAGTCATGGAAGGCCGGCGACAGCGCCACCTCGAAGCTCAGATCATTCGTGGACATACAGCTCCCAGCGCTGTGCGCGGATATCGTCCAGCAGGGCGCGCAGCTCGCCATCCAGCGCGCGGTCTTCCTCGATCAGGGCGATGCGCTCGGACAGGTCCTGGTACATCGCAGCCAGATCGCCGTGCAGCGTGGCCTTCATGCCCACGCGCTCACGCAGCGCCACGCCCTGGCGGGCGGTGATCAGCAGCGCCGCCACGACCTGCTCGGTCAGCTCGATCACACGCAGGCAGTCGCGGGCGGCAATGGTGCCCATGCTGACCTTGTCCTGGTTGTGGCATTCGGTGGAACGCGAGAACACCGAGGCCGGCATGGTCTGCTTGAGCGCTTCGGCGGTCCACGCCGAGACACTGATCTGCAGCGCCTTCAGGCCATGGTTGATCGCCGCACGCTCGCCGGTGGCGGCCGACAGGTTGGCCGGCAGGCCGTGGTTGAAGCGTGCATCCACCACCAGCGCCATCTGCCGGTCGAGCAGGTCGGCCAGATTGGCAATGGTGTTCTTCAGCGCGTCCATCGCGAAAGCGATGTGTCCCCCGTAGAAGTGGCCACCATGCAGGATGCGCTCACCGTCGACATCGATCAGCGGGTTGTCGTTGGCGCTGTTGAGTTCGGTTTCGATCAGCTGGCGGAAGAACGGCAGTGCGTCCTGCACCACGCCGATCACATGCGGCGCGCAGCGCAGGGAGTAACGGTCCTGCAGGCGCTGTTCGTTGCGCGGCGGCCGGTCACTGTGCAGGTCCTGGCGCAGGCGCGCGGCGATCCGGCTCTGCCCCGGGTGCGGCTTGGCAGCGAACAGCATTTCATCGAAATGATGGGCGTTGCCGTCACTGGCCAGCACGTTGAAGGCGGTCAGGCGCGTGGCAAGCCTGGTCAGGTAGTCGGCGCGGTCGTACGCCAGGCAGGCCAGCGCCGTCATCACGGCCGTGCCGTTCATGATCGCCAGGCCCTCCTTGGGGCGCAGCCGAAGCGGAGTCATGCCGATGTCGGACAGCACGTCGGCCGCCGGGCGGCGCGCGCCCTGGTACATCACCTCGCGCTCGCCGCACAGCACCGCGGCCACGTAGGACAGCGGGGTGAGATCGCCACTGGCGCCGACCGAGCCTTCGGCCGGAATCAGCGGCAGCACGTCATGCCGCAGCAGCGTGGCCAGGCCCTGCAGCAGCGGGTGGCTGACCCCGGACATGCCGCGCACCAGCGAAGCCAGGCGAGCGGCGATCACTGCACGGGTTTCCTGGGGGTCCAGGAAACGGCCCAGGCCACAGCCGTGGTAGGTGAACAGGTGGTGCGGCAGTTCGGCCACCAGCGCCGGCGGAATGTTCACCGTGCACGAATCACCGTAGCCGGTGGTCACCCCGTAGATGACGCCATCTTCGCGCAGCAGGCGATCGAGGAAGTCCGCGCCGCGCTGGATGCGCGCGGTGAACGCGGCATCGTCGGTGACCACGGCCTGGGCCTGGCGCTGCGACAGCGCGACCACGTCTTCGATGGTCAGCGGCGCATCGCCGAAGCGGACGGAGGGTGCCTGATCGGCCTTACTTGCCATGAGATGCCTGATCCCAGAAGGGGAAGAAATTGAACCAGTCCAAGGGTGCCTGGGTGACCTGAACTTCCAGCCACCGGGCGAAATGTTCAGCCTGCGCGGTCAGCGCGGCGTCACGCGAACCGCGCGGCAACACGATGCGGTCGGTGAAGTGTTCAAAGCGCACCTGGTAGCCACGGCCGTGATGCAGGCAGGCCATGGTGTAGACCGGGCAGGCCAGCGCCGCGGCCAGTACATAGGCGCCGATCGGGAACTGCGCGGTGTGGCCGAGGAACGGGGCGGGCACGGTGCGCCCGCCACGCAGCGGCACGCGGTCGCCGACGATGGCCACGAATCCACCCGCTTCGACCCGGCGCTGCAGCTCGACTGCGGTGGCCGGGCCCATGTCGGTGACCTGCAGCAGCTCCACCGAGGCCAGCGGATCGAGCCGCTGCATCAGGCGGTTGAAGCGCTGCGCGTGCGCGGTGTGGACCAGCACGGTGATGTGGAAGCCCGGTACCCGCTCGGCCAATACCTGGCACAGCTCCAGACAGCCGATGTGCGCGGTGAGGATGAGCCCGCCTTCGCGGCGCGCGATCTTGTCCAGCACCAGGTCGCGCTGCAGATAGATGTGCTCGGGCGGATAGCGGCCGCCCAGGCCGAGCAGCTTGTCGAGCATGGTGTCGGCAAACAGCGCGAAGTGCTTCAGGCTCTGCCAGCGCCCAGGTGCCGAGGCGAACACGCCGGTATGGGCCTGCAGCCGCTCCAGGTACTGCAGCGACGATTCGCGCGCGACCCGGTTGCTCAACCAGTGGCAGAGCACCACCGGATACACGCACAGCCGGAACGGCCAGCGGCCGAACCAGCGGTGCACCCAGCACAGGAACAGCACGCCAGCGGCCGAGGTGGACTCGCCGATGTCGGCCCAGTGCGGGGCGCTTCCGGGGGCGGGCGTGGTCATGCGCCTGGCCCCGCGATGCGCTGCCACAGCAGCCGCGGCGCGCGCCACAGCATCCCGAAGAACAGGCGCGCATGCATGCGGCTGATGCGCACGTTGTCGCGCCACACGTCGAAGTGCGAGACGCCGTCGCTGGGATAGGTGACAGCGGTCGGCACACTGATCACCTTCACCCCACGCCAGAACAGCCGCACCAGGATTTCACTGTCGAAATCCATGCGCCGGCCGATGGTTTCCTCGCCCATCAGGCGGATCACCGGGGCCAGCGGATACAGGCGGAAGCCGCACATCGAGTCGCGGATCTGCAGCGACAGCGTGTTGATCCAGACCCAGATATGCGTGGCATAGCGGCCGTACAGGCGCGCCTTGGGCACGCTGGCGTCATAACTCGGGATACCGCAGATCACCGCCGCCGGCTGCGCCTGCGACAGCGCGACGAAACGGGGGATATCAGCGGTCTCGTGCTGGCCGTCGGCATCGATCTGCAGCACGTGGCTGTAGCCCAGGCGCGCGGCTTCGGCGAAGCCGGCCAGCATCGCGCCCCCCTTGCCCTGGTTCACCGCCAGCCGCAGCAGGGTCACCTGCGGTGCGTGCTCCCTGGCCAGCGCATCAAGCACCTGCGCGCACTCACGGTGCGAGCCATCGTCGACCACCAGGCACGGCTGCCCACTGGCCAGCACGCCCTGCACCACCGCACCGATCGCATGCGCGTGGTCGTACACCGGGATCACCACCAGCGGGGCGAAGGCCGATCTGCTCATTTCGTCACCGCGGTCATCACGCATCACCAAACACCACCCGGCCGCTGGCGTGCACGCCATGCTCGGAGACGTAGCGGAAGCTCATCGCCGACCTGGCCGCATCCCAGCCCAGGCTCAGCTGCAGGCAGTCGCCCGGGCGGGCCACGTGCTGGAACTTGACCGCGTCCATGCGCAGGAACCGCGGCGGCATCGTGAATGCGCTGCGGCCGTAGTGGATTGCCCAGTCCAGCTGGACCACGCCCGGCAGGATTTTCGCCTGCGGGAAGTGGCCATCGAACGCGAGCAGGTCCGGATCCAGCACGAACTGCAGCGACGCGGTGGTGTCATCGCGCTGCTGCCACTCGGCCGTGGGCATCGATGGACGGAACAGCGCGGCCAATGCCGCGGCGGTGACCTTGCCCTGCGCGTTGAACGGCAGTTCGTCGATGAAACGCCAGCGGCGCGGCCGGGTCACGGCGTCATGGCTGCGGGCCAGATGGGCGCTCAGCTGCTGCGCCTGGCGGCGGCGCTCAGCGTCATCCCACTGCGCGGCGCCCGTCGCCTGCGGTACCACCACGGCGGCCAGCTGTTCGCGCGCGCCCGGCAGCACCAGCACGCGCACGTCCTGCACCGCCGGGTGCACACGCAGCTGCTGTTCGAGGGCGTCCAGCGAGACGCGGCGCTCTTCGATCTTGACGATGCGGTCGGCGCGGCCGAGCAGCCGGAAGCTGTAGCCGTCATCGGCCACCGCGCGGTCCTGGGTCAACCACCAGTCCTCGCTGTCCAGGTGCGGCGAGCGCACCGCCAGGCACCCGTCGTCGATCCGCCAGGCAACGCCCGGCAGCGGATGCCACTGCGGCTGCTCGGCACTCCAGCGGCGCCAGGCCACGCCACCGGTCTCGCTGCTGCCGAACACTTCGGTCGGGGCCACCCCCATCAGGGCGCGGACCTGCAGCGCCGCCTCGCTCGGCAGCGGGCCGCCGGAGGAGAACACCGCACGCAGCTGGCCGCCCAGCGAGGACCAGTCCAGCTGTTCGGGCAACCGTTTGAGGTGGGCCGGGGTCGCTACCAGCACCGACGGCTGGCCGCCCAGTGCGCTGACCAGATCCTCATGGAAAAACCGGCGCGGCTGGATCGCGCGGCCAGCCACCAGCGGCCACAGCACGCGGAACAGCAGGCCGTAGATGTGCTGGTGCGAGACCGTGCCCTGGACCTGCGCGCCGTCCATCTGCTCGCCGAAGGCGGCCTGCAACGCATCCACCTCGCGGGTCAGCTGGCGGATGCGCTTGACGATCGCGCTCGGCGCACCGGTGCTGCCGGAGGTGAACACCACCAGCGCCGGTGCCGCTTCATCCAGCGGTTGCAGCACCCCGGCGGGATCGACCTCCGGATCCGGCTGCAGCGGCGCATAGCGCGCCGGCACGTCACCCGCAAAACCGGCCACGCGCGGGCTCAATCCCTCCAGCGTGGCCGGCAGGTTGTCGCCACCGAGGAACACGCGCTTGCCGCCATGCCACGCCCCCAGCAGGGCGGCGGCGAAAGTGAGCGTGTCATCGAAATACAGCGCCCAGTCGGTGCCGGGCGCGCGTGCGAAGGCCTGCTGCCACCTCAGCACCTGCGCGCGGAACTGCGGATGCTCCACCACGGTGTCGCCGGCGATGCCGACGATGCGGCCCGGGTGCGGGACCAGCGCCAGCCGGTCCAGTGCGATCCACTCAGCCATGCGCATGCGCCGCCTTGACCCGTCGCCGGACCAGCCATTCCCCACCAAACAGAGCACCCATCATCACGTACGCCAACAATCCGTTGTAGAACGCCCAGACCTGGTTGGACGCCCACAGCGCCGTGGCCAGGGCCAGACTTCCGTTGAGAACAAAGAAGCCGCACCAGATCCAGGTGACGCGGCGGGTATAGATCACGGCGAACGGCGGCAGGTCCGGCTCGCTCAGCCGCGCCAGGCGCTCCACCGCACTGGGGCCGAAGCGCAGGCTGGTGGCGAAGATCACCAGCATCACCGCATTCACCAGCGCCGGGTACAGCTTCAGCGGCAGCGCCTCGTTGAAGGCCGTGGCGACCAGCGCGAGCACGCCGGTACCGAGCGCGGCCACCCACCACACCGCCTGGCGGGTGGTCAGCGCGCGCAGCGCGGCCAAGGTGAACAGCAGCAGCGACAACCAGCGCGGCTCGAACCGGCCCAGCGACAGGTAGACCACCAGCGGGTATGCCAGCGACAGCAACGCAAACGCCGCGACGCGTACCCGGACCATGGTCAGTCTTCAGCGATGGCCGTCAGGCGGCCGCTTGACCGGGCAACAGCCCGTGCACCACATCCACGATGTCCTGCACGGTGCGCACCTGCTTGAAGGCCTCCGGCTGCAGATTGCGGCCGAGCAGCGGCTTGAGCTGCACGATCAGGTCGACCGCGTCGATGCTGTCGATGTCCAGGTCGTCGTACAGCCGCGCGGCAGGCGTGATGCGGCTCGGCTCGATCTCAAAGCTGTCCTTGAGGATCTTGACGATGCGCTCGAAAAGTTCGTTCTTGGTCATGGGTAAATCCTGACGCGCCGTTAGGACGGCTGGCGTGCGGCGACAAACTCGCTCAGGGCACGCACGCTGGAGAAATGGCGACGGGTCTCTTCCGAATCGGCTGACAGGCTGACACCGTACTTTTTCTGCAGGGCCAATCCAAGTTCCAGCGCGTCGATCGAATCCAGGCCCAGCCCCTCGACAAACAGGGGCGCGGTGGAATCGATGTCTTCGGGAGTGATGTCTTCCAGTGAAAGCGATGAAATGATCAATTCCTTGATCTCGTGCTCAAGTGCCTGCACGGGTCGGGTCTCCAGCGAAGTCGAAGTAATGGGCAAGATGATCGGTCACACGCCTGGCCGCCAAGGCATCCCCCCTGGGCGCATCGCCGGTCTCGTTCAGAAACGGGGCAATCGGGAGATCCTCCCCGACTTCCAGCTGAACGTGAAATCGCCGTGATGGCACACGATACCATTTCTGGTCCTTGGTCAGGGTCGGCGGAGTGCAGGTGATCCGCACCGGGGTGATGTCCAGCCGGCCCCGCACCGCGATGTTGGCCGCGCCGCGCTGCAGGCGCAGCGGCTGCCCGGGCACGGTGCGGGTCCCTTCCGGGAAGATCACCAGGTTGCCGCCGGCCTGGACCGCGGCGATGCAGTCGTCCACCAGCCCGGCCCCATCATCATTGGACACATAACCGGCGGCACGGACCGGGCCGCGCATGAACGGGTTGCGGGCCACGGCCTGCTTGACCACGCAGTCGGCATTGGGCAGCTGGGCGATCAGCAGCACCACATCGATCAGGGTCGGATGGTTGGCCAGGATCAGCAGGCCGTTGCGCTGCAGGCGCTCCCCTCCGCGGATCTCGTAGGTCATCAGCCCCAGCCGGCGCATCAGGACGACATGGGTGGCGAAACCGGCCTGGACCAGGCGCCGCGCCAGCACGCGCCGGCGTACCGGGTCGCGGACCAGCAACAGGGACAGGAACAGCATCCCGCCCAGGACCAGCCCCCCGATCCCGAAGGCGGCAAAGCTCAGCCCCGTGCCCAGCACCCGCCAGGCACGGTTGATCCGGGCCGGCCAGCGCTCAGCCATGGCGCTGCCAGCTCCAGTGCTGGCCGTCGGCATCCAGGCTCAGCGAAGGCGACCCCGCCAGCAGGAAGCGCAGCGCTTCAAGGCCATGCGGCAGACCATCGGAGGGACGATCCCCGCCGCCGGCACCCCAGCCCAGCGACAGTCGGGTACCCGGACCGCCGGCCGGCCCGAGCCGCCAGCACCAGGCGAAGAAGGGGTCGGGCTCGTCGGCGAAGCCGGCATAGATCGGCGGCAGCGGCGACTCGTACACCACCAGCCGCACCTCCGGCGCACCATCGGCGAGCAGCCCGAAGGCCTCCACGCAGGCCGTTTCCACCGTGGCCCGGCCAGCCGCGAGGGCCAGATAGTTGCCCCGATGGCCGCGGGCGATCGAGTACAACGCGGCGATCGCGTTGTGCACCGACAGGCCGAAGCCGGTCGGCGACATCGGCTGGTCGGCACTCAGGGTGTTGAGCAACTCCATCGAGCGGGCCACGTCGCCGTGCCGCGAGGCAAACACCAGCGGCACCCGGCCACCGTCCTCGGGCTGCTCGCACCAGCAGGCGGTCTGGATCGCCATGCGTCCGAGCCGCTCGATGCGACGTCGCTGCATGGCGGGCACTTCGGACAACGCGGGGGTGTCTTCACCGGTCGGCAGCCAAGGGGCCCTCGCCCACGCCTGCCACTGCGCGTGAGTGGTGATGCCCGGCGCCCACGCCGCCCAATCGATTACAGAAAACTCAATCATTCCCGCCAACATGATGGATGGGTACCAGGAGAAGGCCGTCGACATCGCCTGGCACCGGTGGCGGCGCCGGGAAAGGAGCGCACGCTATCATGACACTCTCGGCACTGGCTGCATTCACATTCTGAAATGAGCAACACGATCGACAACGCAACGGCCCCGGCAGTCGCTTCCCCTTTCTCCGGACCCGCGTTGTTCCGTGTCGCGTACGTCCCGGCCGCGCAGCGCGATGCCGCGCTGGCCGACCCGCAGACGCTGGCCGTGTTCGGCTTCGGCCTTGCCCCCCTCGCGCTGGACGACCCGCGCTGGCTGCAGGTGCCGCTGGCCGAACAGGGCCCGGCGCAGATCGAGGTCTGGCGCGGCGGCACACCGGTCGAGCACGGCATCACCGATGGGGTCCGCTGGTCGCACAACGACAGCGTGCTGTTCGGGGTGCTGGAGATCGACGAGCTCGACAGCGACATCGAGTCGGCCGCGGCCGAGGCCTACGCCCGGATGAGTGCGTTCCTGGCGCGCTGCGGCTATCCGCATCTGCTGCGGACCTGGAACTACCTGGACGCGGTGACCGAGGGCGACGGCGATCAGGAACGGTATCGGCGTTTCTGCGTGGGCCGCGTGCGGGGCCTGCGCGAACTGGACGAGGCCGCGCTGCCGGCGGCGACCTGCATTGGTCGCTTCGACGGGGAGCGCCGCCTGCAGGTGTATTGGCTGGCGGCACGCGAGCCGGGCCAGCCGCTGGAGAATCCGCGCCAGGTCAGCGCGTTCCGCTACCCACGCCAGTACGGGCCGCAGTCGCCGAGTTTTTCGCGGGCGCTGCTGCCGCCGCTGGCCACCGGCCTGCCCTTGCTGCAGTCCGGGACGGCGGCCATCGTCGGCCATGTGTCCCAGCACACCGGGGCGGTGGATGAGCAGTTGCGGGAGACGCTGACGAATCTGCAGAGCCTGGTGGATACGGCGCGCGGTCAGCGGCCGTCGTTGTCACCGGTGCTGGGAGCGGGGTCGTTGCTGAAGGTGTATGTGCGACGCGCGCAGGACATGGGCGCGGTGGCGGCGCAGATGGCGGCGCTGCCGACGGCACCGCCGTTCGTGGTGCTGCATGCGGAGGTGTGTCGGGCGGAGTTGCTGGTGGAGATCGAGGGGCTGCACGGCTGAGCCAAAAGCCTTGGTTTTCCGGTCGTACCTGGGCTGGGTCGGCGTGGGTGGGGTGTCGGGACCCGCTGCAAGTACGTCCATGTAAGCTCATGTGTTGCCATCCATGGCAACACATGGTCCCGCCACCCCCCCCACACCGCCCCTTCGACAGTTGGCTGGTGCGCATGGGTAACATCAAAAACAGACGGCGCCCGTACGGGTGCCGGAAACGTTTTCTTGATGAATAAT